>NZ_JBEZAN010000001.1:0-76637 GCF_040646595.1 Streptomyces sp. NPDC045470
TTTCCGGGTTCTCCCGGTAACACACACGAGAGCGGAACAGGAAGCGGAATAGGCTTCCCGTTCACAGCGTCCTCGCTGTGTGTGCCACCCGCACCGTGAAGGTGCTGGTGGGCTTTTCAAAGGAACCTCATCCTCCGGCGTGTGCCGGTGGACGGGGTATCAACATATTTGGCGTTGACTTTTGGCACGCTGTTGAGTTCTCAAGGAACGGACGCTTCCTTTGTGCCTGTTTCACCAGGCTCTCCGGGCGCTTCCCTTCGGTCTTGCGTTTCCGACTCTATCAGATCCTCGCGGTGCTGATTTTCGCCGGTGCGTTTCGGCCTTTCGGCTTCTTCGCGGTTCCAACCTTACCAGATCCGTTCGGCGTTTCCGCTTTCCGTTTCCGGCCCCTGCTGGAGCGGGGCGGCCGTTCAGCTCTCGCTTTCCGGCCCTTCCGACGTTATCAGATCCGATTCCCGGTCCGTTGCCGGATCGAATTCGTTTCCGATGCCCCGTCGGCGGGGTGTGTTACGCCTTTCGGCGTGATCACTACTTTAGGCGAATTCCCGTGCGGCACATAATCGCGCCGTGGCGGCTTCGAATTTCGGCAAGCGAAACAAGACCCCGCCGGGGGTGATCGTTCGTAGGTAGTGGGTTTGCGTCGCTCGGCGGCCCGCGCAGACAGCGCTGCCCGTGTCAAGCGGCTCGGGCCACGTTAGGCGGTCCGGAGCGCAGAGTCAAGCAGCCCTGCTCCGGCGCTTGCGCGGCACGTGGGCGCGGTACGGGCTGACGGTGGGGTCGCCGTCGATCCAGAAGCGCCACGGGTGCACGGCGCCCTCGCCACTGATGCCCGTACGCGGCCCGTTGAGCACCTCGGCGGCCTCCGCCGGGTGGCCGTGCAGGACGGTGAGCGGCTGGTCCGGGTCGGTGGAGCAGATGTCCGTGCCGTCCAGGGAGCGGTCGATGTCGAGGGCGGTGGCGAGCCGGGCCGGGCCCTTGGCCAGTTCGCGGGCGTTGCGCGCCTTCGGACGGCGTTCGGCTGCCTGCTCCGTTCCGGTGAGCACTTCGCCGGCCCGGAGCAGCACACCGCTGGCGGTGTCCTCCTTGTTGCAGACCAGGTTGAGGCTGAACCACATGCCGTAGATGAAATACACGTACGCGTGACCGGGAGGTCCGAACATCGAGGCGTTGCGCGCGGTACGTCCCCGGTAGGCGTGGGAGCCCGGGTCCGAGGAGCCGTTGTATGCCTCGACCTCGGTGATGCGCAGTTCGATCGGCCCCTGCGGGGTGCGGCGTACGAGAGTGCGGCCGAGCAGCTCAGGCGCGACGTCCAGGACGGGACGGTCGAAGAAGTCCCGCGTGAGCGGTCGGCGGTCCGGTGCGACGATCATGCGGATCAAGGGTAACGGAGAGCGACGCGAAGCACCGGGGGGCGACTGGCCACCGGGGCGTTCCGTTGGGAGGGTGGCGCCCACGGAACCGGTCGCCGCGGAACCGGCGGCGGCCGTCCGGCGTGGGTAGGGAACGGACCGGCCGGGATCACGGCGCATCACACGAGGTACAGGCGTCTGCCTGGGGAGGAACGAGCATGGGGTTCAAGAAGCTGCTGGCCAGCTTGGGGGCCGGAGGCGCGTCGGTGGAGACGGTGCTCTTCGAGGAGAACGTCGTGCCGGGCGGGGTCGTGCAGGGCGAGGTGCGGATCGAGGGCGGTTCGGTCGCCCAGCAGATCGAGAAGCTGTCGGTGGGCCTCCAGGCGCGGGTGGAGGTCGAGGGCGGTGAGCAGGAGTACAAGCGGGACGTCGAGTTCACCAAGCTCCGGCTCGGCGGGGCCTTCGAGGTGCAGGCCGGCGCGGTGCACACGGTGCCGTTCGGGCTGGAGATCCCGTGGGAGACGCCGGTGACGACGTTCCTCGGGCAGCAGCTGCACGGGATGCACGTCGGGGTGACGACGGAGCTGGCGATCGCCCGTGCGGTGGACTCCGGCGACCTCGACCCGGTCAACGTGCATCCGCTGCCCGCGCAGCAGGCCCTGCTGGACGCCTTCGGCCGGCTCGGGTTCCGGTTCAAGAGCGCGGACCTGGAGCAGGGGCACATCCGCGGTACCCGGCAGCGGCTGCCCTTCTACCAGGAGATCGAGTTCCACGCGCCGCAGCAGTACCGGGGCCTGAATCAGGTCGAGCTGTCCTTCGTGGCGGACGACCGGGAGATGGACGTGGTGCTGGAGATGGACAAGAAGCCGGGGCTGTTCAGCGAGGGCAGCGACACGTACCGCTCGTTCGTGGTGCCGCTGGACGGCTATCAGGCGACCGACTGGGCGGCGTACCTCAACCAGTGGCTGGCCGAGGTCGGCGGCCGGCGCAACTGGCTCTGACGGGCCCGTGTCCGCACCCCGGCCGGGCGCCGGGGGTCGCGGCGCAGGATCTAACCTGGCCGGACAGGTGTCCATTCGCGACTCAGGAGGTGCCCAGGTGTCCGAGCTCAAGCGCCGGCCGCTCCCGCACGATTTCCATCCGCCGGTGGCCGGGTTCACCGTGGTGAGCGACGAGGTGACCGACGGCGGCAGGCTTCCGTCGGCGCAGGTGCAGGCGGAGGGCAACACCTCGCCGCACCTGCGGTGGGAAGGCGCGCCGGAGGGGACCCGCAGCTACGCGGTCACCTGCTTCGACCCGGACGCGCCGACCGGCAGTGGTTTCTGGCACTGGACGGTGTTCGACATCCCCGCGTCGGTCACCGAGCTGCCCGCCGGTGCCGGCAGCGGTGCCATGAAGGGGCTGCCGGAGGGCGCCGTGCACGTACGCAACGACGCGGGGTCGCCGGACTTCACGGGTGCGGCGCCGCCGCCCGGTGACGGGCCGCACCGCTACGTCTTCACCGTGTACGCGGTGGACCAGGAGAAGCTGGGCCCGGACGCGGACGCGACGCCGGCCGTGGTCGGCTTCAATCTGCGGTTCCACGCGATCGGGCGGGCGCAGCTCATCGGCGAGTACGAGGTGCCGGCCGGTAGCTGAACAGGGGGCCGGTGTCCGTACCGGGCCGTTTCCGCCCGGTACGGACACCGGCCCTAATTCCGTTGCGCCCCGGCGCTTCCGCTCGCACAGTGGTGCATGGCTGGCAAACGGCGCGCAGGACGGCCGTCGGGCAGCCGGTACCGCAGCGGCGGGGACGGCGGGCGCAGGTGTGTCGCCGGCCGTCTGCCGGAGTCCGTTCTCGTGTCGGACGGCCGCATCGGCTGCCATACGCTCCGGGGTCCCGGCGAACGCACGGGGGTGGGGCCCCGGAGCGTGCCGCCCGCTCCGCGCCGCGGCGTGCTTCCTTCCGCCCCCTTCCGCGCACCCGTACCTTCACCTCCCCGTCATCTCCCATCTCCCTTGTGGCGTGCGGAAATTGCGTTGTCCAGGGGATCACTGGAGCTGCACAGTGGAGCCACTTCGCCGAGCGGCGAACGGGGACCGGGAGGTGGACGGGATGCGCGAGACACTGGTGCTCAACGCGAGCTTCGAGCCGCTGGCGACGGTGTCGCTGCGGCGGGCGGTGGTGCTGGTCATGCAGGACAAGGCCGTGGTCGAGCAGGCGCATCCGGGGCTGCGGATCCGGGCCGCGGCGGTGGAGGTGCCGGTACCTCGGGTGATCCGGCTGAGCCGGTACGTACGGGTGCCGTTCCGAAGACAGGCGGCGTGGTCGCGGCGGGGTGTGCTGGTGCGTGACCAGCACCGGTGCGCGTACTGCGGGCGGCGGGCGACGACCGTGGACCACATCGTGCCGCGGTCGCGCGGCGGCGGGGACAGCTGGCTGAACACGGTCGCGTCCTGCGTCGAGGACAATCACCGCAAGGCGGACCGGACGCCGGAGCAGGCGGGGATGCGGCTGCTGACCCGGCCGTTCGAGCCGACGCCCGCCGATGCGCTGGTGGCGGCGCTGGCCGGTTCCGTACGGGAGGAGCTGCCGGAGTGGCTGGGGCTGTCGGCGTAGCGTCCGGACGGGTCACCTCAGCAGCAGTTGGGTGATCGCCGCGATGCCGACGGCGACGATCACTCCGCGCAGTACGGCGGGTGGCAGCCGGCGGCCGATCCTGGCGCCGAGCAGGCCGCCGAGGGCCGAGCCCGCGGCGATGAGGACGACGGCGAGCCAGTCGATGGGCGCGGCGAAGAGGAAGAACAGCGCGGCGACGCCGTTGACGAACAGGGCCAGTACGTTCTTGACGGCGTTGAGGCGTTGCAGGTCCTCGCTGAGCAGCAGGCCCATCAGGGAGAGGTAGATGACCCCTTGGGCGGCGCCGAAGTAGCCGCCGTACATGCTCGCGAAGAAGAGTCCGGTCAGCAGCAGGGCACCACCGTCCGTCCGGACGGTGGTGCCGTTGCGTTCGCGGCGGGCGCGCAGGGCGGCGGCGAGCCGGGGCTGGAGGACGACGAGGACGAGCGCCACGGCGATCAGGGCGGGCACGATCGCGTCGAAGGCGTCGGACGGCAGCACCAGGAGGAGGGCCGCGCCGATCAGGCCGCCGGCCAGGGCCGCGGCGCCGAAGCGGCGTATGCGGTGTGCCTGGCCGGCCAGTTCGCGGCGGTAGCCGAAGGCGCCGCTGAGCGAACCGGGCACCAGGCCGAGGGTGTTGGAGACGTTGGCGGTGACCGGTGGCAGACCGACGGCCAGCAGGACCGGGAAGGTGATCAGGGTTCCGGAGCCGACGACGACGTTGATCGCGCCGGCCGCACCGCCCGCGCCGAAGACGGCGAGCGCTTCCCAGACGGTCATACGGGCTCCCTCGTACATGATCGGTACGGTCCGGCCTGATCATGCACCAGGGCCCGCCCCCGGTAACAGCACTGCGCGCGTGCTGCCGGGGGCGGGCCCTGGGAGGAACCGGGCCGGTCCTGGGAGGAACCGGGTCAGTCGATGGGGGGCTGTTCGCGGTGCGGGGCGGACTTGGTCATGCCGGGGCCGCCGGCCGGGGCGCCGCCGCCCGCGGGGTTGAAGCTGTTGATGGCGCCGCCGAGGCCCTTGAGGGCGTCGCCGATCTCGCTGGGCACGATCCAGAGCTTGTTGGCGTCCCCCTCGGCGATCTTCGGCAGCATCTGGAGGTACTGGTAGGACAGCAGCTTCTGGTCCGGGTCGCCGGCGTGGATGGACTCGAAGACCACCCGGATCGCCTGGGCCTCGCCCTCGGCGCGCAGCGCGGCGGCCTTGGCCTCACCTTCGGCGCGCAGGATCGAGGACTGCTTCTCACCTTCGGCGGTGAGGATCTGGGACTGCCGGACACCTTCGGCCTGGAGGATGGCGGCGCGCTTGTCACGGTCGGCGCGCATCTGCTTCTCCATCGAGTCCTGGATGGAGGTCGGCGGCTCGATGGCCTTGAGCTCGACGCGGTTGACGCGGATGCCCCACTTGCCGGTGGCCTCGTCCAGAACGCCGCGCAGGGCCGCGTTGATCTCCTCGCGGGAGGTCAGGGTCCGCTCCAGGTCCATACCGCCGATGATGTTGCGCAGGGTCGTGACGGTGAGCTGCTCGATCGCCTGGATGTAGCTGGCGACCTCGTACGTCGCGGCGCGCGCGTCGGTGACCTGGTAGTAGATGACGGTGTCGATGTTCACGACCAGGTTGTCCTGGGTGATCACCGGCTGCGGCGGGAAGGGGACGACCTGTTCGCGCAGGTCGATGCGGTTGCGGATGGAGTCGATGAACGGGACGACGATGTTCAGGCCCGCGTTCAGGGTGCGGGTGTAACGGCCGAAGCGCTCGACGATGGCGGCGCTGGCCTGCGGGATGACCTGGATCGTTTTGATGAGTGCGACGAAAACGAGCACCACCAGGATGATCAGGACGATGATGATCGGTTGCACTGCGGCTCCCCGGTACCCCTCGGTTGCTGACTGCGGCGGCCTGTGCCGGCCTGGTCTTGATCGAGTCTTTCAGAGCGGCCGGCCGCCACGCAGGCGCTTCGCCTCATCCGTGCGCTCGTACGACGACTGGCTTGAACGCTCACATGACGACCGCGGTGGCACCTTCGATCTCCACCACGTCCACCTTCTGGCCCGGTTCGTAGACCTGGTCCCCGTCCAGCGCTCGGGCGGACCAGACCTCGCCGCCCAGCTTGACCCGGCCGCCCGAGGCGTCGACCCGTTCCAGGACGGTGGCGGAGCGGCCCTTGAGGGCGTCGATCCCCGAGGCCAGTTGCGGGCGTTGGTTCCGGTGGCGGTTGGCGATGGGGCGTACCACCGCGATGAGCGCGACCGAGACGGCGGCGAAGACGACGAACTGCATGACCGTGCCTCCGCCGAGTCCCGCGGTGACGGCACCGGCGACGGCACCGACCGCGAGCATGCCGAACTCGGGCATCGCGGTCACGACGAGCGGAATGCCCAGTCCTACGGCGGCGATGAGCCACCACACCCATGGATCCACGCCTTCATGGTAGATCCGCCGGACGGCCCGGGACAGGGGCCGTCCGGTCAGGAAGGGCGCGGTGGTGCCGCGCTCTTCAGGAAGGGGCCCTTCAGGAGAGCGGCAGGCCCTGCGCGGTCCAGCGGTCGCCGTTGCGCTCGACGACCAGCGGCAGGCCGAAGCAGTGCGAGAGGTTGCTGGAGGTCAGTTCCAGGTCGAGCGGTCCGGCGGACAGGACCTTGCCCTGGCGGATCATCAGGACGTGGGTGAAGCCCGGGGGGATCTCCTCGACGTGGTGGGTGACCATGATCATGGAGGGGGCGTACGGGTCGCGGGCGAGCCGGCCGAGGCGGCGTACGAGGTCTTCGCGGCCGCCGAGGTCGAGGCCGGCCGCGGGCTCGTCCAGGAGGAGCAGCTCGGGGTCGGTCATCATCGCGCGGGCGATGAGGGTGCGCTTGCGCTCGCCTTCGGAGAGGGTGCCGAACTTCCGGTCGAGGTACTCGTTCATGCCGAGCCGGTCGAGGAAGGCGCGGGCGCGCTGCTCGTCGATGTCCTCGTACTGCTCGCGCCAGCCGGCGGTCATGCCGTAGGCGGCGGTGAGCACGGTCTGCAGGACGGTCTGGCTGCGCGGCAGCTTGTCGGCGAGGGCGATGCCGGCCACGCCGATGCGCGGGCGCAGGTCGAAGACGTCGACCTTGCCGAGGGTCTCGCCGAGGATCGAGGCGGTGCCGGTGCTCGGGAAGACGTAGCTGGAGGCGACGTTGAGCAGGGTGGTCTTGCCGGCGCCGTTGGGGCCGAGGATCACCCAGCGCTCGCCCTCCTTGACCGACCAGGAGACCTGGTCCACCAGAGCCCGTCCTTCGCGGACCACGGATACGTCCACCAGCTCCAGCACATCGCTCATGAGCGCGTTGTCTCCCATTGCATATCGGTCGGTCTCGTGCGCCTGTGGGCGCATCCCCCCTGCAAACCTACGCCACTCGATGTCAGTGCCTGTCCTTAGGCTGGGGACATGCTCGATGAACCTCGTTCGGGACGGCTGGCCGCGTGGGGAAATGCCCTGTTGGCCGGGCTTGTCTCACCTGATGAAGCCGCGCAGCGGATCGCGGACGACGACGCGGTGCACCGCGTGCGGGGCCTGCCCGGGGAGCCGGGCCCGGTCGGGCTGACGCTCGCCCTGGGGCGGTTGCGGGCGCTGGGGGCGACCGGCCTGCGGGTGGCGCTGCCGGTGCCCGGGCATCCGCTGGGGCTGAGCGGCCCCGCGGAGTTCAATGCGCGGGCGATGGAGGCCGAGGAAGCGGTGCTGGCGTCCGGGGCGGGGCTCGGGCTCGTCCCGGAGGTGTGGGAGTCCGGACCCGAGGGCGCCGGGGTGCCGCGCGAGGACGTGCATGTGGAGGTGGTCTGGCACTGCCTGCCCGTACGGGACGCTCCCCCGGCGGACGTGCCCTCCCTCGGCGAGGCGGAGCGGGAGCTGGCGGAGGCGCTGCGGGAGGCGACCGAGGTGCTCTCCCGGCTGGACGTGGCGGGTTCCGGGCCGGTCGCGCAGGCGGCGCTGGAGGCGTACCGCGCGCGGGCCGAGGCCGGACGGCAGGTGCTGGCGCCCGGATATCCGCCGCGGGCGGTGCGGGTGCTGGAGCTGGCGCAGCGGGTCGGCGCGCTGATCGGTATCGCGCGGGGCGCCGGCGGGGACGGGCGGGAGCACGGCGGTGCGGTGAGCGCGTCCGAGATGGCGGCGCGGGCCGAGGCGCTGCGGCCGGTGGAGCGTACGGCCCGGCGGGCGCAGGTGGCGGCGTACAACGCGTATGTGGAGGAGGCGGAGCGGCGCCGGGGGTGAGCGCCGGCGGGCGGGGCCGGGCCGCCTCCGTACGGAAAAGGCCCCGCCGACCGGGGTGCGGTCGGGCGGGGCCTTCGGGTGGCCGCGGGTGCCGGCGCGGTCCGGGGGTGCGGCGGAGTGTGCCGTGGGTCAGCGGTTCGCGGCGGCGTTGCCGTGGGCCGGGTTGAGGAGGCCGACGACGTTGACGGTGTTGCCGGAGACGTTGACGGGCACGTTCACGGGGATCTGTACGAGGTTGCCCGAGAGGACACCGGGGGACTTGGTGGCCGCGCCGTTGGCGTGCGCGTTCCCGGTCGCGGCGGCGGACCCGGCGGCGGCACCGGCGGCCAGTCCGGCGGTGGCGAGGACGAAGGCGGCCTTCTTGGCGGTGTTCATGGAAGTGTTCCTCACGTGTCGGCGCGGGGCCGTGGGGTGGTGGTCATCGGGTGCTCGGCGAGGCCGGCCCGTCGGGGGTGGGTGGCCGGGCCGGCCCGTCGCGCGGAGGCGGTCAGGAGTTGTGGCTGCGGTTCCCGAAGGCCGGGTTCAGGACACCGATGACCGAGACGGTGTTGCCGGTGACGTTGACCGGGACGTGCACCGGGACCTGGAGCAGGTTGCCGGAGGCGACGCCGGGGGAGTTCACGGCGTGGCCCTGCGCGACACCCTGGGCGGAGGCGATACCGGCACCGGCGACGGCGAGTCCGCCCGTGGCGATCGTGACGGCCACGGCCCTCTTGATGTTCTTCACTTCTCTGACCTCTCCTAACGACGGCCGCGGTCGACTTCCGCGGCACGTCATGGAGAACGGCCGGACGCCTGACGGGTTGCGCCACACGGGTGACGTACACCCGACGGTATGAATCTCGGATGGGATGACGGCGAACCGGCGCACGTCCTGATAGTCGGACCGGCGCCGGTGCGGCTCCCGGCCGCCGTCCCTCAGGCGCCGATGCCGTGCCGGACCGCCCAGAGGGCGGCCTGGGTGCGGTCGGCCAGGTCCAGCTTCATCAGGATGTTGGACACATGGGTCTTGACGGTCTTCTCGGACAGCACCAGCGCGCGGGCGATCTCGCGGTTGGAGCGGCCGTCCGCTATCAGGCCGAGGACCTCACGCTCCCGCTCGGTCAGCGAGGTGCCACGCCCCTGCCCGTTGTTGCCGTCCTCCTGGGAGAGGAGGGCGCCGGCCACCTCGGGCTGGAGGAGGACGTGTCCGGCGTGCACGGAACGGATGGCGCCGGCCAGCGCGTCCGGGTCGACGTCCTTGTAGACGTAGCCCGCGGCGCCCGCGCGGAGTGCCGGGACGACGGTGCGCTGTTCGGTGAAGCTGGTGACGACCAGCACGCGGGCCTGGTTGTCCAGTTCGCGCAGCTTGCGGAGGGCTTCGATGCCGTCCATGCCCGGCATCTTGACGTCCATCAGGACGACGTCCGGGCGCAGTTGCTCGGCGGCGGCGATGCCCTCGGCGCCGTCGGACGCCTCCCCCACCACCTCGATGTCGTCCTGGACCTCCAGGAACGTGCGCAGTCCGCGGCGGACGACCTGGTGATCGTCGACCAGCAGGACCCTGATGGCCCGCCCGTCGCCCGCCACCGCCCTTCGTTCGGAACTCCCCCGGGCTTCGCCCGGGGGGACCCCCATCGCGCTGCCCCTCGTGTCTTCACCCACCGGGTACCTCCATCTCCACAGCAGTGCCCTTGCCGGGCTCCGATTCCACGGTGAGCCGGCCGCCGACACCGCTCGCCCGGTCCCGCATCGACACCAGGCCCAGGTGACGGCCCGCGCGGCGGACCGCGCCGGTGTCGAAGCCGCGGCCGTCGTCGGCGACGCGCAGCAGGGCGCCCGGGCCGTGGCGTACGAGGGTGACCTCGACGCGGTCGGCGCCGGCGTGCCGCAGGGCGTTGTGCAGGGCCTCCTGGGCGACCCGCAGCAGTGCTTCCTCCTGGGCGGCGGGCAGGGCGCGTACGCCCTGGGCCTCGAAGGTGACCTGTGCGTGGTGGGCGCGGTCCAGGACCTGGGTCTGGGAGCGCAGGGTGGCGACGAGGCCGTCCTCGTCCAGGGCGGCGGGCCGCAACTCGACGACGGCGGCGCGCAGTTCGTCGGCGGCTTCCGCGGCGAGGGCGGCGACCTGCTGCAACTCGTCCTTGGCGCGGGCCGGGTCGCGGTCCACCAGGGCGGTGGCGGCCTGGGCGGTCAGCCGGAGCGAGAAGAGTTTCTGGGCGACGGCGTCGTGCAGTTCGTGGGCGAGCCGGGCCCGCTCCCCCGCGATGGTCAGTTCGCGGCTGCGCTCGTAGAGGCGGGCGTTGGTGAGGGCGATGGCGGCGTGCTGGGCGAGTATGCCGAGCAGCCGTTCGTCCTCGGCGGTGAAGCCGCAGCCGCCCGCGGGCTTGGGGCACTTCTTGTTGGCGAGGAAGAGCGCGCCGAGGATCTCGTCGCCGTCGGCGACCGGCAGGCCGATGAAGTCGGACATGTCCGGGTGGGCGGCGGGCCAGCCGCCGAAGCGGGGGTCGGTGCGGACGTCGGCGAGCCGCTCCGGGGTGGCGTGGTGCAGCATCGCGGCGAGGACGCCGTGCTGGCGCGGCAGCGGGCCGATGGCCTTCCACTGCTCCTCGCTGACGCCGTCGACCACGAACTGGGCGAAGCCTCCGTGGTCGTCGGGCACGCCGAGGGCGGCGTACTCGGCGTCGAGCAGTTCGCGGGCGGAGGCGACGATCGTCTTGAGCACGTCGCGCACCTCCAGGTGCCGGCTCATGGCGAGGATCGCGCTGCTCACGGCGGGGATCCCGGCGCCCGGCCCGTCTCCCGGCCCGTGTCCGTCTCCCGGTCCGTTGGTCATGGCTTCACGGTACCGGCGGGCACTGACAGCCGTATCGGACCACCGGCGGCCTTCGCTTAGGCCCACCGGCCTAGGGCGAAGTGCCCTGGGCCGTCCCGCCCGCTGCCCGAGGCGGCCCGGGCCGTCCGGTTCCTAGCGTGAGCGGCGAGGACGCGGATCGGGGCGGCGACGGCGCCCGACGAGGCGAGAGGTGGTGCGGGCCATGCCGGTGGCGGTCGTCACGGGAGCATCGAAATCGAAGGGGCTGGGGCGAGCGCCGGGCGCGGCGCTGGCCGGGCGTGGCTGGGACCTGGTGGTGGACGCCAGGTCGGCCGGGCCGCTGGAGGAGGCACGGGGGATGCGCCGGGCGGGGGCGCGGGTGATGGCGCTGCCGGGGGACGTGGCGGACGCCGCGCACCGGGCGGAGCTGGTGGCCGCGGCGCGGGAGCTGGGCGGGCCGGACCTGCCGGTGAACAGCGCGAGCGTGCTGGGTGCCGAGCCGCTGGTGCGGCTGGAGGCGCACCCGCTGGACGGGCTGCGGGCTGCGCTGGAGGTCAATGCGGTGGCGCCGTTGGGGCTCGTACAGAAGGCACTGCCGTTGCCGCGGGCCTCGCAGCTCTTCGCGGCGTCCGCCCCTTCCCCTTCTATAGGGGATGGCGCTGCACCTATACGGACAGAAACCACCAAAGCGCCCGGCTCCGGTGGGGCCGTACTGAACATCGGCTCCGACGCGGCGGCCGTGCCGGACGGCGACGGCTCCGGGCGTCCGCTGCCCGAGACGGTCGTACCGGCGCCGGGGCGGCTGCTGGACGCCGGTGCGGCCAGTGGGCGGCACGCGGCGCCGGGCCTGCTGGGCGGTGCCCGGTGACCGCCGAGGTGCTGCGGGTGCCGGTCGAGCCGGCGGCGCGGGAGCCGGCCGAGCAGCGCGCGCCGGGCCTGGGACGGAACGCGGTGCGTCTCCTGGTCAGCCGGGGTACGGCGGAGCCGGCGCACCACGCGTTCCGGGAGCTGCCGGAACTGCTGTCGGCCGGGGACGTGCTGGTGGTGAACACCTCGCGCACCCTGCCGGCGGCGGTGGACGGCCGGATCGGGGACGGGCGGGGCCGCGGCGAGCCGGTGGTGGTGCACTTCTCGACGCGGGCGGACCGGCGGTATCCGCGGCCGGAGGCGGCGGCCGGGGACTGGGCGGTGGAGCTGCGGACGCCGGACGGTTGCGGCAGTACCCGGCAGCGGGCGGGCGGCCCGGCGGGCGCGGTGGTGCGGCTGCCGGGCGGCGCGCGGCTGACGCTGCGGGCGCCGGTGGACCCCGGGGGCGTACGGCTGTGGTGGGCGCGGGTGTCGGGGGCGCCGGTCCTGGACGTGCTGCGGCGGTACGGGCGGCCGATCCGGTACGGCTGCACGGACCGGGACCAGCCGCCGGCCGCGTACCGGACGGTGTTCGCGGTGGGCTCGCCGGACGGCGGGGGCAGTGCGCGGATGCCGAGTGCGGCGCGGCCGTTCACCGCGTCCCTGGTGGCGCGGCTGGTGAGCCGGGGGGTGCAGATCGCGCCGGTGACGCTGCACACGGGGGTGGCGTCGGCGGAGGCGTACGAGCCGCCGTACCCGGAGCGCTTCGCGGTGCCGCCGTCCACGGTGTGGCAGATCAACGCGGCGCGGGCGGGCGGCGGCCGGGTGGTGGCGGTGGGGACGACGGTGGCGCGGGCGCTGGAGAGCGCGGCCGGGCCGGACGGACGGATCCGGGCGGCCTCCGGGTGGACGGATCTGGTCGTCACCCCGGAGCGCGGGGTGCGGGCGGTGCACGGGCTGCTGACCGGGCTGCACGAGCCGGGGGCGTCGCACCTGCTGACGCTGGAGGCGGTGGGGCGGGCCGCCGCGGGCGGCGCGGGCTTCGGCGACGCGCTGAGCCGGGCGTACGCGGAGGCCGCACGGCAGCGGTACCGGTGGCACGAGTTCGGGGATCTCCACCTCGTACTGCCGGCCTGACCTCCAGACTCGGAGCATGTCGACACCAACGAGGAACTGGACACCGACCCACGGCGATCCCTACCGGTCGGTGCCGTACCACCCGGAGCGGATGCCGGCCGGCGAATCGCTGGCCCGCGCCGCCGACCTGCGGGAGCGGATGGACCGGCGGCGGACCGTCCGGCAGTTCTCCGCCGATCCGGTGCCGGAGCAGGTGGTGCGGGACGCCATCGCCTGCGCGGCCACCGCGCCCTCCGGCGCGCATCAGCAACCCTGGACGTTCGTCCTGGTCAAGAACCCGGAGGTGCGGCAGCGCATCCGGGAGGCCGCGGAGGAGGAGGAACGTGTCTCCTACGCGGGGCGGCTCGGCGAGGAGTGGCTGGCGGCGCTGCGGCCGCTGGGCACGGACGAGATCAAACCGCATCTGACGGACGCCCCGCACCTGATCGTCGTCTTCCAGCAGCGGTACTGGCTGGGCCCGGACGGCAGCAAGCACAAGCACTACTACGTGGACGAGTCGGTGGGCATCGCGGTCGGGATGCTGCTGTCCGCGCTGCACCTGTCGGGTCTGTCGGCGCTGGTGCACACACCGAGTCCGATGCGCTTCCTCCAGGAGGTGCTGGGGCGGCCGGCCAACGAGAAGGCGTTCGCCGTGATTCCGGTCGGATATCCGGCGCGGGACTGTCGCGTACCGGATCTGGTCCGAAAGACCCTGGACCAGGTGCTGGTGGAGATCTAATTCACTGACGCAGTGTGCGAAGGCAATCACACCGGGCAACTAAACCTTGTGCCCGGTGTGACGCCGCACATAGGACCCAGGTCACTTACGAACGGCATTAGTGGCTTTCCGGCATGCGTACGACTTTTGGATGATGCGGGCTGTACCTGGGGTGGACCCGGTGATGACGCCGGGAGAACCCGGCCGTGACGCGATATCCGCGCCCCGGGTTCCACTAAGCGGCATCGTAAAGCGGCTCTTTGCTCGTCGAATTTTCGGCCGCTAACAATGACTCCCGTCGCTCGGCGCCGTGGACAGAACTCGGCGTTCACCGCCTTTCCCGGCCACAGCGGCGCACCCCCGTCGGATAGAGGTCAGTCCCCCCATGCCCAAGCACGCCATTCCCGGCTACGCCCGCCTGAACCGGACGCACAAGCTCTCGGCCGCCGGCGTCGCCGCGGCAGGTGCCGCCGCCCTGGTCTTCGCCGTCGTACCGGGCTCGGCCGACGCCGAGCAGGGTCACGACCGGGCCGCCGTCCAGAACGTCAAGCCGGTCGCCTTCAGCGCGGTCGACAACGCGGCCAAGACCCAGCAGGACACCATCGGCAAGCAGGCGGACGCCTCCGCCCAGCAGGCCGAGAAGGACGCCGCCGAGGCCAAGAAGAAGGCCGAAGACGCCGAGAAGGACGCCAAGGCCAAGGAAGAGGCCGACGCCAAGGCCAAGGCCGACCAGGAGCGCAAGGACCAGGAGGCCGCGAGCAGGTCCGCCGACCGCGCCGCCGCCCCGGCCCCGGAGCCGGCCAAGACGTACAGCAACGACCTGGACGGCTGGATCCGCGAGTCGCTGGACATCATGCAGAAGCAGGGCATCCCCGGCTCCTACGACGGCATCTACCGCAACATCATGCGCGAGTCGACCGGCAACCCGCAGGCCGTCAACGGCTACGACTCCAACGCGCAGCAGGGCACCCCGTCCAAGGGCCTGCTCCAGGTCATCGACCCGACGTTCCAGGCGTACCACGTCGACGGCACGTCCTGGGACATCTTCGACCCGGTCGCCAACATCACCGCCGCGTGCAAGTACGCCGCCGCGACCTACGGCTCGATGGACAACGTCAACTCGGCGTACTGAGCCGGACCGGCGCGCGCCGCGTAGGCCACGCCGTCCGTCCCCGTCAGGACGCGCGACCGCCGAGGGGCGGCACCCGCACCGGGTGCCGCCCCTCGGCGGTCGTCGTCGTGCCGTGCGCCCCTACTTGCGCATGACCTCGGGCTCGTGGCGGCGCAGCAGCCGGGCCACCACGAAGGCGAGGGCCACGCCGAGGGCGAGCAGGATGACCAGGTCCATCGCGTAGACGCTCGCCTCGTGCTTCCACAGCGGGTCGGGGTTGCCCGCCTCCCACGGCAGCAGCGTGTTCATGTCGGCGGTCGCGCCCATCGCGGCCACCGCCCAGCGCGACGGCATCAGCCACGCCACCTGCGCGACGCCGACCGTGTCGAAGAGCTGGAAGAGCACACCGGTGAAGACCACCTGCACGATGGCGAACATGACCAGCAGCGGCATGGTCTTCTCGGCGGTCTTGACCAGCGCCGAGATGATCAGGCCGAACATCATCGAGGTGAAGCCGAGCGCGATGACGGCGAGCCCCATCTCGACGGCCGGCAGGTTCTTGAGCAGCACGCCCTCGGTGGGCATCTTGCGCGGGCTGAAGCCGATCACCGCGATGATCACGCCCTGGAAGGCGGTGACCACGCCGAGCACGATCACCTTGGACATCAGGTACGCGGAACGCGACAGGCCGGTGGCCCGTTCGCGCTCGTAGATGACCCGCTCCTTGATCAGCTCACGGACCGAGTTGGCGGCGCCCGAGAAGCACATGCCGACCGCCAGGATCAGCATGATCGTACTGGCGTCGCGGTTGGGGCCCTTGGGCCCGTAGCCGAGGCCGTGCTGGCTGGGGATGAGGATGGACACCACGCCGAGCACCGCCGGCAGGATCAGCATCAGGCCGAGGAAGCCGCGGTCGGAGGCGAGCACGGAGACGTAGCGCCGCATCAGGGTCCACAGCTGCGCGCCCCAGCTCTGCGACTTCTGCATCCGGGCCGGGGGTGCCTGGACCGAGACCGACTGCGGGGCGACGGCGTCGATGTCCGCGGCGTACATCTGGTAGTGCGGGGAGCCGCGCCAGCGGCCCATCCAGTCGTAGTCGCGGTAGTTCTCGAAGGCGGAGAAGACGTCCGCCCAGGAGTCGTACTGGAAGAAGTTCAGCGCTTCCTCGGGCGGGCCGAAGTAGGCCACGCCGCCGCCCGGCGCCATCACCAGCAGCTTGTCGCACAGGGCCAGCTCGGCGACGGAGTGGGTGACCACCAGGACCGTACGGCCGTCGTCGGCGAGGCCGCGCAGCAGCTGCATGACGTCGCGGTCCATGCCCGGGTCCAGGCCGGAGGTCGGCTCGTCCAGGAATATCAGGGACGGTTTGGTCAGCAGCTCCAGGGCGACCGAGACGCGCTTGCGCTGGCCGCCGGAGAGGGAGGTGACCTTCTTGTCCTTGTGGATGTCGAGCTTGAGCTCGCGCAGCACCTCGTCGATCCGGGCCGTGCGCTCGGCCTCGGCGGTGTCACCGGGGAAGCGCAGCTTGGCCGCGTACTTCAGGGCCTTCTGGACGGTCAGCTCCTTGTGGAGGATGTCGTCCTGCGGGACCAGGCCGATGCGCTGGCGCAGCTCGGCGAACTGCTTGTAGAGGTTGCGGTTGTCGTACAGGACGTCGCCCTGGTCGGCGGGCCGGTAGCCGGTCAGCGCCTTGAGCAGGGTGGACTTGCCGGACCCGGACGGGCCGATCACCGCGACCAGCGACTTCTCCGGGACGCCGAAGGAGACGTCCTTGAGGATCTGCTTGCCGCCGTCGACCGTGACGGTCAGGTGGCGGGCGGAGAAGGACACCTCACCGGTGTCGACGAACTCCTCCAGCCGGTCGCCGACCAGCCGGAAGGTGGAGTGGCCGACGCCGATGATGTCGTTCGGACCGACCGGCGCCTTGCCGGACTTGGGGACCGGCTGGCCGTTGATGTACGTACCGTTGTGGCTGCCGAGGTCGTGGATCTCGAAGCGGCCGTCGGGCGTGGCCCGGAACTCGGCGTGGTGCCGGGAGACCTGGAGGTCGGAGACGACCAGCTCGTTCTCCAGCGCGCGGCCGATGCGCATGACGCGGCCGAGGTCGAGGCGGTGGAACGTGGTCGGGCTGCGGTCGCCGTAGACCGGCGGGGCGGCGGCGCGGGACCGGTCCCCGGGGGGCTGCTGGGACGCGGGGGGCTGCTGGGCCACGGCGGGCCCGCCGTGCGGGGGCTGTTGGGCGTACGGGGCCTGCGGCTGCTGATTCCAGCCCTGCTGCGGCACCTGGTGGGCCGGGGGCTGGCGCGGTGCCTGGTGGGCGGGTGCCTGACGGGCCGGGGCGTGGTGGGCGGGGGCCTGGTGGGCGGGCGCCTGATGGACCGGCGGCTGCTGGGCGTGCGGCGGCGCGGCCCAGCCCGGCGCGCCCTGCTGCTGCGGCGCGGGCCTGGCGGCCTGCGGCGGAGCCATCGCGGTCGGCGCGCCGTGCACGCCGGCCGGCGCGGCACTGCCGGACAGGGTCAGCCGCGGGCCGTCCGTGGCGTTGCCGAGATGCACCGCGGAGCCGGGGCCGATCTCCATCTGGTGGATCCGCTGCCCCTGGACGTACGTGCCGTTGGTGCTGCCCTGGTCTTCGATGACCCAACTGCGCCCGCCCCAGCGCACGGTGGCGTGCCGCCAGGAGACCCTGGCGTCGTCCAGCACCATGTCGCCCTGCGGATCCCTGCCCAGGCTGTAGGACCGGGACGGGTCGAGCGTCCAGGTCCGTCCGTTCAATTCGAGTACGAGTTCAGGCACTCCATGCCCCATTACATAGTCCCCCGAGTGACGCCCTGTATGGGAAGTCTAGGGATGGCGAACATCGTGAGGAACTATTTCAGGCGCGGTGCCCGGAGCCAAAAAACCGGTCGCGCAAGGTCCTGAGCCGGCTGCGTTGACGACGGCGAAAGGCCCACGGAGAGTGGTAAGCGCCCACGGATGCGCACGGATCATGGCATCTCGCGCGTTCGGGGCGAGCCGTCTGGGAACGGGGGCTGTCGATGACCGCCGCGAGGACCGCGGGAATCCGCTGGGGCGATGTGCTGCTGTCCGCCGTCGCCGCGGTCAGCTGGGCGTTCCTGGCGATGGCCGGGGTGGCCGCGTTGGGACTGCACCTGCTGGGCGCCGACTCGGCGGCGTCGCTCGGGCCGCTGACCGCCGCGGCGGTGGTGCTGGCCGTGGGCGGCTCGGTGACACCGTCGGGCGATGTGAGCGCCTTCGGTCTGGAGGGGCAGGCCGCCCGGGCCGCCGTCGACCTCGCCCCGCTGGGCGTGGGGCTGGTGGGCGCGCTGGTGCTGGGGTGGGTGTTCGCCCGCTCACTGCGCCGGGCCGGCGCGACGATCGGGTGGGGTGAACTGGCCGCCAGGATCGGTGCGTCGGCGGGGTTGTTCATCGCGTTGCTGGCCTTCCTGGCCTGGGCCGGCCACGACTCCGTGACGATCGACGGCAAGACGCTGGCCGGACTGGGCGGGCTGATCGGCGGCGGTGGCAGCGGCTCGGGAGGCGGCAGCGGCGACGGCGGACTGCTGGACCGGCTGCGCGACGGCCTAGGCGACCTCGGGATCGGCGACGGCGGGGACAGCGGTGGGCTGCCCGGCCGGATCGCCGATCTCATCGGCGCCGAGGCGTCCGTCGGGTTCGCCGTGGACACCGGCGCCTCCCTCGCCGGCGGCACGGTGTGGATCTTGGGGGTACTGGCCGTCGCGGTGCTGGCGTCCCGGCGTGCGCCGCTGCCCCGTGCGCTGGAGGCGGCCCACCGATACGTGCGGCCCGCGGCGTCGGCGCTGGTCACGGTGGCCTTGGTCGCGGTGGCCGCGGGTCTGGCGGCAGCCGGGTACGCGGCCGTCGGCGACGACCATCCGCGGCGGGTCCTGGGCGCGGCGCTGCTCGCCGCCCCGAACGGCGTCTGGCTCGGCATTCCGCTCGGCCTGCTCGTCCCCTGGCACGGCAGCGCGTCCGGCGTACTCACCCGGTTCCTGCCCGACCCCG
Source organism: Streptomyces sp. NPDC045470 (assembly GCF_040646595.1). NCBI lineage: Bacteria > Bacillati > Actinomycetota > Actinomycetes > Kitasatosporales > Streptomycetaceae > Streptomyces > Streptomyces sp. NPDC045470. The sequence continues at coordinate 18,794 of NZ_JBEZAN010000001.1, forward strand.
TGGACCGGCTGCTCGACGGGCGGAACGACATCCCGCTGACCGTCGGAAGGCTCGCCGAGCTGGACGGCAGGGTGTGGCTGCTGCCGGTGGCCGCCGCGCTGATGATGCTGCTCGCGGGCGTGCTCACGGCGGTCCGTACGCCGAGGGCGGGCGTCCGGACGCTGCCGTTCGCCCTGCGGTGCGCGGCCGGTCTGGGCGGACTGACGGCGCTGACCCTGCCGCTGTGGGCCCACCTGACCGGCGTCTCGGCCGACGCGAGCCTGTCCGTCTTCGGGTTCGACGCCTTCGGCGCGGGTCTGGAGCTGCGCGGGAGCGTGCCGGCGGCGTTCGCGCTGGGGGCGGTGTGGGGAGCGGCGGCGGGCCTGCTGGGAGGGCTGCTGGCATGCGCCACCGGGGCCGCGGGGCGACGTGCGGTACGGCTGCCCGGAGACGCGGAGCTGTTGGCGGAGGGCGGGCGTGAGCACGGGCGGGAGGGCGCCGGGGATCATGGGGGCCGTATGCGGGAGCACCGTACGCAGGATTCCCGGATGCGGGGCTCCCGTACACACGATTCCCGCGCCCAGGGCTCCCGGATGCAGGACGCTCGGATGCAGGATCACGGGCAGCCCGGCGCCCAGGACTACCCGGACGCCGCCTACCGGCCCGGCCCGTACACCCCCTCCCCCGCCTACCGGCCACCGCACGCCGACACCAACCCCTACATGCGCCCGCCACAGGAGGCGAAGCCGCCCGGGACGTCCCCCGGCGGGCCGCCGGCAGCCGGTGAGCCGCCGCGCAGGCAGAGCTGGCCCACGCCACCGCCGGGGCCCATGCCGGAGACCCAGACCTGGCCGCCACCGCCGGAGCAGCCCCCGCACACCCCGGACTGGGGCCCGCCGCCCGCCGGGCACGCGGCGCCGACGGTCCGTCGGCCCGGGAGCAGGCCGCCGGAGGCCCCGCCGCCGCCCGAGTCGCGTCCCACGGTGGGTGGCGGGCACCGGCCGCCGCCTCCCCCGCGTCCCCCGGTGCCGCCGAAGCCGCGCGGCAGGCCGCGGCAGCGGCGCGAGGACCCGGCCGACGGCCCGGCCGAGGAGGATGTCTGAGGGGACTCCCGAGAGGCCGCCTGAGCAGCCACCTCAAGGGCCGCCGCCACCCGGACAGCCAGGAGAAGGCCGCTGGGCAGGAGGTGAGCGGGCGGAGGGCTGAGCAGGGCGCCGGGCAGGGGCCCGTCCGTACCACGGACACCTGTACGGCGGCCGGCGCGGGCCGGTTACCGTAAGAGCACCATGAGCGCATCGCAGATCCCGCCTGCCACCGCCGTACCGGGCGACGACGTACCGACCCTTCTCGTCAAGATCTTCGGCAAGGACCGGCCCGGCATCACCGCCGGGCTCTTCGACACTCTCGCCGCCTACTCCGTCGACGTCGTCGACATCGAGCAGGTGGTCACCCGGGGCCGCATCGTGCTGTGCGTCCTGGTCACCACCCCCGTACCGGCCGGCGGCTCGTCCGGCGTCACCGAGGGCGACCTGCGCGCCACCGTGCACAGCTGGGCCGAGTCGCTGAACCTCCAGGCTGAGATCATCTCCGGCATCGGCGACAACCGGCCGCGCGGCACCGGCCGCTCGCACGTCACCGTGCTCGGCCACCCGCTCACCGCGGAGTCCACCGCCGCCATCGCCGCCGCGATCACCGGCACCGGCGGCAACATCGACCGTATCTTCCGGCTCGCCAAGTACCCCGTCACCGCGGTCGAGTTCGCGGTCTCCGGCACCCCGACCGAGCCGCTGCGCACCGCGCTGGCCACCGAGGCGGCCGCGCTCGGCGTGGATGTCGCGGTGGTCGCCTCAGGGTTGCAGCGCCGGGCGCAGCGGCTGGTCGTCATGGACGTGGACTCCACCCTCATCCAGGACGAGGTCATCGAGCTGTTCGCGGCGCACGCGGACTGCGAGCGGGAGGTCGCCGAAGTCACCGCGGCCGCGATGCGCGGCGAGCTGGACTTCGAGGAGTCGCTGCACGCGCGCGTCGCGCTCCTGAAGGGGCTGGACGCGGGGGTGGTGGAGCTGGTGCGCAAGGAGGTACGGCTGACTCCCGGCGCGCGGACGCTGGTGCGCACCCTGAAGCACCTGGGCTACCAAGTCGGTGTCGTGTCGGGCGGGTTCACCCAAGTCACCGACGCGCTCCAGGAGGAGCTGGGGCTGGACTTCGCGTCCGCCAACACGCTGGAGATAGTGGACGGCAAGCTCACCGGCAAGGTGACCGGCGAGATCGTGGACCGGGCGGGCAAGGCCCGGCTGCTGCGCCGCTTCGCGCACGAGGCAGGTGTGCCGCTCGCGCAGACCGTCGCGATCGGCGACGGCGCCAACGACCTGGACATGCTGAACGCGGCGGGCCTGGGCGTCGCCTTCAACGCCAAGCCGTTGGTGCGCCAGGCCGCGCACACGGCGGTGAACGTGCCGTTCCTGGACACCGTGCTGTACCTGCTGGGCATCACCCGTGAAGAGGTCGAGGCGGCGGACACGCACGACGACTGAGAGCCGCCTCCCCCCTCCGGGCCCGCACGACGACTGAGAGCCTTCCCTCCCTCCGGGCCCGCACGACGGCTGATCCTGCCTCCCGCTCCCCCGGACACGCACGAGGGCTCCGGCGCACACGGCGCCGGAGCCCTCGTCCGTCCGGTGCGGCCGGGGCACCCGGTCAGGCGTGCGGCGCCCAGAAAGCCACCAGGCGGCCGACGCCGTGCTCGACCGTCTTCCAGGAGCCGGTGAAGGTCAGTACGGCGATCGAGGAGGTCGGGAAGCCGCTGCGGTTCATCCGCGCCAGCAGGTCGCCCTCGGCCTCGCCCGCCAGCGCGTCGGCGAGGGCGTGCATCCCGGGGTTGTGGCCGACCAGCATCAGGTCGGTCACGTCGTCGGAGGTCTCGTTCAGCACGGCGATCAGTTCACCGAGGGAGGCTTCGTACAGCCGCTCCTCGTAGACGGTCCTGGGACGCTGCGGCAGCTCGCTCACGGCGAGCTTCCAGGTCTCGCGCGTCCGCGCGGCGGTCGAGCACAGGGTCAGGTCGGGGGTGATCCCGGCTCCGGCCAGCCAGTGACCGGCGACCGGGGCGTCCTTACGGCCTCGCTCCGCGAGGGGGCGCTCGTGGTCGCTCTCCTGCGACCAGTCGGCCTTGGCATGGCGAAGAAGGACAATCCGGCGAGGTGTTTCGGCGCTCATGTGTCCAGCTTCGCACGAAACGCAGCGCGGGGCGCGAGGTGTTGAGGCGCTCCCTCCGCAGGGTGAACGCTCTTCCGGGACGGCGCCGTCACCGGGCTGTGCCCGAGGCTCTCAGCCGCCGATGCCGACGAGGCGGGCAAGGAATTCCAGTACGGGCGCCAGGCTCTGGGACGCGCTCACCGCGTGCGCCGTGGACGGTGCCGTCATCACGCCGAGCAGCGCGACGAAGGAGACGACGGCGAGGGCCACGGCCCACCAGGACAGGCCCGTGCGCGCGCCCGGACGGCGGGATACGGACGGCCTGCTGGAGACGGCGGACATCGGTGGCCTCCGGGGACTTCGGCGGGGACGACGCGGCCGCGTGGTGCGACCGCGCCCACCGCAGCGGCACGGTGTGCTCCGAACCTACGGTCCCGCGGGGGCCGTTCCCATCCGGTACGCCACCCACTTGCCCCTGACCCTGGCCCCCTAGGGGACGGTGGGGCTGTCCCCACCGTCGCCCTCTTCCCCCGGCACGGCCGGCCGCCGGCCGGGGCTCCGGTACGTCGGCCGGGTCAGGGGGAGGCGAGGCTCGCGATGACGGCGATGACGGCGGTCACGGCGAGCATCGCGCCCAGGACGATGAGCAGCTTCTTCTGTCCGCCCGGCGGATTCGGTTCGAGCACTGGCATGGCTTCAGTGTCGCACCTTGGCCTCGTCCTCCATCCGGCGGTCCCGGCCCGCGAGCATCCCGACCGCCATCTGGGGCACCATCAGCCCGGCCATCAGCGCGATGGGCTGCCCCCAGCCGCCGCTGTGCTGGTAGAGCGTGGCCACCAGGAGCGGGCCGGGGATGGAGATCAGGTAGCCGACGCTCTGTACGAAGGCGGACAGCCGTACGACGCCCTCGGCGCTGCGCGAGCGCATCCCGATCATCGTCAGGGCCAGCGGGAAGGAGCAGTTGGAGATGCCGAGCAGCAGCGCCCAGGCCCAGGCTCCGGAGGCGGGGGCCAGCCACAGCCCGGCGTAGCCGGCCAGCCCGCAGATGCCGAGCCCGACGGCCAGCGGCCCCTGGTTGCGCATCCGGGCGGCCACCCGGGGCAGCACGAAGGACAGCGGTACGCCCATCGCCATGGTGACGGCGAGCAGGACGCCCGCGGTGCCCGCCGGGACCCCGGCGTCGCGGAAGATCTGCGGCATCCAGCCCATGGTGATGTACGCGGCGGTGGCCTGGAGGCCGAAGAAGACGGCCAGCGCCCAGGCGGTCGGCGACGTGCTGACCCGCAGCGCCGCGGCCGGTGCGGCGGGCTGCCGGGCGGCGGGCCCGCCGTCTCCCCCACGGCCGCGGACGACCGTGAGCCAGGGCAGGACGGCGAGGACGGCGAGCACCGCCCACACCACGAGGCCGGACTGCCAGCTACCGCCGAGCGCGGACGTGACGGGGACGGTCAGTGCCGCGGCCAGCGAGGTACCCAGGGCGAGCGCCATCGAGTACAGGCCGGTCAGCGGGCCGACGCGGTCCGGGAACCAGGTCTTGATGACCACCGGCAGCAGGACGTTGCTGACCGCGATGCCCGCGAGGGCCAGCGTGGTGGCGGCGAGGAAGCCGGCGGTGCTGCCGGTGTAGGGCCGTACGACGACACCCGCCGCGATGGCGGCCATCCCGGCGCAGACGATCGCGCCGGGGCCCCAGCGCCGGGCCAGCCGCGGGGCGGCGGTGCCGAAGACCGCGAAGCACAGGGCGGGTACGGAGGTGAGCAGCCCGGCCACGGTGGCGCTCATGCCCAGGCCGGACCGGACCTCCTCCATGAGCGGGCCGAGACTGGTGATGGCGGGGCGGAGGTTGAGGGCGGCCAGGACCAGGCCGGCGACCATGAGGAACGGCAGTCCTCGCCGGGCGGCCGGGGCGCGGGCCGGCTCCGGCGCCGCGGCGGGCCCGGGCCGTTCGGCCGGGTGCCGCTCCGGTGGGATGTCCGGGGCTCCCGCTCCGGGGCCGAGGGTTGCGAGGGAGTCGTCTGTCATGGACAGCATCATAGAATCATGGGATGAATGCCTGTCCAATGAATTCGCGCCCGGGCACCCGGCCCCCCGGCCCCGGCGCTCGCTATCCTCTCGCGGTGCCCCCTGCCGGACTTCCGGTTCCCGTCTTTCTGGAGCGCTGACATGCCACTGACCTCGCCCCGGCGCTCCGCGCTGGCGGACCAGGTGATCACCCAGCTACGGGCCCAGATCACGTCCGGTGAATGGCCGGTGGGCTCCCGCATTCCGACCGAGCCCGAACTGGTCGAACAGCTCGGGGTGGCCCGCAACACCGTCCGCGAGGCCGTACGGGCCCTGGCGCACAACGGCCTGCTGGACATCCGCCAGGGGTCGGGCACGTACGTGGCCGCGACCAGCGAACTGGCCGGGGTGATGAACCGCCGCTTCGCGGACGCCGACCCCGAGCACGTGGCGGAGCTGCGCAGCGCGCTGGAGGCGACGGCGGCCCGGCTGGCCGCCCGGCGCCGCACCGACCAGGACCTGCGGCAGCTCGACGCCGCGCTGGAGCGGCGCGAGCGGGCCTGGGAGTCCGGCGCGGCGACGGCGTTCGTGGAGGCCGACGCGACGCTGCACATGGCGGTCGTGGCGGCCTCGCACAACGAGGTGCTGGCCGAGCTGTACGCCGACCTCGGGGGCGTACTGCGGGAGTTCCTGCGCGCCGACGTGGGCGACGTGCTGCGGCCCGAGGCGCACGTGGACCACGCGCGGCTGGTGGCGGCGATCCGCGCGGGCGACGACGAGCGGGCCGCGACCGAGGCGAGCCTCCACCCCTTCGGCTGCCGGGCCGGTGGCTGAGCCCCGTACGACGCACGCTGCCCGCCCCGGCGGACCGGGACGGGCAGCGTTGCGGCTGTTCAGGCGCTGACGGGCGTCAGGCGCCCATCATGTGCACGCCACCGTCGACGTGGACGATCTCGCCGGTGGTCTTCGGGAACCAGTCCGAGAGCAGCGCGACGACGCCGCGGCCGGCCGGCTCCGGGTCGGTGAGGTCCCAGCCGATCGGGGCGCGGGTGGACCACACGTCCGTCAGCTCCTCGAAGCCGGGGATCGAGCGGGCGGCCATCGACTTGATCGGGCCCGCCGAGACCAGGTTGCAGCGGATGTTCTTCGGGCCCAGGTCACGGGCCAGGTAGCGGGAGGTGGCCTCCAGCGCCGCCTTGGAGACGCCCATCCAGTCGTACTTCGGCCAGGCCATCTGCGCGTCGAAGTCCATGCCGACGACCGAGCCGCCGCGCTTCTCCAGCAGCGGGAGCAGCGCCATGGTCAGGGCCTTGAGGGAGTACGCCGAGACCTCGACGGCCGTGGCGACCGACTCCCACTCGGTGTTCAGGAAGTTGCCGCCCAGCGCGTCCTGCGGGGCGAACCCGATGGAGTGCACGACACCGTCGAGCTGGTCGTCGCCGAAGTGCTCGGTGACCTTGGCGGCCAGGCCGTCCAGGTGCTCCTTGTTCTGCACGTCCAGCTCGATGACCGGAGCGGGCTTCGGCAGCCGCTTGGCGATGCGCTCGACGAGGGAGAGCCGGCCGAACCCGGTCAGCACGACCTCGGCACCCTCCTCCTGCGCCAGCTTGGCGACGTGGAAGGCGATCGAGGCGTCCGTGAGGACCCCGGTGACCAGGATGCGCTTGCCTGCGAGGATTCCACTCATGCTGATCAGTGACCCATGCCCAATCCGCCGTCGACGGGAATGACGGCTCCGGTGATGTACGCGGCCTCCTCGGAGGCCAGGAAGCGGACCGAGGCGGCGATCTCCTCGGGCTGCGCGTAACGCGCCAGCGGCACCTGCTTCATGATGCCCTCCCGCTGCTCGTCGCTGAGCGCGCGGGTCATGTCGGTGTCGACGAAACCGGGCGCGACGACGTTGACGGTGATGTTACGGCTGCCCAGCTCACGGGCGAGCGAGCGGGCGAAGCCCACCAGCCCGGCCTTGGAGGCGGCGTAGTTCGCCTGGCCCGCGGAGCCCAGCAGGCCCACGACGGACGAGATCAGCACGACCCGGCCCTTGCGCGCCCGCAGCATGCCGCGGTTGGCGCGCTTGACCACCCGGAAGGTGCCGGTGAGGTTGGTGTCGAGGACCGAGGTGAAGTCCTCCTCGGTCATCCGCATGAGCAGCTGGTCGCGGGTGACGCCGGCGTTGGCCACCAGCACCTCGACCGTGCCGTGCTTCTCCTCGATCTCCTTGTAGGCCTGCTCGACCTGCTCGGCGTCCGTGATGTCGCACTTCACGGCCAAAAATCCCTCGGGCGGCTCCCCCGAGCGGTAGGTGATGGCGACCTTGTCGCCTGCCTCGGCGAAGGCCCGGGCGATGGCGAGGCCAATGCCGCGGTTGCCTCCGGTGACCAGAACCGAGCGGCTCAAGAGATCACCCTTTCCGTGTCCTGTCCGACCTGCGTTCGCTACGAAACTATCGGTCACCGGCCTCGTACGGAGAATCGAGCCCGGACAGGCGCGCACGCCGGTCACTGTCGGGTCCCTACAGAAGACGCCGCGGCGGGGTTCCCCCACGGGGTGGGCCGGGGGCTCCGGGCAGGGCATGATTCATGGCGCCGACCACGGGAGGACGCCTTGCCTGTCACACCTCGTTCGATCGACGAGACCTTCCTCGCGCTGCCGCTCCACGCGCTGGCCGACGCCGCGCTGGCGCGGGCCCGCGCGCTGGGCGCCACCCATGCGGACTTCCGCCTGGAACGGGTGCGCAGCGCGTCCTGGCGGTTGCGGGACGCCCGGCCCTCGGAGGCGTCCGACACCACGGACCTGGGCTACGCGGTGCGCGTGGTGCACAACGGGGCCTGGGGGTTCGCGTCCGGCGTCGACCTGACGATGGACGCCGCGGCGCGGGTGGCCGGGCAGGCGGTGGCGATGGCGAAGCTGTCCGCCAAGGTCATCGAGGCGGCGGGCGCCACCGAACGGGTCGAGCTGGCGGACGAACCCGCCTATCCGGACCGTACATGGATCTCCTCGTACGAGATCAACCCGTTCGACGTACCGGACGCCGACAAGACCGGCCTGCTGGCGGAGTGGAGCGCCCGGCTGCTGGCCGCACCGGGCGTGGCACACGCGGACGCCTCGCTGATGACCGTCCAGGAGAACAAGTTCTACGCGGACACCGCGGGCACCGGCACCACCCAGCAGCGGGTACGGCTGCAACCGCAACTGACGGCGGTGGCCGTGGACCCGGCGACCGGCGAGTTCGACTCGATGCGCACCCTCGCCCCGCCGGTGGGCCGCGGCTGGGAGTACCTGACCGACGGCAGTTACGACTGGGCCGCCGAGCTGGACCGGATGCCGGACCACCTCGCCGAGAAGCTGCGCGCGCCGGGCGTCGAACCCGGCCGCTACGACCTGGTCGTCGACCCGTCCAACCTGTGGCTGACCATCCACGAGTCGATCGGCCACGCCACCGAGCTGGACCGCGCGCTGGGCTACGAAGCGGCGTACGCGGGCACCTCCTTCGCCACCTTCGACCAGCTCGGCACGCTGGCGTACGGCTCCGAGGTGATGAACGTGACCGGCGACCGCACCGCCGAGCACGGCCTGGCGACCATCGGCTACGACGACGAGGGCGTCGCCGCCCAGTCCTGGGACCTGATCAGGAACGGCACCCTCGTCGGCTACCAACTCGACCGCCGCACCGCCGCCCTCACCGGCTCCCCCCGCTCCAACGGCTGCGCGTTCGCCGACTCCCCCGCCCACGTCCCCGTCCAGCGCATGGCCAACGTGTCCCTGCAACCCGCCCCGAAGGGCCCGTCCACCCGCGACCTGATCTCCGGGGTGGAGCACGGCATTTACGTCGTCGGGGACCGGTCCTGGTCGATCGACATGCAGCGGTACAACTTCCAGTTCACCCAGCAGAGGGCATATCTCATCCGGAACGGCCGCCTTTGCGGGCAGCTCCGGGACGTTGCCTATCAGGGAAGCACCACGGAGTTCTGGGGATCGATGGCGGCCGTCGGAGGACCGGAAACGTACGTCCTCGGAGGGGCCTTCAACTGCGGGAAGGCGCAGCCGGGGCAGATCGCGGCGGTGTCGCACGGGTGTCCGTCGGCGCTGTTCACCGGCGTCAGTATCTTGAACACGGCACAGGAGGCGGGCCGATGAGGAGTCGTACGCCGCGGGGGAACGCGCCCCACGAGATCGTCGAGCGGGCCCTGGAGCTGTCCCGGGCCGACGGGTGTGTGGTCATCGCCGAGGAGCGGTCCAGTGCCCATCTGCGCTGGGCGGGCAACGCGCTGACGACGAACGGTGTCACCCGTGGGCGGTCGCTGACCGTCGTCGCCACCGTCGACGGCGGGCAGGGCACCGCGTCCGGCGTGGTGTCGCGGGCCGCGGTGACCGCCGCCGATCTGGAGCCGCTGGTGCGGGAGGCGGAGGCGGCCGCCCGGGCGGCCGGGCCCGCCGAGGACGCCGTGCCGCTGGTTTCCGGTGCGCCGCCGGCGCCGGACTTCACCGATGCCCCCGCCGAGACGTCCTCCGCGGTCTTCGACGCCTTCGCGCCGGCGCTGGGCGAGTCGTTCAAACGGGCCAGGGACGGGGGACGTGAGCTGTACGGGTTCGCGTTCCACGAGGTCGTGTCGTCCTACCTCGGCTCGTCCACGGGGCTGCGGCTGCGGCACGACCAGCCCACCGGGACGCTGGAGCTGAACGCCAAGTCCCCGGACCGCGCCCGGTCCGCCTGGACGGGGCTGTCGACGCGTGACTTCCGTGACACGGACCCGCTGGCCATGGACGCGGAGCTGGCCACCCGGCTCGGCTGGGCGGCGCGCCGCGTCGAGCTGCCGGCCGGGCGGTACGAGACGCTGCTGCCGCCGTCCGCCGTCGCCGACCTGCTCGTGTACCAGCAGTGGTCGGCGACGGGCCGAGATGCCGCGGAGGGCCGTACGGTCTTCTCGCGGCCCGGCGGCGAGACTCTCGTCGGGTCGAAGGTCGCGGAGCTGCCGCTGACGCTGCGCAGCGACCCGGGCGCCCCCGGCCTGGAGTGCGCGCCGTTCGTACTGGCCCATGCCTCCGGTGACGACGCCTCCGTCTTCGACAACGGGCTGCCCCTGGAGCCGACCGACTGGGTCCGCGACGGTGAGCTGCGGCGGCTGGTGACCACCCGGCACAGCGCCGGGCTGACCGGGCTGCCGGTGGCTCCGGGGGTGGACAACCTGATGCTGGAGGGCGGCGGCAGCCGGTCGCTGGAGGAGATGGTGGCGGGCACCGAGCGGGGGCTGCTGCTGACGTGCCTGTGGTACATCCGCGAGGTGGACCCGGCGACGCTGCTGCTCACCGGGCTGACCCGGGACGGCGTCTACCTGGTCGAGAACGGCGAGGTGACCGGTGAGGTCAACAACTTCCGGTTCAACGAGTCGCCGGTGGACCTGCTGGGGCGGGCGGTGGAGGCGGGCCGTACGGAGCGCACGCTGCCGCGGGAGTGGAGCGACTACTTCACCCGCGCGGCGATGCCGGCCCTGCGCGTCCCGGACTTCAACATGAGTTCGGTCAGTCCGGGGGTGTGACGTCGGTGGGGCCCGTGGCCGGGCCGGGCGGACGCCCGACGGGCCCGGCCACGGGCTCCACCGGGGCCGCGCGGCGGCTCTAATAGACTCTCCCTCTGTCCTCCCGTACGGGAACACCGACCGATCAGGAACGCCATGACACGCCTCGGCGAATCCGTCGCCCGCGCCAGCTCGCTGCTCTCCGCAGACCTCTCCGCCGACGCCACCGTCGCGGAGCTGCTCAAGGAGACGGGCGAGCGGCGCTATCTCGACCTGACGGACCTGCCCGCCAAGGAACAGGCCGAGCTGATCGCCTCCCGTACCGTCGAGGTGCTGCCGGGTGTGGACCGGCTCGCCGAGCGGATCGAGGAGCGCCGCGCCGCGGGCCGGGGTCTGCACATCAAGCTGGGCATCGACCCGACCGCCACCGACGTGCACCTCGGGCACGCGGTGCCGCTGATCATCCTGAGCCGGTTCCAGCGGCTCGGGCACGACGTGACGCTGATCATCGGTGACTTCACCGCCAAGATCGGCGACCCGTCGGGCCGTACCGCCGAGCGCCCGCCGCTGACCGACGAGGACATCGCCGCCAACCTGGCCAGCTACCGCGACCAGGTCCGGCCGTTCTTCGACTTCGAGAAGGTCAGCTTCCGGCAGAACAGCGAGTGGCTGGCGCCGTACACCTTCCCCGAGCTGCTGGGCCTGCTCGCCCAGGTGCCGGTCTCGCAACTGCTCCAGCGCGAGGACTTCAGGAACCGCCTCGCGTCCGGCTCCGGGCTGACGATGACGGAGCTGCTGTACCCGGTCGCGCAGGGCCTGGACTCGGTGGCGCTGGAGTGCGACGTGGAGCTGGGCGGCGCCGACCAACTGCTCAACCTCCAGATGGGCCGCAAGCTCATGGAGCTGCGCGGGCAGCGGCCGCAGCTCGTCGTCACGATGCCGCTGATCGAGGGCACCGACGGCACCGGCGCCAAGATGTCCAAGTCCAAGGGCAACTACGTGGGGCTGAGCGCCCCCGCCGACGACGTCTTCGGCAAGATCATGTCGGTGCCGGACCGGCTGATGGAGCCGTACCTGAAGGCGTGGACGGAGTGGACGGACGAGGAGATCGCCGTCGCGCTGGGTCGGGTGGCGGACAAGACGCTGCACCCGATGGACCTGAAGAAGATCCTGGCGGGCGAGGTCGTGACGGCGCTGTACGGGCTGGAGGCGGCGATGGCCGCGCGCGCCGGGTTCGTGGCGCAGTTCTCCAAGAAGTCCTTCGCCGACGTCGGCACCCTGCCGGCGGTGGACGTCGCCGAGCACGGCGCGGAGACGGTGGCCACGGTCCTGACCAAGGTCCTGGAGTTCACGCCGAGCGCCTCGGCGGCCCGGCGGCTGGCCAAGCAGAACGCGCTGCGCCTGGTCGTGGAGGCCCCGGAGGGCCAGCAGACGCTGACGCTCGCCGAGTCCGAGGTGATCCGGCCGCTGGGCGAGGTCCTGGCCGAGCAGCTCGCCGGTCTGTCCGGCGCGGCCTACCTGAAGGCCGGCCGCAAGCTGGCGCAGCTCGAAGGCCGCTAATCGTTACGGACCGGGGCGCGCGGACGAACGTTCCGCCCCCGGGTACGGCGACGGCCGGTGCGCATGCTGTGCGCACCGGCCGTTCCGCGTGCGGGGCCGGTCAGGTCGTTTCTCTCCCGTGCCCGCGGATGGCCGTCCAGAGCCGGTCGCCGATGGCGACCACCACGACCGCTCCGACCAGTTGCAGCAGGTGCCGCGTCCAGTCGATGCCCTTGGTGTCGTTCACCCCGATGCCGGTGGCCAGCCAGTTGCCCAGGACGCTGCCGAGCATGCCGAAGACCACGGTCAGCCACAGCGGGATCTGCTGCTTGCCCGGGAGGATCGCCTTGGCGATCAGGCCCAGGACCAGGCCGACGATGATTGCCCACAACCAGGTCATGTCGCCTCCTAATGCGGCGCGCGCACGTGAGCGTGCCCAGCCAGTTTCGCCCCGGACCGGCTACGCCGCACGCCGGAGCGGACCGTACGCGGGTCGGCGGTGCGGACCCGGCCACGGCGTATCGCGCCCCGGTCTCGAAGGCGGCGCAGGCGCGGCGTAACGTGGGAGCGGTGCGGAACCGGGGAGAATCCGGCACGACAAGCAGGTGGTGGAACGTGATGCGGAAGCAGACCGGCGCCCAGGCCTTCCGGATCACGGGAGCGCGGCAGGGGCTGACCGAGGATGTGCGGGGCCGGCAGCGGCGCTATGTGATCTCGATGTCGCTGCGGACGGTGGCCGTCGTGCTCACCGCCGTGCTCTGGAACATCGAGCGTCACGTGGCCATCGCCACACTGGCGCTGGGCATCCTGCTGCCGTACGTCGCGGTCGTCATCGCCAACGCGGGGCGGGAGAACGTACGTTCACTGCCGTCCACCTTCATACCGGCTCCCACCCGGCCGATGCTGGGCCCCGGGAGCACCGCCGGCCCGGCGGAACCGGTCCCGGAAGCGGCCGGGCCGGAAGCGGACGGGCCGCGGCGGGAGCCGAGTTGAGCCGAGCGTGATCTGCAAAGCTCAAGAAAAGCTCAGATCAATCATGCGGTTCCGGTGCACCGGGCCCACTCTCGCGTGACATACTGCGTACGCGCTCCGCATCCCCCGTCGGAGCGACGGACCGACGCCGGGCGGCTCCCCCCGTGGCTGCCCGGCGTCGCCATGTCCGCTCCGGCGGCGACGTAGGGTTGAGGCCGTGAACTCCCCTGACGCCCCGAATTCCGCCTCCTCCGGCGATGCCGCACCACCGCACTTCCCGGGTCTGCCGGGCTTTCCCGGTCTCCCCGGCACGGCCGGCGGGGCGCCGGAAGCCGCGGCCGGAACCCCGGTCTGCTCGGCCAAGGGCTGCCGCGCCGACGCGGTGTGGGTGCTGGCCTGGAACAACCCGAAGCTGCACACGCCCGAGCGCCGCAAGACCTGGCTCGCCTGCGAGGAGCACCGCGAGCAGTTGTCCCACTTCCTCGGTCTGCGCGGGTTCCTGAAGGATGTCGTGACGCTGGAGGAGTGGGAGAAGGGCGCCGCCGACCGCCCGGCCGAGGGCGGGGACCCGGCCGACGGCTGATCGCCCGGTCGGTGCCCGGAGCTGTCGACGGCTGCCCCGGCCGGTGGCCGACTGCCGCCATTGGTCCGTCCTCTGGCACAGCCGGTACGGGCGAGGGGCTTCCGTCGGCCGGTCCGGGCCGCGATCAACCGCGGTCAGCCCGGTTTGCGTTGCGGTCAGCCCCGGTTCGGGCCTCGGTCAGTTCCGGTCCGGCCGCGGCCCTCCAGTCCGGGCCTCGGTCAGTTCCGGCCGGGACGCGGCCGGCACCCGCCCAGGGCCGCGGTCAGCCGCCGATCGCCGACATCGGGCGCGCGGGCTGGAGGAACGACGGGTCGTCCAAACCCGACCCGGCCTTCTTGCCCCACATCGCCTGCTTCCATATGCGCGCGATCTCCGCGTCCGGGGCGTCGGAGCGCAGTGCCGCCCGCAGGTCCGTCTCCTCGGTGGCGAACAGGCACGTACGGATCTGTCCGTCGGCGGTGAGCCGCGTACGGTCGCAGGCGCGGCAGAACGGGCGGGTGACGGAGGCGATGACGCCGACGCGGTGCGGGCCGCCGTCCACGGTCCAGCGCTCGGCGGGCGCCGAGCCGCGCTCCTCCTGGCCCTCGGGGGTCAGCGTGAAGCGGGTGCGCAGCGAGGCGAGGATGTCACCGGCGGTGATCATGCCCGTGCGCTTCCAGCCGTGCTGGGCGTCGAGCGGCATCTGTTCGATGAACCGCAGCTCGTAGTCGTGGGCGATCGCCCAGGCCAGCAGGTCGGGCGCCTCGTCGTCGTTGAAGCCGGGCATCAGGACGCTGTTGACCTTGACCGGGGTGAGACCGGCGGCGCGGGCCGCCTCCAGGCCGCGCAGCACGTCCTCGTGGCGCTTGCGGCGGGTCAGGGCGCGGAAGACGTCCGGGCGCAGCGTGTCGAGGGAGACGTTGACGCGGTCCAGTCCCGCGGCGCGCAGGGCCGTGGCCGTGCGCTCCAGGCCGATGCCGTTGGTGGTCAGCGACATCCGGGGGCGGTTCTCCAGGGCGGCGACGCGCTCCACGATGCCGACGAGCCCGGGGCGCAGCAGCGGCTCGCCGCCGGTGAAGCGGACCTCTTCGACGCCCAGGTCGGTCACGGCTGTACGGATCAGGCGGACGATCTCGTCATCGGTGAGCAGGTCGGGCTTGGCGAGCCACTGCAGGCCCTCTTCCGGCATGCAGTACGTGCAGCGCAGGTTGCACCGATCGGTCAGCGATACGCGCAGGTCGGTGGCCACGCGCCCGAATGTGTCGATGAGCACTGAAGCCCCCAGCCCGAGTCCGATCAGTTCGCTTTCGAGCCTACGCGATGGGTCTGACAGCGAGCACGGGTGAGATGTCACGAGGCGGGCGGGGCGACGTCGTAGGGAGCTACGACGTCGCCCCGCCCGCCGTCGGTACGGACGTACGGATCGCTACGGACGTACGGAGCGCCGCGGTCAGTGCGCTCCGGTGCCGGTCAGGGAGCGGACCTCCAGTTCGGCGTACTTCTGCACGTCCGGCTCCTCCTTGGACAGCAGCGAGCCCAGCCAGCCGAGCAGGAAGCCCAGCGGGATGGAGATCAGGCCCGGGTTCTCCAGGGGGAAGAAGTGGAAGTCCACGCCGGGGAACATCGAGGTCGGCTTGCCGGAGACGACCGGTGAGAAGAGCACCAGCAGGACGGAGGAGGCCAGGCCGCCGTAGATGGACCACAGCGCGCCCTGGGTGGTGAACCGCTTCCAGAACAGGCTGTAGAGGATCGTCGGCAGGTTGGCGGAGGCCGCGACGGCGAAGGCGAGGGCCACCAGGCCCGCGACGTTCAGGCCGCGCGCGAAGACGCCGAGGACGATGGCGACGGCACCGATGCCGACGGTCGCCCAGCGGGCCGCGGACACCTCTTCCTTCTCGGTGGCCTGCCCCTTGCGGATGACGTTGACGTACAGGTCGTGCGCGAAGGACGAGGACGAGGCGAGGGTGAGTCCGGCGACGACGGCGAGGATGGTCGCGAAGGCCACCGCGGAGATCACCGCGAGCAGGATCGCGCCGCCGGTGGAGTCGGCGCCGCCGCCGATCTCCTGGGCGAGCAGCGGGGCGGCCGTGTTGCCCGCCTTGTTGGACGCGATGATCGTGGCGGGCTTGATCAGGGCGGCGGCGCCGAAGCCCAGCGCGATGGTCATCAGGTAGAAGACGCCGATGATGCCGATCGCCCAGTTCACCGACTTCCGGGCGGCCTTGGCGGTGGGCACGGTGTAGAAGCGGATCAGGATGTGCGGCAGTCCGGCCGTGCCCAGGACCAGGGCGATGCCCAGCGAGATGAAGTCGATCTTCGAGGTGGCGGTCACGCCGTACTTCAGGCCCGGCTCCAGGAAGGCGGCGCCCTTGCCGCTCTCCTCGGCCGCCCGGCCCAGCAGCGTGGAGATGTTGAAGTTGAACTTGAGCATCACCAGGAACGTGATGAGCAGGGTGCCCGCGATCAGCAGCACGGCCTTGACCATCTGGACCCAGGTGGTGCCCTTCATGCCGCCGATGGACACGTACAGGATCATCACGATGCCGACCAGCACGACGACCAGGATCTTGCCGGTCTCGCTGGTGATGCCGAGCAGCAGCGTGACCAGGGCGCCCGCGCCCGCCATCTGGGCGAGCAGGTAGAAGATCGAGACGATGATGGTGGAGACACCGGCGGCGGTGCGCACCGGGCGCTGGCGCATCCGGTAGGCGAGCACGTCGCCCATGGTGAACCGGCCCGAGTTGCGCAGCGGTTCGGCCACCAGCAGCAGCGCCACGAGCCAGGCGACGAGGAAGCCGATGGAGTACAGGAAACCGTCGTAACCGAAGAGGGCGATGGCTCCGGCGATGCCGAGGAAGGACGCGGCGGACATGTAGTCGCCGGAGATCGCCAGGCCGTTCTGGAAACCGCTGAACTGGCGGCCGCCCGCGTAGAAGTCCTCCGCGCCCTTGGTCTGCCGCCCGGCCCAGACGGTGATGCCCAGCGTCGCGGCGACGAAGACCGCGAACAGGGTGATGATCAGCGTCCGGTGCTCGCCCGCGCCGCCCGCGGCGAGCTGGGCGGCGCCGTCGGCGAGCCGTCCCGTGCCGGCGGTGATCCGCTCGGTCGCGCTCATGCGTCACCCTCCACCCGGGACTTGATCGCCTCGGCCTTGGGGTCCAGCTTCGCGGCGGCGTGCCGGGCGTACCACCAGGCGATGAGGAAGGTGGTCACGAACTGCGCGATGCCGAGCACGAAGGCGACGTTGACGTTGCCGAAGACCTTGGTGCCCATGAAGCCGCCCGCGTAGCTGGAGAGCAGCACGTACAGCAGGTACCAGAGGATGAAGGCGACGGTGAGCGGAAAGGCGAACGAACGGTACGAACGGCGCAGTTCGCCGAACTCCTCGCTCGCCTGGACCTCGGCGAAGTCCGGCGGCCGGTGCGACCCCGGGCCGGTGGGCGGTGGTGCGGTGCTCACGGAATCTCCTGGTGGCGTAGGGCGGACGGCGGAGCCCGGCGGTAAAGGGTGCGTAAGTGATCCGGATCACGCATCGTAGAGGGGCGGCATCCGAAGGGACAGAGGTTGGTTGGTTGAATTCCGCAGGAAGCACGGGTGCCGGCCGCCACCGCGGCCGGGCCCGTTCGTCGGGCAGAGTGTGATGTCCACACCGCACACCGAGCCCCCGGACCCGGGCCGCCGCCCGTACGGAACCGCGCGGCTGCCCGCTCCCGTCGCCGCGCCCCCGGCCCGGCGGCGGCCCGTGCGGACGGGCACCGGGCCGTTGGTACGGCCACCGGCCGGTGCTGCCGCCGCTGAGCCTGGCGGCGTTGCGGCGCGAGTCCTGAGGCTCCGCGACCCGTTCGTGACGCC
Source organism: Streptomyces sp. NPDC045470 (assembly GCF_040646595.1). NCBI lineage: Bacteria > Bacillati > Actinomycetota > Actinomycetes > Kitasatosporales > Streptomycetaceae > Streptomyces > Streptomyces sp. NPDC045470. Next base: position 36,410 of record NZ_JBEZAN010000001.1, read on the forward strand.
AGTGCCTGACGGGGCATCAATCCGCGGCTTGTGACAGGTTTTCTCCCTGATCCATTGATGTTCCGTGGTCGACACGGATAACTTCACGGGGACTTGCCGCGCGTGGGGGCCATTCCCCCGGACGGCGGTATGCACCTGCCCGTGCGCAATCGGCGTACGGGCGGTCTTACGGATGATGTGGAGTACCCATGGCGCATCCCCGATCCAGACGGGTGCGGGCGCTTGCCGTGCCGCTCGGTCTGGCTCTGACGGCATCCCTCGGCTTCCTGCCGGCCGCGGCCACCGCCGCGTCCCAGGACGCGGCCCCGGCGGCCGCCGCCACCGCTGACGGACCGCAGCTCTCGTACGTCGTGAACGCCACGCCGGGCCACGCCTCGGTCGGCAAGGTCACGAAGGCGATCAAGGCGGCCGGCGGCAAGGTGATCGTCGCCCACGAGAAGATAGGCGTGATCGTCGTCCACTCGGCGAACCCGCTCTTCGCGGCCACCATACGCAAGGCGCCGGGCGTGCAGTCCGCCGGCGCCACCCGTACGACCCCGCTGAAGGCGTCCGCCACCACGGACGTCGGCAAGCCCCAGAAGGTCGAGCGCCTCACCGCCGACAAGGCGGCCAAGGCGGCCCGCGTGGCCAACGCCGCGGGCGACGACAAGGAGCCGCTGGAGCCGCTCCAGTGGGACATCCCCGCGATCAAGGCCGACAAGGCCGCGAAGATCGACGAGGGCAGCAAGAAGGTCACCGTCGCGGTCATCGACACCGGTGTGGACGACACCCACCCGGACCTGAAGGCCAACTTCGCCCCCAAGCAGTCCGCGAACTGCGTGGGCGGCGTGCCGGACACCTCCCCCGGCGCCTGGCGTCCGTACGACCCGGCCGAGGACTACCACGGCACGCACGTCGCGGGCACCATCGCCGCCGCCCGTAACGGCGTGGGCGTGGCCGGTGTGGCGCCGGGCGTGAAGCTCTCCGCCATCAAGGTCAGCGAGCCGCAGACCAGCCTGTTCTACGCCGAGAGCGTGGTGTGCGCCTTCGTCTTCGCGGCCGACCACGGCGCCAAGGTGACGAACAACAGCTACTACGTCGACCCGTGGATGTTCAACTGCAAGGACGACCTGGACCAGGGCGCCATCGTGGACGCCGTCGGCCGGGCCGCCAAGTACGCCGAGGGCAAGGGCGTGGTGAACGTCGCCGCGGCCGGCAACTCCAACATGGACCTGGCGGCGGCGCAGCTGACCGACACCTCCAGCCCGAACGACTCCACGCCGGTCTCGCGGACGATCGACCCGAAGAAGTGCTGGGACGTCCCGACCCAGCTCCCGGGCACCGTCACGGTGGCCTCGACGGGCGTCAAGGGCCTGAAGTCGTACTTCTCGAACTACGGCAACGGCGTGATCGACGTGGCGGCGCCGGGCGGCGACTCCCGCCAGGTCCCGGAGCTGCCCGCCAAGCACGGCGGCATCCTGTCGACCATGCCCGGCGGTGACTACGGCTACCTCCAGGGCACCTCGATGGCCAGCCCGCACGTGGCCGGCGTCGTGGCGCTGCTGAAGAGCACCCACCCCAAGTCCAGCCCGCAGGAGATCCAGTGGCTCCTGAAGATGCAGGCTGACAACCCGGGCTGCCCGACCGCCGACAAGACGTGCACCGGTACGCAGCACGTCAACGGCCACTACGGCTACGGCATCGTGGACGCACTGGACGCGGTCCAGGACTGACGTGGCCGACGGACCGGTGAACGGTCCCGGGGCACGGGGCCGGGCGGCACTCCGCCCGGCCCCACCCCTGTTTCCGCTTCACCTGCCCAGGTAGGCGGCCAGCCGGTCCGCTCCGCTCGCTCCATCGGCCGCGGACCGCTCCGGGGCGAACGATCCGCCCTCCGTGCGCGGTGCCGCCCCGTAGATGCCACGGGCCGCCGCCAGCACCTCGTCGGCGACCTCCGGCGCCAGACCGGTCGGCGCGCCGAGCGCGCGGGCCAGGTCCCAGCCGTGCGCGAGGAGTTCCACCGCGGCCTGCTGCGCGAAGAGCGCGCCGGGCGCCTCGTAGGGACCGTACGTACGCTCCAGCATCCCGCTGCCGGTGAAGACGGCCAGCAGCCCCGCCACCGAGTCCCGGAAGGCGGCGGCGTGGTCGGCGCCCAGGTGGTCGGCGTCCTGGTCGGTGCGCGGCGTGTCCCGGGCGATCGCGGTGATCATGAGGTTCTCCCACGTCATGTGGTCGATGAGCTGCCGTACGGTCCATCCGTCGCACGGCGTGGGCCGCTCCAGCGCCTCCCCCGGTACGGCGTCGACCAGCGCGGTGACGTGTGCGGCCACCCGCTCGTACACGTACAGCGCGCGCTGCGCGTCCGGTACGGGCGGCAGGACAAGGCCGGGGCCGGGCTCGGGGTGGGCACGCAGCGCGGCGGCGGTCCAGGCGCCCGCCGCGCCCCAACGCGGTGGCTGCGGGCGGCCGGTGGCGGCGCACATCAGCCGCCAGTACCGCTCGATGTGCGGCTCGGCGGCGGCTTCCAGTTGCTCCAGCAGTGCGCGGCGCGCGCAGGCGTCGTCCCGCTCGGGCGGGTCGGCCGTACCGCCACCGGCTTGGGTCGGCAGCCAGGCGGCGACCAGCTCGGCCACGACGGGCTCCGCCGCCGGTGAGTCCGCGGCGAGACCGGCAGCGAGGGCCGCCGCGCCGCGCTCGCGCATCAGGTGGGCGACGCGCGCCGCGTCCTCGGCGGCCGTCGCGGACGGTACGGCGGGGGTCACGCGGCCGCTGTACTCGGCCAGCCGCCGCAGCGCGGCCCGCACCTCGGGGCGCTGGACGTGTCCGGCGAGGTCGATCCAGGCGCCGAGCTGCTCGGGCGCCGGGTCCTCGGGCAGGTCCGGGGCGGCGGCCAGCAGGCCGGCACGGTAGGCGGGGGCGTCCACGCCGTCCAGAGCGTCCGTGACGAACTCCTCGACGATGCGGCGCCGTTCGGCGGCGGTCAGGCGGGCCAGTCGGTGCACGTCCGGTAGCTCCTCGGCTGCGGTCCCCCGCGCGGCCACCGCCAGCAGAACGGCGCGTCGCAGCCGCAGGGCGCGGATCTGCGCGTCCAGCGCGTCCGCCCAGTGCCGGGCGGTGTCGGCGACGGTGCGTTCGCTGTGCAGGACGGCGCGGATCTCCGCGGTGCCGATGCCGAGTTCGCGCAGGGTGCGCACGGTCTCCAGGCGGGCGGGCGCGTCGGGGCCGTACAGCCGGTAGCCCGCGGGGGTACGGGCGGCGGGCGGCAGCAGGCCCTCGTCGGACCAGCGCCGGACCGTCTTCACCGTGACTCCGGTGAGCCGGGCCAGCGCGCCGATCGTCAGCAGGCCGTCGCCGTCCTCGTTCATGCCGTCCACTGTCGGGTCTCCCCCGGTGGGAGACTCAAGTCCGCGGCCGTCGTCGCAGGTCAGGACAGAGGCCGGTATGGGCCGGGCCGGCTCAGGCAGGGGTACTACGCACCTCACCGTACGTCTGCGGGGCACCCGCGTCCCCGGTCCGCTCCCCTGCCGTGTACGTCCGCCGTACGCCGTCGGCCAGCGCGTACTGAGCCGCCGCGTAGGTCAGCATCACCCAGAACTGGGCGGCGGGCGGCTGCCGCCAATGGGCCAGACCGGTGGCGAGCAGCGAGTCGGAGAGCAGGAAGAGCAGCCCGCCGAGCGCGGCCCGCGGCCCGAGCCGCAGGGCACTGAAGGCCGTCGCGGTGAGCAGCAGGCTGTACGCGGCGACCGGCAGCCGCATGTCCGCCGCCAGGCCGGGCCACAGCAGGGCGACGAAGCCGAGCCAGGCGGCCGCGTAGCAGGCGGCGAGCGGTCCGGAGCGCCGGAGCCCGCCCGGGAAGGCGCCGCGCCGGGTGAGGAGGACCAGGTAGCAGACGTGTCCGGCGGCGAAGGAGCCCATGCCGACGAGGAACAGCCCGTCGTCGCCGGTCTGGAGGAGGGTGTCACCGCCGCAGCCGAAGAGCAGCGCGACGGCGAGCAGCCGGGGCGCTCCGGCGGCCAGCACGTACCCGGCCAGTACCGGCATCAGGGCCGGTTTGGTCAGATGGACGACGGTGGTGGTTCCGGCGAGCAGTGCACCGAGGTGGACGGCGGTCAGCACGGCGAAAGCTCCGAGCAGGACCCGCGCGGTGCGCGCGGCGGTCGTCACGCTACGGGCTCCTTCGTGGCGCCGGTGGGCTCGGTGGTCCCGGGGGCTCCGGCCCTCTCGGGGGTCCCGGTCTTCTCGGTGACCTTGCCGGTGGCCTTCTCGGGGGTCTTGCCGACCACGGACCCCGCCGGCTGCCACCCCGGCCCCCGGAACACCCGCCCGGCCCGCTCGCTCCAGCTGCCCGCCGCCCGGACGTCGCGCGCGATGGCTGCGTACTCGTGGGTGGCGACGCGCAGCGGGTTGAAGGTGTGGATGTTCTTGGTGAGGCCGTACACGGGGCGGTCCGTCTCCGGTACGAACGAGCCGAACATCCGGTCCCAGATGATGAGGATGCCGCCGAAGTTGCGGTCCAGGTAGCCGCCCTGCGAGGCGTGGTGCACCCGGTGGTGCGAGGGCGTGTTCAGGACGTACTCGAAGGGCCTGGGCAGCTTGCCGACGCGCTCGGTGTGCACCCAGAACTGGTAGACGAGGTTGGCGCCCGAGCAGAACGCGACCGCGGCCGGGTGCACGCCGAGCACGATCATCGGCAGGTAGAACGGCCAGACCGTCCAGGTCGTCCAGGGCTGGCGCAGCGCGGTGGTGAAGTTGAACTTCTCGCTGGAGTGGTGCACGACGTGGCACGCCCACAGGACGCGGACGACGTGGTGGCCGCGGTGCGACCAGTAGTAGAAGAAGTCCTGGACGAGCAGCATCAGCGGCAGCGTCCACCACAGGACGGGCACGCGCAGCGGCGTCAGCGTGTAGACGGCCGAGTAGACGGCGACGATCGGGATCTTCCACAGCGCGTCGAAGACCAGGCTCCCCAGTCCCATGCCGACGCTCGTCGCCGCGTCCTTGGCCTCGTACCCGGCGGCGTCCTCGTCGGGATGGAGGCGGTAGCTCACCATCTCCACCACGGTGAGGACGACGAAAGCGGGCACGGACCACAGCACGACATCGGGCAGGTGCGGCATGTCGGCACCATAAAGGCGTCGACGGGGCCCCCGCTAGGGGTTGTTACCGAGAAGTATGTAAGAAGGAGTGTCAGCTACGGGCACCATCAGGACCGTACCCCTCCCCTCCCGAACCGGACCTTTGTGACGTAACACCACAGGAGGGGCCCGGTTGGCCGCGCCACACGGGAGAGGGCCGCGCGCCGTCGCATCGCCGCGTCCCCCGATCGGGGCCCAACCGGCGGCCGGCGGCGCACCGTTCGCGCACGTCCGCGCACGCCCGTACGGACGCGGACGGTACCGGAGCGCCGGACGGTACGGGGAGGGCGGTGGCGCTGTCAGTGGGGGCCCGTATCCTCAGTGACCATGCTCGAAGACCGTATGGCAGCAGCCCGCCCGATCACCCCGGCGATCGGGCAGCAGCCGTCCCCTCCGGAGGCGGCCGCCTCCTGGCCGGCCGCGTATCCGCAGGGGTACGCGGTCGTCGACGTGGAGACCACCGGCCTGGCCCGCGACGACCGGATAGTCTCCGCCGCCGTGTACCGCCTCGACGTCCACGGCGAGGTCGAGGACCACTGGTACACCCTCGTCAACCCGGAGCGGGACCCGGGCCCGGTCTGGATCCACGGTCTGACGAGCGACATGCTCGCCGCCGCGCCGCTTTTCCCGGAGATCGTCCCCGAGCTGTCGAAGCGGCTGGAAGGGCGCGTCCTGGTCGCCCACAACGCGATGTTCGACTGGTCGATGATCGCCCGCGAGTACGCCCGCGCCGAGGCCGAGGCGCCCGTACGGCAGCGACTGTGCACGATCGCGCTCTCCAAGGAGCTGCGGCTGCCGCTGCCCAACCACAAGCTGGAGTCCCTCGCCGCGCACTACGGCGTCACCCAGCAGCACGCCCACCACGCGCTCGACGACGCCCGGGTGCTGGCGGAGGCGTTCCGGCCCAGTCTGCGGCTGGCCGCCCAGGCCAATCTGCGCCTGCCGCTGCTGGCCTGCCAGCCGCTCACCGAGTGGGCGGACGGCCCGGCGGCGCCCCGGCAGCGGTCGGCCGCGGCCGCCTACCGGCCCACCAGCTGGCGCCCGTCGCGCAAGCGGCCCGCCTGCCCGTACCCGAACCCCGGACGGTACGAGCCGGGTGCCCGGCTGGTGCAGGGGATGCGGGTGGCGTTCTCCGGTGACACCTCCGTCGACCGCGAGCTGCTGGAGGACCGCGCGATCGAGGCCGGACTGCACGTGGCCACCAGCGTCTCCCGGCTGACCAGCCTGCTGGTCACCAACGACCCGGAGGCCCGGACCTCCAAGACCGCCAAGGCCGCCTCCTTCGGCACGCCGGTGATCGACGAGGCGGCCTTCATGCAGCTCCTCCAGGACGTGGCCCCGGCGCCTGCGTCCGGGTGAAGCCCCACAACACAGCTGCCGCAGGCTCGCCCCGCCGCCCGCCGCACCCGCACGCTGTGGCGCATGGCACGTTGTGAGGTCTGCGGAAACGAATACGGCATGACGTTCGAGGTGCACGCGCAGGGCGCGGTGCACGTCTTCGACTGCTTCTCCTGCGCCATCCACCGCATGGCGCCGATCTGCGAGCACTGCCGGTGCCAGATCATCGGCCAGGGCGTGGAGGCCGCCGGGCGCTGGTTCTGCGGCGCCCACTGCGCCCGCGCCGAGGGGCAGGCGGGCATCGTCGACCGGGTCTGACGGACCCCGGCGGCGGGGTGCCGGATGCCTCGGTCGTACCCTCGTGGGGTGTACCGCTTCCTGTTGTCCCGGCAGTGGGTGATCCTCACCCTCGTGGGCCTCGTCCTGATCCCCGTCATGATCAAGCTGGGGTTCTGGCAGTACCACCGCCATGAACACCGGGTCGCGCAGAACCAGCTCATCGCGGACAACCTGCACGCCGCCCCGGTACCGGTCACCGACCTGACCGCCCCCGGCCGGACGCTGCCCCGCGACGACATGTGGCGCCGGGTCACCGCCTCCGGCACGTACGACACCCGGCACGAGGTCGTGGTCCGCCAGCGCACCGCCGCCGACGAGAAGACCATCGGCTACTACGTACTGACGCCACTCGTCCTGGACCAGGGATCGCGCAAGGGCAGCACCGTCCTGGTCAACCGCGGCTGGATCGCCGCGGGCAACGACCTCACCCGCTTCCCCGACGTCCCCGCCGCACCCAAGGGCCGGGTCACCGTCACCGGCCGGATGATGGCGGACGAGACCACCGAAGGCAGCGGCATCAAGGACAAGCGCGGCCTGCCCGACCGCCAGGTCATGCTGATCAACAGCGCGCAACAGGCCGAAACCCTGCACCGGCCGGTCCTCGGCGGTTACATCGAGCAGACCGCGCCGGACCCGCCCGGCGGCACGCCCGAGCTGGTGCCCGAGCCGGACCACGACAGCATCGGCCCGCACATGGCCTACGCGGTCCAGTGGTGGCTGTTCGCCGCGGCCGTGCCCGTCGGCTGGTTCGTCCTGGCCCGTCGGGAGCGCAAGGACCGGCTCGCCGCCGCCGCGAACGGCGCCGAAGCCGCGGGCGACGGCGGTGCAGGCGATGACGGTAACAACGGCGATGACGGCGACGGCGACGGCGACGGCAAGGACGACAGCAAAGGCACCGGCACCGCCGCATCCCGCACCGCCGAATCCGCACCCCCCGAGCCGTTGAGCCGTACAGTCGCCAGCACCGACTAGCCACCGGCAGCCGACGGAAGGGACGCCGCGTGCACGCACCCATCGAGGACTACGCGCTCATCGGCGACCTGCAGACCGCCGCCCTGGTCGGCCGGAACGGCTCCGTCGACTGGCTGTGCCTGCCGCACTTCGACTCCGCCGCCTGCTTCGCCGCGCTCCTCGGCGACCAGGAGAACGGACACTGGCTGCTCGCCCCCACCGACCCCGACGCGCGGGCCGAACGCTCCTACCGGGGCGACTCCCTCGTCCTGGACACCGTCTGGCACACCCCCACCGGCTCGGTGAAGGTCACCGACTTCATGCCGCAGCGCGACCACGCGCCCGACGTCGTGCGCCTCGTGGAGGGCCTGGAGGGCGACGTCCCCATGCAGGGGGTGCTGCGGCTGCGCTTCTACTACGGGCTGGTCGTGCCCTGGGTGCGGCATGTCGGCCGGTGCCGGGTCGCGGTGGCCGGGCCTGACTCCGCGTGGCTGCGCACCGAGCCGGAGGTCAAGACGTACGGGCAGGGGCTCAGCACCCGCTCGGACTTCGGCGTCACCGCCGGCGAGCGGGTGGCGTTCATCCTGACCTGGCACCCCTCGCACGAGCCGCGCCCGGCCGGGATCGATCCGTACGAGGCCCTGGAGCACACCCTGGAGGACTGGCGGGCGTGGGCGGCGCGCTGCCGCTACGACGGTCCGTACCGGGCCGAGGTGCTGCGCTCCCTGATCACGCTCAAGGCCCTGACCTTCGCGCCCACCGGCGGCATCGTCGCGGCGCCCACCACCTCGCTGCCCGAGGAGCTGGGCGGCGTACGCAACTGGGACTACCGCTTCTGCTGGCTGCGCGATGCCACCCTGACCCTCAACTCGCTGGTCACCGCCGGGTACACCGAGGAGGCGTCGGCCTGGCGGGACTGGCTGCTGCGCGCGGTGGCGGGCAACCCGGCCGACCTCCAGATCATGTACGGCCTGGGCGGCGAGCGGCGGCTGCCGGAGACCGAGCTGCCCTGGCTCGGCGGTTACGCCGGCTCCACGCCCGTACGCATCGGCAACGCCGCCGTCGAACAGCGGCAGCTCGACGTGTACGGCGGGGTGCTGGACTCCTTCCACATCGCGCGCGTCGCCGGGCTGCCGTCCAAGCCGCACGCCTGGAACATCCAGCGCTCGCTGCTGGACTTCCTGGAGTCCCACTGGCGTGAACCGGACGAGGGGCTGTGGGAGGTCCGCGGGCCCCGTCGGCACTTCGTGCACTCCAAGATCATGGCGTGGGTCGCCGCCGACCGCGCCGTCCGGGCCGTCGAGGCCCGCCCCGAGCTGGAGGGCGACGTCGACCGCTGGCGCGCGATGCGCGACGAGGTGCACCGCGAGGTGTGCGAGCACGGGTACGACCCGGAGCGCAACACCTTCACCCAGTCCTACGGCTCGGACCTGCTGGACGCGGCGACGCTGCTGATCCCGCGCCTCGGCTTCCTGCCCGCCGACGACCCGCGGGTCGTCGGCACGGTCGACGCGGTCCGCGAGGAGCTGGCGCACGGCGGTCTGATACGGCGTTACAGCACCGACGCCACCGGCGTGGACGGGCTGCCGGGCGACGAGGGCACCTTCCTCGTCTGCTCGTTCTGGCTGGCCGAGGCCCTGCACCTGACCGGGCGGCGGGAGGAGGCGCGGGAGCTGTTCGACCGGCTGCTGCGGCTGCCCAACGACCTGGGGCTGCTGGCCGAGGAGTACGACCCGGTCGCCGGCCGCCAGTTGGGCAACTTCCCCCAGGCGTTCAGCCACATCGGCCTCATCAGCACCGCCTTCACCATGTTCGGGTGCGACGGGGCAGACTGACCCCCATGGATCTAGGACTCACCGACCGGACCTACATCGTCACCGGCGCCACCCGCGGCCTCGGCTTCGCCACCGCGCGGGAACTGGTCGCCGACGGCGCCAACGTCGTCCTCAGCGGCCGCAGCGAGGAGAGCGCCCGGGCCGCCGCGGCCTCGCTCGGCGAGCGCGCGCACGGCGTCGCCGCCGACAACGCCGACCCGGACGCCGCCGCGCGCCTGGTCGACACGGCCCGCGAGCGCTTCGGCCGCCTCGACGGCATCCTCGTCAGCGTCGGCGGCCCGCCCCCGGGAGCGCCCACCGGCAACACCGACGACCAGTGGCAGGCCGCCTTCGAGTCGGTCTTCCTCGGCGCGGTACGGCTCGCCCGCACGGCGTCCGCCGCACTCGGCGACGGCGGCGCCATCGGCTTCGTCCTCTCCGGCTCGGTCCACGAGCCCATCGACGGCCTGGCCATCTCCAACGGCCTGCGCCCCGGTCTCGCGGGCTACGCCAAGGCCCTCGCCGGCGAACTGGGCCCGCGCGGCATCCGCGTCTTCGGCGTCCTGCCGGGCCGCATCGCCACCGACCGGATGACCCAACTGGACGCCCTGTCCGGCGCCCCGGAGGAGTCCCGCGCCCGCAACAGCGCCTCCATCCCCCTGCGCCGCTACGGCGAACCGGAGGAGTTCGGCCGCACCGCGGCGTTCCTGCTGTCGCCTGCGGCGTCGTACGTCACCGGGGTGATGGTGCCGGTGGACGGCGGGGCTCGGCGGGGGTTCTGAGAGGGCGGAGAGCTGCGGGGCCGGGCCGGCGACGGCGCGTACCTTCTGGGGGCCACGCGCATCGGCCTCTGGAGTTACCGGACCGTCATGCTCCCGTGTGGCGGCGGCGCGCGGGAAGCACCTCCCGAACCGAATTCGACATGCCGGTCTTTCGGCCCCCGCACAGCCTCGGAGGAGCAGGAGGCAGGGCACAGGCCCCGGCCGCCGCGGTCCTGTCGGCCTTCCCTGCCCGCGGGGAGGCATCCCGCCAACCGTGTCTCCGGCCGGGACCTCACGCCGTACTTCGAGAGCTGGCTCTACGGGAGTCCACGCCGCCGCTGCCCGGACACCCGGACTGGAAGGAAGCCGGACAGAACGGATTGGGAGCAATCCCGGAAGCCACCGCTCCCGTACGCCCCGTCAACTCACCCGCTCAGCCCGGTGCTTGACCGCCCGCAGCCGTACCTCGGCGGGCAGTCGTTCCAGGCCGGCCGAGGTGCGGGCGTGGGCGATCGCCTCTGCGGAGAGGCGGGCGATCACGGCGCAGGGGTTCGCGTGCGGGGCGAGGGCCAGGCCGGCTCGTACGCGGGGTTCGGTGCGGCGGCCGGTGAGGTGGACGCGGGCCCGGTCGACCCCGTCCAGCGACTCGGACTCGGCCGTCAGGACGTTCTCCATCGCGCGGCCGCGCAGTTGGGCGCCCTCGCCGTCGCCGCTGTCCACGAGGATCTCGCGCAGCCGGTGCCGCCGGAACTGGGACAGCAGCCACCACAGCGCCAGCAGGACGAGCACGGCCAGCGCCGCGATGACCACCGGCCACCACCAGCCGCTGTCCGTCCAGCGCGTCCGGTCCGAGTCGCGCAGCAGCACCTCGTCGGGCCGGGACCAGCGTCCGCCGGTCGGCATGTCGAAGCCGGCCTTGCGCGGCAGGTCGAAGCCGCCGAGCAGCACCGTGCCGCCGACGCCGATCAGGACCAGGCCCGTCAGGGCCAGCAGCACCCGGTTGACCGTTCGCAGGACCTTGCGCATCGCCGTGCTCACCTCTTCGCCGACCGGCGTACCCGTACGGACAGCGCGGGACGCCGGGCGAGGCCCAACTGCCGCAGCCCGTCGCCGAGCGCCGTGTTCAGGTCGCTCCGTACCTCGTCCAGTTCGCGGAAGTGCGAGACCGCGCGTGCCTTGGCCCTGCGGCGGCCGACGGCGACCCGCACGGACTGCACGCCCGGCACCTCCATGGCCCGGTCGCGCAGCACCAGCGCGGCCGCGGCGCGGTCCAGGCCGCCGCGTACGTCCGGTGTCGTACGCCGCATCGGCAGGACGCCGCGCAGGCCGGGCGTGAGCGCGAGCACCAGCAGCCAGATGCCGAGGGCCACGGCCACCGCGGCGCCCGCGAGGACCCAGACGTCGTCCAGGTGACGGGTCGCCAGTTCGGTGGCGAGGCGCTTGCGCCAGGCCATCGCGGGGCGGTCGGCGCGTACCGCGGCCACGTCGTACAGCAGCAGTCCGGCGGCGCCGAGCACGACGAGCGCGACCAGCGTGGACGGTACGCGCCTGGCCGCCCAGAAGCGCCGGGCCCGGCCGCCGCCGTCGGTCTCCTCGCGGGGAGTCCGGCCGGTGTCCGCCGGGCCGGTGTGCCCGGGGCCGTCCGGAGGGCCGGAGCCACCCCGGCCGTCCGGGTTGTCCGGACTGTTCGGAGTACCGGAGCCGTTCCGGCCGGAAGATGCGCCGGAGCCGTCCGGGCCGGACGGAACCGCCGTCGCGCCCGCCGACTTGTCGAGGGTGGGAAGCCGCTGGGTGTTCCGCAGATCGGGATCGTCGTCGTTCATCGCACCCTCCCCCGGCCGTCGCGCTCCGTCTGGGGCGCGTGCAGCCGCTCGACCTGGACGGTGACCTCGGGCACCGTCATGCCGGCCAGGTCGCGGACCCGCTGGGTGACCTGCCGTCGTACGGCGCCGCACTGGGCACCGATGTCGGAGGGGTAGCCCAGTTCGACGGCGACCCGTACCCGGGCCTCGCCGAAGTCCCGCCGCCCTTCGCGCCGGCGCACCGTCACCGACGCGTGGGCGTCGGTGTGTGCCGTGGACGCGTCGCGCAGGGCCTCGCGGGCGGCCTGCGCGGCGATCTTGGCCACGACCCGGTCCGCGATCCTCGTGGCACCCCGTTCACCGGCCGGTACGGCCGGCTGGGCGGCGCCGGGTGCCGCGGCCGCGGGAGACACGGTCGCCACCGGGCGTCACCTCCGCCGGTCGTCGCGGTCGCCCGTACGGGGCCGGAAGAACTCCCCGGCCTCCAGATCGCCGTCCACGAACTTCCCGACGATGAATCCGATGGCGCCCAGCGCCGCCACCAGTACAAAGGCACCGAAACCGCCGAAGTATCCGGCGAAGCCCAGCGCCATTCCGGCCAACAGACCGACCACGGCCATGTTCATCTACGCGCTTCCCTTCGCTACCACCCCGGCCGGGCCCTGCGGAGCGGAGCCCCGGCGCTGTCTCTGTCGCAACGGCAACCGGCCCGCCCTACTGGAGGCGCGGCTCCTCGTCGTCCTCGTCCTCCTCGTCGTCGGGCAGTTTCACGTCGCTCACCGCGATGTTGACCTCGACGACCTCCAGGCCCGTCATCCGCTCCACGGCGGAGATGACGTTCTCCCGTACGGCCCGCGCGAGGTCCGCGATGGAGACGCCGTACTCGACCACGATCTCCAGGTCCAGCGCGGTCTGCACCTCGCCGACCTCGGCCTTCACGCCGCGGGTCACCGACTTGCTGCCGCCGGGCACCCGGTCGCGCACCGCGCCGAGCGTGCGGGCGAAGCCGCTGCCCATCGCGTGTACGCCCAGCACGTCGCGGGCCGCCATCCCGGCGATCTTCTCCACGACACCGTCGGCGATGGTGGTACGCCCGCGGGTCGCGGGGTCGCCGCCGCCCCGCTTGGCTCCCAGCGTCTTGCCCTGCGAGTCGCCGGTCCGCGGCTCGGGCCGGTTACCTTGTGCGCTCTCGGTCATCGCCGATCGTCCCTTTCCGAGGGGTCGGAGCTGCAAGCCGCTCCGTTTTCCACAGTAAGTCGGCTTCCCCCGGCCCGCTGCGGGGATGCGGCAGGCGGGTGGTCCGGTTGCCGCCATTCGGGTACCTGGTCCTGCCGCCCGGCCGGGTGTGCGGCAAGGTGGAAGGACTGTTCGGGAAAGAGGTGACGGCCGGTGGCCGGTGACCAGTTGGTGACGGCGGTACGGCGGCAGCTCGGACTCGGCCGGCTGCTGCCGCTGGGCGGCCCGGCGGACGGGGCGTGGATCGCCGAACGGGCGGCCGCCGGGGTGCTGCGGCAGGCGGGTGACGCGCTGCCGGGACTGCGGATCGGTACGCTCCGGCTGTCCTTGGCGGACCCGGACGCCGCGCCGGAAGCGGCGGTCCCGTCGCCGCCGAGCGCCCTGCCGCCGGGGCCGCTGCTGATCGAGGCGGACGTCGCGGCCACGGCCGGACGCCCGGTTCCGGCCTCCGCGGACCTGCTGCGGGAAGCGCTGCTGACGTGTGCTGCGGAGCGGCTGGGCCTGGAGGTGTCCGTCGTCGATGTGCGGGTCACGGACCTGCTCGACGAGGACGGGACAAAGACAGAAAAAGGGGAAAAGGCGGAAAAGGGGGAAGGGGAAGCGGGCGGCGGCCAGGGCGACGACGCTTTGCCCGGCGGCGCACCGGGCGGGGGCGGAGCCACTGCCGACGATGCCGGTCCCCTGGAAGCGGCCGTGCTGCGTGTCCCGGGGGCCGTGCGGCTCGTACCGGCCCTGGGGGCGCTGTCCCGGCCGGTGCGCGAGGAGGACGGGCACGTACTCGTCCAACTGGCCGTCGCGCCGGACCGGCGGACGCTGGACGTGGCGAAGGACGTACGCGCCGCGGTCGGGAAGGCGGCGGACGCCGGGCAGCCGCCGGACGACGGCAGGCGGCCCACCGTCGCGGTGCTCGTCGCCGCCCTCGAACCGCCCGCCGCTTCCTGAGATCCCGCGCCGCGCGGTGCGCGGCTACTCGCCCAGGCCCGCCAGGTCCCGCAGCCGGCGTGCCTGTGCGGCGCGTTCGGCGGCCCGCTGCTCCTCGTACGTACGGGAGGCGGCGCCCATCAGCAGGGCCTTGGTCTCGATGACGGCGTCCCGCGGCGCGGCGACGAGGGCCCCCGCCAGGTCCGTGACAGCTCCGTCCAGGTCGGCGGCGGGCACCACGAGGTTGGCCAGGCCGATCCGTTCGGCCTCGTCGGCGTGGACGAAGCGGCCGGTGGCGCAGATCTCCAGCGCGCGGGCGTAGCCGACCAGGGCGACCAAGGGGTGGGTGCCGGTCAGGTCCGGCACCAGTCCGAGGCTGGTCTCCCGCATGGCGAACTGCGCGTCGTCGGCGCACACCCGCAGGTCGCAGGCGAGCGCGAGCTGGAAGCCGGCACCGATCGCATGGCCCTGGACAGCGGCGATGGACACCACGTCGTTCCGCCGCCACCAGGTGAACGCTTCCTGGTACTCGGCGATGATGGCGTCCAGTTCGCTGTCCGGGCCGCGTGCCATGTCGAGGAACGACGGCTCGCCGTCGAAGCCTTCGGGCGTGAACGCCTGCCGGTCCAGGCCGGCGGAGAAGGACTTGCCCTCGCCGCGCAGCACCACGATCCGGACGTCTCCCGGTACCAGTGATCCGGCCTCGGCCAGCGCCCGCCACATGGCGGGCGACTGCGCGTTGCGTTTGGCCGGTCCGGCGAGGGTCACCGTGGCGATCACGTCGTCCACGGTGAGCCGCACACCGTCCTTGTCGAGCAGGGTCATGGAGCGCCTCCGAGTCAGTCAGCCGACCGCACGTGCGTGCTTAAGTGACTGAACAGTAACCACCCGGTCGCCTGCTCGACCGACCGGGTGGCACCGTAGCTCCCGGAGCGGAACGCCTCGGTCAGGCCGAGGCGGCCTTCTTGCCCCTGGTGGCTCCGCCACGACCACGCAGGGTCACACCGGATTCGCTGAGCATCCGGTGCACGAACCCGTAGGAGCGGCCGGTCTCTTCGGCCAGCGCCCGGATGCTCGCTCCGGAGTCGTACTTCTTCTTCAGGTCTGCCGCGAGCTTCTCGCGCGCGGCGCCGGTCACCCGGCTGCCCTTCTTCAGAGTCTCGGCCACCCGTGCCTCCTCGTGGGAAGTGCGCTCTGGACTCTCATGATCACCCCTTCCCGCCTTCCTGGCCACCCATTCAGCAAGGTCCGTGGCACATCGTTTGGCCCTGGAGGCGCCGTATTGACTCTTGGAATTAGGGGTTCCGTTAGGAATTCCACCGCTCCGACCATGGGTTTCCTCGCGAATGAGCAGGTCAGAGGGGGCTGGTACGAAATGATGACGGCCGGGCCCCTGGGGCCCGGCCGTCACAGGGAGGCTCGCCGATGTACGAGCCGCTCTCACTCAGATGATGGATCACCCGTCGGCCGAATGATCCATACGCCCTTGATCCCTCCCGGGTCTCAGGTGATCCCTCCCCCGGCCCTCAGGCCAGCGCGACGAGGTCCGCGTAGTCCTGGCCCCAGAGGTCCTCGACCCCGTCGGGCAGCAGGATGATGCGCTCCGGCTGGAGGGCGTCCACCGCGCCCTCGTCGTGGGAGACCAGCACCACGGCGCCGGTGAAGGTGTGCAGCGCGCCGAGGATCTCCTCGCGGCTGGCCGGGTCGAGGTTGTTGGTCGGCTCGTCCAGGAGCAGCACGTTGGCGGAGGAGACGACCAGGGTGGCCAGCGCCAGCCGGGTCTTCTCGCCGCCGGAGAGCACCCCCGCGGGCTTGTCGACGTCGTCACCGGAGAACAGGAAGGAGCCGAGCGTCTTGCGGATGTCGACCAGGTCCATGTCCGGCGCGGCCGAGCGCATGTTCTCCAGGACCGTGCGGTCCGGGTCCAGCGTCTCGTGCTCCTGGGCGTAGTAGCCCAGCTTCAGGCCGTGCCCGGGGCGCACCTCGCCGGTGTCCGGCTTCTCCACGCCCGCCAGCAGTCGCAGCAGCGTCGTCTTGCCCGCGCCGTTCAGGCCGAGGATGACGACCCGGGAGCCCTTGTCGATGGCCAGGTCGACATCGGTGAAGATCTCCAGCGAGCCGTAGGACTTCGACAGGCCCTCGGCGGTCAGCGGGGTCTTGCCGCAGGGCGCGGGGTCCGGGAAGCGCAGCTTGGCGACCTTGTCGGAGGCGCGCTTGGCGTCCAGCCCGGCGAGCAGCTTGTCGGCGCGCTTGGCCATGTTCTGCGCGGCGACGGTCTTGGTGGCCTTGGCCCGCATCTTGTCGGCCTGCGAGTGCAACTGCGCGGCCTTCTTCTCGGCGTTGGCGCGCTCGCGCTTGCGGCGCTTCTCGTCGGCCTCGCGCTGCTGCTGGTAGAGCTTCCAGCCCATGTTGTAGATGTCGATCTCGGAGCGGTTGGCGTCCAGGTAGAACACCTTGTTCACCACGGTCTCGACCAGGTCGACGTCGTGGGAGATCACGATGAAGCCGCCGCGGTAGTTCTTCAGGTAGTCGCGCAGCCAGACGATCGAGTCGGCGTCGAGGTGGTTGGTCGGCTCGTCCAGGAGCAGCGTGTCGGAGTCCGAGAAGAGGATCCGGGCCAGCTCGACGCGGCGCCGCTGACCGCCGGAGAGGGTGTGCAGGGGCTGGCCGAGGATGCGGTCCGGCAGGCCCAGGCTGGCGGCGATGGTCGCGGCCTCCGCCTCGGCCGCGTAGCCGCCCTTGGTCAGGAACTCCGTCTCCAGGCGCTCGTACTTCTTCATCGCCTTTTCACGGGTGGCGCCCTTGCCGTTGGACATCCGGTCCTCGTTCTCGCGCATCTTGCGCAGGACCTCGTCCAGGCCGCGGGCGGACAGGATGCGGTCACGGGCGAGGACGTCGAGGTCGCCGGTGCGCGGGTCCTGCGGCAGGTAGCCGACGTCGCCGGAGCGGGTGACCGTGCCGGCGGCCGGGATGCCCTCGCCCGCCAGGACCTTGGTGAGGGTCGTCTTGCCCGCTCCGTTGCGGCCGACCAGACCGATCCGGTCGCCCTTGGCGATACGGAAGGAAGCGGATTCGATGAGGACGCGGGCGCCGGCGCGCAGCTCCAGGCCGGAGGCGGTGATCAAGGGAAAACTCCAGGGCAGACGAGGACAGCGGAAAGGACGGGGGTGATCACAGCCGCGCGGCGCGCCCCGTACACGGCACAAGCCTGTGCGGACGGTCGGCGGGGGCGGCGTGCCGACGCCGTCTAATGCACGAGGAGAATTGCCATACGGACCAGTCTAGCGGTGACGTGCAACCAGTTTTTCCGGGCTGCCGGACGGCCGCGGTCCGGTCGTACAGGCCGCCGTGACCCGCCCCTCGCTTGCTCTTCCCTCGCCCGTTCGGCCGCCCGGGGTCGCGGCCCGGTGGCGGGCGCGGCTGGATGGGGCGAGGCGGTGTGCGCCGCCGGGGGGCGCGGCGGAGGGCGGTGCGGCCATGCAGTTCGACGACGACGCCGGGCTGGACACCTCGCAGGTCCAGGACCGGCGCGGCAGCCGGCTGCCCGGCGGGCGGGCCACGGTCGGCGGCGGGCTGGCGGGCCTGATCGCGCTCGTCGCCGGCCTGTTCTTCGGCATCGGCCCCGACGAACTGGGGCTGACGGAGTCGGACCACCCTCCGGAAGCCACCGCTTCCTCGGCGGAACGGGTCCAGGAACGGTGCCGTACCGGGCAGGACGCCAACAGCAAGGAGGACTGCCGGATCGTGGCGGTCGTCAACAGCGCCCAGTCCTTCTGGCAGCAGGAGTTCCGGCGGCGCGGCGCCTCGTACGGACGGGCGCCGACGGTGTTCTTCACCGGCCGGACCGATACCGCGTGCGGGGCCGCGACCTCGGCCGTCGGGCCGTTCTACTGCCCCGGCGACCGCAAGGTCTATCTGGACCTGGACTTCTTCCGCGAGCTGCGGACGAAGTTCGGCGCCGGGGGCGGGCCGTTCGCGCAGGCGTATGTGGTGGCTCACGAATACGGGCACCACGTGCAGAACCTGTCGGGCACGCTGCGCCGGTCCCATGGCGGGCGGCCGGGCGCGGACAGCGATGCCGTGAAGGTGGAGCTGCAGGCCGACTGCTACGCGGGGGTGTGGGCGCGGCACGCCACCGACACGCCCGAGGAGTCCACCGGGCGGCCGCTGATCACCAGTCTGACCGGGGCGGACGTACGGGACGGACTCGACGCGGCGGCCGCGGTCGGCGACGACCGGATCCAGGAGCGGTTCCAGGGCCGGGTCACCCCGGAGAGCTGGACGCACGGGTCGGCGGCGCAGCGACAGCGGTGGTTCTCGGCCGGGTTCCGCACGGGGGACGCCGGGCGGTGCGACACGTTCCGCTGAATGCGCCGTAGCGGCGGGTGGGTGGCGGAGGGGGCGGGGCGCCGGGGGGCGGTTCAGTGCGGTGTGGCGCGGCGCGATGCGATGCGATCGATCGGGTGCTGGTCAGAGGGTGTTCGGGGGGCGTTGTCAGACCCTGGTGCCAGACTGTGATGTGGGTCTCAGAGCGGGGCTCGGAACGACCTGATCGCAGGATGGGAAAGGTGATCGTCATGACCGACGTGGCGACAGGCACGGCAGGGTCACCCACGTTCTGCCCGACGCTGCACTACCGCGACGCGAAGGCGGCGATCAAGCAGCTGACGGAAGCGTTCGGCTTCGCGCAGAGCGCGCTGTACGAGAGCGAGGACGGCGCGGTGCTGCACGCCGAGCTGTCCTTCGGCAACGGCGTGGTGATGCTGGGCTCGAAGGGTGTCGGCGGGGCGTACGAGGAAGCCCTGGGCGGCGGCGGCCCGGTCGGTGTGTACGTGACCGTCGCGGACCCGGACGCGCATCACCGCCGGGCCGAGCAGGCCGGGGTGGAGATAGTGCTGCCGCTCACGGACCAGGACTACGGCTCCCGGGAGTACACGGCCCGCGATCTGGAGGGCAATCTCTGGACGTTCGGCACGTACACACCGGCGGTGCCGAGTGCCTGAGGGGCACTGAGGAGGAGCTGATGCCTGTGGGGCACTGAGGAGGAGCTGGGGAAGCGGAGAGGCGGTGGAAGGACTGGAGAGCCACTGAGGGGGCGGGGACCGCCAGGTTCCGTTCCCGGGGGCGGGCGCCCGCCCCCGGGAGACTCACGCGCCGCCGGTGTGCACCTGGAAGGCGGCGCGGCGGACGGCCTTCGCGAGGGCCGGGTCCGGGTGGGCGGCGGCCAGGGCGACCAGCACCTGCACGGTGCGCGGGTGGCCGACGGCCCGTACCTCCTCCAGCAGGCGCGGAACCGAGCCCTGGACGGCCGAGTCGAGGTGCCGGATCAGCAGTTGGCTCTCGCCGTGGTCGGCGACGGCCGCGGCGGTGTCCACCCACAGCCAGGTGGACTCCTCGCGGGTGAGCACGTCCGGCGCGGTCTCCGGGTCGCCGCCCTCGTGCTCGACCAGCCAGAGCAGGGCGTACGGGCGCAGTGCGGCCTCGTCGGCGGCGGCGCGGACGGCCGGTTCGGCGGGCGCGCCGACGGCGCGCAGGGCCTCGAAGGCGAGGCCGCGCAGCAGCGCGTCCTCACCGCGGGCGACTTCGAGGAGTTCCTCGACCGCGCTGCCCGCGGAGCGGGCGGCGAGCCAGGCGCGGTATTCGGCGCGCGCCGGGCCCGGGGTCAGCCGGGCGCAGCCACGCAGCATCGCCTCGGCGGACTGCTCGATGTTGCCCGCCGGGCTCTGCGCGGCGACGCAGATCTGTTCCAGCTTGACCCAGACCGACCAGTTCCCGAGGGGGGTGAGCAGGGCTTCGCGTTCGGCGGGCACACCGGTCTTCGCGCCGTCGCGCACGACGAGTGCCCCCACGGCGGCGAGGCCGTCCAGCGCCCAGTCCAGGAGCTCCGCGAGTGACACCCCCGCGGTGTCACCCGCCGCTCCGGCGCGGGCCGCTCCCGGGTCCGTGCCCGGGGCCGCGGCGGGTCCCGCGTCCGGGGCGCGGTCCGGCCCGTACGGCACCTCGCAGCGCTCGGTACGGAGTTCGGCGACGCGCTGTTCCAGCATGTCCAGCAGGACCGGGAGCCGCACCGGGCCGGCCGACAGATGCAGCAGGGACAGCAGCTGCGGCACGGCCTCGACGACCTCGGCGACGGCGGTCGGCCCGGCGCCGGGCGGCGCGGGGCGCGCGAGCGACCAGGCGTCGAAGAGCGCGACCCAGCCGCGCAGCGCGGCGGTGTCGTCGCGCTCCCAGGCGCGCAGCCGCCAGCCGGGGCGGGCCACGCCGCCGTGCAGTTCGACGAGCCCGGCCAGGCGGGCCAGATCCCAGTCCGTACGGACCTGGTCCGGTGTCAGCCGCAGGTCGTCCGCCGCCTGTTCGGCGACGTCCGCCGGGAGGGCACCGTCCGTGCCGGCCCGCAGCCCGGCACCCGCGCCGTGCTCGCCGTCGGCCCAGCGGGCGAGACGTACGGCACCGGCCAGGCCGGCCCGGGCCTGCCGTGCCAGTTCCGCGGGCGGCGGTGTGCCCTGGGGCGGCCGGGGCGCCGGCCGGGCGGCCCGGGTGCTCACCGCTCGGCGGGCGGCGGCAATCGGTTGACGGGGGACGAGTCGGAGCCGGGAGTCGCGCGGAGTACGGGACGTCACAGGGTGCAGTCTTCCCGCTGACGGCCCGAAAGCCCAATCGGAACGGTCGGTACGTTCCGGCGGCCGACGCACGAGGGGCGCACGGGGCGGCCGGCACGCACCGTACGAGTGGGTCACCAGAGGCTGTACGGGGAGTGGCCGCCGGCCGTACGAGGGGGCGGCTCCGGGGCGCGCGCGGTGTGGCCACCGCCCGTAGGAACGGGTCACCACGGTCCGCCCGGGCGCCATGGGCCGCCCGGCCAGACCGTCACGACCCGGGCAAGTCGCCGCCGGACGCACGGAGCACGACGCCACGGGCCGCACCACGGAGGACGCGCGAAACGGAACGGCCGGGGACGGCACGGAACGGTCGGACCGGGGAGCGGCACGGAACGGTCGGACCGGGGGTGGCCCGGCAACGATCGGGCCGGGGAGGGGCACGGGAATGGTCGGGCCTGATGACGCGCAGATCGGAAGCGGCCCGTAGGACACAGGAGAAAGGCTGCCCAGGAGGACGCACGGGAGCGGACCACAGTCGGCAGAGCGGAGACGGCCCACCTCGGAAGACGCGCGGGAGCGAACCAGCCGACGGAGGGGCGAAGACGGCCTGCCCCGTAGGACGCGGGTGGACGGGCCTGCCCCGTTGAACGCGCGGAAACGGTCCACCCCGTAGGGCGCGCGGAAACGGTTCGCCCCGGAAGGTCGGTCGGGCGGGGACCCGTCGGAGATCCGCAAAGACGGTCCTCCGGAGGCCCCGGCGGACATGGCCCACCCCCGGTGGACATACATGGACGAACCGCCCCAGAGGGCACGCGAAAGCGGTCCACCCCGGAAGGACGCTCGGACACGGACCAGCCGAAGACCCGCGAAAACAATCCCCCGGAGACCCCGGCGGGCATCGCCCGCCGCCCGAAGGACACACAGAGACGAACCGCCCCGGAGGGCGCACAGGAGCGGCCGCCCCGGAGGGCGCACCGGAAGGAAAGGCGCACGGGAACGGTCGGGGCCGGGAGGCCCCCGGCCGGGTCACATGAGGGGTGTGAGGAAGCGGCGAAGCGTTTCTTCGTACGTGGCCGGGTCGGCGTTCCACATGGCGGCGTGCGGGGCGTGCGGTACCGGGTGCAGCGTGATCAGGTCGGGGCGGCGGGCGGCCAGTTCGCGGGAGGCCGCCCAGGGGGCGAGGGAGTCGTGCGGCCCGTGGATCAGCAGGGTCGGCACGGTGAGCAGGTCGGCGGTCCAGGCTTCGGCCAGCCGTCCGGCGTGCAGCCCGGTGCTGCCCTCGGCGGCACGTACGGCCAGCGGGAGCAGCGGGCGGGGGACGCGGTGGGCGGCGGCCAGGGCGCGGACGGTGGCCTGCCAGTCCAGGACCGGCGAGTCCAGGACGAGGCCGGCGATGCGGTCGCGCAGCGCGGAGTTGGCGGCGGCGTGCAGGGCCATGGACGCGCCGGTGGACCAGCCGTGCAGGACGACGCGTTCGGCGCCGTACTGGACGGCGTAGCGGATCGCGGCGTCCAGGTCGCGCCATTCGGAGTCACCGAGGTGGCTGATGCCGTCGGCGGTGTGCGGGGCGCCGACGTCGTTGCGGTAGGCGAGGTCCAGGACGGGCAGCCGCTG
Source organism: Streptomyces sp. NPDC045470 (assembly GCF_040646595.1). Lineage (NCBI taxonomy): Bacteria > Bacillati > Actinomycetota > Actinomycetes > Kitasatosporales > Streptomycetaceae > Streptomyces > Streptomyces sp. NPDC045470. Next base: position 58,899 of record NZ_JBEZAN010000001.1, read on the forward strand.
GTCGCTGAGGAACGGCATGACCACCATGGGGTGCTCCCGGGTGGTGCCCAGGCCGTGCACGGTGATGACCCAGGTCTCCCGGGCGCCCGGCACGAACCAGGCGGGCAGCGCGCCCAGTTCTCCGGGGATGTCGACGTCGGCGGAGTCGAGTCCGAGCGCGTCGCGCGGGTTGCCGATGTGCACCTGGGGTGTCAGACGCATCCTGGCGCCCGGCTGGACGGAGCCGTGGGTGACCCGCTCCAGGCGGCGGACGACCGTGTCCGCCGGGTGCGGCACGTCGTCGAGGAGGGGCCCGACGACGGCGTGGCCGCCCGCGCCGGTGAGGCCGTAGGTGCCGGGCCGGAGCGAGGCGAGGCTGCGGGTGAGGGTGATCCGCCCGGGGCCGGTGGCGTGCACCGTGAGCCGGGGGTCGCCCGGCAGCGGCCGGTCGGGCGCGGGTTTGAGGACCATGTCGCTGGCGTACCGGCCGGCCGCCACCGCGGCCGCGCCGGTACCGATCACCGTGGTGGCGGCTGCTGCCGCGGTACCCAGACGCATCCTCCCCAGTGTGGGCGGGCGCCGCGGCCGCGGCCAGTGGGCGGGCGCGCCCGGGTGACGGCGGGCGGGCCCACGGGCGGTCGTACGGGGCCCGGCGCCGTCGCCCGGGGCCGTACGTCAGCGGCGCTGCCCGTAGCCGCGCAGCCGCTCGCCGGCCGCGTCGAGCTGTTCCGGCGTGAGCAGGGCGGGTGTGCGGCCGGGCAGCGAGCCGGCGGCGAGCCAGACGCGGCACATCCACTCCAGCTGGGCGGTGCGGTCGTACGCCTCGTCAAGGGTGTCGCCGTAGACGATGGTGCCGTGGTTCCGGAGGAGGCAGCCGGTGCGGTCGCGCAGGGCGGCGAGCACGTTCCCGGCCAACTCCTCGGTGCCGTAGAGGGCGTACGGCGCGACGCGGACGGGTCCGCCGAGGGCCGCGGTCATGTAGTGCACCGGCGGGAGCTCGGTGACGAGGGTGGAGACGGCGGTGGCGTGGGCGGCGTGGGTGTGCACGACCGCGGTGGCGCCGGTGGCCCGGTAGACGGCCAGGTGCATGGGGAGTTCGCTGGTGGGCCGCAGCGTGCCGCGGGTCTGGCGGCCTTCGAGGTCCACCGCGGTGAGGTCGCCGGGCCCGAGCCGGTCGTAGCGCACGCCGCTGGGGGTGACCAGCACGAGGTCGCCGACGCGGACGGAGACGTTGCCGGAGGTGCCGACGACCAGGCCGTCGGCGACCGTGCGGCGGGCGGTGGCGACCAGCTCGTCCCAGGCGTGGTCGAGGGCTTCCGGGTCCGTCATGCGTGTGCCTCCGGTCTGCGGTGCGGGCGGGGCCCGGTGGGGGCGCGCGGACGTGGTGCGCGCGGGGCTGCCGACACCGTACGGGGCTGGTGGGGAGCCGTGGGGCGGATCCCGGTCCTCCGGTATCCGCCATGTCGGACCGGCGGTACCTCGGGCGGACTTGACCGGGCGACGACCGTCTTGTGTGGATCTCTCGGTACGCTTCCGGGGCCTTGTCGTGCCCGTAGCCACCTGTCATGCACGTAGCTATCTGTCATGCACGTAGCCATCCGGGGGACTTCCTGGGGGAGCCATGGCCCGTGACTGCGATCGCCCGTCCGGCCCGCAGCAGCCGTCCCACCACCCGTCCGACGCGCAGCACCCGCCCGACACCCCGCCCCCGCCCCGCCGCCCGCGCAGCGGACGGCACCGGCTGGCCGCCGGGGCCCTGGCGCTCGGCACGCTCACCGGCGTCCTGTCCACCGCCCTGCCCACGGCCCCCGCCGCCGAGGCCGCCGGCAAGCCCGCCGGGCACGACGTCTCCTCGCACCAGGGCAGCGTCGACTGGAAGTCCGTACGGGCGAAGGGCGGCCGTTTCGTGTACGTGAAGGCCACCGAGTCGACCTGGTACCGCAACCCGCACTTCCCGCGGCAGTACCGCGGCGCGCGCAAGGCGGGCCTGCTGCACGGCGCGTACCACTTCGGCGTCCCGAACGCCTCCTCCGGCCGCGCGCAGGCCCGGTACTTCCTGCGCCACGGCGGCCGCTGGAAGGCGGACGGCTGGACGCTGCCGCCGGCGCTCGACCTGGAGCACAACCCGTACGACCGGGAGCACGCCTGCTACGGGATGAGCGGCACGGCGCTGGTCCGGTGGGTCCGAGGATTCAGCAACGAGGTGCTGCGGCAGACCGGGCGGCGGCCGGTGATCTACACGACGGCCCGGTGGTGGAACGGCTGCACCGGCGGCAGCCGGGCGTTCGCCGCCACCCACCCCCTATGGCTGGCCCGCTGGCACAGCACTCCGGGCACGCTGCCCGCCGGCTGGCTGTACCCGAGCATCTGGCAGCACGCCGGGTCCGGCGCGCTGCCCGGCGACCAGGACAAGTGGAACGGCACGGTCACCGGGCTGCGGCGCTTCGCCCGGGGCTGACACGCCGCCCCGCCCGGCACCCCGACACGCCCGGCGCCCCCGCACGCCAGGCACCCGACACGCCCGGCGCTCCCGCACACCCGGCACCCCGACACGCCCGGCCCCCGGCGCACCCGGCCCCGGTACGCCTGCGGCGCACGAGGCGTCCGTGCTGGTACGCATGGGCCCCGGGAGACGGTACGGACGCCTCCGCACCACCCCTGCGGGGGCGTCACTGTGGCGCCCGCCCCAGTTCACCTTCCGTTCACCCGTCGTCCGTACGGTCCGAGCGTCACTGCCCAACGAACTGATTGCCTGGGTGAATGGAACACATCACGCTTCTCATCGGGATCGTGATCGTCACGGCCTTGGTGTTCGACTTTACGAACGGCTTCCACGACACGGCCAACGCCATGGCCACCACCATTTCCACCGGGGCACTCAAGCCCAAGATCGCGGTGGCGATGTCGGCGGTCCTCAACCTGGTCGGCGCGTTCCTGTCGGTGGAGGTCGCCAAGACCATCTCCGGCGGGATCATCGACGAGACCGCCGGCATCAGACCAGAAGTGATCTTCGCCGGGCTGGTCGGTGCCATCGTCTGGAACCTGGTCACCTGGCTGGCCGGGCTCCCCTCCAGCTCCTCGCACGCCCTCTTCGGCGGTCTGATCGGCGCGACCCTGGTGGCCGTCGGCCCGAGCGGCGTGCACGGCGGCGCCGTGGTCATGAAGGTCCTCATCCCGGCCGTCGCCGCTCCCGTCGTGGCCGGACTGGCCGCGACGGCCGCGACCCGGCTGACCTACCGGCTCGCCCGCAACCGCGCCGAGGAGGACACCGCCAAGGGCTACCGCGCCGGACAGATCGCCTCGGCCGCCCTGGTCTCCCTCGCGCACGGCACCAACGACGCCCAGAAGACGATGGGCGTGATCACCCTCGCGCTGATCACCGGCGGTGTGGTCGCCCCGCACGCCGACCCGCCGCTGTGGGTCATCGCCTCGGCCGGCCTGGCCATCGCGCTCGGCACGTACCTGGGCGGCTGGCGGATCATCCGCACGATGGGCAAGGGCATCACCGACATCCAGCCGCCGCAGGGCTTCGCCGCCCAGACCGGCGCCGCGGCCACCATCCTGGCCTCCTCCCACCTCGGTTTCGCGCTCTCCACCACCCAGGTCTGCTCGGGTTCGGTCATGGGCTCCGGCCTGGGCCGCAAGGGCGGCGTGGTGCACTGGTCCACGGCGGGCCGGATGGCCGCCGCCTGGGGTCTGACGCTGCCGGCCGCCGGTCTGGTCGCGGCGGGCGCCGCGCTCCTGGCGGACCAGGGCGACTGGGGCATCGCGACCGTCGCCGTGCTGGCTCTCGCCGTCTGCGGCGCGATCTGGATGGCCTCCCGGCGCAAGCCGGTGGACCACACCAACGTCAACGAGGGCCCGGCCGCCGAGCCCGCCGGTGTCGTCACCGCCGCCCTGCAGACCGTCTCGCCGCCGCCCGCGGGCCCGGTCGCGGCGGGCGCGGCCGCCATCCCGGCCCCCGCGGTGGCCGCGGCCCGGATCGCGGACCCGGTCGGTGCCGCCCCGGTGATCGCCGCCCCGGTGGCCGCCCACCCGCACGAGCAGCGCGCCCGGCGCCGCGCCAAGGCCGGTTCGGCCGCCGGCTGACCCGGCCGCACGGCTCCCACGGAGGAACGAGAACGCAATGAGCATCGACTGGGCAGCTCTCGGCCAGGTCTTCGGCGTCACGCTGTTCGTGACGGTCGGGATCGTGGGCCTGTTCACCCTCGGCATCGTCGGCACGTCCCGCAAGCCGCAGCAGGAGGGGACGCCGGTGACCGCCGACGGGCCCGCCGCTTCCGGCGGGGCGGCGCGGGCCGGGGCGTACGCCTGCTTCGCGCTGTGCGCGGCGGCCGTGGCGTACGGGATCTACCTGATCGTGGCCGCCTGAGCCACGGCACGGCACCCCGGGCGTCCGGTGGCCGCGGCATCCCCGCCGCGGCCACCGGACGCCTGTGTCCTGGGACACAGGCACTGCCGCCGCCCCGCACCGCAGGTCAAGCGTGAGTTGACGGGCTTGGCGGAGCGTGGTGGACTGCCGGAGCCAATCGGCGACAGATGAGGAAGTCCGGTGAGAATCCGGCGCGGTCCCGCCACTGTCACCGGGGAGCGCCCCTCCACCAAGGGCCACGGTCCGCGTCCCGCGACGCAGGTTCCCGTACGGACTGGAAGGCCGGGGGAAGCGCCGATCCGGGGAGCCAGGAGACTCTCGTCGCCGTACCCGTCGAGCCAGGGCGCGGACCCTGAGTGAGGACCTACCGCCATGCCCGGCCGCAGTGCGCAATCTGCTGGACGTACCCCCACGCCATCCCTCCGAGGCGCGACGGCGGTCTGATCCGATGCGTGCCGAACACGCCGGCTACGCGTGCGGCGCGGCCCTGGGTTTCCTCGGCGACCTGGTCGTGGGCGACCCCCGGCGCGGTCATCCCGTGGCCGCCTTCGGGCGGGCCGCGGCCGCAGTGGAACGCCGTCTGTGGCGCGACCACCGCGGGACCGGCGCCCTGCACACCGCGCTGCTCGCGGGCGGCACCGCCGCCGGTGCCGCGCTGCTCGACCGCGCCGTACGCCGCTCCCCCGCCGCCTTCCCCGCATCCGTCGCACTGACCGCCGCCGCCACCTGGGCCGTCCTGGGCGGCACCTCGCTGGGCCGCGAGGCGCGGGCCGTCGGCGGTGCGCTCGCGGCGGGCGACCTGGACGTGGCGCGCGAGCGGCTGCCGCACCTGTGCGGGCGCGACCCGCAGGCCCTGGACGGGCAGCAGATGGCGCGCGCGGTGGTCGAATCCGTCGCCGAGAACACCTCGGACGCGGTGGTCGGCGCCCTGGTCTGGGGCGCGGCCGCCGGTGTGCCGGGACTGCTGGCCTTCCGGGCCGTGAACACGCTGGACGCGATGGTGGGGCACAAGTCGCCACGCCACCGCCGCTTCGGGTGGGCCTCGGCCCGGCTCGACGACGTGGCCGGTTACCCCGGCTCCCGGCTGACCGCCGCGCTGGCGGTGCTGGCGGGCCCGGACCGGCGGGGCGCGTGGCGCGCCTGGCGCCAGGACGGCCCGTCCCACCCGAGCCCCAACGCGGGCCCGGTGGAGGCGGCGTTCGCCGGGGCGCTGGGGGTGCGGCTGGGCGGCACCCTGGCGTACGGCGGCCGGGTCGAGCACCGGCCGGTGCTCAACGGCGACGCGGGCCGGCCGGTCGCGGTGCCGGACATCGAGCGGGCCGTGGCCCTGTCGCGCCGGGTGAGCGCGCTGGCCCTGGCGGCCACGGTCGCGGGCCGGCTGGCGGCGGGGGCTGTACGGCGAACCCGTACAGCCGGAGCGGTACGACGATCCCGTACAGCCAGGAGGGCCAAGTGAGCAGCGGAGTGCGGACGGCGAGGAGTGCCACGTGAACGGACCGGGTCAAGCACCGCTCGGCGGCGGGCTGCTGGTGGCGGGCACCACGTCCGACGCGGGCAAGAGTGTGGTGACGGCGGGCATCTGCCGCTGGCTGGCCCGCAAGGGAATCAAGGTGGCGCCCTTCAAGGCGCAGAACATGTCGCTGAACTCGTTCGTGACGCGCGAGGGCGCGGAGATCGGGCGGGCGCAGGCCATGCAGGCCGCCGCGGCGCGCGTCGAGCCGAGCGCCCTGATGAATCCGGTGCTGCTGAAGCCGGGCAGTGACCGCAGCAGCCAGGTCGTGCTGATGGGCAAGCCGGTGGGCGAGCTGAGCGCGCGCGGCTACCACGCGGGCCGTCAGGAGCAGTTGCTCGGTACGGTCACGGACTGCCTCCAGGAGCTGCGGCGTACGCACGACGCGGTGATCTGCGAGGGCGCGGGCAGCCCGGCCGAGATCAACCTGCGGCGTTCCGACATCGTGAACATGGGCATCGCGCGCGCCGCCCGTATCCCGGCCGTGGTGGTCGGCGACATCGACCGGGGCGGGGTGTTCGCCTCCTTCTTCGGCACCACGGCGCTGCTGTCCCCGGAGGACCAGGCGCTGGTCGCGGGCTATCTCGTCAACAAGTTCCGGGGCGATGTGACGCTGCTGGAGCCGGGCCTGGACATGCTGAAGGAGCTGACCGGGCGGCCCGCCCTCGGGGTGCTGCCGTTCGCGCACGGACTCGGCATCGACGAGGAGGACGGCCTGCGCGTGTCGCTGCGCGGCGCGGTACGCGAGAGCGTCGTCGCGCCGCCGCACGGCGCCGACGTGCTGCGGGTCGCGGTGGCCGCCGTACCGCTGATGTCGAACTTCACGGACGTGGACGCGCTCGCCGCCGAACCGGGCGTCGTGGTGCGGTTCGTGGACCGTCCCGAAGAGCTGGCCGACGCCGATCTGGTGGTGCTGCCCGGCACCCGCGGCACCGTCCGAGCGCTCCAGTGGCTGCGCGAGCGCGGCATCGCGGACGCGGTGCGGCGGCGGGCCGCGGAAGGCCGCCCGGTGCTCGGCATCTGCGGCGGCTTCCAGATGCTGGGCGAACGGATCGAGGACGAGGTCGAGTCGAAGGCCGGCACGGTGGACGGGCTGGGCCTGCTGCCCGTACGCGTACGGTTCGCGGCGGACAAGACCCTGGCCCGGCCGTCCGGCGAGGCGCTGGGCGAGCCGGTCGAGGGGTACGAGATCCACCACGGCGTGGCCGAGGTCTTCGGCGGGCAGCCCTTCCTGGACGGCTGCCGGTCCGGCGCGGTCTGGGGCACCCACTGGCACGGCTCGCTGGAGAGCGACGGCTTCCGGCGGGCGTTCCTGCGGCGGGTGGCCGCCGACGCCGGCCGCGCGTTCGTCCCGGCGCCGGACACCAGCTTCGCCGCGCTGCGCGAGGAGCAGCTCGACCGGCTCGGCGACCTCATCGAGGAGCACGCGGACACGGAGGCGCTGCTGCGGCTCATCGAGGACGGCGTACCGGCGGGACTGCCGTTCGTACCACCGGGGGCGCCGCCGATACCGCCGCCACCCCGCACCCCGGCCGCACCCGGCGCGGCCTCTGCCGCGCCCGCACACCGCACGTCCCTCGAAGGGGGTACTCCTTAATGGCATCGGTCCCTTACCCGTTCACCGCGGTCGTCGGCATGTCCGACATGCGGCTGAGCCTGCTGCTCAACGCCATCTCGCCGGCCATCGGCGGGGTGCTCGTCCGCGGCGAGAAGGGCACCGCGAAGTCGACGATCGTGCGGGGCCTGACGGCGCTGATGCCGGACGTCCCCGTCGTCACCGGCTGCCGCTTCTCCTGTGACCCGGCCGCGCCGGACCCGGCCTGCCCGGACGGCCCGCACGAGGCGGCCGGCGCGGAGGACCGCCCGGCCCGCATGGTCGAACTCCCCGTCGGCGCCTCCGAGGACCGGCTGGTCGGCGCGCTGGACATCGAACGGGCGCTGTCGGAGGGCGTGAAGGCGTTCGAGCCGGGCCTGCTGGCGGACGCGCACCGCGGCATCCTGTACGTCGACGAGGTCAACCTGCTCCACGACCACCTCGTGGACCTGCTGCTGGACGCCGCCGCCATGGGCGCCTCGTACGTGGAGCGCGAGGGTGTCTCCGTACGGCACGCCGCGCGCTTCCTGCTCGTCGGCACCATGAACCCCGAAGAGGGCGAACTGCGGCCGCAGTTGCTGGACCGCTTCGGGCTGACCGTGGAGGTCGCCGCGTCCCGCGAGCCGGACCAGCGGGTGGAGGTGGTCCGGCGGCGGCTGGCCTACGACGCGGACCCGGAGGGTTTCGCGGGCCGCTGGGCCGTCGAGGAGGGCGAGCTGCGGGAGCGGATCGCCGCCGCGCGGGCGCTGCTGCCGGACGTGGCCCTCGGGGACGCGGTGCTGCGGCAGGTCGCCGCGGTGTGCGCCGCGTTCGAGGTGGACGGCATGCGCGCCGACATCGTGATGGCGCGTACCGCCTGCGCGCTGGCCGCCTGGGCGGGCCGTACGGAGGTCCGCGAGGAGGACGTACGGCAGGCCGCCCTGCTGGCGCTCCCCCACCGGCGCCGCCGCAACCCGTTCGACGCCCCCGGCCTGGACGAGGACAAGCTCGACCGGACGCTGGAGGAGTTCGCCGCCGACGAGGACGACGACCCGGAACCCGACCCGGAACCCGACCCGGACGGCGGCCCCGACGACGGCCCCGACGGGCCCGGCGGCGGACAGCCGCCGCAGGACGGCGACGGCGGCACGGACGGTCCGCAGGGCGAGGACGCCCAGGCACCGCACGACCAGCCGCACCTGCCCGAGCAGCCGCAGGCCCCGGAGGCGGACCCGGCCCCCGCCGACCCGAAGGCCCAGTCCGAGAGCGACGGGGAGAACGCTCCTGGCGGGGGCGGCGAGAAGGCCGCCGTCGGCGCGGGCGAGCCGTTCCGTACGCGGCGGCTGGACGTGCCGGGGCTCGGCGAGGGCGCGGACGGCCGGCGTTCCCGCGCCCGTACGGCGCACGGCCGGACCACCGGCGCCCGGCGCCCGCAGGGCACCCTGACCAAGCTGCACCTGGCCGCGACCGTGCAGGCCGCCGCGCCGCACCAGGTGGCGCGCGGCCGCCGCGGCCCGGGTCTGGTGGTGCGCCGGGACGATCTGCGCGAGGCGGTGCGCGAGGGCCGGGAGGGCAACCTCGTGCTCTTCGTCGTGGACGCGTCCGGTTCGATGGCGGCGCGCAAGCGGATGAGCGCGGTCAAGGGCGCGGTGCTCTCGCTGCTGCTCGACGCCTACCAGCGGCGCGACAAGATCGGCATGATCACTTTCCGCGGCGCGGAGGCCGAACTGGCGCTGCCGCCCACCTCGTCGGTGGAGGCGGGCGCGGCCCGGCTGGAGTCGCTGCCCACCGGCGGCCGGACACCGCTGTCCGCGGGCCTGCTCAAGGCGCACGAGGTGCTGCGGGTGGAACGGCTGCGGGACGCCTCGCGGCGGCCACTGCTGGTGGTCGTCACCGACGGGCGGTCCACCGGCGGCCCCGAGCCGCTGGTGCGCACCTCGCGCGCCGCACGGCTGCTGGGCGCCGAGGGCGTCGCCTCGGTGGTCGTGGACTGCGAGGCCGGGCCGGTACGGCTGGGTCTGGCGGGCGAGCTGGCCCGCGACCTCCAGGGCACCGCCGTCACCCTCGACGAACTGCGCGCGGACAGCGTCTCCGCACTCGTCCGCGACGTGCGCGGACAGGGCAACCACCACACCACTCGGAGGGCCGCTTAATGCCTCAGGGACAGCCGTCCGTCGTCCCGGACGACGGACTCACCACACGCCAGCGCCGCAACCGCCCGCTGGTCCTCGTCCACACCGGCCCCGGCAAGGGCAAGTCCACCGCCGCCTTCGGGCTGGCGCTGCGGGCCTGGAACCAGGGCTGGCCGGTCGGGGTGTTCCAGTTCGTGAAGTCGGCGAAGTGGAAGGTGGGCGAGGAGCGCGCGCTGCGGGTGCTCGGCGAGACCGGCGAGGGCGGCACGGTCGCCTGGCACAAGATGGGCGAGGGCTGGTCGTGGGTCCAGCGCGACTCCCAGTTCAGCAATGAGGAGGCGGCCCGCGAGGGCTGGGAGCAGGTCAAGCGGGACCTGGCCGCCGAGACGTACAAGCTGTACGTGCTCGACGAGTTCGCCTACCCGATGCACTGGGGATGGGTGGACCCCGCCGAGGTCGTCTCCGTCCTGCGCGACCGGCCGGGCCACCAGCACGTCGTGATCACCGGCCGCAACGCGCCGCAGGAGCTGTGCGACTTCGCGGACCTGGTGACCGAGATGACCAAGGTCAAGCACCCGATGGACGCGGGCCAGAAGGGCCAGCGGGGCATCGAGTGGTGACGGCACGGCCGGACACCACAGCGACCGGAGCGGCAGGACCAGGAGCAGCCAGACCGTGAGTACGATCCCCCGGCTCGTCATCGCCGCGCCCGCCTCGGGCAGCGGCAAGACGACCGTCGCCACCGGCCTGATGGCGGCCTTCACCGAGGCCGGGCTCACGGTCTCCGCGCACAAGGTGGGCCCGGACTACATCGACCCGGGCTACCACGCGCTGGCCACGGGCCGGCCGGGCCGCAACCTGGACGCGTACCTGTGCGGTCCCGGCCAGTTGGCGCCGCTGTTCCTGCACGGGTCGGCCGGTGCCGACCTGGCGGTGGTCGAAGGCGTGATGGGGCTCTACGACGGCGCCTCCGGGTTCGGCGAACTGGCCTCCACCGCACAGGTCGCCAAGCTGCTGCGGGCGCCGGTGGTGCTGGTCGTGGACGCCTCGGCGCAGTCCCGGTCGGTGGCCGCGCTGGTGCACGGCTTCGCGTCCTGGGACCCGGAGGTACGGCTGGCCGGGGTGATCCTGAACAAGGTCGGCTCGGACCGGCACGAGGAGCTGCTGCGCGCGGCGCTGGACGAGGCGGGCGTGCCGGTACTGGGCGCGCTGCGCCGGGCGCCGCAGGTGCAGACGCCGTCCCGGCACCTGGGCCTGATCCCGGTCGCCGAACGGCAGGCCGACGCGCTGGAGTCCGTACGGGCGCAGGCCGCCCAGGTACGGGAGGGCTGCGACCTCAAGGTCCTGCTGGCGCTGGCGCACAGCGCGCCGGAACTGCCCGGCACGGCCTGGGACCCGGCGCTCGCCGTCGCACGGAGCGTGACGGGCACGCAGGGTGCGGCCGCGGTCCCCGGCAAGCCCGTGGTGGCCGTCGCGGGCGGCGCCGCGTTCACGTTCTCGTACGCCGAGCACACCGAACTGCTGACGGCCGCCGGAGCCGAGGTGGCCGTCTTCGACCCGCTGCGCGACGAGCGGCTGCCCGCCGGGACGCAGGCCCTGGTGATCGGCGGCGGCTTCCCCGAGATGTACGCGGCCGAACTGTCGGCCAACGCGCCGCTGCGCCGGGCCGTGGTGGACCTGGCGGCCTCCGGCGCGCCGGTCGTCGCCGAGTGCGCGGGGCTGCTGTACCTGGCACGGACCCTCGACGGCGAGCCGATGTGCGGAGTGCTGCCCGCCGACGCGCGGATGTCGGAGCGGCTCACCCTGGGCTACCGGGAGGCGGTGGCGCTGGCCGACAACGCCCTGGCCGTGGCCGGTACGCGGGTGCGCGGCCACGAGTTCCACCGTACGGTGCTGGAACCGGGCGCGGGCGCGTCCCCCGCCTGGGGCATGACCCACCCCGCACGCCGGGTGGAGGGCCACGTCCAGGGCGGGGTGCACGCCTCGTACCTGCACGTCCACTGGGCGGCCGAGCCGTCGCTGGCCCGCCGCCTGGCCGCCCGTGCCGCCGACCGCCCGCCGCTGGAGGCCCGTTGTGGCTGACGCCGTACTGGACCACCTGGTCCTCGCCACACCCGACCTGGAGGACACCGCCGCCGAGGTCGCCGCGCTGACCGGCGTCCGGCCGGTGCCGGGCGGCGGCCACCCTGGCCGGGGCACCCGCAACGCCCTGCTGGGCCTGGGCGACGGCGCCTACCTGGAAATCATCGGCCCGGACCCCGCGCAGCCCGCGCCCGAGGCGCCGCGCTGGTTCGGCATCGACGCGCTGCGCGGCCCCCGGCTGGCCCACTGGGCGGTCCGGGTGCGCGGGATCGCCGGGCAGGTGGCACAGGCCCGTGCGCTGGGTTACGACCCGGGTGAGCCGGTGACGATGTCCCGCCGCACACCGGACGGCAGCACGCTCTCCTGGACGCTGACGCCACCGCGTACCGGCGGCGGCCTGGTCCCGTTCCTGCTGGACTGGGGTGCCACGCCACACCCGGCCGCCGCGCCGGGACTGCCGGTCGTACCGCTGCGCGCGTTCTCCGGTACGCACCCCGACCCGTCGACGATCCGCGCCGAGCTGGCCGCCCTGGGCGCCACGCTCACCGTCGATGCGGGCGACGAACCGGGCCTGTCGGCCGTACTGGAGGGCCGCAACGGGCCGGTCTCGGTCGGCCTGGGAGCCGGCGCGCCGTGACCTTTCCTCCCGGTGGCGTGCACTCCCGGCGCACCGGTTCAGCCCGCGAGGCCGACCACCAGCCAGATGAACCCCACACCCGCCACCGTGCACAGCAGGGTGGACAGCGCGGGATGGTCGTGGTGCGCCTCGGGGAGGATGTCGGAGGTCGCCAGGTAGAGCAGGACGCCGCCGAAGAAGCCCAGGTAAATCCCGAGCCATTGCTCCGGAAGGGTGAACAGCAGCGTCGAGGCGGCACCGGCCAGCGGGGCCAGCGCGTCCGCGCCGAGCATGGTCAGCGCCCGGTTGCGGGCGTTCCCGTACAGGCTGGTGATCGTGTACGTGTTGAAGCCGTCCGCGAAGTCGTGGGCGATGACGGCGATCGCCACGGCCACCGCCATCTCCCGCCCCACCTGGTACGCCAGGCCGATCGCGAAGCCGTCCATGAAGCTGTGCACCACCATGGCGGCCGCGGCCGTCAGGCCGACCTGCGGCACCCGTTCCTCCGGGTCCATGCCGTGCGCCGCCTTGCGGACCGCCAGCAGCCGTTCCACCGCGTGCGCGGCGAGGAACCCCAGGACGAAACAGAGCAGCGCGGCCGGCACGCCGTGGATCTCCTCTCCCGCCGCCTCCAGCGCCTCGGGCAGCAGGTCGAGGCCGACCACGCCCAGCATCAGGCCGCCCGCCAGCCCCAGGACCAGGTGGCGGCGGTCGGTGACCCGGTGGGCGACCCAGCCGCCGACCAGGGTCATCAGGAACGCGCCCAGCGCGATGACCACCGGCACGGTGTCACCCCTTCCCCGGGGTTCCGGCACCCCTCACTCCTGCTTACTGACCGGCCGGGCATCCCGCATGTCCGGAGCGCGGGCGCCCGGACCCTGGGCGTACGGAACCCGGCTGTCCGAGGCGCGGGACCGACGCGATGAGCCCGGAACCGATCGTCGTCGTCGGCGTCGGCGCCCGCCGGGGCGTCCAGGCCACCGAGGTGCTGGCACTCGTCAAGGACACTCTCGCGGCCGCGGGTACGACACCCGAAGCGATCACCGCGCTCGCGACCGTGGACACCAAGGCGGCGGAGCCGGGGCTGGCCGAGGCGGCCGGCCGGCTCGGCGTGCCGCTGCTGGCGTACCCGGCCGAGGTGCTGGCCACCGTGCCCGTACCGCATCCGTCCCCGGCGGCACTGGCCGCCACCGGCACGCCCAGCGTCGCGGAGGCCGCCGCGCTGGCCGGCGCGGACGCCCTCGCCATGAGTGGTTCCGGCACGAACCCCGCAACGCCTCCCCACGCCCGCCCGGCCCGGCTCCTCGTCGGCAAACGCACGTCGGGGCCAGGGGCCCGGGCCACCTGCGCCGTGGCACACGGACGCACACCTCACCACCTCTGCACCAAGGAGACGTCGTGACCACCCCGCCGCCCGCCGCCCCCGGCGGCATACCCGGCCCGTACCCGTACGAACCGGACCTGCGTCACCACGGGGACGCCGAAGTGCGCGGCGCGGACGCCGGGCTGACCGATCTCGCGGTCAACGTGCGCGCCGGGACGCCGCCGGCCTGGCTCAAGGCACGCATCGCGGCCTCGCTGGACGGGCTCGCCGCGTACCCGGACGGCGGCCCGGCCCGCCGGGCGGTGGCGGCGCGGCACGGCCTCCCGCCGGAACGGGTGCTGCTGACGGCGGGCGCGGCGGAGGCGTTCGTGCTGATCGCCCGCGCCGTACGGGCCCGGCGGCCGCTCGTCGTGCACCCGCAGTTCACCGAGCCCGAGTCGGCGCTGCGCGACGCCGGGCACCCGGTCGAGCGGCTGCTGCTCTCCGAGCGGGACGGCTTCCGGCTGGACGCGGACGCGGTCCCCGACGCGGCCGACCTCGTCATCGTCGGCAACCCGACCAACCCCACCTCCGTCCTGCACCCCGCCGAGGAGATCGCCCGGCTGGCGCGGCCCGGCCGCACCCTGGTCGTGGACGAGGCGTTCATGGACGCGGTGCCCGGCGAGCACGCGTCGCTGGCGTCGCGTACGGACGTGCCGGGGCTGGTCATACTGCGCAGCCTGACCAAGACATGGGGACTGGCGGGCCTGCGGATCGGCTACGTACTGGCCGCCCCGGAAACCATCGCGGACCTGGAACGGGCCCAGCCCCTGTGGCCGGTCTCGGCTCCGGCCCTCGCCGCGGCCGAGGCGTGCTGCGAACCGGCGGCGCTGGCGGAGGCGGCGGACGCGGCCCGGCAGATCGCGGCGGACCGGGACCAACTGCTGGCCCGGCTGGCGCAGGTACGCGGCCCCGACGGCCAGCGGGTGCACGTCATGACTCCGGCCGAGGGCCCGTTCGTCCTGGTCCGGATGCCGGACGCGGCGGCTGCCCGCACCCGGCTGCGGACACTCGGCTTCGCGGTACGGCGCGGTGACACGTTTCCGGGGCTGGGCCCGGAGTGGCTGCGGCTGGCGGTACGGGACCGGGCGACGACCGACCGTTTCACGGAGGCGCTGGAGAAGGCCCTGACAGGCTGACCCGGCGGCTCCCCCGCCGCCTCAGCGCATCAACGCGCCCCCGTTCACGTCGTACGTGGCGCCGGTGACGAACGTTTCCTCCGACGCCAGGAAGACGGCGACGCGGGCCACCTCCTCCGGAGTGGCGATCCGCCCGAGCGGCACCTGCGCGGTCAGCCCGGCCAGCGCCTCCGGCGAGACGGACCGGACCATCGGCGTGTCGATCATCGCGGGCGCGACGGTGTTCACGGTGATGCCGTCACCGGCCAGTTCGGCGGCGAAGACCCGGCTCAGCGCGATCAGCCCGGCCTTGGACGTCCCGTACGCGGCGCCGGTGGGGCGGGGCGTCTGCCCGGCGATCGAGGCCATGGTGACGATGCGTCCGTACCCGCGCTCGCGCATGTCCCCGGCGACGGCCCGGGTGAGGAAGAAGACGGCGCGCAGGTTGACCGCGAAGACCTCGTCCCACTCCTCCGGGGTGATCTCCCACAGGGAGACGGCCAGGGGCCGGGCGGCGTTGTTGACCAGGACGTCCACGGGCCGCCAGGCGCGGACCGTACGGTATGCCTCCTCGGTGGCGGGGAGGTCGCGCAGATCGGCGTGGACGGTACGGACGCGCTCCCCGCCCGGGTCGAGGTCCGCGGCCAGCGCCCGGTTGGCCGCGTCGTCGCGGTCCAGGGCCGCGACATACGCTCCCTCGGCGTGGAAGGCGCGGACGAGGGCGGCGCCGAGACCCTGGGCGCTGCCGGTGATCAGGACGGTACGGCCGGCGAGGCCGGTGTCGAGCACGGAGTGCTCCTTCCCGAAGGCGGACGGAGCGGTCACTCGGTGCCGAAGAACAGCGGACGCCCGGCCCGCGCCTCGATCCGCAGATAGCGCCACAGGCGTACGCCCCCGTCGCCCACCTCGGTGTCACGCACGATGCCGCAGATGCGGGACACGGTGTCCAGGTCGGGCACATCGGCGAGGATGTACGAGGTCCAGGGCCAGGCGGCGGACGCGCCGACCATGAACTGGTCGTCGTCGAGGGTGCCGAGGACACGGACGCCGAAGCGCTCGGCGAGCCGGGCGAAGGCGGGCGGGATGGCGGCGGCCACCGCGGTCCGCTCCTCGTCACCGGCGTTGAAGAACTCCTGGGTGACACCGATGCAGAAGAGGGTGCGCAGCGGGGTTTCGGGCGGGTCCGGTGCGGCGGTGGCGGACATGGCGGAACCTCGTCTCGGACGGCGGCGGGGACGGCGCGCGGCGGAAGGGAGTGCGCGGCGGTTTGCCGCGAACCAACAGTTAGAGGATCGTCGAAACGTCGACGGTCCGGACCGTATCACCCACTGAGAAGGCTCTTTGAACATGGCTCCCACGGAGACCGCCCGCAGCACGCCCCCCACCGCCTCTCCCCCGGCCGACGCCGACCAGCCGGACACCGGCGCCATCCGCCTCGGCCCGCTCCTCCAGGCGTTCGGCGACCCGCTGCGGCAGCACATCGTGCGGCGGCTCGCGGCGGACGGCGAGGCGGGCTGCGGCGCCATCGAACTGCCGGTGACCCGGGCCACCGGCTCGTACCACTTCCGCGTCCTGCGGCAGGCGGGCTGGACCCACACCCGCCAGATCGGCCGGGAGCGCTACATCTCACTACGCCGGGACGACCTGGAAGAACGGTTCCCCGGACTGCTGGCGGCCCTGCTCAAGGCAGCCGAGGCGGAATCGGCAACCCCCTGACCCCACGACGAGCCCCGCCCCCGTCCACCATCCGAAACCCGTTGCCCCGTACACGCAGCCCGGCGCTAAGGTGCCGCCGTGCCCACCGAACAGCTCAGCCAGCGCCCCGCCCCCACCGGCGACCTGCCCGCCTCCGACCGGGCGGCGCGGCGTGCCGTCACCGTCTTCCCTCTCCTGGTGATCGCGGCGGGCGCCGTCGGACTGCTGTGGCCCGCACCGTTCACCGGCTGGGCGCCCGCCGTCCCGTGGCTGCTCGGCGTCGTGATGTTCTCGATGGGGCTGACGCTCACGCCGCCGGACTTCGCGGCGGTCGCCAAGCGGCCCTGGGCGGTGGGCCTGGGCCTGGTCGCCCATTACGTGATCATGCCCGGCCTGGGCTGGCTGATCGCCACCGCCCTCCACCTGCCCCCGCAGCTCGCGGCCGGTGTCATCCTCGTCGGCTGCGCGCCCAGCGGCACCGCCTCCAACGTCGTGACCTACCTCGCCCGCGGCGACGTCGCCCTCTCCGTCTCGGTCGCCACCGTCTCCACCGTCCTCGCCCCCCTGATCACCCCACCGCTGACGCTCCTCCTCGCCGGCCAGTTCCTGGACGTGGACGCCGGGGTGATGGTGACCGACATCCTCAAGACGGTGCTGCTGCCGGTACTCGGCGGCCTGCTGGTCCGGCTCGTCGCGGGCCGCTGGGTCGACCGTGCGCTGCGCGCGCTGCCGTGGCTGTCCGCGGTGACGATCGCGGCCATCGTGCTGGTCGTGGTCTCCGGCAGCGCCGCCCGCATCAAGGACGCGGCGGCCCTGGTCGTCCTCGCGGTCGTCCTGCACAACGGCCTGGGCCTGGCCCTCGGTTACGCGGCGGGCCGCCTGGCCCGGCTGGGCAAACCGGCAGGCCGGGCGATGGCCTTCGAGGTCGGCATGCAGAACTCCGGCCTCGCCGCCTCCCTGGCCACCGCCCACTTCAGCCCGGCGGCAGCACTCCCGGCGGCCGTCTTCTCCGTATGGCACAACATCTCGGGCGCACTGGTGGCCGCCTGGATGGCCCGCAACACCCGTCACGAACGCTAGGCGCTCCGCTGGAGGTGCGGCGACATGCCGTCGATCGTCTGCGGCACCAAGGCGGCTGGTCGCGCAGTTCCCCGCGCCCCTTCAGGGCGCGGCCGAACCGCAGCCGACTTGGCCAGACCCGCTTGGCCCGCACCCGCACACGGTCCCGGCCCTCCAGCCCCCGCCCCACGACCCGCCCCCTCCCGCCACACAGCGACCAACGGCCAGCGGGGGCAGACG
>NZ_JBEZAN010000001.1:76736-691016 GCF_040646595.1 Streptomyces sp. NPDC045470
GTCCCCCCACCCACACCGCGAAAGCCGAACACGTACAGGAGGGCGCGGGACCGGAGGACGAAGTCTGGAGGGCCCAGGCCCGCACCACCATCGAGCTGCCCGCGGTGCGGCGGAGTTTCGCCGCCCGACGGCGGGCCGGACTCCGTAGCCGACTGGCAGGCCGTGCCGGGTGGCGCCCGCTGTACCCGGCCACGGGCCCGGCCCTCCAGCCCCCGCCCCACGACCCGCCCCCTCCCGCCACACAGCGACCAACGGCCAGCGGGGGCAGACGTCCCCCCACCCACACCGCGAAAGCCGAACACGTACAGGAGGGCGCGGGACCGGAGGACGAAGTCTGGAGGGCCCAGGCCCGCACCACCATCGAGCCACCCGCAGTCCGACGGAGTTTCGGCGCCCGACGACGGGCCGGACTCCGGGGCCGACTGGCTGCCTGTGCCGGGTGGCGCTCTCTTCGGTCCGGTCACGGGAGCGGTCCTCCAGACTCCGTCCTACGGCCCGCCCCCTCCCCGCCGTACAGCGACCAACGGGCCGGTGGGGGCAGACGTCCCCCCACCCTCGCCGCGATAGCCGAACACGTACGGGAGGGCGCGGGACCGGAGGACGAAGTCTGGAGGGCCCGGGCCCGCACCACCGTCGAGCTGCCCGCGGTGCGGCGGAGTTTCGGCGCCCGACGACGGGCCAGGCACCGCGGCCGACCGGCTGCCTGAATCGGAAAACCGACCCGCAAGCGGGTCACCCCACCACCCGCCCCCGCAACACCACCCGCCGCGGCGCCGCCAGCACCCGTACGTCCGCGCGCGGATCCCCGTCGTAGACGACGAGGTCCGCCGGAGCGCCCTCCTCCAGGCCCGGCCGCCCCAGCCACCGCCGCGCGCCCCACGTCGTCGCCGCGAGCGCGTCCACCGCGGGGATGCCGGCCTTGGCCAGTTCGGCGACTTCCTGCGCGATGAGGCCGTGTGCGAGCGAGCCGCCCGCGTCGGTGCCGGCGAAGATGGGCACCCCGGCGTCGTACGCCGCGCGTACGGTGTCGTAGCGCCGCTCGTGCAGGCTCCTCATGTGGCTCGCCCAGGCGGGGAACTTCTTCTCACCACCGGCCGCCAGCGCCGGGAACGTCGCGATGTTCACGAGGGTGGGGACGATCGCGACGCCGCGCTCGGCGAACAGCGGAATGGTCTCCTCCGTGAGGCCGGTGGCGTGTTCGATGCAGTCGATGCCCGCCTCGACCAGCGGGGCGAGGGTCTCCTCCGCGAAACAGTGGGCCGTCACCCGGGCGCCGAGCCGGTGCGCCTCGGCGATGGCGGCCTCGACGGCGCCGCGCGGCCAGCAGGCCGACAGGTCGCCGGTCTCGCGGTCGATCCAGTCGCCGACCAGTTTGACCCAGCCGTCGCCGCGCCGGGCCTCCCGCGCGACGTACGCGACCAGGTCCTCGGGCTCGATCTCGTGGGCGTAGTTGCGGATGTAGCGGCGGGTGCGGGCGATGTGGCGGCCCGCCCTGATGATCCGCGGCAGGTCCTCGCGGTCGTCGATCCAGCGGGTGTCGGACGGCGAGCCGGCGTCCCTGAGCAGCAGGGTGCCCGCCTCCCGCTCGGTCAGCGCCTGCTTCTCGCTGGTCGCCTCGCCCACCGGCCCGTGGGCGTCCAGTCCGACGTGGCAGTGGGCGTCGACCAGGCCGGGCAGCGCCCAGCCCTGAACGGTCGTCACCTCCCGCGCGCCCGTCGGGCGTTCGTAGGTCACCCGGCCGTCGACGACCCAGAGTTCGTCGCGCACGTCGTCCGGCCCGGTCAGGACCCTGCCCTTGATGTGCAGCACCACGCTCTCGCTCATGGCCGCACTGTATGACGCGCGGCACGGCGGGCGGCACGGGGTCCGGGCCACCGGGCGCGGAACACCGCAGCCCCGTACGGCGACTCCTTCCACAGAAACACTGTGGACGCCCGGGCTTTTCTTGCGGTACACCTTTTACCGGCGAATTTCCAATTCTCCAGCGCGCAGCTTCCCGTATTCTTCTGCCCGCTTTTTCGCAGCTCAAACGCCAAGATTTCGCTAGTGCCGGAGCAGGTAATTCCGTCGGGTCACCAGGACGTTACGGAGCTGTGACCGACCCCACACCCTGTCCGCTTCACCCCCTATTTTCCGGGCAAACCCGTACATCGTGCAGTCGTTTCGCGCGCTCGTGCGCCCCCGCGCGATAACACATGACCGCCTCCCCACGTAACCCCTCCTCGCGATGCATTTTCCTTTTTCCCTGGGTAAATTGAATTCGCATGACCGCCGCACAAGCAGACCATGCAGGTGCCCGAAGCGATATCAGAGAAATGCCGGAGGGTTTCAAGCTCGACACACCGCGCGTGGAGGACGGAGCCGCGATCTGGCGCATCGCCCGCGACTCCAAGGCACTGGACCTGAACTCCTCCTACAGCTACCTGCTGTGGTGTCGCGACTTCGCCGCCACCTCCGCCGTCGCCCGCGACGGCGAGGGCGAGCCGGCCGCCTTCATCACCGGCTACCTCCGCCCCGAGTCCCCGGACACGCTCTTCGTCTGGCAAGTCGCCGTCGACGAGGCGCACCGCGGTCGCGGACTGGCCGCCGCCCTCCTGGACGGCCTGGTCGCCCGCGCCACCGCGGAACAGGGCGTGTGTCGCATCGAGACCACGATCACCGAGGACAACGCGGCGTCCAACCGTCTCTTCGCCTCGTTCGCCGAGCGCCACGGGGCGCCGCTGGCCCGCGAAGTCCTCCTCGACGCCGGGCTCTTCCCGGAGCAGGGGCACGACGCCGAGGTGCTCCACCGCATCGGCCCGCTCGGTCCCCCTGCCGAGCACCGCCCCTGACCGCCTCTTTCGCAGCCCCCCAGACTTCTCCCCGCTCACGCCACTCATCTCCCAGGAGCATGCTGTGACCATCACCCAGCCCGACCTGAGCGTCTTCGAGACCGTGGAGTCCGAGGTGCGCAGCTACTGCCGCGGATGGCCCACGGTCTTCGACCGCGCGCAGGGCAGCCACATGTACGACGAGGACGGCCACACCTACCTCGACTTCTTCGCCGGCGCCGGGTCGCTCAACTACGGGCACAACAACCCCGTACTCAAACGCGCCCTGATCGACTACATCGAGCGCGACGGCGTCACCCACGGCCTGGACATGTCCACCACGGCCAAGCGTGCGTTCCTGGAGACCTTCCAGAACACCATCCTGCGCCCGCGCGACCTGCCCTACAAGGTCATGTTCCCCGGCCCGACGGGCGCCAACTCCGTGGAGGCCGCGCTCAAGCTGGCCCGCAAGGTCAAGGGGCGCGAGTCGATCGTCTCCTTCACCAACGCCTTCCACGGCATGTCGCTGGGCGCCCTCGCGGTGACCGGCAACGCCTTCAAGCGGGCCGGTGCCGGCATCCCGCTCGTGCACGGCACCCCCATGCCGTTCGACAACTACCTCGACGGCACCTACCCGGACTTCCTCTGGTTCGAGCGGCTGCTGGAGGACAGCGGTTCCGGCCTGAACACCCCGGCCGCCGTGATCGTCGAGACGGTGCAGGGCGAGGGCGGCATCAACGTCGCCCGCGCCGACTGGCTGCGGGCCCTGTCCGAGCTGTGCAAGCGCCGCGACATGCTGCTGATCGTCGACGACATCCAGATGGGCTGCGGCCGCACCGGCGCGTTCTTCTCCTTCGAGGAGGCGGGCATCGTGCCGGACATCGTCACCGTCTCGAAGTCCATCAGCGGCTACGGCCTGCCGCTGGCCCTCACCCTGTTCAAGCCGGAGCTGGACGTGTGGGAGCCGGGCGAGCACAACGGCACCTTCCGCGGCAACAACCCGGCCTTCGTCACCGCCGCGGCGGCCCTGGACACGTACTGGGCCGACGGCCAGATGGAGAAGCAGACGCTGGCCCGCGGCGAGATCATCGAGTCGCACCTGCGCGCCATCGTCGAGGAGCACCCCGCCTCCATCGCCGAGTACCGCGGCCGCGGCATGGTCTGGGGCCTGGAGTGCTCCGACAAGCCGCTCGCCAACAAGATCGCCAAGCGCGCCTTCGAGCTGGGTCTGCTCATCGAGACCTCCGGCCCGGAGAGTGAGGTCGTCAAGCTGCTGCCGGCGCTGACGACCACCCCCGAGGAGCTGGACGAGGGTCTGCGCATCCTCGCCCGCGCGGTCCGCGACTGCGCCTGAGCGCACCCCGGAACCGCACCACTCCTTGTCCGCACCACAGAAAGGTACGAGAACACCGTGATCGTCCGATCCTTCAAGGACATCGAAGGCACCGACCGCCACGTCAAGGCCAAGTCGGGCACGTGGGAGAGCAAGCGCATCGTGCTCGCCAAGGAGCGCGTCGGCTTCTCGCTGCACGAGACCACGCTGTACGCCGGCACCGAGACGTCGATGTGGTACGCCAACCACATCGAGGCCGTGCTGTGCGTGGAGGGCGAGGCCGAGCTCACCAACGACGAGACCGGTGAGAAGCACACCATCACCCCGGGCACCATGTACCTGCTCGACGGGCACGAGAAGCACACCATGCGCATCAAGGAGGACTTCCGCTGCGTGTGTGTCTTCAACCCGCCGGTGACGGGCCGCGAGGACCACGACGAGAACGGCGTGTACCCGCTGCTCACCGAGCCCGAGCCCGAGCCGTCGGCGTAACCCGGCCGGCATTCGGCGCACCCCCTGCCCCGTCCGGCAGTTGAGCAAGGCGCGAGAAGGAAAGCACGTACGAGAGGAGAGGAAGGCAACACCATGACCACCGCACCCGAGCGCACCGCCGACCTGTACCCGACCCGGGGGACCACCGAGGTGATGACCCCGCGGCAGGACCCGGTGGTGTGGTCGCAGCCCGGCACGGAGGGGCCTTTCCAGCCGTCCGAGCTGAGCGACTTCGAACGCGACGGTTTCTTCGCCATGGAGGAACTCCTGACGGCGGATGAAGTCGCGGTGTACCGCGCCGAACTGGACCGGCTGGTCAACGACCCGGAGATGCGGGCGGACGACCGCTCGATCGTCGAGCCGAAGTCCCAGGAGATCCGGTCCGTCTTCGAGGTGCACAAGATCAGTGAGGTGTTCGCCAAGCTGGTCTCCGACCCGCGCGTGGTGGGACGCGCCCGGCAGATCCTCGGCTCGGACGTGTACGTCCACCAGTCGCGGATCAACGTCAAGCCGGGCTTCGGCGCCTCCGGCTTCTACTGGCACTCCGACTTCGAGACCTGGCACGCCGAGGACGGCCTGCCGAACATGCGGACCGTGTCGGTCTCGATCGCCCTGACGGAGAACCACGACACCAACGGCGGCCTGATGATCATGCCGGGTTCGCACCGGCACTTCCTCGGGTGCGCCGGTGCGACGCCGCGGGACAACTACAAGAAGTCGCTGCAGATGCAGGACGCCGGCACGCCCTCGGACGAGGCGCTGACCAAGCTGGCCGACGCGCACGGCATCAAGCTGTTCACCGGCAAGGCCGGTTCGGCCACCTGGTTCGACTGCAACTGCATGCACGGTTCCGGCGACAACATCACGCCGTACCCGCGCAGCAACGTCTTCATCGTGTTCAACAGCGTGGAGAACACCGCGGTGGAGCCCTTCGCGGCGCCGGTCCCGCGCCCGGAGTACATCGGCGCACGTGACTTCACCCCGGTGAAGTAACGTCCGCGCCGTACGGCGCCGGCGGGGCACCACGGCACGGCGTCGGAGTGCGGGTAGGGCCCCGGTCGGGCGACCGGGGCCCTACCCGCGCCCACGCCCTCAGAGCCAGGCCAGCGACGTGGCCGTCTCCAGCAGCCGCTGCGAGGCGGCCGCGTCGCCCGCCTGGCCGCGCGCGATCTCGTCCGGCTCCTGCCGGCCGCCGACGAGCAGCAGGAAGTCGGTGGCCTCCAGGACCAGTTCGGCGGCGATCGGCTCGGCGTCCGAGCCGAGCACCCAGTCACCGCCCGCCTCGCCCTCCACCGACAGCAGCACCGGCCGCGCGTCCGGGCCCAGCGCCAGGTCCAGGATGCGTACCGTCAGCCCCAGGAAGCGCTGGAGGTGCACCGGCAGCGGCGGCGGGACGGTACGGCCCAGCGCCCGCCCGATGTCCCGGGTGTGCACCCAGGTCTCGAACGCGCGGATCACGTAGTGGTCGGCGACCGGCAGCCGCAGTCCCATCAGCGTCGTGGCCGCGGCGGCCAGTTGCTCGTCGCCCGCCTCGGGCAGCGCGAGCAGCCCGTGTGCCTGGGTCCGCCACGCCTCCCGGGTCTCGGCGGGCGGCCGGGTGTGCTCGTACGTCACCACCTCGTGCGTACGGGCCGCCCAGCGCAGCTCCCAGGGGGCACGCGCGCCGGGCGTCCGCCCCGCAGCCGGGGCGTCCGGGTCCGTGCCGGTGTCCGGTCCGTACCCCTCCGGCCTGTACCCCTCCGGCCCGTACCCCTCCGGCGGCCGCGTCCCGGGCACCGCTCCCAAGCCCGTGCCCGCCTCCGTCACCGGCGCCAGGCCCAGCCGTTCGGCCAGCACTTCGTCGGCCGCGACCAGGTGGGCGACGGTGCCCTGGACGTCCCAGTCGTGCACGACCGGGGTGCCCCAACGGGCCGGGGCGTGGTCCAGCTCCCGCAGCAGCGCGTCCAGGCAGGCCACCGCACCCGCGTACGGAGCAGCGTGCGCGGCCGGCGTGACCTGGCCGGGGCGCGCGGCACGGGCCGCGGCCATCAGCCGCCCGCGCGCCAGGCCCGCGTTCGCCTTGCGCCCGGCTCCGCGGCCCCTCCCGCCGGGCGCCGGTTCGTCCAGCAGGCGTGCGGTCTCCCGCAGCCGCCGTGCTTCGGCCGCGCAGGGGGCACAGTCGCGCAGGTGGTCGCGGACCCGCGCGTCGTCGCCCGGCATGTCGGCGCCGAGCGCCCACGCCGCGAGCAGCGCGCTGACCTCCTCGTGCGCCGCGGACGAGCCGTCCGCGCCGCCGGGCTCACCGAGGCCGTCCGGACCGGCGGGGTTCCCGGGCCCCTCCGGCCCTCCGCTCCCACCCGAACCACCCGTCCCAGCCGAACCACCCACGCCGCCCGGACCGTCCGTACCGCCCGGACCGCCCGTGCCACCCCGGCCGTTCCTGCCTCCCGCGCCCATCACATGCCCCTTCTCGCTGTTCCGCCGCCCGGCCGGGCCGCGCGCCCGCCTGTCGCTTCCCTTGCTGCCCGCGGCCGGCGCCCGGCATTCAGCACTCGTCCCGCGCCTCGTCGGCCGGGCTGCCGGGGCCGGACGACGGCCCGGCGAGCCGGTCGGCCAGACCGCTCAGGGCGTTCCGCAGCCGGGCGGTGGCCGCCGTCTCCGCGATGCCCAGTTCCACCGCGACCTGCCGGTACGTACGCCCGGCGAAGCATGCCAGGTGCAGCGCCTCCCGTTCCGGCAGGGGCAGTTCGGTGAGGGCGGTGTGCAGCGACACCCGCGCCTCCTCGACGGTCTCGGGCGCCTCTTCCTCCCCTTCCTCCCCTTCCGGACCGCACGCCGCGCGCTCCGCCTCCGCCTCCGCCTCCCGCACCCGGGCCACCGCGCCGTGGTGGCCGCGGATGCTCAGCCAGGCGCGCAGCGAACCGTGGCCGGGTTCAAATGCGTACGGGCACGTCCACAGCTCGATGAAGACGCGCTGTGTCACCTCGCCGGCGACCGCCGTACTGCCGGTCACCCGCCGGGCCACCGCCCTGACCAGCGCGCTGTAGGCGTCGTACGCCTCGCCCAGCGCGGTTTCGTCCCCGTACACCAGCCGCCGGTGCAGCTCCCGGTCGCGCGGCGGGTACCTGGTTGTCCCGTCCACCGGCACCACCTCGTGAGTGTGTGGTGACATTCCTAGCCTTTCGCCCTCCTCCGCGGTAGCCGTCCGTCCGGCCGAATTGCGCGGCGCCCGGTGGGTGCCGCACGATCCGGGGGGCTCCGAAGGGGTGCGGGGCCGAAGCAGACCAAGGAGCGCACATGAGGACCGACCGGCTGCCCGGTGTCGTACTGACCGACCACTTCCTGGACGTGCCGCTGGACCACGCCGAGCCGGACGGCGAGCGGCTGACGGTGTACGGGCGCGAAGCCGTGGCGCCCGGCCGGGAGCACGAGGAACTGCCCTGGCTCGTCTACCTCCAGGGCGGCCCCGGCTACGCGGCACCGCGCCCGCCGGGCCGGAACTCCTGGCTGGCGAGCGCGCTGGACCACTACCGGGTGCTGCTGTTGGACCAGCGGGGCACCGGCCGTTCCACGCCGGCCAACCGGCAGACCCTGCCGCTGCGCGGAGGCCCGCGGGAACAGGCCGATTATCTGGCGCGTTTCCGCGCCGACGCGATCGTGCGGGACGCCGAGCTGTTCCGCCGCGAACTGGCCGGTCCCGGTGCGCGGTGGAGCGTCCTGGGGCAGAGCTTCGGCGGCTTCTGCGCCACGACCTATCTCCCGTACGCGCCCGAGGGCCTGCGCGAGGTCATGATCACGGGTGGTCTGCCGGGGCTGCGGGCCACCGCGGAGGACGTCTACCGGGCGGCGTACCCGAGGGTGGCCCGCAAGAACGCCGCGCACTACGCGCGTTACCCGCAGGACATCGAGCGCGTCCGCCGTATCGCCGCGCGCCTGCGGGAACGCCCGGCCCGGCTGCCCGGCGGCGGGCATCTGACGGCGGAGGCGTTCCAGGGGCTGGGCCGGATGCTGGGGACCGGTACCGGCTCGTACGTCCTGCACTACCTGATCGAGGACGCGTGGGTGACCGGCCCCTCCGGGCCCGAACTGGCGGATTCCTTCCTGGAGGCCGCGCAGCGCCACCTCTCCTTCACCGCCGCCCCGCTGTTCGCCGTCCTGCACGAAGCGATCTACGCCCAGCGGTCGGTGAAGTCCGGCAGCACCGGCTGGGCCGCCGAGCGCGTCCGCGCCGAGTTCCCCGAGTTCGACGTCGACGCGGCGCTGGACGGCGGGCGGCCCGTTCACTTCACCGGGGAAACGCTCCACCCCTGGCTCTTCGACACCGACCCGTCACTGCGCCCCCTCAAGGAGACGGCACAAGCACTGGCCGAGCGCGCCGACTGGCCCGATCTGTACGACGCCGACCGCCTAGCGGCCAACGAGGTCCCGGCCGTGGCCGCCGTCTACGCCGACGACATGTACGTCGACACCGCCCACTCCCTGGAGACCGCGCGGGAGATCCGCGGACTGCGGACCTGGGTGACCAACGAGTGGGAGCACGACGGGCTGAGCGCCGGCGGCGGCGCGGTGCTGGACCGTCTGATCCGGATGGTGCGCGGAGAGGTCTGACGTTCCGGGGGCCGGCATTCCGCGGAAGGGGCTGACGGCGGGCGGCAGCGAGGAAAGCTTCCTGCTGCCGCCGTCCTCCTACCGCCGTTCGCCTACCGCTGCCCCTCCCCCACCACCTCCAGCACCCGGTCCACATCGTCCGACGAGTTGTAGAGGTGGAAAGCGGCCCGGAGGCTGCCCGCGCGCACGGCGACCCGTACGCCCGCCGCCGCCAGCCGGTCCGCCGCGTCCGCGAGTCCCGGCACGGACACGATCGCCGAGCCGGGCGCGGGCAGCGGGGTGTGGCCGAGCGCCGCGATCCCCTCGCGGTACCGGTCGGCGAGCGCGTTGTTGTGCGCGTACACGGTCTCGACGCCGATCTCGTTCAGCAGGGCGAGGGACTGCGCGGCGCCCACGTACGAGTAGTGGGCGTGCGGTTCGTCGTAGCGGCGCGCGCCGGCCGCCGGTTCCCGGATCGGCCCGTAGTTGGACTCGTACGGGTCCGCGGCGGCCACCCACCCGGCGTGCAGCGCTTCCAGCCCGTCGTCTCCGCACACCAGGAAGGAGGCGCCGCGCGGACACAGCAGCCACTTGAACGCCCCGCACACCACGTAGTCGAAGTCACTGCCCCGCAGCGGCAGCCAGCCCGCGGCCTGCGTGACGTCCAGAAGGGTGCGCGCTCCATGGGCTGCGGCGGCGGCCCGTACCGCCGCCATGTCGGCGATCCGCCCGTCCAGCGCCTGGACGGCGCTGAAGGCGACGAGCGCCGTACCGGGCCGCACGGCGTCGGCCAGCTCGGTGAGCGGCGCGGTACGGAGCTTGATCCCGGCCCGCGCCGCGAACGGGTTGACCAGCGAACTGAACTCCCCTTCCGGCACCAGCACTTCGGCCCCGTTCGGGAGCGACCCGGCGATCAGCGCGACGTGCACCGCGACCGCCCCGCCGATCGCGACCCGTTCCGGCGGTGTGTGCAGCAGCCGGGCGAAGGCGGCCCGGGAGGCGTCCGCCGGTCCGAAGTAGTCCTGGCCCATGGTCCCGTAGGAGACGGACTCCTCGAGGGCCGCACGCAGGGCGGCGGCCGAACGGGCCGGGAGCAGGCCGCTGGACGCGGTGTTCAGAAACGTTGTCAGGGGCGCGAATTCGTCCCCACCGAGTGGCTCGATGCGCTGCATGCCACCACTGTGGCCGTCCGGCCGTCCGGCGTCCATCGCGTATTCCGTTTGCACGGCGCCAAGCGCGCCTTATTCGCGCAGCTCAGCGCCTTACCGCTCCGCTGGAGTCCGCCGGGCTCAGCTCCCCGTACCGGGTCGGCACACATCCCCTTCGCACCCCGGCGCGGCCGCCTCGTCCTTCGGAGTGGCCCCCTCGTCGCCCGGCGCGGACGCACCGCCCTCTTCCCACGCCCGCTCCAGCGCCTGCCGGAACACCTCCGCGGGCTGCCCGCCGGAGATCCCGTACCGCCGGTCGATGACGAAGAACGGCACGCTCCGCGCCCCCAGCTCCGCCGCCTCCCGCTCGTCGGCCCGCACCGCCTCCGCGTAGGCGTCCCGGTCCGCCAGCACCCGGCGCACCTCTTCCTCGTCCAACCCGGCGGCCACCGCCACCTCGGTCAGTACCTCCCCGTTCCCCAGCGCCCGCGCCTCCGCGAAATTGGCCCGGTACAGCGCGCCGAGCAGCGCGTCCTGCACGCCCCGCTCCTTGGCCAGGTGCAGCAGCCGGTGCAGGTCAAAGGTGTTCCCGTGCATCCGGTCGGACCGGTACCCGAGCCCTTCCCCCGCCGCCGCCTCGGCCACCCGCGCCTCCATGGCCTCGGCCTGCTCCCGCGACACCCCGTACTTCTGCGCGAGCATCTCCAGCACCGGCGTGTCCGCCGCCGGCGCCGCCTCCGGGTCGAGCTCGAAGGACCGGTGGACGATCTCCACCTCACCCCGGTGCGCGAACCCGGCCAGGCCCTTCTCGAAGCGGGCCTTGCCGATGTAGCACCAGGGACAGGCGATGTCCGCCCAGATCTCGACGCGCATGTCAGGTGTTTCCTCAGATGATCGGTACGAAAGGGGACAGTCGCGGACAACCTTGCGGGGGCGGCGGCTATTCCCCGGCGCGGTGACGTGTGCGGGTGTGCGGCGTCACAGGCGGTACGGACGCCGGGGCATGACGGAGCCCCGCCGCCCCCGTGGCGGGGACGACAGGGCTCGCGGGCCGGTCGGCCGAGGTCAGGCGGTGGTCTGCCGGGCGAACTGGACGAGCCCGGGTTTGGACCGGCTTCGGGAGGGCCTGGCTCAAAGGAGATCACTCGGTACAACGGCTTTCCGATTCTGGATGCCGGGCAGACGAATATGGGAGCGGACATCCTCGCGCCGACTGTGATACGGCTCGGAAATGTTCGCGGTAAGGTTCGGCGGGCAAGGCTGCCGCGCGCCTCACTGGCGTACTGAACGGCTGAGGCACCGAGCCCCGTGGTTGCTCCTGCAAGGGCTGGTCACAGGGCCCTTCCTGTTTCAGTTTTCCAGGGCTTTCAAACCCTGGTAAGCCTCTCGTAGATCCGCAGCTTCCGGCAGTTTACGGGCCTCCACGGCTTTGACGACTTCCAGAGCGCGCCAATGGTTTGACGGCACGATACGCCCCGCAAGAATCGCACGCTGAGCCGCATCACACGCTTCATCCAGCCGATCACTGCTGAGCAGCGTCAACGCAAGGTCGATGTTCGCCGAAGCGACGCGTCGGGGCCATTTATGGATGTCGGCGACAGGGGACAGTCGGGCAATGACTTCCCGTGCGTACGTTTCTGCTGCCGGGTCACCTACCCATGCGAGCGTTGTGGCTGTGTAGGCCAACGACTTCGCCGGGTCATACTGGTAATGATGTTCCGTCCCCTTGTGCGGGACCATGGACACCGCTTTTCGCTGCACACGGTCTATGGCGGCATAAGTTTCAGTCCGTTCGCCTAGGCGCGCTCTCGCTCGTCCCTCTTGCGCCGCTGCTTGGATCTCTGCGGAACTACCTGTCGGTGCAAGCTGTTGCGCGATCAAAGACAGCTCCAGCGCACGCCCGTACTGCCCATCCGTAAGGACTCGCCAAGCGTCTGTCTCGTAGCACCAAGCTCCGATCTCTCGATGCTCCGCGTGCTGGGCGAGCGTGGCCGCTGTCCGCAACCGAGCTGTAGCGGCGAGGCCTTGATGGAGATCAATATGCAACGTAGCGCCTAGAAGCTGGAACCAGCCGCCGACCGCATACAGGCGTCGCTGTTCGGCCAGAGTCATACGGGCATCCATGAGGTGGCCCACGTAAGCCGAGTGCTTACGTACTCGCTGCAGCAGTTCCTGAGGAGGTGACACCGGGTACGCCATGGCCGACTCGTCGAACGCGGCTTCCAGCCGGCTGAGAGTCTCCCTCCCCACGTCGCTCGCCGCCACTCGACGTGCCAATTCGAGAGCTTCGAACTCATCGTCGTCAGACGGAGGAGCCACGGAGAGCCACCCCGGTGGAAGTCGGCGCGAGTAACTTCCGTCAGGAGCCAGGAGCGTCTCAAGTTCGTTGGACGTCAGGTCCAGGGCTTTCGCGATTCTCGGGCGTTGCCAGGGCTGAGGGCCGTTCTGCCCGCTTTCCCAACGCTGGACAGTAGTGCGATCTACGCCGACTGCTTCCGCGAACGCTTCTTGGTTGTAGCCGCACGCTTTCCGACGCTCCGCCAACCTCCGCCGCTTGCAAGCCATCGTGGCTGCCCCTCTCTCGTCCGAAGGTTGCTCCGCAGGTCAGCCTAGCCAGCGCGGCCTGGATGCGGCAGGAATGCGGCCTTTTTGCCGTGGACGCCCCCAACTGCCGCTGGTTAGCTGGCCGATGCAACCACCCCATCGGGGCGGAGCCGCCCTGGTGCGCCCGTACATGACGGCCGACCGCGAAGAGATAGCCGCTGATTCCAGCTCTTCGCACACCTTGACGGTTTGCGCGGCTTGATCACCTACCGACGTACCCCAAGAAACGGTGACCACAAGTGACCGAACGCACCCCTGGCCCCGGCCGGGACCACCTCACCCGCCTCATGCGCTCATGCGGGCACGACGGTGTGCTCCGCATGTGCACCAGCAGCGGCGGTGACGCTGCTCTCCATCTCCCCCGGCCGGAAGGTACGACCATGGCAACCCCCGTCTCCGTGCCGACCCGCGTGGAAATTCAGATCACCGGCATCCGGAAGCACTACGCCGAGTGCGTCACCGAACAGGACGACGGCGAGATGTGCGACGCCTGCTCCTCCGACTGGGACAGCCCCATGCCGGTGAACGCATGGATCCGCGTCCACGCAGACGTGAAGGGACACACGAAGTTCAAGAAGCACACAGAAGAGGACGTCACCACCTGCACGCAGCCTGCGAGGGCGACGTGAGGGACAAGCGGCGCGGTGCGATTGGGGCGTCTGTGGCCGTGCTGGGCGCCTTCTTGATCGTTATGGGAATCGTGGCACTCGCCCTTTTCCGTGCACTGCCCTGACAACCCCCGCCCCTGCCGTAACGGCCCACCCATGAAACCCGTCATGGCCGGCAGGGGCGGGCCCGGAAGCCCCCTCGGAGCCCTGGAGCGGCCGGACGGGTGGACGGGTGACCATTATTTCCGGTCCCCGGGCGGCGGTCCGGGCCGATGGCCGTACGACGCCGGAACAACCGCCCACCCCGCCCCCTCCGCGATAACGTCCGCCCATGGAGATCCGCCAGGAAACGCGGGAGTTCTGGGAGCGTGCCGGGGCCGCCAAGACGTTCACCCATCCGCTCGATCCGGAGCTGCTGCACGCGTACGTGCCGCGTGACGTGCCGGTGCTGGACTACGGCTGTGGGTACGGGCGGCTGACCGCCGAGCTGGTGGCGGCCGGGTATGAGGACGTGCGCGGGGTGGACGTTTCGCGGGCGCTGGTGGAGCGGGGCGGGCGGGAGCATCCGGAGGTGCGGATCGAGCACTGCGCGGGGCTGCCGCTGCCGTTCGAGGAGGGGAGTTTCGGGGCCGCGCTGCTGTTCGCCGTGCTGACGTGTGTGCCCGGCTCCGGGGAGCAGCGGGAGATCGTCGCCGAGCTGGGCCGGGTGGTGCGGCCGGGCGGGATGCTGTACGTCAGCGACATGCCGTTGCAGCGCGACCGGTGGGACGTGGCGCGGTACGAGGAGTACGCGGAGCGGTTCGGGACGTACGGGGTGTTCGGGACGCCCGACGGCGGGGTGTTCCGGCACCACGAGCCGGACCGGCTGCGCGGGCTGGTCCGGGCGCACGGCTTCACGGTGGAGGCCGAGCGCACGGACCCGGTGCCGACGCTGGACGGGCGCACCGCCGAGCGGCTTCAGATCATCGGGCGGCGGCGGGGCTGAGCGGCAGCACGAGGTCGAGGTGGGTGGCGTCCGGTGCGGGGTGGCGGGACGCGTCCGGCTGCCAGCCGTGCCGGTCGTAGAAGGCGCGGGCCCGCCGGTTGTGCCAGTACACGTCCAGGCGGGCGGTGGTGATGCCCGCCGCCCGCCAGGCCGCGACGCAGGCGCGGTGCAGCGCGGAGCCGACGCCGTCCCGCCAGCGGTCCGGGTCCACGTGGAGCTGGAAGAGTTTGACGGTGTCCTCGGGCGCGCCGTCCTCGCGACGGTAGGAGGCGACGCCGACCACCGCGCTGTCGCGTTCCGCGCACAGCACGGTGGCGTCCGTACGGGCGAGGGAGCGCGCCCAGCCTTCGCGCCAACGCTCGCGCTCGGCGGGGTCGTCCAGCTGCGCGTCGGGCACACGGCCTCGGTAGTACGTCGCGCGGGCGCGCTGGTGCAGGTCCACTATGACGTCGAGGTCGGCGGCCGTGGCGTCGCGGACGAGGGTGGCGGGGGCGGCGGCCGCGTCGGGCGCTTCCGGGGCGTGGGGCATGTGCGCGTATGTCACCTTTCGGGGCGGCCGTCGACTCGGCGGGGCAGGTTCAGCGGGTTGTCCTCGCGCAGCTCCGGCGGGAGCAGGGCGGGCGGGGTGTCCTGGTAGGCGACCGGCCGCAGCCATCGTTCGACCGCCGTGCCGCCGACGGAGGTGGCGGTGGAGGTGGTGGCCGGGTAGGGGCCGCCGTGGTGCTGGGCGGGGGCCACGGCGACGCCGGTCGGCCAGCCGTTGACGAGCAGCCGGCCGGCGAGCGGGGTGAGCGCGGCCAGCAGGCGCGCGCCGCGCCCCGTACCGCCGGCGGAGACGCCGCGTCCGGTACCGTCCCCGGCTCCGGCTCCGCCCTCCGCCGCCCCTTCCTCGCCGGCGCACTCCGCCGCCCCCAGCTGGAGCGTCGCGGTGAGGTTGCCGGGCAGCCGGGCCAGTACGGCGCCGATCTCGGCCTCGTCGGCGTAGCGCGCGAGGACGGTGACCGGCCCGAAGCACTCCTCCAGGAGCAGGTCGTGGGTGCCGCCGTCATCGGCGAGCCGGGCCGCGGGGACGGTGAGGAAGCCCGCGCTGACGGTGTGCTCGCCGCCCGCACCGGGCGTCACGGGCGCCTGCACGTCCGGCAGCGCGGCCCGTTCCCGTACGCCGTCGATGAAGGCGTCGCGCATCCGGTGGTCCAGGAGCACGCCGGCCTCGGTGGTGCTGACGGCCTCCGCGAGGGAGCGCTCCAGGCGGTCGCCGGCCGGGCCGTGCGGCGCGAGGACCAGTCCGGGCTTGACGCAGAACTGGCCGGTGCCGAGGGTCATCGAACCGGCCAGGCCGGTGCCGATCTGTTCGGCACGCTCGTCGGCGGCGGCCTCGGTGACCACGACCGGGTTGAGGCTGCCGAGTTCGCCGTGGAAGGGGATCGGGTGCGGGCGGGCGGCGGCCGCGTCGTACAGGGCGCGTCCGCCGCGTACCGAGCCGGTGAAGCCCGCGGCGGCGACGAGCGGGTGCCGGACCAGCTCGATGCCCGCTTCGAAGCCGTGCACCAGGCCGATCACGCCCGCGGGCAGGCCGGTTTCGGCCGCGGCGCGGCGCAGCAGGGCGGCGCTCAGTTCGGAGGTGGCCGGGTGGTCGGGGTGGGCCTTGACGACGACCGGGCAGCCGGCGGCGAGGGCGCTGGCGGTGTCGCCGCCGGGCACGGAGAAGGCGAGTGGGAAGTTGCCGGCCGCGTAGACCGCGACGACGCCGAGCGGGATCTTGTAGCGGCGCAGGTCGGGGCGGGGCGGGGTGAGCGCGGGGTCGGCGTGGTCGATCAGCACGTCGAGGAATGCACCCTCCTCGACGACGTCGGCGAACGCGCGCAACTGGTACGTCGTACGGCCGAGTTCGCCGGTCAGCCGCCCCGGGCCGAGTGCGGTCTCCGCGTCGGCGGCCTCGACGATCCGTTCCTCGGCCCCGTCCAGCAGGTCGGCGGCGCGGCGCAGCAGGGCGGCCCGGACACGGCGGTCGGCGAGCGCGCCCCGGGCGTCGTGCGCGGCCCGTACGGCGGCGTCGACCTCGGCCGCTGTGGCCTCCACCGCAACCTGCTCGCGCCGCTTCCCGGTACGGGGGTCGACACTCCAGACTGGTGCTGCTGCCACCGCGCATTCCTCCCGGCGAACTCTTGTCGCGTCCAGGACGCCGTTCGCTATGCTGAACGCCGTCCCAGGTGGTGAATGTGACGTCCGCTGGGACTCTATGGCTGTCCGAACTGAGGGGTCAAGGCCGATGGCCGCTGCCGAGACCACCGGAGCGCAGGTCAAGTCCGCGGTGCGCACGGTGGAGTTGCTGGAGTACTTCGCGGGCCGCCCCGGTATGCACAGCCTCGCCGCCGTCCAGGAGGCCGTCGGCTACCCGAAGTCCAGCCTCTACATGCTGCTGCGCACCCTCGTCGACCTCGGCTGGGTGGAGACCGACGCCACCGGCACCCGGTACGGCATCGGCGTGCGCGCCCTGCTGGTCGGCACCTCCTACATCGACGGCGACGAGGTGGTGGCCGCCGCCCGCCCCACCCTGGACCGGCTCGCCGACGACACCACCGAGACCATCCACCTGGCCCGGCTGGACGGCACCAACGTCGTCTACCTCGCCACCCGCCAGTCCCAGCACTACCTGCGCCCCTTCACCCGCGTCGGCCGCCGGCTGCCCGCCCACTCCACGTCCCTGGGCAAGGCGCTGCTCGCCACGTACACCGACGACCAGGTACGGGCGCTCCTCCCGGAGAAGCTCGACGCCCTCACCGAGCACACCGTCACCGACCGCGAGCAGCTCATCGAGGAGCTGCGCCTGGTGCGTGAGCAGGGGTACGCCGTGGACCGCGAGGAGAACACGCTCGGACTGCGCTGCTTCGGCGTGGCGGTCCCGTACCGCACCCCGGCGCGGGACGCGGTGAGCTGCTCGGTGCCGGTGGCCCGGCTGACCCCGGGGCACGAGCAGTTGATCAAGGACGCGCTGTTCGACGCGCGGGACCGGCTGACGCTGGCTACGCGACGCCTTTGAAGATCACCTTGAAGGCCGTCCCGAAGCCCGGCGCGACGCCCGGCGCGTCACGAACGAGCGGGGCGCGGCTGTTCCTCGGCCGCTGGGTGCATCTCGTCCTCGGCGGCGCCCTGCTGACCCCTTTCTTCCTGCTGGCGGCGCTCGTCGTCCCGCTCACCTTCGACGAGGTGAACCCCTTCAGCGACTTCCCCTGGCAGTTCGCCGCGTTCGCCTTCGCGCTGCCGCTCGCCGCCCTGGGCGCGCTGCTCTTCCCGCTGCTGCGCACGCTGGAGGCGACGGCGGCGCGGTCGCTGTGCGGCCTGCCCGCCGACGTGACGGCGGAACTGGCCGAGGAGCCCGCCGACTCGTGGGCCGCCCGGCGGCGTACGGCCCTGTGGTTCGTGGCGCACCTGGCCGCCGGCGGAATCGTCAGCGGTATGACACTGGCGGCGCCGCCCGCCGCCGTGATGCTGCTCCTGCTGCCGGTCACGGACCCGCTGCGGCACCAGGAACTGGGCTGGCCCGACCTGGCCGGCGGCCTGCTCGGCCCGCTGACCGGGCTCGGCCTGCTCGTCCTGGTGGCGGGCACCACGTGGGCGGGCGGCCGGCTGCTGGCCCGCCTGGCGCCCGTACTGCTCGGCCGTACCCCCGCCGACCGCCTGGCCGCCGCCGAACGGCGCGCCGCCGACCTCGCCTCCCGCAACCGGCTCGCCCGCGAACTGCACGACTCCGTGGGGCACGCGCTCAGCGCGGTCACCCTCCAGGCGGGCGCGGCCCGCCGGGTGCTCGACGCCGACCCCGAGTTCGCGCGGCAGGCGCTGCTCGCCATCGAGGAGACCACCCGCGGCGCGGTCGCCGAACTCGACACCGTACTGGGGCTCTTGCGGGAGGACGGGGACGGCCGGGCCGACGCACCCGCACCGGAACTGGGCGCCCTGGGCGCGCTGCTGGACCGCACCCGCGCCGCCGGGCTGCGGATCGACGCGAACGTCGACGACGGGTGCGGGCGGCTGCCGACGCTGGTCTCGCGGGAGGCGTACCGGATCGTCCAGGAAGGTCTCAGCAACGCGCTGCGGCACGCCGGTACCGTACCGGTCCGGCTGCGGATCGCCCTGGACGCCGACGAGCTGAGGATCACGGTGGAGAACCCCATGCAGAGAGACGACGCGGCCACGCCGAGCGAGACGGCCGCGGCCACACCCCGCCCGGGCGGCGGTCGCGGCCTGCCCGGCATCACCGAACGCGCCCGTCTGCTGGGCGGCCAGGCCCGGGCCGGGGGCCGCGACGGCGTGTGGCGGCTGACCGTACGGCTCCCCCTGGGGGCATCGCGGTGAGCGGCACGGACGAGGGCCGCGCGGACGAGGAGCGCGCGAACGGGGAGCGCGCGGACGCCCGTACCGGCACCGCCGCTCCCCCGCTGCGCATCGTCCTCGCGGACGACGAGCGGATGGTCCGTACGGCGCTGCGCGCGATCCTCGGCGCCGAGCCGGACATGGAGGTCGTCGGCGAGGCGGCCACCGGCGCCGAGGCGGTGCCGCTGATCCGCGAACTGCGCCCGGACATCGTGCTGATGGATGTACGGATGCCGGAGATCGACGGCATCCGCGCGACCGAACAGGTGCTGACGGCCATGGCGGAACCGCCGCGGATCATCGTGGTGACGACCTTCGAGAACGACGCGTACGTGTACGACGCGCTGCGCGCCGGCGCCAGCGGCTTCCTGCTGAAGCGGGCCGGCGTGGAAGACCTGGTGCAGGCGGTGCGGATGGTGGCACGCAGCGATTCGCTGCTGTTCCCGGCGGCGGTACGGGAGCTGGCCGCCCGGTACGCGGGGGCGCGCGCCGCGCGCGAGTCGGCGCGGGCCCTGCGGGCGCGTCTGTCCGACCGTGAGGCGGACGTGCTGCGGCTGATGACCAAGGGCCTGACGAACGCGGAGATCGCGGACCGGCTGACGGTCGGCCCGGCGACGGTCAAGACGCATGTCGCGGGGGTGCTGGCCAAGCTGGGCGTGCGGGACCGGACCCAGGCGGTGATCGCGGCGTACGAGAGCGGGTTCGTCCGGCCGGGGTGATCCCGCCGCCGCATCCCCGGTCCCCTGGCCCCCGCCCCCCGACCGCCCCCGGGCCACCCCTCGGGCACCCTCCGTAACACCCGATTACGCAGCGCCACTACCACATTCCGCGCGAAATATCCGTCACCCGTTCATCCCAATCCGCAACGTCACCGAACGTCACGACCACCTAGCCCCTGACCTGCCGAAACATAACCGATCATGCGCGACACGCCGACGGTGCACGGGAGTTCTGACATCGCGTCAACAGGCTCCCGGCGCGCCCGGCCGCTTACCTCGATTGCAGGAGGCGCGGAATTCCCCCAACTTCCTTTGCGGCGCTGTGGTGTGCCGCGGTCCGTGCCTCGTGGAGGTTCGTCCCATGCGTTCCACTCGCGTTCTCACCGGTGCGGCGCTGTCCGTCGCCGCCCTCGGCCTGTCCACCTCCGCGGCCTTCGCGGCCACCGGCAGCATCGAGGTGACGCCCAACCCGGTCAAGGCCGGCAACTCGGTCAACCTCAACAGCAGCGCCTGCGGCAAGGACGGCTCGGCCACCGTCGACGCCAGCACCCTGGGCGCCGGCCGGATCACGCTGTCGTCGAAGAACCAGACGCACACCGAAAACGTGCAGGGCTCCCTGCGGGTGCCGGCCAGCACCAAGCCGGGCAACTACGGCATCGGCGGCAAGTGCGCCAACGGGACGGAGATCTCCGGCACGGTGCGGGTCTCCTCCGGCACCACCCCGCACGGCAGGACGAAGACCGGCCTGGGTACCACCAGTGAGAGCTCCAGCACCACGGAGATCGTCGCCGGTGCGGGCGTCCTGCTGGCGGCCGCCGCCGGTGGCGTGTGGATGGTGCGCCGCCGCCGCGCGGACGACTCGGCCTGACCCTTCCGCGGGCCCGGCCCTTCCGCACCCGGAAGCGCCGCCCGGCACCGGCACCGCCCGGCCGCCGGACCGCGTCCCCGCCTCCCGGACCCGTCTGCCGCATTCCGGGAGGCCGGGGGCCGCGCCCGGCACCCCAGCCGTGACCGTGACCCGTCGGACGCGATCGATCCGGCGGCCCGACGGTCCGCAGCACACCCGGAGGCACGACAGCCATGGGACACACCCCCCGCCGCCGCGGCGACCAAGGGCTCATAGCCCTGCTCACCGCGGGCGCGATGGGCACCGGCATCTGGCTGATAGGCCACGGCGCGCAGGCCCAGGCGCCACCGCCGCAGCCCTCCGCCGACCAGGGGTTCGCCGCGGGCCCACAGCACCCCGGGCCGTCCGCGGCCCCCGCCCCGCCGCCTCCGCCGATGCCGGCCTCCCGGCCGCTGCGGGTGCGTATCCCGTCGGTCGGCGTGGACGCGCCGCTGATGCGCCTCGGTCTCGACGAGAGCGGCGGCCTGGCGACCCCGCCGCAGGAGGACAAGAACCTCGCCGGCTGGTACGCGGACGGCAACACGCCCGGCACCACCGGCACTTCACTGATCGCGGGCCACGTCGACAACCGCTCCGGGCCCGGGGTCTTCTACAACCTCGGCTCCCTGAAGAAGAACCACAAGGTGGAGGTCGTCCGCGCGGACGGCCGGACCGCGGTCTTCTCCGTCGACGCCGTCGAGGTCTACGACGGCGAGGACTTCCCCGACAAGAAGGTCTACGCGCCTGCTTCCCGGCCCGAACTACGGCTGATCACCTGCGGCGGCGGCTTCAGCAAGGCCCGGCAGGAATACCTGGGCAACGTGGTGGTCTTCGGCCACCTGACCGGTACGAAACGCGAACCCGCCCCGCGCGCGAGCGACGGCTGACCCCCGGCGCCGTGCCCCCGGACCAGGCCCAGGTCCAGGCCCCGAGCCTGCCCCTCTTCCTTCTTCCCGGCCTCAGCCGGGGATGCGGTTGCCGCGCCCGTTGAGCGCCATCCGGTTCCAGGTGTGCCGCCGTCCGCGGACCGCGACGGAGTAGGCGTAGAGCAGTTCCGGATCGCACATGCCCGGCAGGAACGCGTCCCCGAAGTGGTGCGCGTCCACCCCGATCTCCTTGGCGGTCAGCGCCAGTTGGGGCACGATGTCGGCGTGCGCGCCCTCCTGGCTCGTACCGATCGCCCCCATCACCACCGCGCCCGCGTCCTGCACGGCGGCGACCGCCTCGGCGGCCCGCTCCTTGGTGAGGCCGGGCAGGGTGCCGGGCAGCGGCAGGACGACGCCGTCGGCGCCCGCGTCCACCAGCGCGGTCAGCCGTCCGGCGGTCACCCGCTCGGGGTGCCCCGCGTGGTGCATCTTGCCGGACCACAGCGCCACGTCGTCGCCGAGCCCCCGGCGCAGTTCGTCGGTGACCCTGGCCAGGCCGTCGAAACTGCCGCCGGTGCCGGGGTTGGCGGTCAGACAGAGCAGGGCGGCGCCCATGTCGACCAGCCGGCGGGCCTGCTCGGGCCCGGCCCTGCGGATCTCCGGCACGTCGCCCGGTTCGAGGTTGACGCCGATCGGACGGCCCACGTACGAGGCGAGGTCGGCGAAACTGGTGAAGGTGCCCAGTCCGGGCAGCCGCAGATACTCCCCGTCCCAGGCCCGCTCGATGAGGTTGAGGACGACGATGTCCGCGCCGAAGGCGGAGACCAGCTCGATGTTGTGCACGCCCGCGCGGCCGTCGGGGTGCGGGGAGAGCGCCGCGCGCTCGGCGAAGACCTCGGCGATCATCGTGCGGCCCTCGGCGGCGGCGACCGCCTCGGTCAGCTCCCGGCCCCGCAGCGAAGCCAGTTCCTCCCGGTCGAGGTCGAGGATGCGCTGTGTCATGACGTTCCTTCCAGGTCTGCTCGTGGTCGTGTCCGCCGTCGTGCGCGCGGTGCACTCGCGGGTGTGAGCGGCGGCGAACACGCTGACGTCTCCGGCGCGCGGCCCTGGCCGTACGGCGAGGAGCACGGCCGCGAAACGGAACGCGTTGTAGTAGATCACCGTGCGGTACGGACGGAGCGGAACGGGCGGGGCGGTCTTGACAGGGCGGCACGGGGTTCTTCGCCCCCTGCCGACGGCGGACGGCGGACGGCGGGCACCGCCTCCGCACGGCCGCCGCCCGCTGGCGTTTCCGTACGGCCGCCAGCGTTTCCTACCGCTTCCGTACAGCCGCCAGTCCACGCCGCACGGCCGCCAGATCCCCGTCGCCCGCCAGACCCGCGTGATAGAGCCGCAGCTCGTCGGCGCCGAGGGCCGCGGCGTGCGCGGCGTCGGCGGCGAGGGCGCCGGGGCGGCCGCCCATGGCGGTGACGACGGTGAGGTTGGCGGCGACGACGGGGGTGGCGGGCGTGTCCGGGGACGTGGCCGCATGGGTCCGTGCCTCCGCGAACGGCACCAGCGCGTCCGTACGGGCCGCGTCGTCACCCGTGCACGGCACCACCACCCCGTCGGCGTGCGCGAGGACGTCCGCCGGGTCGACGCCCGCGTTCGCGCCGCAGCGGTGCCCGGCCGGGTCGGCGTGCAGCAGCACGCGGAATCCGTCGTCCGCGGCGGCCCGTACGGCCGCGACGGCCTCCCGCTGGAGCGTGCGCGCGGCATCCTCGCGCCACCTCCGTACGAGCCCCGCCAGCTCACCGCCGAGCAGTTCCCCGACCTCGCGCCACTCCCCCGCCCGCCCCTCACCCACCTCGCCGCAGGCCCCCTCTCCGTCTCCGCCGCCCTCCGCGCCCGCCCATACCGGCTGCAACGCCCGTACGACCGCGTTCCGCACCTCCCGCGCCGGCACGCCCAGCGCCGTGTACCCCGCCTCGCAGACCTCGCAGAAGCACAGGGACATCAGGTACTGGGCAGCGCCGGAGAGCGGCACGCCGCCGGTCTTGTCGTGGGCGTGCGGGTGGGTCAGCCCGTACCAGCCGCAGGACTCCAGCTCGGTGCCGCGCGCGCCGGGCCGTACCGCCGCCTCCGCTGCCAGGTCCCGCAGGTAGGCACGTACCTCGGGCCGGGCGATGCAGGGCGCCCACGGATAGCGGTCGCCGTAGGCATTGCGTACGGCGATGGCGGGGTGCTCGGTGCCCAGGCGCGTGTTGTGGGCCAGTACGACCCAGCTGTGCACCTCCAGGCCCACGTCCGCCAGCGCCCTTGCCGCCTCCCCGAAGGGGTCCCGGCCTGCCACCCAGTCCTGTCCGTACGGGCGCAGGGCGCGGCCCGCCCAGCGTTCGGTGTCCGGCGGGTACAGGACGGCCGCGTGCCGGGCGGTCACGACGCGGTGGCGGGGGTGGCGCGGGGTCAGCGCCCGGGTGGAGTGATAGGCGGCGGCCAGCGTGGCCTGCTGGACGCCGAGGTCCGCGACGCGGCGGGCGGCGCCCGGATCGCCGGCCACGTCCCACGGATACAGGAACGCGGCGGCGCGCATCACCGGCCGCCCGTAGCGCCGACCAGCGCCAAGCCCTGTTCGATCAGCGCGGCCAGTGCCTCGACATGTTCCGGCGCCGGTTCGCCGAGCGGCGGCCGGACCGGCCCGACGTCCGTCCCGCGCAGCCGTACCCCTGCCTTGACCAGCGAGACCGCGTATCCCCGCCCCTGGTTGCGCAGCTCGACCAGCGGCCGGTAGAAGCCGTCGATCAGCCGGCCGGCCGTCGTGTCGTCGCCGTCTTCGAGGGCGCGGTGGAAGGCGGTGGCGATCTCCGGGGCGAAGGCGAAGACGGCCGACGAGTACCGGCGGACGCCGAGCCCGCGGTAGGCGAGGCCGGTCAGCTCGGCGGTCGGCAGCCCGTTGAAGTACAGAAACTGCTCCTCCGCCGCCTCGGTACGCACGGCACTGATGGTCCGCTGCAGCAGGTCCAGGTCGCCGAGGCCGTCCTTGAGACCGATGATGCCGGGGGTGCGCGCGAAGGCGGCGACGGTGTCCGGGGTGAAGACGGCGTTGTCGCGCTGGTAGACGATGACGGGCAGCGCGGTGGCGGCGGCGAGGTCGGTGTAGTGCCGCAGCAGGCCCGCCTGGTCGGCGACGACGAGGTACGGCGGCATGGCCAGCAGCCCGTCGGCGCCGGCCGCTTCGGCGAGCCGGGCGTAGCGCGCGGCGAGCGCGGTGCCGTACCCGGCGCCGGCCAGCACCGGGACCCGCCCGGCCGCCTCCTGGACGGCGGCGGCCACACAGTCCCGGAACTCCTCCGGGGTCAGCGCGTGGAACTCGCCCGTACCGCAGCAGGCGAAGACGGCGGCCGCGCCCGCGTCGACACCGGCGCGTACATGGGCACGGAAGGCGGGCAGGTTCAGAGCGCCGTCGGGGCCGTACGCGGTCACGGGGAAGAACAGCAGTCCGTCGAGGCGGTCGGCGAGCGGCGGGGCTGAGGTCACGGGCTCTCCCTGACATGCTCGTACAGGAGGCGCGTACGGGCGCGGTGACGCCACCACCTCTGCACATGCACGTCCCTGACTGGTGTCCACATTCATGAACGCGTTCACGCTAGGGCAGCGCTCCAGGACCGGTCAAGGCCCCGAATCGGCCGCGTCGCCCCCCGAAATCCCTCCCCCGCCACCGCACTTGCCCGTCCCGCCGAGCACCTTGCCCCGGTCCGGCGCGCCTTCCTATGGTGACTGCGATCGTCCACTTACCTGAACGCTGTCCGCGGATGAAGCCGTACGTACGCCCGAGCCCGCCCGGAGGAGCCCCATGCCCGCACCCCGCACCGTCCTGCTCACCGGCGCCGCCGGCGGCCTCGGCACCCTGATGCGCGAGCTGCTGCCCCCGTACGGCTACCGGCTCCGGCCCCTCGACCGGCGGACCATCGACGACGCGCCGGACGCCGTCACCGCCGACCTGGCCGACAAGGAAGCCCTCCGCGCGGCCGTACGCGGCGTGGACGCGATCGTCCACCTCGCCGGGATCTCCCTCGAAGCCCCCTTCGAGAAGATCCTGCGCGCCAACATCGAAGGCACCTACCATCTCTACGAGGCGGCGCGCGAGGAAGGCGTCCGCCGCGTCGTCTTCGCCTCCTCCAACCACGCCGTCGGCTTCACCCCGCGCCCCGCCGACGGCTCCGGCGCGATCCCGGTGGACACCCCGCGCCGCCCCGACACGTACTACGGCCTCTCCAAGGGCTTCGGGGAGGACCTCGCCTCCCTCTACTGGGACCTGCACGGCATCGAGACGGTCTCCGTCCGCATCGGCTCCTGCTTCCCGCGGCCCACCACCGTCCGCATGCTGTCGATCTGGCTGAGCCCGCCCGACTGCGCCCGCCTGCTGCACGCCGCGCTCACCGCCGAGGGCGTCGGCCACACCGTGGTCTACGGCTCCTCCGCCAACACCCGCCTCTGGTGGGACCTGACCACGGCCCGCTCGCTCGGCTACGCGCCGCAGGACGACTCCGAACCGTACGCGGCCGAACTCCTCGCCGCGCACGGCGCCCTCGACCCCGCCGACCCCGAACACACCCACCTGGGCGGCTCCTTCTGCGTGAACCCGCCCCTCTGGCCGTACTGAGAGCCTCTGGCCGTACCGAGGGCCCGTCGCCTCACGGAGACACCCGCGCCACGGCCCGACAGCCGCCGACGCAACCCGCCCCGCCCTCCCGGCGTCCTTGTCTACGTATCAATCAGTTGCGCAACCGCGCAGGAAACGAGGAACGCACCATGGGTATCGTCAGCTGGCTCGTACTGGGACTGATCGCAGGCGTCATCG
This sequence comes from Streptomyces sp. NPDC045470, assembly GCF_040646595.1. Taxonomy (NCBI): domain Bacteria; kingdom Bacillati; phylum Actinomycetota; class Actinomycetes; order Kitasatosporales; family Streptomycetaceae; genus Streptomyces; species Streptomyces sp. NPDC045470. The sequence goes on from NZ_JBEZAN010000001.1 coordinate 102,965, forward strand.
CCAAGGTCCTGCTGCCCGGACGGGACCCGGGCGGACTCGTCGGCACCACCCTCATCGGCATCGTCGGCTCCTTCATAGGCGGCTGGCTCTCCACGAAGTTCCTGGACAAGCCGATCCCGAAGGACTTCTTCGAGCCGTCGATGTGGATCGCCGCCATCGCCGGTTCCCTGGTGCTCCTCATCGCCTACCGCCTGCTGTTCGGCAACAGCCGCGAACGCCGCTGACCCCGGACGGGGCACCGGCCCTGTCCGGCCCTCGGTAATGGAACCGCAAAGGAAGGCCACTCGTTATCCCCGGCATGACCGCTATGACTCCTGGCTCGAACCTCCCGCTCACCGCCTCGCGGGTGGCGGTGGACGTCACCGCGCCCGTGCGGCTCGATGTGTCGGGCCTGCTGCTCACCGCCGACGGCAAGGTGCGTTCCGACGACGACTTCGTGTTCTACAACCAGCCGGCCGGCCCGGGCGTGACCCACACGTCCGGCGCGGGCGGCGCGGGCGACACGATCACGGTGGACACCGCGGCGGTGCCCGCCGGCATCGAGAAGATCGTCGTGACCGCCAGCCTGGACGCGCCCGGCGCCACCTTCGCCGGCACCGAACCGACCGGCACGGTCCGCAACGCCGCCGACGGCAGCGTCATCGCCTCCTTCACCCCGCCCCAGCTCGGCGCGGAGACCGCCCTCGTCGTCGTCGAGATCTACCGGCGCAACGGCGCCTGGAAGGTCCGCGCCGTCGGCCAGGGCTACGCGAACGGCCTGGCCGGCATCGCCACGGACTTCGGCGTCTCCGTCGAGGAACCGGCCATGCCGGCGGCCCCGCAGGCTCCTCCGGCCGCGCCTCCCGCCGCCCCCACGCCCCCTCCTGCCGCCCAGTGGGGCCCGCCCACCGGCGCCCCGGCCCCCATGGCTCCGCCCCCCGCGGCAGCCGCCCCCGCTCCCCCCGCCGCTCCCGCGCCCGGCGCCGGCAAGATCAACCTCGACAAGGGCCGCGTCAATCTCCAGAAGAACCAGACCGTCTCCCTGGTCAAGGGCGGCCAGCCGCTGCTGTCCTCCGTCCGCATGGGCCTCGGCTGGGAGCCCGCCTACCGCGGCAAGGACATCGACCTGGACGCGTCCGTGATCGCCTACGGCCCGGACCGCAAGAAGGTCGACAACTGCTTCTTCGGCAAGCTCCAGATCCTCAACGGCGCCATCCAGCACTCCGGCGACAACCTCACCGGCGAGGGCGCGGGCGACGACGAGGCCATCACCGTCCACCTCGGCGGCATCCCCCCGCAGGTCACCGGCCTGGTCTTCACGGTCAACTCCTTCTCCGGCCAGAAGTTCTCCGACGTCGCCAAGGCCTACTGCCGCCTGCTCGACGCCCAGACCGGCGAAGAACTGGTCCGCTTCGACCTGACCCACTCCGAACCGCGCACCGGCGTCATGATGGCCAAACTCATCCGCCAGTTCTCCGGCGAATGGGAAATGACCGCCCTGGGCGAATTCGTCGACTCCCGCACGGTCCGCGGCATGGTCAAGCCGGGGGGCGCGGCGCTCTGACCGCGTCAGGGGCGGCACCCTTCACCCGGTTGCCGCCCCTGCGCCGTCGCGCCCGCTTCTCCTCGCACCCCGCACACCTCCCGATATCGGCGCCGCCCCCGTTGGCGGTGTGCACCGTCCCAATCACGATCACGTCCCGTACGGCGCCGCAGTCCGCACACCCGATCACCGCCCGGCCCCCACCGCGATGACCGCCGCCCGCAGCGCCACCGGACTCGTGACCGACGCACCAACCTCCGGCCGCATCCGCCACCCCAGCAGCTCGCTGCACATCTCCAGCCCCGGCACAAACAGAGCCGCCCCCATGCTCGCGTCCTCCCACGGGGGCAGCCGAACGCCACCGGCCGTCCCGGCGGGCACCATCCAGCACGTCCCGGCCGGACGCCGGTGATCCTCGATGACGGCCCCGGACCGGCCACCCAGCCGGCTCAGGACCCGCTCCCCGGCCGGCCGTCCCAGCCACACCACATCCACCCCGAGCGCGGCCACGTCACGCACCACACGCAGCCCCGCTCCACGGGGAATCCAGTCGGGCAGGGAGACGGGTGCGCTGCTCTTCGCGGAAATCGTCATGCGGCCAAGAACACCGGGTCCAGCGCTCTCGGACGAGGCAGCGCAGGAGGCAACCCTTGAGGACATCGGCCAGGACATTCGCATCCTGGCCAGTTCTCCGCACCCTTACGCTGGGCCGAGACGCAGCACGGAGGTTCGCCATGCCAGGCCCCCCGGGGAATCCGCTTCTTGTCAGCGCCCGTATCCGTGCGGGCCTGCACACTCAGGACGATTTCGTCATCGCCTTCCAGGACAAGGCGTTCGAGCTGGGCATCGACGCGACGGTGACGGTGCGCCAAGTACGGCGCTGGGAATCCCCGGCCCCGGGATGGCCCCACCCCACGGCCCGGACCGTGCTCACAGCTCTCTTCGGACGCCCGCCCGAAGCCCTCGGTTTCCGGCGCCGCGTCCGGCCGCTGCCTCCGGAAGCGCATGGCGCGTCCGCTCCGTCCCGGGACGAAGGCGCCATGCGGCGTCGGACCTTCGTGTCCCACTCTCTTGCCGTGGTCGGCTCGGCAACGATCCCCACCGGTCCCGGCGATGTGCTGCCCGTCCCCGGCTCCGATCCGCTGGACGGCATCCGCGACGTTCTCACCGGCACGGTGTGCGAGCAGGAACCGGGCACCGCCGAGTCGCTGCGCCGGGACCTCACGGAAGCCAAGCGACTCGTTCAGGCATGTGGCTACGCGCGGCTCGCACAGCAGTTGCCCGCTCTCCTGATCCGGTTCGAGCACCCCGGGACCGCGCTGCTCGAACAGCGGGCCCTGGACCTGCTTGCTGTCCACGCCTACCACGTGGCAGCAACCCTGCTCCTCAAGTACGACGACGCGGCATCGGCCTGGATCGCCGCCGAAAAGGCGGCAGCAGCGGCCCGGCGGACCGAGAACCCGTCAGCGATCGGCGCGGCCTACCGGATTCTGACCCATGCCATCGCCACCGTCGGCCATCGTCGGCAGGCGGTGCGCATGGCGATAACAGGTGTCGACCGTCTCGGTGGGCAGGTGAACAGGTCAGCGCCCGACAGCGTCGCGGTCTTCGGCGCGCTGCTGTTGCGCGGGGCGTGGGCCGCCGCGCTGGGCGAGGACCGGGACGCGGCAGCGGAGTTGCTCGACGAAGCCGAACGTACCGCCGCGTTGCTGCAAGAAGCGACAAATCGCCAGTGGACCGCGTTCGGAGCCGGCAACGTGGCACTGCACCGTCTGTCGATCGCGCTCGCACTCGGCGACGCAGGCCACGCCCTGCAAGCGGCGCGGACCGTCGTCCCCGCGCAGCTCGTGGTGGCCGAGAGGCGAGCGACGTACTGGTCGGACGTAGCACGCGCGCTGCACGCCTGCGGCCGTACGGAAGCAGCGGTCCGTGCGCTGCTGGCTGCGGAGAAGGCCGCGCCGGAGGAGGTACGGTCCCGTACCGTGACGCGGGAACTGATCGGGGAACTGCTGCAACGTGACTGCGCCGGGCGCGTGCCCCTGCTTCGTGCGCTGGCCCACTGGGCGCAGGTGCCGGCATGACCACACCGCGAGTGCTCTACCTCATCGCCTGTGCAGCCGGACCCGCCACACGCCTCGTCCGCCTGGTCGAGGCCGCCGTGGCCGACGGGTGGGAGGTGTGCGTGATCGCCACGCCCGCGGCCGAAGCAGGTGGGTTCCTCGACGTTCCCGCCGTCGAGTCCGCCTCCGGCCGCCCCGTACGGAGTGTCTGGCGCCGGGCGGGCGAGGCGAAGCGCAATCCGCCGCCCGATGCGGTGATCGTCGCACCCATGACGATGAACTCCGTGAACAAATGGGCCGCGGGCATCGCCGACACGTACGCCCTCGGCCTGCTCACCGAAGCGGTCGGACTCGGGCTGCCGGTGGTCGCGCTGCCGTTCTGGTCCACGGCGCTGGACGCGCACCCGGCCACCCGGCGCTCGGTGCGGACACTGCGGGACCTGGGGGTTCATGTGCTGTACGGCCCCGGCGCGTGGGAGCCCCACTCTCCCGGGACCGGTGGTGAGCAGGTGGACAGCTATCCGTGGCGCCTGACGTTGGACATGGTCGAGGAGTTGGCCGGAAGCCGGCCGTAAGGCGTTTCACGCCTGGGCCGCTGCGGCCGGCTCACGGTGCGAGGAGCGCCGGCAGCTCGGCCAGACTGTCGATGCGCCAGTCGGCCCGTTCCGTTTCCTGGCTGTCGGCCCACAGATATCCGTGCACGCCACGCCGTACGTGTACGGTCCGCAGCCCTGCGGCAAGCGCGGGCGCGATGTCGTTGGCCGGGTTGTCGCCGACGTACACGATGCGCTCCGGGGTGGCCCCGGCGAACGCGACGACCCTCCGGAAGAAGTCCGGATGCGGCTTGGCCACTCCCCAGTCTCCCGATGTCGTGACGGCGTCGGCGGGCAGCCCCAGGTCACGCATCAGTTCACCGGCGCGGACCGTCCGGTTTCCCGCGATCAGGACCCGGATTCCGGCCGCGCGCAGCGCACGGAGCGCCGGACGTGCGTCCGGGTACAGTTCCGATTCGTCCAGGCGCTGGCCCCGTCCGGCCGCTCCACGTGCACGGTACTCGGCTCCGACGTCGACGCCGGGCCTCAGCAGGCGGATGGCGTCCGCGCTGTCCCTTCCCTGGGCGACCACAGCCCCGACGAGCCCGGACAGCATGTGACGGGGCACGTTCAGCCGATCCGCCCGGTCACCCCAGTACCGCTCGTCACTGACGAGAGTCCCCCCGATGTCGAACACGACCGCTTCGATCATGTGTCCTCCCCTGGATGACGCGGCGCCTTCTCACACCTCTGCCCGATCCGGCCGCCCCGCTCCCTCCAGCCCCACCACCCGCCCCAGCCGCTCATACGACTCCACCAACCCCGCCCGGTCGTACGTACTGGTCGTCACCAGGAATTCGTCGGCGGCGGTCTCGGTGAGGAGGGTGTCGAGTTGGGCGGCGACTTCGGGCTCCGTGCCGTGGATGTGGCCGGTCAGGGCGGATTCGTACAGGTCGCGTTGTCTTGGCGGCATGGACGGTTCGCGGGCGGCGATCGACTCGGCCGGTTCCAGGGGTGGGAAGACGCCATGGGTGCGGGAGTAGGCCATCGACCAGGCTTCGGGGAGGAGGAGGTCGCGGGCCTGTTCGCGGGTTTCGGCCACGGCGACCGTGCCGGAGACGATGACGTACGGGCGGGGCCAGAGCGGGGAGGGCTCGAAGGCGGCGCGGTAGCGGTCGACGGCTTCGCGCATCGCGTCGCGGCCGCGCAGGTCGCCGATGACCAGGGCCAGTCCGGCGCGGGCGGCGATGTCCGCGCCCGCGCCGGTGGCCAGGACGAAGGCGGGGACGTGCAGACCCTCCGCCGGGCGGGCGTGCACCTGGGGGTGAGGGCGCGGGCCGTCGGTGAAGTAGGCGGTCAGTTCGGCGAGTTGGGAGGCGAAGGAGTCGGCGGCGTCCTTGTCGGAGCCGAGGGCGCGGCGGATGCCGTCGGTGAAGCCGACGGACCGGCCGAGGCCCATGTCGATGCGGCCGGGGAAGAGGGACGCGAGGACGCCGAACTGTTCGGCGACGACCAGCGGGCGGTGGTTGGGGAGCATGACGCCGCCCGTCCCGACCCGGATACGGGAGGTCGCGGAGGCCACCGCGGCGGCGAGCACGGTCGGCGCGGACCCGGCGACGCCCGGCACGCTGTGGTGTTCGGAGACCCAGAAGCGGTGGTAGCCGAGCGCTTCGGCGTGCTGCGCGAGGGCCACCGTGTCGCGGAGCGCCTCGGCCTCCGGGTGGCCGAGGCGGGTGCGGGAGCGGTCGAGGAGGGAGAAGGGGGTGGTCCGGAGGCGGCCGGCGGGCGCGTCCGCGGTCCCGGCCGCCTCCTTCTCGGGTGCCTGGGTCGTCGTGCTCGTCCGCGTGCTCACCCTCGGTACAACGTGCGCGTTCCGGCCGGGATTCCTGGAGGGGCACGCCAGGTACGCCGCCTCAGGAACCCCGGCCGTGCAGCGGTCACCGCTGCCGCCGCCACGGCCCCGTGATCGCCAGCATGATCCCCGGTTCCTGGATGTTGGCGAAGAGGGTGCGGCCGTCCGGGGAGAAGACCGGGCCGGTGAATTCGCTGTACTCGGGGTCGTCGGCGGTGCCGATGTTGAGGTCGTTGCGGGCGATCGGGTACGTACGGCCGTCGTCCGTGGCGCCGAAGAGGTGCTGGACGCCCTCGCCGTCCTCGGCGATGATCAGGCCGCCGTACGGGGAGACGGTGATGTTGTCGGGACCGTCGAAGGCGCCGTCCCGGCCGGGGTCGGGGTTGACGCCGAGCCGTACCTTCAGGGTCAGGGTGCGGCGGCGCGGGTCGTAGAACCAGACCTGGCCGTCGTGGCGGACCGGGCTCTCCGCGCGGGCGTACGAGGAGACGACGTACGCGCCGCCGTCGGCCCACCACATGCCTTCCAGCTTGCGGGCGCGGGTGATCATCCCGTCGGTGAACTGCTTGCGTACGGGGGTGTGGCGGGCGTCGCGGTCGGGGACCTCGATCCAGTCGACGCCGTAGACCGTGCCGGTCCTCGTGGCGCGGGAGAGGTCGTCGACGAACCGGCCGCCGGAGTCGTAGCAGCGCGGCGCGGCCAGGACCCCCGCGTCGTCGGCGAGTGTGCGGAGCCGCCCGCGGCCGTGCTGGAAGCCGTGCGGCGGGGTCCAGCGGTAGAAGAGGCCGTTGGGGCGGTCGGCGTCCTCGGTGAGGTAGAGGTGTCCTCGGTCCGGGTCGACGACCACGGCTTCGTGGGCGTAGCGGCCCAGGGCCTTGAGGGGGCGGGGTTCGCGGGCGGCGCGGAGGTCGTGCGGGTCGACTTCGAAGACGTAGCCGTGGTCCTTGGTCATGCCGTTCCGGCCAGCCTTGTCCTCGGTCTCCTCGCAGGTCAGCCAAGTTCCCCAGGGGGTGCGTCCGCCGGCGCAGTTGGTGGAGGTGCCGGCGATGCCGACCCGTTCGGAGACGTGCGTACCGTCCCGGGAGATCTCCACGACGGTGCAGCCGCCGGCCGCCGCCGGGTCGTAGACCAGGCCCTCGGCGAGCGGCACGGGGTGCGGCCACTGCGCACGCGGCCCCTTCAGCTCGTGGTTGTTGACGAGCAGGGTGGTGCCGCGCGGGCCCCGGAAGGCGGCGGTGCCGTCGTGGTGGGAGGGGGTGGGCTCGCCGGTCTCCAGGGTGGTGACACCGGTCCGGGTGATGATCCGGTACGAGAATCCGGCGGGCAGCGCCAGAATGCCCGCCGGGTCGGGGACCAGCGGCCCGTACCCCGGTGTGCGCCCGTGCGCGCCGGCGGCCGGGGCGGGCCCGTCCGCCTCCGTGAGCCCCTGTTCCGGGACCTGCTGCCCGATGGCGCCGGGCGCCGTGGCCAGGACGCCCACGCTGCCGGTCAGTGCGACGCCCGCGCCTGCGGCGGAGCGCTTGGCGAAGTCCCTGCGGGTGAGCGGCATGGTCATCTCCTGGACGGCCGGTTCGGTGTGCTCGGTCCCTGCGCCGCACACCCTCGCGCGCCCCGGCGAACACCGGTTGAACCCGACACGACGCCGCGATGTCCGGAAGCGTTCCTCCACAGCCCGGAAAACCATGGCAAACAAGGTCATCAACGGCATCTGCGCAGCAAGCGCAAGATTTATCGCGTACCTCCTTGACCGCCGACCGGCCCGGCAATAGACAGTCCCTACCTGCATCACCCGTAGGGAGAGCGGAGAATCCGCGGCTGCACGGAGCTGCCCGGGGAGCAGTCCGTGCCGGGTTCCCGCCCTCCCCTGAGAGCCCGCCGCCGTGCACGGCCCGGGCTCGTGAAGCGAACGCGGTCCCGCCCCGCAGCCGTAGCCACCCGTCCGCAGGAGCACTCCCGCCCGTAGGAGGGCTCCCGCCCGTACGGCCCGTCCGTACGGCACCGGGCGCACGGCTGAGAGCCGCGCGGGACGCCCACCGGGGAAGAGGTGGTCTGGTGTGAACCAGCCCGAGATGATGCGTGGACCCACCGGAGGTCAGGTCAGCGACACCTCCCGCCAACAGGCACTTTCCGACTTCATGCACCCGCAGAACCCGACCGCGAACGTCGTCGGCTTCGGGCACGGGGTGAAGTGGACCAACGGCGAGCCCACGGGCGAGGAAGCCGTCCTGGTCTTCGTCACGCAGAAGGTCCCGGAGTCGATGCTCCCCGAACGGGACGTGATCCCCCGGGAGATGGACGACGGCACCCCGACCGACGTCCTGGCCGTCGGCCACATCTCCGCGCAGGCCCAGCAGCGCGTACCGAGCGGTCAGGGCCGGTCGATGGCGCAGGAGCAGGGCCTCGGCAGCAACGGCGGCCGGATGGGCGCGCTCACCCAGCCGCTGCTCGAAGAGCTGAGCCAGCTCGGCAGCGCCCTGGAGCCGCAGCTCCTCAAGCGCCGGATGCGCCCCTGCCCGGCCGGCTTCTCCGTCGGCAACGTGCAGGTCACCGCGGGCACGCTGGGCAGCGTGGTGTACGACTTCCTGCCCGGCGCCCAGACCAACCCGCCGGCGCCCGGTCTCGGCGTACCCGGCAAGTTCTACATCCTCAGCAACAACCACGTGCTGGCGGACTCCAACCGGGCGCCGCTGGGCAGCTCGGTGCTCCAGCCGGGCAAGTTCGACGGAGGTACGGACCCGGCGGACCGGATCGGCACGCTGGACCGTTTCATCTCGATCCAGTTCGCCCCGCAGATCCCGCTGACGCAGCACAACAACGTGGTGGACGCGGCCCTCGCGAAGATCGAGTTCGAGGACGCCACCCGGCAGCAGTACTTCAGCGGCGCGCCGCGCGCGTGGCGCCGCAAGTCGTCGGTCGCGGTGGGCGACCTGGTCAAGAAGACCGGCCGGACCACCAACATCAGCTTCGGACGGATCGTCTCCACCGACGCCACGGTCGACGTCAACTACGGCACGGCCGGCACGGCGCGCTTCAAGGACCAGATCATGACCACGAACATCTCGGCGGGCGGCGACTCCGGTTCGCTGGTCACCTCGCTCGACAACGTCGCGGTCGGACTGCTCTTCGCGGGCTCGTCGACGGTCACCGTCGTCAACCACATCGAGACCGTCCGCACGCTGCTGCGCGTCGAGATCGCCGAGCAGCTGGCCTGACCCATCGAGCCCGAGGGAGAGCCATGTCCAGCGCAGCGCAGAAGAGGAAGGGTCCGGGCCGCGAGCACCAGTTCGTCAACGCCCAGGGGTCCGAGGTCAAGACCCGCGACGAGGCGTTCGCCGTACAGCGCGAGGTCTCGGCCGAAGCCCTCCAGGTCACCCAGAAGATGGCGCTCCACAACCAGGCGCTCACCTTCGACATGGAGATCAACTACAACCCGAACACCAACGCCGTCACGGGCGGCCGGATCACCTCCGGCATCTGCGGCGCCCCGTGGGACATCACCGGCGGCTCGATCGGCAGCTCGCTGCGGATCGACGCCAAGCGTCCGGGGACCGGCGGCAACTGCGCCACGACCGTCACCATCATCGGCCAGTTCCAGGTCCCGCTGTCCTACCGCGGCACCTACGGCTTCAACGGCCAGTCCACCACGTTCAACTGCGTGACCCAACTGGTGTGCTGACGGCGCACCGCCGCGGAAGACGCCGGCGGGCGGCCGGAGCACCGAAATGCTCCGGCCGCCCGCCGGTCGTCACGTGGAGCCGGGAGGCCCCTCCTGCCAGGAAGCCGCGGACGCTCAGCCCCCCTGCCAGGAAGCTCGCCCCCTGCCACGAAGGAGCGAACGCTCAGCCCCCCTGCCGGGACCGCGCCTTGAACGCGGCCTTGCGGGCCTCCTTGGCGGTCTTCTTGTCCGGGTGGAGGCGGCCCATGGCTTCCAGGACGTCGGACGTCGCCGGGTGGTCCACCCGCCAGGCGGCGTCGAAGAAGCCGTTGTGCTGACCTACCACGCCCTCGACGAGGCCGCGCAGCTCGGCCGCGCTCTCCTCGTCGGCCTCGGCCGCGCCGAGCTGTGCCGCGATGGTGTCCACGGTCAGCCAGAAGATCATGTCCTGGGACGGCTCGGGGATGTCGGCCGCACCGCGCTCGGCGAGCCAGACCCGGGCCAGACCGCCGAGCTGCCCGTCGTCGAGCACCTCGCGCAGCGCGGGCTCGGCCTCCGCTCCGGCCAGCGACAGCGTCTGCTGGCAGGCCAGCCGGCGCCGCGGCCCGTCCTCGTCGTCGCCGCGGGCGGCCGAGAGCAGGTCACGGGCGGCGTCGACGGGCGTACGGGCGGCGAGCCACTGCTCGGACTCGGCCTGCGCCAGGGGCTCCGGGTAGTCGGGCAGCGCGTCCAGAAGGACGTCGGCGCCCTTGTCGGTGAGGTCGCCGACGGCCGGCGCGTCGACGCCCGCGTCCAGCATCCGGGCGCGTACGGCGTAGACGCCGAGCGGGGTGAGCCGGACCATGCCGTACCGGGAGACGTCCTCGTCCTCCAGGGGCTCGGCCGGCCGCACCGTGGCGCCGTCCTCGTCCAGCTCCTCGATGAGCGCCTCGTCCACCGGCTGGTAGTCGACCAGGCCGATCGGCTGCAGCACCCGGAACTGGTCGTCGAGCCGCATCATCGCCTCGGAGACCTCTTCGAGGATGTCGTCGGTGGGCTCGTCCATGTCGTCCGGGACGATCATGGAGGCGGCCAGCGCGGGCAGCGGTACGGCCTGCGCGGGGTCCTCGTTGAGGGCGGTGAGCAGGTAGAGGTTGCCGAGGATGCCGTCCAGCAGCTCGGCCTCCTCCTCCGGGTTCCAGTCGATCGCGTCCAGGTCCAGTTCGCCGCCCTCGGCGATCTGGTCGGCGATGTCGGAGAGGTCGGGCGCCACGGCGTCGGCCAGTACGGTCTCCATGCCGCCGAGCCAGATGTCGAGGATGTCCTGCGGGCTGCCGGAGGTCAGCAGGGACAGTTCCTCGCCGGGAGCGGCGGTGCCGGTGGCGGCCTCGGGCAGCTCGTCGCCGTCCTCCGCGCTCTCCCCGGTCTCCGCGTTCTCCTCGGCGTCCTCGGTCTCCTCGATCTCCACCAGTCCGGTGTCGACCGCGAGCTGCCAGGCTTCGGCGGCGTACCCGGCGCCGTCCTCGTCCCCGGCCAGACCGAGGTGGTCGACGGCATCGGCCAGCCGCTCCTCAAGGAGCTCGCCGCCGACTCCGACGGGGACGCCGGCCTCGGCCCAGCGGGCCAGCCGCGCGGCACGGGCGAAGAGCGGTGCGCTCAGCGCGTCCCGCGCCAGCTCCGCGTCGGAGTGCAGCCGCACCGGCGGCAGGGTGGGGCGGTCTGCGGACATCTCGGGCTCAGCTCCTCGTGCGGACTACGGCTCGTGCGAAGCCCCAGCGTAGACGGAATTCCGTGCAACTCGGGCGGTTCACCTTGGTTTCCGTTCCCGGACACCCGGCGAGCCTTGACAACTGCCGTGGCCACACAAGAGATTGACGCGCGTAGAGGCTGCCGGACCGTTTCCGCTCCGCTGCGTTCACGCCTTTCATCCGCTGTTCCCCACCCCCTCGCCCGCCTTCCGGAGGCTCTCCGTGTCCGCGCAGATACCGCCGCACACCCCACCGCACGTACCGCCGCACGAACCGATCCGTACGAGCCGTACGCCCCGCCGCCGCGCCCTGCGCAGGCCCGCCACGCTGACCGCGCTGGTCGCCGCCGCGCTGACCGGCGGGCTGCTCGCCGTACCGCAGACCGCGTCCGCCGCGGTCACCCGCATCCACGACGTCCAGGGCACGACCCGGATCTCGCCGTTCGCGGGCCGGCAGGTCGCCGACGTGCCCGGTACGGTCACGGCGGTACGGGCCTTCGGCTCGGCCCGCGGCTTCTGGGTGCAGGACCCGCGGCCGGACCGCGACCCGGCCACCAGCGAGGCGATCTTCGTCTTCACCGGCAAGCAGACGCCGAAGGCCGCCGTCGGCGATTCCGTACGGGTCTCCGGCACGGTCAGCGAGTACTACCCGGGCGGTGAGCAGGCCGGCCTCCAGTCCGTCACCGAGATCACCGACGCCACCTGGACCGTGGCGTCCGCCGGCACCCCGCTCCCGGCGGCCGTCGAACTGACCGCCTCCACCGTGCCGGACCGATACGCCCCGTCCGCGGGCGGCAAGAGCATCGAGAACCTGCCGCTGCGCCCGAACGCGTACGCCCTGGACCGCTACGAGTCCCTGGAGGGCATGCGGGTCTCGCTCGCCGACGCCTCCGTCATCGGCCCCACCAGCACCCACAACGAGCTGTGGGCGACCGCCGAGCCCCGCCACGGCCGCACCGTGCGCGGCGGCGCGCTGTACGGCTCGTACCAGGACCCCAACCCCGGCCGCATCAAGATCACATCGCTCATCCCCTTCGCCCAGCGGCCCTTCCCGGTCGCCGACACCGGCGACCGGCTGACCGGCACCACCGCGGGCCCGCTGGACTACGACAACTTCGGCGGGTACGGGATCGCCGCCACCGAACTGGGCACGCTCGACGACCGCGGCCCGGCCCGCGAGACCACCCGCGAGCAGCGCGCCGACGAGCTGGCCGTGGCCACGTACAACGTCGAGAACCTCTCCCCGAAGACACCGCCCGCCAAGTTCGCTCGGCTCGCCGAGGCGCTGGTGAAGAACCTGGCGGCACCGGACATCGTGGCGCTGGAGGAGGTGCAGGACGACAACGGCCCGACGAACGACGGAACCGTCTCGGCGGACGCGACCCTCAAGCAGCTCACCGACGCCGTCAAGGCCGCCGGCGGCCCCTCTTACGCGTGGCGGCAGATCGACCCGGTGAACAACCAGGACGGCGGCCAGCCCGGCGGCAACATCCGTACCGCGTTCCTCTTCAACCCCGCCCGCGTCTCGTTCACGGATGTCGCCGGGGGCGACGCCACCACCCCCGTCCAGGTGACCGGGACGCACGGCAGGCCCCGCCTCACCGCCTCGCCCGGCCGCATCGACCCCGGCAACACGGCCTGGGCCAACAGCCGCAAGCCGCTCGTGGGCCAGTTCTGCTTCCGGGGCCGCCCGGTCTTCGTCGTCGCCAACCACTTCAACTCCAAGGGCGGCGACCAGGGCCTCGACAGCCGCTTCCAGCCGCCGGCCCGTACGTCGGAGACCCAGCGCGTCCAGCAGGCCGAGGCGGTGCACGGCTTCGTCGAGGACGTCCTGGCCGTGGACCCGAGGGCCGATGTCGTGGTGGCCGGCGACCTCAACGACTTCCCGTTCTCCCCCGCCCTCAAGGCCCTGACCGCCGGCGGCGTCCTCACCGACCTCGTCGACCGCCTGCCGCGCGGCGAGCGCTACGGCTACGTCTATCAGGGCAACTCACAGGTACTGGACCACATGCTCACCAGCCGCCACCTGCGCCGCGTGGACTACGACATCGTGCACATCAACGCGGAGTACGCGGACCAGTCGAGCGACCACGACCCGCAGGTGCTGCGCCTGAAGCCGTAGCACCCCGCTCGCCGTAGCACTGCTTACCTTTTACGGGAGCACATCTAAGTAGACCTGAAGACTACGGTGGGGTCAGACTCCGCTCCATGATCTCGACGAGCAGCGTCCCGTCCCCACCGCCCTTCGGCCGCACCACCGCCGCCATGATCACCCCGTTCCGCGCCGACGGCGGCCTGGACCTCGACGGTGCCCAGCGCCTCGCCGTCCACCTCGTCGGCGAGGGCTGCGACGGCCTCGTCCTCAGCGGCACCACCGGCGAGTCCCCCACCACCACCGACGCCGAGAAGGAGGCCCTGATCAGGGCCGTCGCCGAGGCGGTCGGCGACCGGGCGCGGATCACCGCCGGGGTCGGCACCAGCGACACCCGGCACACCGTCGAACTGGCCCGCGCCGCGGTACGGGCCGACGCCCACGGCCTGCTCGTCGCCGCCCCTGCCTACTCACGCCCCGGCCGGGAAGCCGTCGCCCACCACTTGCGTACGGTCGCGGACGCCACCGACCTCCCCGTGATGCTCTACGACATCCCCGGCCGCACCGGCACCGGTACCGCACTCACCGCCGACATCCTCCAACGGCTCGCGGAGCATCCACGCATCGAGGGTGTCAAGGACTGCGCGTACGACCTCATGAAGACCGCGAAGATACTGGCCTCGACCGGCCTGGCCTACTACGCGGGCTGCGACGAGCAGACCCTCCCCCTGCGCGCGATGGGCGCCGTCGGCTGCGTCAGCACGGTGGCCAACGCCGCGCCGCGGGAGGTACGGGCCGTCCTCGACGCGTACGACGCGGGCGACCCGGCCGAGGCCACGCGCCGCTACCTCCGCCTCGTACCGCTCGTCGAAGCGATGACGGGGACGGAACACCCCGGCGCGGTCACCGCCAAGGCCCTGCTGAACGTGCTCGGACTACCCTCCGGACCGGTCCGCGCACCCCTTCTGGCAGCAGGCCCCGCAATCACCAGCGAGCTGGCGACGGCCCTGAAGACGGCGCAGCAGTAGCCTCCTCCGCTTCCCCCTCGTCCCCATCCTCACCTGAGAGATCACGGACCAGAAGCGTCGCCCCCGCCACCGCCCCCGGCATCAGGAACACGGCCACGAACGGCACCAGGAACAGCAGCACCAGCGGAGTGCCGAACCCGACGGCGAGCCCCTTACGGCCGCGCAGCATCCGCAGGCGCTCCCGCACCGGGATACCGCGCCGCTGCATCGCCACCGAGGTCAGCTCCACCGTCAGGAAGAACCCCGACACACAGAAACCGATCGCCGGCACCACGGTCTGCCCAACGACCGGCACGAACCCCAGCACAAAGAAAAGCAGCCCGAACCCGGCAGCCCGCACCAACACATGCACACTGTCCCTGAGCGAGATCCACAGCTCCCGCCACAACGACAGTCCGGTACCCGGCGGGCAGCCGCCCTCGCTCTCCTCCACCTTCTCCGACAGCGACTCGTAGAACGGGTCGCCGATCAGCAGCGTGACGGCGGTGAAGGTCAGTACGGACAGCAGCAGACCGCCCGCGAACAGCAGCGCGACGAACAGCCCGCGCAGCAGCCCCTGCCAGGGCGATCCCCAGCCGTCGGCGAAGGGCGTCGCCCAGGCCGCGAGGTCACCCGCGAAGAAGGCCAGCGCGACCAGCGCCCCCGCGTACAGCACGAGGGCGATGAGCGCGGGAATCATCCCGAACCCCCACCACCGGCCGTGCCGGGCAACCCAGCGCTGCCCTTTCCCCAGGTACCCCGTTCCCGCCACAAGATCGCGCATACGCGTCAGCCTAGACGGCGCCCGACCGGCCTCCGTCTCCGTACGGTACGGATACGGTCACGAAACCCTGCCGCCGCCGGTGAACCGCGCCAGCTCCCGCTGCAACCAGTCGAGCCGGGCCTGCATGAGCGAAGCCTCAGCAGCCAGCTCGGGCACCGACCGCACCTCGGACACCGCCTCCTCCTTGCCCTCCGGCTCCCCCGGCTCCCCCGGCTCCCCACCCGCAACGATCCGCAGCGGCCCGCCCCCGCACCGTACGAACTCCGCGAAGCTCACCGCCGTCCACGACGCGAACGCCGTACGCCCACGCCGGGCGGCGCACTCCGCGCAGACGGCCGTCAGCACCCGCCAGCCCGTACGCCCCCACCCGGCATCCGCGAACGCGCACGGCATCCGGCCGCACGCACACGCGCCGACCCGCGCCACCCGCACCCGCTGCCGCTCGTACCGCATCCCGCGCTCGAAACGGATGTACGCCCCGAGCACGGTGACCTCCAGCAGCACCGCTCTCCGGTGCTCACCGGCACACGCCAAGGCCAGCGCCTGATCGAACGTATGCAAGCAGTAGAACCCACAATCACAGCGCAGGGCCGGGCAGCGATGACGCCGCCCGTACACACAGCGAGCCTCGTCCACGAACCCGTACGGCAACGCACCACCGAGCGAAACCCCGGCGAACCCGGCCCGCATCCCGTCGTGCGAAATCACCGGATGCGCGAGCTTGAACCCCGCGGGCGGCGTCGCAGGCCGCTCCTCCGGCAGCCGCAGCCTCATCGCCCGGCCGGCACCGGGTCCCGCTCCGGCACGCCGTCGGCCACCACCTCGTCAGGAAGCGCGGTCGCCCCGGCCGTCTCCTCCGCGCACGGCACGCCCTCCGCGCACTCCTCGCTCTCCTCCGCGAAACCGACAGCAAGCGCTTTACCCAGCCTCATGACGCCTCCAAGGACGGTACGTACGGCCGGTCCGTCGAACACCGTCCCGCCATGGTGACCCAGGGACGCCCCGCTTGGCACCGTCCGATACCGGCCACAGCACCCACCGCACACGACCGCGGCCCGGCGGGGATTCCCACCGGGCCGCGGTCTGTGCCGTGTGCGGCGCGCGTGCTCAGTTGTGGCTGTGCAGCACGTCGTTCAGGCCGCCCCAGTTGGCCTTGTTGGGGCGGGCCTCGACGGTGCCGGTGGTGGAGTTGCGGCGGAAGAGGATGTTGTCGGCGCCGGAGAGTTCGGCGGCCTTGACGATCTGGCCGTCGGGCATGGTGACACGGGTGCCCGCGGTCACGTACAGGCCGGCCTCGACCACGCACTCGTCGCCCAGCGCGATGCCGATGCCGGACTCGGCGCCGAGCAGGCAGCGCTCGCCGATCGAGATGATCTGCTTGCCGCCGCCGGACAGGGTGCCCATGGTGGAGGCGCCGCCGCCGATGTCCGAGCCGTCGCCGATGAGGACGCCCGCGGAGATACGGCCCTCGACCATCGAGGTGCCGAGGGTGCCCGCGTTGAAGTTGACGAAACCCTCGTGCATGACGGTGGTGCCGGCGGCGAGGTGCGCGCCCAGCCGCACGCGGTCCGCGTCGGCGATCCGTACGCCCGCCGGCATGACGTAGTCCGTCATCCGCGGGAACTTGTCCACGCTGGTGACCTGGAGGTGCAGGCCCTCGGCGCGGGCGTTCAGGCGCGCGGTCTCCAGCTTGTCGACGGGCACCGGGCCGATCGAGGTCCAGGCGACGTTGGCCAGCAGGCCGAACATGCCCTCCAGGCTCTGGCCGTGCGGCTTGACCAGCCGGTGGCTGAGCAGGTGCAGGCGCAGGTACACGTCGTGCGCGTCCAGCGGCTTGTCGTCCAGCGAGGAGATGACCGTACGGACGGCCACGACCTCGACACCACGGCGCGGGTCCGGGCCGACCGCCTTCGGCGCGGCCTCGCCGAGCAGCTCGACGGCGCGCTCGTCGGTCAGCCGCTCGGTCCCGGCGGGGCCGGGGTCGGCGACCAGCTCGGGAGCGGGGAACCAGGTGTCGAGGACGGTGCCGTCGGTGGTGACGGTGGCGAGCCCGGCGGCGACGGCGCCGGTGGCGGGGGTGGAGGTAGCAGCATCGGTCATGTCGAAAACCTAACCGGAGGGGGGCGGTGGAGGCGAACCGGTCCCGGGGGGCGCGACGCGGGATCAGGCCAGGCCCCGGCCCCACACCCGGAACCGCCCCCGGCCCCGCCCCGGCGCCAGCCCCGCCCCGGGCCAGGCCGACACCAGCCCCACCCCCCGACTCGGCACCAGCCCTGCCCCCGACCCGGCACCTAGATCCGGCTCACCGTGCCGCAGTGGCCCGCCTCGTCCTCGCTCAGCTCCTTGCTGCGGTCGTACGGATCGACCTCCGGCCCCGACGTCATGGGCCCTGATCGGCCGTCCGCGAACCGGGGGTGCAGGAATCCGTCGTACACCTCGCAGGCGGTATTGCCGAAGTCGGAGTTGTACCTGGTCAGGGCCAGTTTGCCCGGCGTCGCCCGGAAACGTTCCGGGTCGTTGACCTCGAAGTCCACCACCCGGCGGACCACCGTACGGGTCACCTCGGAGGCGCCCTGGGCGGCCCGTACGACCGGGTAGACGAAGGTGTAGTCGGAGTGGATCACCAGTGCGCCGTCCTGCCCCTCCTTGAACGTCATCCGCCCCCGCGTCTTGACGACGTCGCCGGCGGGCCGCGCCTCGCGCGGGTCGAAGCGGGTGAACAGTTGCAACGGGTCGTGCTCGCGGCCCGGCTTCGCCAGCCAGGCTTCCAGGTCCTGTCGCGTTCCCGGCTGGAGCGGGTCGACAAGGTCCAGCGCCGCCGCGGGCCGCTCGCCGCGGAGCGTGCGCGGGTTCAGGTTGGCGTCGACGAGCAGGTCCCTGGCCTTGCGCAGGACGTCCGCCACCTCGTCCTTCGACAGTCGCCCCACGGCCTTGGCCTCCGGCGGGACGAGGCCGGCGGCGCCGTCCGCGTAGCGCAGGGCGGGCGAGCCGGCGAAGGGTTCTTTCAGGGTGGGGGCGGCGGGGAACGTCTCGTCGGCGGGTGCGGAGCCGGGTGCAGCGGTCTCGGCCGGCAAGGGTTTGGCCACGGCGTCACCACCGGCCAGGCCGGGCAGCTTCGACCGCATGTCACCGGGGTTCACGGCGAGCGTCACCACCCCAGCGGCGACGATCACCACCGCCACGCCGGTACGTATCCGCTTCCGCCGCCGCGCGGCCCGCCCGGCCCGGTCCCGCCAGGCCGGCCCGGTGTACGAGTTCTCGGTACCGTCCGCCTGCGCGCCCGCGCCCCGGGTCTTTCTCTTCACGTGTGTTCGCTCGCCTCGTACCGCCGGGTGGCTACGGGCGCGGAACGCCGCACGAACACCCCAGGTGATCATTAACGAACAAGATCTACACGGGAACGGACACACGCCACAAGTTGGCTGGTGATCGAACGGCGCCCCGCGCGCGACCACCGGAAGCCACCGCAAGCCACGGCACGCCACCGGCACCTCACCTCACCCGATCACCCTCGCCACCGCATCCCGCACCTCCGCCCGGTCGAACGTCCGCCCCGTCAGCAGATGTTGCAACATCAGCCCGTCGATCAGCCCGACCAGCGCCCGCGCCGTCCCCTTGTCGCCGGTCCGCCGCTCCAGCAGCTCGACCATGGCATCGAGACACTCGGCCGCGAGCGGACGCACCGCCTCGTGCCGCAGCGCCGCGAGATACAGCTCGTATTCCAGCTCCACCCGCGCCCGGTCGCCGCTTCCGCCTTCACCCCCGCCCAGCCACTCCTCGACCAGCCGCGTCACCTCGTCCGCGAGCGGGGCCGCGGGATCCACACCCCGCACCCACACCTCGATCCCGGTCAGCCACTCCCCGTTGACCTGCCGCAACGCCGCCGTCAACAGGTCGTCCAGCGAGGCGAAGTGGTACGTCGTGGACCCCAGCGGTACGTCCGCCTCGGCCGCCACCGCGCGGTGACTGAGCCCGGCGATGCCCCGCTCGCCCACCACACGGATCGCCGCGTCGATGATCCGCTGCGGCCGGTCCGGGTCGTAACGGCGCGGCATCAGTGCGTCCCGCCCAGATTCAGCACGACGACCCCCGCGATCACCAGCACCACCCCGATGATCCGCGCCGCCGTCGCCGCCTCCCCCAGAAACACCATCCCGATCGCCGCGACGACAGCCGTCCCGGCCCCGGACCAGATCGCGTACGCCGTCCCGACGTCCATCGTCTTCAGCGTCTTCGCGAGCAGCACGAAGGCGATGACGTATCCCAGCACCGTGCCGAGCGAGGGCCACAGCTTGCTGAAGCCGTCGCTGTACTTCATCGAGGTCGTCGCCAGGATCTCGGAGATGATCGCCGCGGCAAGCGTCACATACACCATATGTACGAGCGTACACAAGGATGCGTACGGTCGTACACAACCGGATCACACCCCTCCGCGCCGGCGTCTCCGGCACGGCTTGGCGAAACTCGGGTGCGGAGCGCCCCGCTCCCGCCCATGATGTTGATCATGTCTACGTATGTCGATGCACCTGACCGGCTGGGCGAGAGCGCTCTGCCTGACGGGCGGCTACTCGGCTGGGCCGAGTGGGGGCCGCCGGACGGAGTGCCCGTCCTGCTGTGCCCGGGGGCGGCCACGAGCCGGTGGCTCGGCTTCGGCGCAGACGTTGTCGAGTCGCTCGGCGTGCGCCTCGTCTCCGTGGACCGTCCGGGGCTCGGCGTCTCGACGCCCGCCCCCGGGCGGACCTTCTCCGCGTTCGCCGAAGACCTGCGGCACCTCTGTCTGCTGCGAGGGCTGGGGCGCCCCGCCATGGTCGGGAACTCCCAAGGCGCACCCTTCGCTCTCGCCTGCGCCGCGGCGGGGGTCGCCTCGGCACTGGCGGTCGTCTCCGGCGCGGACGAGGTTGCCGCGCCGCAATTCGCTTCCGTTCTGAAACCGGACCTGCGCGGTCTCGTCGAGCGGACCGCGCACGATCCGGCCGGTGCCGAAGAGCTGTTCGCGACCTTCACCGCGGATGCGATGTGGGACATGGTCATGGCCAAAAGCCCGGAGTCCGACCTTGCCGTGTACCAGGACCCCGGTTTCGCGGCCGGCTACCGCAGGGCCTTGGACGAGGCATTCGCTCAAGGCCCTGCCGGTTACGCCCGCGACACGGTCCTGGCGATGGGACGGTGGCCCTTCGCCCTCGACAAGATCCGTGTCCCGGTCGACATCTGGTACGGCGAGCAGGACACCAGCCACTCACCCGACAACGGAGCCCTGCTCGCTGCCCGTGTCCCTGGTGCGCATCGTCATGTCGTGCCGGGAATCGGCGGGGCACTGCTGTGGACACATGCCCGGTCGGTCCTCGCGCCGCTCGTCGGGGCAGCCGGCTCCGGCGGGTAGGTGACGTCGGTCAGTCCAGCAACGACTTCTTCGGCCGCAGCACGCAGAATTCGTTCCCCTCAGGATCTGCCAGCACCACCCACGACACATCCTCCCCCTGCCCCACGTCCACCCGGCGCGCCCCGAGCCCGATGATCCGTTCGACCTCGGCGGCCTGGTCGTCCGGCGACAGCTCGATGTGCAGCCGGTTCTTTCCCGCCTTCGCCTCCGGTACGGCGAGGAAGCCGATGCCCGGCAGCGCGTGCTCGTCCACCGCGATGATCACTTCTTCCTCGTCCTCGTGGATGATGCGCCAGTCCAGCACCTGGGCCCAGAAGGTGGCGAGCCCCTTCAGATCGTGCGCGTCGATGGAGAGCTGATACAGAGAAACGGCCATGCCCGCCAGTGTGCCGGGCGGACATGGCCGTGTCAGGGGGTCGGCGCAATCACCGAGGCGCGCTTCGCCAACCGCAGATGCCGGTGCGGGGGCGCTGTGGCGCTGATGGGCGCGCCCGGTAGGGCAGGCTCACCACCAGGGGGTCAGATGGCCGCCGTTGCCGTCGCTGCCATAGGTTCCGTGACCGAGGGTGAGTTCGGTGAAGTCGCCGACCTCCACGACTTCCGGGGATTCGTACTCGGCGGCTTCCTGGACGTCCTGCATGGTTCCTCCCTGATGCCGGCGTACGCACGGCTTGTTCGCCTTGATCCCATGGTGTCCGTCAGGGGCGGGGGCCGCCGATCCCTCACAGGAGTGGGCGGATGGTGCGCGGGCGTAACCGGCCTTGCCCACATGACCGACGCCTGCCCCCGTCGCCTCCGGCGCACGAACCACAGCCGACCATCGAGCACATCACTTCTTCCTCGTCCTCAGAGAGGGCCACGTCCGCAAGGTCGCCGGGCGGACGTGGCCGTGTCAGGAGGTCGGACGATCAGGTGGGGAACTCCCGCGCATCCCAACCAGACCGGCTGTATCAACATCGTCACGGCTGTACAGGTGACCGAGGTCTTCCGGGCGGCGCGCAAGTAGACGTGCAAACGGCTGTGCCCGCCGGAAGTACTCCGGCGGGCACAGCCGCGAAAACAGATCGCGTTCCGATCAGACGTTGAACCCCAGTGCCCTGAGCTGCTCACGTCCGTCATCGGTGATCTTGTCCGGGCCCCACGGCGGCATCCAGACCCAGTTGATCTTCAGTTCGTTGACGATGCCGTCCGTGGCGGACTTCGCCTGGTCCTCGATGACGTCGGTCAGCGGGCAGGCCGCCGAGGTGAGCGTCATGTCGATGGTGGCGATGTTGGCGTCGTCCACGTGGATGCCGTAGATCAGGCCCAGGTTGACGACGTCGATGCCCAGCTCGGGGTCGACGACGTCGTAGAGGGCCTCGCGGACCTCTTCCTCCGAGGCCGGCTTGGTGGTCACTGCGTTGTCGGTCATGCGGTTTTCGCCTCCTCGGAGAGGGCCTTGGCGGTGGCGTCCTTCCAAGCCATCCAGCTCAGCAGGGCGCACTTGACGCGGGCCGGGTACTTCGAGACGCCGGCGAACGCGACGGCGTCCTCCAGCACCTCCTCCATCGCGTCGTCCGGCTCCAGCTGGCCGCGGGACTGCATCAGTTCCAGGAAGGTCTCCTGGATCTTCTGCGCCTCGCCCAGCTCCTTGCCGACCAGCAGGTCGTTGAGCACGGACGCGCTGGCCTGGCTGATGGAGCAGCCCTGGCCCTCGTACGACACGTCTTCCACGGTCGCACCGTCGAGCCGTACGCGCAGGGTGATCTCGTCACCGCAAGTCGGGTTGACGTGGTGCACCTCGGCGTCGCCGTCCCGAAGACCGCGCCCGTGCGGGTGCTTGTAGTGGTCCAGGATGACGTCCTGGTACATGGAATCCAGCTTCACGGCTCAGTCAGTCCTCGTCCTCATCCGAAGAAGTTGCGGACGTGCTCCAGCCCCTCGACGAGGGCGTCGACCTCGGCCGGAGTGGAGTACAGGTAGAAAGACGCTCGCGTGGTCGCGGGAATTCCGTACCGCAGGCAGACCGGCCGCGCGCAGTGGTGGCCGACCCGGACCGCGATGCCCTGCTCGTCGAGAACCTGGCCCACGTCGTGCGGGTGGATGTCACCGAGCGTGAAGGAGATCGTCGCGCCGCGGTCCTCGGCCGTGGCGGGGCCGATGATGCGCAGGTCCGGGACCTCCAGCAGCCGCCGGACGGCGTACTCGGTGATCGCGTGCTCGTGCGCGGCGATGTTCTCCATGCCGATCGAGGAGAGGTAGTCCACGGCCGCGCCGAGGCCGACGGCCTGCGCGATCGGGGGCGTGCCCGCCTCGAACTTGTGGGGCGCGGGGGCGTAGGTCGAGGAGTGCATGGACACCGTCTCGATCATTTCGCCGCCGCCGAGGAACGGGGGCAGGTCCTCCAGGAGTTCCTGACGGCCCCACAGGACGCCGATGCCGGTCGGGCCGCACATCTTGTGGCCGGTGAAGGCCACGAAGTCGGCCTGGAGGGCCTGGACGTCCAGCACCATGTGCGGGGCGGCCTGCGAGGCGTCGATGCAGACCAGCGCGCCGACCTCCTGGGCGCGGCGGATGATCGCCTCGACCGGGTTGACGGTGCCCAGCAGGTTGGAGACGAGCGTGAAGGAGACGATCTTCGTACGGTCGGTGATGACCTCGTCGATCGTGTCCAGGTCGAGCCGGCCGTCGTCGGTCAGCCCGAACCACTTCAGCTTCGCGCCGGTGCGCTGCGAGAGCAGTTGCCACGGCACGATGTTGGAGTGGTGCTCCATCTCGGTGATGACGATCTCGGTGTCGTGATCGACCCGGTACGGCTCGTCCGCCCAGCCGAGCATGTTGGCCACGAGGTTGAGCGACTCCGAAGCGTTCTTGGTGAAGATCACCTCGTCGCGGCTGGGCGCGTTGACGAAGGCGGCGACCTTGTCGCGCGCGCCCTCGTACAGCGCCGTGGCCTCCTCGGCGAGCACGTGCACGCCGCGGTGGACGTTGGCGTTGTAGCGCTCGTAGTACCCGTTCAGCGCGTCGAGCACCTGACGGGGCTTCTGGGAGGTGGCCGCGTTGTCCAGGTACACGACCTTCTTCCCGTCATGGATCTGTCGGTCCAGGATGGGGAAGTCCTTGCGGATCGCCTCTGTGTCGAGGAGGCCCGGCAGCTTTGTCACGCGGTTGCGCCACCCTTCACGTACTCCTCGTAGCCCTCGGCCTCCAGCTTGTCCGCCAGCTCCGGGCCGCCGGACTCGGCGATCCGGCCGTTGGCGAAGACGTGGACGTGGTCGGGCTTGATGTACCGGAGAATCCGGGTGTAGTGGGTGATCAGCAGGGTGCCCACGTCACCGGACTCGCGGACGCGGTTGACGCCCTCGGAGACGACGCGCAGCGCGTCGACGTCCAGGCCGGAGTCGGTCTCGTCGAGGATCGCGATCTTCGGCTTGAGCAGCTCCAGCTGGAGGATCTCGTGGCGCTTCTTCTCACCGCCGGAGAAGCCCTCGTTGACGTTGCGCTCGGCGAAGGCCGGGTCCATGGACAGCCGCTCCATGGCCTCCTTGACCTCCTTGACCCACGTACGCAGCTTCGGGGCCTCGCCGCGGATGGCGGTGGCCGACGTACGCAGGAAGTTGGAGACCGAGACGCCGGGGACCTCGACCGGGTACTGCATGGCGAGGAAGACGCCGGCGCGGGCGCGCTCGTCGACGGACATCTCCAGGACGTCCTCGCCGTCGAGGGTGACGGTGCCGCCGGTGATCGTGTACTTGGGGTGACCCGCCAGCGAGTAGGCGAGGGTGGACTTGCCGGAGCCGTTGGGGCCCATGATGGCGTGCGTCTCGCCCTGCTTCACGGTCAGGTCGACGCCCTTCAGGATCTCGCGCGGGCCGCCTTCGGCCTCGACGGAGACGTGCAGGTCGTGGATCTCAAGCGTTGCCATGGGGACTCAGGACTCCTGGGTGACGGAGACGAGCACGGAAGCGTCCGCGCCTTCTCCTTCGATCTTTACGGGGTATACGGGGACGGGCTGCGTGGCGGGGAGCCCGGACGGCTTGCCGGTGCGCAGGTCGAAGCTGGAGCCGTGCAGCCAGCACTCGATCGCGCAGTCGTCCACCTCGCCCTCGGACAGGGAGACGTTCGCGTGCGAGCAGATGTCGTTGATCGCGAACACCTCCCCCTCGGTACGGACGAGGGAGACCGGCACGCCGTCGATCTCGACGCGCTTGGGGCTGTCCTCCTCCAGCTCGGCCAGCCCGCAGGCGCGTACGTAGGCCGGGCTCATGCCACGGACGCTTCCAGCTCGGCCTCGATCTTGGCGATCAGGCGCTCCTCGACGTCCGGCAGGCCGATCTGCTGGACGAGTTCGGTGAAGAAGCCGCGGACGACCAGCCGGCGGGCCTCGTCGGCCGGGATGCCGCGGGCCATCAGGTAGAACAGCTGCTCGTCGTCGAAACGGCCGGTCGCCGAGGCGTGGCCGGCGCCGACGATCTCGCCGGTCTCGATCTCCAGGTTGGGCACCGAGTCGACCCGCGCGCCGTCGGTGAGCACGAGGTTGCGGTTGAGCTCGTAGGTGTCCGTGCCGGTGGCGGCGGCCCGGATGAGTACGTCGCCGATCCAGACGGCGTGCGCGTCCTGGCCCTGGAGGGCGCCCTTGTAGACGACGTTGGAGCGGCAGTTCTGCGCCTCGTGGTCGACGAAGAGGCGGTGCTCCTGGTGCTGGCCGTTGTCGGTGAAGTACAGGCCGTAGAACTCGGCCTCACCGCCGGGGGCCGCGTAGGTGACGCGCGGGTGCAGCCGGACCACGTCGCCGCCGAAGGTGACGACCACGGACTTGAAGCCGGCGTCCCGGCCGACCAGCGCGTTGTGCTGGCCGACGTGGACGGCGGTGTCGTCCCAGTCCTGCACGGAGACGACGGTCAGCTTGGCGCCGTCGCCGATGAGGTAGTCGACGTTGGCGGCGAGCGTCGCGTCGCCGGTGTGGTCGATGACGACGACGGCCTCGGCGAACGCGCCCAGCTCGATCACCTGGTGGCCGAAGGCCGTACCGCCCTCGCCGTGCACCGCGATGCGGATCGGCTCGGTGAGCACCGTCTCCTTGGGCACCGTGATGACGGACGCCTTCTCGAAGGAGCTGTACGCCTGGGCGGCGACCCGGTCGACGGGCTTGCCGGCCTTGCCGACCCGCGGGTCGTCGCGCTCGACGAGCTCGTGGGTGACGCCCTCGGGCGCCGTGATGTCGATCTTCAGGTCGGCGCCGGACGCGACGGCGGTGCCGTCGTGCAGGCCCTTCAGGCGCGCGAGGGGGGTGAAGCGCCACTCCTCCTCGCGGCCGTGCGGCACCGGGAAGTCCGCCACGTCGTAGGACGGCGGCGCGCTCATCCGGGTGGCGACGGTGGACTCGGCGGCCACCGCGATCGAACCGGTGGTCGTGGACCCCGCCGGGATTGTCTGAGCCTCAGCCATGGCTGTCGTCGTGCTCTCTTCCTCGTGAGAATTCAGTCGCTGCGTGCGCGGGGGGCGTCAGCCGACCGCGCCTTCCATCTGCAGCTCGATCAGCCGGTTCAGCTCCAGCGCGTACTCCATCGGCAGCTCGCGGGCGATCGGCTCGACGAAGCCGCGCACGATCATCGCCATCGCCTCGTCCTCGGACAGGCCGCGCGCCATCAGGTAGAAGAGCTGGTCGTCGCTGACCTTGGAGACGGTCGCCTCGTGGCCCATCGTGACGTCGTCCTCGCGGACGTCCACGTACGGGTAGGTGTCCGAGCGGGAGATCGTGTCGACGAGCAGGGCGTCGCACAGCACGTTGGACTTGGAGCCCTCGGCGCCCTCGCCGATCTCGATCAGGCCGCGGTAGGACGTACGGCCACCGGCCCGCGCCACCGACTTGGAGACGATGTTGGAGGACGTGCGGGGAGCCATGTGGACCATCTTGGCGCCCGCGTCCTGGTGCTGGCCCTCGCCCGCGAAGGCGATGGACAGGGTCTCGCCCTTGGCGTGCTCGCCCATCAGGTAGACGGCCGGGTACTTCATCGTCACCTTGGAGCCGATGTTGCCGTCGACCCACTCCATGGTCGCGCCCTCGTAGGCGACGGCGCGCTTGGTGACCAGGTTGTAGACGTTGTTCGACCAGTTCTGGATCGTCGTGTAGCGGCAGCGGCCGCCCTTCTTCACGATGATCTCGACGACCGCGGAGTGCAGCGAGTCGGACTTGTAGATCGGGGCCGTGCAGCCCTCGACGTAGTGGACGTAGGCGTCCTCGTCGACGATGATCAGCGTCCGCTCGAACTGACCCATGTTCTCGGTGTTGATGCGGAAGTACGCCTGGAGCGGGATGTCCACGTGCACGCCCTTGGGGACGTAGATGAACGAGCCTCCCGACCAGACCGCGGTGTTCAGCGAGGCGAACTTGTTGTCGCCGGCCGGGATCACCGTGCCGAAGTACTCCTTGAAGAGCTCCGGGTGCTCCTTGAGCGCGGTGTCGGTGTCCAGGAACAGGACGCCCTGCTGCTCCAGGTCCTCGCGGATCTGGTGGTAGACCACCTCGGACTCGTACTGCGCGGCCACACCCGCGACCAGCCGCTGCTTCTCCGCCTCGGGGATGCCCAGCTTGTCGTAGGTGTTCTTGATGTCCTCGGGCAGGTCCTCCCAGGAGGCGGCCTGCTGCTCCGTGGAGCGCACGAAGTACTTGATGTTGTCGAAGTCGATGCCCGACAGGTCCGAGCCCCAGTTCGGCATGGGCTTCTTGTCGAAGAGCTTCAGGCCCTTGAGGCGGAGCTTGAGCATCCACTCGGGCTCGTTCTTCTTGCCCGAGATGTCGCGGACGACCTCCTCGGACAGGCCGCGCTTGGCGGAAGCGCCGGCCACGTCGGAGTCGGCCCAGCCGTATTCGTACGTGCCCAGGCCCTCAAGCTCAGGGTGAGCAGTCTCCGTGGGGAGAGTCATGCGGGGTTCCTCCCGGCCGTGCTTGCAGAAGCATTGGTGGTCTTGGTGGTGCGGTGGGCGGTCTTGCCGGCGGCCTCGCGGCCCTTCGGGACGAAGGTCGTGCAGACACCGTCGCCGTGGGCGATGGTGGCAAGACGTTGCACGTGGGTCCCCAGCAGGCGGGAGAAGACCTCGGTCTCCGCCTCGCACAGCTGCGGGAACTGCTCGGCGACGTGGGCGACCGGGCAGTGGTGCTGGCAGAGCTGCTCACCTAGCTGATGACTGGGCGCGCTGCGTGCCGTAGCAGCGTACCCGTCCGCGGTCAACGCCTCGGCAAGTGCCTGCGTACGTCCTTCGGGGGACGCGGACTCCACGCTCGCGCGGTAGCCCTCGGCCAGCGCGGCGAAGCGGGCGCGGGCGAACGCCGCGATCGCGGCCTCGCCCAGCTCGCCGCCGCCCGCGCTCTCCGCGATCCAGCGCAGCGCGTCGGCCGCGAGCTGGTCGTAGGACTGGTCGAAGGCGTCCCGGCCGCAGTCGGTGAGCGCGAAGACCTTGGCCGGGCGGCCGCGGGTGCGCGTGCCGTAGACGCGCTTCTCGCGGGGCTCGACCACGTTCTCCGCGACGAGGGTGTCGAGGTGGCGGCGGACGGCCGCCTGGGTCAGCTCCAGCCTGAGGGCCAGCTCGGCCGCGGTGGACGGACCGTGGTCGAGGATGGAACGCGCGACGCGGTTGCGCGTGCCCTGCTGTTCGTCGTGGTGCGGCGCGGCGCCGGAGACGGACCGCGCCGTCCGTGCGGGCGCGGGGCGGTCCGGCCCGCCGGCCGGGCGGGCCGCGGTGCCTTCCTGTTCCTCGCTCGCGTATTTCACAACGCCATTGTTGCGTAATTCCTCAGGCCGAGACAACCCTCTGCCGGATCACGGACCGGTGGCCTCGATCACTTAGGGTCACCTAATCGCCGCACCGGTCCGAGCTTCGTACGTGTGCACCGACACCCGTGGTGACCTGCGAGTTCGCCGGTTCCGGCAGCAGCCGGGGGCCCGCCTCGCGGCCCGGCCCGGGACCCGGACGATCTACGCCCCGCACAGGACCGCCCCGCTCCCCCACCCGAAGGACTCTGTTCTTTTTGTCGCGTGAGTCCGCCTTCTCCGGTTCCTCATCCGGTTCCTTTCCGGCGGGAGTCGGCACCTTTTCGCCCCCGCTCCTGCCGGCACCCCCGCGCTTCGTAGACTTCCGGTCATGCGCAGCGCCTCCTCCGGGGACACCCCCCGGACCCCCGGCCGTCCGCCTGCCGTCGAGGTCACCGGCCTGGTCAAGCGGTACGGGACCAAGACCGCGGTGGACGGCCTCGACCTCAGGGTCGAGGCGGGCTCGGTCACCGCCGTCCTCGGGCCCAACGGTGCCGGGAAGACCACCACCGTCGAGATCTGCGAGGGCTACCGCCGCCCCGACGCGGGCACCGTCCGCGTCCTGGGCCTGGACCCGGTCGCCGACGCCGCGGCGCTACGCCCCCGTATCGGCGTGATGCTCCAGTCCGGCGGCGTCTACGCGGGCGCCAGGGCGGAAGAGATGCTGCGGCACACCGCCAGCCTGCACGCGCACCCTGTCGACGTGGACCTGCTGATGGACCGGCTCGGCCTGGGCAGTTGCGGCCGTACGAACTACCGGCGGCTGTCCGGCGGACAGCAGCAGCGGCTCGCGCTGGCCATGGCCGTCGTGGGCCGCCCCGAGCTGGTCTTCCTGGACGAGCCGACGGCCGGGCTGGACCCGCAGGCCCGGCACGCCACCTGGGACCTCGTACGGGAACTGCGCACCGACGGCGTCAGCACCGTACTGACCACCCACTTCATGGACGAGGCCGAGCAGCTCGCCGACGATGTCGCGATCATCGACGGCGGCCGGGTGATCGCCCAGGGCAGCCCGGAGGAGCTGTGCAAGGGCGGCGCCGAGAACACCCTGCGCTTCACCGGACGGCCCGGCCTCGACCTGGGCGCGCTGCTCAAGGCGCTGCCCGCGGACAGCGCGGCGGCCGAGCTGACGCCCGGCACATACCGGGTGACCGGCACGATCGATCCGCAACTGCTGGCGACGGTCGCCTCCTGGTGCGCGCAGCACGGCGTGCTGCCGGACGCCATAGCGGTCGAGCGGCACACCCTGGAGGACGTCTTCCTCGAACTGACCGGCAAGGAGCTGCGTTCATGACCGCCACCGGCACGACGGACGGGGGCGGCGCGGCCGTCGCCGGCACCTTCGCCCCCCGGCCCGGCGCGGCCCCGCTGCCCCGGATGATCCGCGCGCAGGCCCTCCTGGAAACGAGGATGCTGCTGCGCAACGGCGAGCAGCTGCTGCTGACCGTCGTCATTCCGACGCTGCTGCTGGTGCTGTTCTCCGCCGTCGACATCGTCGACACGGGCGCCGGCAAGGCGGTCGACTTCCTGGCGCCAGGCATCCTGGCGCTGGCCGTGCTGTCCACCGCCTTCACCGGGCAGGCCATCGCGACCGGCTTCGAGCGCCGGTACGGGGTCCTGAAGCGACTGGCCGCGTCGCCGCTGCCGCGCTGGGCGCTGATGACGGCGAAGACCTGCTCGGTGCTGGTGACCGAGATCCTCCAGATCGTGCTGCTGACGGTGATCGCGTTCGTGCTGGGCTGGTCCCCGCACGGCAACCCGCTGTCCGTGGTGCTGCTGCTCGTCCTCGGTACGGCGGCGTTCTCCGGCCTCGGCCTGCTGATGGCGGGCACCCTCAAGGCGGAGGCGACGCTGGCGGCGGCCAACCTCGTCTTCCTGCTGCTGCTGGTGGGCGGCGGCGTGATCGTGCCGCTGGACAAGTTCCCGGACGCGGCGCAGTCGGTGCTCGGGCTGCTGCCGATCTCCGCGCTGTCGGACGGCCTGCGGGACGTCCTCCAGCACGGCGCGGGCATGCCGTGGGGTGACCTCGGCATCCTCGCGGTGTGGGCGGTGCTCGGGCTGGGCGCGGCGGCCAGGTTCTTCCGCTGGGAGTAGCGGCTCTGCCCGGTTCCGGTCCCTGGACCTGGACCTGGACCTGGAGCGGTTCTGCCCGGTACCGGCCCCTGGGCCAGCCCGGTCCGGCGCTGGGACCGGGCGTGACCTGCGGGTACGTAAGAGACCCGCGCGTTGCCCACCCCCTCGTGAAACTTTGCACAAGCCGCCGCCTACGATGGCTGCGTGCCGAACACGTGGAACCCCTTTGAGCTGATCGCGCGCCGCTGGCAGCCCAGCGCCGCCTTCGTACGGCGGGCCGCGCTGGCCACCGTCGTGATGTCCGTCGTCATCGTGGTGACCGGCGGCGCCGTCCGGCTCACCCAGTCCGGGCTGGGCTGCTCGACCTGGCCCAAGTGCACCCCCGACAGCCTGACGCCGACCTCCGCGATGGGCATCAACGGCCTCATCGAGTTCGGCAACCGCCTGCTGACGTACGTGCTGTGCGCGTTCATCGGCGTGTTCATCATCGCGGCGCGGGCGCGCGCGCCGCGGCGCCGCTCGCTCACCCGGCTCGGCTGGGCGATGTTCTGGATCGTCATGGGCAACGCCGTCTGGGGCGGCATCGTCGTCCTGACCGGCCTGAACCCGTACCTGGTCGCCGCGCACTTCCTCCTCACCACCGCCCTGCTCACGGTCTCCGTACTGGCCTGGCGGCGCGCCGCCGAGGGCGACGAGGAGCCGCGCGACCTGGTCGCCCGCCCGGTGCGCCAGCTCGCCGGGCTGCTGGTCCTGGCGACCGGCGTGCTCACCGTCGTCGGTACGGTCGTCACCGGCGCCGGGCCGCACGCGGGCGACGCCAAGAAGGTCCACCGCATCCCGGTGGACTGGCACGAGATCACCCAGTTGCACGTCGACTTCGTCTACATCGTCGTCGGCCTGTCCGTGGCCCTGTGGTTCACGCTGCGCGCCGTCAAGGCACCGGCCGCGCCGCGCCGCATGATGCTGGAGCTGTTCGGTTGCATCCTGCTCCAGGGCGTCATCGGCTACATCCAGTACTTCGCGGGCCTGCCGGAGATCGTCGTCGGCCTGCACATGCTGGTCTCGACGCTGGTGTGGATCTGCGTCCTGCGGATCCACCTGGCGCTGCGCGACCGGGGGCCCGTACCGGCCGGTGAAGGGGAGACGGCCGCGCCCGGCACCGAGGTCCCCGCCCCCGCCGCCGAGCCCGCGGGGGCCACCGGAACCGCCGGTGCCGCCGCGCCTCAGCCGGCCGCCGGCGCCTCCGCCTCCAGCCGGTAGACGCGGCGCGCGGTCCCGGACGCGACCATGGCGGTGATCCGCCCCGCGTCCGCCCGCGCGCACATGCCTTCCTCGGCCCACTCCCGTACGACCCGCTCGACGGCCCGTACGAAGAAGCGCGCGCCCGTCACGTACAGCTCGGGCAGCGCCCGCGCCCCCGTGGAGAACATCAGCTTGCCGAACGGGGCCTGCCTGAGCGTTTCCGCGGGGTCCGGCCCGGCGTCCGCGTAGACGTGCGGATGGACGGCGGCCAACTGCGCCGCACGGCGGTGGTGCGGCGGCCGGGGCAGCAGCACCAGGTCCGTGCCGATACCGGTGGTGGCCTGCATGAACCCCGCCAGCGGCAGTGGATCGGGGCAGTGCAGCTGTACGGGTACGCCGGTGGCGACCGCGCTCCACAGCAGGTGCCGCAGCAGCGCCGGCTCGGTCAGCCGCTCCCCCGGCCTGCGGTCCCGCAGCCACCGTTCGGCCGCGCGCCGCACCTCGGCCGCCTCGGGGGCGCGGCCCTCGCAGAAGGTGGTGCCGGAGGCGAAGGCGGTGGCGTCCTGGGCGGCCGCGTAGATCGCTTCGGCCGTGTAGCCGACGAAGGAGTCGACGCTGCCGGAGGTGTCCGCGATCTGCTCGGCGAGCGGTTCGAGCCGTACGACCTCGTGGGCGCGGGCCTCGGCGGCGGCGGCCAGCTCACCGGCCGTGGTCAGCTCGCTGGGGGCACCGGTCTCCAGCAGGAACGTACCGATACCGGTGCCGCGCAGCAGCAGACGGCTCGCGTGGAAGGCGCCCAGCTCCCGCCTGCGGGCGAGGTAGCGGGCGGGTGGGCAGTGCGCCTCCAGGCCCAGCAGGGGCGGGCACCAGCGGCGTACGCCGAGGCCGGTCCAGCTGTCGAAGAAGGTGGTGCCGGCCGGCGCCGGGCCGTGGCCGCCGGAGGCGGCGGCCAGATGCGCCTCGAAGGCGCCGAGCCCCAGGTCTCCGTGGAGCGCGCCGTGGCTGTGCTGGTCCACGAGCCGTGGCAGTCGGTCCATCCGCCCCTCCTCGCCGAAGCCTAAGGCGCCCGCGGCGCCGAAAGCCCACCCGGCGCGGCACGGACGCCGCCCCTGGTGGGCTCAACGGACGACGCGGTCGTCAGGTAGCGGGCCCGGCCCGGCCCCGGCTTCAGGGGTTGGCCGGGCCACCCACCTGGATGCCCGCCATCCGCGACCATTCGTACGGACCGGTGCGCACCTTGGCCGCGAGGTCGCCGTCGAATTCCTCGTGCAAAGTGACTCCGGCCCGCTCGGCCGCGGCCCGCGCGACGTCCTGCGTCCCTGCGACGAGGTTGCCCCACTGGCCGTCCGCGCCGACCAGCGCGATCCGGACGCTGCCGCGGGCGATGTGGGCGAGCTGGCCGTCGGCGCTGCCGCCGTGGGAGGCGGCGAAGGCCGCGATCTCCTTGGCCAGCCGGGCGGTCCGCCGCTCGGCCCGTTTGTCCGCCCGGCCCGGCGCGGGCTGCCCGCCGGTCTGCTGGTCCGCCGCGTCCGCCTGCTGTGTGTCTGCCATGGACAGGATGCTACCCGTCGGTAATCAGCGGGGGAAGAGCCGTCCGGGGCAGCGCGCACACGCCGCGGGCCCGCCACGAACGGATCGTGACGGGCCCGGCGATACGTCTGCGCGGAAGCGCCCTACCGCAGGAACGGGTCCACGGCGATGGCGACGAACAGCAGCGACACATAGGTGATCGACCAGTGGAACAGCCGCATCTCCTTCAGCTTGGCCCCGGTGATCCCGGCCTTGGCGCGGGCCTGGAGACCGTGCGCCTCCTTCAGCCAGAAGGCGCCGCACAGCACCGCCACCACCGTGTAGAACCAGCCGGTGTAGCCGAGCGGCTGGAGCAGCAGCGACACCAGGACCATCACCCAGCTGTACGCCACGATCTGCCGCGCCACGGCCTTGTTACCCGCGATGACCGGCAGCATCGGCACGCCGACCCGCTCGTAGTCGTCCTTGGCCTTCATCGACAGCGGCCAGTAGTGCGGCGGCGTCCAGAAGAAGATGACGAGGAAGAGGACGGCCGAGGCCCAGGAGACGGTGTTGGTCACCGCGGACCAGCCGATGAAGACCGGCATGCAGCCCGCGATGCCGCCCCAGACGATGTTCTGCGCGGTACGCCGCTTGAGGATCATCGTGTAGACGACGACGTAGAAGAGCAGGGCCCCGAGCGAGAGCATCGCCGACAGCGGGTTGACCAGGAACCAGAACCAGGCGGTCGAGCCGACCGCCAGTGCGGTCGCGAAGACCAGGCACTCGCGGGGGGAGACCATTCCGGTGACCAGCGGCCGCTGCGAGGTGCGGTCCATCAGGGCGTCGATGTCGCGGTCGATGTACATGTTGTACGCGGCCGCGCCGCCGGCGGAGAGATAGCCGCCCACGCAGGTGGCCAGCACCAGCCAGAGGTCGGGGACGCCACCGGCCGCCAGGAACATCACCGGCACCGTCGTCATGAGCAGCAGCTCGATGACGCGCGGCTTGGTCAGCGCCACGAACGCCTTGACTCGGGCCCCGAACGGACGGTGACCTGAACCCTGCGGGCTCGTTGTGAGCACCCCCGCAGGACGGGATTCGACGGCCGTCACGCACACCCCTGGAAGTAACATCAGCGGCTTGCGCCGCGAAGATAAGGCCAGCAAGCGTTCCCGGCCGTGAAGACCCGGTTAAGGCTTGCGCGTACCACGCCACTTTAGACGTTGGCCATACGACGGCCTTCGCGGGGGTGGGGTCGTGTTGAGGGGGTACCGGGGCCATTGGGGCCGTACCCCCCGATGGCTCGTTGGGCGCGCCGCGCCCCGGTCCCGGCACCCGCCCGTACCCCGCCACCACTCCGCACGGGCGCGCCTCCGCAGGCGCTTCGCCCGCCGTTCACGCCGTTCAGGAGGCGAAGGCGGGCACCGCCCGGCAGTCTGGAGTGGTGGCCGTCTCGTCCGGGGCGGGAATGTCCGGAGTCCGGATTTGGTTGCCTAAGGCGTCGAGTTTTCTCATGGTGAGCCGTCGACGCTCCGTCGAAAAGACGGCCGTAGATGCAGGGGTAGGCTCGACAACGCCCGGCGGACAAACCGTCCCCGGCATTCGACATGTGGAGAGGAGCCCTGACTCAGGGTGAGCACCAAGCCGACCACCACAGATTTCGAGTGGACCGACCTGGACCAGCGGGCCGTCGATACCGTCCGCGTCCTGGCCATGGATTCCGTGCAGAAGGTCGGTAACGGCCATCCGGGTACCGCCATGAGCCTCGCGCCGGCCGCTTACGTTCTCTTCCAGAAGCTGATGCGGCACGACCCGGCGGACGCGAAGTGGACCGGCCGCGACCGGTTCGTCCTCTCCGCGGGCCACTCCAGCCTGACCCTCTACATCCAGCTCTACCTGGCCGGCTACGGCCTGGAGCTGGACGACCTGAAGTCCTTCCGCACCTGGGGCTCCAAGACCCCCGGCCACCCGGAGTACGGCCACACGGTCGGCGTGGAGACCACGACCGGCCCGCTCGGCCAGGGTGTCGCCAACGCGGTGGGCATGGCCATGGCCGCCCGCTACGAGCGCGGTCTGTTCGACCCGGAGGCCGCCCCCGGCACCTCGCCGTTCGACCACACCGTCTGGTGCATCGCCGGTGACGGCTGCCTCCAGGAGGGCGTGTCGGCCGAGGCCTCCTCGCTCGCCGGCCACCAGAAGCTCGGCAACCTCGTACTGCTGTGGGACGACAACCACATCTCCATCGAGGGCGACACCGAGACCGCGATCTCCGAGGACACTCTCAAGCGCTACGAGTCGTACGGCTGGCACGTCCAGCGCGTCGACCAGCTCCCCAGCGGCGACCTCGACCCGGTCGGCCTGGCCCGCGCGCTGAAGGCGGCCCAGGAGGAGACCGAGCGTCCCTCCTTCATCGCGGCCCGCTCGATCATCGCCTGGCCCGCCCCGAACGCCCAGAACACCGAGGCCGCGCACGGCTCCGCGCTGGGTGACGAAGAGGTCGCGGCCACCAAGAAGGTGCTCGGCTTCGACCCGGAGAAGTCCTTCGAGGTCTCCGACGAGGTCATCGAGCACACCCGCGCCGCCTGGAAGCGCGGCAGCGAGGCGCACGCCGAGTGGGACCGCAAGCTCGCCGCCTGGCGCGAGGCCAACCCGGAGCGCGCCGCCCAGTTCGACCGCATCCAGGCGGGCGAGCTGCCGGACGGCTGGGAGAAGGCGCTGCCCGCCTTCGAGACCGGCAAGGGCGTCGCCACCCGCGCCGCCTCCGGCAAGATCCTCCAGGCGCTGGGCGCGGTCGTGCCCGAGCTGTGGGGCGGCTCCGCCGACCTCGCCGGCTCGAACAACACCACGATCGACAAGAACTCGTCGTTCCTGCCCGAGGGCAACCCGCTGCCCGAGGCCAGCCCGTACGGCCGCACGGTCCACTACGGCATCCGCGAGCATGCCATGGGCTCGACCATGAACGGCATCGCGCTGCACGGCAACACCCGCATCTACGGCGGCACCTTCCTGGTGTTCTCCGACTACATGCGCCCCGCCGTCCGGCTCGCCGCGCTCATGCAGCTGCCGGTGACCTACGTGTGGACGCACGACTCCATCGGCCTCGGCGAGGACGGCCCGACCCACCAGCCGGTCGAGCACCTGTCCGCGCTGCGCGCCATCCCGGGCCTGAACATCGTCCGCCCGGCCGACGCCAACGAGACCGCCACCGCCTGGGCCGAGATCCTGCGCCGCCACCAGAGCAAGCCGGCGCCGCATGGCCTCGCGCTCACCCGCCAGGGCGTACCGACGTACGAGGCGAACCCGGCCGCGGCCAAGGGCGGCTACGTGCTGTTCGAGGCCGAGGGCGGCGAGCCGCAGGTCATCCTGATCGGTACCGGCTCCGAGGTGCAGCTCGCCGTCGAGGCGCGCAAGGCGCTGCAGGCCGAGGGCATTCCGACGCGCGTCGTCTCGATGCCGTCCGTCGAGTGGTTCGAGGAGCAGGACCAGGGGTACCGCGACAGCGTGCTGCTGCCGACGGTCAAGGCCCGGGTCGCGGTCGAGGCCGGCATCGGCCTGACCTGGCACCGCTACGTGGGCACCCAGGGCCGCATCGTCTCGCTGGAGCACTTCGGTGCCTCGGCCGACGCCAAGGTCCTGTTCCACGAGTTCGGCTTCACCGCCGACGCGGTCGCCACGGCGGCCCGGGAATCGCTCGCAGCGGCCCAGCGCTGACGCCCGTACACGAACAAGTAGGAGATGCAAACCCCATGACAGACGCACTCAAGCGCCTCTCCGACGAAGGCGTCGCGATCTGGCTGGACGACCTGTCCCGCAAGCGGATCACGTCCGGCAACCTGGCCGAGCTGATCGACCAGCAGCACGTCGTCGGTGTCACCACCAACCCGTCGATCTTCCAGAAGGCCATCTCGCAGGGCGACGGGTACGACACCCAGCTCACCGACCTCGCGGCCCGCAAGGTGACCGTCGAGGAAGCCATCCGGATGATCACCACGGCGGACGTCCGGGACGCGGCCGACATCCTGCGCCCGGTCTTCGACGCCACCGACGGCCAGGACGGCCGGGTCTCCATCGAGGTCGACCCGCGCCTGGCGCACGACACCCGCGCCACCGTCGCCGAGGCCAAGCAGCTCGCCTGGCTGGTGGACCGCCCCAACGCGCTGATCAAGATCCCGGCCACCAAGGCGGGCCTGCCGGCGATCACCGAGACGATCGCCCGGGGCATCAGCGTCAACGTCACGCTGATCTTCTCGCTGGAGCGCTACCGCGAGGTGATGGCCGCGTACCTGGAGGGTCTGGAGAAGGCCAAGGCCGCCGGCCTGGACCTGTCCAAGATCCACTCGGTGGCGTCCTTCTTCGTGTCCCGCGTGGACACCGAGACCGACAAGCGCCTGGACGCGATCGGCACCGACGAGGCCAAGGCGCTGAAGAGCAAGGCCGCCGTCGCCAACGCCCGGCTGGCCTACCAGGCGTACGAAGAGGTCTTCTCCTCGGACCGCTGGAACGCGCTGGAGAAGGCGCACGCCAACAAGCAGCGTCCGCTGTGGGCCTCGACCGGCGTCAAGGACCCGTCGCTCAAGGACACCATGTACGTCGAGGAGCTGGTGGCGCCGAACACGGTCAACACCATGCCCGAGGCCACCCTGGAGGCCACCGCCGACCACGGCGAGATCTCCGGTGACAAGGTGCGCGGCAGCTACGAGCAGGCGCAGGCCGACCTCGACGCGCTGGCGAAGCTCGGCATCTCGTACGACGACGTCGTGCAGGTGCTGGAGGACGAGGGCGTCGAGAAGTTCGAGGCGTCCTGGAACGACCTGCTCAAGTCCACTGAGGCGGAGCTCAAGCGCCTCGCTCCTTCGGAGGGCTGACCCACCTTGTCCAGCAGCAATCCGCTGCGTGACGCCGCGGACCGACGGCTCCCGCGTATCGCGGGGCCGTCGGGCCTGGTCATCTTCGGCGTCACGGGCGATTTGTCCCGTAAAAAGCTGATGCCTGCTGTCTACGACCTGGCCAACCGCGGGCTGCTGCCGCCGGGCTTCTCCCTCATCGGCTTCGCCCGCCGCGAGTGGGAGCACCAGGACTTCGCGCAGGAGGTGTACGAGGCCGTCAAACAGCACTCCCGTACGCCCTTCCGCGAAGAGGTCTGGCAGCAGCTCGTCCAGGGCTGCCGGTTCGTCCAGGGCAACTTCGACGACGACGAGGCCTTCGAGACCCTCAAGGACACCATCGAGGAACTCGACAAGGCCCAGGGCACCGGCGGCAACTTCGCCTTCTACCTGTCCGTTCCCCCCAAGTTCTTCCCCACCGTCGTCCAGCAGCTCAAGAAGCACGGCCTGGCCGACCAGCAGGGCGACTGCTGGCGCCGCGCCGTCATCGAGAAGCCCTTCGGGCACGACCTGGCCAGCGCCAAGGAGCTGAACCGGATCGTCCACGAGGTCTTCCCGCCCGAGTCGGTCTTCCGCATCGACCACTACCTGGGCAAGGAGACGGTCCAGAACATCCTGGCGCTGCGCTTCGCCAACACCCTCTTCGAGCCGCTCTGGAACCGGTCCTACGTCGACCACGTCCAGATCACCATGGCCGAGGACATCGGCATCGGCGGCCGCGCCGGCTACTACGACGGCATCGGCGCCGCGCGCGACGTGATCCAGAACCACCTCCTCCAGTTGCTCGCGCTGACCGCCATGGAGGAGCCCGCCTCCTTCGACGCGGACGCGCTGGTCGCCGAGAAGACCAAGGTGCTCGGCGCCGTACGGCTCCCCGCCGACCTGGGCAAGGAGACCGTGCGCGCCCAGTACGCGGCCGGCTGGCAGGGCGGCGAGAAGGTCGTCGGCTATCTGGAGGAGGACGGCATCGACCCGAACTCCCGGACCGACACCTACGCCGCGATCAAGCTGGAGGTGGACAACCGCCGCTGGGCGGGCGTCCCCTTCTACCTGCGCACCGGCAAGCGCCTGGGCCGCCGCGTCACGGAGATCGCGGTCGTCTTCCAGCGCGCGCCGCACTCCCCCTTCGACCACACCGCCACCGAAGAACTGGGCGCGAACGCCCTGGTCATCCGCGTCCAGCCGGACGAGGGCGTGACCATGCGCTTCGGGTCGAAGGTGCCCGGCACCTCCATGGAGGTACGGGACGTCTCGATGGACTTCGCCTACGGCGAGTCCTTCACCGAGTCCAGCCCGGAGGCGTACGAGCGCCTGATCCTGGACGTCCTGCTCGGTGACGCCAACCTCTTCCCGCGCGTCGAGGAGGTCGAGCAGTCCTGGCGGATTCTCGACCCGATCGAGGAGTACTGGGACCAGCACGGCAAGCCCGCGCAGTACACGGCCGGAACCTGGGGACCGGACGAGGCGGACGAAATGCTCGCACGAGACGGACGGAGCTGGCGTCGGCCATGAAGATCGACCTGACGGAAACCACGGCCAGCAAAATCAACAAGGCGCTGGTCCAGGGCCGTCGTACCATCGGCACCCCCGCCATCGGCATGGTGCTCACCCTCGTCATCGTCACCGACGAGGAGAACGCCTACGACGCCCTGAAGGCCGCCAACGAGGCGTCCCGCGAGCACCCCTCGCGCACCCTCGTCGTCATCAAGCGCGTCAGCCGGTCGCCCCGCGACCGCGCCAAGGCCCGCCTGGACGCCGAGGTCCGCGTCGGCGCGGACGCCGGTACAGGTGAGACGGTCGTCCTGCGGCTCTACGGCGAGGCCATCAACCACGCCCAGTCCGTGGTCCTGCCGCTGCTGCTGCCGGATGCCCCGGTCGTCGTGTGGTGGCCGGTCAACGCCCCGGTGGACGCGGCACGCGACCCGCTCGGCGCGCTCGCCCAGCGGCGCGTCACCGACATGTACACCGCCGAGAACCCGATCCGGGAGCTGGCCGAGCGCGCTGACGCGTACTCGCCCGGCGACACGGACCTGTCGTGGACCCGCATCACGCCCTGGCGCTCGATGCTGGCCGCGGCGCTCGACCAGCTGCCCTGCAAGGTCGCCGAGGTCGAGGTCGAGGGCGAGGAGTTCAACCCCAGCGTCGAACTCCTCGGCATGTGGCTCGCCGACCGGCTGGGCGTACCCGTACGGCGGCTGCTCTCGGCCGGTCCCGGCCTGACGGCCGTCCGGATGGAGACCGACTGCGGCCCGGTCGCGCTGGACCGCGCGGACGGCTCGCTGGCCACCCTCGCCATGCAGGGCCAGCCGGACCGCAACGTCGCGCTCAAGCGGCGCGAGACCGCCGAACTGCTGGCGGAGGAGCTGCGTCGGCTCGACCCGGACGACACGTACGCCTCGACGCTGAAGTACGGCGTCGACCGGCTCGGTGAGCCGCAGCGGGCCCAGACCCCGCTGGCGGCGAAGGCGGCCGAGTCCTCCGACGAGCCGGCGGCCGCGGCGGATCAGCCGAAGACGGCGGACGCCAAGTCCGAGGCGCCGGAAGGCTCCGAGCCCTCCGACACCAAGGCCAAGGCCCCCGCCAAGAAGTCCGCTTCCAAGAAGGCGGCCTCCAAGGCGGCCTCCGAGTGAGCGCGCCGCAGGTCGTCGTCCACCGCGACAAGGAGCTGATGGCCAAGGCCGCGGCGGCCCGGCTGATCACGAAGATCGTGGACGCCCAGGCCGCCCGCGGCTCCGCCTCCGTCGTCCTGACGGGCGGCCGCAACGGCAACGGGCTGCTCGCGGCTCTCGCCGAGGCGCCCGCCCGGGACGCGGTCGACTGGTCCCGCCTCGACCTGTGGTGGGGCGACGAGCGGTTCCTCCCGGACGGCGACCCGGAGCGCAACTACACGCAGGCCCGCGAGGCCCTGCTGGACAGCGTTCCGGTGGACCCGGCGCGGGTGCACGTGATGGCCCCGTCCAACGGCCCGTACGGCAACGACGCGGACGCCGCGGCGGAGGCGTACGCGGTCGAGCTGAGCGCCGCGGCGGGCCCCGAGGACCACGGTCCCGTCCCGTCCTTCGACGTCCTCCTGCTGGGCGTCGGCCCGGACACCCACGTCGCGTCGCTCTTCCCCGAGCTGCCCGCCGTACGGGAGACGGAACGCCCGGTCGTCGCCGTGCACGGCGCCCCCAAGCCCCCGCCCACCCGCCTCTCCCTCACCCTGCCCGCGATCCGCGCGGCACGGGAGGTCTGGCTGCTCGCGGCGGGCGAGGACAAGGCGAAGGCCGCGGCGATGGCGCTCTCCGGCGCCGGGGAGATCCAGGCCCCGGCCGCGGGCGCGTACGGCCGCAGCCGCACCCTGTGGCTCCTCGACGAGGCAGCCGCCTCGCAACTGCCGCGCGGGCTGTATCCGCCGGCTTCGGCCTGACACCGCTGTACGACGGACGGCCCCGTTCCCGGGTGGGAGCGGGGCCGTCCGCCGTGGTGTCCAACTGCCCAAGAGACTTTCGCCGCCCGACGGCGGGCCGGCCACCATGGCCGACTCCCCGCCCGTACCGGGCCGCGCTCTCCCCGGCCCGACCACGGGCCCGGGCCCTCCAGACTCCGTCCTACGGCCCGCCCCCTCCCGCCGCACAGCGACCAACGGCCGGTAGGGGCAGACGTCCCCCCACCCACACCGCGAAAGCCGAACGCGTACGGAAGGGCGCGGGACCGGAGGACGAAGTCTGTAGGGCCCGGGCCCGCACCACCATCGAGCTGCCCGCAGTCGGGACAGGGTTTCGGCGCCCGACGGCGGGCCGGACTCCGTAGCCGACTGGCAGGCCGTGCCGGGTGGCGCCCCCGCAGCCCGGACACGGGACCGGCCCTCCAGACTCCGTCCTACGGCCCGCCCCCTCCCGCCGTACCGCGACCAACGGCCGGTGGGGGGGCAGGCGTCCCCCCACCCCCGTACGTGTCAGCGTGGCGCGTACGGGAGGGTGCGGGACCGGAGGACGAAGTCTGTAGGGCCCGGGCCCGCGCCACCGTGAATCGGGAAGCCGGCCCGCGAGCGGGCCCCCGCCTCAGCCCGTCACGACCGTCGTTCCTGCTCCTGGCGGACCATCGCGTTGGCGAGGTGGCCGGGGTCCTGGAGGTCACCCACCGCGACCCCCGACACGTCAGTGTCATGCGTGTCGTACCGGCCCAGGCCGTGCTCCTTGTCGCCCTGGACGGCTTCGAGGTGACGGGTCGCCACGTCGCGCTGTTCGGCCTCCGGGAGGCTCCGGAGCCATTCCCGGTTCTCCGGGGTCAGCAGGTCCAGGAACCCGGGGAGCACCTCGTCGTCGGCCGCCATCAGCGGCCTCGCATCGCGCGGTACGTGGCGACCAGGGACTTCGTCGAAGCGTCCAGGCCCTCGACCTCCGCGCCTTCGGTCAGCGCGGGCTCGACCCGCTTCGCGAGGACCTTGCCGAGTTCGACGCCCCACTGGTCGAAGGAGTCGATGTTCCAGATCGCGCCCTGGACGAAGGCCTTGTGCTCGTACAGGGCGATGAGCTGGCCGAGGACGGAGGGGGTCAGCTCCTCGGCCAGGATGGTGGTGGTGGGACGGTTGCCGTGGAAGGTCTTGTGCGGGACCAGTTCCTCGGGTACGCCCTCGGCCCGTACCTCGTCCGGGGTCTTTCCGAAGGCCAGCGCCTGGCCCTGGGCGAAGAGGTTGGCCATCAGCAGGTCGTGCTGGGCCACCAGGCCGGGGTGGAGGTCCTCGACGGGCTTGGCGAAGCCGATGAGGTCGGCGGGGATGAGCTTCGTGCCCTGGTGGAGGAGCTGGTAGTACGCGTGCTGCCCGTTGGTGCCGGGCGTGCCCCACACGACCGGGCCGGTCTGCCAGTGCACCGGGTTGCCCTCGCGGTCCACGGACTTGCCGTTGGACTCCATGTCGAGCTGCTGGAGGTACGCGGTGAACTTGGAGAGGTAGTGGCTGTACGGCAGGACCGCGTGCGACTGGGCGTCCCAGAAGTTGCCGTACCAGACGCCCAGGAGACCGAGCAGGAGCGGGACGTTCTCCTCGGCGGGAGCGCAGCGGAAGTGCTCGTCGACGAGGTGGAAGCCGGCCAGCATCTCGCGGAACCGCTCCGGGCCGATCGCGATCATGAGCGAGAGGCCGATGGCGGAGTCGTAGGAGTAGCGGCCGCCGACCCAGTCCCAGAACTCGAACATGTTGTCGGTGTCGATGCCGAAGTCGGCGACCTTCTCGGCGTTGGTCGACAGCGCGACGAAGTGCTTGGCCACCGCGTCCTCACCGGCCCGCAGGCCGGTCAGCAGCCAGTCGCGGGCGGAGGTGGCGTTGGTGATCGTCTCGATGGTGGTGAAGGTCTTCGAGGCGACGATGAAGAGCGTCTCCGCGGGGTCGAGGTCGCGGACGGCCTCGTGCAGGTCCGCGCCGTCCACGTTGGAGACGAAGCGGAACTGCATGTCGCGGTGGGTGTAGGCGCGCAGCGCCTCGTACGCCATCGCCGGGCCCAGGTCGGAGCCGCCGATGCCGATGTTGACGACCGTCTTGATGCGCTTGCCGGTGTGGCCCTTCCACTCGCCCGAGCGCACCCGGTCGGTGAAGATCTGCATCTTGCGCAGCACGGCGTGCACGGCGGGGGCGACGTTCTCGCCGTCGACCTCGACGGTGGCGGACTCGGGGGCGCGCAGCGCGGTGTGCAGCACGGCCCGGTTCTCGGTGACGTTGATCCTGTCGCCGCGGAACATCGCGTCCCGGAGTTCGGCGACGCCCCGGGCCGCGGCGAGCTCGCGCAGCAGACGCAGCGTCTCGTCGGTGACCAGGTGCTTGGAGTAGTCCAGGTGCAGGTCGCCGACCTTGAGGGTGTAGCGTCCGGCGCGCTCCGGGTCCTGGTCGAACAGCTCGCGCAGTCGCACCTCCCCGAGCTGCTCCCGGTGCTTGTTCAGCGCGGTCCACTCAGGCGTCTGGTCGAGCCTGTTGCGGCCTTCTGCGTTCATCTCGGACATCAGCCTTCTTCTTCTCGTACCGGCCCCGCCGTCTCCCAACCTAATTGATCAGGGAGCGGGATGAGGTGTCCCCCCGCTGTCGGCCGCCCCGGCGAACCGTTTCAGCACCTCCGCCGGTACCCCGCCGACCGGCCCGGTACGCGGACGGCCCGGCCAGGAGGGGGGCGTCCCCTCCGGCCGGGCCGGTCGTGGTGTGTGCTGGTCCGTCAGATCTCTCCGCGAAGCTTGGCGAGGGCCTCGGCGAGGATCGCCTCACCGTCGGCGTCGCTCCGGCGCTCCCGGACGTACGCGAGGTGCGTCTTGTACGGTTCGGTGCGCGGCGGGTCCGGCGGGTTGTCCCGGTCCTTGCCTGCCGGGAAGCCGCAGCGC
Source organism: Streptomyces sp. NPDC045470 (assembly GCF_040646595.1). Taxonomy (NCBI): domain Bacteria; kingdom Bacillati; phylum Actinomycetota; class Actinomycetes; order Kitasatosporales; family Streptomycetaceae; genus Streptomyces; species Streptomyces sp. NPDC045470. The sequence goes on from NZ_JBEZAN010000001.1 coordinate 147,421, forward strand.
GGGCAGTCCCAGGTGTCAGGAATCTGCGCGTCGCCGGCGAAGCTGGGCTGAGTCTCGTGCCCGTTCGAGCACCAGAAGGAGATGCGGATGCGCGGCGCGGACTCGCCTCGCTCGGCCTCCCCCATCGGCCCCGCCCCGACCCGACTTCCTCGGATCGCGTTGCCACTTGCCACGGTTGTAACTCCCTGCGTAATGGTGCTGCGAAGCATCGAACAGCAGTCGCGCTGCGAGCGCCCCAGTCTACGTAAGGCCCAACGCGCGTCCAGTGACAGGAGTTACACCCCCACCGAGGACGCCGCCTTCATGATAGGCCGCGTCCTCGACAGTTCGTCAGCTGTCCAGCTTCATCAGGACGCCGAGTACGACGATGCAGGCGAACCAGAGCAGGGCGATCACGATGGTGATGCGGTCCAGGTTGCGCTCCGCGACGGAGGAGCCGCCGACCGAGGACTGCATGCCGCCGCCGAACATGTCGGACAGGCCGCCGCCCTTCCCCTTGTGCATGAGCACCAGCATCATCAGCAGCAGGCTGAAGACGATGAGGGCTACCGAGAACCCGATGACCACGGCTGGACCAACTCTCTAGGACTGACGGACGGGACGTACCGAAGAAGATCGAATGGTACGGGGCCGGGCGGCGCACATGGCACCGGGCCCGGCCCCGACAGGGTACGACGGGCCTGGCCCGTCGTCATAGCTGCTACTGGTCGCGGAACCGGACGATCTTGACGAACTCGTCCACGTCCAGCGCCGCGCCGCCGATCAGGGCGCCGTCCACGTCCGGCTGCGCCATGATCGCGGCGACATTGCCGGACTTGACCGAGCCGCCGTACTGGATGCGGACCTTGTCGGCCAGCTCCTGGCTGTACAGCTCGGCGAGACGGCGGCGGATCGCGCCGCAGACCTCCTGCGCGTCCTCGGGCGTGGCGACCTCGCCGGTGCCGATGGCCCACACGGGCTCGTAGGCGATGACGATGGTCTCGGCCTGCTCGGCCGGTACGTCCTTCAGGCCGCCGTCGACCTGGGCGAGGGTGTGCGCGACCTGGTTGCCGGCCTTGCGGACGTCCAGGCCCTCGCCGACGCACAGGATCGGGGTGATGCCGTGCTTGAAGGCGGCCTTGACCTTGGCGTTGCAGATCTCTTCGTTCTCGCCGTGGTACTGGCGGCGCTCGCTGTGCCCGACGGCCACGTAGCTGCACTTGAGCTTGGCCAGCATGCCGCCGGAGATCTCCCCGGTGTACGCGCCGGAGTCCTGCGCCGAGAGGTCCTGGGCGCCGTACTTGATCTTGAGCTTGTCGCCGTCGACCAGCGTCTGCACCGAACGCAGGTCGGTGAAGGGCGGCAGGACCGCGACCTCGGTGGCCTCGTAGTCCTTGTCGGCGAGTGCGAAGGCGAGCTTCTGGACGTGCGCGATGGCCTCGAGGTGGTTGAGGTTCATCTTCCAGTTGCCCGCCATCAGCGGGGTACGGTCAGTCACGGTTCTTCAGTCCTCCAGAGCGGCGAGACCGGGAAGCGTCTTGCCTTCGAGGTATTCGAGGCTGGCGCCGCCGCCGGTCGAGATGTGGCCGAAAGCATTTTCGTCGAAGCCGAGCGAGCGCACGGCGGCGGCCGAGTCGCCGCCGCCGACGACGGTGAAGCCGTCGCAGTTCAGCAGGGCCTGCGCGATGGCGGTGGTGCCACCGGCGTAGTCGGGGTGCTCGGCGACGCCGACCGGGCCGTTCCAGAAGACGGTCTCGGCGTCGGCGATCTTCGAGGCGAACAGCTCCCGGGTCTTCGGGCCGATGTCCAGGCCCTCCTTGTCGGAGGGGATCTTGTCGGCGTCGACCGTGACGTAGTCGGCCGGGGCCTTCGTCTTCAGGTCGGGGAAGTCGGCCGAGGCCAGGATGTCGACCGGCAGCACCAGCTCGACGCCGTTCTTCTCGGCGCGCTCCATGTACTCGGTGACGGTCGGGATCTGGTCCTCCTGAAGGAGGGAGATGCCGACCTCGTAGCCCTTGGCCTTGAGGAAGGTGTACGCCATGCCGCCGCCGATCAGCAGCCGGTCGGCCTTGCCGAGCAGCTCGTCGATGACGGCGAGCTTGTCGGAGACCTTGGCGCCGCCGAGCACGACCACGTACGGGCGCTTGACGTCCTCGGTGAGCTTCTTCAGGACGGTGACCTCGGCGGCGATCAGGTCGCCCGCGGCGTGCGGCAGGCGGGCCGGCAGGTCGTAGACGGAGGCGTGCTTGCGGTGCACGGCGCCGAAGCCGTCGCCGACGTACACGTCCGCGAGGGCCGCGAGCTGGTCTGCGAAGGCGCCGCGCTCGGCGTCGTCCTTGCTGGTCTCGCCCGGGTTGAAGCGCAGGTTCTCCAGGACGGCGACCTCGCCCTCCCCGAGGCCCTCGACGACGGAGCGGGCGGAGTCGCCGACCGTGTCCGTGGCGAAGGCGACCTCGCGGCCGATCAGCTCACCCAGCCGCGCGGCGGCGGGGGCGAGGGAGAAGGCCGGGTCCGGGGCGCCCTTGGGACGGCCCAGGTGGGAGGCGACGATCACCTTGGCGCCGAGCTGGGCGAGCTTGGCGATCGTCGGCTGCACGGCGCGGATGCGGCCGTCGTCGGTGATGGTGGTGCCGTCCAGCGGCACATTGAGGTCCGCGCGGACGAAGACCCGCTTGCCGGACAGCCCTTCCTGGGCGAGATCGTCGATCGTCTTCATGCGAAGTGACTCCGTTGCGTAGGTCGGTCATGGGAGGGGGCCCGTACGGCGCTTCGGTGCGCCCTACGAGCCCCTTCCGCACATCTACGTGCCCTGGCCTTGATCAGGCAGGTGTCAGAGCTGGCCGCCGACGAAGGTGGTCAGGTCCACCAGGCGGTTGGAGTAGCCCCACTCGTTGTCGTACCAGCCGATGACCTTGACGCTCTTGCCCTGCGCCATCGTCAGGGAGGAGTCGAAGGTGCAGGAGGCCGGCCAGTTGACGATGTCCGAGGAGACGATCGGGTCCTCGGTGTACTCCAGGATGCCCTTGAGCTGGCCCTCGGACGCCTTCTGGAACGCGGCGTTGACCTCGTCCTTGGTGACCTCGCGCTCCAGCTCGATGACCAGGTCGGTCACGGAGCCGGTGGGGACCGGGACGCGCATGGCGATGCCGTCCAGCTTGCCCTCGAGCTGCGGGAGGACCAGCGCGGTGGCCTTGGCGGCACCGGTCGTGGTCGGGATGATGTTCTCCGCGGCGGCGCGGGCGCGGCGCAGGTCCGAGTGCGGGAAGTCCAGGATGCGCTGGTCGTTGGTGTACGCGTGGACCGTCGTCATCAGGCCCTTGACGATGCCGAAGTTCTCGTCGAGAACCTTGGCCATCGGCGCCACACAGTTGGTGGTGCAGGAGGCGTTGGAGATGACGTGGTGGTTGGCCGCGTCGTACTTGTCCTGGTTGACGCCCATCACGATCGTGATGTCCTCGCCCTTGGCGGGCGCGGAGATCAGGACCTTCTTGGCGCCGGCCTGGATGTGCTTCTCGGCGTCGGCCTTCTTGGTGAAGATGCCGGTCGACTCGATGACGATGTCGGCGCCCAGCTCGCCCCAGGGCAGGTTGGCGGGGTCGCGCTCGGCCATCGTCTTGAAGGTCTGCTTGCCGACCGTGATGGTGTCGTCGGTGTGGCTGACGTCGTGCTTCAGGCGACCCAGGATGGTGTCGTACTTCAGCAGGTGAACCAGGGTGGCGTTGTCGGTCAGGTCGTTGACACCGACGATCTCGATGTCCGCACCCTGCTCCAGGAGCGCGCGGAAGTAGTTGCGACCAATGCGGCCGAATCCGTTGATGCCTACGCGGATCGTCACGAACCGATCTCCTCGTTGGTGCGCCGGTGCAGTACCGGCGAGCTGTATGGGATGTCCCCGACCGCCTCCGACCCTACCCCCAATACGAGACGTACGTGACATTGACAGGGGCGGTCCGGGCCCACTCTGGGGCCACGGACCGCCCTGTTCGCCGAGAGAGGACGGGTGCGGTCAGCCGTCGAGGGCCTTGAGGGCCGCGCCGGCCAGTTCCGCCCGATCCGTGGCGGTCTGTACGTGCTCCAGGCCGAAGCCCAGCAGAACGGTGTTCCGGGTGGTCACCGCCCCGGCGGCCCGGAACAGCTCCCTGGAACGGGTCCAGTCGCCGGTGGCGGGCGGGCTGCCCGCGGGCGGGCCGGGGACGGCCCAGGGCCCGAGGGAGGTCTCGAAGCCCTCCAGCGGCTCGCCACCGGTGCCGGTGGTGAGCCTGGTGTTGTCCACGAAGACACCGCGGCCGCCGGTGCTGGGGTCGGTGATGTAGGAGAGCGCCAGCTCGACACGCTGCCCGGCGTAGGCCGACAGGTCGACGGCGACCGGCCGCCAGCCGTCCGAGGAGCCGGTGAAGCGGTGCCACGCTCCGGTGGTGCCGGTGTTGCGGCACTCGGTGCCGGTGCGGGTCAGGTAGTGCTGGAGGAAGGGGTGCGCGGCCAGGTAGTAGCCGGCCCCGCACTCGGCGGGTACGTCGGTGCGGGTGCCGCCGTTCGCGTCGGGCAGCGTCGTCCAGTCACCCTTGCCCACGGTGTGCGCCTCGACGACGGCGTTGTCGTACCCGTCCTCGGTGTCGTGGCTGAGCATGAAGCGGAGGGTGGGCCGGTCGGCCGCGGTCACGCCCGTCAGGTCCACGGCCCGGGACAGCCGCATCCAGGAGGTGTCGCGGTGCTGCGCGGCGGCGAACCAGTCACCCTCGTACGGCTGGAAGGGGGTCCGTACTCCCGGGTAATCGCCGGCTGCGGCACTGGCGAACTGGGGGAACGTGGCCGGTGGCAGCTCGTCGGAGATCACCGAGTGGGCGCCGGCGGAATCCAGCGGGTTGCCCGGCGCGTCGCCGAGCTCCACCTCCGCGCCGGCCAGCTTGCCGGTGCCCTTGAAGGCGGGCGGGTTCTTTACGGGGACGCGGCTGCCGGCACCCAGGTAGTACTGGCTGAAGTCGTCGGTCACGGCCCGGCCGACCACGGCGGTGCCGCCCGCCTGCTCACCCGCGGCGAGCAGCTTGCCGCCCTCGTTGAGGTAGTCGCGTACGGCCAGCAGGGTGGCGCCGCCCGGGCGGCCCGCTCCGGTGTACCAGACGACGTTGTCGAAGTGGCTCAGGACACCGAGCGCGTCCGGGGCGCCCTGCCGGGCGACGTCCCAGACCGCGGCGCGGTGGCCGTTGGCGGCGAGGGCCTTGGTGTACGCGGCGGTGTGCCGCGCGGGGGTGGTGCCGCCCTCCTCGGCGAGGACGAGGGTGTCGGCGCGCGGCCGCTCGGCGACGGTGTAGGTGAAAGGTTCACTCTTGGTGGTCTTGCCGCCGCGGGTACGGCCGGAGAACCAGACCTCGACCTGGTCCCCCGGGTCGGCCCCCTCGACGGACGCCCGGTACTGGTCGAAGTGGAGGTTGTCCTCGCCCCCGTAGGTCTCGCCGCCCTCCCACGCCTCCAGCTCTTCCGTGTGCCGGCGACCGCCGTTGACGCGGTAGTTCAGCTCCTTGTCACGTACGGACTTGCGGGCGGTGACGGCGACTTCCTGGTCCTCGCCGCGGGCGTAGGAGGTGGTGAAGGCGTGCGGGGTGAAGTCCGGCGCCTTCAATCCCACGGACGAGACGGGCTGGTCGGGGCGCCGGGCGCTCTCGGCGACGGAGAGCGCGAAGGGGATGTTCTTCTCGAACTCCGCCTGGACGAGCTTCTCGGAGTCGGGAAAGTTGAAGACGGACTGGCAGTCGGCGGCGTTCCACTCGTCGTTCGGGTCGGCGTTGGACACCGTCTGACAGGTCGACATCTCCGGGGTGAACATGGGAATGCCGTTGACGTTGGACGCGTGCCCGTCGGCCTCACCGTTCGTGATGTACAACTCGGAGGAGACCTGCGGGCGGTAGCCGGGAATCGCCGGCTTCTCAGGCGTGCCGGCCAGCGCCCGGTAGAGGACGTCGTCCGGGGTGGGGGTGGCCACCTGCCAGCCGACGCCGTAGAGGATCAGCTCGGCGGCGGAGTGGTAGTTGATGGCGTACCGGAAACCGATGCGCTTCTCGAAGGCGTCCAGCGCCTTGGTCTCCGGCTCGGAGGCGGCGGCCGGACCGCGGTAGGTCTCGCCTGCCGGGTTCGGGGACGAACCCTCGTTGTCGTAGCCCCACTTGTACGAGAAGTTGCGGTTGAGGTCGACGCCGTCGCCGGGGGTGATCCTGCCGTCGCCGTTGTTGTCGCGCAGGTTCTTGCGCCACAGGCGGTTCTGCGGGCTCTCGAAGGTGTGCTCGTAACCGTCCGGGTTGGCGGAGAGCACGAACCACAGCTCGGTGGTGTCGAGGATCCGGGTCAGCCGCGGGTCCTTGCCGTACCCGGCCAGGTAGTACTGCATCAGCCGGCGGGTCATCTCGGGAGTGATCCACTCCCGGGCGTGCTGGTTGGACAGGTACAGCACCGCGGGCTTGGCGCCGTCCTCGGTCGTGTCGGCGTTCCTGGTGAGCTTCAGGGCCATGATGTCGCGGCCCTTGACGGTCTTGCCGATGCTGACGACCTTCGCGAGGTTCCGGTGGTACCGCGCGGTGTCGATCATCTCCTTCATCAGCCCGTTGGCACCCATGTACGGGCGGAAGACCCCGTCCCCCTGAGCCTTGAGCTTGCGCTGCGTCTCCGCCGGAACGATTTTGCGCGTCAGCTCCACACCTTGCCGGCGCAGCCCGGCGGCCTGCTCGGCGGAGAGGTACACCTCGACCTCCGCCTTACCGGTGCTCGGCACCTGCGCGCTCAGCTCGTGGCCGTCCACCCCCGCCGTGAGCAGCAGCGGCACCTGCGCCTTGGTGACCTCGGCCGTCCAGACCCCGACCGCGTCCTGCCCCGCCGCGTCCTCCGCCCGCGCCTGCGCCTGCGCGGCGGGCACCGCCACCACCCCTCCCAGCAGCAACGCCGCTGCCGCGAGTAAGGATCTCGCCCTACGTCTCATGAGCCCCCCTTGCCGTCGTCCTTCTCGTGAATAGGCGTTCGACAGACTGGTGACGCTGCATGATCAAGTCAATACAGGGCGTGGCGAATGGCGAAGTGTGTGGCCGAGAAGCTCCCGGAGACGTCGCCCTACGGTGAACCACCGGCACCCACGCAGTTCACAGCACGTGGCCGCCCGCCAGAAAGTCCGCCGCCGCGCCCTCCCGAAGACCGACGACAACGGAAAGGGCGGACGCCTGCCCCAACCGGCCGACGGTCGCCATACGGCGGGGAGGGGGCGGGCCGTAGGACGAAGTCTGGAGGGCCGGCCCCGTGTCCGGGCCACGGCGGCGCCACCCGGCACGGCCTGCCAGTCGGCTACGGAGTCCGGCCCGCCGTCGGGCGCCGAAACTCCGCCGTACTGCGGGCGGCTCGACGGTGGCGCGGGCCCGGGCCCTCCAGACTTCGTCCTCCGGTCCCGCGCCCTCCCGTACGCGCCACGCTGACACGTACGGGGGTGGGGGGACGCCTGCCCCCCACCGGCCGTTGGTCGCGGTACGGCGGGAGGGGGGCGGGCCGTAGGACGGAGTCTGGAGGGCCGGTCCCGTGTCCGGGCTGCGGGGGCGCCACCCGGCACGGCCTGCCAGTCGGCTACGGAGTCCGGCCCGCCGTCGGGCGCCGAAACCCTGTCCCGACTGCGGGCAGCTCGATGGTGGTGCGGGCCCGGGCCCTCCAGACTTCGTCCTCCGGTCCCGCACCCTCCCGTACACGTTCGGCTTTCGCGGCGTGGATGGGGGGACGTCTGCCCCCACCGGCCGTTGGTCGCTGTACGGCGGGAGGGGGCGGGCCGTAGGACGGAGTCTGGAGGGCCGGGCCCGTGGTCGGGCCGGGGAGAGCGTGGCCCGGTACGGGCGGGGAGTCGGCCATGGTGGACGGCCCGCCGCCGGACGGCGAAACCCCTACCCGGCTTCCCGGCGCGAGACCCGCGCCATCTCAGCCGACCATGCCGTCCGCCATCTCCTCCGACAGGTTGGACTCCGTGCCGGGGATGCCCAGGTCCTGGGCGCGCTTGTCGGCCATCGCCAGGAGGCGGCGGATGCGGCCGGCGACGGCGTCCTTGGTCAGGGGCGGGTCGGCGAGGGCGCCCAGTTCTTCCAGGGACGCCTGCTTGTGGTCCATGCGCAGGCGGCCGGCCGCGGCGAGGTGTTCGGGGACCTCCTCGCCGAGAATTTCCAGGGCGCGCTGAACCCGGGCCCCCGCCGCAACCGCCGCACGCGCCGAACGGCGCAAATTCGCGTCGTCGAAGTTGGCGAGGCGGTTGGCCGTGGCGCGGACCTCGCGGCGCATCCGCCGCTCCTCCCAGGCCAGTACGGACTCATGGGCACCCAGGCGCGTCAACAGTGCGCCAATCGCATCACCGTCACGGACGACGACGCGGTCCACGCCGCGCACCTCGCGGGCCTTGGCGCCGATGCCGAGCCGGCGGGCGGCGCCGACCAGGGCGAGGGCGGCCTCGGGCCCGGGGCAGGTGACCTCCAGGGAGGAGGAGCGGCCCGGCTCGGTGAGCGAGCCGTGGGCGAGGAAGGCCCCGCGCCAGGCCGCCTCGGCGTCACAGGTGGCTCCGGAGACGACCTGCGGGGGCAGGCCGCGGATGGGCCTTCCGCGGCCGTCGACCAGGCCGGTCTGACGGGCGAGCTGGTCGCCGCCGGCGACGACCCGTACGACGTAGCGGCTGCCGCGCCGCAGGCCGCCGGGGGCCATCACCACCAGGTCGGAGGAGTGGCCGAAGATCTCCAGGATGTCCTTGCGCAACCGCCGGGCGGCGATGCCCGTGTCCAGCTCCGCCTCGATCACGATCCGCCCGCTGACCAGGTGCAGACCACCCGCGAACCGCAGGATCGACGAGACCTCCGACTTCCGGCAGCAGGTCCGGGTGACGGGGAGCCGGGAGATTTCGTCCTTCACCGCTGCCGTCATCGCCATGGGCCGATCCTTCCATGCATCCGAAAAATACGGTCGTACGCGGCGGCCAGCAGCTCCGGGTCGTGCCGGGCGGCACCCTTGTGGGTCTCCGCCGTGCCGCAGGGGCTGCCGGGCGCGGCGACCTCCGCCAGCTCGACCTCGCTGCCCACGAGCTGTTTGGCAGCGACGGTCAGGCTCTCGGTGTCGGGCACGGCGGCCCGGTCGGCCAGCACCACGTCGAAGGCGAGTTTAGGGGCGTGTCGGGCCAAAACCTCCAAATGACGCTGCGGGGAAAAGCCATCGGTTTCGCCGGGCTGGGGTGCCAGGTTCAGCGAGAGGACCTTACGGGCCTTGGTCTCCTCCAGTGCCTCGCGCAGTTCGGGCACGAGCAGGTGCGGGATGACGGAGGAGAACCAGGAACCGGGGCCGAGCACCACCCAGTCCGCGTCCCGGACCGCGGCGACGACCTCGGGTACCGCGGGCGGGTCCTCCGGGACGAGGTGCACGGACTGCACCTCGCCGGGGGTCAGCGCGACCGTGGCCTGGCCGCGGACCGTGGAGATCTCGTCCGGGCGGGTCTCGTCGTGGCCCTTGACCAGGGCCTGGAGCTCCAGGGGTACGGCGGACATGGGCAGCACCCGGCCGTGCGCGCCGAGCAGCTTGCCGACCAGGTCGAGGGCCTGGACGTGGTCGCCGAGCTGTTCCCACAGGGCGACGATGAGGAGGTTGCCGACGGCGTGGTCGTGCAGTTCGCCCTCGCTGGTGAAGCGGTGCTGGATCACCCGGGACCAGGTCTGGCCCCAGTCGTCGTCCCCGCACAGCGCGGCGAGTGCCTTGCGCAGGTCGCCGGGCGGCAGGACGCCCAGTTCGTCGCGGAGCCGCCCGCTGGAGCCGCCGTCGTCGGCGACGGTGACCACGGCGGTCAGGTCGCCGGTGATGCGGCGCAGCGCGGCGAGCGAGGCGGACAGACCCATGCCGCCGCCGAGCGCCACGACCTTGGGCGTGGCGCCCCTGCCGGAGCGGCTGCCCGGGACCAGCTTGCGGACCCGGCGCAGCCGCAGGGGACGGGCGGTCATTCGCGCCCCATGTCCCGGTGGACGACAACGGTCTCGACGCCTTCGGAGACCAGGCGGTGGGCGAGCTTCTCGGACATGGCGACGCTGCGGTGCTTGCCACCCGTACAGCCGACGGCGATGGTCACGTACCGCTTGCCCTCGCGGCGGTAGCCTTCGGCGACGATGCGCAGCAGCTCCGCGTAGCCGTCCAGGAACTCCTTGGCGCCGGGCTGGCCGAAGACGTAGCCGGAGACCTCGTCGTTCAGGCCGGTGTACGGGCGCAGCTCGGGGACCCAGTGCGGGTTGGGGATGAAGCGGCAGTCGATGACCATGTCGGCGTCGACGGGCAGGCCGTACTTGAAGCCGAAGGACATGACCGTCGCGCGCAGCTCGGGCACCTCCTCGCCGGCGAACTGGGCGTCCATCTTGGCGCGCAGCTCGTGGACGTTCAGGCTGGAGGTGTCGATGACCAGGTCGGCGTCGCCGCGCAGCTCGCGCAGCAGGTCGCGCTCGGCGGCGATGCCGTCCACGATGCGCCCGTCACCCTGGAGGGGGTGCGGGCGGCGGACGGACTCGAAGCGGCGCACCAGGGCCTCGTCGGAGGACTCCAGGAAGACGATGCGGCGCTTGACGCTCTGCGCGTCGAGGGTGGCCAGGGACTCCTTGAGGTTGTCGAAGAAGCGCCGGCCGCGGACGTCGACGACGACGGCGATGCGGGCGACGTTGCCCTGCGAGCGGGCGCCCAGCTCGACCATGGGCGGGATCAGCTCGGGCGGGATGTTGTCGACGACGAACCAGCCGAGGTCCTCCAGGCACTTGGCGGCCGTGCTGCGGCCGGCCCCGGACATCCCGGAGATGATCACCAGCTCGGGGATGGCGGCGCTCTCGCCCGCGTCGGCATCGCGCATCGTGCCCGTACTCACCTGTGCACCGTCTCTCTCGGTCGTGCGGGAAGGCCGGGTGTCCTGGGCTTCCCGCGTGTCGTGCCTGTGCTGCTCGGTACTGCTGCTCATCGTTCCTGCCCCCGTTCTGATGACAACGCGGCCGGCGGGGTCGCGTCATCCTCAATGATCTCTCCTGTGGCGGTGTTCACCGCCGGGGCGGCCGGAGCCGCTCCGGCCAGCGCCGCCGCGATCGTCTCGGCCGTCTTGCGGCCGATCCCCGGCACCTCGCAGATGTCCTCGATCCGCGCGGCGCGCAGCCGCTTGACCGAGCCGAAGTGCTTCAGCAGGGCCTGTCGGCGACTCTCGCCGAGGCCGGGGACGCTGTCCAGCGGCCCGGCCTTGAGACGCTTGCCGCGCTTGTTGCGCTGGTAGGCGATGGCGAAGCGGTGGGCCTCGTCACGGACGCGCTGGAGGAGGTAGAGGCCCTCGCTGCTGCGGGGCAGGACGACGGGGTCGTCCTCGTCGGGCACCCAGACCTCTTCGAGGCGCTTGGCCAGGCCGCAGACGGCGACGTCGTCGATGCCCAGCTCGGACAGGGCCCGCTGGGCGGCGGCGACCTGCGGCTGGCCGCCGTCCACGACGACGAGCTGCGGCGGGTACGCGAAGCGCTTGGGGCGGCCCTCCTCGTCGGTGGGGCCGGTGGCCACGGGAGCGTCCTCGTCGGCGGAGGCGGTGACGGGCCCGCCGACGGGTCCGGCGGCCGGCGGCGCGTCCCCGCCGGCGGGCGTCTCCTCGTCCCACTCCCCCGTCTGCTGCTTCTCCTGGAGGTAGCGCCGGAAGCGGCGGCCGATGACCTCGTGCATGGCCCGGACGTCGTCCTGGCCCTCGAAGGTCTTGATCTGGAAGCGGCGGTACTCGCTCTTGCGGGCCAGGCCGTCCTCGAAGACCACCATCGAGGCCACCACGTCGTCGCCCTGGAGGTGGGAGATGTCGAAGCACTCGATGCGCAGCGGCACCGAGTCCAGGCCGAGGGCCTGGGCGATCTCCTCCAGGGCGCGGGAGCGGGTGGTCAGGTCGGAGGCGCGCTTGGTCTTGTGCAGGGCCAGCGCCTGCTGGGCGTTGCGCTGGACGGTGGCCATCAGGTCCTTCTTGTCGCCGCGCTGCGGGATGCGCAGCGAGACGTTGGACCCGCGGCGGTCCGTGAGCCACTGCTGGACCGGTTCGACGGGGTCGGGCAGCGCCGGGACCAGCACTTCCTTGGGCACGGCGTCACCGCTCTCCTCGCCGTAAAGCTGCTGGAGGGCGTGCTCGACGAGGGCGGCGCTGTCCACGTTCTCGACCTTGTCGGTGACCCAGCCGCGCTGGCCGCGCACCCGGCCGCCGCGGACGTGGAAGATCTGCACGGCCGCTTCCAGCTCGTCCTCGGCGAGGGCGATCAGGTCGGCGTCGGTGGCGTCGGCGAGCACCACGGCGCTCTTCTCCATGGCCCGCCGGAGCGCGTCCACGTCGTCGCGCAGCCGGGCGGCCCGCTCGTACTCCATCTCCTCGGCCGCCTCCTGCATGGACTTCTCCAGGCGGCGGATGTACGCACCCGTACGGCCGGCCATGAAGTCGCAGAACTCCTCGGCCAGTTCGCGGTGCTCCTCGGGGGAGACGCGGCCGACGCAGGGGGCCGAGCACTTGCCGATGTAGCCGAGCAGGCAGGGGCGGCCGATCTGGGCGGAGCGCTTGAAGACACCGGCGGAGCAGGTCCGTACGGGGAAGACGCGCAGCATCAGGTCGACGGTCTCGCGGATGGCCCAGGCCTGGCCGTACGGGCCGAAGTAGCGCACGCCCTTCTTCTTGGCGCCGCGCATGACCCGGACCCTGGGGTATTCCTCGTTGAGGGTGACGGCCAGGTACGGATAGCTCTTGTCGTCGCGGTACTTGACGTTGAACCGCGGGTCGTACTCCTTGATCCAGGTGTATTCGAGCTGAAGCGCCTCGACCTCGGTGTTGACGACCGTCCACTCGACGGAGGCCGCTGTGGTGACCATCGTGCGCGTACGCGGGTGGAGGTTGGCCAGGTCCTGGAAGTAGCTGGACAGGCGCTGGCGCAGGCTCTTGGCCTTGCCGACGTAGATGACGCGGCGGTACTCGTCACGGAATCTGTAGACCCCGGGCGAGTCGGGGATCTGTCCCGGCTTGGGTCGGTAACTGCTGGGGTCTGCCATGCCGCCCACCCTACTTGGGGGCGGTGACAGCGGGCGGACCGTGGGCGGCGGAGGGCATGCACGCCGGGCATACGGCGCGGGAAGAGGCGCTGCCGTACGCGCGGGCGCGGGGCGCGCCCGGCCCGGGCGGTGGGGTTCGTCCGGGCCGGGTGCCGGGGGCGGTGATGCGGTGGTGGCCTTCCGGCCGCGGGTCCGGGGAGCCGGGTCCGGGGAGCCGGGGCGGCGGCCCCGGTGCGGCTCCCCGGGCGGGTCTCAGCGGCTGTGGCGCCGGCGCAGCGCCGCGGCGCCGGAGAGCCCGAGGGCGAGCAGGGCGGCGGTGCCCGCGACGGCCGAGGCGGCGGTCACCGGGCCGCTGCTGTCGCCCGCCGTGGCGCCGGCCGCGACGGGCTGCCCGGCCGTACCCTGCCGGGCGGCCCCGTCATCCGCGCCGGACGCCTGCGGGCCGTACCCGCCGGCGGCGCCGCGCCGGTCGTACGCGGAGCCGGGCAGCTTGTCGCCGTACGCCTTCGCCACGCGTTTCTGGTACGCGGCCACGGTGGTGCCGCCCGCGCCGATCGCCTTGCGCGCCTCGGCGTCCAGCGGGCGGACGCGGTCGCCGCGCTGCTCGTACCAGGCGTTGATCTGCGGCTCCTGGAAGACCGTGCCGCCGTCGCCGGCCGCGCTGTAGCGGGCCTCGTCGTCGCCGGTCGCGATGTTGACGACCTTCCAGGCGCCGCCGGACTCGGCGGTCCACACGGACGCCTTCTGCCCGTCGGCGGAGACCGCCGTGCTGGCCAGGAACTCCAGCCGGGAGACGGGCGCCCCCGCCTTGCCGCGGACGAAGTCGGCCGAGAGGACGTACACGGGCACGGTCCGCCCCTCGATCCGCGGCCGCGCCTTCACCGGGGCGACCGCACCGTCGCGGGCGAAGAAGCGGGAGAGCGTCGCGAGGGTGTCCGGCGCGGTGGCCGCCGTGCGGGCGGCGGTGACGGTCGACGCGGCGGGCGCGGGCGGCGGCGCGGGGGTGGCGGCCAGCGCGCCCTGCGGCGCGAGGCCGAGGAAGGCGGCGGTGAGCGCGCCGGTGGCGGCGGCCCTTATGGCGGCGCGAAGGGCCGGGGTGCAGCGCCCGGCGGCGGTGCCGGATACGGCCGGAGCTCTGTGCTCGGTCATGGCCTCAGGCTCCGATCCGGTAGAGGGAGTGGGTCCAGGAGAAGGAGTTGCCGTTGACGTAGTAGTTGTAGTCGCCCCAGTTGTAGCGGCTGTTGGAGCCCCACGGGTCTCCCCAGTACACCCAGTTCCTGGCGGTGTCGAAACCGTAGATCACGTGCATGTGTCCGCCGCCCGAGGACCACTGGATGCGGGTCTCCACGGGGCGCCCCGCGTTGATCTCGCTCTGGACGGTGCCGTAGCGCAGGTAGCCCGTGACGTACGAGCCCGGGTTGACGCCCATCCAGTCGAAGGCGTTCTGCACATTCCCGAGTGTGGCCTGGTTGTTGGGGCAGTTGCTGCCCTGCTGACGGTTGAAGGCGGCGTTGCAGAACTGGTTCTGGCTGTATCTCTTGCCGTAGAAGGTGGCGATGGTGTTGCCGGACGCGGCCCAGCACCAGTTGGTCTGCTCCTGGGCCTGCATGGGTATGTTGAGCCGGTTGGCGGCCGTCACACCCTGGGGGGCGGACGCGGCGACTGCCGTCCGGGCCGCCGTGCCGGTGGGGGCGGGCGCGGCGGTGGCGGGTGTGGCGGGTACGGCGGTCAGCGCGGCGGCCGACAGTGCCGCGGCCGACAGCCATCTGCGGCGTGCGCCGCGGGTGCGTGGTGCACAGGTCATGGCGTTCCTCTCCCGATGAGGGGGGTGGGGATGGAGGAGCGCATCCGGATGCTGGTCAGGAGCATCGGGTGTTGTCGGGAGCAGGTCAACACGCTTCAATGCGGGGTGACATGGGGGTGTGGACGTCCGGTGCCGGGTGTGAACGGCTCGTGCCCGGCGTACTGCAGCGGACAGGCAGGGACAGCGCACGGTGTGAAGTCCGGTTGTGAACGTTCACCGCGCGCGCCGGAGGGTTGGGCGATGAATCAGCACATGACACAGCAGGCACCACATACACCTCATGGAACGCCTCAGGAAACACCCCATGGGGCGTCTCAGGAAACACCTCACGCATATCGGGAAGCACACGAACGGACCCCGCACCAGGCGCATCGGGCCCACCCGGAAAGCGGCCCGGTCTCCCCCCACTTGGCCGAACTGACACAGATTTTGCGGACCGGCCCGTTCCACCTGGCCCTGCGGGCCGCTCTGGCCGCGCGCGGTCTCGCCCTGCACCGCGTCCAGCACAAGCTGGCACAGCGCGGCATCAAGGTCGGTGTGACAAGTCTGAGTTACTGGCAGCAGGGGGCGCGGCGCCCGCAACGCCCCGAGTCGCTGCGCGCCGTACGGGCCCTGGAGGAAGTCCTCGACCTGCCCGCACGCTCCCTGCACCGGCTGCTGGTCCCCGAGGGCGGGGCGCGGGCCGAGACGACGGAGCGACCCGCCGCCCGCTCCTACCGCTCGCTCTTCGACCCCTCCGACGCCCTGCACGCCCTCCTCGCCGAGCTGGAGGCGCCGGCGGACGGTGGGCTGCACACGGTCGGCCACCACGAATGGGTGCACATCGGAGCCGGCCGCGAACTGAGCGGGCGGCGCTCCCTCCAGGTGGTACGCGCCCACCGGGACGGCGTGGACCGCTACATCGCCATCCACCAGGGTGACGCGGGCTGCGACCCGTCACGGGTGACCGTCACGGCCGGCGAGAACTGCCGCCTGGGGCGGGTGCGCCGGAACGCGGCCACCGCGATGGTGGTCGCCGAGCTGCTCTTCGACGTACGGCTGCGCACCGGCGACACCCACGTCTTCGGCCACGGCTTCGAGGACGGCAGCGGCGGCCAGAGCGCGGAGTACGTACGCGGCTTCCGCTTCGCCGGCGGCCAGTACGTCCTCCAGGTGTGCTTCGACGAAGCGGCGCTGCCGGTGCGCTGCCGCCGCTTCACGCAGACCAAGGCGGGCGCGCCCCGCTCGGGCCAGCAGGAGCTGACGCTGAGCGGGCAGCACCGGGCCGTACACCTGGTGGAGCAAGGCGTACGGCCCGGGATCGTGGGGATCGGGTGGGACTGGGGGTGATCCGGGCGGGGCGCCCCCGGGGGCGCCCCCGAGTAGCGGGGAGGCGCTCTAGGAGACCGGCCCCGTTCCGGTGGCCGGGACACCCGACGCGTCGGCGTCCGCGGCCGCCGTACGGCCGTCCAGGGCGCCCGCGACCGCCGCGTTGTCCGCGACGCGCCGTTCCAGCATCGAGATCTTGCCGTCCAGCGGGCGGTCCATCCCCGGCCATACGTCGATCCTGATGCTGGCCTGGACGCGCGGCACCCGGTCGGCGACGGCCTCGGTGGCGCGCTTGACGACGTCCATGACCTCGTCCCAGTCCCCCTCGATCATCGTGTACATGGAGTCCGAGCGGTTCGGCAGCCCGGACTCCCGAATGATCTTGATCGCGTCGGCGACGTACGCCGCGCCGTTCTCCTCCACGCCCATGGGCGTCAGGGCGAAGGCAATGAGCACGGTCTTCCTCTCCTCGTAGGGAAACGGCGGCCCGTCGGCGGCGGGCCGCGGTACGGCACCGTCACCCGCTGCCGACGTGTACCGCCCGGTACTCGCGTACCACGGGAGACCGGTAGGCATCCGCGATCCGCAGCAGGTGGCGGACCTCCTCGCCGAGATCGCCCGCGCCGGGGCCCGCGAGGTTGGCCGTCTGGGCCCGCGGCGCCTCCCCGGTGCGCCGCGCGTGCAGGGCGGCGGCCAGCCAGCAGGCGGTGACGTGCGCGTCGGCCAGGTGCTCGGGAACGTCCCGCTCCCCCACGTGCCGTCGGACCCCGTCCAGCGTGTCCGGGGTGACGTAGTCCCGCAGCACGATCATCGCGTCGCGGATCTCGATGACGCGCCGGTACAGGCGTAGCTGGAGCGGCAGCACGGCGTTGCGCAGCCGGCTGCCCGGCCCCAGGACCACATCGGGGGTGACCGCCGTCAGCTCCCGCCACAGCACGGCCAGCCCCCGGTAGGACGCGCGGTCCCGCCACAGTTGCCGGGCCCCGGCCACCACGGGCAGCGCCACGCCTGCCGCGATGAACAGCGCTTCGACGCCGGTGACCGGCGAGAACAGCGGGCCGAACACCGGTGAACGGGTCCGAAGGTAGGCCAGTTTGAGCACCCACAGCAGCGACGCCAGCAGGATGCCGGTGCCGAACAGCCGCAGCCCGTACCGCAGCAGCCGGGGCGCGCCGGTACGGCCCTGGGCCCAGCAGACGAACCCGCAGGTGGTGTCGGCCGTCAGGTGGAAGGCGAAGAAGACGTACCAGTAGGCGTCCGGCACGCTCGGGATGTCCGGCGACGGCGTGATCTGGTTGCGCGCGTGCGGCGGCCCGGTCAGGTCGAGCGCGACGAGCGCCAGCATGACGGCGAGTGCGGCGCCGAACACCAGGACGGTACGGCGCTGCCGCCCCGCCGCCTGGAAGATGAACCACAGCACGGCGGCCGCGTCGACGATGCTGAACAGGTGCGTGGTCAGGTCCACCCAGTGGGCGCCCGGCACGAGGCGGGCCAGGACGGCGGTGACCGGCTCCAGGTGCATCGACATGGCCAGCGCGATCATCACGATGGCGAACCACAGAGGCCGTTGCGCCCGGTCCTTGAGGCCCTGCGGCGCCCGGGCGAGCACCACGGCCCACAGGGCCACGATGCCGGCGTTCTCCAGCCAGGCGAGGTCCGTCAGCCACGTGAGCACGGTGCCCCCGGGTGACGGGTGCCCCGCGGGCCCGTACCGGACCGCAGGCCCATGCCGGACGCCAGTCCGCCGAGCGTGCCGGACAGCAGCGTCGGCGCGGGCACCCGGCCGGCGCCCTCCAGGATCAGGCTGGCGATCATCTCCGCCTCCTGCTCCTGCCGGTCGGAGTAGCGGGTGCGGCCCAGGGCCCGCCGGATGGACGCCGGGTCCCCGATGTCGATGTGCCGGAAGAGCCGGGGGTCCTCGACGGCCATGCGGTGGTCGCAGACCAGGTGGCCGATCTCGTGGAGGATGATGTGCTCCTGGTGGAGCGGGCTGGTCTGCGCGTCGTAGAAGACGTAGTCGCCCTCCTCGGTCGCCAGCCACATGCCGGTCGGCATGCCCAGCCCGGTCGGGGTGGGCAGGGTCAGCAGCCGCAACGGGCGGTCCCGGTCGGCGGCGAGCCGGACGCACAGTTCCTGGGCGGAGAACGGCTCGGGCAGCGGTATCCCGTCGATCACGCGCCGGCAGCGGCGGCGCAGTCGCCTCCAGTGCATCGCGGGTGGCTCTCCATGGCTTGTGGGGACAGGAGGGCAGCCGACCCGGTAGCGACGCCCGGTCATGCTGCCGCCGCCGGGTGGAGACACGAGGAAACCAGCACGACGACACCCCCTCGCGCGCCATCCGTGCCACGCGTCGTGCGATCGTAGATCGTCACCCGGCCCCCTGTCAGTCCCCCGCCGCCGAGCAGTCCGTTTCCGGCCAACTGCGCTGTGTGACGGCGCCCGGCGTCCACACGGTCACCCGCCGGCCCGTCGGCCCGTCGGCTTGTCAGCCCGTCAGCCCGTCAGCCCGCGATCAGCTTCCCGCCCTCGGCCTTGACGGGGACCTCCGGCAGCGGCTTGGAGGCCGGCCCCTGGATGACCTTGCCGGTCGTCACGTCGAACCGGCTGCCGTGGCAGGGGCAGTTGCCCTGGTTCCGCTCGATCTTGTCCAGTACGCATCCCGCGTGGGTGCACTTGGCGCTGAAGCACTTGAACCGGCCCTTCTCGGGCTGCGAGACGAGCAGGCGGCTCTCGCGGTACAGCTTGGCGCCGCCGACCGGTACCTCGGCGGCGGCGCCCAGGGCGACGGGCTCGGCGGGCGTCGCGGACGACTCGTCCGAGCCACCGCCGGAGCAGGCGGCGACGCCGAAGCCCGCCGCGCCGACGAGCGCGGCCCCTCGCAGCACGGTCCGGCGGGCGGGGGGCTGGCTCATGTCGTACTCCCGGGTTTTCGGTCAGGGCGCGGCGTCACCCTGCGGCGTCGGCTCCCGACGATACCGGTACCGATCCGTCCGCTTCGGGGTGACCCGACCGGCCCCCGTCGCGGCCCTCCGGATGCCCCGGACGGCCCTTGAGCAGGTCCCGTTCGATCTCCTCCAGGCTGCGGCCCTTGGTTTCCGGCAGCAGCTTCCGTACGAAGAGGAAGGCGGCGCACGTCGTCACGGCGAAGAACAGGAAGTTCACGCCGGCGCCCCAGGCGCGCAGCAGGGTCGGGAAGACCAGCGAGACGACCATGTTGAACAGCCAGTTGAACATGACGCACAGGCTCACCGCGGCGGCCCGGATGCGCATCGGGAACAGCTCCGGCAGCATCACCCACTGCACCGGTCCCCAGGAGACGGCGAAGGACGCGATGTACAGGGCGATGCCGAACAGGGTGAGGGTGGACAGCGCCGCCCCGTACCCGAGGCCGGACAGGTTGGTGACGGCCAGCACGAGCATCGCGGCGCACATCCCGAGCGCGCCGTACAGGAGCAGCGGCTTGCGTCCCTTGCGGTCGATCAGCCGCATGGCGGGCAGCGTCATCAGCATGTTCAGCAGCCCTATGCCGACGTTGGCGAGGATCGCGCCGTCGGAGCCGAAGCCGATGTCGGTGAGCAGCGTCGGGGCGTAGTAGATGATCGTGTTGATGCCGACGAAGTTCTGGAAGAAGACCAGCAGCATCCCGGCGAGGAGGACCGGCCGCAGCCGCGGCGCCGCGAGGTCCCGGAGGGTCAGCGAGCGGCTCTCGGCGCGTTCGGTGCGCTCGGTCTCCTCGATCTCGGCCAGTTCGGCGTCGGCCGCGCCGTCCGTACCGCGCAGCCGCGTCAGCACGTGCCGCGCCTCGTCGTTGCGGCCCTTGCCGACCAGCCAGCGGGGGCTCTCCGGCTGGGTGACGATGCCGAGCGCGAGGATCGCGGCGGGCACCACGCCCAAGCCGATCATCCAGCGCCACGCCTCGGCGCCGGCGAGCAGGTAGTCGGTGACGTACGCGAGGAAGATGCCGACCGTGACCAGCAGTTGCATCAGCGAGGTCAGCCCGCCGCGCAGGTGCTTGGGCGCCAGCTCCGTCAGGTAGAGCGGTACGACGACGGAGGCGATGCCCACGCCGGTGCCGATCACGAAGCGGAAGGCGATCAGCGTCCAGGGGGTGGTGGCCAGGGAGGCGCCGAGGGTGCCGAGGATGAAGACGGCGGAGGCGGCGAGGATCAGCCGGCGCCGGCCCCAGGAGTCGGACAGCCGTCCGGACAGGCCGGCGCCCAGCATCGCGCCGACCAGCAGGCCGGAGACGACCATGCCCTCCAGGAGCGGCGTCAGCGCGATGTCGTTCTTGATGAAGAGCATGGCGCCGGAGATGACGCCGGTGTCATAGCCCCACAGAATGCCGCCGAGGGCGCCGAAGACCCAGATCAGGGCGTTCTTGATGCGTGCGGGCACGGCCGGTCACCCCTTTCGCGCGGACTGCGGGCCCGCCGTACGGGAGCCCCGCTGCGGCGCGATGTGGATCTTGCGGCCGGTGCCGGCCCGGAAGCGGGCCACCGCCTCGTCGAAGTCCTCCAGCCCGTACACGTCGCTGACCAGCGGGTCGAGGTCGAGACCGGCTTCCAGTACGTCGATGGCGGGCTGGAAGCTGTTGTGGACGGCCATCGAGCCGATGATGTCGATCTCGTGGTGGTAGACCAGGTACGGCGAGAACTTCGCGGAGCGGGCCGGGTCGGTGACGCCGAACTGGAGGAACGTACCGCCCTTGCGGACCCGGCCGAGGCCGTCCTCGATGGCCGGGATCGCGCCGGTCGCGTCGATGACCACCTCGAAGCCGGGCTCACGGCCCAACTGGTCGGCGCTGGTGACGGCGGCGTCCAGACCGAAGCTCTCGGCGAAGGCCAGCCGGTCCTTGTTGAGGTCCACGACGGACACCGAGGCGGCGCCGGCGGTGCGGACCAGCGCGGCCATCATCAGGCCCATCGTTCCGGCGCCGTAGATCAGGTAGTGCTCGCCGGGGCGGCGGGGCAGCCGGTTCAGGCCGTGCACCGCGCAGGACAGCGGCTCGATCAGGCCCGCTGCGGCCTCGGAGAAGGACTCCGGGACGAGGTGGCAGCAGCGTGCGGGGACGGCGACCAGCTCGGCGAAACCACCCGCCTGGGTGACGCCGATCGCCCGGTAGTCCTCGCAGAGGTTGGCGCGGCCGATGCGGCAGTAGTGACAGGCGCCGCACGGCATGTTCGGGTTGACCGCGACCCGGTCGCCGACGGCCGGGCTGGTGACGCCCTCGCCGACGGCCACCACGTCACCGGTCAGCTCGTGGCCGGGGACCAGCGGGTAGGGCACGGCGGGCAGCTCGCCGCCCAGGATGTGCATGTCGGTCCCGCACAGCCCGCAGGAGGAGACGCGCACGACGACCTCCGCGGGTTCCGGCCGGGGATCGGGAACCTCGGTCAGGGCGGTACGGCCCGGCTCGGTGACCACGACAGCGCGCATGGCGCCTCCTCACGTCTTCGTGCGGTGTTGCGGGTGTTGCGGGATGGAGCGGCGTGAACGTAACCCGGGGGTAAACGTTTGCGCAAGCGTTTACGTCTAGGCTGTGATGGACTACGTACCGGCAGCCGGACCTCCTCCGGCCGACGGAACAGGGCGACGGACTCGGGGAGACGGACCGGATGACGACGATGGTCGATGTGGCGCGGCAGGCGGGAGTCTCCGTGGCCACGGTCTCGCACGTGCTCAACGAGACCCGGCCGGTACGCCCCGACACCCGCGCCGCCGTCCTGAAGGCCATCGACGAGCTGGGCTACACCCACAACACGCTGGCCCGTTCCCTGGTCACCGCGCGCACCCGCTCCATAGGTCTCGCGGTCTCCGCGATCAGCAACCCGTACTTCACCGAGATCCTCCAGGGCGTCGAGGCCGGCGCCCTGGAAGCCGGCTACAGCCTCTTGATCGCCGATCCCCACGACGACCCCGCGCACGAGCAGAAGGTCGTCCGGCTGCTGCACGAACGCCGGGTGGACGGCATGATCGTCGCGCCGTCCGCCGAACCGGCGGGCATGGTCGACTACCTGACCCGGCGCAAGGTTCCGGCCGTCTTCCTCGACCGGCTCGTCGGCGACGCGTACGACCAGGTCTGCGCCGAGAACACCGCCCCCGTACGGCAGCTCGTCGAGCACCTCGCCGGCCTCGGCCACACCCGTATCGGACTGGTGGCCGGGCTGCCCGGCCTGAGCACCACCACCGAACGCGTCCAGGGCTACCGCGAGGGCCTGCGCGCCCGCGGTCTGCCCTTCGCCCCCGAACTCCTGGCCGGCGGCAACTCCGAGGCGGAGGGCGCCCAGGACGCCACCCGCCATTTGCTGGCCGCCCCCGAACCGCCCACCGCGATCATCACCGCCAACAACGCGATGACCATCGGTACCCTGCGCGCGCTGCGCGACCTGGGCCGCGACGTCCCCCGTGACATCGCCCTGGTCTGCTTCGACGACTTCTCCTGGGCCGATCTCTTCGCACCGCGCCTGACCGCGATCTCCCAGCCCAGCAAGGAGATCGGGGCCGCCGCGGTCCGGCTGCTGCTGGAGCGGCTGGAGGAACCGGACCGCCCGCCACGCACTCTCCGGCTGCCCTGTACGTACGTGCACCGCGACTCCTGCGGCTGCACCGGCGCCGGACACCGACCCACTCACCCCGTTCCTCCCCCAGAAAGGCCAGGACTGTCGTGATCGTCGTCGCCGGCGAGGCCCTGATCGACCTCGTCCCCAGCTCGTCGTCGCCGTCCGGGGACGGGCCGTTGCCCGCGCTGCTGCCGCGCCGGGGCGGCGGCCCGTACAACACCGCGCTCGCCCTCGGGCGGCTCGGCTCGCCCGCCGCGTTCTGCTCGCGGATCTCCACCGACACGTTCGGTGAGGAACTGCTGCGCGGGCTGCGGGCGGACGGCGTGGACACCTCGCTCGTCCAGCGCGGCACCGAGCCCACCACCTTGGCCGTCGCGGACATCAGCCCGGACGGCTCGGCCGGTTACGGCTTCTACGCCGACGGTACCGCCGACCGGCTGTTCACCCTTCCGGCCGAACTGCCCGCCGCGGCACGGGCGGTGTCGTTCGGCACCTGCTCACTGGTGCTGGAGCCGGGCGCGAGCGCGTACGAGGCGCTGCTGCGCCGCTCGGCGGAGCAGGGGCTCTTCACGGCGCTGGACCCCAACATCCGCGCCGGGCTGATCGCGGACCCGGACGCCTACCGCGCCCGGTTCCGCGCCTGGCTGCCGCACGTCACGCTGCTGAAGCTCTCGGAGGAGGACGCGGAGTGGCTGGCCGGTCCCGGGGGTGTCGCGGCCGCGGTGAAGGACTGGCTGGCGGCCGGTCCCGCGGCGGTCGTGCTCACGCGCGGCGGCGACGGGCTGTCCGTGCTGACGCCGGGCGGTGCGGAGATCGCGGTGCCCGGTGAGCGGGTGGCGGTCGCCGACACGATCGGCGCGGGCGACACCGTCAACGCGGCCCTGCTGCACCGTCTCGACGCGCACGGCGCCCTGTCCCCCGACGCGCTCGCCGCGCTCGCCCCCGACGCCTGGCGCGACACCCTCGGCTTCGCGGCCCGCGCGGCCGCGGTGACCTGCTCCCGGCCGGGCGCGCAGCCGCCGTACGCGACGGAGCTGGTAGGGCCGGAGTGACGGGGCGGCGGGCCTCGCAGCCGTAGCGGCGGTACCGGACGGCGGGCCTCGCAGCCGGAACAGTGGTACCGGACGGCGGGCTCCGCATCCGAAACGGTGACACGGGCGGGCCCGGCCGCCCGGGGGCCTGTGCGGCGGCGGGCGGACCGCGCTGCCCACGGCGGCCGGGCGGATCACCCGCCTCATGACGACGACGGGCCGCCGCCCCTCCCCTTACGGGTGGGACGGCGGCCCGTCGGCTCGTCCGGCGGCGGTCAGGCCCGGCGGGCCCTCGTCGCCTTCTCGGCCGCCGTCTTCTTGACCGCCGTCTTCTTGACCGCCGTCTTCTTGGCGGCCGCCTTCTTCGCCGTCGGCTTCGCGGCGACTGCCTTGGTGCCGGTCTTCGCCGAGACGGTCTTCTTCGCCGGGGCCTTCGTCGCGGCGACGGTCTTCTTCGCCGCGCGCTTCTTCGCCCCGCCGGCCGTGGCCGGCCCCGCGTCGCTGACCCGGTCGCCCAGGATGTCGCGCAGGAACTTGCCGGTGTGGCTGGCGGGGACCGCCGCGACCTCCTCCGGCGTGCCCTCGGCGACGACCAGGCCGCCGCCGTTGCCGCCCTCGGGACCCATGTCCACGATCCAGTCGGCGGTCTTGATCACGTCGAGGTTGTGCTCGATGACGATGACCGAGTTGCCCTTGTCGACCAGGCCGGACAGCACCTTGATCAGCTTGCTGATGTCGTCGAAGTGCAGACCGGTGGTCGGCTCGTCCAGGACGTAGACCGTACGGCCGGTGGAGCGCTTCTGCAGCTCGGAGGCGAGCTTGACGCGCTGCGCCTCACCGCCGGACAGCGTCGGCGCGGACTGCCCGAGCCGGACGTAGCCCAGGCCCACCTCGTCGAGCGTCTTCAGGTGCCGGGCGATGGTCGGTACGGCCTCGAAGAAGCTCAGCGCCTCCTCGATCGGCATGTCCAGCACCTCGGCGATGGACTTGCCCTTGTAGTGGACCTCCAGCGTCTCCCGGTTGTAGCGCGCGCCGTGGCAGACCTCGCACGGCACGTACACGTCCGGCAGGAAGTTCATCTCGATCTTGATCGTGCCGTCGCCCGCGCAGTTCTCGCAGCGGCCGCCCTTGACGTTGAAGGAGAAGCGCCCGGGGAGGTAGCCGCGGACCTTGGCCTCCATCGTCTCCGCGAACAGCTTGCGGATGTTGTCGAAGACGCCGGTGTACGTCGCCGGGTTGGAGCGCGGCGTACGGCCGATCGGCGACTGGTCGACGTGCACGACCTTGTCCACCAGGTCGTCGCCCGCGACCCGGACATGGCGGCCCGGCACCGACTTGGCGCCGTTCAGCTCACGCGCCAGGTGGGTGTAGAGGATGTCGTTGACGAGCGTGGACTTGCCGGAGCCGGAGACGCCGGTGACCGCGGTGAGCACGCCGAGCGGGAAGGAGACGGTGATGTCGCGGAGGTTGTTCTCCTTCGCGCCGTGCACCGTCAGCTGCCGCTCGGGGTCGGCGGGCCGCCGCACCTCGGGCGTCACGATGGCCTTTTTGCCGGACAGGTACTGCCCGGTGACCGACTCCTTGTTCGCCAGGAGTTCCTTCATCGTGCCGCTGTGCACGACCTTGCCGCCGTGCTCGCCGGCGCCCGGGCCGATGTCCACGACCCAGTCGGCGACCTTGATCGTGTCCTCGTCGTGCTCCACGACGATCAGGGTGTTGCCCATGTCGCGCAGGCGCACCAGCGTCTCGATGAGCCGGTGGTTGTCGCGCTGGTGCAGGCCGATGGACGGCTCGTCGAGCACGTACAGCACGCCGACCAGGCCGGAGCCGATCTGGGTGGCGAGCCGGATGCGCTGGGCCTCGCCGCCGGAGAGGGTGCCCGCGGCGCGGTTCAGCGAGAGGTAGTCCAGGCCGACGTCGACCAGGAACTTCAGCCGCTCGTTGACCTCCTTGAGGACCCGCTCGGCGATCTTCTTCTCGCGGGCGTCGAGCTTCATCTCCCGCAGGAAGTCGGCACAGTCGCTGATCGACATGGCCGAGACCTCGGCGATCGAGCGGCCCTTGACCGTGACGGCGAGGACGATCGGCTTCAGCCGTGTGCCCTCACAGGTCGGGCAGGGCACCTCGCGCATGTAGCCCTCGAAGCGCTCGCGGCTGCTGTCGCTCTCCGCCTCCTGGTGGCGCCGCTTGACGAACGGCACGGCGCCCTCGAACGCGGTGGTGTACGAGCGCTCGCGGCCGTAGCGGTTGCGGTAGCGCACGTCGATCTGGGTGCGGTGGCCGTTGAGGACGGCCTTCTTGGCGCGCTGCGGCAGTCCGGCCCACGGAATGTCCGTACGGAAGCCGAGGGCGTCGGCGAGCGCGCCGACCAGCCGGCCGAAGTACTCCTTGGTGTGGCCGTGCGACCAGGGGTGGACGGCGCCCTCGTCGAGGGACTTCTCCTCGTCCGGGATGATCAGCTCGGGGTCGACCTCCATGCGCGTACCGATGCCGGTGCAGTCGGGGCAGGCGCCGAAGGGCGAGTTGAAGGAGAACGAGCGGGGCTCCAGCTCCTCGAACGACAGGTCGTCGCGCGGGCAGTACAGGTGCTCCGAATACATCCGCTCGCGCTGCGGGTCGTCCTCGTCCAGGTCGACGAAGTCGAGGATGACCATGCCGCCGGACAGACCGAGCGCGGTCTCGACGGAGTCGGTCAGCCGCCGCTTGGCGCTGTCCTTGACGGTCAGGCGGTCGACGACCACCTCGATCGTGTGCTTCTCCTGCTTCTTGAGCTTCGGCGGGTCGGAGAGCTGGATCGTCTCCCCGTCCACGCGGGCACGGCTGTAGCCCTTGGTCTGGAGGTCGGAGAAGAGGTCGACGAACTCGCCCTTGCGCTCGCGCGCCAGCGGGGCCAGCACCTGGAAGCGGCTGCCCTCGGGCAGTTCCAGGACCTTGTCGACGATGGCCTGCGGCGACTGCCGGGCGATCGGGTCGCCGCACTCGGGACAGTGCGGCTTGCCGATCCGGGCGAACAGCAGGCGGAGGTAGTCGTAGACCTCGGTGATCGTGCCGACCGTGGAGCGCGGGTTGCGCGAGGTCGACTTCTGATCGATCGAGACCGCGGGGGACAGGCCCTCGATGAAGTCCACATCGGGCTTGTCCATCTGCCCGAGGAACTGCCGGGCGTAGGAGGAGAGCGACTCGACATAGCGGCGCTGCCCCTCGGCGAAGATCGTGTCGAAGGCGAGCGAGGACTTGCCCGAGCCGGAGAGCCCCGTGAAGACGATCAGGGAGTCTCGGGGCAGGTCGAGCGAGACGTTCCGGAGGTTGTGCTCGCGAGCGCCACGAACGATGAGACGGTCGGCCACGCCGGTCGGCACCTTTCTGGAGAGGGGCGGGAGGCCGCGGCCCAGCTGCGTGCGGCCCTGACGGCGGCGGTCGGGCGACCCGGTCGTCCGGGCGCCGAGCCCGGTGGGCACGGAAGCTGGGCGAGCCCCCGCCCCAGGGTATGGGGGCTGCCGCGGCGATGTCTTATTGATGCCACACACGAGCCTATAGCACGCGCATTCGAATTACGGGCTCTGTCGCACCGCTTCACCCGAACGTGTGGTCGCTGATGTCAACGCACGGCGGCTCGCGTCTCTTCCTGGCGATCACCCACAGGCCGTACCCCCCTTCACCCACGCGCGTCCGGTGGTCCCGGTTCCCTCCGGTACCGGGGCCGCGGCGGCGGGAAACCGGCATCGGGGCGAAGGTGTCCGAAGTCACGGCCGGGGTGGGCGCCGGGTGGACGCTGTTCGATTTCTGGGGCCGTGCGGCGCTCCTGGGTACCCGCGGCCGGTCCGGTGCTTTGGGATACCCGCGGCCGGACCGGCGCTTCGGGGTACCCGCGGCCGGTCGGGTGCTTCGGGGTACGTACGGCCGGTCCGGCGCCCCGGGGCGTGTGCGGTCGGCCTGGCGCCCCGGGGCGCGTGCAGCCGGTCCGGCGCTCCGGGCGCCGTGCGATCGGTCCGACACTTCAGGACTCGTGCACCGGCGACCCCGTCCGCACCACCCGTGACAGCACCTCGAACGTGTGCCGCAACAGCTCCCCCTCTTCCGCGGCGATCTCCTCGACCGGGGCACCCGCGAGCTGCCGCCGGACCACCGTCGCGTACACGGAGCGGTACCCGGCCACGGTCAGCGCCGCGGCCAGTCTCGGCCCGTACGCGTCCGGCCCGGCCCCTTCGGCCTCCGCGAACAGTCCGGCGAGCGTGCCCTGGAACTCGTCCAGCGCCTCACGCCCGCGCGCCATCAACGCCGGCGACTCCACCAGCACCCGCCACCAGTAACCGACCCCCTCCCCCACCCCGGCGAGCGGGTGCCGCCGCTCCAGCAGGTCGAGCGCGAGGCCCTGCAGCGCCTCCAGTGGCGAGCGCCCCTCGCCCCGCTCCCGTACGGCGCGCGTCACCAGCTCCACGATCTCGGGGACGCGGTCGAGGAAGAGGTCCTCCTTGCGGGGGAAGTAGTTGAAGACCGTCATCGTCGAGACCTCGGCGGCGCGGGCGACCTCGGCGACCGTGACGTGGTCGAAGCCGCGCTCGACGAACAGCCGGGTCGCTTCGCCGGAGATCCGTTCGCGGGTCCGGATCTTCTTGAGTTCGCGCAGCGAGAGCCCGCCGCCGTCCGCGGCCGCCGGCGATCCGCCGCGCCGCCCGCTCTTCTCCGTACCGTCAGCCATAACCAAAATTTTAGCCGAAACAAATTTTTAGTGACTACACTTCGCCGCATGGACACAGAGACAACCCGCTGCACGGACCCCCGCCCGGACGTGGTGATCGCGGGCGCCGGGCCCGTAGGACTGCTGCTCGCCTGCGAACTCGCCCTGCGCCGGGTGCGCGTCGTCGTCCTGGAGCGGCTGGCCGCGCCGGACGAGACGATCAAGGCGGGGGCCATCAACACGCCCAGCGCGGAAGCCTTTTACCGCCGCGGGCTGCTGCCCGCGCTCGCCGAGGTGCAGCAGGAGGCGTTCGGCCGCTTCGGCTCCTTCATGCGGCAGCGGCAGGCGGCCGGGGCGACGCCGGTCCGCGCGGCGCCGAAGTTCGCCGGGCACTTCGCGGGCATCATGCTGCCCGCCGAACTCCTGGACGCGTCCGACCCCGGCTTCGACGACGTCGGACCGGCCGGTGACATCGGGCTGGTGCCGCAACTGGCACTTGAACGGCTGCTCGCCGAACGCGCCGCCGAACTCGGCGTCGTGGTGCGCCGCGGAGTGGAACTGACCGGCTTCGACGCGGCGGACGACGGCGTGACGGTGCGTCTGCGCCCGGTCGCGGGGGCCGCCGGCGCGAGCACCCGCCAGGACGGCCGCACGGGTGGAGGAAAGGCCGACGGAGAGACAGCGGGAGAGGCGGCCGGGGAGGCAGCGGGAGAGACGCTCCGGGCCGACTGGCTGGTCGGCTGCGACGGCGGGCGCAGTACGGTCCGCAGGCTCGCGGGCTTCCCGTTCCCCGGCACCGCCCCGGAGATCACCGGCCGCCAGGCGATGGTGGAGCTGTCCGGGTCCGAGAAGCTCGGCGCGGGCTGGAACGAGACGGCGACCGGCATCTACGCCCACGGCCCGCTGCCCGGCCGCATCCTCACCGTCGAGTTCGACGGCCCGCCCGCGGACCGCGACGCCCCCATCACCCTGGAGGAGTTGCAGTCCAGCCTGCGCAGGACCTCGGGGACCGACGTCACGATCACCAAGGTGCTCACCGCCACCCGCTTCACCGACCACGCCCGTCAGGTCCCCGACTACCGCTCCGGGCGCGTCCTGCTGGCCGGCGACGCGGCGCACGTGCACTCGCCGTTCGGCGGCCAGGGGCTGAACCTGGGCATCGGGGACGCGATGAACCTGGGCTGGAAGCTGGCCGCGACGATCCACGGCCACGCCCCGGAAGGGCTGCTGGACACCTACACCGCCGAGCGGCACCCGATCGGCGCGTGGGTGCTGGAGTGGACCCGCGCCCAGGTCGCGGTGATGCGGCCGGATCCGCACGCCCGCGCGCTGCGCGAGGTGGTCCGCGACCTGATCGGCACCGTCACCGGCACCACCTACTTCGTCAAGAGGATCTCCGGTGTGTGGCAGGGCTACGACCTGCCCGGCGACCACCCGCTGACCGGCCGCAGCGCCCCCGACCTGGAACTGGCCGACGGCAGCAGGCTCGCCGGCCACCTCCGGGACGGGCAGGGGCTGCTGCTCGTCCTCACCGACGACCCGGAGACGGCCCGGCAGGCCGCGGAGTACGCCTCCGGGTACGCGGGACGGCTGCGCGTGGTGACGGGCCGCTGCCCGAGCCGTCCGGAGCTGACCGGGCTGCTGGTACGGCCGGACGGGATCACGGCTTGGGCCGCCGGTACGGACGCGTGGCAGGACGGGGAAGGAGCGGATGCCGGGGGCGGGGAGGCTGAGGTGTCCGCAGGCTTGGGTACCGCTTCGGGCCGTACGAGCGGTGCGGCTGGTGTGGCCGACGTGTTCGGTGCGGCTGGTGTGGCAACCGTCCCCCGGCCGTCGGCTGCGGAAATCCGCACGGCAGACGAACCGGGCGCCCTCGACGACGCGGTGCGGCGGTGGTTCGGTGCTCCTGACGCTGCGGCCGGATGACGGACGCGGGCTCGGCCGGTCCGGCTCCGCACCGGTCCGGCCGAGCCCGCCGAACGGCCCACACGCCTCGCGCGCCACCCGCGTACGCCCTCCCGCGTACGCCCGGATCCGTGCAGGCCGACTCCCGCAGACGCCGCCGCGGCGCTAGCTTCGGACCATGACCGACAACGTGCCCGACTCCGCGCCGGGTTTCGAACAGGACACCACCTCCGTCCGTGAGGCGACCGACCGACTGCTCGTCGACGTGGGCAAGTTGGACGACGAGGCGATCGGAGAACCGTCACTGCTGCCCGACTGGACCCGCGGGCATCTGCTGGCCCACGTGGCACGCAACGCCGACGCCCTGGTCAACCTGCTGACCTGGGCACGTACCGGCGTCCGTACCCCCATGTACGCAAGTGCCGAGGCCCGAGACGCCGACATCGCCGAAGGCGCCGACCGGCCGCTCGCCGTCCACCTGGACGACCTGCGGTCCAGCGCCGAGCGTTTCGACGCGGCAGCGGCGGCGCTGCCGCCCGCCCGTCGGCAGTACGAGCTGGAGATGCGCAACGGGGTCCTGGAACGCGCCGCCCGGCTGCCGCTCCGCCGGCTGACCGAGGTCGAGCTGCACCGTATCGACCTCGGGGTCGGTTACGGCATCGAGCAGTTGCCGACGGCCTTCGTCGACGCCGCGCTGGCGTTCCTGACGGGGAAGAAGTTCGCGGGGCACGTCGACGTACCGGCCGTGGAACTGCGTACCCCCGACGGGCGGCGGTGGCGGACCGGCCGTACGGAGCGCACGGGCAGGGTCGCCGAGGACACCGGGAACGTCCCGTACCTGGTGGTGTCCGGGTCCCCCGCCGAACTGGTCGGCTGGCTCACCGGCCGGGCCAAAGGCACCGGCCTCGACACCCGGGGCGGCCCCCTTCCGGCGCTTCCGCCGCTCTAGGGTGGAGCCATGAGTTACACGGGAGCAGTGAAGGTCGGCGGACCGGCCGACGTGCACGAACTGGCCGACCTGATGATCTCCAAGGTCGCGGTCGGCCCCATGGACAACAACGCCTACCTGCTGCGCTGCCGGGCGACCGGCGAGCAGTTGCTGATCGACGCCGCCGCCGATCCGCACACCCTGCTCAGCCTGATCGGCGACAGCGGCATCGCCTCCGTGGTGACCACCCATCAGCACGGCGACCACTGGGGCGCGCTGCGCGAGGTCGTGGACGCGACGGGGGCCCGCACGTACGCGGGCCGGTACGACGCCGAGGGCATCCCCGTACCGACGGACGTGCCCGTCGAGGACGGCGACACCCTCACGGTCGGCGAGGTGCGGCTGACCGCCCGCCACCTGGCGGGACACACGCCGGGCAGCATCGCCCTGATCTACGACGACCCGCACGGGCCCCCGCACGTCTTCACCGGCGACTGCCTCTTCCCCGGCGGCATCGGCAACACCTGGGGCGACCCGGAGCAGTTCACCAGCCTTCTCGACGACGTCTCGGCCAAGCTCTTCGACCAGTTGCCCGACGAGACCTGGGTCTACCCGGGGCACGGCTCGGACACCACACTGGGCGCGGAGCGTCCGCACCTCGCCGAGTGGCGCGCACGCGGCTGGTGACGGGGTAGGCGGTGGTGGGCGACCGGCGAGCGGTTGTCCGGTCCGCGCCGGTCTGCGGTGCGGGCCGCCCGCCCGGTCCGCAGACCGGGGCGGACGGCCGCTCCGTCAGCAGTTCACGAAGGCCCGGCGTGCGTTGTTGTAGCCGCAGCTGTCGACGCGCGCGCCGGACGGCTTCTTGAGGGTCGCCGTGTCCTTGGTGTTGTTCCACACGTAGGCGCGGCTGTTCTGGTAGCGGTGGGCCGCCGTGTCGCGCCCCTTGCCGGTGTGCACCGTCACGGTCTTCCCCGCGCCCAGGCTGTACGTACCGAAGGTGTACGTGTGCCGGGAGGCGTCGGTCAGCTTCCAGCCCTTGAGACTGACGGCTCGCGAGGTGGAGTTCTTGATCTGCACCCACTCGGCGTTGAGGCTGGCGTTGGAGCCGTTGTCGCTGCCGGGGCTGTTGTAGTAGATCTTCGTCAGGTGCACGGACCCGGCGGCGGACGCCGGGGCCGCCGTGACGAGTCCTCCGACCGCGGTGGCTATCGCGAGTGCGGCTGCGGCGGCCGCCTTGGTGTGATGACGCATGGTCCCCCCTCGGGACAGTGCGCGCCGGGCGGGCCGTGGCCGGTGGGGCGTCGGTCTCCCTCCGGGCGCGCGACCAACGATGCGCGCACTGTACGGGGTTGTGGGGTCGCGGGCGTACGCAGGGTGCCTATGTGACGTACGCATATGCCCGCACCGCGCGCAGGAGGCCCCGCGGTGCACCCGCGGGACCTCCTCGAACACGCCGGGGCGGTGTGTCCGCCCCTCAGGACAGCCGGTCAGACGTCCACGGCGTCTTTGGCATCTTCCTCCGCCCCGGCGGCCGCCGCCTCCGCACGGGCCTGCTTCTTCGAGGCCCGCAGACTCGTGAGCGTCGTGACGACGAGGACGGCGCAGATCACGCCGAGCGAGACCGGGATGCTGATCTCCGGGACGCTCACACCCGACTCGTGCAGGGCGTGCAGCACCAGCTTCACGCCGATGAACCCGAGGATGATCGACAGGCCGTAGGAGAGGTGCACCAGCTTCTTCAGCAGACCGCCGATGAGGAAGTACAGCTGCCGCAGGCCCATCAGGGCGAAGGCGTTGGCGGTGAAGACGATGTACGGGTCCTGGGTGAGGCCGAAGATCGCGGGGATCGAGTCCAGCGCGAACAGCACGTCGGTGGTGCCGATCGCCAGCATGACGATCAGCATCGGCGTCATCAGGCGCTTGCCGTTCTCGACGACGAACAGCTTGGTGCCGTGGTACCTGTCGGTCGACGGGAACCGCTTCTCGACCATCTTCAGGAAGCGGTTCTCCTCGAACTCCTCGTCCTGCTCCTCCGCCCGGGCCTCCTTGATGAGCTTCCAGGCCGTCCAGATGAGGAACGCGCCGAAGATGTAGAAAACCCACGAGAAGTTGGCGATGATCGCGGCGCCCGCGCCGATGAATCCGGCGCGCAGCACGAGGGCGATCAGCACACCGACCATCAGCACCCGCTGCTGGTAGATCGTCGGCACCGCGAACTTCGCCATGATCAGGACGAAGACGAAGAGGTTGTCGACGCTCAGCGACTTCTCGGTGATGAAGCCCGCGAAGAACTCGCCGGCCGGCTGCCCGCCGCCGAAGACGAGCAGACCGAGGCCGAAGAGGCCGGCGAGCGAGATCCACACGGCGGTCCAGATGCCGGCTTCCTTGATGGAGACCTCGTGCGGTTTACGGCCGCCGATGAAGAAATCGGCGGTGATCAGGGCGCACAGACCGATGATGGTCAGCACCCACAGGGTCAGGGAAACGTCCACTGCTCCTCCGGCAGAGTCGTACGGCACTAACAGCGTCGTCGCTGCCGGAGGTCTCTTCCACCCGGGAGCGCTGGTGCCGCGCTCCCCGAGACGGGCCGACGCCCCGGGATCTCGTCAGTGGTGCGATCCGTGATGACGGGGACGTCGCGCAGGAATACTCCCCTCCGCACCACAAGAGTAAAGGAAGGGCAAGGAATAGTAAAGAATTGGGTAAATGCGCTGGTCAGATGGCGGGTGCGGGAGGGCGAAGGGTGGTGGGTGACAGATGGCGGGTGGCGGTGAGGGCCTGGCCGGGGCGGGGCGCGGGTGTGACGGGGCGGGCTGGTCCCGCGGGTTCCGCCGCCCCGGCGGCCGGTGGTCAGCGCTCGCGGGTGCGGCTGTTGCCCTGCGACCGGCGGGCCTCCGCCAGGTCGACCAGGACCTTGCGCAGCACCCGGCTGCCGTCCGGCACGCGCGACGGCTCGTACGTCCAGGCGTGCCCGACCCAGGGGTCGGCGAGGTGGGCGTCCGGCACCGGCGTCACGCGCAGCAGGGAACGCCACAGCGGGTCCAGTACCGGCCCGTACTCCCGGGCCTCGGCCCGGTCGGCGACCATCAGCAGGTGCACGCCGACCGACGGGCCCTCGTCCGCCAGGTAGCGGAGCTGGTTGACGGCGCGGTCGTCGAAACCGTGCGGGAAGTCGTGGACGATCAGCAGTTGCTCGGCGGTGTCCAGGTCCGGCGGCAGGGCTTCCGCGGCCTGGTTGCGGACCGCCATCTGTACCAGGTCCACGCGCCGGGTCAGTTCGCCGAGCACCGCGGTCACGCCCTGCGCGCCGGCGGCCGGGGGCTCACGGAGCGCACCCG
Organism: Streptomyces sp. NPDC045470; assembly: GCF_040646595.1. Classification (NCBI taxonomy): domain Bacteria; kingdom Bacillati; phylum Actinomycetota; class Actinomycetes; order Kitasatosporales; family Streptomycetaceae; genus Streptomyces; species Streptomyces sp. NPDC045470. The sequence goes on from NZ_JBEZAN010000001.1 coordinate 182,008, forward strand.
TCTCCAGCAGCGGCGCCAGAGCGGACGCCGCCGAGCCGGCCGGGTCGATGACGTGGACGGTGAGTTCGCCGACCGGGTGGGCGGCCAGCAGGCGGGCGGCGAGCGTGACGGCCGTGTCGACCGCCCGGCGCCGCACCTCGGCCGCGTCGAGCGGCGCGGTCCCGTGCGGGCCCCCGGCCATTGCGTCCAGGCCGTCGAGTCCTTCGAGACCGTCGAGGTCGAAGCTGCTCCCGAACGCGCCGTCGGCCGGTTCCGCGCCGGCGAACGTCTCCGGCCGCCCGCTGTCGATCCACAGGCCGCGGTCCATCGGCAGTCGTACGAGCATGGGGATCCGCAGGTCGGGGCACTCCGGCAGGCGCAGGTCACCGAGCCGCACCGCCGTCGGGTACTCCTCCGGCGGCCGGTAGCCCTGCCAGACCGGGCTGCTCCAGGAGGCGAAGGCCGGGGGCAGGGCTGGTTCGACGGCTTCCGCCTCGGCGGTGAGCTGGGCGAGATCACGGTCGAGCACCTCACGGGCCTGGGCCGCGAGGCGGGCGTGCTTGTCGTGCGCTGCGGCACGCGCGGCTTCGGCGGCCGCTCCCATGCGGTTGCGGGGGACGGCGTTGACGGCGTCCAGTTCCTTCGCCAGGCGGGACTGGGCGAAGTCCATGGCGCTGCGGTAGGCGGCGACCGTCCGCGCCAGGTCCTCGAACATGCCCCAGACCTGGTTGTAGAGCCGCTCTTCCGGCGTCCGGCCGGCGGCGTCACCGGCTACCGGGCCGGCGGGCTGTGCGTTGCTGGAGGGGGGCGCGGGGGGCGCGGATGTGGATGCGGATGTAGGGGTGGATACGGGTGTGGCGGGTGTGGGCGACGGTGTCGTGGGGGTGCCCTCGTGCGGCTGTCGGGGCGGGGGCGGGGTCGAGGTGTGCCGTTTTGGATGCCGGTAGTCGACGGGGCCGCGCGATTCGGCGGGGGCGGACGCTGCGGTGGGGTGGGGTGACGCGACGCTGGGGCCGGGTGACGCGACGGTGGGGCCGGGCGGCGCAGTTGGGCCGGGCGATGCTGTGGGGACCGGTACGGAACGCGCGTGGCCGCTGCGTACCGCTTCCTGGATCTCCGAGGCCAGCCCCGCGCCCGTGGCCTGCGGCAGGCCCTGGTCCTGGAGCAGTGCGGCGAGCCCGCCCGCGTACCCCTGCCCCACGGCCCGCACCTTCCAGGCGCCCTGCCTGCGGTACAGCTCCACCGCCACGACGGCGGTCTCGGCGTCGAGGTCGACGAGCGTGTAGCTGGCGAGCTCCGTACCGTCCAGGCCCGTGACGGCGACGAACGGTGCCGCCGCCGCGCCGAAGACCGCCGGGCCGCCGATGCCGACGGGCAGCGCGAGCAGCACGCTCGCCCGGTGCACGGCGGCGGGCAGGGCGTCCAGGTCCACCGCGATCCGGTGCTCGGCGGCGGCCTGCCGGGGCACCTCGACGCCGTCGCGGCGCGGCGCACCCGGATGAGCGACCGCTTCGGCGCCCGCGAGGTCGCCCCGCTCGTCGGCGAGCGTCACCGCCGCGACGACGGGCCCGCCCGCCGCGATCCTGATCTCCACACGCGTCCGGTCCAGTGGGTGGTTCTGCCCGCGGACAAGCTCGGCCGTCATCGTCGTTCCCCCGAAATGTCGTGCGCCCCGTGCTCGCCGACGGGGCCTGGTGCGTGCTTACAGGTACGGCAGGATCGCCGGGACGACGTCCTTGAACGTACGGCCGTCGGACGGTTCGCCGATCGCGGTCATCTGCCAGCCGTCGCCGGAACGGTGCACCTTGCTCATGATCTGCGCGGTGTAGTCACCGCCGCCGGTGAGGGTGTAGCGGGCGAGTTCCTGGCCGGTGGTCTCGTCGACCAGGCGGCAGAACGCGTCCTGCACCTCGGCGAAGGTCTGCCCGGTGAAGGAGTTCACGGTGAAGACGATCTGGTCGATGTGCACCGGCACCCGCGACAGGTCGACGAGGATCGCCTCGTCGTCCCCGCCCTGGCCCGCGCCGCCGACCACGTTGTCGCCGGTGTGCCGCACCGACCCGTCGTCGCTGATCAGGTGCTGGAAGAAGACGACGTCCATCGGCTGCTTGTCGGCGAAGAGCACCGCCGAGGCGTCGAGGTCGATCTCCCGGGTGCGCGATCCGAACAGGCCGCGACGGGGCGCCGAACGCCAGCCCAGCCCCATCCGTACCGCGGTCAGCGTCCCCCCGTCGGACTTCGCCAGGCTGATGCCCTGCCCCTTGGACAAGTTGACCGACACGTGCCGTCCCCTCTCGCTCTGTTCTCCCCGTCGCCGCCTCCCCGACGGCCTCCCCCGACCCTATGCACGGCCCGCCCCCGGCACGCCGCTGCCCCGCGCTTTGTGGCGTTCCTGCAACACAGCCCGCCCCGCTCGGGAAGCCCGGCCGGCCCCTCCAGCGGTGCAGGGCGGCCCCGGGCCTGTACGCCGGAGGAGAGGCAGGGCGAGGCCGAGGCGGGGCCAGGACGGGGCCCGGACCGGGCCGGGGCGAGACCAGGGCTGGCACAGCCTCAGCCCGCCCCCTGATCACCCGGTCAGTACGGCCCCGTCACCCGCAGACCGGCCACCCGGCCCCCGTCCACTCAGCCGTCCGGCCATCGGTCGCTCGGCCGTCCGCCCACCGGTCGCTCGGCCATCGGTCGCTCGGCCCCCCAGTCCCCGGCCACCCAGCCACCGCAGCCGACCTGCCAGCACAGGCCGCCTCACCGCAGCCGACCCTCACCGAAGCCACCCCGCGAGGCAATCCTCAATCATCCCCTCCCTCATCGCTCCCGCGGCGCTATCGGCTCCTCCCCGCCATCGCCCCCTCAGCGCAGCCCCGCCTCCTTCATCTGCCGCAGTTCCTTCTTCAGTTCTCCCACCTCGTCGCGCAACCGGGCGGCCACCTCGAACTGGAGCTCGGCGGCGGCGTCCCGCATCCGGTCGGTCATCTCCTCGATGAGTTCGGCCAGTTCCGCGGCCGGCCGGTCGGTGGGCGTACCGCCCTTGGCGGCCTTGCCCTTGGCAGCCTTGCCGCCCAGCGCGGGCACCGGTGCCTTGCCCTTGGCGTCCTTGCTCTCGGCCCCCTTGCGGTAGCCGGTGCCCAGCAGCTCCTGGGTGTCGATCTCCTCGCGCGCGAGGGTCGCGACGATGTCGCCGATCTTCTTGCGGAGGGGCTGCGGGTCGATGCCCTTCTCCTTGTTGTACGCGAGCTGCTTCTCCCGGCGGCGGTTGGTCTCGTCGATGGCCCTCCGCATCGCCGGGGTGATCTTGTCCGCGTACATGTGGACCTGGCCGGAGACGTTTCGGGCGGCCCGGCCGATGGTCTGGATGAGGGAGGTGCCTGAGCGGAGGAAGCCCTCCTTGTCGGCGTCCAGGATCGCCACGAGCGACACCTCGGGCAGGTCGAGGCCCTCCCGCAGCAGGTTGATGCCGACCAGGACGTCGTACTCGCCGGCCCGCAGCTCCCGCAGCAGCTCCACACGCCGCAGGGTGTCCACGTCGCTGTGCAGGTAGCGGACCTGGATGCCCAGTTCGACGAAGTAGTCCGTGAGGTCCTCGGCCATCTTCTTGGTGAGGGTGGTGACCAGGACCCGCTCGTCCTTCTCCGTACGCGTACGGATCTCGTGCACCAGGTCGTCGATCTGACCCTCGGTGGACTTGACGATCACCTCGGGGTCGACCAGGCCGGTCGGGCGGATGATCTGTTCCACATAGCCGTCGGAGCGCGAGAGCTCGTACGAGCCGGGGGTCGCCGACAGGTAGACGGTCTGGCCGACGCGCCCCAGGAACTCCTCCCACTTCAGCGGCCGGTTGTCGAGGGCGGACGGCAGCCGGAAGCCGTGCTCGACCAGGGTCCGCTTGCGGGAGGCGTCGCCCTCGTACATCGCGCCGATCTGTGGCACGGTGACGTGCGACTCGTCGATGACCAGGAGGAAGTCGTCCGGGAAGTAGTCCAGGAGGGTGTTCGGCGCGGTGCCGGGGGCGCGGTCGTCCATGTGCATCGAGTAGTTCTCGATGCCGGAGCAGGAGCCGACCTGGCGCATCATCTCGATGTCGTAGGTCGTCCGCATCCGCAGCCGCTGGGCCTCCAGGTGCTTGCCCTGCTTCTCCATCGTGGCGAGGCTCTCGGCCAGCTCCGCCTCGATCCCGGCGATGGCCTTCTCCATGCGCTCGGGGCCCGCGACGTAGTGGCTGGCGGGGAAGACGTACAGATGCTCGTCCTCGCTGATGACCTCGCCGGTCAGCGGGTGGAGCGTGGACAGCGCCTCGATCTCGTCGCCGAACATCTCGATGCGGACGGCCAGCTCCTCGTAGACCGGGAAGATCTCGATGGTGTCGCCGCGGACGCGGAACGTGCCACGGGTGAAGGCCATGTCGTTGCGGGTGTACTGGATGTCGACGAAGCGGCGCAGCAGCTGGTCGCGGTCGATCTCGTCGCCGACCTTGAGCGGCACCATGCGGTCCACGTACTCCTGGGGCGTGCCCAGGCCGTAGATGCAGGAGACCGAGGCGACCACGATCACGTCACGCCGGGTGAGCAGGGAGTTCGTCGCGGAGTGGCGCAGCCGCTCGACCTCCTCGTTGATCGAGGAGTCCTTCTCGATGTAGGTGTCCGACTGCGGGACGTACGCCTCGGGCTGGTAGTAGTCGTAGTACGAGACGAAGTACTCGACGGCGTTGTTGGGCAGCAGCTCGCGGAACTCGTTGGCGAGCTGCGCCGCGAGGGTCTTGTTGGGCGCCATGACGAGGGTGGGCCGCTGCAGCTTCTCGATCATCCACGCGGTGGTCGCCGACTTGCCGGTACCGGTCGCGCCGAGCAGGACGACGTCCTTCTCACCACCGCTGACCCGCTGCGCCAGCTCGGCGATGGCCGCCGGCTGGTCGCCGCTGGGCTGATAGGGGCTGACGACCTCGAAGGGCGCCACCGTGCGTTCGATCTTGGATACGGGCCGCATGGAACCAACCGTACGACTCCCCACTGACAACCGGCCGGAAAACGCTCCGACCAGCGGTTCCGCAGACGGCGGCGGTGCACGGCGCCGGGCCGCGCAGCCGGGCCGCGGCGGGCACAAGCCCAGAACCGGCCAGCGGGGCCGGGCGGGCTTTCCCCGGCCTGCGGGCGGGCCGGCCGGGGCTTCGCACCCCGGGCCGGGTCCGGCACGTACAGACGTTGCGTGCTGTGTGCGGAGATCACGGGACGGAGGCGTTCAAACACGGAGCACAGGACACTTCTCGTTCAATTTCTGTCCATCAGACGCCTGTCTTCCGGTACATCGCGACTGCGACTCTCGGCGCGTCCCACCTCGGATCCACCGCGTTCCCCGTAGGGGTTCCGGCTCCGTCCCCGGCCGTCCGAAGCCGGGCCGGCGGCCGCGTACCCGGCTCCGGACCGGCCCGCCCGGTCCCGGCACGCGCCAGCCTCCACGTCGTCACTAGGAGTTCGCATGCGTATCCGTCCTGTCGCCACTGTCGCCGGCGCGCTCGTGGGCCTGACCGCCTCCCTGCTCCCCGCCACCGGCGCGCAGGCCGCCGACGGCCGCCACAGAGTGGAGATCGTCGCCCACCGGGGAGCTTCCGCCCACGCGCCCGAGAACACCCTCGCCGCCGTCGACGCGGCCGCCGACCTCGGGGTCACCTGGGTGGAGAACGACGTCCAGCGCACCAAGGACGGCGAGCTGGTCATCGTGCACGACACGTCGCTCGCCCGGACGACCGACGCCGAACAGGTCTTCCCGGACCGTGCGCCGTGGAACGTCGCCGACTTCACGCTCGCGGAGATCGAGCAGTTGGACGCCGGCAGTTGGTTCGGCCCGAAGTTCGCCGGCGAGCGGGTACCGACACTGGAGGACTACATGGACGCGGTGGAGGACAACGGCCAGAAGCTGCTGATGGAGATCAAGGCACCCGAGCTCTACCCCGGCATCGAACGGCAGATTCTCAAGGAGCTGCGCGAGGACGGCTGGCTGGACCGCCAGCACGTCAAGCACCGGCTGATCGTGCAGAGCTTCAACGCCGGCTCGGTCAAGAAGGTCCACAGCCTGCGCTCCGACGTCAAGACGGGCTTCCTCGGTACGCCCGCCGTCGCCGAGCTGCCCAAGTACGCGGCCTTCGCCGACCAGATCAACCCCCAGTACAAGTCCATCGACGCCGGTTACGTCGCGGCCGTGCACAAGGTGAAGGGACCGCACGGACGGCCGTTGGAGGTCTTCACCTGGACCGTTGACGACGCCGCAAGCGCCGTCAAGGCCGCCGGTCAGGGCGTGAACGGCATCATCAGCAACAAGCCGGACATCGTCCGTGATGCCCTGGAGGGCGAGGACCGCTAAGGCGAAAACCGCTGGGACGGGGAACGCCAGGACGGCGACCGGCCCCGGCATCGCTGTCGCTGTCGCTGTCGCTGTCGGCAACGCCCCCGGACCTGGCCCCGGGGGTGTTGTCAGTGGCAGGCCATAGGCTGATGCCGTGACGAACGCAGAGCGTGATCAGCAGGTCGACTGGGCCTGGCGCGTGCTGGACACGCCCATCGGCCCGCTGCTGCTCGCGGCGACCCGCGAGGGGCTCGCGCTGGTGGGCTTCCACGCCGACGAGCGCACCACCCACCGGGCGCTGGGCCGCCTCCGGCAGGCGTTCGGCCGGGAGCCACTGCCGGAGATACCCCACCTGGCCACGGCGGCCGACGAGCTGACCCGGTATTTCGACGGCGGTCTGCACACCTTCACCGTCCCTCTGGACTGGTCCCTGTCCTCGGGGTCCTCGGGCTTCAACGAGCGGGTGCTGCGGGTGCTGGCCACCGACGTCGCGTACGGCACCGTGGTCGGCTACCAGGATCTCGCCGACCGGGTCGGTGAACCAGGAGCCGCCCGTGCGGTGGGAGCGGCCATGGGCTCCAACCCGCTCCCGGTCGTCGTGCCCTGCCACCGGGTGGTGGCCAGCGACGGCGGCATCGGGGGTTTCGGCGGCGGTCTGGAGACCAAGCGCCGGCTGCTGGCTCTGGAGGGTGTCCTCCCGCAGCCTCTCTTCTGACGGCCCCCGGGGCTTCGTCCTCGTACCGCTGCCCTCGTCCCCGTACCGCTGTCCTCCCGGTTACGCCGACGGCCTCGCACTCCGGTTCCCTCGGCTTCCCCGCGCCCACCGTCCTCTCGCTCCGCCCGAACGAAAGACGCGTATACGCCATGTCCCGCCAGGTGGCCCTGCTCCGCGGCATCAACGTCGGAGGCAACAAGAAGTTCCCCATGGCACGGCAGCGTGAGCTGTTCGCGTCGCTGGGCCACACGGACGTGACGGTCCTCCTGCAGACCGGCAACATCGTCTTCGCCGACCCGGGCACGCCACCCGCGGAGACCGCGCGCCGCATCGAGGCGCGGATCGCCGACGACCTGGGCTTCCCCGTTCCGGTGATGGTCCGCACGCGCGACGAGCTGGCCGCCACCGTCGCGGCCAATCCCTTCCCGCAGGCGGAGGCGGAGCCGAAGACCCTGCATGTGACGTTCCTGTCCGACATCCCCGCCGACGTGGCCCCGCTGGCGGCGCTGCATTCCGACGCTTACGCCCCGGACCGGCTGCGGCTGACCGGCCGCGAACTGTACCTGTGGTGCCCGGGCGGAGTCGGCCGCTCCAAGCTCGCCGAAGCCGTGTCCCGCGCCCGGCTCGGCGTGACGGCCACCGCCCGCAACTGGAACACGGTGACCAAGCTGCTGGCCTTGGCCGACGCCTGACACGGTCCGGGGCGGCCCGGCGGGCGCTCAGTGGAGGGACGTATCGGCCGGGCCCGTGGCGAAGCGGGTGAACCGTACCCGCAGCCCGGCCCGCTGCGGCGCGCAGCAGAACGGCCCCGCGGCCGCCGTCGCGTCCGGGGCGAGGGGCGCCAGCCGCACCATGCGCCACGGTTCCTGTTCGCGCCGCGCCCGCACGGTCAGCGCGTCACCGCTGCGGCTCACGCGCACGGTGACCTCGCGCCCCGCCCAGGACGGCACGGGCGCCAGCGACCAGTCCGACCACTCACGGGTGACCACCGCGCCCAACTGCGGCGCGCCGTCGCTCATTTCCACCCCGGCCTTGACCCAGGTGCGGCCGTCCACCCGCACCAGCACCCCGGCCTGGTCGTACAGTGCGTCGAAAGCGGCGATGAAGGAGACTTCCACGGCCGAGTCCGCGGGGAAGGGCGTCAGCAGCGCGTGGCCGGTGTCCCGGTCGAAGCCGTAACTGGTCCGCCGCCAGAAGTCACTCCCCTCGGCGGCTGTGACGACCAGCGTGCCACCGCCCACCACCGCCGGCTCGCGCACCGCTTCCGGCGGTGGGTTCAGCCACTGCGCCGCGTCCGTGTCCCAGCCGATGTCCTCCATGCGCAGCGCCCTCCCGGATTTCCGCACGCCGTGGTCGTCGGCTCACGCTAACCGGCACCGCACTCGGCGGTGACGGCTTGTCAGTGGTGGGGCGTACGGTTTTCGGGAGCGGGACGACTTTTCGGAAAGGGGGCGGCTTTCTGGTGGGGCGGCTTTCGCGGCGGCGTGTGCCGGTTCTCGGGAGGCGGGTGACCGTGATCGGCGGGTCAGCCGTGTCCGTTCCAGGCCGGGCGGTCGGGATCGTCCGCCTTCACGACGACATCGGCGGCCTCCTCGGGCCGTACCTCGTCCTCGTACCGCGCGAAGGCGGGCAGCGTCCACCGCTCGTCTTGCGGAGTGCGGCGGGCCAGCGCGGCGGACGACAGTTTCAGGTGGACCGACAGGTCGAAGGGGAACCAGTGCCCGAACAGCAGCGGACCGTGCAGGAGCAGCACGCCGCCCGGCGGCAGTTCGGCGTACGGGCTGCGCGTGGCCCGGTCCGTCCGGGGGTCCCACAGGTCCGGCAGCACCCGTCCCGTACCGCCCGGGTCGAGTGGCGTGAACACCTCCCGCCAGAGCGCCTGCCGGTCGAACCACGTGTCGTAATACGCGTCGGGGTCCTCCTTCCCGTACTCCAGGCGCAGGGACGCGGGACGCAGGAAGCCCTCGGCCGCGACGACGTGTACGGGCCTGCCGCGCAGCCGCAGCGCTTCGGCGAGCCGTCCGGCGGCGTCGGCCGGGCGGGCCGCCGACGCTCCGTCGACGGCCACACGCAGCCACGGGCCGCCGTCCGCCGACGTCGTCGCACCGATGCGCTCGGCGAGCGCGTCCGTCAGCCGGTCCCAGGTGATCGCTTCGAGCCGCACCTCTACATTGTGCCGGGCGCGCCGGATGACCGAGCACAGCGGCTAGGGTGGCCGGTCGAACCAGGGGTGAAGGGTGAGGTGTGTGGGGGAAGCGGTCACGGACGGGCAGAAGTGGCTGCGGGTTCCGGTCGGCCCGGAGGCGTCGCAGTGGTCCACCCGGACCGGGGTCGCACGCGTCCTGTTCGTCGTGCACAACGTCACCTCCGCCACCCGGCTCCTGGACGTGCTGCCCCTGTTCGACGCCGATCCGCGCGTCCAGTGCCTGGCGACGTGTACGGGTTCCTCGCCGTACCTGCACGGCGTACCGGAACTGCTGGCGGACGCCGGGCTGCCCGTCCTGCCCTGGGAGCAGGCCGTGGAGACCCCGGTGGACCTGGCGGTCAGTGCCAGCTATGGCGGCGAACTTCATCTGATTAAAGGGAAGTTGGCTGTCCTGTCGCACGGCATTGGCTACAATAAGAGGCTGCCTACACCGGACACCGGACACCGGACACCGGACACCGGACACCGGGAGCCGGGGCCGGGGCCGGAGCAGGATGCTGGACGGGCGCCGGTTTTCGGGCTCTCGCCGGAGTGGCTGCTGCGGGACGGTGCGCCCGTCGCGACGACGACCGTCCTGTCCCACCCCGAACAGCTCTCACGCCTCCGCGACGCCTGCCCGCCCGCTGCCCGTACCGCCGTACTCGCCGGTGACCCCTGCTTCGACCGCCTGCTGGCCGCGCTCCCCCACCGTGACAGCTTCCGCCGCGCACTCGGCGTGTCCGCCGGCCAGCGCCTCGTCGTCGTCAACTCCACCTGGGGACCGCGTTCCCTGTTCGGCGACGCCGACGACGTCCTCCCCCGGCTGCTGGAAAGCCTCACCCGCGAACTGCCCGTCGACTCCTACCGCCGCTGCGCCGTCCTGCATCCGAACATCTGGCACGGTCACGGCCCTGGTCAGGTGCGTGCCTGGCTGCGCCGTGCCGAGCAGGCCGGGCTGACCGTGGTCCCGCCGCTCGGGCCGTGGCGGCAGGTCCTGGCCGCCGCCGACGCCGTCATAGGCGATCACGGCAGCGTGACGTACTACGCGGCCGCCATCGGCACGCCCGTCCTGCTCGGTGCCTTCCCGGAAGCAGACCTCGACCCGGCGTCGCCCGTCGCCGAACTGGGCCGCACGGCTCCCCGTCTACGCCCGTACGAACCGCTCCTCCCCCAGCTCGACGAGCTGCTGGCCCACCACCGCCCCGACCGTTACGCCCAGCTCACCGCCCTGGCCAGTTCCTCTCCGGGCAGTTCGGCCGCGCTGCTCCGGCGCACTTTCTACGGGCTCATGGGCCTCGCCGAGCCCGGCACTCCGGCCTACCTGCCGCGACTGCTCGACCCCACGTTCGGTGACCTGCCCTCCGACGTCCCGCCCGCCCCTCCGCTTCTGGCTCCCCTCCGGGTCCTGACCCGCCTGCGCGACCACCGCCCCGCCGCGCCTCCCGAGATAGCCGTCACCCGCCATACGGACAGCCTCGGCGCGGCATCACACCCGGCTCCGGTCCCGGCACCGGGCCTGGGCCCGGAACCCACCGCACCCCCGGGTGCCGTCCCCACCGCATCACCGGCCCCTGCCCACAGCCCTGCCCACACCGCTGTGCACCCCGGCGCCCACACCGCCGTCCACGAGGATGTCCCGGACGCGACCCGGCTGGCCCTCGCCGACCTGGTGCTCCACGACTCCCGGCCCGAACCCGCGGCGTGGGCCCAGGAGGCGATGCGGCACCACCGGCACTGCGCCATGGCCGCGTGTGTCACCGCGCCGGACACCTGCCTCGTACGCATTCCGGACGGGCGCCTGGTCACCCTCACCGCGGCACCCGGCCCGGACGGCCATCGCGACCTGTGCGATCCGGCCGTCTACGCCTCGGCCCTCTACGCCTGGTACGAGCGCGGAAAGCCGGTTGAAAAACTCCTCGACGGCCTGGTCGTGGTGACAGGCGGCACCAGCCACCACCTGACGGTGACGATCACTCCTCCTCGCTGACCTCCTCGCCGGCCTCCCCGCTCGGAGCCGCTCTCCACCGGGCGGCGGCCTCCAGCCGGCCGAGCCGTGCCCGAACGGCACTGGTCCTGGGTGACCCCGTCCTCTCGTGGAAGCCGAGCGCTGCCCGCAGGTACCGGCTCTCGCCCGCCGTGTCCCCGGCCAGTCCGGCCCGGTCGGCGCGCAGCTCCGCCAGGTCCGCCTGCTGGACGACCGAGCCTTCCGTCGCCATGACCGACGCGGCCCGGCCGAGCGCCTCGTCCGCCTCCTCGGCACGCCCGGCGTCGAGCAGGGTCCGTCCGAGGCTCATCAACACCCGGGCCTCGTTGTACGGGTCGGGCAGCGCGCGTATCAGCTCCTGCGCGTGCCGCAGCTGAACGACCGCTTCCTCGTGGCGGCCCATGCCCTGGAGCGACCGTCCGAGGTGATGTTCGAGCAGCGCCAGCGCACGCGGGTCGCCGACCTGCTGTGCCAGGCGCCTGGCCGCCCGGAAGCACTCGGCGGCGTCGCTCCACCGCTCCTGCTTCAGATGCAGCAGTCCCAGGGACTCCACCGCCGTCGCCTCACCCCGTACGTGCCCGGCCCGCCGGTCGGCCGCGGCCGCCGCCGCGAACTGAGCCCCCGCCTGCCCGTACTGCGCCAGTCCCAAGTGGGCGAAACCGAGCTGGGCACGCATCCGCCCTTCGGCCTCGGGGCACTCCTCCGCGCAGCGGGCGGCGGCCTCGACGCCGAGCCGGTGGGTGGAGACCCACTGCTGGTGGAAGCCGAGCCGCAGGTGCAGCCCCCACATGGCCTCGCACAACTGCCACGTCAGGTCGTCGAGTCCGTGGTCGGCCGCGGCCCGTACCGCCTCCGCCAGATTTTCCCGTTCGCCCCGCAGCCAGGCCAGCGCGCTGATGCCGTTCTCGTAGGCCGCAGGCCGGCCCGCCAACCGTGTGTACGCGGGCCCCAGGTGCCAGCGGCCCGGCAGCACGCACGCATCGGCCGCGGCTGCGGCCCGCACGTACCAGAGCAGCGTGCGGCGGACGGCTGCCGCGGCCCCCGCGATTCCGTCCTGGGCCGGCGCACGCTGTTGCGCGTACTCCCGCCACAGGTCGTGAAACCGGTAACGCACCTGGCCGGAAGCGTCGGCCCGGCCCTCTGGCCCGGCTTCCGCCCCTCCTTCCTCGCCGGTCGCGTCCTCCAGCAGCCGCGCGTCGGCGAGTTCGGCGAGCAGGGGGCCCGCCGCGTCCTCGGGGATTCCCGCGGCGGCCGCGGCGGCGCCCGGCGTCAGATGCCGCCACGGCCGCAGGCTCGCCAGCCTGAACAGCCGGGCCGCGGCCTCCGAAAGGTGCCCGTACGAGGCGTCCATCGCGCCGCGCATCGGCTCTTCCGCCGTATCGGCGGGTGCGGCGACTGCGGTGGAGGGGTCAGGTGCGGTGACGGGGGCACCGGATGCGGCTGGTTCGGAGTTCGGCGCGGCGGCCGCCGCATCCGCGCCGTGCGGCGGGGGCGCCGCCTCGTTCCCGCCGTTCGTGCTCATCTCGCGCTCCAGCCGTTCCCAGTCCGGCTGCTGCCGGACGGCGGCGCGTGCCCCGATCGCGCACAGCGCGAGCGGCATACCGCCGCACCGCCGCGCCACCGCCTCGACTCCCGGGCCCGTCCCGCCCAGGCGGGCGAGCAGCCCCACCGCGTCGGGTGTGCGCAGCGGTCCGAGCCGTACGGTGTGCGCGCCGTACTCGATCACCAGGCGGCCCAGGTCGGTCCGGCTGGTCACGATCGTCAGGGAGCCCGGTGACGCGGCGAGCAACGGCCGTACCTGTGCGGCGGAATGCGCGTCGTCCAGCACCGTGAGGATGCGCCGATCGGCCGTCACGCTGCGGAACGTGCTCTCCTGGGCGTCGGGTTCCGCCGGTATCCAGTCCCGGTGGACCCCGAGGTCCCGCAGGAAGCGCGACAGCACGTCGGACGGCGCGGCCGCGGTCGTGGCGGACGCCCCGCGCAGGTCCGCGTACAGCTCGCCCTGCCCGAAGCGTCCCCGCAGCGCGGCGGCCAGACGCAGGGCGGTGGCCGATTTGCCCACCCCGCCCGGCCCCCACAAGACGACCACAAGGGGCGCTCCGGCCTCCCCCGTGCCGCCGGCGCCGTCCCTCGGCGACGCCTCGTCCAATAAGCGCGTCACCTCGGCCAGTACGGCGTCACGGTCGACGAAATGGCGGGTGCCCGGGGGCAGCGTACGGGGCACCGGCGCGCCCGGCATGATCGCCGGTGTGGCCTCCTGGATCGTCACCGTGCCGATCGTCCGGGCCTGCACGACGGCCCCGTACACCGTCCCGCCACTGATCTCGTTCCGCACACCGGCGGCCGCCGGAACGGGCGTGGCTGCATCGAGCGGAGCCTCAGCGCGTGAGGACTCATCGGGCAGGGTCGTATCGAGGGAGCGCTCATCGGGCGGGGCCGCGCCGGGCACGGAGGAGGAGGGTGCAGGAGCGCCGGGCTCCGGGTCAGCCACGAGCGGGCCCTTCGCCGAACCCACCGCCACGCTGGTCCAGCCGGGTGACCACACCGGCCTGGATGGTCGTCCCGTGATGCACCCCGCCGCTGATGGAGTTGTGCACCTCTCGCACCTCGACCCTGGTGCCCTCGTCCGGCCGGAGTTCCGCCAGCAGCCGCCGCAGTTCCTCGGCCGCCGCCGGGTCGTCGCGGAGTGCCCGCCGCAGCCGCACGCGCCACTCGGCCGCCACGTCGGCCGCGCCGTCCTCGTCACCGTCGCGCTGCGCGGTCACCAGCTCCGTGCGCGACACTTCCAGCTCCCCTTCGAGAGTTTCTTCCGCACTGCCGCCCCGGCGCCGCGCGAGGAACGCCGCCACCCGTTGCCGTGCCTGCGTCCAGCCCTCGGTCGCCATCTGCTGCACCAGCGCCGTCGCCCCCGCCGTCGCGAGCGCCGTCAACTCCGCGTCCATCGGTCCCCCCTTGTCCCTGCCGTACGAGGTGTACGGACGTGCTCGCTGTCACGGTGCGTCGCTGCCACGGTAGGGGAGGATGTCCCCCGCCCGCTTCGCCCGTTCCCTCCGCTCGCCCCTCCGACTCCTTCTTCTCCCAAGCTACTTGACACCACTGACAGTCACCGTCCTCCGCCGCTTCCCTCACCCCGAAAGGAGTCGTCGGGCAAGGGTCAGGGGCGCGGTGGCGGGGCCGGACGAGGTGACGCCGGTGCGGTGGCCGGTGGGCCGTTCGACGGACGCGGTGCCGGTTTCGGATTCGAGCGCGGGAGCGTAACCGGCACCGCGGAGCGCTTCGAGCGTCTCGGCGGGCGGCCGGGCACTGGCGAGGACGGTGGGGGCGATGGCGCGCAGGCCGAGGGCCTGGAGGGCGCGGTGGGCGGCGAGTTCGCGGATCAGGGCCTCGTCGTCGGAGCGGACGCAGCATGCGGTGGGCAGTACACGCATCCGGCCGTGCGCACGGGCGGCGTCCTGGACGAGGTAGGTCAGGGGCTGCGGCAGGGGGCCCGCCGCGGACACTTCGGCAAGTGCGGTGAGCAGATCCGCGGCTCCGTGTCCGGCGTCGAGCGCCCGGCGTACGGACGCCGGGCTGAACCGCCAGGTCACGGCGTGCCCTTCGAATTCGCGGTCGGCGGCCGAGGACAGCAGGCTCGCGAGGGGCGCGGACGGGGCTCCCGGCACGACGGCCGTCAGGTCGGCCTGGAAGTGGGCCTGCCCGACGGGCGGCGGAAGCAGCTCCCGGAGGTACGAGCCAAGCACTTCGGGGTCCGCTGGGGACGCTGCGAGCAGAGCATGGCCCAGAGGGGTCAGGGCACCGTGTGCGACGAGTGCTAGGAAGGCGGCCTCGTCCAGGATGTGCGCGGCACGGTCCTCGGCCAGCGGCTCACCGACGACGGCCAGCGGCCGGTGCCAGGCCGCGGCGTCGAGGAGCGCGGGCAGGTCGGGCCGGTGGTCCGGCGCTCCGGACGGCCCGGCCGGGAGGGACGGGTCCGCCGGAAGCCGGGGAGGCTGCTCACCCGCCGGGGCGCTGGCCAGAGCTTTGAGGAGCGCATGGCGCAGCGCCGGAGCGTGCCGGTCCTCGCCGCGCACCAAGGCGGTGGGGGTTTCGCCGAACGGCGTGTAGGTGGGGATGGCCCAGAGGCCGGTCCATGCGGTGAGGACCGGCACCAGCCGGTCACCGGGCGCCTCGGCCAACCATGCGTCGTACGCCCCGGTAGGCACCGCCGTGATGCCGGCGGGAGTCCGCTTCAGGGCGACGAGGTCGGCGGCGAGCACGAGGTCGAGCAGGAGGCGGGTACGGGCTTCGGAGGTCCCCGCCGCCTTGGCCAGCCGCTTGATCTCACGCAACGCCAGGCCACCGGTCTTGCGGAGAGCCGCGGGCTGGGCGGCGAGCGCGGCGAGCAGCCGGTCCAGGATGGCGGCGAGGGCCGATGCGGCGGCCTGGGACTCGTCCCGGAGGGAGGCCGCGGCAGGAGCGAGCGCTTGCGGTGCTGCGGCTGTCACGGGTACGGATTCCGGTGCGGCGGTTTCCGGGAAACACGGCGCGACAGGAGTGAAGACCCCCAGGTCATGGGCGGCCAGGAGTTGCGGCGTGCGCGGCGGGACCACGATGGCGCCGTCCTCGGTGGGGGCGGCGAGCCCGTCCGCGTAGAGGAGTTCCAGGGCGGTGGTGACGGCATCGCGTGCGGGGCCGGGGGCGGCGGCGCCGAGGGCCTGGAAGGCGTCGTCCGCCGGGACCGGTTCGGTGGCCAGGTCCGGGAACGACAGCCGGTGCGCCATCAGTGACTGGTAGTCGGCTCCGGCGGTGGGGGCCGCGGGTACGGGGGCGGCGCTGCGGGCCAGGCCCTGGCTGATGCGGGCGGTGGCGGCGAGCAGGTGGAGGCGGGGGTGGTCGAGATGGAGAACGGTGTGATGGAGGGTTTCGTACGACCAGAGGGCCCCGGCCAGCTCGCGGAGCCTGGTCGGGGCCGGCCTGCGGGACAGCGGTTCCGCGTGCCGGGTGAGCAGGGCGGCCAGCTCGTCGGGGGTGCGCTGTGCGAGGGAGCGGGTGAGTGTGTCGAGACCTTCCACGGTCCCGAGGTTAGTCATCGGCCGAGCAGCGCGGTGAGGGCCCCTGCGGGATCGGCGTCGGCGCGGCCGGTGGGCCACCAGTCCTCGGTGCCGGGGTCGGATTCGTACGGGTACCAGCGGTTGTCGTGGCCGAAGCGGAGCTGGATGCCGCGGGCGGGGTCGGTGAGGTGGTTGTACCGGGGTCGGAGGGCCGGGAGGCCGGCGGCGATCAGGGCGCTGCGGGCCCGATCGAAATCACCGGCCGGCGGGTTCCAGGTGGTGTCGAGCAGGTCCAGCCCTTCGAGACCGCCCTGGCGCCAGGCCGCGACGGCGCGTGCCACGTCCGTGACGGTACGGCCGGTGGCCGCGGCGAGGTCGCGGTAGAGGGCGCGGGTGGTGGAGGTCAGGCCGGCGGTGGGGTGGGCGGCCGCGGCCAGCCTGATGCCGTCCTGCCAGGGTGTGAGGGCGGGGAACGGGGACCGGTCGGACGCCTGCGGGTGGTCCGGCCCGGCCGGGTACGCCGGCGGAACGCCCGGCCGGGCCGGTTGCGCCGGCGCGGATCGTGGGCCGTCGGTCTGCGGCTCCAGGGTGGCGGTCTGCGGCTCCGGGGTGGTGGCCCGTATGTGGCTCAGGTAGGCGTGTGCCCGGACTGTGGCGTCGGTGGCGAGGAATTCGAGGGCGCCCGCGTCCAGTGGGAGGCCGTCAGCGTCCGGTAGGGCAGGGGTCTGCCCGGGTTGTGGCGGGAGGGGCATGGGGGGCGGGAGGGGCGGCAGCAGTCTGTCGGCCAGGGCGGCGCGGGCGAGCACGCCACGGGGCACACGAACTTGCCGGACCGGCTCCGACGGCGCGGAATCCGGCGTGTACTCCGTCTCCGCTTCCTCGCTCGCCCCGCTCTTCTCCCGGGCCCCGGGACTCCCCGGCGCGGTGGCGGTCCTCGCCGCCCTGCCCGCGGCAGCCGCCGCCCGTGCGTCGGCGCGGGGGCCGTTGCGGGCGTCGGACAACGGCCCGGCGGCCGTGCCCGGCGGCGCGAGCTGCGCGCCGCGGGATTCGCGGGCGGTGAGTGTCGCGTTACGGCGGGACAGCTCGTCGAGGAGTTCGCGTTCGCCGCGGCCGCGCACGAGGAGCAGGACGAACGGGTCGGCGTCCAGCAGCCGCGCCACCTGGAAGCAGACCGCGGCGGCGTGCTTGCAGGGGTTGCCGTGGTCGGGACAGGAGCAGCGCGGTACCAGGTCGCCCGGGCCGGGCAGCAGTTGTACGCCCGCTTCGGCGACGGCCTTCGGCAGCTTCTTGGCCAGGAGTGCGGTGAGCTGGGCCGGCTCGGCGGCGACCGAGTCCAGGAGGACGGTCCATTCGTCGGCGGTGAGGTGCCGGAGCCGGATGACCACGTTGTACGGGCGTGGTCTGCTGCCCCGTACGGAGGCGGCGATGCGCCCGGGGGTGATGTTGATCGTGTCGACGTTGCCGTCACGCGCGTACGTACGGCCGCGGGCGAGCCGGGCGCTGTCCAGGGCCGTGGTCTCCAGCGCGTCCAGCCAGGCGCTTCCCCACCAGGTCTCGGCGAACAGTCCTCGGGCGCCGGAACGCTGTGGCAGGGGCGGGAACGTCCGTGACCGGTCGGCGCGGTCCAGGTGTTGCGGCAGGTGCCGCGCGGCATGCCCCGCCGCCTGCCCCTGGCGGTCCTGTCCGGCACCGCGGCCGGGGCGGGCGGCCGGAGGCGCGTCCTCGCCGGATGGCGGGAAGCGGTCGGCGCCGTCTCCGGGGAAGGGGCGTGGGCGGCGGCTCATGCGGCCCTCCTCAGGGAGACGAGGTCGGCGAGCTGGGCGTCGGTCAGTTCGGTGAGGGCGGTCTCCCCGCCGGAGAGGACGGCGTCCGCGAGGGCCCGCTTGGCGGTGAGCAGTTCCGCGATGTTGTCCTCGACCGTCCCCTCGGCGATGAGCCGGTGGACCTGGACCGGCTGGGTCTGGCCGATGCGGTAGGCCCGGTCGGTGGCCTGTTCCTCGACTGCCGGGTTCCACCACCGGTCGTAGTGGATGACATGGCCGGCCCGGGTGAGGTTGAGGCCGGTGCCGGCCGCCTTCAGGGAGAGCAGGAAGACCGGTGTGCGGCCCGACTGGAACCGGTCGACCATCGCCTCGCGGGCCTGCACGGGGGTACCGCCGTGCAGGAGGGCGTTACCGATGCCGCGTGCGGTCAGGTGTTTCTCCAGCAGGCGCGCCATCTCCACGTACTGCGTGAAGATCAGTGTCGCGCCGCCCTCCGCGAGGATCGTGTCGAGCAGTTCGTCCAGCAGCTCCAGCTTCCCCGACCGGGCCGTCAGGCCGGGCGCGGCCTCCTTCAGGTATTGCGCGGGGTGGTTGCAGATCTGTTTGAGGGCGGTCAGCAGCTTCATCACGAGGCCGCGGCGGGCGATGCCCTCGGCCGCTTCGATACGGGCCAGAGTTTCGCGGACGACCGCCTCGTACAGCGCGGCCTGCTCGCGGCCCAGGGCGACCGGGTGGTCCGTCTCGGTCTTGGGGGGCAGCTCGGGGGCGATGCCGGGGTCGGACTTCTTGCGGCGCAGGATGAACGGGCGGACCAGCCGGGCGAGGCGTTCGGCGGCTTCCGGGTCCTCGCCGCCTTCGACCTCGCGCGCGTACAGGGCGCGGAAGGTCTTCAGGGAGCCGAGGAGGCCGGGAGTGGTCCAGTCGAGGAGGGCCCACAGCTCGGAGAGGTTGTTCTCGACGGGGGTGCCGGTGAGGGCGATGCGGGCCGGGGCCTTGATGCCGCGCAGTGCCTTGCCCGTGGAGGAGCGCGGGTTCTTCACGTGCTGTGCCTCGTCCGCGACGACCCAGGCCCAGGGGCGGGCGGCCAGGGCGGCGGCGCTCGAACGCATCGTGCCGTACGTGGTCAGGACGAAGCCGCCGTCCACGTCGTCCAGGCTGCGGCCGGTGCCGTGGAAGCGGCGTACGGGCACGCCGGGGGCGAAGCGTTCGATCTCGCGCTGCCAGTTGCCGAGGAGGGAGGCCGGGCACACCACGAGGACGGGGGCGGCGGGCCGTTGGTGGAGGTGCAGAGCGATGACCGTGATGGTCTTGCCGAGGCCCATGTCGTCGGCGAGGCAGCCGCCGAGGCCGAGGGAGGTCATCCGGTCCAGCCAGGCCAGGCCACGGAGCTGGTAGTCGCGCAGGGTGGCGTTCAGCCCGGCGGGCTGCGGCGGTACGGGAGCTTCGCCGGTCAGGCGGGAGCGCAGGGCGGCGAGGGCGCCCAAGGGCACCACCTCGATCTCTTCCCCGTCCACCTCGGTGGAGCCGTTCAGCGTCGCGGCCAGGGCGTCGACCGGGTCCAGATAGCCCAGTTCGCGCTTGCGGGCCTTGCGGACGAGCGCCGGATCGACCAGCACCCACTGGTCGCGCAGCCGCACCACGGGCCGGTGGGCCTCCGCGAGGGTGTCCATCTCCGCCTCGGAGAGCGGCAGGCCGTCCAGGGCCACCTGCCAGCGGAACTGCAGCAGCTTCTCGGTGTCGAAGAAGCCGAACCCGTCGGCTGCGGAGCCGGGGGCCGGGCGGATGACGGCGGCCGCGGTCAGTCCGCGAGCCAGTTCCTTCGGCCAGTGGACGGCGATGCCGGCGGCGGCCAGGCGGGGCGCCGCGTCACCCAGCAGCTCGTACAGCTCGTCCTCGGCCAGCGGCAGGACATCGGGAACCGGCCGCTCCAGAAAGCGGGACAGCGGGGACCAGACGCGGGCGGCCCGGCGCAACGCCAGGAGGGTGTCGACGCGGGCACGCGGGCCGAAGTGGTCGGAACCTTCGCCCTCCCACAGTTGTACGGCGTCGGCGACGAGGGTGGGATCGGTGAGGCTGTGCACCTGGAGGACAGCTGCCGCGGCACTGCGCTCTTCCGCAGCGGCATGATCCGCTACTGCCTCGGTGGAGACCTCGCCCTCCACAGCCCCGGGCTCCGCCCGCATGTCGAAGAGCCCGTGGGCAGCCAGGTCGAGTCGCAGCGACAGCCGCACCCCGGCATCCACCCCGGCTGCCACTTCGGCAGCCCAGTCCCGCGCGCCGGGAAGATACTGCGGCGCCACTGCGGCAAAGGGGGCGCCGGTCAGGTGTGCCGCCGCCGGCGTACGGGGCAGTGCGTCGGCCACTGCGTCCACGAGGGCTCTGACCAGCAGCTCCGGGTCGTGGAGCTGCAACGGGCTGCTGTCGGGCAGCGGAACGGCGTACCCCTCGGACGGCATGGCGGCGGCGACCGCCCGCAGGTGCGCGACATCCTCGGGCTCCAGGGGTCCGGCACGCCATGCGTCGTTGTCCCGGTCGGTCAGTCCGGGCAGTAGGCGGCCGCGCGCGACCAGGTTCAGGGCGTGCAGAACGGCCGCGCCCCAGCAGGCGGCGGCAGGATGAGCAGACGTGTCGTGCCGGGCACGGGCCAGCAGCGGAACCGCCCCGGCGACGGGCAGCAGCACCGCGGGAACCGTACGTCTACGGGCGCCGTTGCCATGCCGCCGCGCGACCGTGAGCTCCACCGCTTCGGCCGCGCCGGCCGTCCCTACCGCGCTGTCCGCCCCGGCTGCGCCGGTCGGCCGCGCTCCGTCTCCCGCAGCCGTGCGAACGCTCGGAAGCGGGCCACCGTCCGGACGCCAGAAAGCGAACCGGCCGGCCCGGGGCGGCTCGGCGGGCAGGAAAACCGCGGCACAGCGAACCCACGCGGAAGACTCCGCACTCCCCTGACTTCCCTGCTTCGTCCGCTCCTCCCGCCTCGCGTGCCCCGCAGTACCGGCGGAACCGGCGGACGGCAGCCCGGCGGCAGGCACCCACTGCCCCGCTGCCTCTCCGCGATCCACCATGCCGCTGCCTTTCCCTGGCTCCCGTCGCGCCCCACGCGCCCATCGCGCCTGACTCGTCCCCGCCCCGTTCCCTGCCTTGGCCCCCGCTCCTGCCCGTCGCCGCTCACGTCTCGGCTGTCCCGGGGGTTGCCCCACACCCCGACCTGCGAGTTTACGGTCGTCCACGCCCACCCCTCCTTTCCGCAGCCGACGGGCGACAGTGACGGACCGGAACCGGAACCGCGCCGACAGCACCGCGACCGAACCTCGGAACCGCTCGGACCGCGTGAGATCGATGGAAGCAGACGCCACTGACAACGGCCCCGCCGACGAGCGCCGGAGCGAAGTTATCCACAGGCCGCGAGAGAAATCCCACGGCCGGCCCGCGATCGGCTACCGTCGATTCCATCGTCACGCACAGTGACGACGGAACCACGACGTGAGGACCTGCCATGGACCGTCCGGGCACCGACTTCAACCACCCGACAGCCGAGCAGACCGCCGCCGCGGACGCCTTCCGCTCGGGCGACCATCTCGTGATCCAGGCCGGGGCGGGGACGGGAAAAACCACGACGCTCGCGATGCTCGCCCACTGCCCGCCCCCACGCGGACGCCCGCCGTGCGGCCAGGGCCGCTACATCGCTTTCAACAAAGCGACCGCGCGGGACGCCTCCCGGCGCTTTCCCGGCCACGTCACCTGCAGCACGGCCCACGCGCTCGCGTACGCGTCCATCGGCAAGGACTACCAGGCCCGGCTGAACGCCCCACGGCAGGCGAGCTGGCGTATCGGCGCCTCACTGGGCATCGACGCCGGGACGACCGTACGCATCGGCGCCCGCCGGATCGGCAACAAGGCCCTGTCGTACACGGCCCTGCGTACCGTGTCCCGGTTCTGCCAGTCCGCCGACCCGGATCTCACGGATCAGCATGTGCCCCGGCTGCGCGGAGCCGAGGAGGACGTGTTGCACGGGCAGTTGTCGGAGGCCGTCCTGCCGTTCGCCCGCAAGGCATGGGCGGACCTCCAGCACCCCGACCGGGGCACCGTGCGCTTCGAGCACGACCACTATCTGAAGATGTGGGCACTGCGCGGCCCGAAGATCGCGGCGGACTTCCTTCTCCTCGACGAGGCCCAGGACACCAACCCCGTGGTCGAACAGATCTTCACCGCTCAGCGCGGGCACGCCCAGCTGGTCATGGTCGGGGACTCAGCGCAGGCCATCTACGGATGGCGCGGAGCACGTGACGTGATGAGCAGCTTCGACGGGAGACAGCTGGCCCTGTCCCGGTCCTTCCGTTTCGGCCCGGCGCTGGCCGCGGAGGCCAACCGCTGGCTGGCCATCGTCGCCGCCCCGATCCGGCTCGAAGGCTCACCGTGGCTGGCCACGGAGCTGGGGAAGGTCTCCAGACCGGACGCGGTCCTGTGCCGGACCAACGTCGGAGCGATGGTGGAGGTGATACGCCAGCTCGAACAGGGTCGCCGGGTGGCACTGGCGGGCGGCGGAGGAGCCCTTGCCGCGCTGGCGCAGCCCGCGCACGACCTCCGATCGGGTCGCCGCCCGTCCCACCCCGAGCTGATGCTCTTCGAGTCCTGGCAGGAGCTACGGGAGTACGCGGGGTACGACCCGTCGGGGCGGGATCTCCAGCCCTTGGTCGAACTGGTCGACGAGCACGGAACGGAGGCTGTACTGCAAGCGCTGGACCGCTTGTCGGAGGAGGAAGCGGCGGAGGTCACCGTATCGACGGCGCACCGGGCCAAAGGGCGGGAGTGGCCGACGGTCCGGATCGCGGACGATTTCACGGGCCCTGACGACCTCGACGAACGGGACGAGCACGGAGAGCCGTTACCCGGGCCCGTCGACCTCGCGGAAGCGCGCCTGGCCTACGTAGCCGTCACGCGGGCCCGGACCCGGCTGGACATCGGCGGCCTGTCATGGATCAACAGTCATCCGGCCGGCGACCCTCGCCCTGACCTGCCCCGGGGAGCACCGTGAGCCCGCGGCGCATCAAGTGCCGGGCCCCCGTCGGGACGATCACGGGCAACATGACGCAGCCCCCAGATCAGGAGGACCCTGGAAGGGACAGAGACAGGCCCAGGGACAGGCACATCGACACCGCACGAACAGCTGGCTCAGAGCAACGAGTGATGAGTCGTGAAGGGTGATGAGTGGAGATGGGTGATGCGTACCGGTAATGAGCCTCTTCAGGCGCGCAGCCCGCTGAAGATGCGCCGTGGACTGGCGTTGTGGGGAATGCTGTGGGCCGCGGCAGGCACGGCGGCTTTCGTGCTGGCCGGCAGGCCGGGGTGGGCAGCAGCGTGCGCCGTGGTGACCGCACTGGCCGCGACGGATCTGGCCATGGTGATACGGCACATCCGCCAGGGCCCGCACTACCAGCCGGGAAAGGACGTGCCCCCGTACGAACCGGACCACGGCTCCGCCACCGGCTGCGGACCACGGAGCACCAGCCTGCCTGGCCGCGATCCGAGTGGCCGCCCGCCGGGTGATCACGACACAGGGAACCGGGGTCGAGGACGCCCTGGTGCGGACGGGAGCGAGGACGACGACGGGGAAGGGGACAGCCGAGGACGAATAGACGACGGCCGCTAGGAGCGGCCCCGGGTGGAAGCCGCACGAACGGAACCGGGAGACGCCGACCAGGCCACAGACCACATCAGGTCAGGCCAGGCTAGGTCGAGTCGGGCAAGGGAGGTCAAGGGGACAGAGACAGGGACAGGTCAAGCCGCGCCAGGCTGACCAGCCGGACCCAAGCGGGCCAGCCGGGCCAGGGTGAGTCGAGCCTTACGTCTCTTCGGAGCCTTCCGGGGGCTCGAAGCGGGCGGCTTCGATGAATTCGGGGCGGGGGTCGAGAGCTGCGGCCAGGCGGAAGTGACGCCGGGCTTCTTCCGGGCGGTTGGCGCGCTGGAGGGTGCGGGCGAGGGCGAAGTGGGCGAAGGCGTTGTCCGGTTCGCGTTCCAGAACGATCTGGAATTCCAACTCGGCCGGACGCAGTTGTGCGGCGAGGAAGAAGGCACGGGCGCGCAGCAGGCGGGCCGCGGTGTTCTCCGGGTGCGCGGCGATGACCGGGTCCAGGAGTTGCACGGCGCCGCGGGGGTCGCGGGCAGCCAGCAACTGCTCGGCGGCCCGGAAGTCGATGACGTTCGTCTCGGGGCTGCGTTCGGCCACGGCCGTCTCCTTTCCCGTGCCACGGGCCATCAGTTGCACGTGGCTCGCCGCTTCGGTACGGGCAAGCCCATGCGTCACCCGCTCGGCAGGCGTTACGTGCGGCTCAACAAGCACGTCGCCCGTCGCATTCCCCACGTGGACGTCCCGCAACCTGGCGTCGAGCGTCCGCACGGCCCATTCGATGCCGGGGGCCGGCAGCGTGGGGCCAGGGAGCCGTCGGCGGATGTGCGCCGCCGGTCGTTAGGGAGTGTGTCGCTCTCGCTCAGCCGGTCCGTTCGCGCAGGTTGTGCCACACCTTGCGTACCTGGGGCTCCAGGGCTTCCAGTGGGCCGTCGTTGTCGATGACCAGGTCGGCGATCGCGAGGCGCTTCTCGCGTGTCGCCTGTGCCTCCATGCGGGCCCTGGCCTCGCTCTCGGCCATGCCTCGCAGCCGTACCAGCCGGTCGAGCTGGGTGTCCGGCGTCGCGTCGACCACGACGACCAGGTCGTACAGGGGCGCGAGGCCGTTCTCGGTGAGCAGAGGTACGTCGTGCACGACCACCGCGTCCGGGCCGGCCGCCGCTTCCAGCTCCACCGATCGTGCGCCCACCAGGGGGTGCACGATCGCGTTCAGGGCCTGGAGTTTCTGCGGGTCGGCGAAGACGATCGCGCCCAGTCTGGGCCGGTCCAGGGTGCCGTCCGCGGACAGTACGTCCTCGCCGAACTCCGCGGTCACGGCGGCGAGTCCGGGCGTGCCGGGCTCGACCACCTCACGTGCGATCTTGTCGGCGTCCACGATCACCGCGCCGTACGACGCCAGCATCCGCGACACCTCGCTCTTGCCTGCGCCGATACCGCCCGTAAGCCCCACCTTCACCATGGGGCCCACGCTATACGGCTCGGTCCGCCCCCGGCCACGGGCACCGGCCCGATGGGCGACAGGTGCTCCTCAGGCGCCCGCTCTTCAGGCGCCTGCTCTTCGGGCACCTGCTCCTCAAGCGCCGCCGTTCTCGCCTTCGCGTTCCGCGAGGAAGCGCTCCAGTTCCCGGCCGATCTCGTCCGCGGACGGCAGTTCCATCGGCTCGGCGACCAGGTTGCCCCGGCTTTCCGCGCCGGCCACGGCGTCGTACTGGTGCTCAAGGCCGCTCACCAGCGCGACCAGTTCCTCGTCCCCTTCGGAGATCTGCCGTTCGATCTCCTCCTGGGTGCGCAGCGCCTCCGTACGCAGCGAGTGCGCCGCGGTCGGGAGCACGAGTCCGGTGGCGGCCGTCACCGCCTCCAGGGCCGTCAGGGCCGCGTCCGGGTACGGGGAACGGGCCACGTAGTGCGGTACGTGCGCGGCCACGCCCAGCACGTCGTGACCTGCCTCCGCGAGCCGGAACTCGATGAGCGACTCGGCGCTGCCCGGCACCTGGGCCTCGTCGAAGAAGCTGCTGTGGCCGGGCATGAGGTCGGTGCGGTTGCCGTGCGGGGTGATGCCCACAGGACGGGTGTGGGGGACGCCCATCGGGATACCGTGGAAGTTGACCGCCAGTCGTACGCCGAGCCGCTCCACCATCTGCCGCACCGCGGCGGCGAAACGCTCCCACTCCACGTCCGGCTCCGGGCCGGACAGCAGCAGGAACGGTGCGCCGGTGGCGTCCTCGACGAGGCGGAGTTCGATGCTCGGGGTCTCGAACGCGGTCCAGCGGTGGCGCTGGAAGGTGAGCAGCGGCCTGCGGGCGCGGTAGTCGACGAGGCGGTCGTGGTCGAAGCGGGCGACGACCCGGTGGGTGAGGCTGCCCAGCAGGCGCTCCACGATCTGGTCGCCGGTCTCACCGGCGTCGATGTAGCCGTCGAAGTGGTACAGCAGCACCAACCCCGCGGAGTCCCGCGCGGTGATCGCCTCTACCGCCGCGAGCCCGCTCGGCTCCCATTCGTACAAACCCTGGGGATCCAACACAGTGACCGCTCCTCCTCGATGTCCGTCCCCCAGAACGCCGTACGTGCCTCCGGCATTCCCGCCGCGACGCACCATCCGCCGATGCTGCGCGGACAGGTGTCCGTGGCAGCGACGCCGACCGGCGTATCGCGGGGCCACCAAGAAGGTAATGGGGAGACGCGTACACGGATGTTCATGTTGGTGAACGGCAGAGTTCGAGGGCCGAAGGTGGAACCGCCACCACCACGCAGCCACCACCGCACCTACCGCCCCCCAACACCCCATCCACCTCCCGCGGTTGACCGTGCATCGATTAGTGCTACCTTCACCATCGTTCCCTGTTCATGGTGACGTTCTGCGTTCACGTACAGGAAGGCGCATCGATGCGTACGCGTTCTCTTCTGTCGCTTCCCGCCGCCGTGCTGCTGAGCGTCGGCGCCCTGCTCTCGACCCCTGGCGCGGCGCACGGGAGCACTCCGGGGCCTGCCCCAGCCGCTCCCCCAACCACCGCCCGCACCATCGACGTCTCCACCGCCGCCCAGCTCAAGGACGCCCTGTCGGCCGCCGAGCCCGGTGACACCGTTCGCCTCGCGGACGGTACGTACCAGGGCAACTTCAAGGCCGCCACCGCGGCCGGCACTTCCGCGCGGATCACTCTCACCGGCTCGGCCAAGGCTGTTCTGGCGGCGAGCGGCGGTTACGGGCTCCACTTGAACGGCGCCTCGTACTGGACGGTACGGGGCATCACCGTCACCGGCGGCCAGAAGGGCATCGTGACGGACGGGGCGAACGGCGTGGTCCTCGACTCCGTCACCGTGCACGGCCTGGACATGGAGGGGGTGCACTTCCGTAAGTCCAGCAGGGACGGCGTCATCAAGAACTCGCGGATCTACGACACCGGGCGGGACGGCAGCGGTATGGGCGAGGGGGTGTACGTGGGCAGTGCGGGCGGAACCGGGGACAAGAGCGACAACGTGCAGATTCTGCGCAACACCATCGGGCCCGGCGTCGGCGGCGAGAACATCGACATCAAGGAGGGCACCACCGGGGCGAAGATCATTGGCAATACGTTCGACGGCAGCGGGCTGACCGGCGCCCACTTCGACGACTCGTGGGCCGACATCAAGGGCAACAAGGTGCTGGTGGAGGGCAACACCGGCAAGCACACCCGTAACAACGGTTACGAGACGCACAGCCAGCAGCCGGGCTGGGGCTGCGGCACGGTCTTCCGCGGCAACCGGTCCGACCTGGGCGGAGCGTCGGGCCCGAACCGCTACGGGTTCCACATCACCAACTACAACGCGTCCACCTGTCCAGTGACGATTTCCGGCGACAACACGGTCACGGGCGGACGCGGGATCGCCACCCCGGGCGTTCCGGTCGGCTAGCTCCCGACCCCGGCCCGAACCTCAACCCCGACCCGGCCCCGACCCCGGCCCCAGTCCCAACCCGAACCTCACCCCCAGCAGCCCCAATAAGACATCACGGCCCCCGGCAAACACCTTCAGCCCCCCGACCCCCGAACCACGACGAAGGCCCGCCCCCACAAGGGGAGCGGGCCTTCCATGTCCTACCTGTCAGCGCTCACCGGTCTTCACCGACGGCACTCACCGGCCGGGACGCGTTCAGCTCTGGCCACCGGCCAGCTTCTCGCGCAGCGCGGCCAGGGCCTCGTCCGACGCCAGGGCGCCGGAGTTGTCGCTCGACTCGGAGGAGTACGAGCCACCCGAGACGTTGCCGCCGCCGGCGTTGCCCGAGCCGCCCGCGGCCGGAGCCGCCGCACCCTCGGCCGCAGCCTGCTCGTCGGCCTCGCGCGACTTGATGACCTGGGCCTGGTGCTGCTCGAAGCGCTGCTGCGCCTCGGCGTACTGGGTCTCCCACGCCTCGCGCTGGGCCTCGTAGCCCTCCAGCCAGTCGTTGGTCTCCGGGTCGAAGCCCTCGGGGTAGATGTAGTTGCCCTGGTCGTCGTAGGACGCGGCCATGCCGTACAGGGTCGGGTCGAACTCGACCGCCGTCGGGTCGGCGCCGAAGGACTCGTTGGCCTGCTTCAGCGACAGCGAGATCCGGCGACGCTCCAGGTCGATGTCGATGACCTTGACGAAGATCTCGTCGTTGACCTGGACGACCTGCTCCGGGATCTCCACGTGGCGCTCGGCCAGCTCGGAGATGTGGACCAGACCCTCGATGCCCTCGTCGACGCGGACGAACGCACCGAACGGAACGAGCTTGGTGACCTTACCCGGGACGACCTGACCGATCTGGTGGGTCCGGGCGAACTGCTGCCACGGGTCTTCCTGGGTCGCCTTGAGCGACAGGGACACGCGCTCGCGGTCCATGTCGACGTCCAGCACCTCGACCGTGACCTCCTGGCCGACCTCGACGACCTCGGAGGGGTGGTCGATGTGCTTCCAGGACAGCTCGGAGACGTGCACCAGGCCGTCCACGCCACCCAGGTCCACGAAGGCACCGAAGTTGACGATGGAGGAGACGACGCCGGAGCGCACCTGACCCTTCTGGAGGGTGGTGAGGAAGGTCTGACGGACCTCGCTCTGGGTCTGCTCCAGCCAGGCACGGCGGGACAGGACCACGTTGTTGCGGTTCTTGTCCAGCTCGATGATCTTGGCTTCGAGCTCCTTGCCCACGTAGGGCTGCAGGTCGCGCACGCGGCGCATCTCGACCAGGGAGGCCGGCAGGAAGCCACGGAGGCCGATGTCGAGGATGAGACCACCCTTGACGACCTCGATGACGGTACCGGTGACGATCCCGTCCTCTTCCTTGATCTTCTCGATGGTGCCCCAGGCACGCTCGTACTGGGCGCGCTTCTTCGAGAGGATCAGGCGGCCTTCCTTGTCCTCCTTCTGGAGAACAAGGGCTTCGATCTCGTCACCGACGGCGACGACCTCGTTGGGGTCGACGTCGTGCTTGATCGAGAGCTCGCGGCTCGGGATAACGCCTTCGGTCTTGTAACCGATGTCGAGCAGGACCTCGTCCCGGTCGACCTTCACGATGACGCCGTCGACGATGTCGCCGTCGTTGAAGTACTTGATCGTCTCGTCGATCGCGGCGAGGAAGGCTTCCTCGTTACCGATGTCGTTGACCGCAACCTGCGGGGTGGTGGCGGTGGTCTCGGTGCTGCTCGTCATGTGGGAAAGGGCTCCGGTACGGACATTGAAGTCGTAGGTACTGCTACGCCGAGAGCCTGTATCGCCTCTGCATAAGACCGGACAGCGTCAGGGACGGCTGAACACGGCACTCCTAACCAACCGAAGCACCGGCAGCGTCCCGAAAACCGAGGGGACATACATACAGATGCGAGCGCGACCTGCTCCGTCTGAGGTGCGCAGGCCCGCAGCGCAACTTGTAGCATACGGGGGCAGCCGGACACGGTCAATGCGCGAAGACGCACACCCGGGGCGGAACGCCCCATAACCGGCACCCGCCATGTTCCGCGAGGCCGTCAGGGCCTCTGGGCCACCGGCAGCCACAAGCTCACGAAGAGTACGACGACGGGGCGCAATGAACCAAGAGTGCGAGCCGGAGGCGACACGACGTGCCGCCTCGGACGCGGAGAGCAGCCGGGCCAGCCGCGGCTGGTGGGACCGCAACGCGGACGAGTACCAGAACGATCACGGAGCGTTCCTGGGGGACGACCGGTTCGTCTGGGGCCCCGAAGGGCTGGACGAGGCGGAAGCCGGGCTCCTGGGGCCCGCGACCGGGCTGAAGGGGCAGCGCGTCCTGGAGATCGGGGCGGGCGCGGCCCAGTGTTCCCGCTGGCTGGCGGCGCAGGGCGCCCACCCGGTCGCGCTCGACCTCTCGCACCGGCAGCTCCAGCACGCCCTGCGCATCGGTACGGGGGCGGAGCCCACCGGGCCGGACGGGTCCACCGGCCGGGCCCCGGCTCCGGGCGTGTCGGCCCAGGTCGAACTCGTCGAGGCGGACGCGGGCGCGCTCCCCTTCCGTGACGCCTCCTTCGACCTCGCGTGCTCCGCGTACGGGGCGATCCCCTTCGTGGCCGACCCGGTACGCGTGCTGCGCGAGGTACGGCGGGTGCTGCGGCCCGGCGGCCGCTGGGTGTTCTCGGTGACCCACCCGATCCGCTGGGCCTTCCCCGACGAGCCGGGCCCGGAGGGCCTGAGCGTCGGCGCGTCCTACTTCGACCGCACGCCCTACGTCGAGCAGGACGAGACGGGCCGCGCGGTGTACGTGGAGCACCACCGGACGCTGGGCGACCGGGTGCGGGACGTGGCCGTCGCGGGCTTCCGGCTGGTGGACCTGGTCGAGCCGGAGTGGCCGGAGTGGAACACGCAGGAGTGGGGCGGCTGGTCGCCGCTGCGCGGGAATCTGATTCCCGGTACGGCGATCTTTGTCTGCGTCGCGGACTGAGTTCGTCTGCGTCACGAGCTGGCCGACGGGCCGGCTGCCCACCTGGCTGCCTGGCTGCCTGGCTGCCTGGCTGCCTGGCTGAAGGAACGGTCCGGCAGCGCCCCGCACCACCCCGCCCGAACCGTTCCGGGAAACTGGTGGCGTGATCCACCACGACGCCCTCGCCCAGTTGCCCGTACGGACCGCCCTGCCCTCCCTGGAGCGAGCGCTGGCCGCAGACGGCGCGGCGGTGCTCTGCGCGCCCCCGGGCACCGGCAAGACGACCTTGGTGCCGCTGGCGCTGGCCGGTCTGACCGGTCAGGACGGCCCGTACTCCCCTGCGGACACCCCCCGCCGCGTCCTCGTCGCCGAGCCACGCCGGATCGCGGCCCGCGCCGCCGCCCGGCGGATGGCCTGGCTGCTGGGCGAGCAGGTGGGCGACCGGGTCGGCTTCACCGTGCGCGGTGAGCGCCGGGCCGGGCCCCGTACGGTCGTCGAGGTCGTGACCACCGGTGTGCTGCTGCAACGGTTGCAGCGGGACCCTGAATTGTCGGGCGTCGACACCGTGATGCTCGACGAGTGTCACGAGCGGCACCTGGACGCCGACACCGCCGCCGCCTTCCTCCTGGACGTACGGGCGACGCTGCGCCCGGAGCTGCGGCTGATCGCGGCTTCGGCGACGACGGACGCGGCGGGCTGGGCCCGTCTCCTGGGCCGTGACGGCACCACCGCGGGCAACGACACCACGGGCGACGGCGACGGCGCGGCCCCGGTGGTCGAGGCGGCAGGGGTGTCCCATCCCGTGGAGGTCGTCTGGGCGCCGCCGGAGCGGCCCGTGCGGCCCGCGCACGGCATGCGGGTCGATCCGGCGCTGCTCGGGCACGTCGCGGCGACGGTGCGGCGGGCGCTGCGTGAGCGGCCGGGGGACGTGCTGTGTTTCCTGCCGGGGGTCGGCGAGATCGCGCGGGTGGCGGGGCAGTTGGGCGATGTGGCGGACGCCGGTACCGAGGTGTTGCAGGTGCACGGGCGGGCGCCGGCCGCCGTCCAGGACGCGGTACTGGCCGGCAGCGCGGACCGGCGCCGGGTGGTGCTGGCGACCTCGGTGGCCGAGTCGAGCCTGACGGTGCCGGGCGTGCGGGTGGTCGTGGACTGCGGGCTGGCGCGGGAGCCCCGTACCGATCATGCGCGGGGGCTGAGCGCGCTGACGACCGTACGGGCCTCCCAGGCGTCGGCGCGGCAGCGTGCGGGGCGGGCCGGGCGCGAGGCGCCGGGAACGGTCTACCGCTGCTGGTCCGAGGGCGAGGACGGGCGGCTGCCGCGTTTCCCGGCGCCGGAGATCAAGGTCGCGGACCTCACCGCGTTCGCGTTGCAGGCCGCCTGCTGGGGTGATCCGGACGCGGCGGGTCTGGCCCTGCTGGACGCGCCGCCCGCCGGTGCGCTGGCCGCCGCGCGCGAGGTGCTGACGGCGATCGGGGCGGTGGGCGCGGACGGCCGGGTCACGGACCGGGGCGTACGGATGTCCCGGCTCGGCCTGCACCCGCGCCTGGCGCGCGCCCTGCTGGACGGCGCGCGGCAGGTCGGCGAGCGCCGTGCCGCCGAGGTGGTCGCGCTGCTGAGCGAGGAGCCGCCGCGGGAGTACGGGGACGATCTGGCGGCCGCGTGGCGTACGGCCCGGAGGGGGCAGGACGCCTACGGTGCCCGCTGGCGCCAGGAGGCCCGCCGGCTGGCCTCCGCGGTGACGGCCGGCTCGCGGAAGCGGTCCGAGAACCGTACGGACGCGACGTCGGGGACCGGCCCGGCCCGCCCCGCCGACAGCGCCGGGGAAGGGGCCGGTGCGGGTGCAGGGGCCAGGGCCGGTACGGGTGCCGGTGCCGATGCCGGTGACGACGCGGTCGCCGGACTGGTCGCCGCTCTCGCATTCCCCGAGCGGGTGGCGCGCTCCCGGGGCGCGGGGACGTTCCTGATGGCGTCGGGGACCGGCGCCGAGCCGGCGGACGGTTCACGGCTGCGCAGCGCGCCGTGGCTGGCCGTGGCGGTCGCCGACCGTCCGGTGACGGCGGCGTCCGCGCGGGTGCGGCTGGCGGCCGTGATCGACGAGGACACCGCGCGTGCGGCGGCCGGGGCGCTGTACGCGGCGGGCGAGGAGGTCCGCTGGGCCGACGGCGACGTGGTGGCCCGTTCCGTCGAACGGCTCGGCGCCGTCGAACTGGTGGCCCGCCCACTGCGCTCCCCCGCCCCCGCCCTCGTCCGGGAGGCCTTGGAGGACGGCTTGCGCGCGGACGGGCTCGGGCTGCTGCGCTGGTCCGACGGCGCGCGGTCGCTGCGGCAGCGGATGGCCTTCCTGCACCGGGTGCTGGGCGGCGACTGGCCCGACGTGTCGGACGCGGCGCTGCTGGGGCAGCTCGACGCGTGGCTCGGGGTGGAGCTGGGCCGGGCGCGGCGGCGTGCCGATCTGGAGCGGGTCGACGCGGGTCAGGCGCTGGCCCGGTTGCTGCCGTGGGCGAGCGGGGCGGCGGTCCGGTTCGACGAGCTGGCGCCGGAGCGCATCGAGGTGCCGAGCGGGTCGCGGATCCGGGTGGACTACGGCGGCGAGCAGCCCGTACTGGCCGTCAAGCTCCAGGAACTGTTCGGCCGGCAGGAGTCCCCCCGGGTGGTCGGCGGCCGCGTCCCCGTCCTCGTACATCTGCTGTCCCCCGCCGGGCGCCCGGCCGCCGTCACGGCCGATCTGGCGTCCTTCTGGAAGGACGGTTACCGGTCCGTACGGGCCGAGTTGCGCGGCCGGTACCCGAAGCACCCCTGGCCCGAGGACCCGTCGGGCGCCCAGCCGACCCGGTACACGACGGCGCGTCTCAAGCGGAGCTGACACGCTCGGCGCGGTCCGGTTCCGGGCGGCCCCGGTGCGGGCGGCGGCCGCGGGCCTCCAGCACGAGGCTCAGGGTGAGGAGCGCGGCGCCGAGGCCGAGGAAGCCCCAGGGCAGGTGGCTGGTGAGGAGCAGGACGAGCCGGCGCTGCGAGGTCACGAGGTCGACGGTGGCCGCCACGTAGTCCGGCCGCATCTTGACGTGGCCGGAGAAGGCGGTGACCTTGCCGCCGCCGGGCACGAGGCTGCCGCCGCGCAGTTCCTCGCGGTGGTCCTCCTCCCCGTTGACGGGCGCGCCGGTGACCGGATCCACCCAGAACATCCGCTTGGTGCTGTACCAGCGGCTGGTGCCGGCCTTCTCGACGGCCTGCGGGGTGATGCCCTGGACCGGCATCTTCTTCGGGAGCGGGACCTTGGTCCAGGGGATGGTCTGCTCGAAGTAGTACACGTCCAGGCCACGGAAGGTGCGGGTGCCCTTGTAGTGGATGGGGGCGGAGGTACGGGTCTGCGCGTCGAAGTAGTCGTAGTCGCGCGGCTCCGTGAGGAAGGGCCACTTGAACTCGATGCCGGTACGCCGTACGGGGTCGCCGTCGACCATTTCGCCGGTGGCGTGCACGGGTTCCTGGGTGTGGGCGTCGAAGATGTAGCGTTCGGGGATCTGGGAGACCATGGTGCCGTCGGGGCCCACGACATGGGAGAGCGCGTCCCAGACCACGACGTCGCGGCCGGCGGTCCGCTCGATGCGTTCGGACTCCTCGACGTTGCCCTTGAGGGTCTGGACGATGGAGACCTCGGGGACCTGGCGGGCCTTCATCGTGCCGTAGTCGAGGAGGGTGGCGGGCTTCGCCTCCAGGACCATGTCCTGGTACTGGTTCGGCGGGACCTTGGCGAGCCGCGGGAAGGCGTACCAGCGCAGCAGCGGGGACAGCGCCGCGAAGAAGACGGCGAAGGCGAGCAGGACCAGGCTGGCTTTGCGTCGCATGGCGGCGGCGCCCT
This sequence comes from Streptomyces sp. NPDC045470, assembly GCF_040646595.1. Classification (NCBI taxonomy): domain Bacteria; kingdom Bacillati; phylum Actinomycetota; class Actinomycetes; order Kitasatosporales; family Streptomycetaceae; genus Streptomyces; species Streptomyces sp. NPDC045470. The sequence continues at coordinate 216,335 of NZ_JBEZAN010000001.1, forward strand.
CCCTCTCAGGGGTGTGCGGGGACCGTGGTGCGCAGCGGTTCGGGTGAGGTCCCGCCGCTGGGCACGCCGGCCGCGGTGACGGCGAGGACCAGGGCGAAGGCCGCGGCCAGTCCGATCGCGACGGCGGTCAGTGCGCGCATGGTCGGCCTCCCTTGAGCTGTACGGGCGTCAGGGCGTCGAGGCTGGGGCACCGTAGCAACGGGCGGCGCAGATGAGAACACGTTGCACCACGGCCGCGGCCGCGGCCCGGGACCGCGACTGCCACCGCCGTCCGGCTCGGTGGGAGCGGGACGGCGGTGGCAGTGGCTTGGGAGTACGCGCGGCGGCTAGGTCGTGACGGTCAGTTGCACGGTCAGGACCGCGCCGTCCGCGGTGGTCAGACGCAGCAGGAACGTGCCCGCGTGCTGGTCGGTACGGATCTCCGGCAGCTTGAGCAGGCCGTCGGCGCCGGTCTTGAGGGTGAGGCTGCGGACCGGCTTCTCCTGGTCCTTGGCCTGGTCCTTGGCCTGGTTGTTGGCCGAACCCGTGGCCGTGCCCTGATCCTTGGCCGTGCCCTTGCCCGCCGCGGCGAAGTACGGCCCCTTGTCGTTCTCCACGGGCTGCTTCGGGTCGTCGGTGACCATGGTCGCGGTGACCGCGACGCCCGCCGCGATCTTCCCCTGGTAGGTGGCCTCGACCTCGACGGCGCCCTCGGCGAAGGAGGTGCCGGCCTTGGCCGTCAGCTCCTTGTCGGAGGTGCGGGCCAGCGCGTCGGCCTTGGGCTCGGGCGCGGGCTTGGCCTTGACGGTGGCGCGGACGTCGGTCGGCGGGACCTGGCGGCCCACCGCGGTCGCCCGGACGGTGAAGCTGCCGGCCTGGTCGCCCGCGCCGAGCTTCGGCGCGGTGGCGATGCCGTCGGCGCCGGTCGGGACGGTGACATGGTCGGTCTTGCCCGCGAAACGGGCACCGGTCCTGCCGATCAGGCGGAACTCGACGGGTACGCCCGCTACCGGCTTGCCGTCGGCGTTCTTCGCCCGTACGCGTACCGGCTCGGCGAAGTCCTCGCCCGCGGTGGCCGTGAGGTCCTTCGCGCCGAGCCGCTCCAGGGCGGTGACCGGCGCGGGCTTGGTCGGCGGCTTGGTGGGCGGGGTGGTCGGCGGGTCGGTGGGGTCGGGCTTGGAAGGGCCGGGGCCGGTGGGCGGGGTCGTCGGCTTGCCGCCGCCCGGCTTGCCGCCCGGTGTGCCGCCGCCCGGCTTGCTGCCGCCCGGGGCGGGTTCGGTGGTCTTGCCGCCGGTGTCCTTGCCGCCGTCGCCGTGTCCGGTGCCGGGCCGGGGGCTGGGGAAGGTCGTACGGCCCGGAGTGGGCCCGGCGCCCGCGGCGACGTCCCGGCCGCTGCCCGAGCCACCGCGGTGCACCGGCAGCAGACCCTTGCCGTCGGGGACCTCGTGGGTGCCCTTGCGGTAGAAGGCGAGCCAGGACAGGACGGTGTTCAGGTACTTCGTCGACGGGTTGTAGCCGAGGACCGCCTTGTCCAGGTCGCCCTGTGCGGACAGGTCGCGGTTGTTGGCACAGAGGTAGCGGCCGGCGCCGAGGGCGGCGTCATAGATGTTGTTGGGGTCCTTCTTGCCGTCGCCGTTGCCGTCGGCACCCCAGCCGGTGCCGTCGGGGCCGCCCTGGGACCAGGTCGAGGGGATGAACTGCATCGGGCCCACCGCGCGGTCGTGCGTGGTGTCGCCGTCGAAGACGCCGTGGTCGGTGTCGGTGATCCTCGCGAAGCCGTTGCCGTTGAGCTGCGGTCCGGTGATGCGCTGCACGGTGGTGCCCTCGGCGTCCACGGCGCCGCCGCGGGCGTGGCCGGATTCCACCTTGCCGATGGCGGCGAGCAGTTGCCAGGGCAGCCGGCAGCCGGGGTCCGACTGGGCGACGCGGGCCTCGGCCTCCTTGTACGCGTCCAGGACGGTGGCGGGGATGCCGGCCTCGGCCGGGCCGGTGGCGGCCGGGCCGCCGGTGCCGGGCGAACCTCCGGGCTTGACCGGGCTGTTCAGGGGCGGCAGGTCGGTGTAGTAGGGCGAGCCGCCGTCGATGGGCGTGTCGCCCGCCGGTGCCGCGGGCTCTCCGGTGGCGTTCCCGGTCCTGGCCTCGGCCGCTCCCGGCGCCTGGGACGCGGTCAGGGCGGCCAGCGCGAGCGCTGCCACCGCCGTCGAGGCCGCTCCTTTGCGGAGCCGCCGCCCGAATGTGGCTGCCATCTGTTGCCCGTCCCCTCCGCGTTGATCCACCGCGCGCACGGCGCCGTGCAGCGCTCCCCGGCGCTCCCAACTCACGTGACACTACGACAACTTCCGGCGGGCATCTACTGCTCTCAACGCCAGACATACTGATCCTAAACGATCAGGGAGAGAGTCATGCCGTTCACACTCAGCCATGCCGCCGCGGTGTTCCCGGCCCTGCGGCGGACCGGGACGGCGCGTGGGCCGCTGGTCGCCTCGGCTCTCGTCGCCGGATCGTTCGCGCCGGACCTGACGTACTACGCGGACACCGTGGTGCCCGGCGCGATGCTCTTCGGCGACGTCACACACGGGGTGCCGGGCGTGCTCACGGTGGACGTGCTGGTCACCGCCCTGCTCGTCGGCGGCTGGCTGCTGCTCCGCGAACCGCTGGTGGCGCTGCTGCCGGCGGCCTGGCGCGGCAGGGTGTACGCGGTGGTCCGCGGTCGCCCCTGGCCGACGGGCGGCGGGCCGCTCGCGGCGTTCGCCATCTGGTTCTACGTCTCGGCGGTGCTGGGCGCGCTGACCCACGTCGTCTGGGACGCGTTCACGCATCCGGGGCGCTGGGGCACGCGGCTGTTGCCCGTCCTCAACGAGGCCGTCGGGGGCTTCCCGCTCTGCACGTACGTCCAGTACGGCACGTCGGCGCTGGCCCTGGCCCTGATCGGCTGGTTCCTGTGGACGGCGCTGCGGCAGGCGCCGGACACGCCCGCTCCGGCCGGGCTGCCGGCGCTGGCCGGAGGGCGGCGGCTGCTCGGCGTGGCGCTGCTCGCGCTGTGCCTGGTCGGCGGCGCGGTGCACCGTACGCTGCGGGCCCGCGCCGCGTACGGGGACCTGGCCGTGACCTGGTTCGACTACATACCGACCGTGCTCTTCGGCGCGGGAGCGGGCCTCGCCCTCGGGCTGCCGCTGTACGCGGTGGCGGTACGGCTGCTGCACCGCCGCACGCCCCGGGCCGACGGCACGGCCGCGTACGACCACTCCGGCGCACAGTCGTAGACGGCCACACGCGCGGACGGGAGGCAGCGGCGCCGCGCACCCGTCCGTGCGCGCGGCGCCTCCCGCCCGTCACGCGGCTCAGTGCGCGGCCGACTCCCAGTCGCCGCCGGAGCCGACCGACACGTCCAGCGGGGCGCGCAGCTCCACGGCGCCCGCCATCTCGCGCCGCACCAGCTCCTCGACCTGCTTGCGCTCGCCGGGCGCGACCTCGACCACGATTTCGTCGTGCACCTGGAGCAGCATCCGGGAGGTGAGACCGGCCGCCCGCATCGCCTCGTCGACCCGCAGCATCGCCACCTTGACGATGTCGGCTGCGGTGCCCTGGATGGGGGCGTTCAGCGCCATCCGCTCGGCCATCTCGCGGCGCTGGCGGTTGTCGCTGTTCAGGTCGGGGAGGTAGCGGCGGCGGCCCATGATCGTCTCGGTGTAGCCGGTGGCGCGGGCCTTGTCGACGACGTCCTGGAGGTAGTCGCGCACCCCGCCGAACCGCTCGAAGAAGGTGTCCATCAGGCGGCGGGCCTCGTCGGGCTGGATGCCGAGCTGCTGGGACAGGCCGAACGCCGACAGGCCGTACGCCAGGCCGTAGGACATCGCCTTGATCTTGCGGCGCATCTCCGGGTCGACCTCGGACTTGGCGACCGAGAAGACCTGGGAGGCGACGGTGGTGTGCAGGTCCTCGCCGGAGGTGAACGCCTCGATCAGGCCCTCGTCCTCGGAGAGGTGGGCCATCACGCGCAGCTCGATCTGGCTGTAGTCGGCGGTCAGCAGGGACTCGTACCCCTCGCCGACGACGAAGCCGCGGCGGATCGCGCGGCCCTCGTCGGTGCGGACCGGGATGTTCTGCAGGTTCGGTTCGGTGGAGGAGAGGCGGCCGGTGGCGGCGACGGTCTGGTTGAAGGTGGTGTGGATACGGCCGTCCGCCGCGATCGTCTTGATCAGGCCCTCGACCGTGGTGCGCAACTTGGACTGCTCCCGGTGGCGCAGCATGATCACCGGGAGCTCGTTCTCGGTCTGCGCGGCGAGCCAGGCCAGGGCGTCGGCGTCGGTGGTGTAACCGGTCTTGGTCTTCTTCGTCTTCGGCAGGCCCAGTTCGCCGAAGAGGACCTCCTGGAGCTGCTTGGGCGAGCCGAGGTTGAACTCGTGGCCCGCCGCGGCGTGCGCCTCCTGCACGGCCTGCTGGACGGCGGCGGCGAACTGCTGCTCGATGCGCTCCAGCCAGCCCCGGTCGGCGGCGATGCCGGCCCGCTCCATCCGGGCCAGCAGCACGCTGGTGGGCAGCTCCAGGTCGCGCAGCAGACCGGCCGCGCCGACCTCGTCGAGCTTGGTGGTCATGGCGGCGCCGAGGTCCAGGACCGTACGGGCCTGGTTCATCAGGGCGTCCGCCTGGGCACGGTCGTCGGCGCCGAAGGCCAGTTGTCCGTCGCTCTCGGCGGCCGGGGCCAGGTCGCGGCCCAGGTACTCGACGGACAGGGCGTCCAGCGCGAAGGAGCGGCGGCCGGGCTTGACCAGGTAGGCGGCGAGGGCGGTGTCCATGGTGACGCCGTCGATGCTCCAGCCGTGCTCGCCGAAGACCCGCAGGAGGCCCTTGACGTTGTGCATGACCTTGTGGCTCGCCGGGTCGGCGCTCCAGGCGGCGAAGGCGCGCTCGTCGGCCTCGTCCAGCGTGGTGGGGTCGAACCAGACGGCCGGGCCCTCGGCGGTGGCCAGGGCGACCTCGGCGACGCTGCCGCTGCCCACCGTCCAGGTGTCGACCGTGGAGACGCCCAGCAGCTTGCCGCCGTGCTCGGCCAGCCACGGGGCCAGCTCGCCGGCGCCGGCGACCGTGCCGTCGATCTCCACCTCGGCGGGCGCGGGCCCGGCGTCCTCGGCCTCGGCCGCGCCCGGGTCGGCGGCGAGCAGGCGCTCCCGCAGCCCCTGGTTACGGATCTCCAGCGTCTCCAGGAAGACGGTCAGCGCCGAGCGGTCGTACGCCGCGCGCGCCAGCTCGGCGGGGCCGCAGGGCAGCTCCACGTCGCGCACCATCTCGGTCAGGACGCGGTTGAGCTTGACCGCCTCCAGGTGGTCGCGGAAATTCTGCCCGGCCTTGCCCTTGACCTCCTCGGCGCGCTCCACCAGCTCCGCGAACGAACCGAACTGGTTGATCCACTTCGCGGCGGTCTTCTCGCCGACGCCGGGGATGCCGGGCAGGTTGTCGGACGGGTCGCCGCGCAGCGCCGCGAAGTCCGGGTACTGGGCGGGGCTCAGGCCGTACTTCTCCTGGACCTTCTCCGGGGTGAAGCGGGTCAGCTCGGAGACGCCCTTGGTGGGGTACAGCACCGTGACGTCGTCGGTGACCAGCTGGAAGGAGTCGCGGTCACCGGTGACGATGGAGACCTCGAAGCCCTGGGCGGTGGCCTGGGTGGCGAGCGTGGCGATGACGTCGTCGGCCTCGAAGCCCTCCACGGCGAAGCGCTTGACGTGCATCGCGTCCAGCATCTCGCCGATCAGCTCGACCTGGCCCTTGAACTCGTCGGGCGTCTTGGAGCGGTTCGCCTTGTAGTCGGGGAACTCCTCGGAGCGCCAGGTCTTGCGGGAGACGTCAAAGGCCACCGCGAAGTGCGTGGGCGCCTCGTCACGCAGGGTGTTCGCGAGCATCGACGCGAAGCCGTAGATCGCATTGGTCGGTTGCCCGGAGGCGGTGGTGAAGTTCTCCACGGGCAGGGCGAAGAACGCCCGGTACGCCATGGAATGCCCGTCCATCAGGAGCAGCCGGGGACGGCCGCCCTCCACCGCTTCGGTGCCGGTCGCTTCGCTCTTCTTCGCTGCCTTTGCTGCCACACCCCGATCCTGCCACGCCCCACTGACAATCCCCGCCGCGACGACCGCGGCGGCGCCACCGTCAGCCGTCCGTGACAGGATTCTGTATACGGCACCTATCACCGCCCCGCGGTGTCGGCGGCGCCGTACCCCTAACCGCACAGCACTCGGCTCAAGGGAGAGCGTCATGGCAGGCAAGCCGCCCGCGTCGGACCCCATCCAGGACGCACCCGAGGTCACGCCGCCCGAGCACTACGCCGTCGGCCTGCCGGCCATCGGCCACGCACTGCGCGTCTCCCAGCAGCAGATGGGCGTGCGCCGCACGGCCCTGACGCTGCTCCGGGTCAACCAGAAGGACGGCTTCGACTGCCCCGGCTGCGCCTGGCCCGAGCCCGAGCACCGCCATGCGGCCGAGTTCTGCGAGAACGGCGCCAAGGCCGTGGCCGAGGAGGCCACCCTCCGCCGCGTCACCCCCGACTTCTTCGCCGCCCACCCGGTCTCCGACCTCGCGGACCGCAGCGGCTACTGGCTCGGCCAGCAGGGCCGCCTGACCCAGCCGATGTATCTGGCCGAGGGCGCCGACCGGTACGTACCGGTGTCCTGGGAGCGGGCCTTCGACATCATCGGCGAGGAGCTGACCGCGCTCGACTCCCCCGACGAGGCCGTCTTCTACACCTCCGGCCGCACGAGCAACGAGGCCGCCTTCCTCTACCAGCTCTTCGCGCGTGAATTCGGCACGAACAACCTGCCCGACTGCTCGAACATGTGCCACGAGTCGTCGGGCTCCGCGCTGACGGAGACCATCGGCATCGGCAAGGGCAGCGTCCTGCTGGAGGACCTGTACAAGGCCGATCTGATCATCGTCGCCGGGCAGAACCCCGGCACCAACCACCCCCGGATGCTCTCCGCCCTGGAGCAGGCCAAGGCCGGCGGCGCCAAGATCATTTCGATCAATCCGCTGCCCGAGGCGGGCCTGGAGCGCTTCAAGAACCCGCAGAGCCCGCGTGGCCTCGCCGGGCGCGGCACGGCCCTGACCGACCTCTTCCTCCAGGTGCGCCTCGGCGGCGACCAGGCCCTCTTCCGTACGCTCAACCGACTCGTCCTGGAGACCGAGGGCGCCGTCGACACCGAGTTCGTCGAGGAGCACACCCACGGCTTCGAGGAATTCGCCGCGGCCGCCCGCGCAGACGACGACTGGGACGCCACGCTCGCCGCCACAGGCCTGACCCGCGAGGAGATCGAGCGCGCGCTGGAGATGGTCCTGGCGTCCCGCCGCACGATCGTCTGCTGGGCCATGGGCCTGACCCAGCACAAGCACTCCGTCCCCACCATCCAGGAAGTCGTCAACTTCCTGCTGCTGCGCGGCAACATCGGCCGCCCCGGCGCGGGCGTGTGCCCGGTGCGCGGCCACAGCAACGTGCAGGGCGACCGTACGATGGGTATCTTCGAGCGCCCCGCCCCCGCCTTCCTGGACGCCTTGGAGAAGGAGTTCGGCTTCGCGCCGCCCCGCGAGCACGGCCTGGACGTCGTACGGGCCATCCGGGCCCTGCGCGACGGTGACGCCAAGGTCTTCTTCGCGATGGGCGGCAACTTCGTCTCCGCCACCCCCGACACGGACGTCACCGAGGCCGCCGTACGCCGCGCCCGGCTGACCGTCCACGTCTCCACCAAGCTCAACCGCTCGCACGTCGTCACCGGCGCCCGCGCCCTGATCCTGCCCACCCTGGGCCGCACGGAGCGCGACGTGCAGGCGGGCGGCGAGCAGTTCGTGACCGTCGAGGACTCCATGGGCATGGTGCACGCCTCGCGCGGCCGCCTCGCGCCCGCGAGCCCCCACCTGCTCTCCGAGCCCGCCATCGTGGCCCGCCTCGCGCGCCGCGCCCTCGGGCCGGGCAGCCGCACGCCCTGGGAGGACTTCGAGAAGGACTACGGCACGATCCGTGACCGGATCGCCCGTGTCGTCCCCGGTTTCGAGGACTTCAACGCCAAGGTGGCCCGCCCGGGCGGCTTCGCCCTCCCGCACGCCCCGCGCGACAGCCGCAGCTTCCCCACGGCCACCGGCAAGGCCAACTTCACGGCCGCGCCCGTGGAGTACCCGCATCTGCCCGAAGGCCGGCTGCTCCTCCAGACGCTGCGCTCGCACGACCAGTACAACACCACCGTCTACGGCCTCGACGACCGCTACCGCGGCATCAAGAACGGCCGCCGCGTCGTCCTGGTCAACCCCGAGGACGCCCGCGCGCTGGACCTGGCCGACGGCTCGTACACGGACCTCGTCAGCGAATGGACCGACGGCACGGAGCGGCGCGCGCCCGGCTTCCGCGTCGTCCACTACCCGACCGCGCGCGGCTGCGCTGCGGCGTACTACCCGGAGACCAACGTCCTGGTGCCGCTCGACCACACCGCCGACACCAGCAACACCCCCGCCTCGAAGTCGCTGGTGGTCCGCCTGGAGCCGGTGGCGCCGCAGACGTGACCGGACGCCGCAGGCGTGACGGGGAGCCGCGAGCGTGAGCGGACCGCGCAGGCGTGACCAGGAGGCGCGTACGGTACGGGTCGCCGCCCCGGCCCGTACCGCCGCTCCGTAGCCTGATAAGAACGTGCACGACTCAACGACCGGCGTCGGACCGGCGCCGCCCCGGCGCGCCGCACCGCCGCCACCGGCACACGAACGGAGCCGCAGGACATGGGCGAGCAGCGCGCGACCACGTTTCCGCAGGAGATCATCGACCAGTGGGCCGGGCTCGGCCTGGACCTCGCCGCGCTGTTCTCCGCCGGTCACCTCGGTACGCGTATGAGCGTGCAGGTCCTGGAGGCCGCGCCGGAGCGGATCGTCGGCACCATGCCGGTCGAGGGCAACACCCAGCCGTACGGGCTGCTGCACGGCGGCGCCTCCGCGGTGCTCGCCGAGACCCTCGGCTCGGTCGGCGCGATGCTGCACGGCGGCCCCACCAAGCTGGCGGTCGGCGTCGACCTGAACTGCACCCACCACCGCGGCGCCCGCTCCGGCCTGGTCACCGGCGTGGCCACTCCGGTGCACCGGGGCCGCTCGTCCGCCACGTACGAGGTCGCGATCACCGACGAGGACGGCAGGCGGGTCTGCAGCGCCCGGCTGACCTGCATGCTGCGCGACGTGGACGCGTCGGTGTACCACCGCGGCTGACCCTCTGACAGCCCGACAGCCCTGCCGCGCTCCGAGCGCGGCCCCCACGGCGTCCTGGCGGCCCCGTTCCCGGAGAGGGAGCGGGGCCGCCGCCGTACGCTCTCCGGCGCGCGCACCCCGTCGTCCGCTCAGCGCCGTACGCCCCCGCGTCCCGTAACGCTCCGTAGTCCGCGCGGCCGGCGCCACCGCCGCCGGGCCCCCTCTGCCGCACGGGCCTCTCCCCTGTCCCGCACGTCCCATCCGCTATGCGGACGTCCGCACCATGATCGGCCTCAAATCCCCTGCGGGAAGTGCCAGTTCACGCTCCGCTCGGCGTCCGCGCCGAATGTAAGGAGCATGAGGGCAAAACGCTCATCGACGGTCATAACAAGAGCGTCACATCCTGGTCAGCGCCGCTGTCAGGCCACCGGGCACCGCTCTAGAGTCACCGCCAGTCACCGCGCCGCCGGGCGCGCGTTGCGAGCACGGACCCTGTACCACCCGTACAGCCCGGCGCGCGAAACGGTCGTGCGACGCGCCCGACCGCGCCAGGGAAAGGACTGATCGTGCGTCACCGTTCCTTGCTCATACTCACCACCGCGGTCACCGCAGGCGCCCTCACACTCTCCGCATGCGGTTCCCGCGGCGACGACAAGAAGGGCGGCGAGGGGTCCAAGACGTCCGTGACCATCGGACTCGACGCCCCGATCACCGGCGAGCTCTCCGCCCTCGGCCTCGGCATCCGCAACTCCGCCCAGCTCGCCGTCGACAACGCCAACAAGGCCGGCGAGGTCAAGGGCGTCGAGTTCAAGCTCGAACCGCTCGACGACAAGGCGCAGGCCAACGTGGGTCAGCAGAACGCCACCAAGCTCGCCGGCGACAAGGACGTCCTGGGCATCGTCGGCCCGCTGAACTCCAGCGTCGCCCAGTCCATGCAGCAGGTCGCCGAGCAGAACGGCGTGGCGCTGGTCTCCCCCGCCAACACCACCCCGGACCTGACCCAGGGCAAGGACTGGAAGCAGAACAAGCGCGTGCGGCAGTTCTCCACCTACTTCCGCACGGCCACCACCGACGAGGTGCAGGGCGCCTTCGACGGCCAGTTCGCCTGGGAAAAGGCCAAGTTCAAGAACGCCTACGTGATCGACGACCAGAAGACCTACGGCGCCGGCCTCGCCGCCTCCTTCCGCACCCAGTTCACCAAACTGGGCGGCAAGATCGTCGGTTCCGAGCACGTCAACCCGGAGGACCGCGACTTCAAGGCCGTCGTCGCCAAGGTCAAGGCGGCCAAGCCGGACGTCGTCTTCTACGGCGGCGAGTACCCCGCGTCCGGGCCGCTGAGCCAGCAGCTCAAGGACGGCGGCGTCACCGTGCCCCTGATGGGCGGCGACGGCATGTACAGCGCCGACTACATCAAGCTCAACAAGAAGGCGCAGGGCGACTACGCGTCCTCCGTCGGCAAGCCCGTCGAACAGCTCGACTCCGCGAAGAAGTTCATCGACGACTACCGGGCCGCCGGCTACAAGGACCGCTACGAGGCGTACGGCGGCTCCTCCTACGACGCCGCCTGGTCCCTGATCCAGGCCGTCAAGAAGGTCGTCGCGGACAACGGCGGCAAGCTGCCCGCCGACGCGCGCAAGAAGGTCGTCGACGCCATGAACCAGGTCTCCTTCGACGGCGTCACCGGCCGCGTCTCCTTCGACAAGTACGGCGACACCACCAACACCATGATCACCGCCTACCAGGTCGACCAGGGCAAGTGGGTCGCCCGCTTCAGCGCCGAGTTCAAGAAGTTCGACAAGGCCGGCAAGAGCTGACCCGGCCGGACCGGCCCGTACCGCCGAGGCCGGCGGGCCCGTACCGCCGAGGCCGGCGGGCCCGTACCGCCGAGGCCGGCGGGCCCGTACCGTCCGCGGTCCCGGGCCCGCCGGGCCCCGCCGCTCCATCCCACCGGCCAGTGCCCCCGGGCCGCGCCAGGACGCCACGAACGCCCTCCGGCGCAGCCCGCGGCACACGGGCTCGCCGCCACCGCCCGTACCGTCTTCCCACCCCACGGAGGCCCTGCGGTGAACGAACTGCCGCAACAGCTGGCCAACGGACTCATCCTCGGCGCGATGTACGGACTCATCGCGATCGGCTACACGATGGTCTACGGCATCGTCCAGCTCATCAACTTCGCGCACGGCGAGATCTTCATGGTCGGCGGCTTCGGCGCGCTCACCGTCCACCTCGTCATGCCGTCCGGCACGTCCCTCCTCCTCGCGCTGCCCCTGATGCTCCTCGGGGCCGTCGTCGTCTCCGGACTCGTCGGCGTGGCAGCGGAACGTTTCGCCTACCGGCCGCTGCGCGGCGCGCCCCGCCTCGCGCCCCTGATCACCGCCATCGGCCTGTCCATCGCCCTCCAGCAGGCCGTCTGGATGTGGTACCCCGAGGGCAACAAGGCCCGGGTCTTCCCGCAGTTCAAAGGGGACTCCTTCGAGATCCTGGGCGCCACCGTCCAGCGCGGCGACCTCTTCGTGATCGTCGCCGCCCCGGCCTGCATGATCGCCCTCGGCTTCTTCGTCGCCCGCACCCGCAGCGGCCGCGCCATGCAGGCCACCGCCCAGGACCCGGACACCGCCAAGCTCATGGGCATCAACACCGACCGGATCATCGTGCTGGCCTTCGCCATCGGCGCGGTCTTCGCGGGCGTCGCCGCCGTCGCCTACGGGCTGCGCACCGGCGAGGTGCAGTTCCGGATGGGCTTCATCCTCGGCCTGAAAGCCTTCACCGCCGCAGTCCTCGGCGGCATCGGCAACATCTACGGTGCCATGCTCGGCGGCCTCGTCCTCGGCGTCGCGGAAGCGCTCGCCACCGGCTACGTCGAGGAGATCCCCGGCATGCAGCAGTTCGGCGGCGGTGCCTGGAAGGACGTCTGGGCCTTCGTCCTCCTCATCCTCGTCCTCCTGCTCAGGCCACAGGGCCTGCTCGGCGAACGCGTCGCGGATCGGGCGTGATAGCGATGACCACCACCACACCCGCCAACGGCGGCAACGGCACCGGGAAGACAACCGGGACCGCGACGCGGCGTCCCCCGGGGGTCCTCCCCCTCCCCGAACGCGGCGCCCTCCTCGCCACCGCGGCCGCCGCCCTCGCCACCGCCGCCTCCACCGCCCTGGCCTGGACCTGGAGCAGCGACTTCCCCGGCGACCTCACCTACTACGGTTCCCCCGCCGGCCTCCAGTTGATCACCTTCGCCGGCGGCGTCCTCACCCTCCTGTTCGCCCTCGCCGGCCTCGGCGTCCGCGGCTTCGGCTGGCTCACCCCGGCCGGCCGCACCGCCCCCGTCCTGTTCGCGTCCCTCGCCACCCTCGCCGCCACCTGGTTCACCCTCGGCGCCATCGCCGTCCAGTTGGGCGGCCTGGTCAACCTCGAAGCCGGCGGCTTCATCGCGGGCGTCGCCGCGCTCGCCACGTTCCTGGGCGCCCTCGGCCTGCCCGCCGACCGCCCCGCCCCGGCGGGCCCGGAGGCCGCCCCGGCGCCCGGCGCCCGGCAGCGCTTCACCGGCGCCCTGGCCTCCGTACCGCCACGCAAACCCGTACGGCCCCTGCCCTCCTGGGGCGAGATCCTGGTCATCGCCGCGGCCTTCGGCGCCGGGCTGTACGTCTTCACCTACGGCATCGACGCGGAGGACGGCGCGCCCTTCGTCGGCTACCTGATCTTCGTCGCGCTCGCCGCGCCCGCCCTGCTCCGCGCCGGACTCGTCCGCCGCCTCACGGAGATCACCGCACGGCACCGCGGCGTCGCGCTCGCCGCGGCCTTCGTCGCCGCGGCCTGCTTCCCGTTCACCCAGGACACCGACCAGTACACGATCATCGGCGCCAACATCCTGATCTTCGCCACCGTCGCGCTCGGCCTGAACGTCGTCGTCGGTCTGGCCGGCCTCCTCGACCTCGGCTACGTGGCCTTCCTCGGCGTCGGCGCCTACGCGGCCGCCCTCGTCTCCGGCAGCCCCGAATCGGCCCTCGGGCTCCACTTCCCGTTCTGGGCCGCCCTGCTGACCGGCGCCGCCGCCTCCCTCGCCTTCGGCGTGCTGATCGGCGCCCCCACCCTGCGTCTGCGCGGGGACTACCTCGCCATCGTCACCCTCGGCTTCGGCGAGATCTTCCGTATCGCCATGCTCAACCTCAACGGCACCACCGGCCCCGACGTCACCAACGGCGCCATGGGTATCCCCAACATCCCCAACCTGGAGATCTTCGGCTTCAACTTCGGCGAACCCCACGAGATCCTCGGCTTCACCATCGCCACCTACGGCAACTACTACCTCCTGATGATCCTCGTGACCGCCGTCGTCGTCCTGGTCTTCCGCCGGGCCGCCGCCTCCCGCATCGGCCGCGCCTGGATCGCCATCCGGGAGGACGAGACCGCCGCCGTCGCCATGGGCGTCAACAGCTTCCGGCTGCGCCTGCTCGCCTTCGCCCTCGGCGCCGCCCTCGCCGGGTTCGCCGGCACCGTGCACGTCCACGTCGTCACCACCGCCACCCCCGAGCAGTTCCAGTTCGCCGGGCCCACCCCGCCCAACTCCGCGTTCCTGCTCGCCGCCGTCATCCTCGGCGGCATGGGCACCCTCAGCGGTCCCCTGGTCGGCGCGGCCCTGCTCTTCCTCATCCCCGCCAAACTCGACTTCCTCCAGGACTACCAGCTCTTCCTGTTCGGCCTCGCCCTCGTCCTGCTCATGCGCTTCCGCCCCGAGGGCCTGATCCCCGACCGCAGGAAGCAGCTCGAATTCCACGAGACCGGCCAGCTCGACGTACCCGATACGCGCCTGCCCGCCGGGGACCAGGCCCTCGGCGGCGGCACCCAGGCGAAGGCGTGACGAGACCATGACCCCACCCACGGCATCCACCAGCACCGCCGACACCGTCCTCGAAGCCGCCGGCGTCACCATGCGCTTCGGCGGACTGACCGCCGTACGCGGCGTCGACCTGACCGTCCGGGCCGGCGAGATCGTCGGCCTCATCGGCCCCAACGGCGCCGGGAAGACCACCTTCTTCAACTGCCTCACCGGCCTCTACGTCCCCACCGAAGGCACCGTCAGCTACCGAGGCACCCGCCTCTCCCGCAAACCCCACCTCGTCACCAAAGCCGGTGTCGCCCGCACCTTCCAGAACATCCGCCTCTTCGCCAACATGACCGTCCTGGAGAACACCCTCGTCGGCCGCCACACCCGCACCAAGGAAGGGCTCTGGTCCGCCCTCCTGCGCGGCCCCGGCTTCCGCAAGGCCGAACGCTCCTCCGAGGAACGCGCCATGGAACTCCTGGAGTTCACCGGCCTCGCCGCCAAACGTGACCACCTCGCCCGCAACCTGCCCTACGGCGAACAGCGCAAGCTGGAGATCGCCCGCGCCCTCGCCAGCGACCCCGGCCTGCTCCTCCTCGACGAACCCACCGCCGGCATGAACCCCCAGGAGACCCGCGCCACCCGCGACCTCGTCCTCGCCATCCGCGACCAGGGCACCGCCGTCCTCGTCATCGAGCACGACATGCGCTTCATCTTCAACCTCTGCGACCGCGTCGCGGTCCTCGTCCAGGGCGAGAAACTCGTCGAAGGCAGCTCCGAAACCGTCCAGGCCGACGAACGCGTCGTCGCCGCCTACCTCGGCACGCCCTTCGAGGACGCACCCGGCGCCGAAGAGGCGGCCGAGGTACGGGCCGCGGAGGAACAGGCCCGCGCCGCCGGCCACGGCCCCGCCGCCCAGGAGGAGGCCCCCCGCGCCGACTCCCCGCCCGAAGACCGCCCGCCGGGCGACTCCGCACCCGGCGGCCCCGCCCCGGAAGGAGACGCCCGATGACCACATCCCCGCTCCTCCGGGTCGAGGACCTGCGCGTCGCCTACGGCAAGATCGAAGCCGTCAAAGGCATCTCCTTCACCGTCGAGGCCGGCCAGGTCGTCACCCTCATCGGCACCAACGGCGCCGGCAAGACCACCACCCTGCGCACCCTCTCCGGCCTCCTCAAACCCCTCACCGGGAAGATCACCTTCGACGGCGCGCCACTCACCGGCGTCCCCGCCCACAAGATCGTCGAACGCGGCCTGGCCCACTCCCCCGAAGGCCGCCGCCTCTTCCCCCGTCTGACCATCGCCGAAAACCTCAAGCTCGGCGCGTTCCTGCGCAAGGACCCGGACGGCATCGAGGCCGACATCCGGCGCGTCTACGACCTCTTCCCCATCCTCGGCGAACGCAGCCGCCAGGCGTCCGGCACCCTCTCCGGCGGCGAACAGCAGATGCTCGCCATGGGCCGCGCCCTGATGTCCCGGCCCAAACTGCTGATGCTGGACGAGCCCTCCATGGGCCTGTCCCCCATCATGATGCAGAAGATCATGGACACCATCCGCGAACTGCGCGCCCAGGGCACCACCATCCTCCTGGTCGAACAGAACGCCCAGGCCGCGCTCTCTCTCGCCGACCACGGCCACGTCATGGAGACCGGCACCGTCGTCCTGTCCGGTTCCGGGGAGGAACTTCTGCACGACGAGTCCGTGCGCAAGGCCTACCTGGGGGAGGACTGAGGAAGGCGGGCCGGGGACGCGGGAGTTCGGGGTATCGGGGCTGCGGGGCTCCGGGGCGGTGGGGTTCGGGACTGCGGGGGTCCAGGACTGTGGGCGATCGGGGCTCCGGCCGAAGAAACACCGGCCCGGAGCCCCACCCGGCCCCGGGCCCTACAGAGTCGCCACCACCGCGTGATACAGCGCGTAGAGCACCGCCGGCAGCGCCCCGATGAGAACCGCGACGGCCGCGAGCACCGCCGGCAGCCGACGCGTCGACTTCAACTCCCGTACGAGATAGGCGACCAGCCCGAAGAAGGCCAGCGTCACCACCACCCCGGCGGCAAGCCACATCCAGACATCCGAGTGCATGACGCACTCTCCCTTCGACCATGCCTAGTCCAGCGGGCGACCTCGGCGCACGACCGCGGAACGCTCCGGACAGGCCCGTGGTAAGGGAGCCCGCGGCCGGAACACGGCGACGCGAAGAGTCGGAACGACGGTAGCCCAAACCGCGCCCCATGGGCCACAGTTGGGAAAGAAAAACGGCGAGGCAGGGCTCCCGGGCTACCACCCCCGGGGCCCCGCCGAAAGCGCGCCGGACCAGGCATGAGTCTCAGGACGCTGTCATGCAAGAGTGGATGCACCCTGTAAACGAACGATGAACGCATCACACACCCCCTTTATACCGCCCCGACCAAGGCTCCAACCAGCATTGATCCACGCTCACTTAACGTCCACTGAATGCACTGCTAAGTTCATCGGCAGCGCGTACAGCGCACTGGAGCACCGGAAGGGGCACACCGACATGGCAACGCTCCGCTTCGGCCTGCTGGGGCCGGTGACCTCCCACTACGGCGGCACGCCCGTCGCACTGGGCCCCCCGCAGCGCAGAGCCGTCCTCACCGCCCTGCTCCTCCAGCCCGGACAGGCCCTCACCGTCGCCGCGCTCCGCGAACGCGTCTGGCCCGGCCCGCCACCCGCATCGGCGATCTCCGCGATCCACCTGCACATCCACCACCTGCGCCGCACCCTGGCGCGGTACGAAGGCCCGGGCCGCGAGCACCCGGCACGCCTGGCCACCCACCCGGGCCACACCCCGGAGAACGTCAGCTACGTCCTCCACGTCGCCCCCGGCCACGTGGACACCGACCGCTTCCGCCACCTCGCCGACGACGGCGCCGACCACCAGGCCCGAGGCGACCACCACGGCGCCCTCGCCCGTTTCGACGCGGCACTGGCCCTGTGGCGCGGCGAACCCCTCACCGGCCTCCAGCCCTCCGCCTTCGTACGCGCCACCCGGCGCACCTTCACCGAGATCCACCTGGACACCGGCAAACGCCGGGCCACCGCGCTGCTCGCCACCGGAGCGGTCACCCGCGCCACCCTCGCCCTCCAGGACCTGCGCGACCGGCACCCCGACGACGAGAGCATCGTCGTCGCCCTGGCCCGCGCCCTGTGCGCGGGCGGAGCGGAGAGCCGCGCCACGCGCCTGCTCGGCGAAGAACTCGAACGACGGCACCGCACCGACGGCATCCGGCCGCCCGCTCTGGCACACGCCCACGCGGCCCTCCTGCACGGCACCGCGCTCCACGACACGGCTCCACACGGCACCGCCCCGCATCACACAGCCCTGTACGACGCCGCCCTTCACGACACCGCGGACCGACACGATGGATCTTGAAGCGCGGGTCCTCGGACCACTTCAGCTCACCCTGGACGGCGTCGACATCACCCCGTCCGCCATCCGCCAGCAGGCACTGCTCGCAGCCCTGCTGCTGCACCACGGCCAGACCGTCCCCCTCCCCGTCCTCACCACGGACATCTGGGGCACCGACCCACCCGCCACCCCCAGAGAACAGATACAGACCCACGTCCACCGCATCCGCCGGCAGTTCGACAAGACCGTCGGCCACGGCACCGGACGTCGGCTCCTCATCTGGGCGCAGGACGGCTACGCCCTGCACCTCCCCGCGGACCACATCGACCTGAGCCGCTTCGTCACCGTCGTCGACAAGGCCAGGGGCCACCTGACCGAAGACCGCCCCGCCGTCGCCCACACCCTGCTGACCGACGCCCTCGCCATCTGGCGGGGCCCGGCCCTCGCCGGCCTCGCCACCGGCACCGGGCTCACCCCCCACATACAACGCCTGGATGACCTGCGTACCGAAGCCCTCGGGCTGCGCATCACAGCCGACCTCCGTACCGGACACGCCGCACGCACCATCCCCGAACTGCGCGCCCTCGTAACCGAACACCCCCACGACGAGACCTTCCACGCCCACCTCGCCACCGCCCTCCACAGGACCGACCGCACCGCCGAAGCCCTGCGCGTCCTCGAACGCTACGGAGCGGCCCTGGAGGCGGCACACGGCACCGGCCTGCCACCCCGCCTCCAGGTACTCCACACCGCGATCAAGAACGACGCAACGCCCCCGACCACACCCGCCCCGCCGATCACCACCGCCACACCCCACCCCGCCACCACTCAGGCCCCCCCGCCCCCCGTCAAAAGCCCCCCACCGAACCGCAGCGCACCCGACCCCCACCAGAACTCCGTCCGCTTCACCGTCCTCGGGCCCGTACGCGCCTGGCGCGGCGCGACACCACTCGCGACCGGCTCCCCGCAGCAGCGAACCCTCCTCGCCACCCTGCTGCTTCGCGGCGGCCGGACCACCACCGCGGCCGAACTCGTCGACGCCCTCTGGGGCGAAGAACCACCGCACGCCGCCCTCGCGGCCCTCCGCACATACGCCTCCCGCATCCGCAAAGCACTCGGAGCCGACGCGGACCTCCTGGTCGCCGAGTCCGGCGGCTACGCACTGCGCGGGTCGCGCAACCAGCCGCTCGACCTCGACCTCGATCACGCGGAAAGGTACGCGGCCGAAGCCGAGAACGCCCGCGCCGCCGGTGACCGCTGCGCGGCCCGCGACCTCCTGAACTCCGCCCTCGCCCTGTGGGACGGCGAACCACTGGCCAACCTCACCGGCCCCTACGCGGACAACCAGCGCACCCGCCTGGAGGAATGGCACCTCTCCCTCCTGGAGACGCGCCTGGAACTCGACCTCGACCTCGGCAACCACACCGAAGCCGTCCCGGAACTCACCGCGCTCACCGCCGCACACCCCCTGCGCGAACGCCTCCGCGAACTCCTCATGCTCGCCCTGTACCGCAGCGGCCGACAGGCCGAAGCGCTCGCCGTCTTCGCCGACACCCGCCGCCTGCTCGCCGACGAACTCGGCGTCGACCCCTCCCCCACCCTCGCCGCCCTGCACCAGCGCATCCTGACCGCCGATCCCGAACTGGGCCTCCCCGCGCCCCCGAACACCGACGAACCGCCCCCCGTCATCCCCTTGCAACTGCCCGCCACCGTCCCGGACTTCGTCGCCCCCGAAGCCACCCTGGCCCAACTCGGTGAACAGCTCATCTCCGCCCAAGGCCCATCCACGACGGTCTCAGCCATCAGCGGCATGGCCGGCATCGGCAAAACCACCCTCGCCGTCCACGTCGCCCACCTCGTCCGCGACCACTTCCCCGACGGCCAGCTCTACGTCGACCTTCAGGCCACCCATGCCCCCACCGCCCCCGAAGCCGTCCTGGGGTCCTTCCTTCGCGCCCTGGGCACCCCCGAAACCCACATCCCCGACGGCGTCCACGAACGCGCCGCCCGTTACCGCGCCCTCCTCGCCGACCGCCGCGTCCTCGTCCTGCTCGACAACGCCCGCGACGCCGCCCAGGTCCGCCCCCTCCTGCCCGGCACCAACGGCTCAGCGGCCCTCGTCACCAGCCGCTCCCACCTCGTCGGCCTCGACGGCGCCCAATTCGTCGACCTCGACGTGATGCCCCCGGACCAGGCACTTACCCTCTTCACCCGCATCGTCGGCGAACAGCGCGTCGCCACAGAAGTCGAAGCAGCCAGGAACGTGGTCCACGCCTGCGGGTACCTACCGCTCGCCATCCGCATCGCCGCCGCCCGGCTCGCCGCCCGCCGCACCTGGACCGTCTCCGTACTCGCCGCCAAACTCGCCGACGAACGCCACCGCCTCGACGAACTGCGCACCGGCGACCTCGCCGTCGCATCCACCCTGGAACTCACCTACCGACGACTGACACCCCGGCAGGCACAGGCATTCCGGCTCCTCGGCCTCGCTGACGGCCCCGACATCTCCCTCCCCGCGGCCGCCGCCCTACTCGACACCGACGCGCACGCCGACTCCGACTCCGACTCCGACAAGGCCAACAGCACCGACGCCACCGAAGAACTCCTCGAATCCCTCGTCGACACATCCCTCCTGGAGTCCGCCGCCCCCGGCCACTACCGCTTCCACGAACTCGTACGCCTCTACGCCCGCTCCCGCGCCGGACGCGACGAGCCCCCACCGGCCCGCGAAGCCGCCCGCACCCGGCTGCTCCACCACTACCTCGCCACCGCCACCGACGCCCACCAGCTCAAATGCCCCGGCGACCGGCTCCTCGACCACCTCACCCCGGCCACCCGGCCCGGCACCGTCTTCCCCAGCCGCAGCGCCGCACTGGACTGGGTGTTCACCCAAGGCTCCAATCTCCTGGCCGCCGCACGCCAAGCCGCCGCCCCCGGACGGAGCCCCCACGAGCTGCGCCCGGCCACCGACCTGCTCCTCCTCACCCAGGACCTGCTCAGCTCCGCCGTCCTCCTCCCCCAGTACGAGCAGACCGCCCACACCCTGGCCGAAGCCGCCCAGGAAGCAGGAGACACCCCGGCGGAAGCCCGCGCCCGCCTCCTCCTCAGCCGCGCCCGCGCCCGGCTCGGCCGCTTCCGGGAAGCCGAGATCCAGTCCCGCGCGGCCCGCACCCTCGGACAGCTCGCCGACGACCCCGTCGTACGCGGGCGAGCCCTGAACCTCCGCGGCGTCGAAGCACTGACCGCCCACCGCCTCACGGCCGCGCTCACCTACTTCACCCAGGCCCTCGACGCCTTCCGGCACGACGACGACCGGTACGGCGAAGCGGCGGCACTCGCCCATCAGTCCCGCGCCCTGCTCGGCCTCGGACGCAAGCGGGAAGCCCTGGCCGCCGCGGACCGCGCCCTCCGCCACTACCGCGCCCTCGGCGCCTCCGTCCGGCTGGCCCACGGCCTGTACACGACGGGAGTCACCCTGGCCGCGGCGGGCAGACCGGACGCGGCACGGTCCCGGTACGCCGAAGCTCTGGCGCTCTTCCACGAAGAACGCCAGAGCCTGTGGGCCGGGCTCACCCTCTACCGGCTCGCCGAAGCCCTCCTCGAAGCCGGACAGCCCCGCGAAGCCGCACGCCACGCGGAAGACGCCCTCAGCACTCTCCGGATCAACGGCGGCACCTGGCGACGCGCCACCGTCCTCGTCACCCTCGGCCACGCCCTGCGGGCAGCCGGCCGGCCGGAACGCGCGCACGTCACCTGGGAGGAGGCGCTACGGCTCTTCACGACGCTGCGCGTCCCCGAGGCCGACGACGTACGCGTCCTGCTCGGCCTCCC
Source organism: Streptomyces sp. NPDC045470 (assembly GCF_040646595.1). Classification (NCBI taxonomy): domain Bacteria; kingdom Bacillati; phylum Actinomycetota; class Actinomycetes; order Kitasatosporales; family Streptomycetaceae; genus Streptomyces; species Streptomyces sp. NPDC045470. The sequence goes on from NZ_JBEZAN010000001.1 coordinate 237,532, forward strand.
GGCACCGCGCACCCCCGCCGCCGCGCGCCTGCCCTGACCGCTACTCGCCTTCCTTGGCCTTCTTGTCCTTGTCCTTCTGCTGGTCCTTCTGCTGCTTCTTCTCCTCGGCGTCCTCGATGACGGCCTCGGCGACCTGCTGCATGGACAGCCGGCGGTCCATCGACGTCTTCTGGATCCAGCGGAAGGCGGCCGGCTCGGTCAACCCGTACTGCGTCTGCAGGACGCTCTTCGCCCGGTCCACCAGCTTGCGGGTCTCCAGCCGCTGGGTGAGGTCGGCGACCTCCTTCTCCAGCGTCTTCAGCTCCGTGAAACGGCTCACCGCCATCTCGATCGCCGGCACCACGTCGCTCTTGCTGAACGGCTTGACCAGGTACGCCATGGCCCCGGCGTCCCGCGCCCGCTCCACCAGTTCGCGCTGCGAGAACGCGGTGAGCATCAGCACCGGCGCGATGCTCTCCTCGGCGATCTGCTCCGCGGCGGAGATCCCGTCGAGGACCGGCATCTTCACGTCCAGGATCACCAGGTCCGGCCGGTGCTCCCGCGCCAGCTCCACGGCTTTCGCCCCGTCCCCGGCCTCGCCGACGACGGTGTACCCCTCCTCCTCCAGCATCTCTTTGAGATCGAGACGGATGAGGGCCTCGTCCTCGGCAATGACCACACGGGTCGTCTGCGGCGGGACATGCGACTGATCGTCCTCGGCGACGGGCTGCTCGGGCTCGGCGGCGCTCACGGGTCTCCTCGTTCCAGGCAGGTGGTGCCCCATGAGCCTACCTATCTCCTGTATGTTTGAGGCACGGCGGGTCTCCGCTAGCCTTGGTTTTCAAGGTAAGCCCTGGTAGTCCAGCGGAAGAGACACGGTGCTCAAACCACCGACAGCGTGGGTTCGAATCCCACCCAGGGCACTTTACCTTCGATTCGAAGGTAATCCAGCGGTTGGCGATCTTCACTCTACGCGGTGAACGCAGTAGCGAATCAGTCCGCTCGGGCAGCCATCCCGCCAAGCTCGTATTCGTGTACGACCTTGATACGCGTCAGCGAGCTCTGACTCTCCTACGGCAGGGCGTCACCAATCGCGTGGTGGCGCAGCAACTCGGCGTCCCGCGCGGAACCGTCGGCTGGTGGCGCCACGAAGACCGCAAGCGCCGCGGCGAGCCGTTCGAGCGCGCCCACGATTGCCCCCGTTGCGTTCCCCGGCCCTTCGACCGCAGGGCCTATGCGTACTTACTCGGCCTCTATCTCGGCGACGGCCACACCGTCTCGAAATCGAAACAGCACCACTTGTCCGTCTACTGCGGTGGTGCCTGGCCCGGTCTCGTCGACGAGGCCGAGGAGGCCATGCGCAAAGTGATGGCCATGCCGTCCACCGGCCGACGCCAGAAGACGGGGTGCGTGGAGGTGAAGTCCTACGCCTGGCACTGGACGTGCCTGTTTCCCCAGCACGGCCCCGGCAGGAAGCACGAGCGGCCCATCGTCCTGGAGCCGTGGCAACAGGAGATCGTCGACGCCTACCCGTGGGAACTGATCCGCGGCCTGATCCACTCGGACGGCTGCCGGGTCACCAACTGGACCAGTCAGCTCGTCGGCGGCCAGTCCAAGCGGTACGAATACCCGCGCTACTTCTTCACCAACAAGTCCGAGGACATCCTGAGGATCTGCTCCGACACCCTGACGGCCGTGGGCATCGAATGGAAGGCCACCCCGAAGTTCGACGCCCCGTTCAACATCTCCGTGGCCAAGCGCGCCTCCGTGGCCCTAATGGACACCCACATCGGCCCGCAGTACTGATCCCCCGAAGGCGGAACACGACCGTGTACGACCTCGCCACCCGCAAACGCGCCCTGGCCCTCCTGGCCCAAGGGCGCAGCCTCAACTCCGTCAGCAAGGAGACCGGGATATCGCGGTCGGCGATGCGCGAGTGGCGGGTCAGGCTGGAGCCGCTCGCCCGCCCGAGGACGGAGTGCGTCCGGTGCGCGAGTGTGCCGCGGCCGCCCGCCGACGCCGCCGCGTACGCGTATCTGCTCGGGCTCTACCTGGGGGACGGCTGCATCAGTCCGCACCCGCGCGGCGGCTTCGTCATGCGGATCGCGTGTGCGGATGCGTGGCCGGGCCTCATCGATGCTTGCCGTACGGCTGTACTGCGTGCGGGAACCGGCAACAGCGTCTGCCTGGTGCGTAAGCAGGGCTGCGTCATGGTGTCCTGTTACAGCGCGCACTGGCCCTGTCTCTTCCCGCAGCACGGGCCCGGTAAGAAGCACGACCGCCCGATCGTCCTGGAACCCTGGCAGCAGCACGTCGTCGACGCCCACCCCTGGGATTTCCTCCGTGGCCTCTTCCACTCCGACGGCTGCCGGATCACCAATTGGGCGACCCGCCTCGTGGGCGGCGAGCGCAAGCGGTACGAGTATCCGCGCTACTTCTTCACCAATGCGTCCGCAGACATCGTCCGGCTCTGTACGGACACGCTGGACGCGGTGGGTGTGGCGTGGCGTCAGGCCCGTCACAGCCGCCGCGCGCAGAACGTGTCGGTGGCCCGCCGTGCCTCTGTGGCGCTGATGGATGTGCACGTCGGGCCAAAGTACTGAAGTGCCGTCCGCGGATGACGGGTTACTTCGGGAAGTCGTCCTCGCCGATGTGGTGGACGCGGACCAGGTTGGTGGAGCCGGCTACGCCGGGTGGGGAGCCGGCGGTGATGATGACGACGTCGCCGGGTTCGCAGCGGCCGATGCGCAGGAGTTCTTCGTCGACCTGGGCGACCATTTCGTCGGTGGAGTCGACCTTGGGGCCGAGGAAGGTCTCGACGCCCCAGGTGAGGTTGAGCTGGGAGCGGGTGGCCGGTTCGGGGGTGAAGGCGAGGAGGGGGATGGGTGAGCGGTAGCGGGAGAGACGGCGGACGGTGTCGCCGGACTGGGTGAAGGCGACGAGGAACTTGGCGCCGAGGAAATCGCCCATCTCGGCGGCGGCGCGGGCGACGGCGCCGCCCTGGGTGCGGGGCTTGTTGCGGTCGGTGAGCGGGGGCAGGCCCTTGGTGAGGATGTCTTCCTCGGCCGCGGCGACGATGCGGGCCATGGTGCGTACGGTTTCGGTGGCGTACTTGCCGACGCTGGTCTCGCCGGAGAGCATCACCGCGTCGGTGCCGTCGATGACGGCGTTGGCGACGTCGGAGGCTTCGGCGCGGGTGGGCCGGGAGTTCTCGATCATGGAGTCGAGCATCTGGGTGGCGACGATGACCGGCTTCGCATTGCGTTTGGCGAGTTTGATGGCGCGCTTCTGGACGATCGGGACCGTTTCCAGGGGCATTTCGACGCCGAGGTCGCCGCGGGCGACCATGATGCCGTCGAAGGCGGCGACGATGTCGTCGATGGCGTCGACGGCCTGAGGTTTTTCGACCTTGGCGATGACGGGCCGGAAGCAGTTCTCCTGGCGCATGATGCGGTGGACGTCGTCGATGTCGTCGCCGCTGCGGACGAAGGAGAGGGCGATGATGTCGGCGCCGATGCGCAGGGCCCAGCGGAGGTCTTCGCAGTCCTTCTCGGAGAGGGCGGGGACGGAGACGGCGACGCCGGGGAGGTTGAGGCCTTTGTGGTCGGAGACCATGCCGCCTTCGACGACCTTGGTGTGGACCTCGGTGTCGCGGACGTCGGTGACCTGGAGGGTGACCTTGCCGTCGTCGACGAGGATGCGTTCGCCGGGGGTGACGTCGTCGGCGAGGCCTTCGTAGGTGGTGCCGCAGCAGTGGCGGTCGCCTTCGACGCCGGGACGGACGGTGATGGTGAAGGCGTCGTCGCGTTCGAGAAGTACGGGGCCTTCGCGGAACCGGCCGAGTCGGATCTTCGGACCTTGAAGATCGGCGAGGACGCCGACGCTGCGGCCGGTCTCCTCGGATGCTTTGCGTACCCGCTCGTACCGCGCCTCGTGGTCGGCATAGGTGCCGTGGCTGAGGTTGAAGCGGGCCACGTCCATGCCGGCCTCGACGAGTGCCTTGATCTGCTCGTACGAGTCGGTGGCGGGTCCCAGTGTGCAGACGATCTTTGCTCGGCGCATGCTTCGACCCTACGACCTACTCATAGGTAGGGAACTGTGGGGAAGTGACTGCCCAACGGCCTTTACGTGAAAGGCTCTTGACAAGTAGTTGAATGCGCGCGCCGGTGCTCCGATGAGCGGATAAGCGAACGTCGCAGCGCTCGGGTCACAGGATGGGGCGGGTCATCGTGAAGCGGGCGTTGATCTGTGCGTACACCTCTTGGCGCGCGGGTTCGAGGTCGAGAGCGGGGGCGCTTTCGGCCGCGTCCGCTCCCCCGTAGGCGACGGACCGGAACGCGCCGCCGGGCAGCGGCATCGGCGTGGCGTCGTCGGCGCCGGTGTCGGCGAGTTCGAGGACGGCGTCGAGGCGTGCGCCGAGGGCTTCGGCGTATTCGCGGGCGCGTTGGACGGCTTCACGCACGGCCTGCCGGCGGGCTTCGCGGTGGGCGGGCGAGTCGGGGCGCAGGGCCCACCAGGGGCCGTCGACGCGGGTGAGGTCGAGGTCGGCGAGGCGGGTGGTGAGTTCACCGAGGGCGGTGAAGTCGGCGAGGGTGGCGGTGATGCGGACGCGTCCGTGGTAGGCGCGTACGCGTTCGTGGCGGCCTTTGGCGGTGATTTCGGGAGTGACGGAGAAGGCGCCGGTGTCGAGTTTCTCGACGGCGTCGCCGTAGCTCTTGACGAGGGTGAGGACCTGGTCGTTGCGGTGGGTGAGGTCCTTGAGGGTGGCGGTGCGGTCGGTGCCGCGGGCCTGGACGGTGATGTCGATACGGGCGATCTCGGGGTCGGCCTCGATGCGGGCTTCGCCGCGTACGGCGAGGCGGGGTGCGTCGGGGGTGCCGTACGGGAGGGCGGCGGGCCGGGTGTCGGGGTCGGTCATGGGGGCAGCCTGGCACGGGGCGGGGTGTTTGTCAGGGAAGGGCCGGGGGAAGGGCCGGGCGGTCATCTGATCGCAACCTGTGGGGACTGTTGCGGGTGGGGCTGCTGAGTCAGAATCTACGCGCGTTGTCCATGAGTGTCGCGGTGGTCGGAGTGTTGTGGTGGGCGGAGTGGTCGGAGTGTCCCGGTGGGCGATGGTCCCGTCGCGTTGCCGCCGGGGCCCGTCGCCGTCGCCGATGTCCGCTGCCGCCGTGTTTCGTCGAAGGAGATGTTCATGCCGCTCGGCCGTAGGAAGTTTCTGGGGAGTTCGGTCGCCACGGGCGCGGGGGCCGCGCTCATCGGTACGGGGGCGCCGTCGGCGGCGGCCGCACCGGTGTCCGGCGGTGGGGCACGGTCCGCGCGGCGTTACGCCTTCACGGTCATGGGGACCACGGACCTGCACGGCAATGTCTTCAACTGGGACTACGCGGCCGACGCGGAATTCGACGACAAGGACCACAACGATGTGGGGCTGGCGAAGATTTCCACGCTGGTGCGGCGGATACGGGAGGAGAAGGGGGCGCGCAATACGCTGCTGATCGACGCGGGTGACACGATTCAGGGTACGCAGCTGGCGTATTACTACGCGAAGGTCGATCCGATCACGGGTCCGAACGCTCCGGTGCATCCGATGGCGAAGGCGATGAACGCCATCGGTTACGACGCGGCGGCGCTCGGCAATCACGAGTTCAATTACGGCCTGAGGGTGCTCCGGAAGTTCGAGGAGCATTGTGACTTCCCGTTGCTGGGGGCGAACGCGGTGGACGCGAAGTCGCTGCGGCCGGCTTTTCCGCCGTACTGGATGAAGCGGCTCCGTACGCCGTGCGGTGGTCAGGTGAAGGTGGCGGTGCTGGGGCTGACGAATCCGGGTGTCGCGATCTGGGACAAGGCGCATGTGCAGGGGAAGCTGGCGTTTCCGGGGCTGGAGGAGCAGGCGGCGAAGTGGGTGCCGAAGCTGCGGTCGATGGGTGCGGACGTGGTGATCGTGTCGGCGCATTCGGGGACGAGCGGCACGTCGTCGTACGGGGACCAGTTGCCGCACGTGGAGAACGCGGCGGCGCTGGTGGCGGAGCGGGTGCCGGGGATCGACGCGATTCTGGTGGGGCACGCGCATGTGGAGGTGCCGGAGCGGCGGGTGGTGAACCGCGGGACCGGACGCACGGTGGTGCTGTCGGAGCCGTTGAAGTGGGGGCAGCGGCTGACGGTGTTCGACTTCGAGCTGGTGCGGTCGCGGGGGCGCTGGTCGGTGGATTCGGTGTCGGCGAAGGTGCTGAATTCCAATACCGTGCCGGAGGATGCGCGGATCACTCGGCTGCTGCGTGCCGAGCAGCGGAAGGTGGTGGCGTACGTCAATCAGGTCATCGGGCGGTCGAAGGCGGAGATGACCGCGGCGCAGGCGCCGTACCGGGACACGCCGGTGCTGGATTTCATCGCGTTCGTCCAGGCGGAGGCGGTGCGGAAGGCTTTGGCGGGTGGTGCGTACGCGAAGTTGCCGGTGCTGTCGCAGGCTTCGTGCTTCTCGCGGTCGGCGGCGGTTCCGGCGGGTGAGGTGACGATCCGGTCGATGGCGGCGTTGTATCCGTTCGACAATACGCTGGAGGCGCGGGTGCTGACCGGGAAGCAGTTGCGGGAGTATCTGGAGTTCTCCGCACGGTATTACGTGCGGACGCCGGCGGGCGGTCCGGTCGATCCGGCGAGGCTGACGAATGCGGACGGCATTCCGGATTACAACTACGACGCGGTGAGCGGTGTCTCGTACGAGATCGACATCGCGCGGGAGCCGGGGCGGCGGATCGGGAAACTGTCGTTCGAGGGGAAGCCGGTGGCGGACGACGCGCGGTTCGTGCTGGCGGTGAACAACTACCGGGCGAGCGGCGGCGGCAATTTCCCCCATGTGGCGAAGGCGCCGCAGGTGTGGTCGACGTCGGAGGAGATCCGGAATGTGATCATCGGGTGGGTGAAGGAGACCGGGGAGATCGACCCGGCGCGGTTCGCGGCCGAGGACTGGCGGCTGACCCGGGACGGGGTGCCGGTGTTCTGACCCCGGGGTGCGCTGATCCGGCGCGGTGTGCGGCGGCCCAGGTGTCCGTAGGGGCGGAGCCTGGGCCGGGTGGGTCAGGGGTTCTCGATGAGGGTGGAGTTGGGGCGGGGGATGTCGGTGAGGTTGCGGGGCGGGGAGGGGCGCAGGCCGAAGGTGGTGAAGGCGGTGCGTGAGGGGAGGGAATAGGTGGTGCTGTCGGTGAGGGAGTTGAGGATGGTGGCGCTGCGCCAGGCGGAGAGGCCGAGGTCGGGGGTGCCGACGCCGTGGGTGTGGTGTTCGGCGTTCTGCACGTAGACGGAGCCGGTGACGCAGGGGTCGAGGAGGAGGCGCTGGTCGGCGTCGATACGGGGGCGCCCGGCGGCGTCGCGGCGCATGTAGGGGTCGAGGGCGGCGAGCAGGGTGTCGGTGCGGCCTTCGCGGTAGCCGGTGGCGAGGACGACGGCGTCGGTGGTCAGGCGGGAGCGGGCGCCCTGGTGGGGGTGGTCGAGGTGGAGTTCGACCTTGGTGGTGCCGACGCGTCCTGCGGTGCGGACGGTGACGCCGGGGGTGAGGGTGGCGTCGGGCCAGCCGCCGTGCAGGGTGCGCCGGTAGAGCTCGTCGTGGATGGCGGCGAGGGTGGCGTGGTCGATGCCCTTGTGGAGCTGCCACTGGCCGGGGAGGAGCTGGTCGCGTACGGGTTCGGGGAGGGCGTGGAAGTAGCGGGTGTAGTCGGGGGTGAAGTGTTCGAGGCCGAGTTTGCTGTATTCCATGGGGGCGAAGGCGGCGGTGCGGGCCAGCCAGTGGAGGCCTTCGCGGCCGGTGGGGCGGGAGCGCAGCAGGTCGAGGAAGACTTCGGCACCGGACTGTCCCGCGCCGACGACGGTGATGTGGTCGGCGGCCAGCAGGCGTTCGCGGTGGGCGAGGTAGTCGGCGGCGTGCAGGACGGGGACGGCGGGGGCGTCGACGAGGGGTTTGAGGGGGTCGGGTACGTGGGGGACGGTGCCGATGCCGAGGGCGAGGTTGCGGGCATGGGTGCGGCCGAGGGCTTCGGCTTCGCCGTCGTCGCCGAGCTGGGTGTAGTCGACCTCGAAGGAGGCGCGGTCGCTGTTCCAGCGGACGGCGTCGACCTGGTGGCGGAAGTGCAGGCCGGGGAGGTTTTCGCTGACCCAGCGGCAGTAGGCGTCGTATTCGGCGCGGTGGATGTGGAAGCGCTCGGCGAAGTAGAAGGGGAAGAGGCGTTCCCGGTACTTGAGGTAGTTCAGGAAGCTCCAGGGGCTGGCGGGGTCGGCGAGGGTGACGAGGTCGGCGAGGAAGGGGACTTGGAGGGTGGCGTCCTCGATGAGGAGGCCGGGGTGCCAGCGGAAGGCGGGGCGCTGGTCGTAGAAGGCGGTGCGCAGGTGGGTGAGGGGCTGGGCGAGGGCGGCGAGGGAGAGGTTGAAGGGGCCGATGCCGATGCCGGCGAGGTCCAGGGGGGTGTCGGGGTCGGTGGGCGGCCGGGGGGTGGCGGGTTCGGGGTCGGGGGGCCGGGTGGCGGCGGTGCGGAGGCCGGTGTGGGCGGGGCGTCCGGGGTCCGGGGACGGGAGTTGGAGGGTGATGGCTTCGGGGTGGGGGGTGGTGCTCATCGGGGGGTGTGGCCTTCCACGAGTTTGAGGAGCGAGGCGAGGTCGTCGGTGGTGGTGTAGGGGTTGAGGAGGGTGGCTTTGAGCCAGAGGCCGGTGGGGGTGGCGGCGCGGCCGAGGACGGCGCGGCCCTGGTGCAGGAGGCGGCGGCGGATGGTGGCGACGGTGGTGTCGTCGGCGCCGGTGGGGCGGAAGAGGACGGTGCTGAGGGTGGGGTGGGAGTGGAGTGCGAAGGCGGGGTGGTCGTCGATGAGGCCGGCGAAGGTGCGGGCGGCGGCGAGGGTGCGGTCGACGAGGTCGGCGAGGCCCGTACGGCCGAGGGCCTGGAGGGTGACGGCCATCTTGAGGATGTCGGGGCGGCGGGTGGTGCGCAGGGAGCGGCCGAGGAGGTCGGGGAGGCCGGCTTCGGTGTCGTCGTCGGCGTTGAGGTAGGCGGCGCGGTGGGTGAGCGGGGCGAGGTCGGCGGCGCGGGGGACGGCGAGGAGGCCGGCGGCGACCGGTTGCCAGCCGAGTTTGTGCAGGTCGAGGGTGACGGTATGGGCGCGGTGCAGGCCGTCGAGGAGGGGGCGGTGGGTGGCGCTGAAGAGGAGCGGGCCGCCGTACGCGGCGTCGACGTGGAGCCGGGCGTAGTGGGTGCGGGTGAGGTCGGCGAGGGCGGGCAGCGGGTCGATGGCGCCGGTGTCGGTGGTGCCCGCGGTGGCGCAGACGAGGACGGGGACGGTGGGGGCACCGGGGCTGCCGGGGTAGCAGAGGTCGGTGAGGGCGGTGTGGAGGGTGTGGGGGTCGAGAGTGCCGTCGGGGGTGGGGAGGGTGAGAGGTTCGGGGAGGCCGAGGAGCCAGGCGGCGCGGTGGACGCTGTGGTGGGCGTTGGCGCCGCAGACGACGCGCAGCGGTTCGGTGTGGCGGGTACGGGCGTGTTCGCGGGCGAGGAGGAGGCCGAGCTGGTTGGACTCGGTGCCGCCGGTGGTGACGAGGGCGTCGGGCTGTTCGTCCTCGTGTGTACGTCCGGGGTTCGCGGGGGTGCCGGGCCGGTAGGGGCTGGGGTGATCCGTGAGCGCGTGGGAGGCGTGCGGCTGTCCGGCGCTCGGGGAGGTGCCGGGGTCGTACGGGTGGGGGGAGCCGTCGGGGTCGTATGGGAGAGGGGGGCCGACGGGGGCGTACGGGGGTGCGGAGGCAGCGGGGGCGTACGGGGGCGGGGAGGCGTGCGGTCCGTACGGGGGTGTGGGGCCGCCCGGCCTGTACGGGGGTGCGGAGGCGTCCGGTCCGTAGGGGTGCGCAGGGCCGTCCGGTCCGTACGGGTAGACGAGGGCGGCGAGTTCGCGGGCCGTGCGGGCTTCGAGGGCGGAGGCCGCCGGGGCCTGGTCCCAGGAGTCCATGGACGGGTTGAGGGCGGCGGCGGCCAGCTCGGCCGCGGCGGCGAGGGCCAGCGGCGGGCAGTGCAGATGGGCCGCGCAGTGCGGGTCGGCCGGGTCGGCCGCGCCTTCGGCCAGGGCGCGGACGAGGGCGCGCAGCGCTTCGTGCGGACCGTGGCCGGCCTCGGGGAGGACGGGCCCGGTGGCCTCCCGCAGCCGTGCGGCGACACGGCCGGGGCCCCCGGCGGGCAGGGGGCCGCCCCGGGCTTCGGCACCGTCGCGCAGCGCGTCGAGGACGGTGCCGAGGAGGGGGCGCAGGGCATCGGGGCCTGCGGCTCCGCCGGCGAGGGGCGGGGTGTTCATGGGCGGTCCTTCGGGTGCGCGACAGCGGGCACACCACAGACTGGCCGGGGCCGGGTGGCGTACCTGCCGAGCTGGGCGAGCTCAACCCGAAAGGGGTACCCATGTGCTGGGTGGGGCGGCGGTGATCGGATTGCCTGCTATGCAGTCCGTAGGGGTTGCGGGCGGGGGTCGGGGGCGCGCAGGGACCGGATGCGGCCGGGGCCGGGAGCGGATGCGGCCGGGGCTGGGGGCGGAAGCGGGGCCGGCGCGTGACGGAACCTTTCCTCTTGTACGCGCTCGTCTCCGCGGGGCCCGGCGCCGCCCCGGCGATGCTCGCGTCCCGGCGGGCTCGGCGGCCGTCACTCCCCCGGCGGCCCCGCCGGACCTACCGGGCCTGACGAGGCCGCCGGACCGCGCGTCTCGCCGCGCCTTCCGAATCCGCCGGACCCGTCGAATCCGTCGAGCCTGCCGAAGCTCGCCGAGCCCGTCGGCCCGCCGCCACCGCGCGCCGCGCCGTCACTCCCCCCGTACCCGCAGCGCCCTCCTCAGATCGTCGAGTTGGTCGATGAGCTTGCGGCGCAGGGCCGGGGACGGGTCGGCGGTGCGCAGGCACTCCTCGCCCAGTTGGAGAGTGGCCGTGTCGACCAGCGGTGTGGGGAAGGCGTAGCGGCCGGCGGAGTCGGCGAGGGCGGGACCGCGGCGGGCGGCGAGGGCCACGGCTGCGGGGAAGTAACGGGTGACGTAGGGGCGTACGAGATCGAGCTGTTCGGGGGCCCAGAAGCCGACGGCGGTGGCGTTGAAGAGGTAGTTGGACAGGTCGGTGTGCTCGTCGGTGGCGAACAGGGCGTCCCAGGCGGCTTGTTTGGCGGCCGGGTCCGGCAGGGCGGCGTGGCAGGTGGCGGCGCCCTGCCGGCCGGTGGCGCTGGGGTCGCGGGCCAGTTCGTCCTCGATGGCGGCGGGGGTGGTGGCGCCGAGGACGGCGAGCCGGCCGAGGATGCGCCAGCGCAGTTCCGGGTCGAGGGCGGGGCCACCGGGGACGCTGCCGCCGGAGAGCCAGTCCTGTATGCCGTCGGGGGTGGTGGCGCTGTCGATGAAGGTGCGGACGGCGGCCAGGCGCAGTCCTTGGCCGTCGCCGTTCTCGGAGCCTTCGGTGCGGCGCAGGATGTCGCGGGCGATGGTGCTGAGGGTGTTCAGTGCGGCGGGCCGGTCGGCGGCGGGGAGGTAGCGGTCGGCGATCTGGGCGCGGGCGAAGGCGAGGGCGCCGGAGACGATGGCGATGTCGGTCTCGTAGGGGAGGTGGGCGCGGGCGGTGTCGAGGTAGGCGGTGGGGTGCAGTTCGCCGTCGCGGACCATGTCGCGGGCGGCGTTCCAGGCGACGGCGCGGGTGAGGGCGTCGGGCAGGCCGGAGAGGGCGGTACGGACGGTGTCCCAGGAGGTGGGGTCGAGGCGGACCTTGGTGTAGGTGAGGTCGCCGTCGTTGAGGAGGACCAGGGCGGGGCGGGGGCCGGGGGCGGTGTGGAGGCGCTGCGGGGCGCCGTCCCGCGCGCCGGTGGAGTTGGTGCCGGCGGCCCGTGTGGCGCCGGACGCACCGGGAGCCGCGGAGGTGCCCGGCGCGTCGGCGGCCGTGGCGGTTCCGGGGTCCTGGGGTGTCGCTGCGGGGATGTCCCAGGTGAGGTGGTCGCGGGCGACGAGGCGGGTGGGGTCGGTGGGGTCGCGGTCGTAGAGGCCCGCGGTGAGGTGGTGGGGGCGGCTGCCGTCCCGGTCGACGCGGAGTGTCCAGCCGCCGCCGGGTGCGGTGCCGACGACGGGGGTGAGGGTGTCGATGCCGGTGGTGCGCAGCCAGTTCTCGGCCCAGGCGTGTACGTCCCGGTCGGTGGCCTGGGCGAGGGAGTCGACGAAGTCGGCGAGGGTGGCGTTGCCGAAGCGGTGTCGGGTGATGTGGTCGTTGACGCCGGCGAGGAAGTCCTTCTCGCCCATCCAGGCGACGAGCTGGCGCAGGGCGGAGGCGCCCTTGGCGTAGGAGATGCCGTCGAAGTTGAGGAGGGCGGAGTCGGTGTCGGGCACGTCCGCGGGGGCGACGGGGTGGGTGGAGGGGCGCTGGTCGGCGTCGGAGCCCCAGCCCTTGCGGGCGATGCCGAAGTCGGTCCAGGTGTCGGTGTAGCCGGTGGCTTCGGACAGCACCTGGTAGCTCATGTACTCGGCGAAGGACTCGTTGAGCCAGATGTCGTCCCACCACCGGAGGGTGACCAGGTCGCCGAACCACATGTGGGCCATCTCGTGGGCGATGACCAGGCCGCGGGTCTGGCGCTCGGTGTGGGTGACGGCGGAGCGGAAGACGAACTCCTCCCGGAAGGTGACCAGGCCGGGGTTCTCCATGGCGCCGGCGTTGAACTCGGGGACGAAGGCCTGGTCGTAGGAGTCGAAGGGGTAGGGCTCGTCGAAGAGGGTGTGGTAGCGGTCGTAGCAGCGGCGGGTGATGTCGAAGATCTCTTCGGCGTCCGTGGTCAGGTGGGGGGCCAGGGAGCTGCGGCAGTGGATGCCGAAGGGCAGTCCGGCGTGTTCGGTGCGGACGGTGTGCCAGGGGCCGGCCGCGACGGCGACGAGGTAGGTGCTGATGGGCGGGGTGGGGGCGAGGACGACGTGGTTCGCCTCGCCGGCCTGGCGGGTGGCGGTGCTGTTGCCCAGTACGGTCCAGCCGCCGGGTGCGGTGACGCTCAGGTCGAAGACGGCCTTCAGGTCGGGCTGGTCGAAGGCGGCGAAGACGCGCTGGGCGTTGTCCAGGAACAACTGGGTGTAGACGTAGGTCTCGCCGTCGGCGGGGTCGGTGAAGCGGTGCATGCCCTCGCCGGTGCGGGAGTAGGGCATGGTCGCTTCGAGGCGGAGTTCGTGGTCGCCTTCGGTGAGGCCGGTGAGCGGCAGGCGGTTGCCGTCGAGGGTCGCCGGGTCGAGGGGGCGGCCGTCGAGGGTGGCGGAGCGCAGCTCGTGCGGTGCGATGTCGATGAAGGTGTCGCCCGGGGTGCGCGCACTGAAGCGGACGGCCGTGCGGGACACGAAGTGCTCGGGGCCGTGGGTGAGGTCGAGGTCGATCACGTAGCGGTGGACGTCGAGGAGTCGGGCTCGGGTCTGCGCCTCGTCGCGCGTCAGTGCGGGCATGTGCTCATGCTGCCGTACGGCACTGACACCGCGCACTCGACCCGTGATTTTCCCGGTCCGGCCGGGCCCCTCGGTGCTCCGCGCGTGCCCCGGGCGTGCCCCGCGTGCGTGGCGGCGTGCCCTGGGCCGTGGCCGTCTCAGCCGATCCGCGGCGGGTCGTCGGGGTCGGGTACGCGGGTGGACCAGCCGCCGGGGACGTGGTGCCCCTGGCGGGCGCGGAAGTGGACGGGTGCGGTGCCGACGCGGCGGGTGAACAGGCGGCTGAAGTAGGCCGGGTCGGTGTAGCCGACGCGGCGGGCGACGGCGGCGACGGGGAGTTCGGTGGCGGCGAGGAGTTCTTTGGCGTGGCCGAGGCGGATGGCCAGGAGGTAGTCCTTGGGGCTGCATCCGGCGCCGCGGCGTACGGCGGTGCGCAGCGCGGCGGGGGTCATGCCGTGGCGGGCGGCGTGTTCGGCGACGGACAGGGGCAGGAACGCGTCGCGGGCGAGGGCCTGGAGTACGGGGTCGCCGTCCGCGTCGGTGTCGGCGCGGGCGCGCCGCAGGGCGACGAGGAGTTCGTGGACGGCGGCGGCGGTCTCGACTTCCAGGAGCGGGTTGCCGCGGCGGGCGGCGCGGGTGATGCGGCCGATGGCGGTGCGGGCGGCGGCGGTGTCGGCGAGCGGTACGAGGGAGCGGTCGGGTTCGATGTAGCCGAGTTCGGTGTAGGTGGTGGTGGCGGGGCCGGTGAAGTCGACGAAGCTTTCGTCCCAGCCGGTGTGCGGGTCGGCGCCGTAGTGGTGGGGGACGCCGGGGAGGAGCCACAGGAGGGCGGGGGCCGTGACAAGGGCCCGGGTGCCGTCGGGGGTGGTGAACCAGCCGCGGCCGGCGTGGACGACGACGGCGACGTGGTGGTCGAGGACGCGTGGGCCGACGGGTGGCAGGGTGCCGTGCTGAAGGCCGACGCCGAGGCAGACCAGGCCGAGCCGGTGGTGGACCGGGCGCGGTGTGAAGTACCGCATCCAGGTGTGGTACATGCGGGCGTCCTCCCGTCTCCGCGTACGGGGGCGTGTTCGTACGGGGTGGCGCGCCGCGCCGAGTCCGTCCGTGGCGCGGCCGTGTCCGCGTCCGTGTGCGGTCGGCCGGTTGCTTGCGCTTACTGGCCGGTCTTGCCCCTGTGCCGCCCGAGTTCCGTCCGAGTTCCGTCCAATCACTGCCGATCTTTGTCCATGGATTCCCGTGCCGCCAGAGGTGAGGGTGACCGGGACGGCGGACGGGCCGAGCACCGGGCGGGCCGGGACGGCGGAACGGGACAGGGTGGGCGGTATGGGCGAGTTCGTGGTGGGCGAGCGGAATTTCGAGCGGGACGGGCGGCCGATGCGGCTGCTGTCGGGGGCCCTGCACTACTTCCGGGTGCACGAGGCGCAGTGGGGGCACCGGTTGGCGATGCTGCGCGCCATGGGGCTGAACTGCGTCGAGACGTACGTGCCCTGGAACCTGCACGAGCCGCGGCCGGGCGTCCACCGCGATCCTGAGGCGCTGGGCCGCTTCCTGGACGCGGCGCGGGCGGCGGGGCTGCTCGCGCTGGTCAGGCCCGGTCCGTACATCTGCGCGGAGTGGGAGAACGGCGGGCTGCCGCATTGGCTGACCGGCCCGCTGGGGCGGCGGGTGCGGACCCGTGACGCGGAGTTCCTGCGGGCGGTGGACGCGTGGTTCGGGCGACTGCTGCCGCAGGTGGTGGCGCGCCAGTACGACCGGGGCGGTCCGGTCGTGATGGTGCAGGCGGAGAACGAGTACGGGTCGTACGGCAGCGACCGGGAGTACCTGGCGCACATGGTGGATCTGCTGCGCGGTCTGGGGGTGAGCGTGCCGCTGTTCACCTCGGACGGCCCGGAGGACCACATGCTCACCGGCGGTTCGGTGCCCGGTGTCCTGGCGACGGCCAACTTCGGTTCGGGGGCGCGGGAGGCTTTCGCGGCGCTGCGCCGTCATCAGCCGGGCGGCCCGTTGATGTGCATGGAGTTCTGGTGCGGCTGGTTCTCCCACTGGGGTGACGCTTCGGTGGCGCGCTCTTCGGGGGACGCGGCGGACGCGCTGCGGGAGATCCTGGAGTGCGGTGCGTCGGTCAACGTCTACATGGCGCACGGCGGTACGAACTTCGGGGGCTGGGCGGGGGCGAATCGTTCCGGCGAGCTGCACGACGGGGTGTTGCAGCCCACCGTCACGTCGTACGACTACGACGCGCCGATCGATGAACGCGGGCACCCTACGGAGAAGTTCCGCCGGTTCCGCGAGGTCCTGGCCGCGTATGCGCCGGGCCCGCTGCCGGAGGTCCCCGTACCGCCGCCGGTCCTCGCCGCGCCCGTACGGGCCGAGTCCGGCGGGTGGGCGCCGCTCACGGACGTGCTGGAGGTCCTCGGTGGTCCCGAGGTGGCGTCGGGTGTGCCGCCGACATTCGAGGAGCTGGACGTGGACCGTGGTGTGGTGCGGTACCGCTTCGAGGTTCCCGGGCCGCGCGGGCCGCTTCCGCTGCGGGTGGCGGGGCTGCGCGATCTGGCGGTGACGTACGTGGACGGGGCGCGCGGGCCGACCCTGTGCGAGGAGGACGCGGAGATCGGTGCGGCGGTGTCCGGGCCCGCCACTGTGGAGCTGTGGGTGGAGTCGCTGGGGCGCGTCAACTACGGTCCGCGGCTCGGGGAGCCGAAGGGCATCAGGGGCGGGGTGCTGCACGAGCGGCAGTACCTGCACGGGGTACGGGCGCGGGGGCTGCGGCTGGACGCGCTGGAGGACGCGGCGGCGGTGCGGCGGGTGCCGTTCAGGGTATACGGCGACCGCCCCTTCGGTTCCGGGCAGCCGGGCCTCCACCGGGCCACGCTGTCCGTGCCCTCCCCCGGCGACGCCGCCCTCGAACTGTCCGGATGGACGCGCGGTTTCGCCTGGGTGAACGGGTTCTGCCTGGGCCGCTACTGGGCGGCCGGTCCGCAGCGGACCTTGTTCGTCCCCGGCTCGGTGCTGCGTCCGGGCGCCAACGAGCTGCTCCTGCTGGAGCTGGAGGGCGCCCCCGCCCTTGAGGGGGAGCGGGCAGAGGCGCCCCGCCTGGTGCCCTGACGCGTCGGTCTTCCGTTGCCGGGCCGGCCGGTCGCCGGTGCCTGACGTGTCAGGCTTCCCGTACCTCGAAGGCGTCCAGGACGAATTCCGCCTTTCCGTCGCCGCCCGTCTTGCGCAGTCCCACCCACGCCTCGCCGCTCTCCGGGGCGGTGAACTCGTAGGCGTGCGAGGTGGGCCGCGTGGCGACGGGCAGCGGGGTGCGGCTCAGTTCGCGGGCTCCGGGGTCGTCGACGGCCGTGATCCAGGCGTACTGGCCGGCCTTCTCGTTCTCGTAGCGGAAACTGACCCGGTAGCGGCGTCCGGGGAGGAAACGCACGGTGTGCGGCACGGTCCGGTAGACCAGTCCCGTGTTCTCGCCGCGGGACTTCAGGGACTGGCCGCCGTCGATGACGTCGTCGACGCTCTTGCCGTTCCAGCCGCGCTGGGTGAAGGGCGCGTGCCGCTGCGCGATGTGCGTGCGCGGGTCGGTGACCTGGCCCGCGTCGCCCTTGACGAAGGGGCCCCAGCCCTGCGGTACGTGCTCGAAGTCCTCGTACGCGACGGTGCCCGGCCGGCGGGCGGGAACCGCGGCGACCACCCGCACGTCGTCGAATCGAATACGCGGAGTGCCCGCCGCGGTGCGGAGGGTGAGGGTGGCGGGACCGCCGCCCTCGGGGACGGTGAAGGGGGTGAACATCCGTTGGAAGCGAGTGCCGTGCTTGCGGTCGGCGGCGACGAAGTTCCCGGCAGTGGAGGTCTCCGTCCAGTTGGCGGCCGTGACGCCGTCGCCGGTGCGCACCTCCAGCGTGGCCCGGCGCCGCTCCCCCGGCCGCGCGCCGACCTCCACCTGCACGGATGCCGTGTAGGTGCCGGGCGCGAGGCGGGCGAGCCGCTGGCTGACGGCTGCCGCGCCGCCCGCGCCGACGACCAGTTCGTAGTCGCCGAGGGCGCTCGGCTCGACGGTGGCGGGCCCGCTGACCTGCCAGGCGTCGAGAGTGCCGGAGTGGAAGCCGGGGTCGGCGAGCGGCGTGCCCTCGCCCCAGCCGGGTCCGGTCCGCCCGGCCCCGTGCCGGCCGTGTCCGCCGCTCCCCTGGCCCCAGCCGCGGCCGCCCTGGGCCGGTGCGGGGCGGCGGTAGAGGACGTACGGCCGGCCGGCCGCGGCGGTGACGGTGACCTTGCCGCCGCGTACGGTCAGCCGCTCCGGCCGACTCCGGCCCTGGTCGGTGAGCCGGTAGGCGTACACGCTCCGGGTGCCGGACCAGCCGCGGGGCAGCGTCCAGGTGGTCGCGCCGCCACCGGGGTTGTAGTGGTAGAGCTTCTCGGGGTCGGTGGCGCGGCGGGGTTCCCAGGGCAGCAGGTAGGTGCCGCCGTCGTACACCAGGCGTCCGTCGGTGGTGATGCGGCGGGTGCCGCCGGTGTCGGTGACGGTGGTGCCGGTCGGCCCCTCGAAGGTGATCTCATGATCGCGCCAGGTGCGGATCGGGTACGCCTGGAGGTACTTGGCGGGCAGCGCGTCCACCCAGATGACGGTGTAGAAGGCGTGCCAGTCGGTCTTGCCGACCCAGCCCTCGAAGTTCCCCATCCGGGCACCGCCCAGCAGCGTGGGCCACTTGTCCGCGAACACGTCCTTCTGGTGGTTGCGGACGAAGCGGATGAGCCGGGAGTTGATGCCGCGGGAGGTGTCGCCGCCGTAGTCGGTCTCGTTGGCCCAGTGCGACCACAGGGCGGAGCGCTCCAGGCCGTGGCCCCATTCGGTGGTCACCTGCCAGCCCTGGGCGCGCAGGTGGCGCTGGAGGCGGTCGGAGTTCCAGCCGGATTCGCGGAAGACGTCGATGTAGAGGGTGTTCAGGGCGGGGTCGGTCTCCTCGCGGAGCTGCCGGAAGCGGCGGACGATGTCGCCGGAGACCAGGTCGCGGCGGGCGTCGATGCGGTAGGACTGGTCGAGCCAGTCCCACTGGGCGTCGTTCTTGTCGACCAGGGTCTCGGAGAAGGCGTGCGCGACGGGGTAGGACTCGGTGGCGTTGACATGCACGGCGAAGTCGCTGTGCCAGACCTTTCCGGCACGCAGCAGGGTGTTGAGGTCGGCGAGGCCCCCGGCGCGGGTGTTGTGGTTGCCGCCGTAGTCGGGGTGGGCGGAGTCGTGGCCTTCGGACTGGTAGCCCTTCAGGAGCGTGAACTGCCGCAGCCCGTCGGTGGCGAGCGCGATCCGCTTGACGTTGTCGAGGGTGGCCAGGAAGGGGTTGGTGGCCTGGCTGGCGAAGTTGAAGGGGATGTGGGCGACGACGCGCAGGTGCTGGTCGTCGGCGCCGAGCGGGTCGAACATGATGTCGCGCAGCGCGATGGCCGCGTCCTGCCAGTCGGCGGTGCCGTCGCCGTTGCGGTCGCGGGTGAGGACGACGGTGGCGTACGGCAGGGGTTCGGTGTCGTCCAGGGGCGCGGTGGCCGCGCGGTGGGTCCACTGGCCGCAACCGAGGCGCGCGTAGCGGTGGCCGCCGCTCGCGGTGGTCTGCCGCCACAGTCGCCCGTTCTCCCAGGTGGTGGCGCCGCTGGGCGTGTCGTACACGGTGTTGGTCTCGACGGCGGCGGCCAGTTCGCCGGTGGCGGCCACCGCGTACGCGCATCCGGTAGGGGCGGCGTCCACCGGGGTGACGGGCGTGATCCGGACGAGGGTGTCACCGCTCTTGGCCTTGTCCAGGTCGATCCGGGCGGCCAGGAGGGCGGCGCCGGGCTGGTCGCTGCGGACGCTCAGCAGGGCGAGCCCGGGGATCTGGAGGGTTCCCACGCGGAGGGCCGGGGTGTCGGCGATTCTGGTGACGCGCCAGTCGACGTGCCATCCGCCGACGGTGATCTCGGCGTCGATCTCGGTGCCGCCGTCGAAGGCGAGGGTGTAGGTGATGCGGTCGGCGGCCGGGCGGGAGGTGACCCGGGGCGTGCGGACGGTGCCGTCGATGAGGAGCCGGGTGACCGGGTCGGGCTGGCCGTGCAGGACGGCTCCGGTGCCCCGGTCGGTGTAAGAGAGGACGCGGGGGAAGCCGGTGTCGACGCGGACCTCCAGGGCGCCGGACCGCAGCACCGCCTCACCGGCCCGGGGCCGCGGGTACGGTGCGGTGCCGGTGCCGGTGCTTGCGGCGTACGCGCTGGTGCCGCCGAGCGGGAGGGTGGCGGCGATTCCGGCGAGCGCGGTACCGACGACGAGCTTCCTGCGGGTGGGGCCGAGCTCGGCGTCGGTCGGGGTTCCGGGGCCGGGCGGGGTTCCGGGGCCGGGCGGGGTTCCGGGGCCGGGCGGGGTGGCGGCGTCGGGCGGGGCTTCGGCGCCGGACGGGGTGGCAGGGCCGGGCGGGATTCCGAGGCCGGGCGAGGTGGCAGGGCCGGGCGGGATTCCGAGGCCGGGCGAGGTGGCGGCACCGGGCGGGGTGTCGGCACGGGGCGGGGTGTCGGCGTCGGGCGGGGTTGGTACGAACGCCGGTCCTCCCCCGGCGGTCGCGGCACCCGCGCCTGCCGCCTGCCCCGCGTCCATCGGCTCCCCGCCCGCCGGTCGCCCCGCGCCCGTTGGCTGCGCTCCGGCCGGTTGTTCCGCTCCTGTCGGTCCGTTCACAAGCGCTCTCCGTCCTTCGCACCGGCTCTGTCCGTCGCGGGACAGGGTGCTGGGTGCGCGGCGGGCGCGCCCATGGACAAAGGGGCGGGAGGTGTTGGACTAACGAATCGGTGCCGAGGAGGTCTTGTACGGCTCGTACGACTCGTACGGGCCACTGGGGCCACCGGGTTCACCGGACCAGCGGGGCCAGCCGGGGCAGCCGGGGCAGCCGGGGCAGCCGGGGCAGCCGGGTCAGCCGGGTCAGCCGGGGCAGCCGGGGGGCTCCTTCCCGTACCCCCCGTCCTCTTCCCCTACCTTTGCCTCCCCCTCCCCCAGCGGCAGCACGGCCCGTACCTCCCAGCCGCCCTCCGGTGCGGGGCCTGCGGTCAGCCGGCCGCCCATCGCCTCGGCGCGCTCGGTGAGTCCGGCCAGGCCGAAGCCGCCGCCGCTGGCCTGTTCGGAGAGGCGGACGGGGTGTCCCCCGTCGTCGGCGACGCGCAGTTCCAGGCCGGACGGGACGGTACGGAGATTGATGCGGACGACGGTGGCGTCCGCGGCGTGCTTGCGGATGTTGGTGAGGGCTTCGCGGACGATGCGGTAGACGGCGGTGGCGACTTCGGCGGGAACCGTCCCGTCGAGGCCCTTCTCGATGTGCAGGGCGACGGGCGGGCCGGTGCGGGCGTATGCCTCGGTGAGGGTGTGCACGTCGGCCAGTCCGGCGAGCGGCCGGCCGCGGACAGCGCTCTCCCGCAGGACGTGGACCAGGCGGCGCATCGCGCTCAGCGCCTCGCCGCCGGAGGTCTCGATCCGTTCGAAGGCGGCGTCCGCCCCTGGCCCGTCGAGTGCGGTGAAGCGAGCGGCGCGGGCCTGGACGACGATGCCGGTGACATGGTGGGCGACGACGTCGTGCAGTTCGCGAGCGAGTTCCAGGCGTTCGGCGGTCCGTACGGCGGCCAGGTCACGCATCCGCTGGGCGTCCTGCCAGCGCAGGATCAGCGAATAGGCGCTGACGACGACGGTCAGTACGCCGTAGACGACGGTCCACAGGCCCAGCCGGATGTCGCGCATCGGGGCGAGGACGCAGGCCAGGCCCAGCAGGGGACCGAGGATCGCGGCGGTGCGGCCGGGGGCGCGGTGCACCACGCCGGTGAGCAGGACCAGCAGGGCGATGCCTTCGCCGAGTCCCCACACCGCGAGAGCGTGCTGTCCGGCGATCAGGACCACCGAGGCGGCGAGGGAGACACTCGCGGCGGTCCAGGCACGGACGCGCAGTGGCACGCGCGCGTTGGGTACGGCACACAGGCAGACGACGACAGCGGCGGCGACGACCGTGGCGTGCGGGCGGGTGGGCTGCCGGGCCAGCGCGACGCTCTCGAAGCCGATGAGGAAGAGCAGGACCGCGGCGAGGGCGGCCTTGCCGGCGGTGGCCTTACGCGGGTGGGCACGGGCCCAGCCGGTCAGCGGGCTCACGGTACGGCCGGCCCGCCGCCGGTGCCGCCCGCGGCGAGCCCGCTCTTCCAGGCCCAGGCGGCGATCTCGACGCGGTTGCGGGCATCCAGTTTGGCCTGGACGTTGGCGAGGTGAGTCTTGACGGTGGACAGCGAGACATAGAGTTCGGCGGCGATCTCGGCGTTGGTCCGGCCGCGGGCGAGGGCGCGTACGACGTCCTGTTCGCGTTCGGTCAGCGGCTCGGTGAGGGTACGGGTGGTGCCGGCGGCCGTGGCGGGGGCCAGTTCGCGCAGCAGCCGTACGGTGATCGCGGGCGAGATCAGCGCGTCACCGGCCGCGGCGGCGCGTACGGCCTCCACGAGCATGGCGGGGCTGGCGTCCTTGAGCAGGAAGCCGGAGGCACCGCCTTGCAGCGCGGCGTGCACATACGCGTCGAGGTCGAAGGTGGTGACGATGACGATGCGCGGCTTGTGCCCGTACTCGGGGTGGGCGGCGGCGCGCTCGGCGAGCCGACGGGTGACCTCCAGGCCGTCGGCCTCGGGCATCCGGATGTCGAGCAGCAGGACGTCGGGGCGCAGCCGCTCCACCGCGGACAGGGCCGCCGCGCCGTCCACGACGTCGGCGAGGACCTCGATGTCCGGCTGGCTCTCCAGGATCATCCGGAAGCCCGTCCGGACCATCTCCTGGTCGTCCGCGATGACCACGCTGATCGCCATGTGTCCCTGTGCTCCTGTGCCCCTGTGTTGCTGTGCTCCTGTGCTCCTCGCGCTGTCCGTGCGCCGTACGTCGTGCGCCGCGTCCCGTTCCCGGTGCCCGGCAGCGGCCCGGGTCCCTCCGCTGCGTTCCATCTGACCTGCGGTGATCGCGCCCCGCAACCGCTGGGGCGGGCCCGGCCCGGTCACCGGCGGGCGGCGTGTGGGGCGCAGTGACCGTCGTGGTGCGGAGGCCGGCAGCAGACGGGCGGATGCGGGATTCGGCAGCAGGCCGGTGGGTGCGGGCCCGGGCGTCCGGCGTGCTCGCAAGCGCGGGGGCCGGGAGCCCGAGCGGCACAGTGCGGCTCCGGGCCGTCGCGGGACGGCCTGGGTGCTCGTACGGGACAGTCGCCGCCGGGGCGGGCGGCGCTGCCGGACTGGGCGGTCCGGTTGAGCCGGTCGAACCGGACGACCCGATCGGTCCAGTCAGTCCGGTCGGTCCAGTCAGTCCGGTCGGTGCGGTCGGTTCCGGCAAGGGTGGAGGCCGTCGTGGGAACGGTCTGAAGTTCGTGGCCGCCGCTGCCGAGCAGCAGCCAGGTGACGGCTGCGGCGGAGGCGGCCAGCAGCAGGACGGCGATCGCCGTCGTCCGGTGGTCGCCAGGGTGGGCGGGACCGTGACCCGGAGGCTGTGGCGTGCGGCGGAGGCGGGGCTCGGTGGTCACCCGGCCCACGCTAGGAAGGAGGCGCGCCTGCGGGTATCGGCCTTCCGGCCAAGCGTCGGCGCCCGCACCCCGGCCGAAAGGACGAGCGGGGTACCTCTCCGGTAGGACACGGTGGGCCAGTAGTACCCAGTGGGCCCAGTAGTACCCGGTACAACTCAGCCGGGCCCCAGTAGGCCCCAGTACACCCGGCCAGGTCCGGCTAGGCCCGGCAGGTCCGGCAGGTCCGGCAGACCCACGCCAGAACCCGTTGGCCCCGGCGCCGAAAAGCGCGACCGCGCCCCGTTGCCGTCCGGCACCGGGACGCGGCCTCCGCGCTGCATGGTGGCGGCCCTCAGCCGGCCGATCCCCCAGCCCGCCGGCCCCTCGGCCGGCCGGGCCGTCAGTCGGCCGAACCGTCGGCCGGCCGGACCGTCAGCCCTCCGGCCTCCCAACCGACCGAACCTCAGCCCGCCAGACGGCCACACCGCCGGACCGCCGAACCCCAGCCCGCCGCACGGCCGCACAGCCGCACAGCCGCACAGCCGCACAGCCGCACGGTCAGCCGACCGAACCTCAGTCCGCCAGACCACCATCCGTCGGGCCTCAACCCGCCGGACGACCGCACGGCCGCACGACCGCACAGCCGCACGGCCAGTCACCCGGACCTCAGCCCGCCAGCCCCTCAGCCGCCTTCTTGATGTCCGCGGCGAAGGTGCTCACCTCGGTGTAGACGCCGGGCTTGCCGGGGCGGGCGCAGCCCTCGCCCCAGCTGACGATGCCGACCTGGAGCCACTGGCCGGCCTCGTCCTTGCGGAACATCGGGCCGCCGGAGTCGCCCTGGCAGGTGTCGGTGCCGCCGGTGTCCAGCTTCCCGGCGCAGATCTCCTCGCCGGGGGTGAGCTGGTCGCCGTACGCCTTCTTGCAGGTGGCGTCGTCGACGAAGGGGACCTTGGCCTTGAGGAGGTAGCGCTGCTGCTGGCCGCCCTCCTTGTCGGCGCCCCAGCCGGCTATGTCGAACTCGCCGGTGGTGAGCTTGTCATCGGTGGCGATCTTCAGGGTCGGCAGGTCGATGGGCTTGGCGAGCTTGATGAGCGCCCAGTCCTTGCCCTTGCCGTTGTAGCCGGGGGCCTGGAGGACCTCGGTGGACTTGACGCTGACGGCCTTGGAGTCCTCCAGGTCGACGACGCCCGCGGTGGCCGTGATGGAGGTGTTGGGGCCGCTGCCGTCGACGCAGTGGGCGGCGGTGAGCACGACGTCCTTGGCGTAGAGGGCGCCGCCGCAGCCCATCGACAGCCGGACCATGAACGGGAATTCGCCCTGGCTCGCCTTGGTGCCGCCGACGATCTTGGTGTGGATGCCGTCGGGCTGCGGTGTGGGGGTGGGCGCGGCGTTGGCGGCGGCGGGCTGGAGGCTGACGGCCGCGAGGGCGACGGCCGCGGTGGCGGTGGCTCTCTTCAGGTTCTTCAGCTGGCTTCGCAACGGGCTTCCTTTCGTGGGGGGTTGCACGCCGATGTCAGGCCCATGCCAACGCGAGAACCGGAAAGGACCGCCGTAGAACGTGCGCGAAAGTCGGCAGCACGCCGCAAGGCGTCCGGACCCAGTGGGGGATGAGCCCGCAAAGCGCCCTTGGATTATGTGGACTCGGCGATCACAGTGGCAAGGGTGTACATCTGACCAACTCCTGTTCTACCCATGTCGCCTGCCGCCCATACCGGACGTTCCCGGCGAGACGTACAGTGGCCGTGTGGCGGCGACGGGAAGTCCGGGCAGTTCCGGCGGTGACATCGAGCACGGCTATCCGCACCTGGACACGGTGCGCGCGGCCGTCACCGCGCTCTACAAGCGCCTGTCGTACGACACAGTGCGCACCTTCGACACGAGCGTGCCGCCCGCCGAAGTCGCCTTCGACGACGGCGAAGAGCTGTACGCGGGCGCGCAGCGGGTGGCCCGCGCCATGGTGCAGCACCTGCGGCTGCCCGACGCGCGGGTGATCGTCGCCTTCCGCGACATGACCCTCGCGGCCAACGTCGAACTGACCGCGGGCCCCGAGTACTTCGTCGAGCTGAACAGCCGCTTCAAGACACACCGCCGGGACATCGGCGCCGCCCTCGCCCACGAGGTGATGCACGTCTATCTGCACCGCCTCGACCTGTCCTTCCCCGGCACCCGCGCCAATGAGATCCTCACCGACACCGCTACCACCTACCTGGGGGCGGGCTGGCTGCTGCTGGACGCGTACCGCGAGCACGGGCCGTTCTCGCAGAAGCTGGGCTACCTGACGCCGGAGGAGTTCGGTTACGTCCTCGCCAAGCGCGCGCTGCTCTTCGGCGAGGACCCGGCGCCGTGGTTCACCAGCCCGCAGGCGTACGACGCCTACAAGGCGGGCATGGCGCTGGCCCGCCGCGACGCGCAGCAGCCGCCGCTGGCCGCGGCCGGCTGGGCGGGCCGCCGCCGCTACGCCGGAGCCCGGCGCGCGGCCCAGGACCCGCGGCGCGCCGGCCGGCCCGACAGCCGCACACCGGCCGGCGGCTACGCCTTCGAGGGAAGTGCGCCGCTGCGCGTGTCCTTCCCCTGCCCGACGTGCCACCAGCGCATCCGCGTCCCGGTGCGCGGCCGGCTGCGGGCCCGCTGCGGGCTGTGCCGTACGGAGCTGGAGTGCGACACGTAGCCGCACCCGGCGGCCCTGCTGGCACCTGGCAGCTCGCAACGGTCCCCCGGCAGCACGGCGGCGGCCCCCTGCCCGAAGGCCGGTCTCACCCCGCCTCAGCCGTGGCAGACCACCTTCGCGGCCCCGGCCCCGTGGTGGGCGCGGTCCCGGCCCGGCGAGTGGTTGTCGCCGCGGTCCATCAGCTTGACGCCGATCTTGTTCTGGCGGACCGGGAAGGTGCCGACCGTCTGCCAGCTGCCCCGGTGGGCGACCTGGTCGATGGCGAAGTCCCCGACCTTGGTGCCCGCGTTGAAGGGGTCGGTGAGCACCTGGTAGTGGGTCGGGCTGCCCTGGACGTCACGCTCGCTGGGGCCCCAGGGGACGTAGATCTGCACCTGGCAGCTACGGGACTCCGGGCCCGGCTCCCACCACCACATGATGTTGTTGTCGGTGTCCTTGTTCGGGTCGCCGGACATCGGTACGGACGTGAACTGGCCGCTGCAGCCGCCGTCGCGGGTGCTGCCGCCGCTGAGCCCGTACCAGCCCACGCCGACCTCGCCGTGGACGCCGGCCTGGTGGTAGCCGCCGCGCGGGGGCGTCGGGCAGCCGGGGCCCGCGATGCCCTCGTACGTGACCTTGGCGTTGGCGCCCTTGACCTTCGGCGGGTCGGGCTTCTTGGGCTCGGACTTCGGGGTCTTCTTGGGGGTGGGAGTGCCGGCCGGGGTCTTCTCCGCCCCCGGCGCGGCCGGGTCGGGCTTCTTGTCGTCCGGTGTCGCGCCGGGTGCCTTGCCGGGCTTGGCCGACGGCAGCGGGTTGCCGGTCTTCGTCTGCTGCGGCTGCTTGGCGGCGACGGCCTGCTCCTGGCCGTCGCCGAAGCGCACCTGGGAGACGCCGAGGGTGGCGAGCGCCACCGCGCCCACGCCGACCCCGGCCAGGACGGGCAGACCGAGCGCCGTCTTCCACACCCGGCGCCCGGGTGCCAGGCCGCGCTTCGGTGTGCGCGCGCCCTTGGAGAAGGCTTCCGCGAAACCGGACCGGGACGGGTCGGATGCGCCGGAGCGGTCCGGTCCGGCGCTCTTGTTCGGCTGTGACAACGGGGGTTCCTCCTGGGGATGGTCGGGGGTGTCGGACCGGAACCGGACCGGGCCCGGCGGGACGCTGGTCAGGCCCGCCGCTGGTCAGGCCCGCTGGACGGGCCCGCCGGGGCCGGACGGGTACGGCTGCGGCGGTGCCTGCGGTCCGGCGGTGCCGCCGGGCGGCTCCGCCTGCGGCAGGTCCTGCCGCGGCAGCTCCAGTTCCGGGACGTCCAGTTCGGAGAGTGTCCGCAGGTCCGCCTCGGACGGGGCGTCGTTCTCCGCGACGCGGTACGCCTGGCGTTCGGTCATCGCCTGGAACGTCTGCCGGGCGGAGCGCCCGTTGCCGAACCGGCCGTCGCGCGGGACGTGGTCGAAGTAGCCGACGAGGGTGTCGCGTGCCGCGTCGGTGAGTTCGTACTGGTGGGCCGAGGCGTGCTGTTCGACGATCCGCACCAGGTCCTCGGTGCCGTAGTCCTCGAACAGCAGGGTGCGGTTGAAGCGGGAGGCGAGGCCGGGGTTGGAGTCGATGAAGTGCTCCATCTCGACCGGGTATCCGGCGACGATGACGACGACCGCGTCGCGGTGGTCCTCCATCAGCTTCACGAGGGTGGCGATGGCCTCCTGGGCGAAGTCGTTACCGCCGGTGGCATGGGCGGGCGCCAGCGAGTACGCCTCGTCGATGAACAGCACGCCGCCCATCGCCTCCATGAAGACCCGCTGGGTCTTCGGGCCGGTGTGGCCGACGTACTCGCCGACCAGCGCGGAGCGGTCCGCCTCGACGAGGTGGCCCTTCTCCAGCAGGCCGACGGCGGCCAGGATGCGGCCGTAGAGCCGGGCGACGGTGGTCTTGCCGGTGCCGGGGTTGCCCGCGAAGACCAGGTGGCGGCTGAGCGGCGGCGCGGCCAGCCCGGCCGCTTCGCGGCGCTGGACCATGCGCATCAGCTTGACGAGAGAGGCGACGTCCTGCTTGACGCGTTCCAGGCCGATCAGCTCGTGCAGTTCGCCGAGGAGGTCGTCGAGGTCGGTCTCGGTGGGCGGGACCGTGGTCGTGGTGCCGTCCCCGGTCGGTGCGCCGGCGGACTGCGCGCCGCTCGCGGCGGCCGCGGCGGTGGCCGGGACGGGCGCGAAGGGCGCGGGCCACTGCGCGTCCTGGACCCGCCAGGACACACAGTCGCGCACCGTCGGCGCGGCGCCGTCCTCGGTGCTCAGGTCGGCCTCGGCGTCCTGGACGCGGACCCGGGTCAGGGCGGGTGCGGCCGCCTCGCCGAGGTGGACGGCGGGGAAGCCGGGCCCGGTGATCTCGCAGTCCTCGAAGGAGCCGGCGCCCTTGGCGTCGACGATCAGACCGTTCTTGCCGGGGCGGACGATCCGTACGGCACGGACGTCGGGCGTGGCGCCGGCCGCCACCACCATGCCGGAGCCGGCCGCTTCGGTGATGTCCACGTCCGCGGCCCGTACGGTGGCGCCGCCTTGGAAGACCAGTCCGGCGGTGCCGGCGCGCAGGACGCGGCCGCCGGTCAGTTCCGCGTCGCCGCCGCCGAAGGTGAGTCCGGCGCGTTCGGCGTCGGTGACCGTGCAGCCGGTCAGGCGCACGGTGCCGCCGGAGGCGGCGACGACGCCGTTGCGGCAGCGGACGACGGACAGTTCGGCCGCTTCGGCGGCGGCCTCACCGGACAGGTCCAGGCCGGACATGCCGCAGTCGGTGAGGTGCACCTCGGTGAGGGTGAGGCGGCTGTCGGCGACGGCGTGCAGTCCGTGTTCGGGGGTGGTTCCGGCGCGCAGCCGGGTCAGCGTCAGTTCGGCGTCGCCACCGGCGTGCACGGCGCTGAAGCGGCAGTCCGTCACTTCGCTGTCGGTCAGGGAGACGGTGGCGGAGCCGGTGGCGAGCACGCCGTTGGCCGACGAGCCGCGTACGGTCGTGCCACGTGCCTCCAGGCGGGCCGTGCCGTGGGCCGTCAGGGCGGCGGCGGTGGTCCGTACGATCCGGGTGTCGGCCAGCCGTACGCGGGCCCGCTCCCCCGCGGTGGCGCCGGCGCCGCCGCCGTCGCGCAGCACACAGCCGTCGAGCACGGCGTCGCCGGACCCGGCGACGTGCAGGGCGTCCGCGCCCGCGCCGGTCAGCTCGCAGCCGTACAGCAGCAGTCCGCCGCCGGCCCGCGCCGGGATCTGCCCGTCGGCGGCTTCGTACGGGTCGCCGTCGCGCGGCACCGGCGAGGAGTCCAGCACCCGTACGGCCTCACCGCCGCAGTCGCGGATGCGGCAGTCGACGAGCAGGGCCGCCGACCGGTCCTCGAACAGCAGGCCGCTGCGGCCCGCGCCGTCGATGAGGCAGTCGCGCAGCACGATGTGCGCGTCCTCGCGGACCCGCACTCCGGAGCCGGTGGCCCCCTTGATCCGGGTGCCGGTCAGCTCCAGACGGGAGTCGCCGCCCACGACCACGCCGGTGCCCTGGGCGCCTTCGAGGACGCAGTCGGTGAGGCGGACCGCGCCGATGGTACGGATCAGCGCCCCGGCCAGGGCCGCGCCGGTCAGGCGGGCACCGGTCATGGTGAGCGCGGCCTCGCGCAGCACCTCCAGGCGTCCGCGGTCGGTGCCGCCGCCGTGCCAGTGGGTGACGCCGCCGGACAGCAGGACGGCGGGCCGGTCGGCGGCGCCGCCGCGCACGGTCAGGCCGTCGAGCGTCAGCCGGGCGCCGGGCAGCACTTCGAGCGCCGGTGTGGTGCCGCCGGGGGCGGCGAGGGTGACCGTGCCGCCGTGTGCGCGCAGGACGACGTCGCGGTCGATCCGCAGGACTTCCTCGTAGGTGCCGGGCGCGATGCGGATCTCGTCGCCGGGCGCGGCCGCGTGCAGCGCGGCGCCCAGGGTGGCGTGCGCCGCCGGGTGCCCGGCGGCGACTGTGTGGACCGTCCCGGTGTCCGGGTGTTCTGCGGTGGTCATGCGTCGCCCATGGTCGTGTCCTCGTCGTCCGGCCGGAGGTTCCTGACGGCGCGCCCCTTGCCCTTGCGGGGACGCTTGACCGGCTGGTCGGCCGGCTCCTCCATGTCGTCAGACTCCCGTACGGTCCAGTGCCAGCCGCCATCGGGGTCCGGTTCCCAGCGGAAGTCGAGGCCGGGGCGGGGGCGCGTCCGCGCGCCCGTCGTGGCCGGCGCGGCCTCGTGCACCACCATGCCGTCCTCGTCGATGATGCGGATGCGGGCGCCCAGTCCCTGGGCGTAGAGCCGTACCGAGAGTTCGGCCGGCGAGCCGGCGGCGAACGAGCCGTGCGGGTCGAGCCGCCCGGTCGCCAGGGTGGCGAACAGGTCGCGGGAACCCGTGCCGGCCCGGTCCGCCTCGGCCAGCACCAGCTTGACGACGGGGTCCTTGATGCCCTTGGGCTTGCTCCTGAGGTACTGCTCCACGGCGTCGAGCAGGTTGCCGGGGGTGTGGCCCGGCGCGCCGGTGCCGTCGGCGGCGTTCTCCAGGGCGTGGAACAGGGACCGGGGCGGCGAGTGCACCGGCGGGTATCCGGCGACGACGAGGTGCAGGTTGCGCATGAACGCGGCCGGCTCGGGGTGCGTCGCCGCCGCCAGGCTCGCGAACGCCTTGTCGTTCAGCGGCACGCCCGCCCGCAGCGAGAGGCCCGTGTCGCCCGGGATGGGCGCGGAGACGTTGAAACCGAGGGTGTTGCCGTCGGCCCCCAGGCCGTCGAGTCCGTTGACGAGGTCCCGTGGCGAGTGGGTCCTGCCGCGTCCCGGGTCGACGGGTGCCAGCGGGTCGCTGGAGAGTCCGGTGGCGGAGTTCTTCGTCAGGTGGTCGTCCCGGCGCTCGGCCCAGTGCAGGCCGCTCTTGACCCTCCTGGACGTCTGGGGGTCGACGTCCGTGAACGAGTCGCGGCCGAACATCCGGCCCATCGCCTGCCGGACGTCGTTGTGGTCCTGCGGCAGCGCGGGCCGGTCTCCGAACAGGCCCTCCATCATCCGGGACAGGTCGGTGGGGGTGGCCGCGCCCTCGAAGTCGGCCACGAAGGGTACGCCGCGGTCCGGCAGTGTGTTGGTGTGCGCGGCGATCAGCCGTTCCGCCTGCCGGGTCGCGATGGCGTTCAGTTCCCCGGGGGTGAGCAGCCGGCTGACCGCGTCGATCTCCGGTGTACTGAGCGGTCCGTCGCTGCCGCCGCCCGGTCCGCGGGCGGCCAGCCGCTGCCGTACGGCGTCGATCTGTCCGGCCGTCGGTGTCTCGATGTCGGCGCCGTACGTCCGGTCGTACGGGCGCTGGGCGACGGCCTCGATCTCCCGGTCGGTGAGCCGGTGGACGAGGGAGTCGCCGGGAAAGGCCGAACGGTCCAGTACCGGCAGGGTGCGGTCGAGTTCCCAGGCGTTGAAGGAGTTCAGGGTCTCGGCCAGGCCGTTGAACTCGCTCTTGCCGGCGCTGAACCTGATGGGCTGCCAGCCGGGGCCGACCCGGTCCAGCAGGGTCGCGGCGGCGTCGGTGAAGAGGTTGGGTTCGGGCGAGTACGGCAACTGCGGGTGGATACCGGCCAGGCGGGTGCGGGCCCGCATGTCCGCGCGGACGGCGGTGTCGAAGGCGGGCAGGTCGGCCGCGGAGACCGTGCGCAGCGGTCCGACCTCCTTGCCCTTGGCCACGGCCTTGGCGTGCTCCTTGGCCAGGCGGACGTTGGTGTCCTCGATGAGCTGGGCGGTGTCGGCGCCCGGCACCTGCCCCTCGGGCAGGCGGTAACCGCCGGACATGGACAGCGGGCGCAGCGGCGGGATGCCGTCGCCGCCCATCGCGAACTCCTTGACGAAGTGCTGGAAGACGTGGTCGCCGGTGGGTACGAGCCGCTGGTAGGTGTCGAAGTCCATGAAGGAGAAGTACGGGTGCGCCGGCTGGTGCGGGTCGTACATCATCGAGCGCGTCAGGTACCGGCTCGGCGGGCTGGTCATGGTGACGTTGCGGATGGTTCCGTAGGGGAAGTTGTCCCTGCCGCCGGTCCAGCCGATGCCGACCGCGGCCACCGGGTAGGGCACGTCGTCCAGTCCGTCGAGCACGTCGCGGACCGCGGCGTTGACCGCCGCCATCTCGTTCGTACGGCCGTTCACCCCGATCACCACCGCGAACCTGCCCCGGTATTCGCCGCGCGGGTCGGTGGTGATCGCCGTGAGGAAGTCCCGCAGCCGCCGGCGTCCCGCTTCCCCGGCGATGTCGCTGTGCCGGACGACGGTGTTCACCACGTACGCCATCGGGAGCTGCTGGTCCAGGCTGGCGTGGATCCAGTTGGTGTACTGGTCCGGTGTCAGCGGGCGCTGGCCGAATCCGGGCAGCCGCTGGAAGGCGCCGTTGACGGTGATGTCGCCGCGGGTGACCTGGTTGCCGAGGTTGGGGACGTCCTGCTGCCATGCCAGGTCGCGCGGCAGCGGTCCGGCGGTCGGCGGGCCGCCGTGGCCCAGGTCGCCGTACGGTCCCGTGCCGCCCGTCGGCCCGTCGCCGTGCGGGGTCGGGGCCGCATCGTCGCCCGCGCCGACGGGGCCGGGGGCTTCCGTCATCTCCAGGTCGTCGACGTGGTGCGCGGACGA
Source organism: Streptomyces sp. NPDC045470 (assembly GCF_040646595.1). Classification (NCBI taxonomy): domain Bacteria; kingdom Bacillati; phylum Actinomycetota; class Actinomycetes; order Kitasatosporales; family Streptomycetaceae; genus Streptomyces; species Streptomyces sp. NPDC045470. The sequence goes on from NZ_JBEZAN010000001.1 coordinate 269,704, forward strand.
GCCGCCGGCCACCTCCAGGTCGTCGAACGCCTGGGTCAGGTTGGTGTGCCGGGACGGCGCGCCGCCGAGCGGGCCGACGTACTCGCCACGCTGCGCGCGGTCGACGGCGATCGCGTGGTTGGCGTCGTCGATCTGCCGCTGGATGGCGTTCGGGTCCATGCCCAGCTCGTCCAGGCGGGTCTCCGCCTTGGCGAACTCGGCGCGCTTGACGCCCAGGTCGTCGAGGGCGCCGGTGGCCGCGGCGGACGGCTGGGACGGGCCGGGCTGCCCTGCCTCGGGCACCAGCTCGTCCACCTTGTTCTCGGCACGCGCCAGGTCGGCCGACGCCCGCTCGTACTGTTCCCAGGCACCGAGCCGCAGGTCGGCCTCCACCCCGCCCGCGCCACCGGTGACGATGTCGTGCCGGACCGCGGACCGCTCGCCGATTCCGGAGCCGGGCTCGAAGCCGAGCCGCGCGGGCGCGGGAGCGGGCGGGGGCGGCGCCGCGTTGCTCACGTCCCAGTGCCCGGAGTGCGGGCCGCCGTGGCCCGGGACCCAGGTCACGTACAGCGGCGGGCCCGGCTTGCGGGCCGTGAGGTCGACCGTGTGGACGGAGCCGTCCGCGCCCCGGATCTCCAAGGGACGGTTGAGCGCCTGGGCGTAGCGGTCCAGCACGATCCGCTCGATCGGGCCGATGTCCGACACGTCCGGGCCCAGGCGTCCGCTGACCAGCCCGACGGTCAGCGCGCGGCCGTCGAGGCCCCGCGTGAAGGTGTCGTTGACCAGGTCCTCGAAGCCGTTCTTGCCCATCTGCCGCTGCACCTGCGTCAGCAGCGTCCGGGCGTCCGGGATCGCGCCGGGCGTGATCCGGCCGCCCTTGGCGCCGGCGGAGGCCGGGGGCGGCTCCGGGAGGGCGCGCAGCAGCGAGTCGTTCGGCAGGCCGCCGTGGGGCAGCAGATCGGCGATCACGTAGTTGTGCAGCCGCTTGTACGTCCCCTCCTCGGTGGCGGTGATCAGCGCATGGCTGAGGAACCGTTTGTCCGCCGGCACGATGCCCACCACGAGCCCGTCCGGCCGGCCGGGTACGCGGATGGAGATGTTCAGGCCGAGGGTGTTGGAGTCGCCGCCCAGTCCGGCGCCCAGCCGGTCGAGGGTGGCCCGGGGAGGTTCGTTGAGCTCGGGGGGCCGTCCGTCGATGCCGACGGGCTTCAGCGGGTCGTCCCGGAAGCCCTGCTCCGGTGACTTCCCCTTCAGCAGCTCTTCGCGCAGCTTGGCGATCTTCGTGTCGTCCTTGGCCCGCGACAGGCTCGGGTCCAGGTCGAAGGTGTCCCGGGCGAAGACGTGCTCCACCACGTTCTTCGGGGTCAGGTGCTCCTGCGGCATGTTGCCGACGCCGCCGGCCTTGCCGTGCTTGTAGTAGCCGGCCATCAGGCGGGACAGGTCGGTGGGGACCGCGCCGTTCACGAAGTCGGCGACGAACGCGGTGCCGCGGTCGGGCAGCGCGGAGTTGGCGGCGGCGATCTCCCGCGCGACCGCGTTGCCCGGCACGTCCGGCAGGGTCTGGTCCAGTTCCCAGGCGTGGAAGTGGTTCAGGCGCTCCCGCAGGCCCTTGTACTCGCCGGTGCCGCCGCCGAACCGGACCGGCCGCCAGGGGCCCGCGGCCAGCGGTACGTCGTCCACCATGGTGACGGCGGCGTCCACGAAGAGGTTCGGCTCGGGCCCGTACGGCAGCAGTCCGTGCCAGTCGGCCATCTTGGCGCGGATGCGCATGTCGGAGTCGACGACGGACGCGAACTTGTCCACGTCCTGCTGGGTGAAGACCATCCCGTCGGGGGTGTCGCCGCGGGTCTTGGTCGCCTTGATCAATTCCTCGGCCGAGCGGTCCACCGCGACGCCGTCGACGATCACCGTCTCGCCGGTCTTCCCCGGCACCCGGTAGCCGCCGGTCATCACCAGCGGGCGCAGCGGCGGGGTGTCGGGGACGCCCGGCACCGTCACGGAGTCGTCGGACACCTTCGCCGCGGGCCCCGTGTCGTCGGGGAGATTCTTGGCCCAGTCGTCCACGGCGCCGCCCTCGCCGAGGTTCAGCTCCCGGTCGAAGTGGTCGAAGACGTGCCGGCCGCTGGGGACGGTGTGCTCGTACACGTCGAAGTCCATGAAGGCCCAGTACGGGTGGCTGGGGCCGCCCGCCCCGCCGCCGTGCATCATCGAGTGCGCCATCGACCGGGCCGCCGGGCTGGTCATGGTGAGGTTGCGCATGGTGCCGTACGGGAAATTCTCGCCGTAGAAGGTGGTGGCCACCATCGCCAGCGGGTGGTCGAAGTGCGTGGAGGCGAGGGCGTCGTCCATCGCGCGGTGGATGGCGGCGAGGTCCTCCAGCTTGCCGTTGACGCCGATCACCACGCCGAGGCGGCCGTCGTAGCCCTCCAGGCCGCGGGTGATCGAGTTGAGGAAGTCCTGGAGCTTGCCGCCCCCGAGTTCGCTGTACGAGACGATGGTGTTGACCACGTAGGACAGCGGCCGGCCCTCCCCCGTGCTCGACCGCATCCAGCTCAGGTAGTCGCCTCCCGTGAGCGGCTGGTGGCCCGCGAACGGCAGGTCGCGGAAGGACTGGTTGACCATGGTGCGGCCCGCCGCGTGGGTGCCGGGCTCGGGCCACAGGGCGTGCGGCGCCCGTGGGTCGGGGGACCAGTCGTGCGGCCCGAGCGGCAGCGGGTCGCCGCCGTGCGGGTCGGGCGCGCCGCCGAGCGGGCCGACGTACTCGCCGCGCTGCGCGCGGTCGACGGCGATCGCGTGGTTGGCGTCGTCGATCTGCCGCCGTATCGCGTTCGGGTCCATGTCCAGTTCGCCGAGGCGGGCCTCGGCATCGTGGAACTCGGCGCGCTTGACGTCCAGGTCGGCGAGCGCGTCGACGGCCGCCGCGGACGGCTGGGACGGGCCGGGCCGGTCCGCCGTGGGCGCCAGTGCGTCCGCCTTGCCCTGGGCACGGGCCAGGTCGGCCGAGGCCTGCTCGTACCGCTCCCAGGCACCGAGCCGCAGCTCGGCCTCCGGCCCGCTCGCGCCACCGGTGACGATCTCGTGCCGGGCCGCGGCCCGCTCGCCGATGCCGGAACCGGGGGCGTGGCCGAGCCGGTCCTGCGCCGGGGGCCGCGGGACGTGCGTCTCCGGGACGGGCCCGAAGTCCGCGGAGTCGGCGAAGTCGGCCTTGGCCTTGTCGATCGTCGGGACCGGCTCGAAGTCCGCCCTGCCCTTGCCCTTGTCCGTCGTCGGGACCGGCTCGAAGTCCGCCTCGCCCTTGTCGACATGCGGGACCGGCTCGAAGTCCGTGGAGCCCGCTGTGCCCTTGCCCTTGTCCACGGGCGGCACCGGCTCGGTGTCCGCGAGGTCCGCCGTGCCCTTGCCCTTGTCCACGGACGGGACCGCCTGCGTCTCCGGCTGCGGGTGCGGCCGCGGTCCGCCACCGAGGCCGTGTTCACCGAAGATGCCGCCGGTGAGGGCGTTGATCTGGGTGCGGGTGCGCGCGGCGTCGATGCCCAGCTCGTCCAGCTTGGCCTCCGCCTTGGCCACCTCGGCGCGCTGGACGCCCAGGTCGTCCAGGGCCTCGGCCAGCGCGGGCGAGGGCTCGCCGGCGGTCACGCCGGGCGGCGGCGCCAGCTCGTCCACCTTGCGCTCCGCCTTGCCGAGCTGCGACAGCGCGTTCTCGTACCCGGCCCACGCGTTGAGTTTGGCCCCGGCCTCCGGGCCGACCGAGCCGCCCAGGATCAGGTCGTTGCGGACGCGCAGGCGGTGGTTCATGGCCGCGGCGCCGGAGAAACCGCCGAAGCGGCTGCCGGGGGGCGCGGTGACGGTGCCGGGTTCCTTCGCCCCGGGCGCGGGGGTGGGTGTCTCGGCCTTCGGCGCGGGTACGGGCGTCGGGGCGGGCGCGCTGTCGGTGGCCTTCACGGCGGCCGGTACGCCGGCCGCGGCCTCGTTCTCCGCCTTCGCCGGGCCGCCCGGGTGGGCGATCAGGTCGAGGACGCTGTGGTCCGCGGGGCCGGTGGCGCCGCGGGCGCCGGCACCGTCCAGGTCCGGGAGGGCGGACACCCCGGAGGGGCTGTTCGAGGTGGCGCTGTGGCCGGCGGACGGGACCGGCTTGCGGTCGCCGGTGTCCAGCAGGCTCATCGCCATGTCGTGTTCGTTGACGACGGGTTGGGGCGTCGCCTTGGCCGTGGCGCCCGCGCCGGTGCCGGGTGTCTTGTCGGCCTTGAAGTCCGGAGTCTTCAGTCGCACCGGGTCGTTGGCTCCGACCGACGCCGGTACGTCGGCGGGTGCCTTGGCCAGGTCGCGGGGCGGAGGCACCGCGCCCGCGATGAGCGGGACATCGCCCTGTGCCCCGACGCCCGTCGGCCGGATCGTTTCCGCACCGCCGTGCACTCCCGGCATCTGCGTGGCGCCGCCGGGTACGTGCTGCGTGCCCGCCAGGTTGCCCGTCAGGTTCTGGGGGGCCGTCGTGACGGGCGTGCCGGGCGCCGTGGCCGCCAGGTGGTCGGCGGTGATCGTACGAGGGGGCGCTTCACCGATGCGGAAGCTGATGCCGTCCCCGTGGAAGGCGGTCACCGCGACGTCGCCGTTGGCCAGCGCGGTCAGCTCGGGGAAGGTCATGTCCTCCAGTGCCTCGCCGTGCCCGATCGCGCCGCGGGCCATGGAGTGACCGTCGCCGATGCCGTGGACGAAGGTGTTCTCGAACGAGGTCTCGGGGACGTGGACGCTGGTGCTCTCCGGCACGTGGCCGAGGACGGAGGACGACCCGTGGGCGTCCTTGAGCAGGTCGATGGCGGTGTCGGCGTTCAGCAGCAGGTTGTTGTCCATACGGACCTGGCCGGCCGCGAAGTCCGTCTGCTGGATGAGCTGGGTGGCACCGGCGCCGTGCACGTCCGGGACGCTCAGGCCGTTGTCGAGCGTGGTCATGCCCGGCATGTGCAGGTCGGGGGTGGCGATCAGGCCGGGCTGGTCGAAGTGCGCGCCGGTGTGCGTGAGGGAGCCGCTGGGCACGGTGATGCCGTGCGGCGTGTTCACACCGGTGTGCGGCACGGTGATTCCGTTCGGCACGGTGATCCCCTGCGGCACGGTGACCCCGTTCGGCATGTTCACGCCGACGTGCGGGACGTTCCCCAGGCCCTTGACCCCGAACCCGCCCAGGTTGCCGGGGACGTTGAGGTTCAGTCCGCCGGGTCCGAAGGAACCGATGCCGTTGGGGATCAGGTTGCCGACACCGTTGACGTTGAACGTCCCCAGGCCGCCGGGCCGGAACGCGCCCAGCCCGTCCAGGTGGAGCCCGCCGATGTTGTTCGGGACGAGGGCGCCCGGGAACTTGGTGAGCCCGCCCGGTGACACGGAGGGGATGTGCACCCCGGGGAAGGACACGCCGTGGAAGCCGCCGGGGACGAAGTGCAGGGCCGACAGGTCCACGAAGCTGCCGGGCACGAAGTGCACACCGTTCCCGCCGACGGGCCGGAACGGCGCCAGCGCGCCGAAGTCACCGGTGGGGACGCCCTTGGCCAGCGCCGCGTCCGTACGTCCCGCGTTGGCCAGCAACTGGTGCAGGTCCGGCTGCTTGATGCCCAGCACGCGCTCGGCGAAGGCGAGCCGCGCGGCGCCGCCGAAGCCCAGCACGCCCATCTCGGTGAAGTCCAGGGGCACGACGGTGGCGATGCCCGCCCGGCCGAGCCGCTCGAAGTTCACCTTCGCGTACGCGCCGAGCTTGTTCCAGTCCCCGGTGATGCCCTTGGTGACATCCACCCAGTCCTTGGAAACGGTCTTGACCAGCGACTCCCAGCCGCCCTTGGCGAGGTTGCCGAGGCCCTTCACGCCGTTGACGACGTTGAAGGCGGGGGCCGCGTGGATGCCGAGCACGATCGGCGCCACCACGATCTTCGGCATGTTGTGCAGCGAGGAGAAGTGGCCGATCTCCTTGATGATGTTCTTCCCGGCGCCCGCGATGCCCTCGACGCCGCCCTTGAGGACGCTGCCCAGGCCCTTGAGGATGGAGCCGACCGGCAGCGCCTTGGTGGTGGGGAAGAGCACGCCGAGGAAGGCCAGGCCGAGTTCCAGGCCGCTGGCCTTGCCCTGGCTGAAGTCGACGATGGTCTTGATCAGCAGGACCGCGTTCATGCCCCAGGCGAGGATGGCGAGCACGCCGCCGGTGAAGATGGCGATGACCGAGAGGATGATGGTCAGCCACTGGAAGGCTTCCCAGAACAGGTCGCAGTCGCTGACCGGCTGGACCATCAGCGACCCGGCCGAGGTCAGCGACTTGTCCAGGGTGCTCGCCGCGGAGCTGAGGGCGGACTTCGCGTCGTCGGCCCGGTCCTTGTGGGTCTGGAGCTGCGGGTCGTCCTCGTCCAGTCCCTGGGCGGCGGTCAGTGCCGCGTCGGCGTCGGCCTGCGCGTCGGTGACGGCGGTGGCGTACTTGCGCAGCGCCGCCTCGGCCTGATGGAAGGAGTCCGACACATGGCCGACGAAGTTGTGCAGGTGGTCGTCGACCATGTCGCGCAGTTGGTCGGCGGTCTTGCCGATGAAGCGCTGGCCGTCACCGGCGGTCTGCTGGAGCGCCTTGAGGCCGTTGTTGATGGTGCCCGCGTGCGTGGCGAGGTCGCGCATCGCGTCGGCGATGGTGGTGATGGCGGCGGCGTCACCCGGGGTCGGGTCGCCGTCGAGACCGAGGGCCCCCCAGTCACCGGGACGCGTAGCCAAGCCTCTTCCCTTCGTGCAGCAGACCGTTCACAGGTGTCACGACCGGCGCGTTCCGCGCAGCGGGATCATGGGACACCACACCTACGTTCACGTATCGGCGGGGCGATCGGTTCACTGTGTGAACGACATCACTTCGGGCCGCTTCCGCGGATCAGGGGTGAACCGTTCCGCTTTCCCGTGCGTGTGACCATGTGAGACGTGAAGTGATCTCCGAACCGCGCGAGGGGTGCGACCGTGTCCGACATAGCCGTTGACTACGAGCTGCTCAACGATGTCGCGCAGAAGTCCGGCAAGCTGAAGGACGAGGTCAAGCAGGCCCGCGAGAGCAAGCAGGAGTACTCGGTCGACGAGGTCGGCTCCCGGGTGGCCGTCGCGGCGATCCGCAAGTACTACGCGACGTGGAAAGGTTCCTTCAAGCGCTCGGAAGAGAAGCTGGAGAAGCTCAAGAACCTCTACGAGGGCGTCGCGAAGAAGTGGGCCGACTGGGACTTCGACCTGGCCAACAAGGCGGCCAAGCAGAGCGCCCAGATCTCCTCCGACCTGTGGAAGGCCCGCGACAAGGAGTGGAACGCGTGGCACGAGGCGGTCGAGAAGGCCAAGAAGGAGCACCCGGACCTCGACCCGAAGCTGCTGCCGAAGGAGCCCGAGAAGCCCGGTGAGCGTCCCCACGAGTGGACCACCGACGACGGGCACGGCAACAAGACCACGACGACGTACGAGTACGGGCCGGACGGCGAGCCGACGAAGGTCACCACGACCATGGAGACCAAGACCGGCCTGAAGGCGACCGACACCACGAACTACCACGACGACGGTACGTACGACTCGAAGTCGACGGACGTCTTCGGCAACGTCACGAACACCACCGGCACGTCCACGAAGACCGAGACGCCGGAGCACAAGACCACCACGGACGACTTCAAGAGCAAGACGAAGGACACCGAGGGCAACGAGAGCACCACCACCGGCACCACCACCTCGGTCACCGACCAGAAGACCGGTCACCGGGACACCAAGACCACCTACACCACCGTCGGTCCCGACGAGGACGGCAACGAGCAGACGGTGAAAGGCACGACCCACTCCTCCGTGGAACTCAACGGCCGCGAGGTGACCACCACCATCGAGGTCAACGAGGACGGCAGCGGCACCAAGACCGTGGTGACCGACGGCAAGACGGAGGAGTGGACGAGCGACGACGCCGAAGGGGACACCGGCTGGAAGCCGAAGAAGTCCGACGACTGACGGCCCGTCCCTCCGGCCCGCCGCACCCCGGACCCCGTCCGGATCTCCACCCATCACAGCGATTCAGGGAGCCAGCACCATGCCCGCAGGCAACATCAACATCGACTACAACGAGATCCAGCGCGTCTCCGGCGTGATGAACCAGGCCGTCAACGACATCAACCCGCTGCTGCTGAGCACCAAGACCTCCGTCGAGGGCCTGCTGGACAACGGCATGTTCATGCAGCAGAGCAGCCCGGCGCTGAAGGAGTCGTACACCAACCTCACCGCGTCGCTGCAGAAGGCCGTGGAGAGCATCAACTCCTTCGCCAACCAGTTCAACCAGATCAAGAACAACATCGAGAAGATGGACGCGGACATCGCGGCGGGCACCAAGAAGGCCGGCTGACCTTCCGCACCGCACGACGGTGCCCCGCCGCCGGACGAGAGGTCCGGTGGCGGGGCACCGTCGTGTGCGCCCTGCGGCGGGTCAGCCCGCGTCGCCGTCGCGCAGCACCGTCTCCGGCACCAGCACCGACACCAGCGCGCCGCTGACCGGGTCGACGGTCAGGCCGCGGCCCGGCGTCGGACGGCCGCGCAGCAGGTCGTACGGCACCCGTACGCCGAGGATGTCGCCCTCGCTCGGCGACTGCGGCGACAGCAGCACGCCCTTGCGCACCCGCCGTACGAGGCCGAGCCAGCCGATGCCCACCGAGGTCAGCGTCTCGGCGGTGGCGGCGGCGACCAGGCCGATGCCGCGGTCCCGCCCGGTGGTGGCGACCTCGCGCAGCGCCGCGTCGGCCGCGGGCAGTTGGGCGAGCAGGTCGGCGTCGTCGACCAGGATCACGGCGGGGCCCGGTTCGGCGTTGAGCGCCGCGGTCACCTCGTCGGCCAGCGGGTCCGGGTCCTGGATGACCACGGCGCGCGGGTGCCGGGCCAGGCCCCGCAGCGGCGATTCGCGCGGGGTGAGCGCGACCACCCGGGTGCCGCCGGCCAGCAGCGACACCGCGAGCGTGGTGAGCGCGGTGGACCGGCCACTGCCGGGCGGGCCGCTGACGAGGAAGGACGGCGCGTCGGCCGCGAAGTCCACGCCGATGGCGCCCAGTTCGTCGCCGCCGACGCCGAGCAGGCCCCACAGCGGGCGCCGGTCGGCGGCCGGGACCTTCTCGTACGCGTCGGTGAAGGAGACCTGACGCGGCAGGCTGAGCACGCGCGCGGGGCGGCGTGCGGCGGGCACGTCCCGGTCACGCTGTTCGGCCCGTTCACCGATGCGCTTGAGCGCCTCGGCCTGGTCCCGGCCGGTGACCGGCCCTTCCGTACGCTCGCCGAGCAGCGCGACCTGCACCTCGGTGGCGCTGCCGCCACGCCAGCCGCGGCCCTGCGGGACGACGGCCGGCACCTGCTTCGGCGGGATGCCCGCCAGGCTGTACTCGTTGCGGTCGGTCAGCCGCAGCAGCAGCCGCTCGTCGTTGAGCGAGGCGACCTTGCCGGTCATCAGCGCGCGTTCGGACGTGGCGATGACGTGCAGGCCCATCGGCGCGCCCTCGCGGATCAGCGAGGTCAGCTCCTGGACCGGGCGGCCGCCGTCGTGGTCGTTGAGCAGGGCGGCCAGCGAGTCCCAGCCGTCGATCAGGACGACGATGTGGGCGGGGCGCTCGGCGGGCGGCAGGAAGGCACGCAGCTCGGTGAGGTTGGCCGCGCCGTGCGAGGTGAGCAGTTCCTGGCGGGCGCTCATCTCGGCGGTCAGGCGGGACAGCAGGCGGCCCAGCCGTTCCAGGTCGGCGCGCGGTACGACGGCGCCGCAGTGCGGCAGCGCGGACAGCGGCGACAGGGCGCCGCCGGCCGCGTCGATGCCGTACAGGTGCACGTCGGCGCTGGAGTGCCGCCGGGCCAGGGCACCGCCGATGGTGCGCAGGACCTGGGAGCGGCCGGAGCGGGGGGTGCCCAGCACGTACAGGTGCCCGAAGCGGGTGAGGTCCAGCTCCAGGGGCTCCTGGCGCTGGGCGCCCGGCAGGTCGGCCAGACCCCAGACGACCGGCGCGAGACGCCCGTCGGCCGGGTCGGGCCGGTCGGGGAGTTCGGCCAGGCTGACGGCGTGCGGCAGCGCGGGCAGCCAGGGGCTGGGCTGCCGCTCGATCTCCAGGTCGGCGGCGGCCTGCTGGACCGCGTCGACCAGGGCCGTCAGGTCGGTGGGCGCGTCGCGGTCGTCCATCGCCTCCTGGATGGCGTCGAAGAGATCCGTGGTTTCCTCGACGGGTTCGGCGGCCGTACGGCCCAGCAGCGACCAGGTGAGTTCGCTGGTCCACACGTCGGCGTCGGACTGCGGCTGCGCGCCCTGCCCGCCGTCCCCGGTGTCCTGGGGCGCGGCCTGCGCGCCGTCGCGTACGGCGCCGACGAAGGCCGTCTGGAACGGCAGCACCGAGCGGTGCCCGATCCGGGCCAGGGCGCGGCCCGGGGTGTCGCTGGAGATGCTCACCGCGTCGTTGACCTCCAGGACGTCCTGGCTGTCGAGGGCGTCGGTGACCCGCAGCGAGATCCGCAGGTTGGTGTTGGCGCGGATGTCGGCGGTGACCACACCGGCCGGACGCTGGGTGGCGAGCAGCAGGTGCAGGCCGAGTGAACGGCCGCGCTGGGCGATGCCGACCAGCCCGGGGACGAACTCGGGCACGTCGCGGGCGAGGGTGGCGAACTCGTCGATGATGAGCAGCAGCCTCGGCAGCGGCGGCATCGCGGGGTCGCGGCGGCGCATCGCCCGGTACTCGGTGTGGTCCTTGGCGCCCGCGTCGGCCAGGAGGCGTTCGCGGCGGGTCAGTTCGGCGGTCAGCGAGGTCAGGGCCCGCTCGACCAGGTGGCTGTCCAGGTCGGTGACCATGCCCAGCACGTGCGGCAGCTTCTCGCAGCCCGCGAAGGCGCTGCCGCCCTTGTAGTCGACGAGCACGAACGTCATCTCGTCCGGCCGGTTGACCGCCGCCAGGGAGGCCACCAGCGTCTGGAGGAGTTCGGACTTGCCGGCGCCGGTGGTGCCCGCGATGAGGCCGTGCGGGCCGTCCTTGACCAGGTCGAAGGTGACCGGTCCGGTGTAGCCGGCGCCCAGCAGGACGCCGGTGGAGGCCGGGCGCTTGGTCCAGCGGGCGGCCAGTTCGGCGGCCTGCGGCGGCTCCAGGCCCAGCAGGTCCAGCAGCTTGACGCGGTCCGGCAGGCCGTCGGAGCCGTCCGGGGTGACGTCGCGTACGGGGGCCAGGGCGCGGGCGATCCGCTCGCACCAGCCGGTGTCCACCAGGTCGGGACGGATGCCGGTGAGGTCGGCGCTGCCGGTACGGCGCAGCGTCACCTCGCGGGCGCCGACCGTGCAGACGGTGACGCACTCCTCGGGGAGCATCCGCTCCTCCTGGTCGAGGCAGATCAGGAAGACCCGTACGGACGGGCCCTCCTTGAGCACCTGCACCACACCGGGCACGTCCCGCAGCCGCCGGGCGCCGTCCAGCACCACGACGAGGTCGGGCTCGGCGAGCAGCGCGCCGCCCATCGCGGACTCCCGGGAACGGGCCCGGGAGCGGATCGCGGAGACCAGTTCGGAGACCCGGTTGGCGACCGTCTCCGGGTCGTTGCCGACGGTCACGGTGGGCCCGCCGGTGGGCGGCGCGGCGACGCCGCCCTCGCCGGGGCGGGCGTGCGGCAGCCAGCGCACCCACTCCCAGGCGGGCGCGCCCGCCGCGTCGGTGAGCACGGTGATCCGTACGTCACGGGGGCTGTGCAGGACCGCGGCCTGCGCCACCGTCCAGCGGGCCAGGGCACGGGCCGCGTCGGTCTCGCCCGAGATGCCGATGACGCCGTCCCCGCACAGGTCCACGCCGATCGGCATGTCGGGGATCTGCCAGTTCACCGAGCGGTGGTTGTCCTCGCGGGAGCTGTCCTCGATGGTCAGCAGCGACGCCTGGCGGACGGTGCCGACCCGCAGCAGCAGGTGGTCGGGGTGGCCGCGGCGGCGTTCCCACAGCCGGGCGCCGGGGCCGACGGCCCACATGCCGGCGGCGGCCGGGTCGGGCCCGGCCGCGACCCGCAGGCCGCGCTCGCGCTCCACCATGCCCTTGACGTCGTCCTCCAGCGAGGCGCGCCGGGCGCGGTAGTTGGCGACCGAGGTGAGGAAGTCGCGCCAGCCGCTGCGCCGGGAGCTGATGTAGTTGCCGATGGCGAGCACCGGGCTGAAGAACGCGAACATCAGGTAGAAGTACGAGTGCAGGAAGACGACCATGCCGATGCCCATGAACATCGGCGCGATCACCACCAGCAGCGGGATGGTGCGCCGGGGCGGCGGCGCGGGCGGTGAGGGCAGCGTGAACCGCTCCGGCACCAGCGGCGGGACGATCCGCGGCGGCCGGTTGAAGTCCAGGTGGGCGCCGTCCTCGGAGGCCGTCACCGCGGCGTCCGCCTCGGTGGGCTCGGCGATCCGCAGCAGGAACTCGCCCAGCCGCAGCTCACCGCCGAGCGGCCACTCCGCCCAGCCCTCGGGGACCGGCAGGTGGGTGTCGGCGTACGGGTCGGGCAGCTCGGGCGGCGGCGGGGGCGGCAGCGGGGTCGCGTCCGCCCGGGGCCGGGCGGGCGGCGGCTCGGGCACCGACAGGGCCACGTCGGTGCGGTGGCCGGGCGTCTGCCCGCTGCTGTGCGCCGCTGTGCGGTCGGCGGACGGGCGGGCGGCCGCCGAACCGGCGTCCAGCAGCACCGTGCCGTCCGGGCGGACGGTGATCCGGATGCCGGCGCCGGGCACGTCGCGGCCCTGGAGCCGTACCGAACTGCCCGCTGCCGGGCCGATGGTGTGCGTACCGAGGTCCAGCGGCCAGACCCGCCCGGCGCCCCGGCCGCCGATCAGCTGGAGTTCCACGCGGGGCGCGCGCGGCAGCCGCTCGCCGTCGGCGGAGCGGGACGGGGGCGGCAGCTCGGTGCGGTCGGGGCCGTAGCCGCCGTCCGGCTCGGGCGGTACGGGGCCGCCGATGCCGATCGTCGCGCCGTCGCGGATGCCGGTGGCGGACACCGGCAGGTCGGCGGGGAGTTCACGGTCGCCGAGGAAGAGGGCGGGGGGCGTGTCGCCGGTGGCGTGGTCACCGGCGAGACGCGCGGACAGGGCGCCGACGGTGGTCGTGCCCGGGGTGTGCAGAACCAGGTCGCGCCGCTCGGGGGCGGGCTGCGGGGAGCCGGGCCGGGCCGGAGCGGCCGGAGCGAGGGTGACGAAGAGTCTCACGGGGTACGCGGGGTCCGTTCCTGAGGATCGGCGGGGTCGGAGTCGGCGTCGGAGGCGCCGCGGGTGCCGGAGGCGGCGGACACCCCGGCCAGGCCGGGCGGCGCGGCGGCGGCCCGGGGCTCGGCCAGATCCGGCTCCGCGAAGTCGGCGCCGGAGCCGGTGTCGTGGCCGGTGTCGGGTTCGGGCTGGGCTCCGGCCGGGGAGCCGGTTGCCGCCGGGCGGGCGCCGGGGGCGTCCGGCCGCTGCGCGGGTACGGGTGCGGGCGCCGCCCCGGGAGCGGCGGCCGGAGCGGGGGCGCCCGGCTCGGGCTCGGCGAAGTCGGCGTCGAAAGCGGCGGTTTCGCGGGGTGCTGCGCCCTGGTGGGCGCCGCCTCCGTGGTCACCGCGCGCGGGCGGCGCGGCGGGCCAAGGGGCCGGGGCGGGCTGGGCGGGCTGCGCGGGCTGCGCGGACGGCGGAAGCACGGCCGTCTCTTCCCACACCGGCTCGGCGGGAGCCGGGGCGGACGCGGGCTTGTGCAGGTCCGGCTTGGCGGAGCCCGGTTCGTGTACGGGCCCGGCGGGACCGCCGTGACCGGCGCCCGGCCCCATGCCCGTAACCGGATTCGCCCCCGTGCCCGTGCCCGCTCCGGCGCCCGGCAGGACGCAGTGCGGCGCGGGCTGCCTGCGCCGTACGGTGCGGGCCACGGCGCCGCCGAGTGCGGGCGACTCCACGTCCACCCGCGGCCCGGGGCCGAGCAGCCGCCCGTCCGGCTCGGCGTGCAGCACCCAGCAGGCGCCCGGCAGGCGCCCGCCGACGAGCGCGCGGACGCGTCCCCGTGCGCACAGCTCCGCCAGCCGTGCCGCCTGGTCGGCCGTGGGCGTCCAGCAGACGACCACCGGGACCGCCGTCACGTCCACGGTTCGCGGTCCCTGCTGCACTCCGTGCTCCGGGTCCGTCCACCGGTCAGCGGACAGTTCGGTGAGGATCTCGTCCAGCGGGCGGCCCGGGAAACGCGGGTGCACGCCGTGCGCCACCAGGACCGGCGGCCCGTCCGGCATCCGGTCCACCTGGGCCGTCAGCGCCTGGAGCACGCTGCGGGACACCCGCGGGTCGCCTTCGACGCCCAGCGCCGCGGGGCCGCGCAGCCAGTCGACGAGCACCACGCCCGTCGACTTGCGGTCCACGCCGAGGACGAGCGGCAGCCGTACGGCGCGTCCGTGCGCCGCCGACGACCCCCGTACCGCTTCGGCGGGCGCCGACCAGGTCCACTCCCCCGGTTCCGCGGCCGCGTCCGTCCACGGCAGAACCGGTCCTGCGGCACCGGCCGGGTCGCGGCCGGCGACGACGACGTGCACCCGGTCCCCGGCCTGGGCCAGTTGGACGGTCGGCGCGTAGCAGTCGTCGCCCGCGTCCGCGTCCGCGCGGTCGAGCGCCGCGCGGGACACCTCGTACGCGGCCGGGTCGGCGAAGAACGCCGCCAGGGTCCGGGCGCAGCGCCGGTGCCGCAGGTAGGCGCGGAGCGGCGCGGTGAACGCCCGCGCGGTCATCCGGACCTCCCAGGCGATCCGGCGGCAGGTGCGGCGGAGGCCGCCCTGCTTGCGCACGGTCCGGGCGAGCAGCCAGACGAGCAGGATCAGGACGACGAGGAAGCCGATGAGGATCAGCCAGGAAGTGCGGTCCGGCATACCGAGGGCCAGCGGCACCGGGGACTGCGCCGGTGCCACGACGGCCGCCGTTCCCGGCGGCGCGATACGGCCCGGGCCGCTCATCCGCGGTCCCGGGCGTCGGGGGCGGCGGCCCGCCGCAGGTGGTGCATCGCGTGGTGCAGCCGGGACTTGACCGTGCCGGGCGGTATGCCCAGCGCGTGCGCCGTGTCGGGTCCGGAACAGCCGAGCAGGTATGTGTACACCAGAACCTCTCGATGGGGGCGGGACAGTTGGGCGAGCAACTCGACGACGTGCGTCCGCTCCACGACGCGCGCGACCTCGTCCGCCGGGCCGGCCGTCTCCGGCGGCAGTCCGGTCGGTACCGCCGGCCGGGAGCTGTCGCGCCGGCTCCAGTCGATCACGACGTTGCGGGCGACCCTGAACAGCCAGGGCAGACCGGGTTCCCACCCGGCCTCGCGCCGGCGGCTCCCCGCACGGGAGAGGTCGCTCTCCAGCCAGGCACGCAGCAGCGTCTCCTGGACGACGTCCTCCGCGCGCTGCGGGTCGGCGGGCAGCAGGCCGGTGACGTACCGTAACAGCGTTTGGCGGTACGACAGTACGAGGGCCGTGATGCGCTCCTCGGTGAGGGGCCGGGCGGACGGCGCGGAGACCGGCGCGGGGCGTCCCGGCGCGGCGGCGGGGCCCCGGGCCGGTATCGCCGGTTCGGTCATCGCTGTGCTGCCTCAGGGGATTTCGGGTCGCCGGTCCGCGGGCCGACCGGGGCGGGTGGTTGCTACGACCACGGACCACACCCTAATCAGCCGTCACGGACCGCGGCAAAGCGCCCCGGGCGGGGACCGGCGCCCACCGCCGCATCCCGCCGGCCCCCAGGTGGTACAAGTTTGAACATCGGATGCCAAAACCGGCAGCTCCGTGCTGCCGGGTCAGATCCACCCTTCCAGCGATTTCATGAAGCCGTCGAAATCGTCCCGGTGGATGGTGTGCCCGGCGCCCTCGACCGTACGGACCTCGAAGCCGCGCGCCGCCACCCGCTCCTTGTCCGCCTCCGTGAAGAGAAACCCCTCCCCGGCCACCTGCACCAAGGAGGGCACCACCGGCCGCTCCGGTATGCGCTCCCTGAGGTCACCGCCGGACAGTGCCAGCGCCGTGTCCGGATCCCACGCCTCGATCGTCGCCATCTCGATCTCCACGTCGGCCTCCTCCCAGCGCGGGTTGAAGCTACGGATCATCTGGCGGGTGGCGCGCTTGAACTCGACGAACAGCGCGGGGTCCATCGGGCGCTCGGTGTTGCCGAGGGTCCAGGCCGGGTCCGAGTAGACGGCGCGCCGCGGGCGCAGCCGCTCGGCCGCCAGTGACAGCGCCATCGCGCCGAGCGAGTGTCCGAGGGCCACCTCCACGCCCGCGGGCAGGGTCTCCACCAGGTCGTCGGCGAACAGCTCGTCACTGTACGGGCCGTGCGGGCTGGCACCGTGGCCGCGCAGGTCGACGGCGATGACGCGGTAGCCGCGCGCGGCCAGCGCGGGGCCCACCCGGCGCCAGGTCCGGTGGTCCGACATGATGCCGTGGACCAGCACCGCGACCCGGTCGCCGGTACCCCACTCCTGGGTGTGCAGCTGCATGGACAAGCCTTTCCGTTCCGTTCCGCGCCACGGTCGGGCAGCGCGCCGGACCCTATTCTCGCCTCCTGAGCAATCCGCCCTTCGTGCCTGCCGACTTCACCGTCCCCGGCGGACTGATCACCGGCCGCTTCCGACTGGAACCGCTCATTTCCGGACCACAACGCCGCCGACCACGCCGCCTGGAGCGCCGGCATCACGCACATCAGGGCGACCCCCGGGTTCACCGACCGCGACTGGCCGCCCGAGGCCGGGCCGCCCCTTGAGGAGAACCTCGGCGACCTGCGGCGGCACGCCCGGGACTTCGAGCGGCGCACGGGTTTCACGTACTCCGTCATCGGGATACCGGACGGTGAGGTGATCGGATGCGTGTACATCTACCCCGTACGGGACGGACACGTACAGGACGGACACGGGCAGGACGGACGCGTACCGGAGGGACACGGACCGCAGGGACACGGACAGGACGGAAACGGTCCGGCGGGACACGGCGATACCGGGACGGAACCGGGCGATACGACGTCCGGGGCGCCGGGCAGTACCCCGGGCCAAGCCCCGGACACGACGGTCCGCTCCTGGGTCCGGGCCGACCGCGCCGAGCTGGTCCTGCCCCTGTACGAGGCGGTACGGGACTGGCTGGCCGCGGACTGGCCGTTCAGGACGGTCGCCTACGCGGCCCGGCGACCGCGGCCCCACACCGGTGCCGCCCGGCTCACAGCCAGTCGGTCTCGGGCGTGGCCGCGGCCAGGGCACGTGCCGCGCCTGTACGGACCGGAATGCCGTGCGGTACGCACAGCGTGTCCACGCCGGGCAGCGCGGCCAGCCGCCGGAAGGACACGACGGCCGCCGCCCGGTCGACGTTGAAGGGGCCGAGGACGACCCGGCCGTCCGGCCCCGTCCCTATGAGGTCGCCGGTGAACAGCACACCCGCGGCCGGCAGGTGCAGCGCCGTGCTGCCCGGCGTGTGGCCGGGGACGTGGAGGACGCGGGCGGGCTCGGGCCAGTCGTCGAGGATGTCGCCGTCGTGCAGTTCGACGTCCACCTGTACATGCTTCAGCGGCGGCGTGCCCGCTTCCGCCATGCCCGCCAGGACCTGTTCGAGCAGGGGCGCCTCGGTGGCGGTGAGGGCCGGCGGCGGCTCGGGCGCGGTGCCGGAGACGGCCGGGGCGTCCGCCGCGCCCGCCAGGACGCGGGCGCCGGTGGCGGCCACCAGGTCGGCGGCCGACCCCATGTGGTCGACGTGGGAATGGGTCAGCACGATCTGCCGCAGCGCGTCCGGCCTCCCGGCCAGACGGGTGACCGCCTCCAGGATCGCGGGGGCCGAGCCCGGAACGCCGGTGTCGACGGCCGCGAATCCGCCGTCGGACAGCCGTACGAGGTAGACATGGCCCACCGGGAACGGCAGGTGCCAGACGTCGGGGACGATCGGGAGGGGACCGGTGGAGGCGCGACCGGCATCGGGAGAAGCAGTCATGGTCGGGACGCTAGCGGACGACCCCCGTGAAGCCATCCGCTCTGCGCCCAGGGCGGATTGAGCGGACGGCGAACCTCACCGCCTGGGGCCTGCCCCGCATGGGCGCCGTCCCAGTCCCTGCCCCTCTCTCCAGAGAGCCCCTACTCCTCCCCCTGCCCCTGAAAGGCCGGCAGCGCGAAGACGCGTTCCTTGGCCGGCTCGTCCATGATCTCCACCAGTGGCAGCACCGCGTCCCACAGATCCTGCTTCCCGACCTCCAGCACCATCGCGTCCAGCTCCGCGTCCGGCAGCGCCCCCGCCGTGTCGGCCACCACCTTGCGCGACTCCGGCGGCAACTCCGCGACCAGCGGCAGGAACTCCGCCCACAGTCCGGTCACGACGACCGCCCGGACGACCGTGCCGAGCACCTGGCCGTCGCGCAGCGACGGCAGTCCGGCGACCGCGCGCCGGTCCTCCTCGGACAGCAGGGCCACCAGCGGCAGCAGCGACTCCCACAGCCCCTGCTCGTGCGCGGTACGGACCAGCCCGTCCAGCTCGACGGGGTCCTGGCGGGCGGCGAGCGCGGCCACCCGCGCGCGGCGCTCCGGCCCGGCCAGCCCGGCCACGGCCAGCGCCTCGGGCCACAGACCGTGGCCGGCCGCGGCCACCACCGAGGCCAGCCGCTCCTCCCCCATCAGTTCCAGGATGGCGTCCAGACGTTCCGGCATGTCGATGAAGAACCCGACGCGCAGCACCACCTCGTCGTCGATGAGGTGGAGGATCCGCTCCAGGGCCCGGTCGCGCAGGTGGCCGACGAAGCGCCCCATCGTCAGGTGGTCGCCGCGTTCGGCGAGGGCGACGGCGATACGGACCACGAGGTCCTCGTCCAGCCGGTCGACGATCCCGGCGATCCGACGCGGGTCCAGGTGACCGCAGGACTCGGCGGTGAAGGCGACCGGCAGCTTCTCGATGATGTCGGCGGCGCGGCCGGGGTCCAGCCGCCCGGCCACGGAGGCGGCCAGCCGCGGCCCGAGCGCCTTCTGCGAGATCGCGGCGGCGACTCCGGCCGGTACGAGCTTGGTGGCGGCGGCGATCCGGTCGAGCATGTCCGGCACGTCGTCGAAGAGCGTGTCCACGGTACGGGCGCGGAGCTGCCGTACGTCCTCGGCGGGCAGCCCGTGCAGGAACTCCAGTTGTTCCGGCAGGACATCGAGCAGTTGGGCGATCTTCTGTGCCTCGGCGCGGTTGCTGAGCGTGTCCATGAGGGTCACCGTTCGGTCGGCCGGGTCAGCGGAACAGGATGCGGCGCACGGGGCCGCGGGCGAGGGCGGGCACCAGCTTCAGGGCCTCTTCGGCCGCGTCGTTGAGGCCCGCGGCGCGGCTCTCCTTACGGGTGCGCAACGCGCGCGTCAGTACGCCGAGTTCTTCGGGCGCGGCAGCGGCGAGACCGGGCGGCGCCGGGGCGCCGAGCGCTTCGGTCAGAGCGCGGAACGCCTCACCGCCCGCGCCCGCGCCGGTCCGTGCGTCGGTGCTCGAACCTGTACCCACCAGTCCTCCCGGGGTGCGGCTACGACGGTTGCCCAGCAGCGTCGTTCCCGGCTGACTTTTAGTCAATAGCGCGGGCGCGGCGGACCGCACCGTCCCCCGGAACGTCGCCCCCTTAGAGTGCGCTCCACGGCCTAGGCTCGCCCGTATGAGCCCTTCCATCGCGACCAACACCCGGGTGGACCTCGACGGCCTGTTGGAGTTCGCGCGCCCCCGGCACCGCGCGGTCCTGCTCACCCGGCGCTCAGACGGCACGCCCCAGGCATCGCCGCTGACCTGCGGTGTCGACGACTCCGGGCGGCTGGTGATGGCGACGTACCCGGAGCGCGCCAAGGTACGCAACGCCCGCCGGGCGCCCACGGTGAGCGTGCTCGTGCTGTCCGACGAGTGGCACGGCCCCTGGGTGCAGATCGACGGCGAGGCGGAGATCCTGGACGCGCCGGACTCGGTCGAGCCGCTGGTCGAGTACTACCGCAGCGTCGCGGGCGAACACCCGGACTGGCACGAGTACCGCGCCGCGATGATCACACAGGGCAAGTCGCTGATCCGGGTGACGCCGCTGCGGTGGGGGCCGATCGCCACAGGCGGCTTCCCGGCCCGCCTCGCCGAGGAGGAGGACCGGGACGGGGAGGCACACTAGAGCGCACCGGACCCCGTAACCGGGCCTCCCCCTTCAGCGCACCGCACTCGTACGGCGCACCTCGCACCCCGTACGGCGCACCTCGCACTTACGGCGCACCACGCACCCCGTACGAAACGCCTCTCCCGTACGGGCTCATCGCGTCTGATCCGCACCCCGTACGCGCTCACCACACCTTGTGAGCGCCCCCGTACGCGCTCAGCGCGTCTTGTCCGCACCCCCGTTCACGTTCAGCACCTGCCCCGTGATGTGCCGCGCCCCTTCGGACGCCAGGAACGCGACCGCCGCCGCGACGTCCTCCGGGCGCCCGGCCCGGCCCGTGGCGGTGGCGTCCACCAGCCCCGCCCGCCGATCGTCGGAGAGCCGGTCCCGGAAGAACTCGGTGTCCTCGATGTAGCCGGGCGAGACGACGTTGGCGGTGATGCCGCGCGGTCCCAGCGTGTTCGCCAGGTCGAGGTTCCAGGTGGTGAGCCCCGCCTTGGCCGCGCCGTACGCACCCAGGGAACCCGCTCCCCGTGCCGCGGCGATCGAGCCGATGTGCACGACGGCGCCGCCCTCGGCGAGCCGGTCCTCGACGGCCTTGGTGGTGAGGGCCGCGGTGAGCAGATTCGCGTCGAGGTTGGCGCGGAAGGCCCGTGCGTACGAGGCCAGATCGCCGCCCGGCGCGTCGTCGAAGTCGGTGTTGCCGCCGGCGTTGTTGACCAGGATGTCGATCCGCTCGGGCAGCTCGTCCAGGAGGCGGGCCAGCGCGGCGGGGTCGGTGTGGTCGCAGACGACCGCGCGGGCGCCGGTCTCCTCGGCGGCCTTCTCCAGGGGCGCGGGGCGGCGGCCGGTGACGGTGACCGCGTCGCCCTGCGCGGCGAAGTGACGGGCGACGGCCAGGCCAATGCCGGTGGCGCCGCCGGTGACCAGGATGGTGCGTGACATAAGGTAGCTCCCGACGTCGTTGTTCAGACCTAAATTCAGACCTGAATTTAGGTCTGAACGTAACATCCGCAGGAGGGCCCATGGCAAGCGCGGACGCCCCGTACCCCGTCCAGGAGATCGCCGACGCCTGGGAACGCGAGCGCCCCGGCATGCCCGTCTCGTCCATCGGGATCGTCACGCCCCTGTGGCAGTTGGCCAAGCTGCTGGGCGACGACCGGCGCCGGGTGCTGGCCCGCGCCGGGGTGGACACCGCCACCCTCGACCTGCTGAGCGTGCTGCGCCGGGCCGGCGACCCGTACACCCTCAGCACCCGCGAACTCGCGGCCCGCTCCATGGTGACGGCCGGCGCGATCTCCCAGCGCGTCGCCCGCGCCGAGCGTGAGGGACTGGTCGTACGCCGCCCGGGCCAGGGCCGCCCCCGCACGGTGTGGGTGGAGCTGACCCCGGCCGGACACACGCTCGTCGAAGAGACCGTGGACCAGGTACTGCACCGGGAGACCGAACTGGTCAGCGGCCTGAAGCCGGACCAGCAGGAGCAACTCGCCGGCCTGCTGAAGCTCCTGCTCCAGGACGTCCAGACCCGCCTGGGCGACGACCGGATCACACAGGTCGGGGAATAGCGCCCACCCCCGCCCCGCCCTTGCCCGCCCCCACGCGGGCAGTCGTACGCCTTCCCCGGTGGCCGGTACGCGACCGCTGCGGCGTTATTTCCACCATTGACACAGAAACGTTCATGCAGGATGCTCCTGCGGCGTGAATTGCGCTCCCCCGACGCGCGCGACCTACAGGGTCAGTGACTGAATTCCCCGAGCAACGTCCCGGCCACACCCCTGTCGTATTCCCTCCTTTCCACGCACCGTCAGTGAACACGACCAGAAATGCGAAGGAACATTTTGCGCCATCGAATACGTACCTCGGATTCCGCCCGGCGGCGTCTCTTCGCCGTGCCGGTGCTCACCGCGGCCCTCTCCTCGCTCCTCGCCGCCGCGACCCCGGCGACGGCCGCCGCAGCGACACCGGCGCAGCCGACGTCCCCGAAGGTGACCTGCACGTCCGCCAAGGACGGGCTCGCCGACCGGCTCTCGAAGGACCTCGGCCAGGTGTTGGGTTCGCACACTTCCGGCCATACGTCGTTCGCTCTGTACGACCGCACGAGCGACACCCGGTGCGCGTACGACGCGGACCGGCAGTACGACTCGGCGAGCGTCGTGAAGGTCGTGGTGCTGGGCACCCTCTTGCGGCAGGCCCAGGACGAACGGCGCGCTCTGACCGCGGACGAGAAAAAGCTCGCGGAAAAGATGATTACGAGGTCGGACAACGACGCCACCACCACGCTGTGGAAGCGGGCCGGCCTCGGGCGGATAAACGGCTTCCTGCGGCTCGCCGGAATGCACAACACCGTTCCGGACACGGAAGGGTACTGGGGGCTGACCCAGATCAACGCCGCCGATCAGCTCACTCTGCTGCGGCTCCTCACCTCCGAGAACTCCGTGCTCGGTGGCGCCTCCCGCGCCTACGCCCTGGACCTCATGAGCCGGGTCGTGCCCGAACAGCGCTGGGGCGTGCCGGCCGGGGCGCCGGCCGGTGCGAAGGTGCACGTCAAGAACGGATGGCTGCAACGGAGCAGCGGCGGCTGGCGGGTGCACAGTGTCGGCGCGGTCACCGGCGGCGGGCACGACTACGGGCTCGTCGTCCTGACCGCGGACCACCCGGGCATGGACGCCGGTGTCCGGACGATCGAAGACCTCGCCCGCACCCTGCACAAGGACCTCAACGGCACCGCGCGTCCGGCCCGGGAGGCCCGTGCCAGGGTGCTCCCCCACACGTCGGACGGCTCACTGGTGCCCGAAACCGGACGCTGAATCCGGCACGCATAGATCGCGGCGCCTGCCCTCCGGTCGGGGAGGGAGGCAGGCGCCGCGGGTGTTCCGCACGTCGTTGTACGGGACATCTGTGAGCCGGGCCGCTACACGGTCAGTGCGCGGTCCGTCGGCTTGACGGGGGCGGGCAGCGCGCTGGCGCCCGCGAGGTAGCGGTCCACACCGCGGGCCGCCGAACGGCCCTCGGCGATGGCCCAGACGATCAGCGACTGGCCGCGACCGGCGTCACCGGCAACGTACACGCCGGGGACGTTGGTGGCGAAGTCGGCGTCGCGGGCGATGTTGCCGCGCGCGTCCAGCTCCAGTCCGAACTGTGAGACCAGACCGTTGTCCTGGTCGGTGCCGGTGAAGCCCATGGCCAGGGTGACCAGCTGCGCGGGGATCCTGCGCTCGGTGCCCGGCTTGGGCTCCGGACGGCCGTCCTTGAACTCCACCTCGACCAGATGCAGCCACTGGACGTTGCCGTCCTCGTCGCCCTCGAAGTGGGTGGTGGAGACGGAGTACAGCCGCTCGCCGCCCTCCTCGTGCGCGGAGGTGACCTTGTAGAGCATCGGGAAGGTGGGCCAGGGCTGGTCCGGGTTCCGCTCGTCGCCCGGCTTGCCCATGATCTCCAGCTGGGTGACCGAGGCCGCGCCCTGGCGGTGCGCCGTGCCGACGCAGTCAGCGCCGGTGTCGCCGCCGCCGATGACCACGACGTGCTTGCCCTCGGCGGTGATCGGGGAGACGGTCAGGTCGCCCTCCTGCACCTTGTTGGCGAGCGGCAGGTACTCCATCGCGAAGTGGACGCCGTTCAGCTCACGCCCGGGGACCTTCAGGTCGCGGGAGGTGGTGGCGCCGGCGGCGATCACGACGGCGTCGTAGCGCTTGCGCAGCTTGGCGGCGTCGATGTCCCGGCCGATCTCCACCTCCGTACGGAACTTGGTCCCTTCCGCCCGCATCTGCTCGATACGGCGGTTGATGTGGCGCTTTTCCATCTTGAACTCGGGGATGCCGTAGCGGAGGAGTCCGCCGATCCGGTCCGCGCGCTCGTAGACGGCGACGGTGTGGCCCGCCCGGGTCAGCTGCTGGGCGGCGGCCAGGCCGGCCGGGCCCGAGCCGATGACGGCGACGGTCTTGCCGCTGAGCCGCTCCGGCGGCTGCGGGGTGACGTCCCCGTTGTCCCACGCCTTGTCGATGATGGTGACCTCGACGTTCTTGATGGTCACCGGCGGCTGGTTGATGCCCAGCACACACGCCGACTCGCAGGGGGCCGGGCACAGGCGACCGGTGAACTCCGGGAAGTTGTTGGTCGCGTGCAGCCGCTCGCTGGCGGCCGTCCAGTCCTCGCGGTAGGCGTAGTCGTTCCACTCGGGGATGAGGTTTCCGAGCGGACAGCCGTTGTGGCAGAAGGGGATGCCGCAGTCCATGCAGCGTCCGGCCTGCTTGCTGATGATCGGCAGCAGCGAGCCGGGGACGTAGACCTCGTTCCAGTCCCGGACGCGCTCCTCGACGGGGCGGGTCTCGGCGACCTCGCGGCCGGTGGTCAGGAAGCCCTTGGGGTCAGCCATTGATCGCCGCCTCCATCATCTTCTCGTGGGTCTCGGACTCGGAGAGCCCGGCTCGCTCGGCGGCGTCCTTGGCGGCGAGCACTGCCTGGTAGGTGGCCGGAATGACCTTGCTGAAGCGGGGCAGCGCGGCGTCCCAGTCGGCGAGCAGCTTCGCGGCGACGGTGGAGCCGGTCTCCTCCTGGTGGCGGCGCACGACGTCGTGCAGCCACTGCCGGTCGGTGGCGTCCAGCTCGGTGGAGACGGCGGCGGTCAGCTCGCGGTTGACGTTGGCCGGGTCCAGGTCGATCACGTATGCGATGCCGCCGGACATGCCGGCCGCGAAGTTGCGCCCGGTCTCGCCCAGGATGACGGCATGGCCGCCGGTCATGTACTCGCAGCCGTGGTCGCCGACGCCCTCGGACACCACCGTGGCACCGGAGTTGCGGACGCAGAACCGCTCGCCGACACGGCCACGCAGGAACAGTTCGCCGCCGGTGGCCCCGTAGGCGAGGGTGTTGCCCGCGATGGTCGAGTACTCGGCCAGGTGGTCGGCGCCGCGGTCCGGGCGGACCACGATCCGGCCGCCGGACAGGCCCTTGCCGACGTAGTCGTTGGCGTCGCCCTCCAGCCGCAGCGTGACGCCGGGCGGCAGGAACGCGCCGAAGGACTGGCCGGCCGAGCCGGTGAAGGTGATGTCGATCGTGTCGTCGGGCAGGCCTTTGCCGCCGAACTTCTTGGTCACCTCGTGGCCGAGCATGGTACCGACGGTCCGGTTGATGTTGCGGATCGCGACCTGGGCCCGTACGGGCTGTGCGGCCTCGGCGGTGTCCGCGGACAGCGCGTCGACGGACAGCTTGATCAGCTCGTTGTCGAGCGCCTTCTCCAGGCCGTGGTCCTGGACGGTGACCTGGTGGCGTACGGCACCTTCGGGCAGCTCGGGCACGTGCAGCAGCGGGGCCAGGTCCAGGCCCTGCGCCTTCCAGTGGTCGACGGCCTTGGAGGTGTCGAGCAGTCCGGCGTGGCCGACCGCCTCCTGCAGCGAGCGGAAGCCCAGTTCGGCGAGGATCTCGCGGACCTCCTCGGCGATGAACTGGAAGAAGTTGACGATGTACTCGGCCTTGCCGCTGAAGCGCTCGCGCAGTGTCGGGTTCTGGGTGGCGATGCCGACCGGGCAGGTGTCCAGGTGGCACACGCGCATCATGACGCAGCCGGAGACCACCAGCGGCGCGGTCGCGAAGCCGTACTCCTCGGCGCCCAGGAGGGCGGCGATGACCACGTCGCGGCCGGTCTTGAGCTGACCGTCGGTCTGTACGACGATCCGGTCGCGCAGGCCGTTGAGCAGCAGCGTCTGCTGTGTCTCGGCCAGCCCCAGCTCCCAGGGGCCGCCCGCGTGCTTCAGGGAGGTCAGCGGGGAGGCGCCGGTACCGCCGTCGTGGCCGGAGATCAGGACGACGTCCGCGTGCGCCTTGGAGACGCCCGCCGCGACCGTGCCGACGCCGACCTCGGAGACCAGCTTCACGTGGATGCGGGCCTGCGGGTTGGCGTTCTTCAGGTCGTGGATGAGCTGGGCGAGGTCCTCGATGGAGTAGATGTCGTGGTGCGGCGGCGGCGAGATCAGGCCCACGCCGGGCGTCGAGTGCCGGGTCTTGGCGACCCACGGGTAGACCTTGTGGCCGGGCAGCTGGCCGCCCTCGCCGGGCTTGGCGCCCTGCGCCATCTTGATCTGGATGTCGTCGGAGTTGACCAGGTATTCGCTGGTCACACCGAAGCGGCCGGAGGCGACCTGCTTGATCGAGGAGCGGCGGGCCGGGTCGTACAGGCGCTCCGGGTCCTCGCCGCCCTCACCGGTGTTGGACTTGCCGCCCAGTTGGTTCATGGCGATGGCGAGGGTCTCGTGCGCCTCCTGGGAGATGGAGCCGTACGACATCGCGCCGGTGGAGAAGCGCTTGACGATCTCGGAGGCGGGCTCGACCTCCTCCAGCGGCACCGCGGGGCGGTCGGACTTGAAGGAGAACAGGCCGCGCAGCGTCATCAGGCGCTCCGACTGCTCGTTCACCCGGTCCGTGTACTGCTTGAAGATGTCGTAGCGGCGCGAGCGGGTGGAGTGCTGGAGGCGGAAGACCGTGTCCGGGTCGAACAGGTGCGGCTCGCCCTCGCGGCGCCACTGGTACTCGCCGCCGATGTCCAGCGCGCGGTGGGTGGCGGCGATGCCGGTGGCCGGGTACGCCTTGGCGTGCCGGGCGGCGACCTCCTTGGCGATCACGTCGAGGCCGGCGCCGCCGATCTTGGTGGTGGTGCCGTGGAAGTACGCGTCCACGAAGCCCTGGTCCAGGCCGACGGCCTCGAAGACCTGCGCGCCCCGGTAGGAGGCGACGGTGGAGATGCCCATCTTGGACATCACCTTCAGGACGCCCTTGCCGAGCGCCTTGATCAGGTTCTTGATCGCGGGCTCGGGGTCGGTGGCCTTCGGCAGGAACGTACCGGCGCGGACCAGGTCCTCGACCGACTCCATCGCCAGGTACGGGTTGACGGCGGCGGCGCCGTACCCGATGAGCAGCGCGACGTGGTGCACCTCGCGCACGTCACCGGCCTCGACGAGCAGGCCGACCTGGGTGCGCTGCTTGGTGCCGATGAGGTGGTGGTGCACCGCGGCGGTGAGCAGCAGGGACGGGATCGGGGCGTGCTCGGCGTCCGAGTGCCGGTCGGAGAGCACGATCAGGCGGGCGCCGTCCTCGATGGCGGCGTCGGCCTCGGCGCAGATCCGGGCGATCCGGGCGGCCAGTGCCTCGCCACCGCCGGAGACCCGGTACAGGCCGGACAGGGTGACGGCCTTCATGCCCGGCATGTCCCCGTCGGCGTTGATGTGGATGAGCTTCGCCAGCTCGTCGTTGTCGATCACCGGGAACGGCAGCATGACGCTGCGACAGGACGCCGCGGTCGGCTCCAGCAGGTTGCCCTGCGGGCCGAGCGAGGAGATCAGCGAGGTGACCAGTTCCTCGCGGATGGCGTCCAGCGGCGGGTTGGTGACCTGCGCGAACAGCTGGGTGAAGTAGTCGAACAGCAGCCGCGGGCGCTCGGAGAGGGCGGCGATCGGCGAGTCCGTGCCCATCGAACCGATCGGCTCGGCACCGGCCTTGGCCATCGGTGCCAGGATGACGCGCAGCTCCTCCTCGGTGTAGCCGAAGGTCTGCTGGCGGCGGGTGACCGAGGCGTGGGTGTGCACGATGTGCTCACGCTCGGGCAGGTCGGCCAGCTCGATCAGGCCCGCGTCCAGCCACTCCTGGTACGGGTGCTCGGCGGCGAGCTGCGCCTTGATCTCGTCGTCCTCGATGATGCGGTGCTCGGCGGTGTCCACCAGGAACATCCGGCCGGGCTGCAGACGGCCCTTGCGCACGACCTTGGCCGGGTCGATGTCCAGGACGCCGACCTCGGAGGAGAGCACCACCAGGCCGTCGTCGGTGACCCAGTAGCGGCCGGGGCGCAGGCCGTTGCGGTCCAGGACCGCGCCGACCTGGGTGCCGTCGGTGAAGGTGACACAGGCCGGGCCGTCCCAGGGCTCCATCATCGTGGAGTGGTACGCGTAGAACGCCCGCCGCGCCGGGTCCATGGAGGTGCTGTTCTCCCACGCCTCCGGGACCATCATCAGCACCGAGTGCGGCAGCGAGCGGCCGCCCAGGTGCAGCAGCTCCAGTACCTCGTCGAAGGAGGCGGAGTCGGAGGCGTCCGGCGTGCAGACCGGGAAGAGCCGCTCCAGGTTCGCGCTGTCGCCGGTGGCGTCCGCGAAGAGCTTGCTGGCGAGCTGGGACTCGCGGGCCCGCATCCAGTTCCGGTTGCCCTGGACGGTGTTGATCTCACCGTTGTGGGCGACGAAGCGGTACGGGTGGGCCAGCGGCCAGCTCGGGAAGGTGTTCGTGGAGAAGCGGGAGTGCACCAGCGCGATCGCGGTGGCGAAGCGGCGGTCGGACAGGTCCGGGAAGAACGGCTCGAGCTGCCCGGTCGTCAGCATGCCCTTGTAGACGATCGTGCGGGCCGACAGCGACGGGAAGTAGACGCCCGCCTCGCGCTCGGCGCGCTTGCGCAGCACGAACGCCTTGCGGTCCAGGGCGAGGCCGGTGTCCTCGCCGTGCTTGTCGGCCACGAACAGCTGGGAGAAGGCGGGCATCGTGGCGCGGGCGCCGTTGCCGAGCAGCTGCGGGGCCACCGGGACGACCCGCCAGCCGAGGACGTCCAGGCCCTCCTCGGACGCGATCGTCTCGATCCGTGAGACGGCGGCCGCGGCGTCCTCGGCCACGGACGGCAGGAAGGCGATGCCCACGGCGTACGCGCCGGCGTCGGGCAGGGCGAAGGTGACGCTCTCGCGCAGGAAGGCGTCCGGGACCTGGAGGAGGATGCCGGCGCCGTCACCCGAGTCGGGCTCGGAACCGGTCGCGCCGCGGTGCTCAAGGTTGCGCAGGACGGTGAGGGCCTGTTCGACCAGGGCGTGGCTGGGCTCGCCGGTAAGGGTCGCCACGAAGCCGACGCCGCAGGCGTCGTGCTCGTTGCGGGGGTCGTACATTCCCTGCGGGGCGGGGCGCCCGTCCATGGGCGACCAGGGGGCGGCGCTGGCGCTGCCGGTGGTCGCGGAGTGCGTGGACGCGGAACGCATCGGCTCTCCCAACGTCGTCGTGGCATGTGAAGTGCCGAGGGACGACGTTGGCCCTCCGCGAAATTTCGTGCAGGTTACAGGATGGCTCGCTTCTCGAAAAGCGGATAGAGCCTTCCAGCATGCGGACACCACTCGTGGCGGTGGACCGGGGGCACGGGCGGACGGATCGACCTCCACCGGCGCCGTGTGCGTCGTTTTCGAGCAGGCGACATTGCCCGCAACGCTTGGGCCTTATGCCCGGCCCCTCACGAGACCAAACCGCTCAGTAACGCTTTAGTTATACGGTGGTCCGCATAGCACTGCACGAGGGGTCACCCTACGGCCGTACCGAACAGTGCGCCCAGGACGTACGTCACACCCGCCGCCGCGCCGCCGAGGGCCAGCTGCCGCAGGCCGCTGAACCACCAGGACCGCGCCGTCACCCGCGCCACGACCGCCCCGCACCCGAAGAGCCCCACCAGCGCCAGCAGCACCGCGGGCCACAGCTCGGAGGCGCCCAGCAGGTACGGCAGGACGGGCAGCAGGGCGCCCAGCGCGAAGGAGCCGAAGGACGAGACGGCGGCGACGGTGGGCGAGGGCAGGTCGGACGGGTCGATACCCAGCTCCTCGCGGGCGTGGATCTCCAGCGCCTGCTCGGGGTCCTTCGACAACTGCCTGGCCACCTCACGGGCCAGCTCCGGCTCCACACCGCGCGACTCGTACAGCGCGGCCAGCTCCTCCAGCTCGTCCTTGGGGTGCTTGCGCAGCTCCCGCCGCTCCACGTCCAGTTCGGCGAGGACCAGCTCCCGCTGGGAGGCCACCGAGGTGTACTCGCCGGCCGCCATGGAGAACGCACCCGCGGCCAGGCCCGCGAGACCGGTGATGATGATGGTCTGCTGGGAGACCGCGCCGCCGGCGACGCCCGTCATCAGGGCGAGGTTGGAGACCAGCCCGTCCATCGCGCCGAACACGGCGGGCCGCAGCCAGCCGCCGTTGACGTCGCGGTGGGTGTGGTTGTCGCGGTGGGCTATGTGCGTGGCCGCCGAAGCGTCCATGACATCCATGACAGACATATGGGGACCCGTTCCCTTCTCGCGAGGTGTGGGCCGATGCCGGCGCTTCCCCCTCCAACACCTCGAAGCTATGCGCCGTACACCCGGCCGCGCTAGCAAGGAAGGCCGAACTTACTGCGCTGACCTGGGGCTTTGTGGGCGGCTCAGACGGCAGTGAGGGGTGGATCACACCGCGCGGGACGGCGGGGTGCGGGAAACCGCAGACGATCCTGCGGGAAACCGCAATGCGGCCGGGGGCCCGGCGCGGGAGTCTGATCACAGCTTCACCGACGGTGGACGAACTGCCGGTGTACGGACTGCACGTGTACGTACTGCCGGTGTACAGGCTGCGCGTGCACAGACTGACGGCGTGCGAGGGGGCGGGACATGAGCGGACGACACCATCCAACCGCGGGAGCCGCGGTGCGAGAACTGGCCCATGTCGCGCCGGAGGTGCGCGACCGGCTCGTCGTCCGGTTCGGGGAGAAGGTGCGCGCCTGGTGCGACGCACTGCCGGATCTCGTCGGCGCCCTCACCGCCCGCTGGCGCCTGGAACTTGCCGAGGCGAACGGTGGCGGCACCTCACGGGTGTTCCGCTGCCGGCGTCGTGACACCGGCACATCGGCATGGCTGAAGCTCACGCCGGAGCCCGCCCTCGCCCGCGAGGAGGCCGAAGCCCTGTCCGCCTGGGCAGGGACCCCGTCGGTCGTCCCCCTGCTGGCGCACGACCTCGCGGCCGGTGCCCTGTTGCTTGCGGACGTGGAGCCGGGCGTGCCGGTGAGACACCTGGACTGGCGGCTGCCCGAGGTCGCGCCCCTCCTGCGGGACCTGCGGAGCCTTGCTCCCCCGCCGGACAAGCCCTCGGCGGTGCAACCTCTGGCGCACCGGGTGGACTTCCTCTTCCATCTGACGGGCCGCAGGCTGGCGGCGTCCGGCGACAGCGGCCCGCTCGGCCCGGCGGTGCTCGGCCGGGCCCGGGCGGCGGCTCTGGACCTCGCCACCAACGGGCCCCGGACCCTGGTGCACGGCGATCTCCATCCGGGCAATGTGCTCTCAGGTCCGGGCGCCCGCATGGTGGCCATCGATCCGCGCCCCGCGTGGGGCGACCCCGACTTCGACGCGGTGGACTGGGTACTGGGCGGTGTCACGACGCTCGCCGCGCTGGAGGAACGGGCCGAGGCACTGGCCGCGTTGGTGCCCGGTCAGTCCCCCGACCGCGTACTGGGCTGGTGCCGGGCTCTGGCCGCCCTCAACGCGGCCCTCGCGATCTGCGCGCGGCGGGACGACGCGGAGACGCGGTTCCTCATAGCCCTGGCAGGCGGCTGAACCACCCGAGACCGGCCCGGAGCAGGCCTTTTACGACGGCAGCCCGGAGAACTGACACTCAGGTCAGAAACCGACAACTCCCCTGACATGGAGCTGATCCGGACAATCGGGGGCGTATTCCAGCCGGGGGGCCGGAAGAAGATTGCCATGTACAGGAGATTTACAGGATCGTCTTTTTTGTCAGGACGAGGCGATCTGGTGGCCGCGGTTCCGGGTCATGCAGATACTCGTTCGGCACGCCGCGATGCGCGTCGGTCGCCGCGTGCCCTCCGGTTCGACATTCGAATTGAGGAGAACACATGCTGTCCAAGACGAAAAGGGTCGGGCGTTCCGTCGCCGTGGCGTTCGCCGCGGCTGCCGCGTTCACCATGGCCATGCCTACCGGTAACGCATTCGCCATCAACAAGGTCGAGTGCCGCGGCGGGGAGAACTTCCTGAAGATCTGGTCGCACAGCGGCGGCAAGAACAGCGTGGACTGCTACGCCAACCGCGGGCGAATCGACTTCGGCAGTTGGTGGGTCGACAGGATCTACACGGGCAACAACGACCTGATCTACTACGACGACAACGGCGATTCGGTGCGGGTAAACCGGTGGACCGACATTTCCTACCCCAACCGTCCGCCGAAGGTGAAGTCCATCGAAATCCTGTGACAGGTAGCGCATGGGCCGACCGGTATCGGGAATGGGGATTTCCCCTGACTGCCCATTCCTGACCTGGCCGCGTCCCGGGCGGGAAAAGAAATTCCCGTGACGCGCGTACCGCCGGAAACGGCGGAGGCCGCCCGGCCCCGGTGGGGTCGGGCGGCCTCCGCCGGTCTCTTCGCGGTGTGGCGCCGCGCGTCAGGAGTCCTTGCCGCTCCGGCTCCCGGTCCCGGCGTCCTTCGTCAGCCTCGCCGCACCGTCGGCCGCGTGCTCCGTGCCGCTGCCCGCGGCCTTGGGCGCTCCCTTGACCGTCTTGGGCGCCGCCTTGGTGGTCTCGGCTTCGGCCTTCGCCGCCTTGGCGCCGGCCTTCTTCGACTCGGCGCCGGGCTTCCCCGTCCCGGTGTCGTCCGCGGCCGCTTCCAGCGCGCCCGGCTCGACGACCTCCTCGCGGCCCGGGATCTTCTTCGCGGAGACCACGATGTAGGCGACGGACACGACGAGGCCGATGAGCGCGGTCCAGACGTTCAGGCGCAGGCCCAGGATGTGGTGGGCCTCGTCGACCCGCATGTACTCGATCCAGGCGCGGCCGGCGCAGTAGGACGCCACGTACAGCGCGAACGCCCGCCCGTGGCCCAGCTTGAAGCGCCTGTCCGCCCAGATCACGAGCAGCGCGACACCGATGCACCACAGCGACTCGTACAGGAACGTCGGGTGGTAGGTGCCGCCGACCCGGCCGATGGAGGGGTCGTCGCTGATCTTCAGCGCCCACGGGAGGTCGGTGGCGCGGCCGTAGAGCTCCTGGTTGAACCAGTTGCCCCAGCGGCCGATCGCCTGGCCCAGGGCGAGGCCGGGCGCCAGCGCGTCCATGTAGGCGGGCAGCGGGATGCCGCGGCGGCGGCAGCCGATCCAGGCGCCCACCGCGCCGAGCGCGACGGCGCCCCAGATCCCGAGGCCGCCCTCCCAGACCTTGAAGGCGTTGAGGGGGTGACCGCCCTCGCCGAAGTACGGCTCGTACGTCGTGATGACGTGGTAAAGGCGGCCGCCGACGAGCCCGAAGGGCACGGCCCACACGGCGATGTCCGCGACGGTTCCGGAGCGGCCGCCGCGCTGGATCCAGCGCTTGTTGCCGAGCCAGACGCCGATGAAGACGCCGATGATGATGCAGAAGGCGTACCCGCGCAGCGGGATCGGGCCGAGGTGTACGACGCCCGTCGACGGGCTGGGAATGAATGCGAGGTCCATGGCAGGGACGACGCTACCGCGCCAGGTGGGCGCGGCGACAACCCACCCGGCTACGGCTGTGTAACGACCGTCACTGCCGACGGTCGGTTACGGACCCGGTCGGCGATCGGGCACGGGCCTGTCCGGCGGTCGGCTACGAGCCCGTCCAGCGGTCAGATGCGGGTCCGGCCGAAGCCCGGTCACGTACCCGGTCGGCATCCGGAACGCGGTCGGCGACCGGCCCCGCCCGGCACCGACCTGTGCGCGGACCCGAGCACGAGCGCCGACCCGAGCGCGAGCGCGGCCCCGAACGCGAGCGCGAGCACGAGCGCCGCCCCGAGCGCGAGCGCGGCCCCGAACGCGAGCGCCGACCCGAGCCCGAGCACGAGCGCGGAGACGGACACGGAAGGCACCGCGCCGCACCGTCGCCGCACGGTGCCGGTCCAGGAGCCGGTCCCGCTGCCGACCCCGTCGCCGCACGGTGCCCATCCCAGCGCCAATCCCGCTGCCGCCCCCGTCGCCGCACGGTACCCATCCCAGTGCCGGCCCCAGCGCCAATCCCGGTGCCGCACGGCGCCGACCCAGGTGCCGCACGGCGCCGACCCAGGTCCCGATCAAAGACCGGTCAAGGAGCCGGAACCCGGTCCGTGCTCCCGCCCGGTTGCCCGGTGTCCGCCCCGGCACTGTGCCCCTGACCGGCACCGTGGCCCGCTCCGGCCCCGTCCCCGGCTCCGGCACCGTGGCCCGCGCCGGCCCCCTGCCCGGCACCGTGGCCCGTACCGGCCGAGGCACCCGCCGAGTGCCCTGACCCGCTGCCCGCCGAGGCGCCGACCGTGCCGGCTCCCCGCTCTGCCCCCGCACCGCCGGGCTTCGCGCCGGACGCCTTGCCCCCGGAGGCCCCGGAAGCCCCGCCCGCCTTCTTGTCCTTGGCGGCGTCCCGCACCTTCTGCTTGAGCCCGTCGGGGGTGAGGTTCTTCTCCTCCGCGAGGTTCTTGCCGTTCAGCAGGACCGTCGGAGTGCCCTGGTGGCCGGAGTTGGTGAAGGCGGTGTTGGACTTGTACACGAAGTCCGTGTAGGTGCCCTTGTCGACGCACTGCTTGAACGTGTCGCTGACCAGCCCGTTCACCTTCCCGGCCAGCTCGATCAGGTACTTCTTGTCGGCGAACCGGTCCTGCTGCTCCGGCGGCTGGTTCTCGTACAGCACGTCGTGGTACTCACGGAAGCGGCCCGCGTCCTGGGCGCAGAGCGCGGCGTTGGCGGCGGTGACCGACCCCTTGCCGCGCATGCTGCCGTCGATGATCGTCGCGAGGTGGTAGTCGGTCCTGAGCAGCCCGGCGTCCTCCAGCTCGTGGATGGCGCCGCGGAAGCCCTTCTCGAACTGGGCGCAGGCGGGGCAGCGGAAGTCCTCCCACACCGTGAGCGTGGACGGGGCCTCTTTCTTGCCGACCGGCACCGCGGGCTTGTCGCTGTCCTGGGTGCCCTTGGGCAGGGCCACCTTGCCGCCGCCGGAGTCGTCGCCCGAGGAGGAGGCGGCCCAGACGCCGACGCCACCGGCGACGGCCAGCACCGCCACCACTGCCCCGGCGACCTTCAACTGGCGGCCGCGCCGTTCGCGCGCCTTCTCCTTCGCGCGCTGGGCTTGCAGCCGCTCACGGGCGCTGCTCTTTTTGTCTTGATTGTTCTGGCTCACGCCCCTGAACAACGAAGCGGAGGGGCGCCGTCGCACCCCTCCGCCGCGTTCTTCGTCCTAACGAGGGACAGCCTCGCCGGGCACCGGCCCGGACATCCGCCGACGCCCACTCAGACGTGCGACCGCACGCCGCCCGGCGTCACCCGCGCTTGCGTACGCCCGCCGCCAGGTCACCGGCGAGTGCGCGGACGCCCGCGAGGCCGGCCTCCAGGTCGTCCCCGGCGTCCAGCAGCCGCTTGACGAAGGCCGTCCCGACGATGACCCCGTCCGCGAACTGCGCGACCTCCGCGGCCTGTTCGGCGTTGGAGACGCCGAGGCCGACGCAGACCGGCAGGTCGGTGGTGGCCCGGGTGCGCCCGACCAGCCCCTGCGCCTCGCGGCCGACCGACTCACGGGTGCCGGTGACCCCCATCAGCGAGGCCGCGTACACGAAGCCGCTGCCCGCCTCGGTGATCTTCGCGAGGCGTTCGTCCCGGCTGCTCGGCGCGACCACGAACACGGTGGCCAGGCCGTGCTGTTCGGCTGCCGCGCGCCATACCCCGGACTCCTCGACCGGCAGGTCGGGCAGGATGCAGCCGGCCCCGCCCACGGCGGCCAGGTCGGCGGCGAAGCGCTCGACGCCGTACGCGTCCACCGGGTTCCAGTACGTCATGCACAGCACCGGCGCGCCGGTCGCCGCGTGCGCCTCGCCGACCGTGCGGATGACGTCCTTGATCTTGACGCCGCCGCGCAGCGCGATGTCGTCGGCGGTCTGGATGACCGGGCCGTCCAGGACCGGGTCGCTGTGCGGCAGCCCGACCTCGACCACGTCGCAGCCGCCCTCGATCATCGCGGTGACGGCCCGTACCCCGCCGTCCACGGTCGGGAAGCCGGCCGGCAGGTAGCCGACCAGGGCGGCCCGGTTCTCCTCCTTGGCCGCGGCCAGGGTGCTGCTGAGCAGCCCGACGTTGCCCGCCATCACTTGCTCCCCTCGTCGTGCGCGCCGAGCGCGGTGTCGGTGGCGTCGGTGTCATCGGCCTCCACCGTGTCGTCGGCGGGCGCCCCGTACAGCCCGAAGTAGCGGGCCGCGGTATCCATGTCCTTGTCGCCGCGCCCGGACAGGTTGACCAGGATCAGCCCGTCCGTGCCCAGGTCACGGCCGATCTCCAGGGCGCCCGCCAGCGCGTGGGCGCTCTCGATGGCCGGGATGATGCCCTCGGTCTGCGACAGCAGCCGCAGTGCCTGCATGGCCGCGTCGTCGGTGACGGCGCGGTATTCGCCGCGTCCGGAGTCCTTCAGGTAGGAGTGCTCCGGGCCGATGCCCGGGTAGTCCAGCCCGGCGGAGATCGAGTACGGCTCGGTGATCTGTCCGTCCTCGTCCTGGAGGACGTAGGAGCGGGAGCCGTGCAGGATGCCGGGGGTGCCCTCGGTGAGGGTGGCGGCGTGCTCGCCGGTCTCGACGCCGTGACCGCCCGGTTCGCAGCCGACGAGGCGTACGGAGGCGTCCTGGAGGAACGCGTGGAACAGGCCGATGGCGTTGGAGCCGCCGCCGACGCAGGCCACCGCGGCGTCCGGGAGGCGCCCGGCGCGCTCCAGGATCTGGCGGCGGGCCTCGACGCCGATGACCCGGTGGAAGTCGCGGACCAGGGCCGGGAAGGGGTGCGGCCCGGCGACCGTGCCGAAGAGGTAGTGGGTGCGGTCGACGTTGGCGACCCAGTCCCGGAACGCCTCGTTGATGGCGTCCTTGAGGGTACGGCTGCCGGACTTCACGGCGATGACCTCGGCGCCGAGCATCCGCATCCGGGCGACGTTCAGGGCCTGCCGCTCGGTGTCGATCTCCCCCATGTAGACGGTGCATTCGAGGCCGAAGAGGGCGCAGGCGGTGGCGGTGGCCACGCCGTGCTGGCCGGCGCCGGTCTCGGCGATGACGCGGGTCTTGCCCATGCGCCGGGTGAGCAGCGCCTGGCCCAGCACGTTGTTGATCTTGTGCGAGCCGGTGTGGTTCAGGTCCTCGCGCTTGAGGAAGATCCGGGCGCCGCCGGCGTGCTCGGCGAACCGCGGCACCTCGGTCAGGGCGCTGGGCCGCCCGGTGTAGTTGACCATGAGGTCGTTCAGCTCGGCGGCGAAGGCCGGGTCGGCCTTGGCCTTCTCGTACTCGGCGGCCACCTCGTCCACCGCGGCGACCAGCGCCTCGGGGATGAACTTGCCGCCGAAGTCACCGAAGTAGCCCCCGGCGTTCGGGACCTGGCCCTCCGGGTCCGGGATGAAGAAGTCAGAAGACATCCGTCGTACTCCTTGATCGGGGCAACTGCCCCGGAAGTATGGATATGCGGGCATCACGGTATGCGGCGCGCCCGCGCCCGATGCGCTCTCTCGCGCGCGGCGTCGCGGAACGGCGCACGGACACGAGGTGGAGGCGGAAAGGCGGAGACGGGACCGCGGGAACGCTGCGCACGCCACGGTCTGCGGGCACACGGCCCGTCCGGGACAGCCCGCCGGACAGGCAGGGAGCAGCGGGACGGGCAATACGGCACACAGACCGAAGGGCGACATGGCGCGAACGAGCGGGCGCCGGGGACGAGGCCCCATAGAGGGACCAATCACCCACGCCCGGCAACGAGCGGCTACGGCGCGCCGTTACGACGCCATCGCCTGCCGTTGATCTGGCCCGGCTCCGCGCCGATGTGATACCTGACGCGCCGCCCGCGCACCCGGCGGGCCGGCGCCCGGCAGCCTCGCGGCCGGCACCCGCGCCCCAGCGCCGCGTGCGGATCGCGCGCGGCACCGGCCGCGGCGAGCACGCCGGCCGGTCCCGGGAGGGTTCCCGGGCCGGGGCGGTGGAGGCGGGCGGTGGCCACGGTGGGCGTCAGCCCCGTCCGTGCCGGATGGCGGGGTGAGAGCCGGCCGCGACCAGGTCGGCGACGGCGGTCTTCGGGTCCTTGCCGGTGACCAGCGACTCGCCCACCAGTACGGCGTCGGCGCCCTCGTTGGCGTAGGCGATCAGGTCGTGCGGCCCGCGCACACCCGACTCGGCGATCTTGACGATGTGGTCCGGGATCTCCGGCGCGATCCGCGCGAAGTTCCCGCGGTCGACCTCAAGGGTCTTCAGGTTGCGGGCGTTGACCCCGATGATCCGCGCACCGGCGTCCACGGCCCGCTGGGCCTCTTCCTCGTCGTGCGCCTCGACCAGCGGCGTCAGGCCGATCGACTCGGCGCGCTCGATCAGCGAGACCAGCGCCTCCTGCTCCAGCGCGGCGACGATCAGCAGCGCCAGGTCGGCGCCGTACGCACGGGCCTCCCACAACTGGTAGGCGGTGACGATGAAGTCCTTGCGCAGGACGGGGATGTCGACCCGGGCCCGTACGGCCTCCAGGTCGGCGAGCGAACCGCCGAACTTCCGCTGCTCCGTCAGTACGGAGATGACCGCCGCGCCGCCCGCCTCGTAGTCGGCGGCGAGGCCGGCCGGGTCGGCGATGGCGGCGAGCGCGCCCTTGGACGGGCTGGAGCGCTTGACCTCGCAGATCACCGTAACGCTGTCGCCCTTGAGGGCCGCCACTCCGTCCTTGGCCGGGCGCGCCTTGAGGGCCCGCTCCTTGAGCTCGTCGAGGCCGACGCGCGCCTGCCGCTCGGCAAGGTCGGCGCGGACTCCCTCGATGATCTCGTCGAGCACACTCACGCGAGCGGCCTCCTTCTTGAGCGGTGGAGGGTGACAGTCGCCCTCCGGGCCAGTGTCACCCCGTCAGGCTCTCCGATGGTATCCGGCGAGGGGCAAAGGTCTCACATCCGGTTGACGGCAGTCCCACCAGGTGGACGGAGGCGCCTCACCGCGGACGGGAAAACAGCAGGTCGGGCGAGCTTTCGGCGCTGCGAGGCAAGGATCTCGCGACCTTGATCCAGATGCCGTGCCGGGCTTCCCGTACCGCGTCCGGAGGCGGTACGGAAACGGAGGGAAACCCTCCTGCCCACCCCGCCCCGGCCCCCGGGCGGCCCCGGTCCGTCAGGGAGTCAGCCCCTCCCCCACCGGAAGATTCCGTACGACTGTGAAGACGAGGAGCAGCCCGGCCAGCGCCCACCAGTGCGCCGCTCCGGGCCGTGGGCCCGCCGTCGGGAGCCCGCGTGCCGCCCGTATGGTCCAGGCCGCCCAGAAGAGCACGAAAGCCGCGTAACCGGCGACTGCCAGCACGTTGGCGCCGGCGGCCGTGGCGAAGTCGCCGTGCGCGACGGCGTGCGCGCTGCGCAGTCCGCCGCAGGCCGGGCAAAAGATGCCGGTGAGGGCGAGGAGGGGGCAGGCCGGGTAATGACCGGGCTCGTTGGGGTCGACGAGCCCCACGAAGGCGAAGGAGGCGACGACGGCCGCCATGGCGCCGAGCGGCGCAGCCAGCCGCCGGACGGGGCCACGCCGCCCGTGCGGGCGGGCGGAGCCCTGGCGGGCGGCTTCCAGGTGCGCAGGCCCCGGACGGCCGGGCCAAGACACGGAGCCCGGCCCGCCGGCCGGTGCCACGGGTTCACTCACGTGGCGATTGTGCGGCCGTACCGGCGGGGACGCAGCGCGGCGGCCGCCGTACGGGCGACCGTCCAGACCGTCCCGACCGCCCCGACGCCGCCGGACAGGCGAACGGCGCGGTCCCGGGCCGCCGCACGGGTGGCGCCACCGGGGCACCTCTCCGTACGGGCCACGAGGCCGCGCCGTCGCAGGATCCGCTGTCGCCGGGCCAGGCCCGGCGGGGACTCAGCCCTCCTGGGGCCGGACCCTGGCCTGACCGTGGGCGGTCGAGCCCTTCTTGCCGCCCTGGCCCATCCCGGCCAGGCGCATCACACCGCCCACGACGGCACCGAGGCCGATCAGGACCATGCCCGCCCAGAAGCCGGGCACGTTCGCCAGCACGATGAAGGCGCCGGCGACGCAGAAGCCGATGAACGAGATGATGACGCCGGTCCAGGCGGCGGGAGTGTGTCCGTGGCCACTGCTCGACATGAGTGCTCCTCGTAGCTTTTTCGCGCCTGAGTCGGGGCGCGGTGATCCCTCGCGGTCCATTGTCCCCGATGGCCGGGGTGCGGCCACTACCGGGTCGGGTCCTCGCCCCGGTCCAGGGACTTCCACATCTCTTCCGGGCGGTCCGGGTCGGCGGCGGCGGAGCGGCGCGGGCCGCGGGGAGCCGCGCCGGCGCGCTCGTAGCGCGCGGACATCGCGGGCCAGTGGCGCCCGTACAGCAGCGCCAGCACCCCCGCGACCAGCAGCAGGAGGCCGCCGGCGACCGCCACCCAGGGCCAGAAGGTGTGCGAGACGTCCTGCACGCCGGCGTCGGACAGTCCGGTCGCGGTGGCCGCCTTCTCGCGGAGCGCGGCGGTGTCGGAGATACCGAGGTACGCGCCGACGACGGTGCCCAGGCCGCTGAGGGCGAGCAGCACGGCGACCGCCGTCCGGCCCGCGCCGCGGACGGCGAAGAGGGCGACCAGGGCGGCGAGCCCGACGATGGCGAGCGCCCCGGGCACGCCCGTGACGTCCTGCCCCGACGCGGTCTGCGGCAGTTGCCCCTGGGCGACGACGGCGGTGGCCTTCGCCCAGGTGCGGCCGGAGGCCAGCAGCACGACGGCGGCGCCGGCCGCGCCGGCGATCAGCGCGAGGGCCAAGCTCCTGCCGCTGCGTGCGGGCTTGGGCGGCGAGGACGACAAGGACGACGAGGACACTGTCGCGCCGGTACGGGAAGGGTCTACGGCAGTCACACCCACCACTGTACGGAGGCGGCGCGCCCGCTTCCTCCGCGCGGTCCCCCCACCCCGTGCGGGCCCTGCTCAGGCACCGGTCCGAAGACCCTTGCCCATGACCCGCTCAGGCCCCCAGTCCGTTGGCCGTGTGCACGGCCCGCAGCACGGCGGCCGCCTTGTTGCGGCACTCCGTGTCCTCCGCCACCGGGTCGGAGTCCGCGACGACGCCCGCGCCGGCCTGGACGTACGCGGTGCCGTCCCGCAGCAGCGCGGTACGGATCGCGATGGCGGTGTCGGAGTCGCCGGCGAAGTCCAGGTAGCCGACGCAGCCGCCGTACAGGCCGCGCCGGGTCGGCTCCAGCTCCTCGATGATCTGCATCGCGCGCGGCTTGGGGGCGCCGGAGAGGGTGCCCGCGGGGAAGCAGGCGGTGAGCACGTCGAAGGCGGTACGGCCGGGCGCCAGCCGCCCGGTCACGGTGGAGACGATGTGCATGACATGGCTGTAGCGCTCGACGGACATGAAGTCGACGACCTCGACGCTGCCGGGCTCGCAGACCCGGCCCAGGTCGTTGCGGCCGAGGTCGACGAGCATCAGGTGCTCGGCGCGTTCCTTGGGGTCGGCCATCAGCTCGTCGGCGAGGGCCTGGTCCTCGGGGACGGTCGCGCCGCGCGGCCGGGTGCCCGCGATGGGGTGCAGCGTGGCCTGCCCGTTCTCGACCTTGACCAGCGCCTCGGGGCTGGAGCCGACGATGTCGATGCCGTCCTCGAAGCGGAGCAGGTACATGTACGGGCTGGGGTTGGTGGCCCGCAGCACCCGGTAGACGTCCAACGCGGAGGCGGTGCAGGCGGTTTCGAAGCGCTGCGAGGGCACGACCTGGAAGGCGTCGCCCGCGCGGATGCGCTCCTTCACGTCCTCGACCGCCTCCTGGTAGGCGGGGCCGCCCCACTGCGCGGTGTACGGGGGCAGTTCGGAGGGCGGCAGGGCCGCGGCGCTCGCGGGGGCCGGGCGGGCCAGGTCGTAGGCCATCGCGTCCAGCCGGGCCACGGCGTCCGCGTACGCCTCGTCCACGCCGGTGTCCAGGTCGTTGTGGTTGATGGCGTTGGCGATCAGCAGGACCGTGCCGTTCCAGTGGTCCAGTACGGCCAGGTCGGAGGTGAGCAGCATGGTCAGCTCGGGCAGGCCGAGGTCGTCCGCGGTGCTGTCGCCGATCTTCTCCAGCCGGCGCACGATGTCGTAGCCGAGGTAGCCGACCATGCCGCCGGTGAAGGGCGGCAGGCCCTGGCCCTCGATCAGGTCGCGCGGGGTGTGCAGCGCCTCGACGGTGGTGCGGAGCGCGGCGAGCGGGTCGCCGCCGGCGGGCATGCCGACCGGCGGGGTGCCCAGCCAGTGGGCCTGCCCGCCGCGCACGGTCAGGGTGGCGGCGCTGCGGACGCCGATGAAGGAATACCGGGACCAGGTGCGGCCGTTCTCGGCCGATTCGAGCAGGAAGGTGCCCGGACGTTCGGCGGCCAGTTTGCGGTAGAGGCCCACCGGGGTGTCGCCGTCGGCGAGCAGGCGCCGGGTGACGGGGATGACCCGCCGGTCCTTGGCGAG
Source organism: Streptomyces sp. NPDC045470 (assembly GCF_040646595.1). Lineage (NCBI taxonomy): Bacteria > Bacillati > Actinomycetota > Actinomycetes > Kitasatosporales > Streptomycetaceae > Streptomyces > Streptomyces sp. NPDC045470. The sequence goes on from NZ_JBEZAN010000001.1 coordinate 311,944, forward strand.
CGTACGGAAGTTCTCCAGGTCTGGCGTGGCGGTGCCGGTGGTTCCCGAGGTCATGGCGCGGAGCCTACTGCCCTTCGGTGAGCACATCCTCATCGAAGCAGGTACGGGCTCCGGTGTGACAGGCCGCGCCGACCTGGTCGACCTTGACCAGGACCGTGTCCGCGTCGCAGTCCAGGGCGACGGACTTCACGTGCTGGACGTGGCCGGAAGTGTCGCCCTTGACCCAGTATTCCTGGCGGCTGCGGCTCCAGTACGTGCAGCGGCCGGTGGTGAGGGTGCGGTGCAGCGCCTCGTCGTCCATCCAGCCGAGCATCAGCACCTCGCCGGTGTCGTACTGCTGGGCGATGGCGGGGACCAGACCGTCGGCGTCGCGCTTGAGGCGGGCGGCGACGGCCGGGTCGAGCTGGGAGTTCAGGACGCGGCTGCTCATACGTCCATTGTGCCGTGCGCCGGCGGCGCGCGGTGCGGGTGGCGTACGGCATCCTGCCTCCATGACCCGCCAACCGCCGCCTCCGGACGCCGACCGCACGGCGAAGGTCGCGTCGGCGGTGCTGTTCGCGATCTTCGCCGCCGGGCTGCTGGTCACGGTCGTCCTGCTGCTGCGGGGCTGACGCCGTACGGCCGGGACGCGGGGCCGGCACCGTACGGTGGGCCGGTGTCCGGCCGCGCATCCGGACAAACCCGGCGCCGTGTCCGGAGCGCGGCGCCGTGGCACCCGCCGCGCCCCGGTCGTAGGGTGGGCGTATGTCGACCCATGCGAAGCGCGAACGGCTGCTGCTTGCCGACCTGTTGGAGAGCGCCGGGCCCGAGGCGCCGACGCTGTGCGAGGGCTGGACCGCACGGGACCTCGCCGCACACGTCGTGGTGCGCGAGCGGCGTGCGGACGCCGCCGGCGGCCTGGTCCTCAAACCGCTGGCGAGCCGCCTGGAGCGGGTGCAGCGGGAGTTCGCCGCCAAGCCGTTCGAGGAGTTGCTGCAACTGATCAGGACCGGTCCGCCCAAGCTGTCGCCGTTCTCGCTCAAGCAGCTCGACGAGGCGTCCAACACGGTCGAGTTCTTCATCCACTCCGAGGACGTACGGCGGGCGCGGCCCGACTGGACGCCGCGTGAGCTGGACCCGGTCTTCTCGGACGCCCTGTGGTCCCGCCTGGAGAAGATGGCGCGGCTGCTGGGGCGCAAGTCGCCGGTGGGGCTGGTGCTGCGGCGGCCGGACGGCCGGACCGCAGTGGCCCACCGGGGCACGCCGGTCGTCACGGCCACCGGCGAGCCGGGCGAGCTGCTGCTGTTCACGTTCGGACGGCAGACGGTGGCCGATGTGCAGTTGGACGGGGACAAGGACGCGGTGGCCAAGGTTCTGGAGGCCGGGCTCGGCCTGTAGGCAGGCGGGCCCGGGGGCCGCTCCGACGGCCCCCGGGCACCGCGTTCACCGTTCCCTGTCGACCTCGTAGAGCCCGCCCGTCTCCTGGAGTTCCAGCGCGCGCAGCCGCCGGTAGTCGGTCTCGATCTGCCGCTCGTCCTCGTGCAGGAGGTAGCAGACGCCGGGTGACGTCGCCGAGTCCACCGTGGGGCTGAGGAAGTCGCCGGCCCGGACGCCGAGGTGGTGGTCGGCGTACGACGGCAGCTCGCGCAGCCGCTCGAAGCCGTCCAGGGACGTCAGCCGCCCCGCGAACGGGGAGATCAGCGAGACGTAGCGCAGTCCGGTGCGCGGCTCGGCCGGGACGGCGGTGCGGGCGGCGAAGGCCGCCGGGTCGCTGCCGGCCAGGGCGGTCAGTTCCACGTGGTTGGTGCCGAAGCAGCGGCTGACCACGTGCGGCAGGATGCTGCCGGCCAGCCGGGCGCCGGTCTCGATCAGGACGGGCCCCTCGTCGGTCAGCATGACCTCCGAGTGTGCGGGCCCCCACCGCACGCCGAGCGCGTCCAGGACGCCCAGCAGGTACGGGGCGAGGGCGGCGGCAGCGGGGTCGTGCGCGGTCAGCGGCTCCTCGTAGTCGTAGATCGCCGCCCCGCTGCGGCCGCGCCGCTTGTGGTAGCGCCAGATCTCGGCGATGTGGTGGCGGCCGTCGGCACTGACGGTGTTGGCGAAGTACTCGGTGCCCGTCAGGTGTTCCTGGAGGACGACGGTCCTGTTGCGGTTGCCCTGGATGTTGGACGAGCTGAGGATGTGGCCGAAGGAGGTGCACAGTTCGACCGGGTCGGCGCAGAAGAAGACGTTGTCGGTGCCCGCGCTGTCGGCGGGCTTGACGACCAGCGGCCAGCGGCCGTGGGCCCGTGCCCAGCCGAGGGCGGTGTCGAAGCGGGAGGTGCGCAGGGTGTCGGGGGCGCGCAGCCCGTGGGCCCGGACGGCCATCGCCATGTCGTACTTGTCACGCCGTACCCGCCGCTCGTCCGGGGCGTTGCCGGGCAGGCCGAGGCGGCGGGCGAGGGTGTCGGCGAGGTCGACGCCGCTCTCGTTGCCGGGCAGGACGAAGGCGGGGGCGGCCGGGCGCACCGCGTCCAGCAGCGCCTCCAGGTCGCCGTCGTGCACCAGGCATTCGGTGAAGGCGCCCTGCGGGAAGGTCCGCAGGAGGTGGGCGGGAAGGGCCGGGGTGCTCTGCACGTGGACGCACTTGACGCCGTGTCCGGCGAGGGCGGCGGGCAGGAAGCGGCCGGTGGAGTAGGCGTCAACGATCAGACACTGCATGGGTCCTGCTTTCCTGCGCCACCGCGGCCGGGGGCGCGCCCCGGCGGGCCAGCAGCCCGATCGCGATGAAGACGGTGATCACGGCGATGCCGAGGGTCGACGGCACCGAGAACGTCAGCCGGGAGTCGGCCAGCTGGACGAGGAGGGTCATGGCGGGGGCGAGCGCGCAGATCATGGAGGCGGTCATCGGCGTCACCTTCCGCACCCCGATCTGCACCAGATAGGCGGGGATCGAGACGCCGATGACGGCCACCACCGCGCCGGGCACCAGCGCCCGGCCCAGTTGCTCGGCCCCGGAGAAGGACGCCAGCGTCCAGCCGACCGCCGCCACCAGGCCGAACCGCAGCCCCATGACGGTCGGTACGTCCACCCCGGCCGCGCCCAGGCGGGCGGAGAAGACGACGTTGGCGGCCCCGCCGGCGCCGGAGGCGACCGCGGCGCACAGGCCCAGCGTCATGGCCAGGGCGGCCCGGTCGCCGACGCCGCTGCGGCCGTCCAGCGACGCCCAGACCAGCCCGGCCAGGGTGAGCAGGATGCCGATCGCGGACAGCAGCTCGCCGGGCAGGACGCGGTCCCGCTTCCACCACAGGGCCTGGAGGAGGACGGTGAAGGCGGGGCCGATGGCGATGGACACGACGTTGGTGACGGCCGGCTCCATGAGCTTGAGGGCGTACAGGAGCGTCAGCCAGGTCACGGCGGTGGTGATGTTGAGGACGAGGAGGTCGACGGCGTGCGCCCGGACGACGGCCAGCAGCCGGGCCGGGCGCAGCCGGACGGCGGTGAGCAGGCAGAAGAACGCCCCGGTCAGGGTGAAGGCGACCGCGGCCACACTCCCCGGGTCCACGTGCTGCAGGCGTTCGGAGGCGAAGACGTCCACCAGGGCGGAGAACAGGCTGAAGACGAACAGCGCGGTCACGGCACCTCCTCAGTACCGCGGGCGCGGCCCGAAGACCGCCTCGCCGACCCGCACCGTGGTCGCGCCCTCGGCCACCGCGGTCTCGAAGTCGGCGCTCATCCCCATGCTGAGCTGCCGCAGGCCCGACGCGGCCGCCAGCGCGCGCAGCGTCCTGAAGTGCGGGCGGGGGTCGCTCCCGTAGGGCGGGATGCACATCAGGCCGACGACGGGCAGGCCGTAGGTGTCCACACACTCCGTGACGAACGCGTCCGCCTCGGCTACGGGCACGCCGCTCTTGTGCGGTTCACCGCCGGTGTTGACCTGGACGAAGCAGTCCGGGCGGCGCCCGGTGCGGTCCATGGCGGCGGCCAGGGCCGCGGCCAGGCGCGGCCGGTCCACACTGTGCAGCACGTCGAACGCGCGGACGGCCGCCGCGGCCTTGTTGGTCTGCAACGGGCCGATGAGGTGGAGCAGGGTGCCGGGGTGGCGCTCGCGCAGCGGCGGCCACTTGCCCTGCGCCTCCTGCACCCGGCTCTCGCCGAAGTGCCGGTGCCCGGCCTCCAGAGCAGCGGCGATCGCGGGCGCGCCGTGGAACTTGCTGACGGCGACGAACCGTACGTCCCGGGGCGGCACCCCGGCCCGCGTACAGGCCAGGTCCAGCCGGGCGGTGACGGCGGCCAGGCGCGCCGCGAGGTCCGGTTCCGCCGTGGAGAGCTGCTCGGCGCTCATGAGTCCGTCCCCGCCCCGTACTGCTCGTAGCGGCCGTCCCAGATGCTGAGGTACTTCCAGGCGGAGTCGAACAGCACGGTGAGCACGATCTCTTCGGGCGGCAGGGTCCTGGCCAGCCGCTGGGCGGCGAAGATGTTGCCGCCCGCGGTGGGCCCGACGGGCAGCCCTTCCTCGGAGATGAGGCGTTTCATGGTGTTCCAGCCGTCGTCGCCGGTGATCAGTTCGACCTCGTCGACGAGTTCCTCGCGCAGGTTGGCCGGTACCTTGCCCGGTCCCAGGCCCATCAGGTTGTGGCTGTGGTGCTCGAAGGGCAGGCCGTGGCGCTTGGCGTACAGGGCGGCCGAGCGGTCCACCTCGACGGCCCGGGTCCGCAGGGCGGGGTACGTGCTCTTGAGGACGTCGGCGATGCCGGTGAAGGTGCCGCCGGTGCCGACGGAGCAGACGAAGTGGCCGGGAGTCCCGCCCGCCGCGCGCAGGTCGGCGACGAGTTCGCGGCCGCAGGAGCGCCAGGCGCGCCAGTTGAGCTGGTTGGTGGACTGGTCGAGGAAGTGGCTGCCGAGATGTTCGGCCACGTACCGCCGGGCGGTCTCCTCGCCCTCCAGCAGGAAGCCGTCGGCGGAGGTCTCCACGACCGTCCCGCCCCAGGACGCGATCTGTTTCCTGCGTTCTTCGGTCATGCCTTCCGGCATGATGATGACAATGCGGTATCCGCGTTGGGCGCCGACCCGGGAGAGGGCGGCGCCGCCATTTCCGGTCGAACATTCGACCAAGGTCATTCCGGGGCTGATCGTCCCGGCCCGCTCCAGTTCATCGATCATGTAGGAGAAGACCCGGTCCTTGTGACTTCCGGTGGGATTACGGAATTCGCATTTGGCGAATATGCGGGCGGCTCCGGGCTCGGCGATGTGGCGTAGTTCGTACAGCGGCGTGCGGCCGGTCTCGGCGCCGGGGCTGGTCGTGCTCACACGAAACTCCTCGGGCGGGTGTGAACGGTGGTGTTCCGGCATACGTGCGGAAAGCGGGGACACGCGGCGCACGGGCGTACGGCGGCTGCCCCGCGCGGCGTCCTCCGTGCGGCGTCCTCCGTGCGGTGTTCAGCCCAGGACGGCCACGCGTCCGGACTCCGGGTCGACCGCGATGCGGATGACCGAGCGGACCTCGACGCCGAAGCGCTCGGCGACCCGCTGCCGGCCGCCGTTCTCCGGTTTCTCCACCGCCACCAGGACTTCCTCCACCCGGGCACCGGCCGCCCGGACGGCCTCGATCAGGGCGATCAGGGTGCCGCCGGTGCTGATGGTGTCGTCGACGATCGTCACCCGGTCGCCCGGCTCGACACCGTTGACGTAGAGCGTGCCCGCGAAGTACTCGCTGTCCAGGGGCACCGAGATGCCGTGCCCGCTCAGGTCGTAGGTGTACCAGCGGGCGACGGCGAGCGGCAGCCCGACGGCCAGCGACACCGCGCTGCCGAGAATCGCGCCCTTGTCCTCCTCGACCAGGATCTTCCCGGTCTCGAAACTGCCCAGTTCGATCAGTCGGCTGGTCGCCTCCGCGAGTACTTCCGGGCGGAGTGCGGGTGACTGGTCGGTGAATTCGTTGACCGTGGTGAGATGCCGCCCCGATTTGACGGTCGGCGCGCCCGCGTAAACCTCTTCCAGCAACATCGGCTGTCCTGTGCCTTTCCCCCGTGGCGCCCATTGCTGTGCCGTTGTTCGGCAAGTGCAGCTTTTTTACCGCCGCAAACGTAGAAAGGGCAATGGTCGCCCTGGATTGTGCCCGGAAACAGCCTGTTCTCGCTGGGACCACTGTGCCGCGCGCCGGTTCGCGCCCCCTGCCACCTGGGCAGCACCCCGGGTGGGGGCGCGTATTTTCTCGGCCGCATGGCTGAAAAGCGCTCTGCGCCCGGGCCCCGGCGGGGCCGGCGGCACGCCATGACACGTCGTGGCACGTCAGCCACCCGGCCGCGCCAGCCCCAACTGCGTCAGCAGGATGCGCCGCAGTTCCCGGGCGGCCCGCGGCGGTGAGACGTCCCCCCGGTGTGCCACCGAGATCACCCGGTGCATGCCCGGCGTCGCGAAGCGGGTGACGTGCAGCCCCGAGCGTTCGGCGACCATGCTGGGCACGACCGCGACGCCCAGCCCGGCCCGTACGAAGCCCAGTACCGCGTCCATCTCGCCGCCCTCCACGGTGAAGACCGGCTCGAAGCCGGCCGCCCGGCACGCTGCCGTGGTGAATTCCCGCAGGTCGTAGCCGCGCCGGAACATCGCCAGCGGCCGGTCCCGCAGATCCTCGACGCGCATCCGGCGGCGGCCGCCCACCGGGGCCGGGCGGTCCGGCGCGGAGACCACGACCAGTTCCTCGCGCAGCAGTTCGGCGGTGGCCAGCGCCGGGGCCTGTTCCGGCAGGGGCGTGATGATGAGGGCGAGGTCCAGCTCGCCGGCCGCCAGGACCCGGACGAGATCCTGCGAACCGTCCTCGTGGACGACCAGTTCCACGCCCGGATAGGCGGTGTGGAAGACGCTCAGCACGTCCGGGACCAGGCTCGCGCACAGGCTGGGCGGCGCGCCGAGCCGCAGCCGGCCGCGCCTGAGCTGCGCGACCTCCTGCACCTCGCGCCGGGCGGTCTCGGTGTCGGCGAGGATGCGCCGGGCCAGCGGCAGCAGGGTGCGGCCCGCGTCGGTGAGGGTGATGTGGCCGCGCGCCCGGTGGAACAGATCGGCGCCCAGTTCCCGCTCCAGGGCCTTGATCTGCTGCGAGAGAGAGGGCTGAGCGACGTGCTCGCGCTCGGCGGCGCGGGTGAAGTGGCGGGTGTCGGCGACCGCCACGAAGTAGCGGAGCTGCTGCGGCTGCATACGGCCGATGATAGGCGGCGATAGAGAGAGCCTATGGAGATGAGCCGGACCATGTCTTGGACTGATGGGCCGACCGGTCCTTACCGTCGGGACTCATGGCACTGGACACCCGGACGGAACGACGGCCGTCCTTCGCGGGCCTACTGTGGCGCTCGACCGTCGGCAAGAAGACCGCGATGGCGGTCAGCGGCATGGTGATGCTGCTGTACCTGGTCGCGCACATGCTGAGCAACCTCAAGATTTTCTTCGGGCCCGACGAGCTCAACGGCTACGCGCACTGGCTGCGGACCGTCGGCGAACCCTTCCTGCACCACGAGTGGTTCCTGTGGATCGCCCGGGTGGTGCTGCTGGCCGCCGTCGTGACGCACGGCGTGGCCGCCTTCCAGCTCAGCCGCCGCGACATCAGGGCGCGACCGAGCACGTACGTGCACAAGAAGCCGCGGCAGAGCTACGCCACCCGCACCATGCGCTGGGGCGGCGTCATCCTCGCCCTGTTCATCGTCTGGCACATCCTGGACCTGACGACGCTGACGGTGAACCCGCGGGCCGAGGCCGGACACCCGTACCAGAACCTGATCGCCTCCTTCGACCGCTGGCCCGTCACCACGCTCTACATCGTGGCGATGCTCGCCCTCGGCCTGCACGTACGGCACGGGTTCTGGAGCGCCGCGCAGACGCTGGGCGTCGGCAGCGCCGCCCGCGACCGGGTGCTCAAGACCGTCGCCAACCTCCTCGCCCTGGTGCTGACGGCGGGTTTCGTCGCCGTACCGGTGGCCGTCGTGACCGGAGCAGTGAGCTGACCATGACCACGTACACCGATTACCGGACCGGGGAGCCGGTCGCCGACACCAAGGCGCCCGAGGGCCCGGTCGCCGACCGCTGGGACACCCGCCGCTTCCAGGCCAAGCTGGTCAACCCGGCCAACCGCCGCAAGCACACCGTCATCGTCGTCGGCACCGGCCTCGCGGGCGGCTCGGCAGGCGCCACCCTCGCCGAACAGGGCTACCACGTGGTCCAGTTCTGCTACCAGGACTCGCCGCGCCGCGCCCACTCGATCGCCGCGCAGGGCGGCATCAACGCCGCGAAGAACTACCGCAACGACGGCGACTCCGTGCACCGCCTGTTCTACGACACCGTCAAGGGCGGCGACTTCCGGGCCCGCGAGTCCAATGTGCACCGCCTGGCGCAGATCTCCGTGGAGATCATCGACCAGTGCGTGGCCCAGGGCGTGCCCTTCGCGCGGGAGTACGGCGGCCTGCTCGACACCCGCTCCTTCGGCGGTGTCCAGGTCTCCCGTACGTTCTACGCCCGCGGCCAGACCGGCCAGCAGCTCCTGCTCGGCGCCTACCAGGCGCTCTCCCGGCAGATCGCCGCCGGAAACGTCGAGATGCACCCGCGTACGGAGATGCTGGACCTGATCGTCGTCGACGGCCGGGCCCGCGGCATCGTGGCCCGCGACCTGATCACCGGCCGGATCGACACGTACTTCGCGGACGCCGTGGTCCTCGCCACCGGCGGCTACGGCAACGTCTTCTACCTGTCGACCAACGCCATGAACTCCAACGCCACCGCGATCTGGCGCGCCCACCGGCGCGGCGCGTACTTCGCCAACCCCTGCTTCACCCAGATCCACCCCACCTGCATCCCGCGCACCGGCGACCACCAGTCCAAGCTGACGCTGATGAGCGAGTCGCTGCGCAACGACGGCCGCATCTGGGTGCCGAAGACCAAGGGGGACGACCGCCCGCCCCACAAGATCCCCGAGGCGGAACGCGACTACTACCTGGAGCGGATCTACCCCTCCTTCGGCAACCTCGTCCCCCGCGACATCGCCTCCCGCGCCGCCAAGAACGTGTGCGACGAGGGACGCGGCGTCGGCCCCGGCGGCCAGGGCGTCTACCTGGACTTCGCCGACGCCATCGCCCGGATGGGCCGCAAGGCCGTCGAGGACAGGTACGGCAACCTCTTCGACATGTACGAGCGGATCACCGCGGAGAACCCGTACGAGGTCCCGATGCGGATCTACCCCGCCGTGCACTACACGATGGGCGGCCTGTGGGTCGACTACGACCTCCAGACCACCGTGCCCGGCCTGTTCGCCGTCGGGGAGGCCAACTTCTCCGACCACGGCGCCAACCGGCTCGGCGCGTCCGCCCTCATGCAGGGCCTCGCCGACGGCTACTTCGTGCTGCCGTCCACGATCAACGACTACCTGGCCCGCAACCCGCACCACGGCGAGATCACCGCCGGCCACCCCGCCGTCCAGGAAGCCCTCGCCGAGACGGAGGACCAGCTCAACCTCCTCCTGGCCGTCGACGGCGACCGCACCCCCGACTCCTTCCACCGCGAACTGGGCGAACTGATGTGGGAACTGTGCGGCATGGCCCGTACGGAGACCGGCCTGCGCAAGGCGCTCGACCGCATCCCGCAGATCCGCGAGGAGTTCTGGCGCCGGATCAAGGTGCCCGGAACCGGCGAAGAGCTCAACCAGTCCCTGGAGAAGGCCAACCGCATCGTCGACTACCTGGAACTGGCCGAGCTGATGTGCCTCGACGCGCTGCACCGCGCCGAGTCCTGCGGCGGCCACTTCCGCGAGGAGTCGCAGACCCCCGACGGCGAGGCCGAGCGCCGCGACGAGGCGTTCTCCTACGCGGCCGCCTGGGAGTTCACCGGCACCGGTGCCGCACCCGTCCTGCACAAGGAAGACCTGGTCTTCGAGTACGTCCACCCCACCCAGCGGAGCTACGCATGAAGCTCACCCTGCGCGTCTGGCGGCAGCGCGACGCCGACGCCGACGGCGGCATGTCCACCTACGACGTGGACGGCATCTCCCCCGACATGTCCTTCCTGGAGATGCTCGACACCCTCAACGAGGAACTCATCCTCAAGGGCGACGATCCCGTCGCCTTCGACCACGACTGCCGCGAGGGCATCTGCGGCGCGTGCAGCCTGGTCATCAACGGCGAGGCGCACGGCCCGGAGCGCACCACCAGTTGCCAGCTCCACATGCGGTCCTTCCGGGACGGCGACACGATCGACGTCGAGCCGTGGCGCGCGGCCGCCTTCCCCGTCGTACGGGACCTGGTCGTCGACCGGTCCGCGTTCGACCGGATCATCCAGTCCGGCGGCTACATCACCGCGCCGACGGGCGCAGCGCCCGAGGCGCACGCCACGCCCGTACCGAAGCCGGACGCCGACTTCGCCTTCGAGCACGCCGAGTGCATCGGCTGCGGCGCGTGCGTGGCGGCCTGCCCGAACGGCTCGGCGATGCTGTTCACCTCGGCGAAGGTCAACCACCTCAACGTCCTCCCGCAGGGCACGCCCGAACGCGAGTCCCGGGTGCTGGACATGGTCACCACCATGGACGACGAGGGCTTCGGCGGCTGCACCCTCGCCGGGGAGTGCGCCACCGCCTGTCCGAAGGGCATCCCGCTGTTCAGCATCACCAAGATGAACCGCGAGTACGTACGGGCGGCCCGCAAGGGCAGGCGGTGAAGCGCAAGCCTTCACCTCAGTCGAACGCCCCGTGCCGGCGCAGCCAAGCCATCGGGTCCACCGCCGACCCGTAGGCGGGCGTCGACCGTACCTCGAAGTGCAGATGCGGTCCGGTGACGTTGCCGGTGGCGCCGGACCGCCCGATGCGCTCACCGGCGCCGACGGTGGCGCCCACCGGCACCCGGATCTGCGACAGATGCGCGTACTGCGTGTACGACCCGCTGTGGTGCCGGATGACGACCTCGTACCCGAACGCGCCGCCCCAGCCCGCCTTCACGACGGTCCCGCCGCGGGCGGCGCGGACGGCGGTGCCGACGGGCACGGCGAAGTCCTGCCCGGTGTGCCCGTTGGCCCAGTGGCCGCCACCGGCCCCGAACCCGGCGGTGAGCGTGCCCGCTCTGACGGGCCGTACGGCGTCCCCGCCCGCGGCACGCGCGGCGGGCCGCTCGGCGGCGCGGGAGGCGCGCCGTTGCGGGGCCGCGGCCGTACCGCTCAGCTTCAGTTTCGTACCGACCTTGATCAGGTCCGGATCACCGCCGACCGCCGAGCGGTTGCTCGCGTACAACTTCGTCCAGCCCCCCTTGACCCCCTGCTTCGCGGCGATCTCGGAGAGGCTGTCACCGGGGGCGACGGTGTACGTCCCGCCGTCCGCGGCGGAGGCGACGGACGCGCCGACGACCGGCAGCGCGAGGGTGGCGGCCGCGGTCGAGGCGCGGGTGAGTAATCGGCCCGCACCGCTGCGGCGACGGGGTGCTCGGTGACGGCCGGTCGGGGAGAACATCATGGCGGGGCGTCCTTCCGGTGGGCATCCGGGATCCGAACGCGAGAACGGTAGGGAGCCCCCGTCCATGAACACAAGCACCACGGGAGAATCGGTCAGCGGCTGTCCCGATGGGCCCGTTACGCGCCGGGGTCCGCGCGGTCACTCACCGCGCGAGCCGCACCTGGTTACGTCCTACTTCACTTTCCAGTCACGCAGGCGCAGTGCCGTTTCCAGCAAACCGGCTTCACCGCTGCGCAACTCGCGCACCAGATGCGCCATCGCACCCAGCGGCGGAGCAACCGGTTCACCGGACTCCGCCATGTATGTTTCGGCACAGGCCGCCCCGATCGCGGCGTTGTAGTCCGAGAACGGCTGCAGGAGCAGCGCCGTGTGCAGGAAGCTGGCGGCCCGGGTGGCCGTTTCCTCGTAGTACGCCTCTCCCGCGAAGCGTTCGTACTGATGACGCTGGGCCATGCAGTACAGAGCACCCCAGTCCCGTACGGGGGTGTTCTCGGGCGAGACCTCGATCTGTACGTTGAGGATCCACCCGGCGTCGGCGTGGAGGATCACCGCAGGCCTTCCGGGAAGACCTGCTCGAATTCGGCCTTGTACTCCAGCGCCTTCTTCGTGGCTCCCTCGACGAACCGCTGCTTCTGCCGCCGCCGCACCACGCTCTCGGTCAGTATTCCGTGCGCCAGCCGCTTGATCGCGACGCCCTGCTCCTTGGCCTCGGCGCGCAGCTCGGCCAGCTCTTCCTCGGTGAACTCAATCGTGATTCCAGGCATGAGCGCAGGCTAGACCCGGCGCCACCTTGATCACTACCAGATTCACTACCAGGGGTGAACCGAGGGTGCGCCGACCCCCACGCCCCTCACCGCACCGGATGCCCAGCCCCCCGCAACGTCTCCTTCACCTCACCGATCCGCAGATCCCCGAAGTGGAAGACGGACGCGGCCAGCACCGCGTCGGCACCGGCCTCGACCGCGGGCGGGAAGTCCGCCAGGCGGCCCGCGCCGCCGCTGGCGATGACGGGGACCGTGACGTGCTTGCGGACGGCGGCGATCATCTCCGTGTCGTAGCCGTCCTTGGTGCCGTCGGCGTCCATGGAGTTCAGGAGGATCTCGCCGGCGCCCAGTTCCGCGGCGCGGTGGGCCCACTCGACGGCGTCGATGCCGGTGCCGCGGCGGCCGCCGTGCGTGGTGACCTCGAAGGAGCCGGTCTCCGTGCGGCGGGCGTCGACGGACAGGACCAGGACCTGGCTGCCGAAGCATTCGGCGATCTCGCGGATCAGGTCGGGGCGGGCGATGGCGGCGGTGTTGACGCCGACCTTGTCCGCGCCGGCGCGCAGGAGTTTGTCGACGTCCTCGGGGGTGCGGACGCCGCCGCCGACCGTGAGGGGGATGAAGACCTGTTCGGCGGTGCGGCGGACCACGTCGTAGGTGGTCTCGCGGTTGCCGGAGGAGGCCGTGATGTCGAGGAAGGTCAGCTCGTCGGCGCCCTCCTGGCCGTAGACCTTGGCCATTTCGACGGGGTCGCCGGCGTCCCGCAGGTTCTTGAAGTTGACGCCCTTGACGACCCGGCCGTTGTCCACGTCCAGGCAGGGGATGACTCGGACCGCCAGGGTCATGTGCTCGTGGCCTCTCTGAATGCTTCGAGTTCGACTTCGACCAGTACGCGCGAGTCGGCGAAGCCGGAGACCACGACCAGGGTCGCGGCGGGCCGTACGGTGTCGAAGAGTTCCTTGTGGGCGCGGGCCGCCTCGTCCACGTCCCGCGCGTGGGTCAGGTACATCCGGGTGCGGACGACCGAACCGGCCCCGAGCCCGAACGGCTCCAGGGCCACCAGCGCGTTGGAGAAGGCGACCTTCGTCTGTTCGTACGGGTCGCCCTCCCCGTACAACACGCCGTCGACCAGTGGCATCGTGCCGGCGACCAGGACGCGGTCGCCGGCCGCCACGGCGCGCGCGAAGCCGATGATCTCTTCCCAGGGACTGTCGGTCTGCGCGCGCTCGATGGTCATGACGACACGGCCTCCAATGCCTCTTCCAGGGTGAACGCCTTGGCGTAGAGCGCCTTGCCGACGATGGCGCCTTCGACGCCTTCCGGTACCAGGGTGGCGATCGCGCGGAGGTCGTCAAGGGAGGAGACGCCGCCGGACGCGACGACCGGCTTGTCGGTCGCGGCGCAGACGCCCCGCAGCAGTTCCAGGTTGGGGCCCTGGAGAGTGCCGTCCTTGTTGATGTCGGTGACGACGTAACGGGCGCAGCCCTCGGAGTCGAGGCGGGCCAGCGTCTCGTAGAGGTCGCCGCCGTCGCGGGTCCAGCCGCGGCCGCGCAGCGTGGTGCCGCGGACGTCCAGGCCGACCGCGATCTTGTCGCCGTGCTCGGCGATGACCTTGGCGACCCACTCGGGGGTCTCCAGCGCGGCCGTACCGAGGTTGACGCGCTTGCAGCCGGTGGCCAGCGCGGCCTCCAGGGAGGCGTCGTCGCGGATGCCGCCGGAGAGTTCGACCTTGATGTCCATGCTCTTGGCGACCTCGGCGATCTGCGCGCGGTTGTCGCCGGTGCCGAACGCCGCGTCGAGGTCGACCAGGTGCAGCCACTCGGCGCCGGACCGCTGCCAGGCCAGCGCGGCCTGGAGCGGGTCGCCGTAGGACGTCTCGGAGCCGGACTCGCCGTGCACGAGGCGGACCGCCTGGCCGTCGCGGACGTCGACGGCGGGGAGGAGTTCGAGCTTGCTCATCGCGGAGGGTCCTAGAGGGTCTTGGTCCAGTTGGACAGCAGCTGGGCGCCGGCGTCGCCGGACTTCTCGGGGTGGAACTGGGTGGCCCACAGCGGGCCGTTCTCGACGGCGGCCACGAACGGCTCGCCGTGCGTGGCCCAGGTGACCTGGGGCGCGCGCATGTTGGGATTGCCGACTTCCAGCTCCCATTCGCGTACGGCGTAGGAGTGCACGAAGTAGTAGCGGGCGTCGGCGGGCAGGCCGTCGAAGAGCCGCGTGCCCTCCGGTGCCCGTACGGTGTTCCAGCCCATGTGCGGCACGACGTCGGCCTTGAGCGGGCCGACCGTGCCGGGCCACTCGTCCAGGCCCTCGGTCTCCACGCCGTGCTCGATGCCGCGGGAGAAGAGGATCTGCATACCGACGCAGATGCCCATGACCGGACGTCCGCCGGACAGCCGGCGGCCGATGACCCAGTCGCCGCGGGCCTCGCGCAGGCCCTTCATGCAGGCGGCGAAGGCGCCGACGCCGGGGACCAGCAGACCGTCGGCGTTCATCGCCTTGTCGTAGTCACCGGTGATCTCCACGTCCGCGCCGACGTGGGCGAGGGCGCGCTCGGCGGAGCGGACGTTGCCGAAGCCGTAGTCGAAGACGACGACCTTCTTGGCGGGTGCGGCACTCAATTCCAGACCTCCAGGCGGAGGATGCCGGCGACCAGGCACATGGCCGAGCCGATGCCCAGCAGGACGAGCACGCTCTTGCCCATCCCCTGCTTCCAGAAGGAGTAGAGCCCGCCGAGCAGGAAGAGGCCGAGGACGATGAAGACGGTGGACAGGCCGTTCACAGCGCTCCCTTGGTGGACGGGAGGATGCCGGCGGCGCGCGGGTCGCGCTCGCTGGCGTAGCGCAGCGCGCGGGCCAGCGCCTTGAACTGGCACTCCACGATGTGGTGGGCGTTGCGCCCGTACGGGACGTGGACGTGCAGGGCGATCTGCGCCTGCGCGACGAAGGACTCCAGGATGTGCCGGGTCATCGTCGTGTCGTACGTGCCGATCATCGGCGCGATGTTCTCCGGCTCGGTGTGCACCAGGTAGGGGCGGCCCGAGAGGTCGACGGTCACCTGGGCCAGCGACTCGTCCAGCGGGACGGTGCAGTTGCCGAAGCGGTAGATGCCGACCTTGTCGCCGAGGGCCTGCTTGAAGGCGGCACCCAGCGCGAGGGCGGTGTCCTCGATGGTGTGGTGGGTGTCGATGTGCAGGTCGCCGTCGGTCTTGACCTTGAGGTCGAAGAGGCCGTGCCGGCCGAGCTGGTCGAGCATGTGGTCGTAGAAGCCGACGCCTGTCGACACGTCCACCTGGCCGGTGCCGTCGAGATCGATCTCGACCAGCACCGAGGTCTCCTTCGTGGTGCGCTCCACGCGCCCAACGCGGTTCATCGGTTCTCCTTCAGTACTGCACGGACCGCGTCGAGGAACGCGTCGTTCTCGGCGGGGGTTCCCGCGGTGACCCGCAGCCAGCCCGGTACGCCGTTGTCACGGACCAGGACGCCCTGGTCGAGGATGGCCTGCCAGGCCGCGTGCTGGTCGTCGAACCTGCCGAACTGCACGAAGTTGGCGTCGGAGTCGACCACCTGGCAGCCGGCCGCGCGCAGCTCGTCCACCAGCCGGTCGCGCTCCGCCTTGAGCTCTTCGACGTACTTCAGGAGCGTGTCGGTGTGCTCCAGGGCGGCCAGCGCGGTGGCCTGGGTGACGGACGAGAGGTGGTACGGCAGGCGGACGAGCTGGACGGCGTCGACCACGGCCGGGTCGGCGGCCAGGTAGCCCAGGCGCAGCCCGGCGGCGCCGAACGCCTTGGACATGGTGCGCGAGACGACCAGGTTGGGGCGGCCCTCGATCAGCGGGAGCAGCGAGGGGCGGTGGCTGAACTCGCCGTACGCCTCGTCCACGACGACCAGCGCGCCGCCGGTGTCCGCGCGGGCGGCCTGCGCGGCCTCGTACAGCGCGAGAACCGTTTCGGCGGCGACGGCGGTGCCGGTGGGGTTGTTGGGCGAGCAGACGAAGACCACGTCGGGCCGCTGCTCGCCGATGGCCGCCACGGCCGCCTCGACGTCGATGGTGAAGTCGTCGTTGCGCGGCCCGGAGATCCAGCCGGTGCCGGTGCCGCGCGAGATCAGGCCGTGCATGGAGTACGACGGCTCGAAGCCGATGGCGGTGCGGCCCGGCCCGCCGAAGGTCTGGAGCAACTGCTGGATGACCTCGTTGGAGCCGTTGGCGGCCCAGACGTGGGCCGCGGTGACCTCGTGGCCGCCGGTGCGCGTCAGGTAGGCGGCCAGTTCGGTGCGCAGCTCGACCGCGTCCCGGTCGGGGTAGCGGTTCAGCTCGCGGGCCGCCTCGGTGACCCGCTCGGCGATCCGTCGCACCAGCGGCTCGGGCAGCGGGTACGGGTTCTCGTTGGTGTTCAGGCGGACGGGGACGTCAAGCTGCGGCGCGCCGTAGGGGGACTTGCCGCGCAGCTCGTCCCGGATGGGGAGGTCGTCGATCTTCGTCACGTGCTCGCTCACTTGCCCTGCGGGATCTTCCAGGCGAACCTGGCCTTCAGCGCGGCGCCGTGGGCCGGGAGGTCCTCGGCCTCGGCGAGGGTCACCACATGGTGGGCGACCTCGGCCAGCGCGTCACGGCTGTAGTCCACGACGTGGATGCCGCGCAGGAACGACTGGACGGACAGGCCCGAGGAGTGGCAGGCGCAGCCGCCGGTGGGCAGGACGTGGTTGGAGCCGGCGCAGTAGTCACCGAGCGAGACGGGCGCGTACGGGCCGACGAAGATCGCGCCGGCGTTGCGCACCCGGGCGGCGACCGCGGACGCGTCGGCGGTCTGGATCTCCAGGTGCTCGGCGCCGTACGCGTCGACGACCTTCAGGCCCTCGTCCACGCCGTCCACCAGCACGATCGCGGACTGCCGCCCGCCCAGCGCGGTGCTGATCCGCTCGGTGTGCTTCGTCGCGGCCACCTGGGTCTTCAGCTCGGTCTCGACGGCGGCGGCCAGTTCGGCCGAGTCGGTGACCAGGACGGCGGCGGCCAGCGTGTCGTGCTCGGCCTGGCTGATCAGGTCGGCGGCGACGTGCGCGGCGTCGGCGGTGGCGTCCGCGAGGACCGCGATCTCGGTGGGGCCGGCCTCCGCGTCGATGCCGATGCGGCCCTTGAGCAGGCGCTTGGCGGCGGCGACGTAGATGTTGCCGGGGCCGGTGACCAGGTTGACCGGGCGGCACTCCTCGGTGCCGTACGCGAACATGGCGATCGCCTGGGCGCCGCCGGCCGCGTACACCTCGTCCACGCCGAGCAGGGCGCAGGCGGCGAGGATCGTCGGGTGCGGCAGGCCGCCGAACTCCGCCTGCGGCGGGGAGGTGACGGCGACGCCTTCGACGCCCGCCTCCTGCGCCGGAACCACGTTCATGACGACGGAGGACGGGTAAACCGCCAGGCCACCGGGTACATACAGGCCGACGCGCTCGACCGGGACCCAGCGCTCGGTGACCGTGCCACCGGGGACGACCTTGGTGGTGACGTCCGTGCGGCGCTGCTCACGGTGGACGATCCGGGCGCGCCGGATCGACTCCTCCAGGGCGGCCCGGACGGCCGGGTCCAGCTCCGCGAGCGCCCGCTCCAGCGCCTCGGCGGGCACGTGTACCCGCTCGATGGCGACCCCGTCGAACCGATGGGCGTACTCGATCAGCGCGGCCGTCCCACGATGGCGCACGTCCTCGCAGATGGGCCGCACCTTCTCCAGGGCGGCTTCCACGTCGAACTCGGCACGGGGCAGCAGGTCGCGCAGGGCGCCGCCCTCGGGGAGGGCGGCACCGCGCAGATCGATTCGGGAGATCACCCCTCCAGTGTCTCAGACCCGTTCCCGGGGCCGAGCGCCCGTATCAGCCGGTGATACACAGCTCAGTCGGTGACGCACGGCACCGGGACCGGGCCGGGGCTGGGCCTCACAGCCGTCCGCAGGACCGTCTCGAAGTGAACCTCACCGCGCGTGTTCAGGCGGTCACGTAGCGGGCATGGGGTTCGTACGGGCGTACGGGCGCAGGGAGTGACGGGGCGGACGCGCGGGGGACAGGTCGCGGAAGCGGCCCCCGGGGCCGGTCCGGCCCGTACGGCGGCACGCCTCAGCGGGCCGGCGGCGTGCACAAACGGTTGGACGCGGGCCCCGCACACGCGGGACCGTACGGACCCGCTCGGGGGAGCGGGGAAAGGGGGAAGGCACGGTGGCCACGCCGGAGGAGGGCGACGCACCCGCGGCCCTGATGCTGAACCCTGCCGAGTGGAGCCTGTGGCAGGCGTTCCGCAACGGCAGCACCTGCGACCTGCGCACCGGCGACCCGGCCAGGGACGACCCGCACGGGCAGTTCCGGTGGGGCCCGGAGCGGCGGGTGCGCGCCCGGATCGTCGCGCTCCTGCTCCTGGAAGGGCCGCCCGCGCAGCCCGGACGGGTCTCCGCGCTGAAACTGGCCGGTGCGTACATCACCGACACTCTCGACCTCGCGGGCGGCACGATCAAGCCATTCGTGGAGCTGCGCGACTGCCGCTTCCAGAACGAGGTCGTCCTGCCGGAGAGCCGCTTCACCACCCTGCGGATGGTCGGCTGCGCCATCCCCCGGGTCGAGGCCGCCCGGCTGCACACCGAAGGCGACCTGCACCTGCCGCGCTGCGTCGTCCGCTCCGGCATCCGCCTGACGGACGCGCACATCGGTACGGACCTGCTGCTCAACCAGACCGTGGTGCACAAGGACCGGCAGGGCCGCTCCGTGATGGCGGACGGGCTCACCGTCGCCCAGGACCTCCAGGCCGAGATGATGGAGTCCTACGGTGAGCTGTCGCTGCGCGGCGCGACGATCGGCGTGTCGCTGAGCCTGCGCGGCAGCCGGCTGAGCAACCCGTACGGTCGGCGCGCCCTGAACGCCCCTCAGATGACGGTCGAGCGCACCCTGTACCTGACCGGCGCCGGCCTGGCCAGCTCGCCGTTCTCCAGCACCACCGCCACGCCCCCGTACGGCATCGCCCACACCCCCACCCGCGGCACCCGTATGCAGCGCTTCGAGTGCGAGGGCGGCATGCGGCTGGACGACGGGCGGTTCGGCGACGCCGTCGACTTCGAACAGGCCCGCTTCATCATGGAGGCCGACCAGGAGCTGTCGTTGCGCCGCATCCAGACGCCGGAGCTGCGCTTCCTGGGCGAGCGGCCGCAGCGCGGGCGGGTCATCCTCTCCGGCGCGCGGGTCGTCAACCTGGTCGACAAGGCGGCGAGCTGGCCCGGCCTCGGCGGCCTGTGGATGGCGGGCTTCAACTACGAGACGCTCATCCCGCGCGGCCACTTCCCGCTGTCCCGGCGGCTGGAGTGGGTGGCCGCCGCCACGCCGGAGTACGCGCCGGAGCCCTACGAGATGCTCGCCACCGCCCTGCGCGGCAGCGGCGAGGACTCCGACGCCCGCGAGGTACTGCTCGCCAAGCAGCGACGGCGGCGCGAGACCCTGCCGATGGCCGCCAAGCTGTGGGGGTTCCTCCAGGACTGGACGGTGGCGTACGGCTACCGGCCCGGGCGGGCCGCGGTGTGGATGGTGATCCTGTGGGCCCTCGGCACGGTGTACTTCGCCCAGTCCCCGCCCCCGGCCCTCAAGCCCGGCGAGGCGCCGCCCTGGAATCCGTACCTCTACTCCCTCGACCTGCTGCTGCCGGTGATCGATCTCTACCAGGGCTCGTCGTGGAAACCGGACGGCGGCTCCCAGTGGGTCGCCGCGGTCATGATCCTGGCCGGGTGGGTCCTGGCGACGACGGTCGCGGCGGGCGCGTCGCGGCTGCTGCGGCGGCAGTAGCCGGGGGCTGCGGCGGGGCGCCGCGGCGAGCGCGGCACGGCGGGCGCGGCACGGCGGGCGCGGCACGGCGGGCGCGGCACGGCGGGCGCGGGAGTGCGCGGGGGCGCGCGGATCGGGCCGGGCTCCGGAACACCTACGCGGGGCCGGTCCGGGCCGTACGCCGCCGGAAGAGGGGCCGCTCGCCCCTTCCCCGCGCGTCCCGGATCGCGGGCCGCGAACCACTCCCGTCTCCACAGGCTCTAGGCTTACGGGCTGTGACCTCCGTGCGCCTACCGCTCTTCCCGCTGAACTCGGTGTTGTTCCCGGGACTCGTCCTCCCGCTCAACGTCTTCGAGGCGCGGTACCGGGCGATGATGCGCGACCTCCTCGCCCTGCCCGAAGACGAACGTCGTTTCGGGGTCGTCGCGATCCGCGACGGCCGCGAGGTGGCGCCCTCCGCCCCCGGCCTGCCGGACAGCACCGCGCTGCCCGCCGGCGGTCCCGGCGCCGGTTTCGGCCCCGACCCGATCAGCGCCTTCCACACCGTGGGGTGCGTGGCCGACGCGGCCACCATCCGGGAGAAGAGCGGCGCCCCCGGTTCGGCCCTCGCCTCCGACGAGGGTGCCGAGGCCGCCGCGGACGCGGCGCTCTCCCCCGGCGCCGGGGCCGAAGCCTCCGGGTACGAGGTGCTGGCCACCGGCACCACCCGCTTCACGCTGCTGTCGGTGGACGCCTCGGGCCCGTACCTGATGGGCGAGGTGGAGGAGCTGGCGGAGAGCGAGGGCGAGGGCGCCGGAGCGCTGGCCTCCGGTGTCGTACGGGCCTTCCGCACCTACCAGAAGCGGCTGGCCTGGGCGAACGAGCGTACCCTCGCCGGCGGCCAGGACCTGCCCGGCGAGCCGTCGGTGCTGTCGTACCTGGTGGCGGCCGCCGCCGTGCTCGACATCCCGGCCAAGCAGCGGCTCCTGGAGGCGCCGGACGTGGCGGCCCGGCTCACCCAGGAGCTGAAACTCCTTCGCCAGGAGACCGCGGTGATCGGTAAGCTCCCGTCGCTGCCCGCGGTGGACCTGACCCGCCACCCGACCAGCCCCAACTGAGCGCGGGGGCATCGCCCCTGCCTCCACCCCCGCACCCGTCCCCGTACCGACGACCTTACGAGCGAGCCGAGGCGCGACGACCATGTCCAAGAAGCCGAAGCGGACCAAGCAGCCGAAGAACGGGAAGCAGCCGGCCGGCGGCACCCCGGCGACGGTCGCCCTCACCGAGGCGGGCGTCGACTTCACCCTCCACGCGTACGAGCACGACCCGGCCGCCGCCTCGTACGGCGAGGAGGCCGCCGAGGCGCTCGGGGTCTCCCCCGACCAGGTCTTCAAGACGCTCCTCGCCGAGGTGGACGGCGCGCTGACGGTCGCCGTCGTACCGGTCTCCGGCTCCCTGGACCTCAAGGCCCTGGCCGCCGCGGCCGGCGGCAAGCGCGCCGCGATGGCCGACCCGGCCGCCGCGGAACGCAGCACCGGCTACGTACGCGGTGGTATCTCCCCGCTCGGCCAGCGCAAGCGCCTGCGTACGGTGCTCGACGCGTCGGCGGCCGCGCACGGGACGGTGTGCGTGTCGGCCGGGCGCCGCGGCCTGGAGGTCGAGCTGTCCCCCGCCGACCTCCAGCAGCTCACGGAGGCGACGCTCGCGGACATCGCGCGCGACTGAGTCCGCACGCGGCCGAGGGCGGCCGAGGGCGAGGGCGCGGCTCTGCCAGGTGCGCGCGCTCCGCGTGCGCCGGGGTGCCGGGAAGCGCTCCACGCGCCGTACGCCGTGCCGCGCGCGGCCGGATGTGCCCCGTACGCCCCGCCCGTCACGACGCCGGGCCTTTACGCCTGCCCCGTCCTCCGCTACGACCCGTGGAGGAGGTTCGCCCATGTCGAAGAAGACCCGTAAGCGGAAGTGGCGCATCAAGAAGGGCAAGGCCAACCACGGCCGTCGGCCCGCCTGAGCGAGCGGACGGACCCGACGCGCGACGGGACCCCGTCAGCCGCCGGCTGTCAGCTGTCCGAAGGCGGCGGGGCCTGCGGGCTCTGCTGCCCTCCGGGGTACCACTCCGGCTGCGGCGGCTCCGGGTCGCGGGGGCCGAAGAGGCCGGTCAGGAGCAGATGCGCGATCATGGCGCCGGCCGGCCAGGCGATCAGCGCGCCCTTGGCCTGGAGGCGCAGCGGCGCGTCGAACGGGACGCCCTTGCGGACCTCCGCCGCGAGCTCAGCCAGGTCCGACGTCGGGCCCAGCCAGATACCGAACCGCCAGGCTGCCACGGAGCCGAGCAGTCCGCCCACCACCAGCGCCACCACCAGCGGGATGCCCCCGCCCCGGCGGAAGAGGAACGCGCCCGCCGCGCACACCACCCCGAAGCCGAGGGCCAGCAGGATGAACGTGCCGTCCCCGCCGATGGCCTCCTCGCCCTCGACGTTCTGGAGGTAGACGTTGCCACTGCCGTCCGCGATCAGCGGGACGCGCGGTGCCAGCCACGCCCACAGGGCGCCCAGCAGCACACCGCACACCGTCACCACGAGCGCGATCAGCGCGGTCTCGAACAGTTCACGGCGGAACTCGGCCCGGTCCTGCACGGCGGACCCCCCGGAGGTCGGATGGTCGGACGTCGCCCCGGACGGACTGGCCCAGGGGTTGTACGTCTGCTCGGTCGCCCGGTTGTCGTGCGGCTGGTTCTCGTGCGGCTGCGGCGTCTGCGGTGCGGTCACCCTGTCATCGTGCCAGGTGGGCACGGTGCCGCTGTCGGCAGGACGGCCGAGCGGCCGGTTCCGGCCGGTCTGCCCGGCACCGCCCGGGGGGCCTGCGGAGGCCCCGCGCCCCGCCGGGCCGTCCGCCGGGTCCGTCACCGTACGGCCGCCCGGCGGTACGCCCACGTCGCCACGGCCAGCGACAGGACGCCGACCGCCGCGCAGACCCCCAGGTCCGTGAGGACCGCCAGCCAGTCGGGTCGGGCGTCGAACCCGCGGGCCAGGGCCTCGACGCCGTACGTCGACGGCAGCAGGTCCCGCGCGTACGAGATCGGTACGGGCAGCCGGGCGGCCGGCAGCACGCCCAGCAGCAGGGCCGCGGACATGCCCAACTGGCCGCATAGGGTGGCCAGTTCCGGTCGCGGCGCGAGCAGGCCCAGCGCCGCGCCGAGCCCGGCTAGGGCCGCTCCGGCCAGCGGGATCACCGCGATCAGCACCCACAGGTTCGTCATCGGAAGCTGGAACAGCAGACAGCCGGTCACGGCCGTGACCACGGTCCCCGGCGCGGTGAACGAGGCGTACGCGGCGGCCGCGCCGAGCACCACGGCGGCGGGCGGCACCGGCAGCGTGGCGTAGTGGTCGAGCCCGCCGCTGGCGCGGAGCTGCCCGAAGTACTGGGCCAGCAGGTTCAGCGCCACGAACGCCACGACCAGCACGCTGGAGCCGGCGACGACGGCCCGCGCGGCGTCGCCGCCGTCGACCACTCCGCGCATCAGGACCATGATCCCGACGGACTGGAAGGTGGCCACGAACAGCAGCGGAATCCGCGCCACCCGGGCCCGGGACAACTGGGCCCGGTACACGGCGGCGAGAGCGGGCAGCAGACGGGCGGCGGGCGCCAGGGGCGCGGCGGCCGGGACGTCCGGGTCCGGGCGCGGCCCGGCGGCGCTCTCCGGTCCGGCGGCAGGCCCGGCCGCGGCCGGTCCCACCGTCCGAGCCTCCGTCTCCGCCTGCTCCGCCGCCTTCGCCTGCGCCTCCGCGGGAACCACGCTCACGCCTTCACCAAGCCTTCCTCCGTACGGCCCCCCAGCGCGAGATACACATCTTCCAGGCTCGGCGTCGCGAGCGTGAAGTCGTCCAGCGCGGCGAAGGCCGGGCCGGCCGTCACGGCGGCCACCGCCTCCCGCGCCCGGTCCGGGGCCAGTCTCAGGGTCCAGCGCCGTCCGTTGGTCCGCGCGGCCTCGCCCAGGGCGGCCACCTCGGGCACGTCCAGCGGCGCCCGCTCCCGCCACACCAGCTCCAGCCGGACCTCTTCGCCCACCAGGTCCTTCAGCCCGCCGGGCGTGTCGCAGGCGATGACCTTGCCGCGGTCGATCACCGCGACCCGGTCCAGGACGCTCTCCGCCTCGATGACGTTGTGGGTGACGAGCAGCACGGTGGCGCCGCGTTCCGCCCGGCGCCGGTCCACGGCGGCCCACACGGCGCGGCGCGCCACCGGGTCCATGCCGGTGGTCGGCTCGTCCAGGACCAGCAGCGGCCGTTCGCCGACCAGGACGGCGGCGAAGCACGCGAGGCGGCGCTGGCCCCCGGAGAGCCGCTTGAGCGGGCGCCCGGCGAGGTCGCCGAGCCCCAGCTCCTCGACGACGGCGTCGCGCTCGGCTCGGGCCTCCCGGGCCGGCAGGCCGCGCAGCCGGCCGGTGGTCTCCACGGCGAGGGCGACCGTCATCTCGTCCAGGGCGCTGGACTCCTGGCCCAGGTAGCCGAGCAGGCGGGCGGCGCGCTCCGGATGGCGGACGAGGTCGTGGCCCAGCACGGTGACACGGCCGGAGTCGGGACGCAGCAGCCCGGTGAGCTGGCGGACCAGCGTCGACTTGCCGGCTCCGTTCGGCCCGAGCAGCCCGAAGATCTCCCCTTGGCGCACGTCCAGACTGATCCCGTCACTGGCCCGTACGGCCGGTGCCCCCGCCGCTCCCCGCCGCCCGCGTACCGCGGGGTACGTCTTGACCAGGTCGCGCACGGCACACACCGGCTCGCCGCACTCCACCCGCTTCGCACCCATCCTCACGAGCAACGAGCGTACGCGCTGCCGGGGCCGCGACTGCCCGCACCCCCTGCTCGCGGCGGCCGCGGCCCGCCGCTCCGCCCGGCGGTCAGGAGCGCGCCGCCGCCCGCCGGGCAGCGGCTGCCGCCTCCGTCACCGGGACGCGGGCCTCGCCACCGGGTGAGGCGCCCACCCGGGTGACCGGCGCCCGCCCCCACCGGTCAGGGCCGGGCGACGCGCGGGGCTCCCGTACCCGGTCCGCCCCCACCGGGGCCGTTCCTACTCCCCCACCGGCACGTGCGACGCCGCCGTCCGAAGGTCGACTTCGCGCCAGAATCCGGCGCGAATCGCATAGCGGTCGTGTTCGTCGATCTGGTCGTCCTTGTGGGCGAGCAGGCCGAAGCGGGCGGCATAGCGGAGAAGTTCGCCGTCGATGCGGTGCGGGATGCGGGGATACTCCGTGGAGATCTGCTGGAGGTGGGCCGTGTCGGAGAGCCGTTCCGTCCAGCGGCGGGCGAAGACCTGGCCCACTTCGAAGGGGTCGCCGCTGACGGCCGTGATGTCCTCCTCCCGGTCGGCCCAGCGCTGCTCGGCGCTGGTGAGCTGGGCCAGGGTCGGGAGCGAGGCGGTCTCGGGCGGTTCGCCGACCGGACCGCCGCGCTCGACCCAGCCCTTGTCCGAGGACCAGCGCAGCGTCGCGCTGGGCACGGGCGCCGGGGCGGAGCCGCCCGGTCCGGCGCCGGGGCCGCGGTTCAGGTCGGCGAGGTCCTTCGGGGTGGGGACCGGCGTGCCCCGGCCGCCCGCCGTGCCGCCTTCGCCGTCCCGCTCGGCGGCGGGCCCCGGCCGGTCGCAGGCGTCCGCGGGGCCGGTCCGCTCCGCGGGGGCGGCCGCCGGCCGTGCCGCGCCGTTCGCGCCGTTGCGTTCCCGGGCGGCGGTCCGTTCCGCGTCGTGTGCGGCGGAGGCCGCGGCCGCGGCGGCCGCGACGGCGGACTCGGGCAGCGGCGCCGAGAGGATGGCGGCGATCTCGGGGCGCGGTGCGGGCGGCGGCGCGCAGGGGCCGCCGAGCTCCTTCAGCCGTACGGCGCGGGTGATCCACGCGCGGTCGAGCACCCGCCGCTCGTCGGCCTCGGCGACGAGGTCCTCCGACTGGTTGTAGTCGCCGTCGGCGGCCTGCACGGCCCACAGGTGTACGGCGACGCCGTGCTCCTTGGCCGACATCAGGCCGGGCAGCAGGTCACCGTCGCCGGTGACCAGGACGATGTCGGAGCAGGCGCGGTTACGGGCCAGTTCGGTCAACTCCGCGTGCATCGCGGCGTCGACGCCTTTCTGCGCCCAGCGGCCGTCACTGCGGGTCAGCGCGCCGAGCCGGACGGTGACCCGGGGCATGACGCGCAGCCGGCGGTGCTCGGGCTGCGGTACGCGGTCGGGCGCGCCGTCGAACCAGTAGATGCGCAGCAGCGGCCGTTCGGTGTCGGCTTCGGCGCGCTGCCGCAGACCCTGGATGAGGGCGGCGTGATCAACGGTGATCCGGGACCGGGTGGGCTCTCCGGCGAGCAGGCTCGCGGCGGCGCCCAGCAAGTATCCGGCGTCCACCAGGACGACGCAGCGATCCACGTTCCACCCTCTTCCCTGAGGTGCTGAAGTCGGACGCCCCCCGGCTCGGCCTGTGGCACGAGGTTTCCTCCCGCTTTACCTTCGAGTCTGCCCGACCGCGCGGGGGTTAACTGCCCGAACTCGATCATCGGCGTGGCGGATTCGGCATCCAGGGCGAACACCGCACGCGACACGGCGCATTACGCACGGTAATTGCCCGAAATGCGCGCATCAACGGTCCGTGTAAGCCTGGTCACGGCCCCGATCCCAGGATCCCCTTCAGGAGGCACGGTCATGGCCAAGAACAAGAATCGCGACCGCAATCAGCAGCAGAAGGGCGCTCAGTCCGCCGAGCGCAGCCGCCAGGACGCCGAGCGGTCGGCGATGGAGGCCCAGACGTCGGCTCAGTCCGTGGACGCGACCCCGCGCGACGTCGCCCGTAAGCACCAGCGCCGTTTTGGTCACAACTGACCTTCGCCGTACAGCAGTAGAGGGGCGCACCCGTGCGGGGTGCGCCCCTCCTGCGCGCCGTGCGCCTCCTGCACGCCGGCGGCTGCCGGAGAGCAGGCCCGCGCCGCCCCGGCCCGTGAAGCCGTGCCGCTCGTGGGCCGAAAATTCGTTCCCGCGAGGAGCGCCACTCGCGTAGACATCCGGTTCACGCCATGCCCTGTCACCAGTTGGGCCCCTGCGTTGCGCGGTGGTACGCGGTCGGGTAGCGCGCGACCGCGCTGCCCGGAGCCGGGGCCCCGGGCAGCGCTCACCGGCTCAGCCCGCCAGGCAGGACGGCCCCAGCAGCACCTTCAGGTCACCGAAGAGCGACGGGTCCGGGGTCACCCGGTGCCGGTCCAGCCGGAGCACCGTCGTCTTGCGCGCCCCCTGGAGCTTGATCCGTACCTCGGTCGCGCCGCGGTGGCTGGTGAGGACCTCGCCCAGCTTCTCGACCAGCGGCGGGGTGACCTTGACCGTGGGGATCGTGATCGTCACGGGGGCGTTGGCGCCGGCCTCCGAGAGGTCGGGGACCATCATCTCCATGGCGACCAGCCGCGGGATGTCCTCGCGCTTGTCCAGCCGCCCCTTGACGAAGACGACGGTGTCCTCGACGAGTTGGGTGGAGACGAGCTGGTAGGTCGCCGGGAAGAACATGCACTCGATGGAACCGGCCAGGTCCTCGACGGTGGCGATGGCCCAGGCGTTGCCCTGCTTGGTCATCTTGCGCTGGAGGCCGGAGATGATGCCGCCGATGGTGACGATCGAGCCGTCGGAGTAGTCACCGCCGGTGAGCTGGGAGATCGCCGCGTCCGCCTTGTCGGACAGCACGTGCTCCAGACCGAACAGCGGGTGGTCGGAGACGTACAGGCCGAGCATCTCGCGCTCCTGGGCGAGCAGGTAGGTCTTGTCCCACTCGATGTCGGAGAACTCGATGTCCAGGCCGAAGCCGGGGCCGTCGTCGGCGCTGTCGTCGCCCATCCCGCCGAAGAGGTCGAACTGTCCCTCGGCCTCCTTGCGCTTGACCTGCACCACGTTGTCGATCATGGCTTCGTAGTGCGCGGTCAGGCCCTTGCGGGTGTGCCCCATCTCGTCGAAGGCGCCCGCCTTGATCAGCGATTCGGTGGTGCGCTTGTTGCACACGACCGCGTCGACCTTGTCGAGGTAGTCGGGGAAGGAGGTGTACTTCCCCTTGGCCTTGCGGCAGCGGATGATCGAGTCCACCACGTTCTGGCCGACGTTGCGGACGGCGGTGAGGCCGAAGAGGATCACGTCGTCGCCCTGGGCGGCGAAGTTCGCCAGCGACTCGTTCACGTTCGGCGGGAGCACCTTGATGCCCATGCGGCGGCACTCGTTGAGGTAGACCGCCGACTTGTCCTTGTCGTCGCGCACCGAGGTGAGCAGCGCGGACATGTACTCCGCCGGGTAGTTCGCCTTCAGGTAGGCGGTCCAGTACGTGACGAGTCCGTACGCGGAGGAGTGCGCCTTGTTGAACGCGTAGCCGGCGAACGGGACCAGCACGTCCCACAGGGCCTGGATCGCCTCGTCGCTGAAGCCGTTCTTCCGGGCACCGGCCTGGAAGAGGACGAAGTTCTTCTCCAGTTCCTCGGGCTTCTTCTTGCCCATCACGCGGCGCAGGACGTCGGCCTCGCCGAGGGAGTACCCGGCGACGATCTGGGCGGCCTTCTGGACCTGCTCCTGGTAGACGATCAGGCCGTAGGTCAGGCCCAGGACCTCCTTGAGCGGCTCCTCCAGCTCCTTGTGGATCGGCGTGATCTCCTGGCGGCCGTTCTTGCGCTCCGCGTAGTTGATGTGCGAGTTCATGCCCATCGGGCCCGGACGGTACAGGGCCGATACGGCGGAAATGTCCTCGAAGTTGTCGGGCTGCATCTGGCGCAGCAGCGAACGCATCGGACCGCCGTCGAACTGGAAGACGCCGAGGGTGTCACCGCGGCAGAGCAGCTCATAGGTCTTGGGGTCGTCCAGCGGGAGCTCCAGGAGCTCCAGCTTCTTGCCCTTGTTCGCCTCCACCATCTTGACGGCGTCGTCCATGATGGTGAGGTTGCGCAGGCCCAGGAAGTCCATCTTCAGCAGGCCGAGCGACTCGCACTGCGGGTAGTCCCACTGCGTGATGGTCACGCCGTCGGTGTGCCGCGTCCAGAGCGGGGCGTGGTCGACGATCGGCTCGCTGGACATGATCACGCCGGCCGCGTGCACACCCATCTGCCGGACCAGGCCCTCCACACCCTTGGCGGTGTCGATGACCTTCTTCACGTCCGGCTCGTTCTCGTACATCCCCCGGATCTCGCCGGCCTCGCTGTAGCGCGGGTGCTGGGGGTCGGTGATGCCGGAGAGGTCGATGCCCTTGCCGAGGACGTCGGCGGGCATGGCCTTGGTGAGGCGGTCGCCCATGGCGTACGGGTAACCCAGCACACGGGCCGAGTCCTTGATCGCGTTCTTGGCCTTGATCTTGCCGTACGTACCGATCATGGCGACCTTGTCGGCGCCGTACTTCTCCGTCACGTACCTGATCACTTCGACGCGCCTGCGCTCGTCGAAGTCGATGTCGACATCGGGCATGGAGACGCGCTCGGGGTTGAGGAACCGCTCGAAGATCAGTCCGTGGGTGATCGGGTCGAGGTCGGTGATGCCCATGGCGTACGCGACGATCGATCCGGCCGCGGAGCCTCGGCCCGGACCCACCGCGATGCCGTTGTTCTTCGCCCACATGATGAAGTCCGCGACCACGAGGAAGTACCCCGGGAACCCCATCTGCAGGATGATGTCCATCTCGTACTCGGCCTGCCGCTGCCGGTCCTCGGGGACCCCGTCGGGGTAGCGGCGGGCCATGCCGCGCCGCACCTCCTCCTTGAACCACGTGACCTCGGTGTAGCCCTCGGGTATGTCGAACTTCGGCATCAGGTCGCGCTTCTCGAACATGCCGGTGGTGTCGATCTGCTCGGCGACCAGGAGGGTGTTGCGGCAGCCCTCCTGCCAGGCGTCCGAGGAGTCGATGGCGTACATCTCGTCCGTGGACTTCAGGTAGTAGCCGGTGCCGTCGAACCGGAAGCGGTCCGGGTCCGAGAGGTTCTTGCCGGTCTGGATGCACAGCAGGGCGTCGTGGGCGCTCGCCTCGTGCGCGTAGGTGTAGTGCGAGTCGTTGGTGACCAGCGGCGGGATGCCGAGCTTCTTGCCGATCTCCAGCAGGCCGTCGCGGACCCGGCGCTCGATCTCGATGCCGTGGTCCATCAGCTCCAGGAAGTAGCGGTCCTTGCCGAAGATGTCCTGGTACTCGGAGGCGGCCTTCAGGGCCTCGTCGAACTGGCCGAGACGCAGCCGGGTCTGGAGCTCACCGGAGGGACAGCCGGTGGAGGCGATCAGGCCCTCGGACCACTGGGAGATCGTCTCCTTGTCCATCCGGGGCCACTTCTGCAGCCAGCCTTCCTTGTACGCGTCGGAGGAGAGCTTGAAGAGGTTGTGCAGCCCGGTGCTGTTCGACGCCCAGATCGTCTTGTGGGTGTAACCACCGGAACCGGAGACGTCGTCGCGCTTCTGGTGCGGCTGGCCCCACTGGATCTTGCGCTTGGTGCGCCGCGACTCGGGCGCCACGTACGCCTCGATGCCGATGATCGGCGTGATGCCGGCCTTCTGGGCGGAGTGGAAGAAGTCGTAGGCCCCGTGGAGGTTGCCGTGGTCGGACATGGCGATGTGGGTCATCCCCATCTCCTTGCACGCCTCGAACATGTCCTTCAGCCGCGCGGCGCCGTCCAGCAGCGAGTACTGGGTGTGCACGTGCAGGTGCGTGAAGGGCGGCTTGGCCACGGCGGAAGACCTCCGGAGACTGGGTACTGCGGGCACGCCGACGCCTCGGCCGAGCCGGGACCGGGCCGCGGCGGGCGAGAACGGGGACGGTCTCGAAGTCTACGACCCTCCGCCGACAACCTGACGGGGACGGCGGCCGCTCCACGAAGAGAATCCGCCCGGGCGGCGGCGGGCAGCGCCTCCGTGAGGGGCGGGGGGTCGGGTGACGGGCGAAGAGCGGGCAGCGGCGCGCAGCGCCTCCGTGAGGGGTGGGGGTCGGGTGACGGGCGGGCACTCGTGAGTAGCCTCGGCCGTTGGAAGAGACGGCACCCCCGTCCGCAGCACCTGCCTCAGGAGGCACCCCGCGATGTCGTCCCAGCTCGTCCCGGCGCCGGACGCCGCTCAGCGCGGCGAGGAGATCCTCGCCGTCTTCGACACCGCCTTCGGGGAGCTGCTCGCCGCCGACCCGTCGGCCTTCCGTGTGAAATTCCGGAAGATGGCCGCCTCCGCCTTCGCCTTCTACCGGGGCACGGCCTGCCTCTTCTACCACGACCTCCACGCCCTGGACGGCGGCCCGGGCAGCGGCCCGTACGAGGACGAGCGCACCGGCCAGGTGTGGATCCACGGCGATCTGCACGCCGAGAACTTCGGCACGTACATGGACGCCACCGGCCGGCTGATCTTCAACGTCAACGACTTCGACGAGGCGTACGTCGGCCCCTTCACCTGGGACCTCAAGCGCTTCGCCGCCTCCGTCGCCCTGATCGGCTACGCCAAGGCGCTGAGCGACGAGCAGATCAGCGAGCTGGTGGGGATCTACGCCGCCGCCTACCGTGAGCGCATCCACGCCCTGGCCACCGGCGCCAAGGACGACGACGTGCCGCCCTTCACCCTGGACACCGCCGAGGGGCCGCTGCTGGGCGCGCTGCGGATGGCCCGCTCGCTGACCCGCTTCGGCCTGCTGGACTCGATGACCGAGATCCGCGACTTCGAGCGCCGTTTCACCGCGGGCAGCGGCACGGTCGAGCTGGACGCCGCGACCCGCTACAAGGTCCTGGCGGCCTTCGACGGCTATCTGGAGACGCTGCCCGAGTCCAGCCTGACCCGCCCGGACTCCTACCGCGTCAAGGACGTGGTGGGGCGCCGCGGCATCGGCATCGGCTCGGCGGGCCTGCCCTCGTACAACATCCTGCTGGAGGGCAACAGCGACGCCCTGGAGAACGACGTCGTGATCTACATGAAGCAGGCGCAGACCCCGGCGGTCTCCCGGCACATCACCGACCCGCGGGTGCGCGGCTACTTCCGGCACGAAGGGCACCGCACGGTGATCTCGCAGCGGGCCCTCCAGGACCACGCCGACCCGTGGCTGGGCTGGACCGAGCTGGACGGCGCCGGCCAGCTCGTGGCCGAGATCTCCCCGTACGCGGTCGACCTGGACTGGTCGGACATCGACGACCTGGCGGAGATCGCGGCGGTCGTCGCGGACCTGGGCCGGGCGACCGCCACGATGCACGCCGCCGCGGACGACGAGAGCGGCCACTCCCTGGTGCCGTTCTCCACCGAGCGCGCCATCGACGCGGCCATCGCCGCCGACGAGGACGGCTTCGGCCGCCTGCTGGTGGACTTCGCGCACGCGTACGGCGCCCGGGCCCGCGCCGACCACCAGACGTTCGTGGATCTCTTCCGCAACGGCCGCATTCCCGGCCTGTGAGCCGCGCCACCGGGTGAGGGGGCGGAGAAGCGACGGGTTCGCGCCTCTTAGTGCCCACTTACACCGGACCATGGCAGACTCGCTGCAATGGACATCTCGGCGGCACACCTGCGGGCACTGCGCGCAGCGCTCTTCACGGCGCTGTGCGTGACGCTGTCCGCTGCGGGTCATGTGCTGCTGTCCCGGATGCCGCTGCCGCTGACCACCGTCGCCCTCCTGTCGGCCGCCGTCTTCGCCGTCGCGTACGCGCTGGCCGGCCGGGAGCGCGGCTACTGGCGCATCGCCGCCCTGCTCGTACCGCTGGAGCTGGCCGCCGACACGGTCTTCAGTGCCGGCCAGCACACCTGTTACGGGCGGGCCGGCGGTCCGGTCACCGGGCCGTTGCGGTCCCTGGGCGTGGATCTGCTGTGCGGCGGCGGTGACGTGGGCACGCCCCTGGCGCACCTGGCGCCGGAGGACCGGACGCCCGTCGCGACCTGGCTGCTGCTGCTCGCCGTGCACGTCGCCGTCGGGCTGCTCGCGGCGGCCTGGCTGCGGCGGGGCGAGGCGGCGCTGGCCCAGTTGCTTGGGGCGGTGACGGCGTTCGCGTTCCGGCCGCTGCTGCTGGCGGTGGCGGTCGTCCGGGCGCTGCCCGTGCCGCTCCGTCCGGCCGCCCGGCCCGCGCGTACGGAACCGGCTCCGCGGGCCGTCCCGCTGCTCGTGCACTGCGTCGTACGGCGTGGACCGCCCTGCTCCCTCGCCGCGTAGCCTTCGGGCCGCGGCTTATGGACAGGCACCCGTTCACACCTTTCCCAGGAGCAGGACAGTCATGAGCAACCGCAACAGCCAGGCCAACAAGCAGGCAGCCCGCGAGCGGCTGCGCGTCGAGCGCGAGCGGCAGAAGAAGAAGGAGAAGGTCCGCCGGCAGTTGACCGTCGGCGGTTCGATCGTCGCCGTGCTGGCCGTCGCGGGCGGCATCGGCGTCGCCGTCGCCAACTCGGGCGGCGGCGACTCGGGCGGCGGCTCCGCCAAGTGGTCCGACGCGGCGAGCGCCAAGCTGGTGCAGCCGGCCAACACCTCCGGCAAGAACGGCACGGAGATCACCGTCGGCAAGAAGGACGCCAAGCACACCCTGTCGCTCTTCGAGGACGCCCGCTGCCCGGGCTGCGCGAGCTTCGAGCAGAACGTCGGCGAGACGATCCAGAAGGACCTGAAGGAGGGCAAGTACAAGGCCTCCATCCACCTGGGCACCTTCCTGGACAACAACCTCCAGGGCACCGGCTCCAAGAACGCGCTCAGCGCGATGGGTGCCGCGCTCAACGTGGGTCCGGACGCGTTCCTGAAGTACAAGGAAGCGCTGTTCTCGAAGGAGTTCCACCCCGACGAGCGGCAGGACAAGTTCGCCGACAACGACTACCTGCTCAAGGTCGCCGACACGGTGCCCGCGCTGAAGGGCAACGCCAAGTTCCAGGACGCGGTGAAGGCAGGTACGTACAACCGCTGGGCGATGGAGATGTCCGAGGCCTTCAACGGCTTCAAGGACGTCAAGAGCACTCCGACGGTCAAGCTGGACGACACGGTGCTGGGCACCGACTCCGCGAACGGCAAGGTCGCGCCGTCCACGCCGGACGCGTTCACGGCCGAGGTCGACAAGGCCATGAAGGGCTGACGGAGCTTTTCCCGGAGCCCTGGCCCGGGGCTCCGGTCCAGGTTTCCGGCGTACGGCAGCGGCCGGCGTGCATCTCGCGCGCCGGCCGCTGCCGTACGTACCGGTCACCGCCCCTGCCGATGCCAAATCTTGACCCGGCAAGTCGCCGTGCCCATGGCAGACTCCGGGCATGGAGCGGACCGGAGCACGGCCGTGGACACCCTCCGGCGCCCCCCTGCGCGCGGTACGCGCCGCGGTGGCCACCGCGCTGGAGCGGCTGCTGCGCGCCGTGCCGAGGTTCGCCTTCCGGCCGCTGCGGCTGGCGGCCGCGGTGGCAGCCGCCGGACCCGGCCCGGAGCACCGCCGGGCCCGGCCCGTACGCCAGCTCCCTCTTCCCCGGCCGCTCCCCCGGCTCGGACACTGCGTCGTGCGGCGCGGCCCTCCCTTGCCCGGCCCCTGCGCCGCGTACTGACGCGGCGTGCGGGGCGCCCGTACGACGGGGGGTCCACCACGGCACGTACCAGGAACAGGGAGTCGGTAAGCACCATGAGCGACCGCAACAGCCAGGCGAGCAAGCAGGCGGCCCGCGAGCGGATCCGTGCCGAGCGCGAGCGGCAGAAGAAGAAGGAGAAGATCCGCCGGCAGCTCGTGGTGGCGGGCTCGGTGGTCGGTGTCCTCGTCATAGCCGGCGGCATCGGCTTCGGGGTCATGAAGGCGAACGAGCCCACCGGCTGGGAGGCGGCCAAGGAAGCCGACCTGGTCAAACCCGCCAACACCAGCGGCAAGAACGGCACCGAGATCGTCATCGGCAAGCCGGAGGCGAAGGAGACCCTGGAGGTCTTCGAGGACATCCGCTGTCCGGCCTGTGCGGGCTTCGAGCAGAGCGCGGGCCCGGCCCTCCTGAAGGGTATGGAGGACGGCCGCTACAAGGTCCGCTTCACGATGTACACCTTCATCGACGGCGGGCAGGGCGGCGAGGGTTCCAAGAACGCGCTCAGCGCGCTCGGCGCGGCCCTGGACGTCGGTCCGGAGGCGTTCCTCAAGTACAAGACCGCGCTGTACGCGGAGAAGAACCACCCCGAAGAGGCCGACGACGCCTACGCCAAGGACACGAAGCTGATCGAGGTCGCCGATCAGGTGCCCGAGCTGAAGAACAACAAGAAGTTCCAGGCGGCGGTCAAGAACGGTACGTACGACCGCTGGACCATGGAGATGACCGCGCTCTTCGGCCGGAAGGGCGTGACCGGGACGCCGGCGTTCCTGCACGGCGACAAGAAGCTGACGCTGCCGCCGGTCCCGCAGAAGCAGATGACCAAGGAGCAGTACCACGAGCTGGCCACGGCCAACTTCAACAAGATGATCGACGACGAGTTCGGGCCCGCGAAGGACGCGAAGAAGTAACCGCGGAGGCCGGAGCACCGGCCCGGTGGCCAGGTGCTGACGGGAGGGCGAACTTCCTGCGCGAGCCCTCCCGTAGCGCCCTACCCGACAGTATGGTGATCGGCCGTGACCGATCATGACCAGATATCACGTCGCACCGCTGTCACGGCCGCGGCCGCCTCCGCCGCCCTGCTGCCCTTCGCCACCGCCGCCCCCGCCCGTGCCACTCAGACCGGCCCGGACACCCGGACCGGCACGGACGCCCGCCCCCGTACGGACGCCCAGGTCTTCCGGCACGGCGTGGCCTCCGGCGACCCGCTCCCGGACGGCGTCCTGCTGTGGACCCGGGTCACGCCCGAGCCCGGCGCGGTGCCCGGCTCCGGCCGTGGCCCGGACACCGCGGTGGACTGGGAAGTGGCGACCGACAAGGACTTCAGCTCGGTGGTCGCGCGGGGAACCGCGACCACCACGGCCGCGGCCGACCACACCGTCAAGGCCGACGTACGCGGCCTGGCGCCGGCCACCGCCTACTACTACCGCTTCACCGCCGTCGGCGCCCGCTCCCCCGTGGGCCGCACCCGCACCGCCCCCGCCCACGACGCGAAAGCACCCAGCATCCGCTTCGGCGTCGTCTCCTGCGCCAACTGGGAGGCGGGCTACTTCTCCGCGTACCGGCACCTGGCGGCCCGCCGCGACCTGGACGCGGTACTGCACCTCGGCGACTACCTCTACGAGTACGCGACCGGCGGCTTCCCCGCCTCGGGGAAGGTCGTACGGCAGCACTCCCCCACCCACGAGATCATCACGCTCGCCGACTACCGCACCCGGCACGGCGTCCACAAGACCGACCCCGACCTGCGGGCCATGCACGCCGCGCACCCGCTCATCGCGATCTGGGACGACCACGAGTTCGCGGACAACGCCTGGTCCGGCGGCGCCGTGAACCACACCCCCGGCGCCGAGGGCGACTGGGCGACGCGGATGGCCGCCGCCAAGCGCGCCTACTTCGAGTGGATGCCCGTGCGGACCTCCACGGCGGGCACCACCTACCGCAGGCTGCGCTTCGGCAAGCTCGCCGACCTGCACCTGCTCGACCTGCGGACCTTCCGGGACGAACAGGCCGAGCCGGGCAGCGGGACGGTGGACGACCCGGGGCGCTCGATCACCGGGCGCGCCCAGTTGGACTGGCTCAAGGCCGGGCTGGAGCGCTCGGACACCGCCTGGCGGCTGGTCGGCACCTCCGTGATGATCTCCCAGGTCGCCTTCGGCTCCGTACCGGCCCACCTGCTGGCGCCGCTCGCCGAACTCCTCGGCCTGCCCAAGGAGGGCCTGGCGGTCAACACCGACCAGTGGGACGGCTACACCGACGACCGGCGCGAGCTGCTGACCCACCTGCGCGACCGGGGTATCGACAACACCGTCTTCCTGACCGGCGACATCCACATGGCGTGGGCCAACGAGGTGCCGGTGAAGGCCGCGACCTACCCGGCCACGCCGCCGGTGGCCACCGAGTTCGTGGTCACCTCGGTCACCTCCGACAACGTGGACGACTTCCTGCACGTCGCGCCGCACACCGTCTCGCTGGTCGGCGTCGCCGCGGTCCGGGCCGCCAACCGCCATGTGAAGTGGCTGGACATGGACTCGCACGGCTACGGCGTCCTGGACGTCAGCGCCGAGCGCACACAGATGGACTACTTCACCGTCTCCGACCGGACCGATCCGCACGCCACCACCGCACTGGCGCGCTCCTACCGGACCCTGTCGGGGACCCAGCGGGTGGAGCGGGTCCGGCAGCCGGTGCGCTGA
Source organism: Streptomyces sp. NPDC045470 (assembly GCF_040646595.1). Lineage (NCBI taxonomy): Bacteria > Bacillati > Actinomycetota > Actinomycetes > Kitasatosporales > Streptomycetaceae > Streptomyces > Streptomyces sp. NPDC045470. Next base: position 349,082 of record NZ_JBEZAN010000001.1, read on the forward strand.
CCCGCCCCGTACCCCCCTCTACAGCGAGTCGAGGAAGCCGAGGGCGACCTTCCAGGCGCTCTCGGCGGCCTCCTCGTCGAAGTCCGGCAGGTCCGGGTCGGTGAACAGGTGTCCGGCGCCCGGGTAGCGGTAGACCTCCACGTCCGCGCCGGCCCGCCCCATCCGCAGGTACCAGGCGTTCAGCCAGTCGTGCGGCTCGAACGGGTCCGGGTCGGCGACGTGGAGCTGGACGGGCAGCTCGTCGACCGCCGCGTCGTCGGCGATGTCCGAGGTGCCGTGCATCAGCAGCAGGCCGCGCGCCTTCTCGTCACCCAGGGCGAGGTTCTGCGCGACCGCGCCGCCGAAGGAGAAGCCCGCGTAGACCACGCCCCGGTCGGAGTACGGCGCGGCGGCGGTCACCGCGCGGCGCAGCAGCTCGTCCTTGCCGATCTCGTCCTTGATCACCACTCCGTCCTCGACGGTGTCCGCGGTCCGCCCGTCGAAGAGGTCCGGTACGACGACCTCGTGGCCGGCCGCGCGCAGCCGGTCGGCGGCGGCGTGCACCGCGGGCCGCAGACCGCACACCGAATGGAACAGAACCACCGTCGAGGGTTTCGCGGACGGCGCGGACGGCGAGGCGGGCGAAGAGGCCACTGAATTCACTTCCCTGTCATTGGATCGCACTTCCACCATCGTGCCAGTTACGGTCAGTAGGTACCGGCACGAAGCTGACCACACCTAGGAGGACCGGAAGTGTCCATGGAGGACGTGCTTCGTCCGCTCATCGTCGTAGGCGGCTCCATAGTCGTGACGCTCGTCCTGGGCTGGCTGGCCGACCTGGCACTGCGCCGGGCCGACACGGCCCGCCCGGACACGCCACTGTGGGGACTGCTGCGGCGCTGCCGCGTCCCCCTGCAGGTGGTGCTGGTCACCGCGCTGCTGCGCGGTTTCTACGACAGAACGGGCCTGGCGTTCATCGAGGACCACGAGGCGGGCCTCGGCCAGATTCTCTCCCTCGTCCTGATCGCGGCCACCGCCTGGCTCGCCATCCGGGCGTCGGCGGCCATCGTGGAGTCCTCGTACTCCCGGTACGCGGCCGGCGCGCGGGACGCGGCCCGGGTCCGGCGGGTCCGTACCCAGGTCACCCTGATCCAGCGGGTGGTCACGGCGATCGTCATCGTCGTCGCCGCGGCCTCGATGCTGCTGACCTTCCCGAAGATGCAGACGGTCGGCCAGTCCATGCTGGCCTCGGCGGGACTGGTCGGCATCGTGGCCGGTGTCGCCGCGCAGTCCACCCTCGGCAACCTCTTCGCCGGCCTGCAGATCGCCTTCGGCGACATGGTCCGCATCGGGGACACGGTGGTCGTGGACAAGGAATGGGGCACCGTCGAGGAGATCACCCTGACCTTCCTGACCGTACGGACCTGGGACGAGCGGCGGATCACCATGCCCGTGTCCTACTTCACCAGCAAGCCGTTCGAGAACTGGTCACGCGGGGGCGCGCAGATGACCGGGACCGTCTTCTTCCACCTGGACCACGCGGCCCCCGTGGAGAAGATGCGCGAGCGGCTGCACGAGATCCTGCAGAACAGCACCGACTGGGACGGCCGCGGCTGGAGCCTGGTGGTCACCGACACCACCCCGACCACCATCCAGGTACGCGCCCTGGTCACCGCCCGGGACTCGGACTCCATCTGGTCGGTGCGCTGCGAGGTCCGCGAGCGGATGATCGACTGGCTGCGCGCGGAACACCCGTACGCGCTGCCGCGGGTGGTCACCGCCGCCGCGCCCGACAGCGGGGAGGACACCGCCCGGCTGGCGCGGACGGACGGGGAGCGGCGCCCGGGGACCCTGGACAAGGGGCCGGGGCTGGACGGCTGACAGCACCCGGCTGCCGATGCCGGGGCGCGGTGCCGGGGCAGGCGCCGCACCCGGTCCTCGCCCTACGGCAGCGGAGCGCCCCGCAGACTGCGCATGTCCAGCTGGCGCAGCACCCGGTCCACGATCTCCGGGTCGGCGCCCGGCTCGCTGCGCGCCGCCAGCACCTCGTGGCGGGCGGCCGAGAGCATCTCGCTCTGGATGCTCTGCACCTTCTTCATCCGGGTGATGCGCTTCTCGAAGTGCTCCCGGCGGTCGTCGTCCACGATGTCCGGCGCGATGCGTGCACCCATGTCGTAGGCGCGCCGGGCGAGCTGCTCGCTGATCTCCTCCGGCAGCTCCTCGACCTCCAGGATCTCCTTCAGACGCCGTTTGGACGCCTTGATCACCCGGAGCGCCAGCTCGTGCTCCAGCTTCTCCTCGGCCTCCGAGTCGGCCTTGACCCGCAGCTTCTTGACCAGGGTGGGCAGCGACAGGCCCTGGACGACGAGCCCGGAGAGCACCACGGCGAAGGCGATGAACAGGATCTCGTCACGGGCCGGGAAGTCCGCGCCACCGTCGATCGTGTACGGGATGGCCAGCGCCAGCGCGACGGACGCCACACCGCGCATCCCGGACCACCACATGATCACGGTCTCCCGCCAGCTCAGCGGGATGTCCTCGTCGAAGTCGCGGCGCTTGTGCATCCGCTTGGCCAGCCAGGCGGCGGGCAGCAGCCACAGCAGCCGGACGCCCACCACGACCACCACGACGGCGGCGCCGACGCCGAGCATCTCGCCCCAGCGGCCGGAGGCCACCTTGATGACGTTGTGCAGTTCCAGGCCGATCAGCCCGAAGGCGACACCGGTGACGAGGGTGTCGACGATCTCCCAGAAGGTGTAGCCGGCCAGCCGACCCATCACGTCGTCGGCGTCCACCGCGTACTCGGCGAGGAACAGCGCGGTGGTCAGCACCGCCAGCACTCCGGAGCCCTCGAACTCCTCGGCGAGGACGTACGCGACGAACGGCACCAGCAGCGTCAGGCCGATCTGCAGCGTCGGGTCGCCCAGCAGGCCCATCAGCTTGTTGGTGATCCAGCCCAGCACCAGCCCGACCGCTATCGCGACCACGGCGGACAGCACCAGCGAGCCGATTGCGGAGGGTACCGAGAAGGAGCCGCTGACGGCGGCGGCGAGCGCGACGTGGTACAGCACGATCGCGGTGACGTCGTTGAACAGCCCCTCGCCCTCCAGGATGGAGACCATGCGGCGGGGCAGCCCCAGCTTGCCCGCGACGGCGGTCGCGGCGACCGGGTCGGGCGGTGCGACGAGCGCGCCGAGCACCACCGCGGCGGCGATCGGCATCCCGGGGACGATGGCGTGCGCCACGGCGGCGACGGCGGCCGTGGTCGCGAAGACCAGGGCCACCGCCAGCAGGAAGATGGGCCGGATGTTGGCCGTGAACTGCCGCCAGGAGGTGCGCTGCACGGCCGCGTAGAGCAGGGGTGGCAGCACCAGCGGGAGGATGAACTCCGGCGGTACCTCCACGTTCGGCACGAACGGCAGCAGCGCCAGCACCGCGCCGGCGAGCGTCATCAGGACCGGCGACGGCAGGCCCAGCCGGTCACCGACCGGGACCATGACCACGGCCCCGAGAAGTAGGACGAACATCAGGGCCAGCTGGTCCACGGTGGCTGCACTCCGGGGTCGAGATCGATCACGTACCGACCCAAGCCTGCCATGAAGCGCACAAAAACCGCTCGGACGAGCGGTCCGGCCGCTCGGCCGTCCGGCCTACCCGCGCACGGCGCCCGGACGGCCGGCGCGGCGCGTACCGCCCGGACGGCCGGGTCGGAGCGTCCGGCTCAGGCGCTCTCGGCCCGCACCCGGTCCAGGGCGCGCTGAAGATCCTCGGGGTAGGCGCTCTCGAACTCCACCCACTGCCCGTCGGCCGGGTGCTCGAAGCCCAGCCGCATCGCGTGCAGCCACTGCCGGGTGAGGCCCAGCCGCTTGCCGAGCGTCGGGTCGGCGCCGTAGGTCACGTCGCCGACGCACGGGTGGCGGTGCGCGGACATGTGGACCCGGATCTGGTGCGTACGCCCCGTCTCCAGCTTGATGTCCAGCAGGCTGGCCGCCCGGAACGCCTCGATCAGGTCGTAGTGGGTGACCGACGGCTTTCCGTCGGCCGTCACCGCCCACTTGTAGTCGTGCTGCGGGTGCCGGCCGATGGGGGCGTCGATGGTGCCGCTCATCGGGTCCGGGTGGCCCTGCACCAGGGCGTGGTAGCGCTTGTCGACCGTACGCTCCCGGAACTGCTGCTTGAGCAGGGTGTACGCGCGCTCGGACTTGGCCACCACCATCAGGCCGGAGGTGCCGACGTCGAGGCGGTGCACGATGCCCTGGCGCTCGGCGGCGCCGGAGGTCGAGATACGGAAGCCCGCGGCGGCCAGCCCTCCGATGACGGTGGTGCCCGTCCAGCCGGGGCTGGGGTGCGCGGCGACGCCGACCGGCTTGACGATCACGACGATGTCGTCGTCGTCGTGCACGATCTCCATGCCCTCGACCGGCTCGGCGACGATCTCCACCGGCGGCGCGGCCTGCGGCATCTCCACTTCCAGCCAGGCACCGCCGTGCACCCGCTCGGACTTCATGACTTCGGCGCCGTCCACCCGGACCTTCCCGCCGGCCGCCAGCTCGGCGGCCTTCGTACGGGAAAAGCCGAACATACGGGCCAGCGCGGCGTCGACGCGCTCGCCCTCCAGGCCGTCCGGTACGGGCAGGGTGCGGATCTCGGGAATCGTGCTCACATCACCGAGTATGTCAGCCCGCTGTGACACTCCCGCCGGCCCCGTCGCCCGGACCCCGTACGTACGGGGTCCGGCCGCCGCGAAGCCGCTGTCAGTCCTTGTGGACCGTGCCGTCCGGGTCCAGGCCGCGGAAGGACAGGATCACGATCAGGATGCCGCCGCAGACGATCGCGGAGTCCGCGAGGTTGAAGACCGCGAAGTGGGCGGGGGCGATGAAGTCCACCACCGCGCCCTCGAAGACGCCCGGCGTACGGAAGATCCGGTCGGTGAGGTTGCCGAAGGCGCCGCCCAGCAGCAGGCCGAGCGCGATGCCCCACGGCAGGCTGTAGAGCTTGCGGGCGATCCGGATGATCACCACGATCACGATCGCCGCGATGATGGTGAGGAAGATCGTCAGTGCCTCGCCGATGCTGAAGGCGGCACCGCGGTTGCGGATCACCTCCAGGCGCAGCAGCGAACCGATCACCTCGATGGGGGCGTGGTGCTCCAGCTTCGCGACCACCAGCGCCTTGCTGCCCAGGTCGAGAAGGTAGACGACGGCCGCGACCAGGAACAGCGTGCCGATCCGCCGCTTGCCCCGGCCCTTGGCCTTCGCCGCGGTGGCGCCGGCCTCGCCGCCGTCCGCGTTCTCGTCCCGGTCCTCGTCCGGCTGCCGCTCCCGCGACGCCGTCCCCTCGGCGCTCCCCCCGGCTCCGGGCACCGCCGCCGTCCCCGGCTCGGAATCCGGTCCGGTCTCCGGCGTACCGGTGATGCGCTCCGCCTCTGCCACGTTGTGAGCCCCTCAGCCCGTCGAGTCCCGCACGCCAGGCCGCCCCCGGCTGAGGACGAGGGTACGGCACAGGCGTACGGACACCGCGGGTACGGTCCCCTCGGCCTCGGGTGATTCATCCGGAGGCGGTCACCGGCCACGCGCCTCTCACCGTCCCGGCCGGCCTCCCGGCACCCTCCACCCCCACCGCGGCTCCCGCCTCTACCGCCCTCCCGCCCCTCTCGTCCCTACCGCCCCTACCTCCTCTCCTGCCGCTGCTTGCACTCCACGCACAGCGTCGCCCGGGGGAACGCCTGCATCCGGGCCTTGCCGATCGGCTTGCCGCAGTTCTCGCACAGGCCGTACGTGCCCGCGTGCAGGCGCTCCAGCGCGCGTTCGGTCTGGAGCAGCATCTCGCGGGCGTTGGAGGCCAGCGCCATCTCGTGTTCGCGGGTGATGTTCTTGCTGCCGGTGTCGGCCTCGTCGCCGGTGCCTTCGCCGGAGTCCCGCATCAGCCCGGCGAGCGCGTCCTCGGACGCCTCGATCTCGGTACGCAGCCGGGCGACCTCGTCGTGCAGTTCCGTGCGGGCCTCGGCCACCTCGGCCGGCGTCCAGGGGTCCTCGCCGGGCCGTACCGCCAGCTCGCCGGGGTCCGCGGCGCGCGCCTTGGGCACCGCGCCCGCCGTCCCGTCCTGCTCCGCCTCGGCGGCCGGTGCCCCGCCCGGAGTCTGCTTCTCCACCACCGTCTTGGCTCCCGTCTTCTTCGCGGGCACCGCCTTCTCGGCAGGTGCGGTCTTCTTGGCCGCCTTCTTCGCGGCGGCCTTCCGGGGCGCGGGCCCGCCGTCCGCAGGAGGCTCCCCGGCCTCCTGCGCCGCCCTCTTCGCGGCGGCCCTCTTCCCTGGCGTCTTCCCCGGCGTCTTCTTCGCCGCCTTCTTGGCCGCCTTCTTGGCCGCCTTCTTGGCCGCGGGCGGGTGCTCCGGCTCCTCCGCCGGGGCGTCCGGCACGGCCTCCGCGCTCATCGCCGTGGCGGACACCCGCTTCTTCGCCGTGGGCTCGGGCTTGTCGGCCACGGCCTTCCCGGCGTCCGCCGTGCTCTTCTTCGCGGCGGTCTTCTTCGCCACCATGGCCGCGACCCCTTCACGTATGTGATCATGTTCGCGAATCGTGACCGGAACGATAAATCGCCTCAAGGCACGCGGCAACGGGACGCACCGCCCTTTCCCGCCCGGTCTCCCCCACGGCAGCCGGGTCTGCATCCGTTGTGCCCCCCTGCCCGCGCGGTAATCCGCCAGCCCACGGCCCGCCGGAAGCCCGCCACGGGCCGCCCGACGCGCGGGCGCCGACTCCCGCGCCCTGCGTATCGCCATTCGGGTCACGCTCTCGGCGCCCGCTACCTCACTCGGCGCAGCCCGGAAAACCGGTCGGTCCGCCCCGTCGGTGCCCCGTACACTGTGGGCAGCGAAAGGCGCCGACGGGACGAGTAGCGTCGTACGCAGCGATGAGCGATCCGGGGACGGTGCGAGCCCGGAGGCGTGCGCGACGTGAAGATCACCCCCGAGCCGCCGGAAGAACGCCCACGGGCGGCCCGCAAGCGGCCCACGGGTCAGTAGAACCGGCCTCGCGACCCCAATGAGGGGGCGGTGGAGCACGCACCGCCAAGGAGGGTGGTACCGCGGGAGCCCAGGCTCTCGTCCCTCCGGACGGAGAACGCAGCAGGTGTCCGCCGGAGGAACGCCCCGATGTCACAGCCTCAGTACCGCCAGGTACCCGCCCAGGTAGACCTGCCCGCCCTTGAGCACGCGGTGCTCGATTTCTGGCGCGAGCAGAAGGTCTTCGCCCGTACCCTCCAGCAGTCCGAGGGACGCCCCGAGTGGGTGTTCTACGAGGGCCCGCCGACCGCCAACGGCATGCCCGGTGCCCACCACATCGAGGCCCGCGTCTTCAAGGACGTCTTCCCGCGCTTCCGCACCATGCGGGGCTACCACGTCGGCCGCAAGGCCGGCTGGGACTGCCACGGCCTGCCGGTCGAGCTGGCCGTCGAGAAGGAGCTGGGCTTCAACGGCAAGAAGGACATCGAGGCGTACGGCATCGCCGAGTTCAACGCCAAGTGCCGCGAGTCGGTGACCCGCCACACCGACGCGTTCGCCGACCTGACCACCCGGATGGGTTACTGGACGGACCTGGACGACCCGTACCGCACCATGGACCCCGACTACATCCAGTCGGTCTGGTGGTCCCTCAAGCAGATCTTCGACAAGGGCCTGCTGGCGCAGGACCACCGCGTCGCCCCGTGGTGCCCCCGCTGCGGCACCGGCCTCTCCGACCACGAGCTGGCCCAGGGCTACGAAACCGTCGTCGACCCCTCGGTCTTCGTCCGTCTCCCCCTCACCTCGGGCCCGCTGGCCGGCGAAGCGGCCCTGCTCATCTGGACGACCACCCCCTGGACGCTTGTCTCCAACACCGCCGTGGCCGCCCACCCCGACGTCACCTACGTCGTGGCCACCGACGGCCGGGAGAACCTGGTCGTCGCCGAACCCCTCCTCGAAAAGGCCCTCGGCGAAGGCTGGACCACGACCGGACAGACCTTCACCGGCCGCGACATGGAGCGCTGGGCCTACCGCCGCCCCTTCGACCTGGTCGAGCTGGAAGACGCCAACTTCGTCGTCAACGCCGACTACGTCACCACCGAGGACGGTACGGGCCTGGTCCACCAGGCCCCCGCCTTCGGTGAGGACGACCTCAAGACCTGCCGCGGTTACGGCCTGCCGGTCGTCAACCCGGTACGCCCCGACGGCACCTTCGAGGAGGGCCTCGCCCTCGTCGGCGGCCAGTTCTTCAAGAAGGCCGACGAACACCTCGTCGCCGATCTCGACGCCCGCGGCCTGCTCTTCCGGCACGTCGCCTACGAGCACAGCTACCCGCACTGCTGGCGCTGCCACACCGCGCTCCTCTACTACGCCCAGCCGTCCTGGTACATCCGGACCACCGCGGTCAAGGACGCCCTGCTGCGCGAGAACGAGGGCACCAACTGGTTCCCCGAGTCGGTCAAGCACGGCCGCTTCGGCGACTGGCTCAACAACAACATCGACTGGGCGCTGTCCCGCAACCGCTACTGGGGCACCCCGCTGCCCATCTGGCGCTGCGCCGAGGACCACCTGACCTGCGTCGGCTCCCTCGCCGAGCTCACCGAGCTCACCGGCACCGACCAGTCCGGCCTGGACCCGCACCGCCCCTACATCGACGCCGTCACCTTCCCCTGCCCCACCTGCCAGGGCACCGCGACGCGCGTCCCCGAGGTCATCGACGCCTGGTACGACTCCGGCTCCATGCCGTTCGCGCAGTGGGGCTACCCGTACAAGAACAAGGAACTGTTCGAGAAGCGCTACCCGGCGCAGTTCATCTCCGAGGCCATCGACCAGACCCGCGGCTGGTTCTACACCCTCATGGCCGTGGGCACCCTCGTCTTCGACAAGTCCTCCTACGAGAACGTGGTCTGCCTGGGCCACATCCTCGCCGAGGACGGCCGCAAGATGTCCAAGCACCTGGGCAACACCCTCGACCCGATCCCGCTCATGGACCAGCACGGCGCCGACGCCGTCCGCTGGTTCATGGCGGCGGGCGGCTCCCCCTGGGCAGCCCGCCGTGTAGGCCACGGCACCATCCAGGAAGTGGTCCGCAAGACCCTCCTCACCTACTGGAACACGGTCGCCTTCCAGGCCCTGTACGCCCGCACCTCCGGCTGGTCCCCCAGCCCGGCCGACCCCGCACCGGCCGACCGCCCCCTCCTCGACCGCTGGCTGCTGTCCGAACTGAACGCCCTCACCCGGGACGTCACCGACGCCCTCGAAACCTTCGACACCCAGCGCGCCGGCAAACTCCTCTCCTCCTTCGTCGACGACCTCTCCAACTGGTACGTACGCCGCTCCCGCCGCCGCTTCTGGCAGGGTGACAAGGCGGCCCTGCGCACGCTCCACGAGGTCATCGAGACGGTCACCCGGCTGATGGCTCCCATCACCCCGTTCATCACCGAACGCGTCTGGCAGGACCTGGTCGTCCCGGTCACCCCCGACGCTCCCGACTCGGTCCACCTCTCCACCTGGCCCGAGGCCGACACCGCCCTCATCGACCCGACGCTCTCCAGCCAGATGCAGTTGGTGCGGCGCCTGGTAGAACTGGGCCGCGCGACCCGCGCGGAGTCCGGCGTCAAGACCCGCCAGCCCCTCTCCCGCGCGCTGGTGGCAGCCTCCGGCTTCGCAGCACTCTCTCCCGAACTGCGCACCCAGATCACCGAAGAGCTGAACGTCTCCACCCTCGCCTCTCTCTCCGAGGTGGGCGGGAGCCTGGTCGACACGACCGCGAAGGCCAACTTCCGCGCCCTGGGCAAGCGCTTCGGCAAGGGCGTCCAGGCAGTGGCCAAGGCCATCGCCGCAACCGACGCCGCAGCCCTCTCCGTCGCCCTGCGCGAGGGAACCGCCACCGTCGAGGTGGACGGCGAAACGGTCGCCCTCTCCCCCGACGAGGTCATCATCACCGAGACCCCGCGCGAGGGCTGGTCGGTGGCCTCCGACGCGGGGGCCACCGTGGCCCTCGACCTGGAAATCACCCCCGACCTGCGCCGCGCGGGGCTGGCCCGCGACGCCATCCGCCTCATCCAGGAAGCCCGCAAGAACAGCGGCCTGGACGTGGCCGACCGCATCGCCCTCCGCTGGCGGACCACCGACGAAGAGGTCCGCACCGCTCTGACCGACCACCAGTCCCTCATCTCGGACGAGGTTCTGGCCACCGACTTCGCACAGGACGAGGCCGACGCCACGTACGGCCAGGCGTTCGAGGACGAGAGCCTGGCCCTCACGTTCCGCCTCAAGAAGACCGAGGCGTAGTCACCGAACCGGTGTAGCAACACCACGGCCCCCGACGCACCACGCGTCGGGGGCCGTTCCCGTACCAGCACTTGGGCGTTTCTATGCGACATCAGCCCAATTCGCACCGAAAGCTGCCGAACGGCCAGAGCTCGGGGGCACGCAGGGGTCTCGCCGCAGGCGGTCCGGACGCTGGCCCACGAATCCGATTCACTGAAGCTCAAGGATGCCGTGGGGACCCCGGCCGAAGGCTGGGGGAGAGTGACCACGCTGGCGTGGCCCTGAGCCCCCCACCACCGGACAGACCGCGCAGCACACGCACCCCTACCGGGGCCGGGCCGCAGGCCGCAGGCCGCAGGCCGCAGGCCGCAAACAAAAGAACCGGGCCCCCGGGGAATCACCCCAGGGGCCCAGCCCTGATTGCCGACCACGCGCTACACGCGACGACTACGCGCGAAGCGCGGCTCCGCTCAGTTGTCGTCCTCGTCGATGAGGAACCCACGCATCGGCGACGGCGCCTGCTGCATGGGCTGCTGCCCCTGCGGCCGCACCGGAGCCATCGGCTGCGTCATCGCCGGCGACATCTGCTGCTGCCCGCCGTACGACGGCGCGCTGCCCGAGCCACCACCGTGACCACCCATCGACTGCCCGCCACCCATGGAGTGGTTGCCCCCCATGGACCCGGCACCGGCCGAAGCCATCGACGGCGACGGCGGCAGCGAGGCGGTCGCCGGCGTCCGCGGCGGCGCCAGCGAGTCGTCGGCCTGGTTCTCCAGCTGGCGCAGCTGGCTCTCCAGGTACGACTTCAGCCGCGTACGGTACTCGCGCTCGAAGCCGCGCAGGTCCTCGACCTTGCGCTCCAGCGTGGCGCGGGCCGACTCCAGCGACCCCATCGCGACGCGGTGCTTCTCCTGCGCGTCCCGCTCCAGTGCGTCCGCCTTCGCACGGGCGTCCCGCTCCAGCCCCTCCGCACGCGAGCGCGCCTCGCCCACGATCTTGTTGGCCTCGGAACGGGCCTCCGCGATCGCCTGGTCGGCGGTCTGCTGCGCGAGCGACAGCACGCGAGCGGCACTGTCACCGCCCGGACCCTGGCCCGGCTGCGGCAGCTGCGGGCCGCCGTGTCCACCGGGGCCACCCATCGGGCCGCCCAGCGGACCGCCGGGCCCCATCGGGCCGGGGCCGTGCGGGCCCTGCGGGCCGTGGCCACCGGGCCCGGCCGGGAGCTGCGGGGCTCCTCCGGTCAGCTGCGGTGGGCCGCCCAACTGCTGCTGTTGCTGCTGTTGCTGCGGCGGCACCGGCTGCGGACCGGATATGGCGGCGGGCACAGGAGCGCCGGGCCTGCCCTGCTGGTGCTGCTGCCCCTGGTCCTGCTGCTGCTCCTGCTGCTTGCGCATGTTCTGCTGCTGGTTCTGCGCGGCGGCCCGCGTCGCGGCGGCCAGCTTGGCGCGCAGGTCCTCGTTCTCCCGCAGCAGTCGGGTCAGTTCGGCTTCGACCTCATCGAGGAAGGCATCGACCTCGTCCTCGTCATAGCCTTCTCGGAGGCGGACGGTCGTGAACTGCTTGTTCCGCACGTCCTCGGGGGTCAACGGCATCTCTACTTCACCTCAACGTAGTCGTCGGCAATCGGCAAGACCGTATCGTTCACACCAACAACACCGACCTCACGACGGTGATCAGGATGTAGACGATGATCATCAATACGAAGAAGGACAGGTCGAGCGCCACGCCCCCGAGACGCAGCGGCGGAATGACCCGCCGCAAGAGCTTGAGTGGCGGATCAGTGACAGTGTAGGTGGCCTCCAGAACGACCACCATCGGCTTGCCGGGTTGCCATGAACGGGCGAACTGGAAGACATAGTCCATCACCAGCCGGAAGATCAACACGATGAGGAAGCAGTACAACGCGATGTAGATCACCTGTCCAGCGATGCTCATCCGCGGTGTCCTCTCCCCTTGCCATGCTGTCGTGTTGGGCGCTTTCGGCCCGGTGTGCCCGGTGTTGCGTCTCAGCTCTGGTTGAAGAACCCGCCCTCTGCGATACGGGCCTTGTCCTCCGCCGTGACATCGACGTTAGCAGGCGACAACAGGAACACCTTCTGCGTCACCCGCTCGATGCTGCCGTGCAGGCCGAAGACGAGACCGGCCGCAAAGTCGACAAGTCGCTTCGCGTCCGTGTCGTCCATCTCCGTGAGGTTCATGATCACCGGAGTGCCCTCACGGAAGTGTTCCCCGATGGTACGGGCTTCGTTGTAGGTCCGGGGGTGCAGCGTCGTGATGCGGTACGGCTCCCGCTCGGACACAACCTTGGGCATGATCACCGGTGCGTTCTTCTCCAGATTCGGACGGTCGGGTGTGATGGACGCCACGGGGGCGATTCGGGCGGGTCGTCCGCTTTCGGCAGCCAGAGGGGCGGACTCACGCTGAGCGGGCGGCTGGGCGACTCGGACGGGTTCGTCCCGTTCCGGGTGCGGCTCGGTGGGTACTTGGGTCTGCTGTCGCCGCCCCCGTTCGGGCTCCGGGTCAAGCTCGGGCTCGAACTCGTCGTCGGGGTCGAACCCCCGGCCGTCGTACCCATCGTCCTCCACGAGGCCGAGGTAGACCGCCATCTTGCGCATCGCGCCGGCCATTCTCTGCGTCCTCCGCTCTGTGGTGGATCGGCTCCGTCACCAGGTGCCTTGAATCCACGCGGTCTGCCCTCCTTTTGGGGGCAATGACCATATTTTGTGCTGTGGTCCGACTTGCTTGGCGACGTTACCCGAGCCGTGGTCGGACTCCGAGTACCGCAGTGCCGACGCGCACATGTGTCGCCCCGGCAGCCACGGCTTCATCGAGGTCCGCGCTCATCCCTGCCGACACCATGTTCGCAGCAGGATGGTTCACGCGCAGGCCGGATGAGATTTCCATCAAACGCTCGAAAGCGGCACCGGGAAGGCCGGCATAACGGCCGGTCAGCGGAGCCACCGTCATCAGGCCGTCCAGGCGCAGCCCTTCGGCGGACGCGACGGCGTCGGCGAGCGCGGCGACACCGGCCGGGGCGACCCCGCCACGCGCTCCGGTCTCTCCCCGGGTGTCACCCGACTCGGCGTCAAGCGCCACCTGGAGCAGGCAGCCGAGCTCACGGCCGGCCCGTACCGCTTCCTTCGACAGCGCGGTGACCAGCTTGGCGCGGTCGACCGACTGCACAATATCGGCGTAATTGGCCACAGACCGCACTTTGTTGGTCTGCAACTGACCGACGAAATGCCAGGTAAGGGGCAGATCCGAGCAGGCCGCGGCCTTCGGTGCCGCGTCCTGGTCGCGGTTCTCCGCCACCTGGCGGACGCCGAGTTCCGCGAGCAGCCGCACGTCGCTCGCCGGGTAGGTCTTCGTGACCACGATGAGGGTCACGTCCTCCCGCTTGCGACCGGCCTTGTCGCACGCGGTGGAGATTCGTTCCTCCACGCGCGCCAGATTGTCCGCCAGTTCGGTCCTACGATCCGTCACAGCTCAGCATCCCAGCCATACATAGCTCGCGAGCCGCCCGGTGACGCGGTCCCGCCGGTACGAGAAGTGGTCCGCCGACTCCAGCGTGCAGATGTGGGAATGCTCACCCATCCGGACGCCGCGCGCGGCGAGTTGGGCACGGACCCCGGCGGCCATGTCCACCGCGGGCGTGCCCCACGAGGTGGTGGCCCAGGCTTCGGGCACCACCGCGGCGACCTCGGCACGCATCGCCTCGGGCACCTCGTAGCAGCGTCCGCAGACCGCGGGTCCGGTACGGGCGACGATCCGGGCCGGGTCGGCGCCGAGCGCGGTCATCGCCTCGACGGTCGCCGGAACCACCCCGGCCACCAGCCCCGGACGCCCCGCGTGCGCGGCACCGGTGACCCCGGCGACCGGGTCGGCGAGGAGCACCGGGGTGCAGTCGGCGGTCAGGACGGCGAGGGCCAGGCCCCGGCGGGCCGTCACCACCGCGTCCACGCAAGGGATCTCGGAGCCGTCGCGCCAGGGGCCGTCGACCACGGCCACGTCACGGCCGTGCACCTGGTTCATCCACACGACCGAGGCCGGGTCCAGGCCCAGCGCCTCGGCCGCCCGTTCGCGATTGGTCCGTACCGCGCCGGGGTCGTCACCGACCGCGCCCCCGAGGTTCAGCTCGGCATACGGAGCGGCGCTCACCCCGCCCCACCGGTCGGTGGAGGCGAAGTGCGCGCCGCTCGTGTCGTTCGTCAGCACCGGGTGCTGTTGCCCTATCACGTCGGGACTTCGGTCACTTCAGGAAGTCGGGGACGTCCAGTTCCTCGGCCGCGGTGTCCGAGTACGGACGGGCCGGCGGAACCTGCGGCGAGGCGGTCGGGGGCGGCGGCACCTCGCCGAGCGGGGACGGGTCGGCCGGGGCCGGTTCCTCGTCCCGTACCGGCACCGAGCCCAGGCCGCCGAAGGACGACGGCCGGGACTCGGCCTGCGGGGCCGGGCGGCTGGGGGCCGGGGCCGGTTCCTCGCGCTTGCCGTTGTTCTGGCTGCCGAGCACGGTCTGCTGACGGGCCGGCGGCTGGCCGCCGTCGAAGCCCGCGGCGATGACGGTCACCCGGACCTCGTCGCCGAGCGCGTCGTCGATGACCGCGCCGAAGATGATGTTCGCCTCGGGGTGGGCCGCCTCGCTGACCAGCTGCGCGGCCTCGTTGATCTCGAAGAGACCGAGGTCCGAGCCGCCGGAGATGGAGAGCAGCACACCGCGGGCGCCGTCGATGGACGCCTCCAGGAGCGGCGAGGAGATCGCCATCTCCGCGGCGGCCACCGCGCGGTCGTCGCCGCGCGCCGAGCCGATGCCCATGAGGGCCGAGCCGGCCTCGGACATCACGGACTTGACGTCGGCGAAGTCGAGGTTGATCAGACCCGGGGTGGTGATCAGGTCGGTGATGCCCTGGACACCCGACAGCAGTACCTGGTCCGCGGACTTGAACGCGTCGAGCACGCTCACCTGGCGGTCCGAGATGGACAGCAGTCGGTCGTTGGGGATCACGATGAGGGTGTCGACCTCGTCGCGCAGGCCGGCGATGCCGTCCTCGGCCTGGTTCGCGCGGCGACGGCCCTCGAAGGTGAACGGGCGGGTGACCACACCGATCGTCAGGGCGCCGAGCGAGCGGGCGATGTTGGCGACGACGGGGGCGCCGCCGGTGCCGGTGCCGCCGCCCTCTCCCGCGGTCACGAAGACCATGTCGGCCCCCTTGAGGACCTCCTCGATCTCCTCACGGTGGTCCTCGGCCGCCTTGCGGCCGACGTCTGGGTTGGCGCCTGCGCCCAGACCACGGGTGAGTTCCCGGCCGACGTCCAGCTTGACGTCGGCGTCGCTCATCAGCAGGGCCTGTGCATCGGTGTTGATCGCGATGAACTCGACGCCCTTGAGCCCGACCTCGATCATCCGGTTGATGGCGTTCACGCCACCGCCGCCGATGCCGACGACCTTGATGACTGCGAGGTAGTTCTGCGGTGCTGCCACGTCGAAGGCCTCTCGCCTCGAGTTACGTGTCGCCGCCGCACCGGGGTGCGGACGTCGACTGATGCCGATGGGACGGTTCGTAGTGCCGACCCGAACCCTAACGCTGAAGTTTAGGGTTACCAGTGCCTGTGTTCCTGGGACTCTTTGGAACGAGACACTAAGTCGACAAGTGGCGCACGTTCAACGAACACGCCGAACCTCCCGTTTTTCTTTTCACCCTATGTGATCACCCATAGTGGTAGCCATCCAGGGTGCTGGCCTGCGGGTACACACGTCAACTCCCCGACACTGCGGGTGCGGTGGGAACACTCACGTCGAAGTGGCGCGCGTCACGCGCCGCTTTCAGGGCCGCGGCGAGCACCTTGGCCTTCGCCGTACTGCGTTCGTCACTCCCCCAAACGACGGTACGGCCGCCCGTCAGCTTCAGGGTGATGGCGTCGAAGGAGCGCACCTCGACGGTGCGAACGTCCTGGTGGAGCGCCTTCGGCAGGGCGGTGACGACGGTGCCGGCTGCGCGCCGGAGCCGGTCGGCGCCGAACCGCCGCAGTCCCGGGCTGTCACGTACGGCCATTTCCAGAAGCGGAACACCCTTCGGGGCGGCGGCGACCGTGGCGAAACGCGTCCCTTCGGCGTCCACTTCGACGAACTTTCCGCCCGTTTGAATAACGAGTTCCGGCTGCCTTTCGGTCACTTTCAGGCTGACCGTGTGCGGCCAGGAGCGCCTGACCGCAACGGACTTGACGCGCGGGAGTTTCGCGCGCACCCGGTCGGCGACGGCCTTCTTGTCCACCGAGGCGAGCGGGGTGTCCATCGGCACCGCGGCGGCCCGTACGACCTCATCGACCGTCAGGACGCCCGTACCGCTCACCTTGACGGCCTCCGTGCGCAGCCAGGTGGAGCCGTACAGGGACCAGGCGCCGAAACCGGCCAGCAGCACCGCACCGGCCAGTGTGATGATCAGAGTGCGCCGGGGCGGCACCTTGAAGTGGGCCCGCAGGCCGGAGCGCCCGCCCGGAAAGCCGGATTCGCCCCGCTTCGCGGGCTTTTTGCCCCCGCCGCCGCTGCCGGACCCGGCGTTGCCGGTCTTCCCGGCCTTCCCGGACGAGGGCGGGCCGGAGCGCGCGGACTTCTTCTCACCGCGTCGGGCGGTCGTCGGTCCGGCCACGCTCCCTCTCCTTCCGGCCGCCACCCCGGGGTTCACCCCCGGGGCAGCACGGCCGTACCGTCCGTCAGCGGCCAGCGACCGCCTCGTACACCATGCCGACCAGCAGCTCGTCCGCGTCCCGGCGGCCGAACTCGGACGCCGCGCGGGACATCTCGTACAGCCGGTGCGGGTCGGCGAGCACCGGGAGCACCTGGCCCTGCACCCACTCCGGCGTGAGCTGCGCGTCGTCGATCAGCAGGCCGCCGCCGGCGTTGACCACCGGCTGGGCGTTCAGCCGCTGCTCGCCGTTGCCGATGGGCAGCGGTACGTAGGCGGCCGGGAGCCCGACGGCGGACAGTTCGGCGACGGTCATCGCGCCCGCGCGGCAGAGCATCATGTCGGCCGCGGCGTACGCGAGGTCCATCCGGTCCACGTACGGTACCGGTACATACGGGGGCATACCCGGCATGTTGTCCACATGCGGCATTTCGTTCTTCGGGCCGACCGCGTGCAGCACCTGGATGCCGGAGCGCTGGAGCGCCGGTACGGCGGCCTGGATGACCTCGTTGAGCCGCCGGGCGCCCTGCGAGCCGCCGGAGACCAGCAGCGTCGGCAGGTTGGGGTCCAGCCCGAAGGCGGCCCGCGCCTCGGGGCGGACCGCCGCCCGGTCGAGGGTCGCGATGGAGCGGCGCAGCGGAATACCGACATACCGGGCGTCCCGCAGCTTGCTGTCCGGGGTGCTGACCGCGACGTACTTGGCGTACCGCGAACCGATCTTGTTGGCCAGCCCGGGGCGGGCGTTGGCCTCGTGCACGATGATCGGCACCCCGCGCCGCTTGGCGGCCAGGTAGCCGGGCAGCGCGACATAGCCGCCGAAGCCGACCACGCAGTCCGCCTTCGTGCGCTCCAGGATCTGCTCGGCGGCCTTGATCGTGCCGCGCAGCCGCCCGGGGACGGTGATCAGTTCGGGCGTGGGCTTGCGCGGCAGTGGTACGGCCGGGATCAGCCCCAGCTCGTAGCCCCGCTCCGGCACCAGCCGGGTCTCCAGCCCCTTCTCCGTGCCGAGTGCCGTGATCCCCACGGTCGGGTCCTGCCTGCGCAGGGCGTCCGCGAGGGCGAGCGCGGGCTCGATGTGGCCGGCGGTCCCCCCACCGGCGAGTACGACATGCACCGAAATTCACCGCTCTCCGGACGGTCGCTTCTTGACGCGCCGTCTCATCGTCTTCCGTCTCACCCCAGCCAGTTTCCTGCCGAAAACAGGCTGCCGCATGGCCAGTGCCGCCCGTGCAGCGGGCTCGTCACGCGCGAAGGCGATCAGCAGACCGATGGCGAACATCGTCGGCAGCAGGGCGGAGCCCCCGAAGGAGAACAGCGGCAGCGGGACACCGGCGATCGGCAACAGACCGAGCACCGCACCGATGTTGATCACGGCCTGGGCCGTGATCCAGGTGGTCACGCCTCCCGCTGCGTACCTCACGAAGGGATCCTCCGTGCGTCCGGCCACGCGGATACCCGCATAGCCTAGAGCCGCGAAGAGGGCGAGCACCGACAGCGTCCCCGCAAGCCCCAGTTCCTCCCCGGTGATGGCGAAGATGAAGTCGGTGTGCGGTTCAGGGAGTTCACCCCATTTTTCCATACTGGCGCCCAGTCCCGAACCGAAGAATCCGCCGGAGGCCAGCGCATAGATGCCGTGCACGGCCTGCCAGCACTGGTCCTGCGGCCCGGGGTCGGTCGCGCCGATGCAGGCGAGCCGGGCCATCCGGTTGGCGCTGGTCTTGATCAGCAGCGCCCCTATGACGACGGCCGCGCCGAGCACACCCACGAAGAGCCGGGTGGGGGCGCCGGCCAGCCACAGCAGGCCGAACAGGATCGCGGTCAGGATGATCGCGGTGCCCATGTCGCCGCCCAGCATGATCAGACCGAGCAGCAGGAAGGCCATCGGGATCAGCGGCACCAGCAGGTGCTTCCACTGGGCGAGCAGTTTCTTGTCCTGTTTGCGCGCCAGCAGGTCGGCGCCCCACAGGACCAGCGCCAGCTTGCCGAACTCGCTGGGCTGCATCTGGAAGGGGCCGCCCAGGTTGATCCAGTTCTGGTTGCCGTTGACCGCGACCCCTATCCCGGGGATCTGCACCAGGGTCATCAGGAAGACCGAGACGGCCAGCAGCGGATACGCCAGCGTGCGGTGCAGCCGGACCGTCATCCGGGCCGCCACCAGCATCAGGATGCCGCCGAGCACCGCCGCGAACAGTTGCTTGCGGAAGAAGTACGTCGGTGCCAGACCGAGCTGGAGAGCCTTGATCTGGGAGGCCGAGTAGACCATCACCAGGCCGAGCACGGTGATCAGCAGGCTGCCGCCGACCACCAGGTAGTAGGCGGTCAGCGGCCGGTCCCAGGCCCGGCGGACCTGGGTGTACAGGCCGCGCGGGTTACGGGGGGCGCCGCCGCGCGGCAGGCGCGGGCCGGGGCGCCGTGCCGGGCGCGGCGGCGCGGCCTTCGCCGATCGGGCCGTCATCCTCGTCCCCTCCACGGGTGCGCTGCGCCGTGCGTCCTCGACGGCGGCGGGGACGTACGGACTACTGTTCCTGTGCGGCCAGCGAGCGGACCGCGTCGGCGAAGGCTTCGCCCCGCTTGTTGTAGTTCAGGTACATGTCCATCGAGGCGCAGGCCGGGGCCAGCAGGACCGTATCGCCCGGCCGGGCCAGGCGCGCTGCCTCCCGTACGGCTTCGGACATCGCCCCAGTGTCGGTCCGGTCGAGGTCGACCACCGGGACATCCGGTGCGTGTCGCGCCAAGGCCTCCCGAATGAGCGCCCGGTCGGCGCCGATGAGGACCGCGCCGCGCAGCCGCCCGGCGGACTTCCGGACCAGTTCGTCGAAGGTGGCGCCCTTGGCCAGGCCGCCGGCGATCCAGACGATGTGCTCGTACGCCGCCAACGACGCCTCGGTGGCGTGGGTGTTGGTGGCCTTGGAGTCGTCGACGTACGCGACCCCGGAGACGTCCGCGACGTGCTCGATGCGGTGCGCGTCCGGGTGGAAGGCGCGCAGGCCGTCGCGTACGGACCGGGGGCTGACGCCGAAGGCGCGGGCCAGGGCCGCCGCGGCGAGCGCGTTGGCGATGTTGTGCGGGGCCGCGGGCGTCACGTCCGAGACCTCGGCCAGCTCCTGTGCCTGCTTCTGCCGGTTCTCGACGAAGGCCCGGTCGACGAGGATGCCCTCGACGACGCCGAGCTGGGAGGGGCCCGGGGTGCCGAGGGTGAAGCCGATGGCGCGGCAGCCCTCCTCGACGTCGGCCTCCCGCACCAGGTCCTCGGTCACCTGGTCGGCGACGTTGTAGACGCAGGCCACGGTGTTGCCCTCGTAGATCCGGCCCTTGTCGGCGGCGTACGCCTCCATGGAGCCGTGCCAGTCGAGGTGGTCCGGGGCGAGGTTGAGGACCGCCGCGGAGTGGGCGCGTACGGAGGGCGCCCAGTGCAACTGGTAGCTGGAGAGCTCGACGGCGAGAACGTCATAAGTACCGGACGGCTCCAGCACCACGTCCACCAGCGGCACCCCGATGTTGCCGACGGCCGCGGTACGAAGCCCCTCGGCCTCCAGGATGGCGGCCAGCATCCGTACGGTCGTGGTCTTGCCGTTGGTGCCGGTGATCGCGAGCCAGGGCGGGGAGTCCGGGCCGCGCATCCGCCAGGCCAGCTCCACGTCGCCCCACACGGGGACGCCGGCCGCCTCGGCGGCCCGGAAGAGCGGGCTGGCGGGCTTCCAGCCGGGGGTGGTGACGACGAGGTCGGTGCCCTCGGGGAGCGTGTCGCCGTCGCCGAGGCGGACGGTGATGCCCAGCTCCTCCAGCGGCGCCGCCTGAGCCCGTTCCCGCTCGCCGTCACTGCCGTTGACGACGGTGACGACGGCGCCGAGGCCGGCCAGGGCGCGGGCGGCGGGAACGCCGCTCACGCCGAGACCGGCCACGGTCACGTGCTGTCCGGCGAGGTCGAGGCCGGTCACTTGGCGGCCTGCCAGCCGCCGTAGAAGAGGCCCAGGCCGACGATCACGCACATGCCCTGGATGATCCAGAACCGGACCACGACAAGGACTTCGGACCACCCCTTGAGTTCGAAGTGGTGCTGTAGTGGCGCCATCCGGAAGACCCGCTTGCCGGTGAGCCGGAAGGACCCGACCTGGATGACCACGGACATGGTGATCAGGACGAAGAGGCCGCCCAGGACGGCCATCAGCAGCTCCGTGCGGGAGCAGATGGCCAGACCGGCCAGCGCGCCGCCCAGGGCCAGCGAACCGGTGTCACCCATGAAGATCTTCGCGGGCGAGGTGTTCCACCACAGGAAGCCGAAGCAGGCGCCCATCAGGGCGGAGGCGACGACCGCGAGGTCGAGCGGATCGCGTACCTCGTAACAGGCGGGCCCGGCGCTGATCGCGTTGGCGCAGGACTCCTGGTACTGCCAGATGCCGATGAAGGTGTACGCGCCGAAGACCATCACCGAGGCGCCGGTGGCCAGGCCGTCGAGGCCGTCGGTGAGGTTCACGCCGTTGGACATCGCCAGGATCATGAACAGTGCCCAGATGACGAAGAGCACCGGGCCGATCTGCCAGCCGAAGTCCTGGGTGAAGGACAGCCGGTCGGAGGCCGGGGTCTGGCCGCGCAGGTCGGCGAACTGGAGCGAGAGCACCGCGAAGGCGATGCCGACGATCAGCTGGCCGGCCATCTTCGCCTTGGCCCGCAGGCCCAGCGAACGCTGCTTGACGATCTTGATGTAGTCGTCGAGGAAGCCCACCAGGCCCATGCCGGCCATCAGGAACAGCACCAGCACACCGGAGAAACTCGGGTTGCTGCTGGTGATGACCTTGGTCAGCGCGTAGGCGATGAGCGTGGCCAGGATGAAGGCGATGCCGCCCATGGTGGGCGTACCGCGCTTGCTGTGGTGGTCGCGCGGGCCGTCGTCACGGATGAACTGCCCGTAGCCCTTCCTGGCCAGCAGCTTGATCAGCAGCGGGGTGCCGATCAGCGTCAGGAAGAGTCCGATCATTCCGGAGAAGAGGATCTGCTTCATCGGGTGGCGGCTCCGCCCTCGACACCGGCGTCGCCCAGCAATGCCGCGGCGACCCGTTCCAGGCCGACCGACCTGGACGCCTTCACCAGCACGACGTCACCCGGCCGCAGCTCGCTGCGCAACAGGTCGATCGCCGCCTGCGCGTCGGACACGTGCACCGACTCCTCACCCCACGAACCCTCGTTCTTGGCGCCCATGTCGAGCCAGGCCGCTTCCCTGCCGCCGACCGCCACGAGCTTGCTGACGTTGAGCCGGACGACCAGGCGCCCGACCGCGTCGTGTTCGGCGAGTGACTCCCCGCCGAGCTCGGCCATCTCACCGAGCACCGCCCACGTACGGCCTCCCGTTTCCTTGGAGGCTTCGCCCATCGCCACGAGCGCGCGGAGCGCCGCCCGCGTGGATTCCGGGTTCGCGTTGTAGGCGTCGTTGACGACCGTCACACCGTCCGCGCGCTCGGTGACCTCCATCCGCCAGCGGGAGAGCGTGCCGGCTTCGGAGAGCGCGACGGCGATCTCGTCCACGGGCATGCCCAACTCATGGGCGACGGCGGCCGCGGCAAGCGCGTTCGACACGTGGTGCTCACCGTACAGCCGCATGGTCACGTCGCTGCACCCGGAGGGTGTGTGAAGCGTGAAGGCGGGCTGTCCGAGCGCCGTGAGCCGGACGTTCTCGGCCCGTACGTCGGCCTCGGCGGACTCGCCGAAGAAGATCGTACGGGCCTTCGTACGGGAGGCCATGGCGCGTACGTACGGGTCGTCGGCGTTGAGCACGGCGACGCCGCCCTCGTCCGCGGTGGGCAGCGCCTCGACCAGCTCGCCCTTGGCCTGCGCGATCTGCTCGCGGCCGCCGAACTCGCCGATGTGCGCGGAGCCCACGTTGAGGACCACGCCGATGCGCGGCGGGACCAGCTCCGCGAGGTAGCGGATGTGGCCGACGCCGCGGGCGCCCATCTCCAGGACGAGGAACTTCGTACCGTCGTCCGCGCGCAGCGCGGTCACCGGCAGCCCGATCTCGTTGTTGAGGTTGCCCACCGGGCACACGGTCGGCCCCCGGCGGGCCAGGAGCTGGCCGATGAGGTCCTTGGTGCTGGTCTTGCCGGCCGAGCCGGTGAGCCCGACGACGCAGGCGCCGAGCCGGCCGACGACGGCGCGGGCCAGCGCCCCGAGGGCGGCGACCACGTCGTCCACGACGATCGCGGGGACGCCGACGGGACGGGCGGCCAGGACCGCCGCCGCGCCCGCCTCGACGGCGCGTGCGGCGTAGTCGTGGCCGTCCACGCGTTCGCCGGCGAAGGCCGCGAAGAGGCTGCCGGGGCACACCTCACGGGAGTCGAACACGACCGGGCCGGTGACCTGGGCCTCCGGGTCCGGTATGTCGTGCTGCTGCCCGCCGACGATGGTCGCGATCTCGGCGAGGGACAGGGAGATCACTTCTCACCCCCGGCCGTGGGCAGGTCGTGCCGTTCGAAGGGTTTTGCGCGCATGGCGGTGTGTCATCCCTGGTGGTTCGGCTGCTGCGAGTTCAACGAAGCCTCGATGGCCTCGCGCAGCACCTGACGGTCGTCGAAGGAGCGGACCACTCCGGCGATGTCCTGGCCCTGCTCGTGGCCCTTGCCCGCGACGATCACGGTGTCGCCGGGCTCGGCGCGGGCGACGGCGGCCGCGATGGCGGTGGCCCGCTCCTCCTCGACCAGCACGGTGCCGCGCTCGTGGACGGGCACCTCGGCGGCGCCCGCCAGCATGGTGGCGAGGATCGCGAGGGGGTCCTCGCCACGGGGGTTGTCGGAGGTCAGTACGGCGGTGTCGGCGAGGCGGGCGACCGCCGCGCCCATCGGCTTGCGCTTGTGCGGGTCGCGGTCGCCGCCGCAGCCCAGCACGGCGTGGATACGGCCCCCGGTGACCTTGCGCAAGGCGCGCAGGACCGATTCGACCGCGTCGGTCTTGTGGGCGTAGTCCACGACCGCGAGATAGTCCTGGCCCACGTCGACGCGCTCCAGGCGGCCGGGGACGCCGGGCACCGCGGCGACGCCGTCGGCGGCGGTCTGCGGGTCCACACCGGCCACGACGAGCGCCGTGACGGCCGCGAGCGCGTTGGCGACGTTGAACGGGCCCGGGATGGGCGAGGCGGCCCGTACGGACACGCCGTCGGGGCCCAGCACGGTGAAGGTGGAGCCGAGCGTGCCGACCTCGACGTCGGCGGCGCGCCAGTCGGCGTCCGGGTGGCCCTCGGCGGAGAACGTGGTGACCGGCACCTCGGACTCGCCGGCGGCCAGCCGCTTGCCGTACTCGTCGTCCAGGTTGACCACGCCGGCCTTGCTGCGCGCCTTGGTGAACAGTTGCGCCTTGGCCTGGAAGTAGTCCTCCATCCCGGAGTGGAACTCCATGTGCTCCGGGCTGAGGTTGTTGAAGATCGCGACGTCGAAGACGCAGCCGTCGACGCGGCCGAGGACCAGCGCGTGGCTGGAGACCTCCATCGTCACCGCCCGCACGTCGCGCTCGCGCATGACGGCGAACAGTGCCTGGAGGTCGGTGGCCTCGGGCGTGGTGCGCTCCGACTTCAGGCGCTCGTCGCCGATCCGGGACTCGACCGTACCGATCAGGCCCGTCAGGCCCGCCCGGCGCCCGCCGCCGTCCCCCGGCAGAGCCGCTGCGCGCCGCTCCTCCCGGGCGGCCCTCTCGGCCGCGGCGCGCAGGCCGCCGTCGATGAGGTACGCGGTGGTGGTCTTGCCGGAGGTGCCGGTGATGCCGATCTGCAGGAGATCGCTGCCGGGGTCGCCGTAGATCGAGACGGCGAGCGCTCCCATACGGGCCCGCGGCTCGTCCACGACCAGGACGGGCAGGCCCGTCGCGGCGGCGCGCTCGCGGCCCGCCGGGTCGGTCAGGACCGCCGCGGCACCGAGGTCGCGGGCCTGGTTGGCGAAGTCGGCGCCGTGGAAGCGGGCGCCGGGCAGCGCGGCGTAGACGTCGCCGGGGCGCACGGCCCGGGAGTCGTGCGTGATGCCGGTGACGACAGCGTCGGCGGCGTCCGCCGCGGCCGGCACCGAGGTGCCCAACTGCTCGGCGAGGTCCGCGAGGGGGGTGGCGCGGACCCGCTCTGGGCGGGGCGCTCCCGGAAACTTTCCGGGGGCGTCCTTCTGGGCGTGGTGGGACTGATCAGCGTGTGACACGGCGGTGAGCGTACCGGGCGCGGCGGCCTCGGGGCGAAGTGAGGGCCGAGAGCTGGAGCGGTTCCCGGGGTCGGGGGTGATGGTCGTCACGGCGGTGCTGCCTCGTTTTCATTCGCCTGGCTTGAAGGTGACGGGCAGGCGCGGGGGCTGGGCGCCGCTCGGCGGGACCTGGAGCGTCTTGAGCGCGAACTCCATGACCTGCTGGTAGATCGGGCCGCACACCTGGCCGCCGAAGTAGCTCCCCCTGGTCGGGTTCTGGACGGCGCAGTAGACGGTGACACGGGGCTGGTCGGCGGGCGCGAACCCGGCGAAGGAGGCGGTGTAGCCGTGGTAGCGGCCGGTTTTCGGGTCCACCCGGTTGGACGTGCCGGTCTTGCCGCCGACGCGGTACCCGTCGATCTTCGCCTTGGCGCCGGTGCCCTCCTTGTCGTCGACCACCGATTCGAGCATGGTGGCCAGCGTCCTGGCGGTCTTCTCGCTCACCACCCGGCTCTTGTGCGGCTGCGGCGCGGGCCGGTACCGGCCGTCCGGGCCCGTGGTGCCCCTTATGAGCGTGGGGGCGATGCGCTCGCCGCCGTTGGCGATGGCGGAGTAGACCGAGGCGGCCTGGACCGCGTTGAGCGACAGGCCCTGCCCGAAGGGGATCGTGTACTGCTGCGAGGTGCTCCACTTCTGCGGCGGGGCCAGCAGGCCCGGGGTCTCGCCGGGGAAGCCGAGCCCGGTGGGCTGTCCGAGGCCGAACTTGCGCAGGTAGGAGTAGAGCACCCGGTTGGCTTCCTGACGGGTCCTACCGAGCTGTTCGGTGGCCAGGATCGTGCCGATGTTGCTGGATTTGGCCAGGACGCCGTTGAGGGTCAGGTGCCAGGTGGGGTGGTCGATGTCGTCCGAGAAGTTGCGGTCGCCGCGGTGCAGCCGGTTGGGGACGGTGACCCGGGTGGCGGGGGTCGCCGCGCCCTCTTCCAGGACGGCGGCCATCGACATAAGCTTGCTGGTGGAGCCGGGTTCGAAGGCGTCGGTGAGGGCGGCGTTGCCGAGCGCTTCCGGGTCGGCCTTCGAGATGTCGTTGGGGTCGAAGCCGGGGGCGTTGGCCAGGGCCAGGATCTCGCCGGTCTTCGTGTCCTGCACGACGACGTAGCCCCGGTCGGCCTGCGACGCGGCGACCTGCCGGGTGATGGCCTGCTGGGCCATCCACTGGATGTCGCGGTCCAGGGTCAGCTCGACGTCGGTGCCCGGCACGGCCGGGTGCTCCTGGGCGCCCGCGGTGGGCACCCGCCGCCCGCCGGACTGGGCGTAGACCAGCTTGCCGTCCTTGCCCGCCAGCTGCCGGTCGAGCCGGGCCTCCAGACCGCCGCCGCCCCGGCCCTCGCTGTTGACGAAGCCGAGCACCCCGGAGGCGAGGTCCTTGTTCGGGTAGACGCGCTTGCTGTGCTTGTCCGCGAAGATCCCGACCAGGACGTTGGGGCGGCGCTCGCTCTTGGGCTGCTCGGCCGCCTTGGCGTCCAGCTCCTTGCGCAGGTCCTTGATCTGCTTCCAGACCTGCGGGGTCTGCTGCCGGGACAGCCGTACGTAGCGGGAGCCGGGCGTGGCGAGCTTCTTGGCGAGGGCGGCCCGGTCCTCGTGGAGGATCGGCGCGAGCAGCGCGGCGGCCTGCCGCGGGGCGTCCTGGATCTTGATCTTGTCGGGCGCGAGCAGGCTGGGGTCGGCGGTGATGTCGTACGCGTCGACCGTGGTGGCCAGGTCCACGCCGTCCCGGTCGGTGATCGCGCCCCGCTCGGCGGCCAGCTTGACCGGAACGTACCGGTTGACGTTGGCCTTGGCCGCGTACGCGTCGGCGTCCACGGCCTGCACCTGGAACAGCCGGACGACGAAGACCAGCAGGATCAGCGCCAGGGCGAGGGAGACCAGGCGCAGCCGGGGGCGCGGGCTGCCCAGGCGCAGGGTGGGCGTGCGGGGGCGGGGGGCGCGCTTGGTGGTGGTGGGGCGCGCGGAGGCGGGACGGCTCTGGGCCGTCGCGCGCTGGGACCGGCCGCTCCCGCCGCTCTGGCCCGGGCCGCCACGGGCCTGGCCGGTGCGGCCGCCGGCCGGGGTGGGGCGGGGGACGCGGCGGCGAGGGTCCGGGGGGCTGGGCGCCTTGGAGCCCGCGCCGGAGCCGGTACGGGAGCGGGCGCTGGAGGCCGGGCGTGCGCCGGAGTCGCTGCCGGTCTTGCGGGAGGACCGGGGAGCGGCCTTCGGTCCGGCGGGCTCGGGGCCGGAGATCTTGGGGTTCGGGGTCTTGGAGCCGGGCGCCTGGGGGCCGGAGGGCTTCGCCGCGGAGGATTTGGCGGGGCCGGTGGGCTTGGCGGGGCCGGTGGACTTGGCTCCGGTGGTCTTGGCGCCGGGGGGTTTGGGGCCGGAGGCCCTGGGCCCGGAGGCACGGGGGCCGGAACCTCTCGCACCGGAGCCGGAGCCGCTGCCGGATCGCGGGCCTTTGGGGTCGGTCATGCGACACCCTCCTCCGGTGCGGTCCTACGGGCGAGGGGGGCGCACCCGTAGGCGGGCAGGGGCGCGGCCCCGGGCAGGGCTTCGGCTGCGACTGCGGGCAAGGCTGCGGCCCCGGGCAGGGCTTCGGCGTTCTCGTACGTCACGGGTCACCTGCCGGAAGTCGTCGGAGCGGAACCGGCTGCCGCGCCGGGGGCCGGGCGCACCGGTCCGGCCGCCCTCCGGCCGTCGGCCCCCGGGGCGCCGGGCAGAGGACGGCCGGGGGCGGTGAGAACGGGGAACGGGTGGTCGGGCAGCGGCTGGTCGGGCAGCCGCGCGCCCGGGGCGGCGGGAGCCGCGGACGGCTGCGGTCCGGCGGACGGCCGGGGCCCGGGGACCGGCGCGGCGGCGTGGCCCGGCGCCGTCCGGGGGCCCGGCACGGTGAACCGCGACGGGGTGCGCGCGCTCATCGGCCCCGTACCGCCCGGGGCCGCGCTCGGCTTGCCGCGTACCGTGCCGTCCGGCTCCAGGAACGCCGGGCTGCCGCCCGGGACCATGCCCAGCTCGCGGGCGCGCTCGTCCAGCGCGCCCGGCGCCGAGTAGGCGTCCACCTCCTGCTGGAGCGCCTGCTGCTCGTCCGTCAGCTCGTTGGTGCGCTTCTCCAGCTTGCTCAGCTCGAAGGAGCCCTGGTTGAGCGCGGAATTCAGCAGCAGCAGCGTGATCAGGCCGGAGCCGAGGAGCACGACCACGAGGAGCACGAACGGCGTACGCGCCGCCGTGCCCCCCGCTCCGGAGGCGAACAGGCCCGAGAGCCGTCCCGGCCCCGAGCGCGTGCGCCCCGGCCGGTTCACGCGATGTCCTCGCGGATGCGCTCGACGCCGCGCAGCCGGGCGGGGGCCGCACGCCGGTTCTCGGCGATCTCCTCCTCGGTCGGCAGCTCGGCGCCACGGGTGAGCAGCTTCAGGCGCGGCTGGTACTGCTCGGGGACGACGGGCAGGCCGGGCGGCGCGGTGTTGGCCGCGCCCGCCGCGAAGACCTGCTTGACGATCCGGTCCTCCAGGGACTGGTACGACAGCACGGCGATCCGGCCGCCCACCGCGAGGGCCCGTACGGCGGCCGGCACGGCGCTCTCGACGGCGGCCAGTTCGGCGTTGACCTCGATGCGCAGCGCCTGGAACGTGCGCTTGGCGGGGTTGCCGCCGGTGCGCTTGGCGGCCTGCGGCAGGGCGTCGCGGATCAGCTCCACCAGGCGTGCGCTGCGGGTGAAGGGCTCCTTGGCGCGCTCCTTCACGACGGCCTCGACGATCCGCTTGGCCTGCTTCTCCTCGCCGTACGCGCGCAGGATGCGGACCAGCTCGCCGGGCGGGTAGGTGTTGAGGACCTCGGCGGCGCTCATGCCGGTCGTCTGGTCCATGCGCATGTCGAGCGGCGCGTCCTGCGCGTACGCGAAGCCGCGGTCGGCCTCGTCGAGCTGCATCGAGGAGACCCCGAGGTCGAACAGGACGCCCTGGACGCGCGGGACGCCGAGGCGGGCCAGGACCCGCGGCAGCTCGTCGTAGACGGCGTGCACGAGGGTGGCGCGGTCCCCGTAGGGCGCCAGGCGCTCCCCCGCCAGCTTCAGGGCCGCCGGGTCGCGGTCGAGGGCGATCAGACGTGCTGCCGGGAACGTGGCGAGCAGCGCCTCGCTGTGCCCTCCGAGGCCGAGCGTGCAGTCGACGACGACCGCGCCGGGCTCGGCGAGCGCGGGGGCGAGCATGTCCAGACACCGCTGGAGCATGACGGGTACGTGGCGATCGTTGCTGCTCATGCGCCTTCCGATGGGGTGGGCGGCAGGTGGGTCCCCCCGGCCGCTGGCTGGGGGAATGCCGCACGTACCGCTTGGTCCCCGCCCGCTCTGAAGGGGAAGTGGCCCTCCGACGACGGGGAAGTGCCGTCGGCGGACCGGTTGGAGCGGGAGGAGGCCGAGCCGTACGTGCAGATCGCACGCGAAAGATTCGGGATCCAAGGAGAGCGTCACGCCTCCCACTTCGCGCCACTTTAGTCCACTGCCGCGCGGGGTCAATCAACCGGTTCCGCGCGTCCCGCACCGCCCGTCCGGAGGTTTTCGACGCGTTTTCGAGCGGCCCCGGAGAGCCGTGGGACCCCCCGTCCCGAGGCCCGCGGCACGGGCGAAAAGGCCGCTTTCACCCGATCGGCGGCACCCCGCGGGGGCGTGTGGAAAACCTCACACGACGCCTCAGTGCCCCCTATGCCCGTCCCCACGTGCAGCCTTACCGGCCGATGCCCTTTACCGTGTTGCTATGTCGATACCTGCCTCGCAGCCGCTGCCCCCTTCCGCCGACAGCGCCGTGGCCCCCGCGGGCGGCACGGTCACCGACCGCCTCGTCGAGGCCAACAGGAAGTACGCCGCCGCCTTCACCGATCCCGGCATGGACGCCCGGCCCGTCCTCAAGGTCGCCGTCGTGGCGTGCATGGACGCGCGCCTCGACCTCCACGACGCGCTGGGCCTGGAGCTCGGCGACTGCCACACCATCCGCAACGCGGGCGGCGTCGTCACCGACGACATCATCCGCTCCCTGACGATCAGCCAGCGGGCGCTGGGCACCCGCTCGGTCGTCCTCATCCACCACACGGGCTGCGGGCTGCTCAGCCTGACCGAGGACTTCCGCCACGACCTGGCGGCCGAGGTCGGACAGCGCCCCAACTGGGCGGTCGAGGCGTTCAAGGACCTCGACGAGGACGTCCGGCAGTCCATGCAGCGGGTCCGGACCTCGCCGTTCCTGCTGCACACGGACGATGTGCGGGGATTCGTCTTCGATGTGACGACGGGTCTGCTGCGGGAGATCGACCCGCGGTAGGGACCAGCAATACGGGAAGTCCACGGCCGCGGGGCCCTGCTCCGCGGCCGTGGTGCCGTGTCCGGGACCGTGGTGGCGCGGCCCGTCGGGTGAGTTATCCACAGGCCATGACGCGAAGCGGCGTGGGCGGCGAGAATGCGTGAGTGACGTCGTCGCGGCCGTGCGGCCGGGGCGGCGCAGGGCGGGGAGGGCCGGTCCGTACGGAGGACGGGTGCCCGCAATGGGGTATCCCGCGCTCCCCGGAGCGCGGGGCAAGGCCGAGGAGGGCCGGGTGACGACCTATGACGAGCAGGCGAGCCTTGGAGGTCACCCCGCGCGGCCGGAGCCGGGCGCGCGGGGGGATCTGACCACCACGGCGGAGCGGGTCCGCAGGTCGGTGGAGGCCGTGATCGAGGGCAAGCCCGAGGTCGTACGGCTCTCGCTGACCGTGCTGCTCGCCGAGGGCCATCTGCTCATCGAGGACGTGCCGGGCGTGGGCAAGACGATGCTCGCCAAGGCGCTGGCCCGGTCCATCGACTGCTCGGTGCGGCGCATCCAGTTCACCCCCGACCTGCTGCCGTCGGACATCACCGGCGTGAGCGTCTACGACCAGCAGCGGCGGGACTTCGAGTTCAAGCCCGGCGCGGTCTTCGCCCAGATCGTGATCGGTGACGAGATCAACCGCGCCTCGCCCAAGACCCAGTCCGCGCTGCTGGAGTCGATGGAGGAGCGCCAGGTCACGATGGACGGGCAGACCTACGAGCTGCCCGCGCCCTTCATGGTCGTCGCCACCCAGAACCCGGTCGAGATGGAGGGCACCTACCCCCTTCCGGAGGCCCAGCGGGACCGTTTCATGGCGCGGGTCTCGATCGGGTACCCGAGCCCGGAGGCCGAGCTGCAGATGCTCGACGTGCACGGTGCCGCCTCGCCCCTGGAGGAGCTCCAGCCGGTCGCGCACGCCGACGAGATACTGAAGCTGATCGACGCGGTGCGCGCGGTCCACGTCGCCGCGCCGGTCCGCAGATACGCGGTGGACCTGGTGGCCGCCACCCGCAACCACCCCGAGCTGCGGCTGGGGGCCTCGCCGCGGGCGACGCTGCACCTGCTGCGCGCGGCGAAGGCGTCGGCGGCGCTGGCCGGCCGGGAGTACGCCCTCCCCGACGACGTGCAGGCGCTCGCGGTGGCGGTGCTGGCACACCGGCTGCTGCCGACCGCTCAGGCCCAGTTGAACCGCCGTACGGCCGAGCAGGTCGTCGTCGAGATCCTGCGCCGTACGTCGGTCCCCGACCCCTCGGCACAGCAGTGGCCCCGACCGCACGCGCAGCAGCCGCCCGGCGCCCGGGGGTACTGATGGCGGGCGGGGGGACCGGGGAAGCTCCGGAGCCCGGCGGGCTGCGGGCCGCCTTCGCGGGGCTGACGACGCGCGGCCGGTCCTTCCTGGCGGCGGGTGTGGCCGCCGCCGTGTGCGCGTACGCCCTCGGGCAGACGGACCTGCTCCGGGTCGGGCTGCTGCTGGCCGCGCTGCCCCTGGTGTGCGCGTTCGTGCTGCACCGCACCCGCTACCGCGTCGCGGGAAGCCGGACCCTCTCCCCCGCCCGGGTGCCGGCCGCCGCCGAGTCGCGGGTGCTGCTGCGGGTGGAGAACGTCTCGCGGCTGCCCACCGGGGTGCTGATGCTCCAGGACCGGGTGCCGTACGTGCTCGGGCCGCGGCCCCGGTTCGTCCTGGACCGGGTGGAGGCGGGCGGCCGTCGCGAGGTGTCCTACCGGGTCCGCTCCGACCTGCGGGGACGGTATCCGCTGGGGCCGCTGCAGCTGCGGCTGTCCGACCCTTTCGGCATGTGCGAGCTGACCCGCTCCTTCAGCGACCAGGACACCCTGACGGTGGTGCCGAGGATCGAGCCGCTGCCGCCGGTGCGGCTCACCGGTGAGGCTTCCGGGTACGGCGACGGGCGGCAGCGGGCGCTCGCGCTGGCCGGCGAGGACGACGTCATCCCCCGCGGCTACCGCCACGGCGACGACCTGCGCCGTGTCCACTGGCGTTCCACCGCGCGCTACGGCGAGCTGATGGTCCGCCGGGAGGAACAGCCGCAGAAGGCGCGCTGCACGGTCCTCCTGGACACACGGCGCACGGCCCACCAGGGCTCCGGCCCGGACTCCGCGTTCGAATGGGCCGTGTCGGGCGCCGCGTCGACCGCGGTCCACCTGCTGGAGCGCGGCTTCTCGGTGCGCTTCCTGACCGACACGGGCACGTCCGTACCGGGCCCGGACGGGGCCGGCGGCTGGGCGGGCGGCACCGAGTCCGCCGACACCGCGGGGCTGCTGCTGGACACCCTCGCCGTGGTGGAGCACTCCGCCGAACCGGGCCTGGCCCGGGCGTACGACGTGCTGCGCGGCGGCAACGAAGGGCTGCTGGTCGCGTTCTTCGGCGACCTGGACGAGGAACAGGCCGCGGTGGCCGGGCGGATGCGGCAGCGCAGCGGGGCGGCGGTCGCGTTCGTCCTGGACGGCGACGCCTGGTCGCGGGGCGCGGACGGGCCGCGGGCCGGCACCGGCGAGGCCGGGCGGCCGCTCGCCGAGCGCCTGCGGATGCTCCGTGAAGCGGGCTGGAAGGCGTTGCCGGTGTCGCCGGGCGATGCGCTGACGGCACTGTGGCGGCAGGCGGACCAAGTGGCCGGCGTACGGCAAGGCCCCTCGGGTGGCGGCGGCCCGGCCACGGCGTACGGGCCTTCCGCCGGCCCCGGGTCCGCCGGGCCGGTCGCGGCACCGGGAAGCGGAGTGACGACATGAGCGGGCGGGCGCGGCTGACGGTGTGCGCGGCGGTGGCGACGCTGTCCGCGTCCAGTGCGCTGCTGCCGCTGGTGGAACCGGTCGGCTGGATGATGCAGGCGGCCGTCCTGCTGGTGATCGTGTCCGGCGCGGGCGCGCTGGCCCGCCGGGTACCGCTGGCACGGCCGCTGACCGTCGCGGCGCAGGCCGTGGTGGCACTGCTGCTGCTCACCGTGCTCTTCGCCAACGACCAGGCGATCGGCGGGGTGCTGCCGGGGCCCGACGCGTTCCGGGAACTCGGCGAACTGACGCAGGAGGGCGTCGCCGACGTCGGCCGCTACGCCATACCGGCGCCGGTGACGGCGGGCATCCGCCTGCTGCTGGTCGGCGGGGTGCTGCTGGTCGGCCTCGTGGTGGACACACTGGCCGTGACGTACCGCAGCGCGGCGCCCGCCGGGCTGCCGCTGCTCGCGCTGTATTCGGTGGCGGCGGGCCTCTCCCAAGGCGGCGCCGGCTGGCTGTGGTTCCTGATCGCGGGGGCCGGCTATCTGCTGCTGCTCCTGGCCGAGGGCCGGGACCGGCTCTCGCAGTGGGGCCGGGTGTTCGGCGGCCGGGCCCCCGGCGTCGGACGGCCACCGGTCGCCAAGGGGCAGAGCTATGCCTCCGCCGGGGGCGGCCCGGCGTACGCCCCGGTCCGTACGGGCCGCCGGATCGGCGCGCTGGTGCTGGGCGTCGCCCTGGTGGTGCCCGCGGTGCTGCCGTCCCTCGGCGGCGGGCTGCTGGGCCCGGCCGTGGCCGGCCGCGGGACGGGCGGCGGCGGCACGATCTCCGCGGTGAACCCGCTGGTCTCCCTGCAGAACAGCCTGAACCAGCCGGAGGACCGGCAGGTCCTCAACTACCGCACCACCGCTTCGGACACCCGTGACCTGTATCTGCGGATCGTCGCGCTCGACCAGTTCGACGGTACGGCGTGGAAGCCGTCCGAGCGCGCCGTCAAGGACGTGCCCGACCGGCTGCCCGACCCTACGGGGCTGAGCCCGACGGTGGATGTCACCACCGTCAACACCTCCGTCTCCGCCGCTCCTTGGTACGCGCAGAACTGGCTGCCGCTGCCCTACCCCGCCTCCCGCGTGGACATCGCCGGCCGCTGGCGTTTCGAACCGGAGGGCCGCACGCTGGTCGGCGACCGCGGGCAGAACACCCGTGGTGTGCAGTACCAGGTCGAGAGCCTGCTCGTGCGGCCCACCGCACGGCAACTGGACACCGCGCCCGCGCCGCCCGCCGAACTGACGCGGGAATACACGAAGGTGCCGGACTCGCTGCCCCCGGTGGTGCGCGAGACCGCGCGGCGGGTGACGCGGGACGCCGGGTCGGCGTACAACAAGGCGGTCCGCCTCCAGGACTGGTTCTCGCTCGACGGCGGCTTCACCTACAACACGGAGGTGCGGGCCGGCAGCGGCACGGAGGCCATCGCCCGGTTCCTGGAGCAGAAGGAGGGTTTCTGCGTGCACTTCGCCTTCTCGATGGCGGCGATGGCACGCACGCTGGGCATACCGGCCCGGGTCGCGGTCGGGTTCACCCCCGGCACCCGGCAGAGCGACGGATCGACCTCGGTGGGCCTCAAGGACGCGCACGCGTGGCCCGAGCTGTACTTCGAGGGGACGGGGTGGACGCGCTTCGAGCCGACGCCGAGCCGTGGCACGCCGCCCGACTACACCCTCGCCGACACCCCGTCCACCGGCGGGACGAGCGCCCCGGCGCCGCAGCCGTCGCGTTCGGCGGCGGCGCCCGTGGGGCCGTCGCCCTCGCAGAGCTGCGCTCCCGCCGAGCGGCGCGTGGGCCCCTGCTGGACACCGCCCGCGCAGTCGACGAGCGGCCCGGCGGACGACGGGCCCTCGCCCTGGGCGGTCACGGCCGTCGGCGTTGGCGCGGTGGTCCTGCTCCTGGTGCCGGTACTGCCGCTGCTGTGGCGGCTGCGGGTCCGCTCGCGGCGTCTGCGCGGCGGCCGCCCGGGTCAGGACGGCCCGGCCGGGGCGTTCACGGCCCGTGCGGAGGCGGTCGACGCCGCCTCCCGGGGTCACGGCGGGCCACCGGAGCCGCAGGGCCGCGCGCGCCCCGGGCCGTACGGCACCGCCCGTACGCTCGCGGCCTGGCGGGAACTGGTCGACTCCGGCTGGGACTACGGCATCCTGCCGGACGAGTCCCTGACCCCGCGCAAGGCGGCGGAGCGCATCGTACGCCTAGGTGAGCTGGACGGCACGGCGGCGGCAGCGGCCCGTCGCGTCGCGGCCTCGGTGGAACAGGTCCTCTACGCGCCGGACCCGCGTCCGGCAGCCGGCCTCGCCGACGAGGTGCAGCGCGTCCGCGCCGGCCTACGAGACGGCGCCTCCCGCCGCCTGCGCCTACGCGCCCTGCTGGCGCCCCGCTCGGCCGCCCGGGCCCTGTGGACCCTCTCGTCCCGCTGGTCCGCCTTCGTGACCCGCTGCACAACAAGCCCACCGGCCACGGCGGCGCGCCGCGCGGCAGGCGCGGTGGGGCTCTCAAGGGGCAGGCCGTAGTCCCGGCCCTCAGGTGAGGGAAATGAGGCCGTCTCCCCCCTCACGGTCGCAAAGAGCAACAACGGCCTGGGCCCGCCGTCGGACCGAATCTCCGTCCGGACTACGGACAGCTCGACGGTGACGCGGGCCCGGGCCCTCCAGACTCCGTCCTCCGGTCCCGAACCCTCCCGTACGCGTTCGGCCACCGCGGCGTGGATGGGAGGACGTCTGCCCCAACCGGCCGACGGTCGCCATACGGCGGGGAGGGGGCGGACCGTAGGACGAAGTCCGGAGGCCCGGCCCCGTGTCCGGGCCGCGGCGGCGCCACCCGACACGGCCTGCCAGTCGGCCACGGAGTCCGGCCCGCCGCCGGGCACCGAAACTCCGCCGCACCGCGGGCAGCTCGACCGTGGCGCGGGCCCGGGCCCTCCAGACTTCGTCCTACGGTCCCGACCCCTCCCGTACACGTTCGGCTATCACGGCGCGGGTGGGCGGACGCCTGCCCCCACCGGCCGACAGTCGCCGTACAACAGGAGGGGGCGGGCCGTAGGACGGAGTCTGGAGGACCGCTCCCGTGACCGGACCGAAGAGAGCGCCACCCGGCACAGACAGCCAGTCGGCCACGACGCCCGACCCGCCGTCGGGCGAAGAAACTCCGCCGGACTGCGGGCAGCTCGACCGTGGCGCGGGCCCGGGCCCTACAGACTTCGTCCTCCGGTCCCGCACCCTCCCGTACACGTTCGGCTACCGCGGCGAGGGTGGGGGGACGTCTGCCCCCACCGGCCGACGGTCGCTGTACGGCGGGAGGGGGCGGACCGTAGGACGAAGTCCGGAGGACCGGGCCCGTACTCGGCTGCGGGAGCGTGGCTACCGGCCGGGCGCGGGCCGCTCGGCTCGGTGTGGGTGCTGGGCGCACGAAAAGCGGCCGTCCGGGTTCGGACGGCCGCATCGTGAGGCGGGGACGCGGACGAGGAGGAAGTCCGCGGGGTGTTTCAGTGGCCCTGTTCGTCGCGGCGGCGCTGCCAGCGGCTCTCGATCCGGTCCATCATCGATCGGCGCTGCCTGGCCTGACGACGGGCCGAGGTGCCGCCGGAGCCGCCGGGTCCCGCGCGGCCGCCAGTCGTGGCCTGCTGCTCGCCCGGCTTGGGGGCCTTGCGCCATCCGGTGACCGCGAGCACCGCGCAGCCCAGCATGACGAGGAAGCCCACCACGCTGACCCAGATCTGCTGTGCGACCATTCCGGCCATGAGGAGCGCGATACCTACCAGGAAGCCCGCGACCGCTTGGTAGACCCGTCGCCGGGTGTACGTACGCAGCCCGCTTCCCTCAAGCGCTGTCGCGAACTTGGGATCTTCGGCGTACAGCGCTCGCTCCATTTGCTCGAGCATTCGCTGCTCGTGCTCCGAGAGCGGCACGGAGTCCTCCTACTCGTCGGTCGCGGGGGCGACCGGGTGCGACCCTTTCAGGATAGGCAGGGAATCGCCCCCGTGAAACCCGCCCCTCTACGCCAATTCACTGTCCGGGCCGCCACGGCGGTCGGTGGTGCTTGCAGGCTGCATTCCCCACCCTCCGATCCGTCATGCCGGACGCTGTACCCCGATCATACGGGGCGAAGCGGCTGATCGGGTGGCCTGTGGCCGACTGCACGTGCGGGAAAGCGGGCCGGCGGTGTCAGCCGCGCTCTGCGAGGACGTGCAGCTGGGTGGCGACCGAGTGGAAGGCGGGCTGCTCGGCGGCGGCTGCCTCCAGTTTGAGCAGGGCGTCCATGGCGCCGGGCTCGGTGTCCACGAGCACGCCGGGCACCAGGTCGGCGAAGACCCGTACGCCGTGCACGGCGCCGACCCGCAGGCCGGTGTCCGCGACCAGCTCGGTGAGCTGCTCGGCGGTGAAGCGCCGGGGCACCGGGTCGCCGTCGCCCCAGCGGCCCGCCGGGTCCGACAGGGCGTTCTTGGCCTCGGTGAAGTGGCCCGCCAGGGCGCGGGCGAGGACGGCGCCGCCGAGTCCGGCCGCGAGCAGGCTCAGGGTGCCGGCCGGGCGCAGCGCGCCGACGGCGTTGCGCACGCCCTCGGCCGGGTCGTCGACGTACTCCAGTACGCCGTGGCAGAGCACCGCGTCGTAGCCGCCGGGCTCGACCACGTCGAACAGTCCGTGGGCGTCACCCTGCACCGCGCGCACCCGGTCGGCGACGCCCGCCTCGGCGGCCCGCCGCTCCAGGGCGAACAGGGCGTTGGGGCTGGGGTCCACCACCGTGACGCGGTGTCCCAGACGCGCGACCGGCACGGCGAAGTTGCCCGTGCCGCCGCCGGTGTCCAGGACGTCGAGGGCGTCCCGCCCGGCGGCTTCGGCCCGGTGCTCCAGGGCGTCTTTGAGAACCTCCCAGACCACGGCGGTACGAAGGGATGCGCGCGGGCGCAGCGGGTCAGACACGGCGGGTGGCTCCTCGGCGGGGGCATGAACTGATGGGTACCACCCTAATGGGACCTGCGAGGACGGCCCGGCAGCCCCGCTGCCGCCCGCCCCTCCTCCTCACCCCGCCCGCTGCGAGGGCAGTACCGGCTGGAGGAGCAGCATCCGTTCCACCAGACGCAGGAACATCGCCACGTCGCGGATCAGGTCGTCGGCGTCGCGCGGGCCGGCCGCGCCGGCTATGCCCGCCTCGGCCCGGGCGCGGCGCTGGGCTCCGGAGGCGAACAGCGCGCTCCACTCGGCGAGTTCGGGAGCGACCTCGGGCAGGACCTCCCAGGCGCTGCGGATGCGCTGCCGGCGGCGGAGGCTGGTCTCCGGGCGGCCGCGCACGGCGAGGACGGCGGCGGCCGTACGCAGCGCGGCGAGGTGGGCGGTGGCGTAGCGCTCGTTGGGGGTTTCCAGGCTGCGGGCCTCGTCGACGCCGCGCTGCGCCTGGGCGAGCAGGTCGAGGGCGGCGGGCGGCGCGGCCGCCCGGCGCAGGACGGGGTGGACATCGCCCGGAGGGCCGTACGCCGCGGAGCTGCCCGCGGCCGAACTGGCTGCCATGACGAACCTCCTGTCGTCGCATGACGGTTCAGGACCGTTATGGGGCCATCGTGCGGCACACCACTGACAATCGGCTCTGACCTGCTCTTTCCCCGGAAGACAGGGGCAATGCGAAGAGATCCTTTCTTTCCGCGGAAAGCGGGCGGGCCCCGCGGACCCTCTTGCGGAGACATGACAAGGCTGCGCATACTTTTTTGTACTGACTGGTCAGTTCAAGGGAGGGGATCGTGCACAGCACCCCGCACGGGGCGGCCGTCACCGCCACGGGCTACGGCCTCCGGGGCCCGCGCGGCTGGGCCTTCCGGGACGTCGGCCTCGCGGCGCAGCCGGGTTCGCTGATCGCCGTGGAAGGCCCGTCCGGCTCCGGACGCACCTGCCTGCTGCTCGCGCTCACCGGCCGGATGGCGACCACCGCCGGTACGGCCGAGGTCGCGGGCCTGCCGCTGCCGAAGAAGAAGGCAGCGGTACGAGCGGTCACCGCCCTCGCTCACGTACCCGGTGTCACCGATCTCGAACCCGCGCTGACCGTGGCCGAGCAACTGCGCGAACGCGTCCTGCTACAGCGCCGGTTCGGCGACTCTCCCCCAGCTACCGCCGGGGGCACCCTCAGCGCGCTGCTGCGTCCGCGCCGGGAGCGTACAGCAGCAGCCCGCGCCCGGATCGACGCGGCCCTGGAAGCGGCCGGCCTGGACCTGGCCACCCTGCCCAAGGGCGACCGGACGTCCATACGCGACCTGGAACGGCCGGAGGCGCTGCGCCTGTCGATGGCCCTGGCGCTGATCGGCCGGCCCCGCCTGCTCGCCGTCGACGACACCGACATGAAGCTCTCCGACGCCGAACGCGCAGATCTCTGGGCGACGCTGCGCTCCCTCGCGGAGTCCGGCACGACCGTGCTCGCGGTGTGCAGCCAGGCGCCGGGCGGCGCGGTCGTGGCGCGCACCGCCCCGCGAGGCGGCGTAAGGGGCGCCGAAGCCTCCGGCGCCGACGGCACGGGCACCCCCGACGACGAGAAGGGGGCGGCGGATGCGCTCGCCGAGGCTGGCCGCGCTTGAGCTGAAGCGGTTCGGGAGGGGCAAGCTGCCGATGGCGGCGCTGATCGCCCTGCTCCTGCTGCCGCTCCTGTACGGCGCGCTGTACCTGTTCTCCTTCTGGGACCCGTACGGGCGCCTGGACAAGATCCCCGTCGCGCTCGTCAACGAGGACGCGGGTGCCGAGGCCAAGGGCAAGAAGGTCACGGCCGGCGACAGCATCGTGGACGGTCTGCGCGACAGTCACACCTTCGACTGGCACGAGGTGAGCGCCGAAGAGGCCGACCAGGGCGTCGAGGACGGCTCGTACTACCTGTCGCTGACCGTTCCCGAGGACTTCAGCAAGCGGATCGCGTCCAGTGCGGGCGACCATCCGGAGACCGGTGCCCTCCAGGTCCGCACGAACGACGCGAACAACTACATCGTCGGACAGATCTCCCGCACGGTCTTCTCCGAGGTGCGCTCGGCGGCCTCGGTGAAGTCCTCGCGCAGCTTCTACGACAACATCTTCGTCTCCTTCTCGACACTGCACGACGAGACGCAGGAGGCCGCGGACGGCGCCGGGAAGCTCAAGGACGGCATCGGGCAGGCCCAGGACGGCACCGGCGAACTCAAGGACGGGCTGGGTACCGCCAAGGACGGCAGCGGCACGCTGGCCGCCGGCCTGAAGGACCTCGACGCGGGCGCCGGTCGGCTCGCCACCGGCACCGCCGACCTCTCCAAGGGCGCGTCCGCCGCGTCCCGGGGAGCGGACCGGCTGGCTTCCGGTTCCGGCCAGGTCGCCCAGGGCACCCAGCAACTGGCCGACAAGGTCAACGGCGTGGTGGGCGAAGTGGGGCCCTTCATACGGGCGCACGGCAAGGAGATCGGGCGGATCGCCCAGGCGGTCGCCGACGGTTCGCAGGCCGTACGCGACAACCTGGACAAGCTGCCACGCGCGGCCGACGCGGGCGCCCGGCTCTCCCGGGGGATGTCCGACCACCTCGCGGAGTTCTACCGGCAGCGGTGCGGCGCCGGGGCGCGGCCCGACGCCTCCTGCGCCGAGCTGAAGCAGCTCAAGGAGCAGGCGGCGGCCGCCGCGGCCAAGGCCGAGGAGATCAGCGGCTACGTCCACGACCGGAAGAACCTCGACCAGTTGGGCCGCGACCTCGACTCGCTGCACCGGCTGGCAGGCGAACTGGCGCGGCGCGGCCCGACCCTCGGCGCCGACATGGACGCCGCGGTCGCGAAGATCAACCAGCTCAACGCGGGCGCCCACCAGGTCTCCGCGGGCGCCGGCAAGCTGGCCTCCGGGACCGGGAAGCTGGCGGACGGCGCGGGCCGGGCGGCCGACGGGGCCCGGAAACTGCACGACGGCGCGGGCCGCGCCGCGTCCGGCGCGGGCGAACTCGACCAGGGGGTCGGCAAGCTGAAGGACGGCGCGCAGACCCTGTACGGCGGCATGTTCAAGCTCTCCGACGGTTCCGAGAAGCTGGCGGGCGGGCTGCGCGACGGTGTGCGGCAGATCCCCGACTACGGCAAGCAGGACCGGGACGCCCGTACGCGCGTGATGTCCGACCCGGTGCAGCTCGCCTCCCAGGCGGCGCACCGCGCGCCCAACTACGGCACCGGCTTCGCCCCGTACTTCATCCCGCTCTCCCTCTGGGTCGGCGCGATGGTCGCGTACATGCTGATTCCGCCGCTCAACCGGCGCGCGCTCGTCATGGGCGCGGGCGCCTGGCGGATCGCGGTGTCCGGATGGCTGCCGGTGTTCGCCCTCGGGGTGCTCCAGACGGCCGCGCTGATGTCCGTCCTGCACTACGGGCTCGGCCTCCGGATGGAGCGGCCGGCCGGCACGATCGGCTTCCTGCTGCTGGCCACGGCCTGCTTCGCGGCGATCGTGCAGTGGCTGAACGCCCGCTTCGGACCGGCCGGACGCATTCTGGTGCTGGCGCTGCTGATGCTCCAGTTGACGTCGGCGGGCGGTACGTACCCGGTGCAGACCAGTCCCGGTTTCTTCAACGCCATCCATCCGTACCTGCCGATGAGTTACATCGTCGAGGGGCTGCGACGGCTCATCACGGGCGGTGACCTCGCGCCCGTGTGGCAGGGCAGTGCCGTCCTGCTCGCCTTCACCGCCGCCGCGCTCGCGCTGACCGCCTGGGCGGCGCGCGGGAAGCAGGTCCTCCGGATGAAGGACCTCCACCCGGAGCTGAGCCTGTGAGCGCGCGGGCCGCCGGGAGCGGCACAATCTCCCCCATGGACAGCTCCAGCACGCGCCGCCAGACCACCCGGCGCAAGCTCTTCGAGGCCGCCGTCACGCTCATTGCCGAACAGGGCTTCTCCTCGACGACGGTGGACGAGATCGCCGAGCGCGCGGGTGTCGCGAAGGGCACCGTGTACTACAACTTCGCGAGCAAGAACGAACTCTTCGAGGAGTTGCTGCGGCACGGCATCGAGCTGCTGGCCACCTCCCTCCAGGAGGCGGCCGACGCGTCGGCGGACCGCGGCGGCAGCCGGGTGGACGCGCTGGACGCGATGATCCGGGCGGGGCTGGACTTCATCGCCCGCTATCCGGCGCTGACCCAGCTCTACGTCGCCGAGCTGTGGCGCACCAACCGGGCCTGGCAGTCGACGCTGATGGTGGTGCGGGAGCGGGCCATCACGGTCGTGGAGGGCGTGCTCCGGGAGGCGGTGGCGGGCGGTGAGCTGAGCGAGGACATCGACATCCCGCTGACGGCGTCCGCGCTGTTCGGGATGGTGCTGGTGGCGGCGCTGGACTGGCAGTCCTACCAGCCGCACCGGTCGATCGACGACGTGCACGCCTCGCTGTCCCGGCTCCTTCAGGGACGGGTGAGCGGGCACCCGTAGGCGCCCGTGGGCGCTCCCGGGTGCCCGGCACGCCCTCGGAGCGCCTGTCCGTGCGCCCCGGGGCGCACACAGCGGCGGCGGCCGGCTTCGTGAGCCGGCCGCCGCCGCTGTCCCGTACCAGGCGCGCTGCCCCGGGCCGGATCGTTCCCCCGGCGATCCGTCCAGGACAGCGCTTCCCCCGTGGGGCCCCGTACCCCCGTACTTTCCCCCGTGGAGCCCCCTATCTTCCCCCGTACTCCCCCGTCACGTCCGGGCTGCCGTGCCGTTCCGCCGCCCCGTGCCGGCGGTGCCGGCCCGGCGTCCCTTCCGTGCTGCACACTCTTCCGTCCGCGCAGGTCGCAGCCCATCCGCGTACCTACTCATCTCGGTGACTGAGTACGGATACTCAAACCTGAGCACCGGCGCGCAGCGGC
This sequence comes from Streptomyces sp. NPDC045470, assembly GCF_040646595.1. NCBI lineage: Bacteria > Bacillati > Actinomycetota > Actinomycetes > Kitasatosporales > Streptomycetaceae > Streptomyces > Streptomyces sp. NPDC045470. The sequence goes on from NZ_JBEZAN010000001.1 coordinate 392,076, forward strand.
TGGTTACGATCTCCTGCGTGTCGGTACTCCCCCTTGTCTTCACCAGCGGATGGGCCAGCGGAATCAACGCCTATGCCGTGGTCCTGCTCCTCGGCGTGCTCGGTGCCACCGGAGTCGCCGACGAGGTGCCCGCCTCCTTGCAGCGCACCGATGTGCTGATCGTGGCGGGGGTGCTCTTCCTGATCGAGGCGGTCGCCGACAAGATCCCGTACGTGGACTCGGTCTGGGACGCCGTGCACACGGTCGTGCGGCCGGTGTCCGGCGGGGTCGTGGCGGCGCTGCTGGCGGGCCACGACGGGTCGCTGCCCGAGCTGGCGGCGGGCGCGGTGGGCGGCACCAGCGCGCTGGTCAGCCATCTGGTCAAGGCGGGCACGCGGATGGCGGTCAACACCTCGCCGGAACCGGCCAGCAACTTCGTGCTGAGCACCCTGGAGGACCTCGGGGTCGCGGGCATCGTGGTCTTCGCGGTGTTCCATCCGGTGGCCGCGGCGGTCGTCGCCGGTGTGCTGCTGGCCGGCGGAATCGTGCTGGTGGCGTTCCTGTGGTCGCGGGTACGGCGCTTCCTGCGGCGCAGGCGGCAGCGGCGGGAGGAGCGGCACCTGGCGGCGGCGCGGGAGGGCTCGACGCCGGTGGGCTGAGCCGGGGAGGCCGCGCGGGCCGGGCTGTCCGGCCCGCGCGGCACGGCTCCGGGCGGGCCGTACGGACAGCGCCGTACGGCCTGGGCGGGCCGTCCGGCCGACGCGGTACGGGCGCGGCCGCCGGTGCCGGGCGGGAGCGGCGTTGTCAGTGGCGCCGGATAAAGTCGCAGGCATGGCACGGATTGCGGTGATCGGCGCCGGGATGGGCGCGATGGCGGCCGCCGCCCGGCTGGCCGTCGCGGGCCACCGGGTGGCGGTGTACGAGCGTGAGGCGACGTACGGCGGCGCGGTGCGCCGGTTCGAGCGCGCGGGTTTCGGCTTCGACACCGGCCCCGGGCTGCTGCATCTGCCCGCCGTCTACCGCGACCTGTTCGTCAAGACCGGCCGCGAGCCGCTGGAGAGCGTCGTCGAGCTGTCCCAGGTCGACCCGGCCGCCCGGCACGTCTTCGCCGACGGCACGGCCGTCTCCCTGCCGAACGCGTCACGGGCCGGTGTCCTCGCGGCGCTGGACGGCGCGCTCGGTGAGGGCGCCGGTGAGCGCTGGAGCGCGTTCCTGGGCCGCGCCCGCGATGCCTGGGACCGTACCCGCCGCCCGCTGCTGGAGGAGCCGCTGTGGCCCGACTGGCAGGTGCTCGGGCGTGACCCGTACCCGGCGCTGCCCAAGCGCGGCCTGTTCGGGCGCCGCAAGCCGGTGCCGGACGCCTCCCTCGCCGGCATCGCCGCCCACGAGCTGAAGGACCCGCGGCTGACCGCCCTCCTGGAGAGCTACGCCCTGGCGTACGGCTTCGACCCGCGCACCGTCCCGGCGAGCGCCGCGGTTCTTCCGTACATGGAGCAGACTTTCGGAAGTTGGTATCCACGCGGCGGCATCCGGGCGCTGGCCGACGCGCTGTACGAGCGTTGCCTGGCCCGGAAGGTGGAGTTCACCTTCGGCGCCGAGGTGACGCGCGTCGTCGAGGCGGACGGCCGGGCGGCGGGCGTGGAGTTGCGCGACGGCGGGTGTGCCGAGGCGGACACGGTCGTCGCGGGCGTGGCTCCGCAGCGGCTGACGGCCCTTCTGAAGGGCGCGCAGCCGTGGGGCGCGGACGACGTACGGCCCGACGCCGACGCACACCGCCGGACGCCGGGACGGTTCACGGTCGCCCTCGCACTGCGCGGCCCCCGGCCGGCGGACGCGGTCCACCGCACGGTGGTCCACGCGGCCGACCGGGCGGCGGAGTGGGAAACGCTCTTCGGGCCGGACGGCCCGGGAGCGCTGTGCGAGCGTCCGACGGTGACGGTGCTGCGCCCGGACGATCCGACGTCCCGGCCGGACGACGGGCACGAGGCCGCGACGCTGAGCGCCGCCGTCGCCCCGTACGGAGAACTGGCCCTGCCGCCCACCGCTCCCGACGCGGGCTCCGCGTCCGCCGGGGAGACGGCCGCGCAGGCGGCGGCCGCCGACCGGCTGATGGCGGCCGCCGAGGCGGCGATACCGGGGCTGCGGGAGCGGGTGCTGTGGCGGGCCGTGCTGCCGCCCGCCGAGGGCGCGGCGATACCGGGTCCGGCGCTGGCCGGGGCCGGCGGCCGCTTCCTGCGTCCCGGCAATCGCACGCGCATACCGGGGCTGTACGCCGTCGGCGGCTGGACGCATCCGGGCGGCGGACTGGCGCACGCCGGAATGTCGGGCGCCCTCGTCGCGGGCCTGATCGTGAACGGGGACGACTGGCGCGGCTCCGAGTGAGCCGACCCCGCCCGCGGGTGGGCCGACGGCGCCCGCGGGCCCCTCAGTAGCGGTACTGCTGCTCGTCGTAACCCTGGTTCTGGTTCTGCGGGGGCTGGTAGGGCGGGTACGGCTGGTCGGCGCCGGGCTCGTTGCCGCGCTGCTGGGGGACCCATACCCCGCCGGGCGGAGTGTCCCCGTAGGAGGGCTGCGCCTGGGCCTGCGACGGGTCCTGCACACCGGTGTACTGCTGCGCCGGGTATGCCTGGGTGCCGCCGAAGGCGTCGGGCTGGTCGTACGGGTCGTACTGCCCGGCGTACTGCTGCGCGCCGGCGTACGGGTCGGCGTAGGGCACCTGGCCGCCCTGCTCCTGGCCGTGCAGCCCACCCTGGCCCTGCCCCTGACCGTGGCTCTGTCCCTGGCCGTGGCCCTGCCCCTGGCCGTGGCCCTGGTCCGTGCCGTAAGCGCTGTAGTGGTCGGGGTAGGCGTCCTGCCCGCTCTGGGCGGCGGTGCCGTAACCACCGTCGTAGCCGTAGGCGTCCTGCCCGTATCCCCCGTAGCCGTCGTATGCGGCATAGCCGGGCTGCTGCGAGCGCGCGTCGGGGCTGTATATGCCGTACTGGCCGGTCTCCTCGGGGACCGGCTGCGGGGCGTACACCTCGGTGGCGTCGCCGCCTCCGTAGCCGTTCGGAGTGCTCTCGACGCCCGCGAAGGGGTCCGTGCCGTCGAACGCCGCTGTGCTGTCGAACGCCGCCGTGCCGTCATAGACCGCCGTACCGGTGTCCGCTTCCTCCGCCGCGGGGACCGCCTCCAGGCCGCTGACCTGGAGGGTCGGCCCGGCGGCGGGGGCCCGGCCGCCGCCCTTGGCCCGGCGGCGCCGGTTGTCACCGCGCTTGCCGCTGTCCCGGCGCTTGCCGCGCAGCGCCCAGCCGGACTGGAAACCGCTCCGGAAGGAGAGCGTGACGTAGGTCTGTCCGACGGCGAAGGCGATGGCGCCGGCCGCTATCACGATCACCGACGGGATGACGACACCGACGACCACACCGAGAAAGCCGGTGAAGGCCAGCAGCCGCCACCGCAGTCTGGCCTTGTACTGGAGCAGCACTTCACTGAGGAGCCAGAGGGCGACACAGCCGAATGCGATGTAGAGGACCACCCAGCCCATGTACGCCCCTCTTCCGCCGCGCCACAGACCGCCGTGGTACGGCAAACCGCCGTCAGGACTGCTGGTGCAGACCCAGATTCTCGTAGATTTCCAGCGTCGCCGTGGAGTGGTTCAGGGTAATGAAGTGCAACCCGGGACTTCCCTCGGCCATCAAGCGCGCACACAGCTCCGTCGCATACTCGATGCCAATGGAGCGTACAGCCGCCGGATCGTCCTTGACGGCGAGGATGCGCTCGGCCAGCTCGGGCGGGAAGGCGGCGTTGCTGAGCTGCGCGAACCGTTCGATCTGGCGGACGTTGGTGACCGGCATGATCTCCGGGATGATGGGCGTCTCGCAACCCGCCGCGGCGACCCGGTCGCGCAGCCGGAGGTAGTCCTCGGCGTAGAAGAACATCTGGGTGATCGCGAAGTCCGCGCCGGCCCGGCACTTGTCGACGAAGTGCCGTACGTCGGTGTCCCAGTCCGTCGAACGCGGGTGCATCTCCGGGAAGGCCGCCACGCCGACGCAGAAGTCGCCCGACTCCTTGATGAGGCGGACCAGTTCGGCGGCGTACAGGACACCTTCGGGGTGCTGGATCCAGTCGCCCATCGGGTCGCCGGGCGGGTCGCCGCGCAGCGCGAGCATGTTGCGGATACCGGCGTCGGCGTACTGCCCGATGATGTTGCGCAGGTCGGCGAGGGAGTGGTTGACGGCGGTCAGGTGGGCGACCGGGGTGAGGGTGGTGTCGGTGGCGATCCGTTCGGTCGCCCGTACCGTGCCCTCGCGGGAGGTGCCGCCCGCCCCGTACGTCACGGACACGAAGGTCGGCGCGACCGCCTCGATCCGGCGAATGGCGTTCCACAACGTCCGCTCGCCCTTCTCCGTCTTCGGGGCGGCGAACTCGAACGAATACGACTGCTTGCCGGAAGCGAGCAGGTCGCGCACGGTCCGTGCGCGATCAGTCCTGGTGGAAGCTGTGCCTAGGGCCATACGTGCAGATTATCCACGGGCTTCCCGCTCACCAACCGGCTCCGGTGAAATGCCCGGATAGCCGCGTTCCGGTCCACACCGTGGACACCGCCCGGCCATCTCCCGTCCAGCGACCCGCGGCGACGGTCACTCCCCGCGAGCGCGCACCCGCTTCGCCAGATCGGCGGCCGCGGCCGCCGGGTCCTCGGCCTCGGTGATCGCCCGGACGACGACCACCCGGCGGGCGCCCGCGTCCAGCACCTGGTCCAGGTTGGACGCGTCGATCCCCCCGATGGCGAACCAGGGGCGTTCGGGCCGCCGCACGGCGGCGTAGCGGACCAGGTCCAGGCCGGGGGCGTGGCGGCCGGGCTTGGTCGGGGTGGGCCAGCAGGGTCCGGTGCAGAAGTAGTCCACGCCGGGCTCGGCCAGCGCGGCGTCCACCTCCGCCTCGGCGTGGGTGGACCGGCCGATCAGCACGTCGTCGCCGAGGACGGCACGGGCGGCGGGCACCGGCAGGTCGCCCTGGCCCAGGTGCAGGACGTCCGAGCCGATGGCGTGGGCGACGTCGGCGCGGTCGTTGACCGCGAGCAGCTTGCCGTGCCGGCGGCAGGCGTCCGCGAAGGTCTTCAGGTGGGCCAGCTCTTCGGCGGCCTCCATGCCCTTGTCGCGCAGTTGCACGATGTCCACGCCCGACGTGAGCACCGCGTCCAGGAAGGGCACCAGGTCGCCCTGGCGCTTGCGGGCGTCCGTGCACAGGTAGAGCCGGGCGTCGGACAGGGCATGGCGTGCGGTGCTCATCGAGCGGGTCCCCCCAGGTCTGCGGCGTACGGACCGGGCCTTCCGGTCCGTACGCCAGTGGTGCGAAGACGGTCGCGGCCACGGGTGCGGTCACGACGGTGGTACGGCTGCGGACGCACTCGGCGCACGGGTGCGCCCCGCAGCAGGGAGCGGGCCTAGACGGCGAGCGCCTGGGCCCGGCGCTTCACCTCCGTACCGCGATTCTCCCGCAGGGCCTGGGCGGGGGTGCCCGGCAGGGTCTCGTCGGCGGTGAAGAGCCATTCCAGCATCTCCTCGTCGGCGAAGCCGTCGTCCCGGAGGAGCGTCAGCGTCCCGACGAGGCCCTTGACGACCTTGCCGTCCTTGATGAAGTCGGCCGGCACATGCAGGGCACGGTTCTCGCCACGGCGCACCGCGATCAGCTGGCCCTCCTTCACCAGCTGCCGCACACGCGTCACCTCGACACCGATCATCTCGGCGATGTCGGGGAGGGTGAGCCAGGCGGGGACGAGTCCATCGATCTTTGCGTCAATCTCGGTCACGGGACAAGCCTGCCACCTCGCACTGACAGCCGGTAGCCGGGCATCGCCATCGGCGCAGCCCACAGCACCCGAACGCACCGCCGGACGCGCCACCGGGCAACGCCACCGGACGCACCACCCGCCGGAGCCACGGGCCCGGCTCCGGCACCGGGTTCCGCCCCACGCCGCCTCGGGTCGCCCCACGCCCCCCCAGGCCGCCTCAGGCCGTCCCAAGCCGCCCCAGATCACCCCGGGCCGCCCCGCGTCGCCTCAGACCGCCGCCGACTTCAGCGGTACGGACGCGTCCGCCGCCATCCGCCGGTCCAGCACCGCGCCCCGCTCGATGAGCCTGCGTCCCTGGGCCAGGTCACGGGGCCGGCCGACCGCCAGCAGCGCGACGAGCACGCCCTCGCGCAGCCAGACCACCGACCAGGCGGCGCTCTCCGGGTCGCCGCGCCACACCGTCTCGTCGGCGCCCGCGTGGTGCCCGGCGTACTGCACGAAACGGCCGAACTGCTCGGACCAGAAGTACGGGACCGGGTCGTACACCGGCCCCTCGGCGGCGCCGCGGACGATGGTGGCGGCCACCGTGCGCGGCCCGTGCAGGGCGTTGTCCCAGTGGTGGACCAGCAGGCGGCTGCCGTAGCGGGCGGACGGGAAGGAGACGCAGTCGCCGACCGCGTACACGTCGGGCTGCGTGGTGCGCAGCCGTTCGTCGGCCAGGACGGAGCGGTCCTCGGGCGACAGCTCGACGCCGGAACCGGCCAGCCAGGAGGTCGCGGGGCGGGCGCCGATGCCCACGACGACCGCGTCGGCGGTGAGCACCGCGCCGTCGGCGAGCGTCACCGCGCCCTCGGTGACCGCGGCGACCCGGGCGCCGGTCCGCAGCCGGGCGCCGCTGTCCTCGTACCAGGCCGCCATGGGAGCGGCGACCTCGGCGGGCAGCGCGCCGGCCAGCGGCCGGTCGGCGGCCTCGACGACCGTCACCCGGCAGCCCGCCTCGCGCGCCGCCGTGGTGAACTCCGCGCCGATCCAGCCCGCGCCGACGACCACGACCTCGCGCTGCCCGGTCAGTACGGGCCGCAGCCGCTCGGCGTCGTCGAGGGTGCGCAGGACGTGGACGTCCGGCAGCCCGTCGCAGCCGGGCAGCGTGACCGGTTCGGCGCCGGTGGCGATCACCAGGTGGTCGTACGGCAGCGGCCCGGCGTCCGTCTCCAGTACCCGCGAGCCGGCCGCGAGCCCTATGGCGCGGCGGCCCAGCAGCAGTTCGATGCCGAGCGCCTCGAAGTCCACGTCGAAGGCGGACCCGTCGGCCTTGCCGAGCAGCACGGCCTTGGACAGCGGCGGGCGGTCGTACGGCTGGTGCGGCTCTTCGCCGAGCACCGTGACCGCTCCGCGCCAGCCCTGTTCGCGCAGGGCGACGGCGGTCTGCACACCGGCCAGTCCGGCGCCGACGATGACGGCGCGCCGGTTGCGTTCGGCCGCGCGCTCGGCGGATTCGCGGTCCTGGCGCGCGCGGTCAGGGTCCTGGGGCTGGGTCTGCTCGCTCACCCGATCACTGTAAGACGGTGTGTCTCGCGACCTGGAGCACCGCGCAACGAGATCTATGACACAACGTCACGGTCCGTGACCCGCCGGCGCCGGCCCCGCTCCCCGCTCCCGGCGCTCCCTTACGGCGCGTCGGCGGCCCGTACTAGGGTTGCCGGTGAACGCACACGCGGGAGCCCGGACGCGACCGGGCTGAGAGGGAGGCTGACGCGGCCTCCGACCGTACGAACCTGATCCGGGTCATGCCGGCGAAGGGAGGGGCTGGACGCCCATGCATCCACCCGTACGGAACACGCATCCACCCGCACGGAAACCGACACCCCCCGGGGCGGCCTCCGCCCCCGGCGCGAGCCCCGACGTGCTCGTCATCGGCGGCGGCGTCATCGGCCTGGTCACCGCCTGGCGGGCGGCCCGGCTCGGGTTGCGGACCGCCGTCGCCGATCCGGACCCCGGCGGCGGCGCCGCCCAGGTCGCGGCGGGGATGCTGGCCGCCGTCACCGAGCTGCACTACGGCGAGCAGACGCTGCTCGGCCTCAACCTCGCCTCCGCGCGCCGCTACCCCGAGTTCGCCGCCGAGCTGACCGAGGCGAGCGGGCTGGACCTCGGCTACCGCCGGTGCGGCACCCTGGCCGTCGCGCTGGACGCCGACGACCGCGCCCACCTGCGCGACCTGCACGCCCTCCAGCTCCGCAGCGGCCTGGAGTCCGAGTGGCTGACGGGGCGCGAGTGCCGGCGCCTGGAGCCGTTGCTCGCGCCGGGCGTGCGCGGGGGCCTGCGCGTGGACGGGGACCACCAGGTCGACCCGCGGCGGCTGGCCGCCGCGCTGCTCGCCGCCTGCGAGCGGGCCGGGGTCGTCCTCCTCCGCGCCGCCGCCGAGCGGCTGACCGTCGTGCGGGGCCGCGCCACCGGCGCCGAACTGGCCGACGGCACTCGGATCACGGCCGGGCAGGTGGTCCTCGCGGCGGGCAGCCGGAGCGGGCTGCTGGCGGGCGTCCCGGAGGACGTGCTGCCGCCGGTCCGCCCGGTCAAGGGCCAGGTGCTGCGGTTGCGGATGCCGGACGGCCTGCCCGGCGGCGTACCGTTTCTGTCCCGCACCGTACGGGCCGTGGTGCGCGGCGGCCCGCTCTACCTCGTACCGCGCGAGAACGGCGAGCTGGTCGTCGGCGCCACCAGCGAGGAGCTGGGCTGGGACACCACAGTCACCGCGGGCGGGGTCTACGAGCTGCTGCGGGACGCCCATGAGCTGGTCCCCGGCATCACCGAACTGCCCCTGGTCGAGTCCCGCGCCGGCCTGCGCCCCGGCTCGCCCGACAACGCGCCGCTGCTCGGCCCGACCGCGCTGCCCGGCCTGCTGGTGGCGACCGGCCACCACCGCAACGGGGTGCTGCTGACGCCGGTCACGGGCGACGTGATGGCGGCGGCGCTGACCGGCGGCCCGCTGCCGGAGGAGGCCCGGGCGTTCACCCCGGACCGCTTCGCGCCGGACGCGCCCGGCCTCCCGACCTCGTCCGGCTCCGTGCCGCCGTCCGGCCCCGTCCCGCCGTCCGGTCCCGTGCCGTCGCCGGGCCCCGTCCCGTCGTCCGGTCCCCCTCAGGCTCCCGCGAACGGCACCGACCAGGGCCCCACGGCCGCCCCCGCCCCTCAGGAGCAGTCCGTATGACCGTCACCACGCCCATCACCGTCTCCGTGAACGGCGAGCCCCGGGAGTTCCCCGGCGGGCTCACCCTGGACCGGCTCGTCGCCGGTCTGACCACGGCACCGGGCGGCGTGGCCGCCGCCGTCAACGAGGCCGTGGTGCCGCGCGGCCAGTGGCCCGCCACCGCGCTCGGCGACGGCGACCGCGTCGAGGTCCTCACCGCAGTACAGGGAGGCTGATCCGTACGTCATGGCCGACGATCTCCTCACCATCGCCGACACCACCTTCCACTCCCGTCTCATCATGGGGACGGGCGGGGCGCCCAGTCTCGACGTCCTGGAGCGGGCGCTGCTCGCCTCCGGTACGGAGCTGACGACGGTCGCCATGCGCCGCCTGGACCCGACCGTGCAGGGTTCGGTGCTGTCCGTACTGGAACGGCACGGCATCCGTGTGCTGCCGAACACCGCGGGCTGCTTCACCGCGGGCGAGGCGGTGCTGACCGCCCGGCTGGCCCGGGAGGCGCTGGGCACCGACTGGGTCAAGCTGGAGGTGGTCGCGGACGAGCGCACGCTGCTGCCCGACCCGGTCGAGCTGCTGGACGCCGCGGAGACCCTGGTGGACGACGGCTTCACCGTCCTGCCGTACACCAACGACGACCCGGTGCTGGCCCGCAAGCTGGAGGACGTGGGCTGCGCCGCGATCATGCCGCTGGGCTCCCCCATCGGCTCCGGACTCGGCATCCGCAATCCGCACAACTTCCAACTGATCACCGAGCGGGCCGGGGTCCCGGTGATCCTGGACGCGGGCGCCGGCACCGCCTCCGACGCCGCCCTGGCCATGGAGCTGGGCTGCGCCGCGGTGATGCTGGCGTCGGCGGTGACCCGTGCGCAGGAGCCCGTCCTGATGGCGGAGGCGATGCGGCACGCGGTCGAGGGCGGCCGGCTGGCGTACCGGGCCGGGCGCATCCCGCGCCGCCACTACGCGGAGGCTTCCTCCCCGGCGGAGGGCGTCGCCGCGCTGGACCCGGAGCGCCCGGCCTTCTGAGCCACCGGGCCTCTCGGGGTACGGCGGACACCCGAGGCACGGCGGGCGGCGCCCCTGATCGGCCGCCGCCCGCCATCGCCCGCCACCACCCACCCCGCGAAACGGGCATCCGGCACATCCCGGCCCGGCCGACGGCCCGCTCCTGTCACTGTTCGGATGCAATGGCCCACGGTTCCGGGCAGGGCGTCCGGCACCGCCGCGGCGGCTCGTAGACTCGTCTGCCGTGGATACGACCCTTCAGGACCCGCTGGTCGGGCAGCTGCTCGACGGCCGGTACCAGGTGCAGGCGCGCGTCGCCGCCGGCGGCATGGCCACGGTCTACCGGGCCGTGGACACCCGGCTGGACCGGGTGCTCGCCCTGAAGGTGATGCACCCGTCGCTGGCGGCCGACGCCGCGTTCGTCGACCGCTTCATCCGCGAGGCCAAGTCCGCAGCCCGGCTCGACCACCCCAACGTGGTGGGCGTCTACGACCAGGGCACCGACGGCACGTACGTGTACCTGGCCATGGAGTACGTCGCCGGGTGCACGCTGCGCGACGTCCTGCGCGAGCGCGGCGCCCTCCAGCCGCGGGCGGCGCTGGACATCGCGGAACCGATCCTGGCCGCGCTGGGCGCCGCCCACCGGGCCGGGCTGGTGCACCGCGACATGAAGCCGGAGAACGTCCTGATCGGCGACGACGGCCGGGTCAAGGTCGCCGACTTCGGCCTCGTACGGACCGTGGGCACGAACAGCACCGCCTCGACCGGCTCGGTCCTGGGCACGGTCTCCTACATGGCACCCGAGCGCATCGAAGACAGTACGGACGGTGCGGCGGGGCCGCCCGCGGACGTCTACGCGTGCGGTGTCGTGCTGTTCGAGATGCTGACCGGTGGCAAGCCGCACTCCGGCGGCAGCGCCGCCCAGGTGCTCTACCAGCACCTGCACGAGGACGTGCCGGCCCCTTCCACGTACGCGCCCGAGCTGGCGCCGCAGCTCGACGACCTGGTCGCCGCGGCCACCGCGCGCCGCCCCGAGCTGCGCCCGCAGGACGCGGTGACGCTGCTCGCGCAGACCCGCACGGTACGGGCCGAGCTGACCGACGCGCAGCTGGACGCGGTGCCGCCGCAGGCCAACGAGGCACCGGCGGACGGCGCGGCGGCGGGCTCCGAGGACCGTACGAGCGTGCTGCCGCGGTCGGCCGTACAGCCGCCGCTGCCGCTGGAGGAGCCGCTGAACCACACCAGCAGGCTGGAGACCCCGCCACCGGACCCGGCGTCGGCGGCCGAGCCGACCACCCGACTGCGCCCGGCGGCGGCCGCCCCGCGGTCCGGGACATGGACCGGGGTGCGGGCCGGGCTGCTGCGGACCCGGCGCAGGACGGCCTCGGTGATCGCGGCCGTGCTGCTCGTGCTGGTGGTGGGCGCGGGCGTCTGGTACATCAACTCCGGACAGTTCACCACCGTCCCGGCCGTACTGGACATGACGCAGGCCAAGGCGGAGCAGACGCTGCGCGCCGAGGGCCTGGAGGTGCGGGTGAAACGCGCCTTCAGCCCGAACGTGGAGCGCGGCCACGTCATGGCCACGGAGCCGGAGAACGGCAAGCGCATCCGCGGTACGGGCACGGTCACCATCACCCTGTCCAAGGGCCCGGAGATCGTCCAGGTGCCCGACCTGGCGGGCACCCCGGTCGCCGACGCCAAGCGCAAGCTGCGCGACCTGGGGCTGACCGTCGGCACGGTGCACAAGAAGTTCTCCGACGAGGTCGCCAAGGGGTCGGTGATCGGCACCGATCCGGCGGCGGGCAGCAAGCGGCGCCCGGAGACCGCCGTCGCGCTCACGGTCAGCCGCGGCGCCGAGGTCGACGTGCCGGACGTGACCGGCCGGGACCGGGCGGACGCGGAGGCGACGCTGCGCGGCGCGGGCTTCGAGGTGAAGATCGCGGACGGTACGGTGCACTCCCCGCACGACAAGGGCAGGATCGCCCGGCAGGCGCCGGGGGCGGGCGGCAAGCTGGGCCGCGGCGACACCGTGACGCTCACGCTCTCCGCGGGCCCCGAGATGGTCACCGTGCCGGACGTGACGGGCAAGACCGCCGCCGACGCCGAGCAGGCACTGTCCGACGCGGGCTTCGAGGTCGAGGTCAAGAAGCCGTTCCTGTTCCCGAGGGACAAGGTCGAGAGCCAGTCGGTCGCGGGCGGCGGGCAGGCGGCGAAGGGCAGCAGGATCACCATCCGGCTGGAGAGCGTGCTGTGAGCCGAGGCGGCGCCTCCGGTGCCGCCTCCCGGGCCCGCTGTGAGCAAGGACGCCCGCCCGCACGCCGGGACGGGCGCCCGGCACCTGGCACCCTTGACGGGTGAGCACCTCCCCTTCCCCGCAGAATTCTCCGCAGAACATTTCGCAGGACTCCCGGCAGCGCGCCCGGGAGCGCAACCCGGTCGGCGGCCATGTGCCGGTGGCCGGCGGCCTGGCCAAGGTCGGCGTCCCGTACGCCCGTGACATCGGCGGCGAGGCCGTACAGGTCTTCGTCGCCAACCCGCGCGGCTGGGCGACGCCGCCCGGCAGCCCGCAGCAGGACGAGGCGTTCCGGGAGGCGTGCGAGCGGGAGTCGCTCCCGGCGTACGTGCACGCCCCCTACCTGATCAACTTCGGCTCGCACACCGCGGAGACCGTGGAGAAGTCCGTGCTCTCGCTGCGCCACTCGCTGCGGCGCGGCCGGGCGATCGGCGCGCGGGGCGTGGTGGTGCACACCGGCTCGGCGACCGGCGGGCGGCCCCGCTCCGAGGCCCTGACACAGGTACGGGAACGGATGCGTCCGCTGCTGGAGGAGCTGACGCACGACGACGACCCGTGGCTGCTGCTGGAGCCGACGGCGGGGCAGGGCGCGTCGCTGTGCGCGCTGGCGGAGGATCTCGGCCCGTACTTCGACGCGCTGGACCGGCACCCGAAACTGGGCATCTGCCTGGACACCTGCCACGCCTTCGCGGCCGGGCACGACATGGCGGCGCCCGGCGGCATGAAGGCGCTGCTGGACGAGCTGGTCGACGTCGCGGGCGAAGGTCGGCTGAAACTGATCCACGCCAACGACTCCAAGGACGTCGTCGGCGCGCACAAGGACCGCCACGAGAACATCGGCGCGGGGCACATCGGCGCCGGCCCGTTCGGTGAGCTGTTCCGGCACCCGGCCACCCTGGGCGTACCGCTGGTGATCGAGACGCCGGGCGGCAAGGAGGGGCACGCGGCGGACGTGGCCCGCCTGAAGGATCTGCGCCACCCGGCCTGAGGCGCGGGCGGGCCGGGCCGTCCGGCGCGGCTACAGCTCCGGCCCGTCCCCCGGCCCCTCCTGGTAGGAGTAGCGCTGTTCGCGCCACGGGTCGCCGAGGTTGTGGTAGCCGCGCTCCTCCCAGAAGCCGCGGCGGTCCGCCGTCATGTATTCGATTCCCCGCACCCACTTGGGCCCTTTCCAGGCGTACAGGTGCGGGACGATCAGACGGACCGGGAAGCCGTGCTCGGCGGTGAGCAGCTCACCGGAGCGGTGGGTGGCGAACAGGGACTTGGCGTCGGCGAAATCGGCCAGCTTGAGGTTCGAACTGAATCCGTATTCGGCCCACACCATCACATGGGTGACATCCGGGGCCGGCGGCGCGAGGTCGAGGATCGTCCGGGTGGAGACCCCGCCCCATTCGGCGCCGAGCATGCTGAATTTCGTGACGCAGTGCATGTCGGCCACAACGGTCGTATAAGGCAGCGCGGCGAATTCCTCGTGCGTCCAGCAGTGCTTGTCGCCGTCCGCGGTGGCGCCGAAAGCGCGGAACTCCCAGCGTTCGGGCCGGAATTTCGGCACCGGGCCGTAGTGCGTGACCGGCCATCCCCGTTGCAGTCGCTGCCCCGGAGGCAGCTGAGGATGCTCCGCTTCGCGGCTTTCGGGCTGACCCATGCCGTCCATGGTGTCAGACCCTCGGGTGTGCCGGTGACCAGGGCGGCAGCGATTCGGGCAACTCGTACTAAGCGTGCACTTACTGGACGCCCAGCTCACGACGGTGCAAGGATGCGCGGCACCTGCCAGTACTCGCGTGGAAGGAGCCCGCTGTCATGCAGGGCGACCCCGAGGTCATCGAATTCCTCAACGAGCAGCTGACCGCCGAGCTGACCGCCATCAACCAGTACTTCCTGCACGCGAAGATGCAGGAGAACTTCGGCTGGACCAAGCTGGCCAAGTACACCCGGCACGAGTCGTTCGACGAGATGAAGCATGCGGAGATCCTCACGGACCGCATCCTCTTCCTGGACGGCCTGCCCAACTACCAGCGACTCTTCCACGTCCGGGTGGGCCAGACCGTCACCGAGATGTTCCAGGCGGACCGGCAGATCGAGGTGGAGGCCATCGACCGCCTCAAGCGGGGCATCGACGTGATGCGGACCAAGGGGGACATCACCTCGGCCAACATCTTCGAGTCCATCCTGGCCGACGAGGAGCACCACATCGACTATCTGGACACCCAGCTGGACCTGATCGAGAAGCTCGGTGAGCCGCTGTACCTCGCCCAGGTGATCGAGCAGCCGGAGGGCTGAGGCGGTCTGCTGAAACGGTCCGCTCAAGCGAACCGTTCCTTCAGCCGGGCCGTACGGACGGGCCGCACGGAAAGGCAGTCCGGGCGGCGCCGCGTCGGCCTGCCGTGCCCCGGGGTGGCTTCAGGCTGCTTCCGGCAGGGCGCCGGGGGCCGCGTCGGGTGCCGCCTGCGGCGTGATGTCGTACGGACCGCGCGTCCCGGCTGCCGTACCCGCGGCCGCCTCGCCGGACGGCTCGGCGCCGAGCGGTTCGGGGGCGCCCCGGTCGATCAGCTCGCGCCGGGGGCACGTGCCCCGGCCGAGCAGCGCCTGGATGCGGCGGACGCAGCCGCCGCAGTCGGTGCCGGCCTTGCTGGCGGAGGCGATCTGGCGCGGGGTGCAGGCACCGGACTCCGCGTGCTCACGGACCTGCTGCTCCGTGATGCCGAAGCACGAGCAGACGTACACGCGGGTCACCTCCGTCGACCTGTTCCGCAGTGAGGTTACCCTTACCTTACCCGGGACGAAAGTCCGCTAACAACGCCGATGGGGCGCGGATCCTGTGATCCGCGCCCCATCGGTGCGTACGTACGGCCCGGCCGGGCCGGTGGCTCACTGGTCCCGGTACATCTCCGCCACCAGGAACGCCAGGTCCAGCGACTGGCTGCGGTTGAGCCGCGGGTCGCAGGCGGTCTCGTAGCGCTGGTGCAGGTCGTCGACGAAGATCTCGTCGCCGCCGCCCACGCACTCGGTGACGTCGTCGCCGGTCAGCTCGACGTGGATGCCGCCCGGGTGCGTACCGAGGCTCTTGTGCACCTCGAAGAAGCCCTTGACCTCGTCCAGCACGTCGTCGAAGCGTCGGGTCTTGTGCCCGGAGGCGGCCTCGAAGGTGTTGCCGTGCATCGGGTCGCAGATCCAGGCGACCTGCGCGCCGGAGGCGGTGACCTTCTCGACCAGCTCGGGCAGCTTGCCGCGGATCTTGTCCGCGCCCATGCGGGTGATGAAGGTCAGCCGGCCCGGCTCCCGCTCCGGGTCGAGGCGCTCGATGAGCGTGAGCGCGTCCTCGGCGGTCGTCGTCGGGCCCAGCTTGACGCCGATCGGGTTGCGGATACGGGAGGCGAACTCGATGTGCGCGCCGTCCAGTTGCCGGGTGCGCTCGCCGATCCAGACCATGTGGCCGGAGACGTCGTAGAGGTCGCCGGTACGCGAGTCGGTACGGGTCAGCGCGGACTCGTAGTCCAGCACCAGCGCCTCGTGGGAGGCGTAGAACTCGACCGTCTTGAACTCCTCCGGGTCCACCCCGCAGGCGTTCATGAAGTTCATCGCCCGGTCGATCTCGCGCGCCAGCGCCTCGTACCGCTGCCCGGACGGGGAGGACTTCACGAAGTCCTGGTTCCAGGCGTGCACCTGGCGCAGGTCGGCGTAGCCGCCGGTGGTGAAGGCCCGTACCAGGTTCAGCGTCGCGGCGGAGGCGTGGTACATCCGCTTCAGGCGCTGCGGGTCCGGGATGCGGGCCGCCTCGGTGAACTCGAAGCCGTTGACGGAGTCGCCGCGGTAGGTCGGCAGCGTCACCCCGTCGCGGGTCTCGGTGGGCTTGGAGCGCGGCTTGCTGTACTGGCCCGCGATCCGGCCGACCTTGACGACCGGGACCGACCCGGCGTACGTGAGGACCGCGCCCATCTGGAGCAGGGTCTTGAGCTTGTTGCGGATGTGCTCGGCGGAGACGGCGTCGAACGCTTCCGCGCAGTCGCCGCCCTGCAGCAGGAACGCCTCGCCGCGGGCGACCGCTCCCAGGCGCTCGCGCAGCTGGTCGCACTCGCCGGCGAAGACGAGCGGCGGATAGGACTCCAGCTCGGCGATCACATCGCGCAGAGCCTCTTGGTCCGGCCATTCGGGCTGCTGCGCCGCGGGCAGGTCTCGCCAGGTGTTGCCACCGGCGTGGATTTCAGCGTTCACGGTCACGCGTCAACTTTACGGGGTCCGGACGGGGGTCCATCTCGCCGACCGGGATGTGAGACGAAGGTCCCACTCCCGTGGACCGCCGGGGGCTCGCGCCCGGCCCGGTGGTGCGCCCGCGCGACTCGGTCCGGTACCGAGTCCTCCGGGGCGCCGCGGGCGAGGGCGGCCAGTGTGCGCAGCGCGTACGCCAGGTCGCCGGGGGCCGGGGCGGCGAGGGCGACCCGGACGGCGTTGGGGGCGGGCGCGGCGCCGTGCGTGCCCTCCGCGCCGACGGCGAACGCGGCGGCCGGGGTGACGGCGATGCCGTGCCGGGCGGCGGCCGCGAGGAACGTCTCGGCCCGCCACCCCTCGGGCAGCTCCCACCAGGCGAAGTAGGAGGCCGGGTCGGCCCGTACCCGGTAGCCGTCGAGATGCTCGCGCAGCAGTGCCTGCCGGGCCGCGGCGTCCCGGCGCTTGGCCTCGACGACCGTGGTCACCACGCCGTCCAGCAGCCAGCGGACGGTGGCCTCCAGGGCGAAGCCCCCGGCCGTCCAGCCCCCGGAGCGCAGGGCGGCCGCGACCCGGTCGGCGGACGCGGGCGGCGCGAGGACCAGTCCGACGGTCAGGCCGGGCGCCAGGCGCTTGGAAAGGCTGTCGACCAGGAGGGTGCGCTCGGGGGCCAGGGCGGCCAGCGGCGGAAGTCCGGCCTGCCGGCCGTCGTCCAGGAGGAAGGACCACACGGCGTCCTCGACGGCCCACAGGTCCAGGGCGCGCAGCGTTTCGGCCAGCTCGGCGCGGCGCCCGGCGGGCATGGTCACGCCGAGCGGGTTGTGCAGCGTCGGCTGGAGGTAGAGGGCATGCAGCGGGGCGCCGCGGTGGGCCGCGCGTACGGCGTCCGGGTGCAGTCCGTACGCGTCCCCGGCGAGCGGTACGAGGGTGACGCCGAGGCGGGCGGCGACGGACTTGACCAGCGGATAGGTGAGCGCTTCGACGCCGAGGCGGCCGCCGGGCGGCACCAGCGCGGCGAGCGCGCCCGCGATGGCCTGGCGGCCGTTGCCCGCGAACAGCAGGCCGGCGGGGTCGGGGCGGAAGTCCCCGCGGGTGAGGAGGGCGGCGAAGCCTTCGCGGGCGGGCGCGGAGCCGGTCGCGGGGGCGACGGCCAGGGCCGCGCTCAGCACGTCGGGACGCAGCAGGGGCTCCAGTCCGCGGGCCAGGAGGGCGGCCTGCCCGGGGACCTCGGGGTAGTTGAGTTCGAGGTTGACGCGGGTGCGGCGGGCGGGGTCGGCGGGTTCGGCGAGCGCGGGTCCGGGGGCGTGCTGGGCGGCGCGTACGTACGTGCCGCGCCCGACCTCGCCGACGGTCAGCCCGCGGCGGGCCAGTTCGCGGTAGACGCGGGCGGCGGTGGAGGCGGCGATGCCGTGGGCGCGGGCGAAGGCGCGCTGGGTGGCGAGCCGGTCGCCGGGGCGCAGGCGCCCGGCGGCGAGGTCGGCCGCGACGGCGTCGGCGATGCGCCGGTAGTCCTCCACGGGCCCTCCCGGCCGTCACTCCTGGCGTCGACCATTGCACCGAGTGCAATGTTTTTATTGCACCGAGATGATGCCCGCCCTAGCATCGAGCCGTCAACAGGCCGGCCGCCAAGAACCTACGGACAGGGGCGAGTTGTGCTGTGTACAGCCATCGTCAACGGCATCACCACCACGTACGAGGACACCGGCGAAGCAGCCGGAGAAACGATCCTTCTGATCCATGGGCACCCCTTCGACCACACGATGTGGACCCCGCAGACCACCGCGCTGGCCGCCGCCGGCCACCGCGTCCTCGTACCGGACCTGCGCGGCTACGGCGCCACTCGGGTCGTACCGGGCACGACCCGCCTGGAGACCTTCGCCACCGACCTCGCCGCGCTCCTGGACCACCTCGGGGTGACGGACCGGATCGTCCTCGGCGGCCTGTCCATGGGCGGCCAGATCGCCATGGAGTGCGCCCGCCGCTTCCCGGAACGGCTGCGCGCCCTCGTCCTCGCCGACACCTTCGCCCGCGCCGAGACCCCCGAGGGCCGCCGGGCCCGCAACGCCATGGCCGACCGGCTGCTGCGCGAAGGGATGCGCGGTTACACGGAAGAGGTCCTGGACAAGATGGTCTCGCCGCGCACCCTCGCCATCCGGCCCGCCGTCGCGGAGCACGTACGGCGCATGATGCTCGGCGCGCCGCCCGAGGGCGCCGCCGCCGCACTGCGCGGGCGCGCGGAACGCCCCGACTACGCCGCCTCCTTGGCCCGCCTCGCCGTACCGGCCCTCGTCCTGACCGGCCGCGACGACACCTACACCCCGGTCCCCGATGCCGAGTTCCTGCGCGACCGCATCCCGGACGCGCGCCTGGCCGTCATCGAGGACGCCGCCCACCTGCCCAACCTCGAACAGCCCGACGCCTTCACCTCCGCGCTCACCGCCTTCCTCGCGGCGCTGCCGGAGCGCGTCGGGTAGGGTGACGCCCATGCACGCGCAACCGGCCAGGACCATGAACTGGTGGTGGACCGCTCATCCGGCGGCCCACTGATCGCGCGTAACCACTGACATCGCGAAGGCCGCCCCGAGGGGCGGCCTTCCGTGGTGTACGGGCCGTTCCTCCCTCCCGGAAGGAACCGCCGACATGCCTCGCTCCACCACCGACGCCGGCACCGCCGACGTCCTGCGCCGCCTGCTGTCCCCCGGCTGCCCGCCGTTCGCCCTGCTGCACCGCCGTACACCCGGCCGTCCCGCCGCCGGCACCGTCGGCACCGTCGAAGTACTGGTCGGCGAGGTGACCGAGGTGTCACGGCTGGACGGCATCCCGCTCGGCGACGGCGTGCCGGACAGCGGCACCGCGGTCACCGACGCCCTCGCACTCGTCCCGTTCCGGCAGATCCGCGAGCGCGGGTTCGATGTCCGCGACGACGGCACCCCCCTGGCGGTGCTGCGCCCGGACGAGGCGTACGAGCTGCCGCTGGACGAGGTGCTGGCGGAACTCCCCGCCCACGCGGTGCGGGTGACGGACGGCGCCTTCGACGTCTCCGACGACGCGTACGCCGGGACCGTCGAGCGGGTCCTGCGGGACGAGATCGGGACCGGCGAGGGCGCCAACTTCGTCATCCGGCGCACCTTCCAGGGCGGCATCCCGGACTTCGGCACGGCCGACGCGCTGGCCCTGTTCCGGCGGCTGCTGGCCGGTGAGCGCGGCGCGTACTGGACGTACGTCGTGCACCGGCCGGGCGTGCGCACGCTGGTCGGCGCCAGCCCCGAGGTGCACGTACGGATGTCCGGCGGGACGGTCGTGATGAACCCGATCAGCGGCACCTACCGCTACCCGGACGGGGGCCCGAGCGCGGAGCACCTGCTGGAGTTCCTGGGCGACCGCAAGGAGGTGGAGGAGCTGTCCATGGTCGTGGACGAGGAGCTGAAGATGATGTGCACCGTCGGCGACAAGGGCGGTGTGGTGGTCGGGCCGCGCCTCAAGGAGATGGCGCACCTCGCGCACACGGAGTACGAGCTGCGCGGGCGCTCCTCGCTCGACGTGCGTCAGGTGCTGAAGGAGACGATGTTCGCCGCGACCGTCGTCGGTTCGCCGGTGCAGAACGCCTGCCGGGTGATCGAACGCCACGAGGCCGACGGGCGCGGCTACTACGCGGGGGCGCTGGCACTGATCGGGCGGGACGCGGGCGGCGCGCAGACGCTGGACTCGCCGATCCTGATCCGTACGGCGGACATCGACGCGGACGGCGGACTGCGGGTGGCGGTCGGCGCCACCCTCGTACGGGCCTCCGATCCGCACGCCGAGGTCGCCGAGACGCACGCCAAGGCCGCCGGGGTGCTGACCGCCCTCGGCGTGCGCCCCGCGCCGGACCGTACGGAGGAGTCCGCCGGGCGGCCCCGGCTGGCCGACGACCCGCGGGTGCGGGCCGCGCTCGACGCCCGCCGCGCGGACCTCGCACCCTTCTGGCTGCGGATGCAGAGCACCGCGCCGACCGCCGCGCTGTCCGGCCACGCGCTGGTGATCGACGCGGAGGACACCTTCACCGCGATGCTGGCGCACCTGCTGCGCACCTCGGGGCTGACGGTGACCGTGCGCCGGTACGACGAGCCGGGGCTGCGGGAGGCCGCGGCGGCCCACGAGGGGCCGGTCGTGCTCGGCCCCGGCCCCGGCGACCCGTCGGACGCCGCCGACCCGAAGATGCGGCTGCTGCGCGCCCTGACCGCGCAGCTCGTCCGCGACCACCGGCACGGGCTGCTCGGCGTCTGCCTCGGGCACGAGCTGATCGCCGCGGAGCTGGGTCTGGAGATCGTGCGCAAGGAGGTGCCGTTCCAGGGCGCGCAGGAGCGCATCGACTTCTTCGGCCGTCCGGAGACCGTCGGTTTCTACAACACCTTCACGGCCCGCTGCGACGAGGCGGCGGTGGCCGAACTGGCCATGCACCGGGTCGAGCTGAGCCGGGACACGGACTCCGGCGAGGTGCACGCGCTGCGCGGTCCCGGGTTCGCGGGCGTGCAGTTCCACCCGGAGTCCGTGCTGACGCTGGACGGGGCGGCGATCACCGCCCAGTTGCTGGCCGCTGTCCTGGTGTGACCAGGAGGTTCTCGTTGGTGCGGCCGGCCAGGTAGTCCTCGACGTTGCGTACGGTGGCGTCGAGGATCTGGCCGACCGCGTCCCCGGTGAAGTACGCCTGGTGCGAGGTGACGAGCACGTTCCCGAAGGTCATCAGGCGGGCGAGGGTGTCGTCGTGGACGACTTCGAGGGACTTGTCGAAGAAGAAGAGCCCGGCCTCCTCCTCGTAGACGTCCAGACCGACACCGCCGAGCCGGCCGGCCTTGAGGGTCTCCACCAGCGCCGCGGTGTCGACGAGGCCGCCGCGGCTGGAGTTGACCAGGATCGCGTCGTCCTTCATGGCGGCCAGCGCGGCGGCGTCGACGAGGTGGCGGGTCGACTCCATGAGCGGTACGTGCAGGCTGATCAGGTCCGACTCGGCGAACAGCCGGTCCTGGCCGACGTACGTCATGCCCAGTTCGGCGCAGCGGGGGTTCTCGACGAGGTCCCAGCCCAGCAGCTTCATGCCGAAGCCGTGGGCGATCCGGGTGAACGCCTCGCCGATCTTGCCGGTGCCGAGCACGCCGGCGGTACGGCCGTGCAGGTCGCGGCCCATCAGCCCGTCGAGGCGGAAGTCGAAGTTCCGGGTGCGGTTGGCGGCCCGTACGATCCGGCGGTCGACGGCCAGGGCCAGGCCCCAGGCGAACTCCGCGACCGAGTACGGCGAGTAGGCGGAGACCCGGCCGACGGTCAGTCCGAGGTCGGCCGCGGCCTCCAGGTCGATGTTGTTGTAGCCGGTGGCGCGCTGGGCGATCATCTTCGTGCCGCCGACCGCCAGCGACTGGAGCACCTCGGCGTTCAGGTCGGCGTTGACGCTGACGCTGACGACCTCGTGGCCCGCGGCGATGGGGGCGGTGTCACGGTTGAGGAAGACGTCGAGGCAGCGGACCTGGTGACGGCCGTCGAAGGCCCGTACCAGCAGCGGCCGCTCGTCCGCCTGCACGCCGAACGCGATGATCTCCACGGTGTCTCCCGACGTTGCCGGTCATGCGGTCCGGTCACCGCCGCCCGTTTCGGGGCATTTACGGTGACAGGGCCGAATATACGGCGCGGGGCGCGCCCCGGCCGCCCGTCCGACGCGTACGGCGACGTACGGGCGCGGACGGGCGCGCACGAGGACGTACGGGCGCGTACGGCGCCGTACGGCGGGACCTGCCGCTCCCCCGGCCCCGCCACCGGCCCCGGCCGCGCGCCACCCACCGGCCGGGCTCAGCCGAAGAAGACCCCGGCCTCCGCGTACAGCTTCGGATCGACGGTCTTGAGCTTCGCGGTCGCCTCCGCCAGCGGCACCCGGACGATGTCCGTGCCGCGCAGGGCGACCATCGTGCCGAAGTCGCCGTCCCGCACCGCGTCGATCGCGTGCAGGCCGAAGCGGGTGGCCAGCCAGCGGTCGAAGGCGCTGGGCGTGCCGCCGCGCTGGGTGTGGCCGAGCACCGTCGTACGGGCCTCCTTGCCCGTACGGTCCTCGATCTCCTTGGCCAGCCACTCGCCCACGCCCGACAGCCGCACATGCCCGAACGAGTCCGTCGACCCGTCCTTGAGGACCATCTGGCCGTCCTTGGGCATGGCCCCCTCGGCGATCACCACGATCGGCGCGTACCGCACCTTGAAGCGGGACTCGATCCAGGCGCAGACCTGGTCGATGTCGAAGCGCTGCTCGGGAATGAGGATGACGTTGGCGCCGCCGGCCAGGCCGGAGTGGAGCGCGATCCAGCCCGCGTGCCGGCCCATGACCTCGACGACCAGCACCCGCATGTGCGACTCGGCGGTGGTGTGCAGCCGGTCGATGGCCTCGGTGGCGACGCCGACGGCGGTGTCGAAGCCGAAGGTGTAGTCGGTGGCGGACAGGTCGTTGTCGATCGTCTTGGGCACGCCGACGCAGGGCACGCCGTACTCGCCGGAGAGCCGGGCCGCGACGCCGAGGGTGTCCTCGCCGCCGATCGTGATCAGTGCCTCGACCTCCTCCTTGGCGAGGGTGTCCTTGATCCGGCGGATGCCGTCCTGCTGCTTGAGGGGGTTGGTCCGCGAGGAGCCGAGGACCGTGCCGCCGCGGGGCAGGATGCCGCGTACGGCGGGGATGTCGAGCGGTACCGTGTCGCCTTCCAGGGGCCCGCGCCAGCCGTCCCGGAAGCCGACGAAGTCGTAGCCGTACTCCTGGACACCCTTGCGCACCACGCCTCGGATGACCGCGTTGAGACCGGGGCAGTCACCGCCGCCGGTCAGTACTCCGACCCGCATCGCTTCTTCACCTTCATCCCGTGAGGGGCCGCGCACCCGCCGGTGGCCGCGCGCGGCCGTGCTGTGCCGACGCCGGTCACGCTAATGGTGATGCACGTCACCCCGGGATGGGGAGGAAAGCGAATTCCCCGGAAATGCCGGGGACTTGACGCAATGCGTTCACTCGTACGAGCGCATTGCGCCTACGGGGCCGGTGCCCTCGCGACCCCCCGGACGGCGAGGGCCGGGCTTCTAGACCTCGTCCAGGCCCCGTTCTATCGCATACCGGACCAGTTCGACGCGGTTGTGGAGCTGGAGCTTGCCCAGGGTGTTCTGCACGTGGTTCTGGACCGTGCGGTGCGAGATGACCAGCCGGTCGGCGATCTGCTTGTACGACAGGCCCTTGGCGACCAGGCGCAGCACCTCGGTCTCCCGCTCGGTCAGCCGCGGCGCGCCCGGCTCGTCCTCGGCGGCCGGGACGGGCTCGGTCGCCAGCCGGCGGTACTCCCCCAGCACCAGCCCGGCCAGGCCCGGCGTGAACACCGGGTCGCCGGCCGCCGTACGGCGCACCGCGTCCAACAGCTCCTCGGTACTGGCCGACTTGAGCAGGTAGCCCGTCGCGCCGGACTTGACGGCCTCCAGCACGTCGGCGTGCTCGCCGCTGGCGGAGAGCACCAGCACCCGCAGGGCGGGGTGGGTGCCGACCACCTCCCGGCAGACCTCCACGCCGGGCAGGCCCGGCAGGTTCAGGTCCAGGACGAGGACGTCGGGTGCCGCGGCCTGCGCGCGGCGCACCGCCTGCGGCCCGTCCCCGGCCGTCGCCACCACGTCGTACCCGGCCTCGGCCAGATCGCGGGCGACCGCGTCCCGCCACATCGGGTGGTCGTCGACCACCATCACCTTCACGTCCTGCGGCTCGCTCACGCCGTGCTCCTCCCCCGTTTCCGGCCCTCGGGCACGCCGCCCTTGGGGACTTTCAGCTCCACTTCCGTGCCCTGGCCGGGGACCGAGATCCAGTCGGCGCTGCCGCCCAGGTCCCGCAGCCGGCCGCGGATCGACAGGGCCACCCCCAGCCGGCCCTCGCGCTCGGCGTCCGCGAGGCGGCCTTCGGGAATGCCGGGGCCGTCGTCCCGCACCGTCACGACCACCTCGTCCGGCTCGTCCTCCACCAGGATCCACGCCTGTGCCTCGGCCCCCGCGTGCACCCTGACATTGTCCAACGCAGCACTGACAGCGGCCGCCAGCTCCGCGGCGGCCACCGCCGGGAGCACGACCGGACCGCCCGGCTCGGAGAACGTGACGCGCGCACCGGCGTGCGGCGCGAGCAGGGCCCGTACGTCGCACGGCCCGGCGTCGGGGCCGTCCTCGGCGCACGGCACCGGCGCGGCCAGTGCCTCCTGAGGGGTGCGGACCGCCTCCTCCCCGGCGGCGGGGACGGCCGTACCGGACGGCGGGGTCAGCCCGCTGGAGACCAGCGTGCGCAGCGCGACCTCCTGCTCCCCCGCCATCCGGCCCAGTTCGGCGGCCTCGCCGCCGATCGCGGCACCGCGCCGCTGCACCATCGCCAGGACCTGCAGGACGCTGTCGTGGATGTCCCGGGCCAGCCGCTCCCGCTCACGGGTGGCGGCCTCGATCTGGAGGGCGCGGGCGAGGGTGCGCTCACTGGCGCGGGCCACCTCGACCACGTAACCGATGGCGACGCTCGCCACCCACACCAGGACGACGTTGTGGATGGTGTCGCGGGCGAGTTCCTGGCGTTCGACCAGATTGACGACGGCGACCAGCGCGGAGGCCACCGCGGCCCAGCGCCAGCCGCCCTTGATGGCGAAGCCGAGCACCGCGCCCGCCGTCCAGATGGAGGGCAGGGTCGCCGCGCCGTCCATGATCCGCTCGTGGCTGTCCGCCACCAGGGTGAGCAGGATGCCACCGAGCGCGAAGGACAGGTCGCCGATGAGGAAGGCGCGGGTGCAGCGCTCCGCCGAGGTCGTACGGCGCCAGGTGAAGGCCATCCACACGGTCAGCGCCGTCATGTAGGCGGCGGCGACGAGGGGATGCGCGTACTTCTTGTAGGAGAACACGAACAGGACCAGGACGTAGGCCAGGGTCAGGACGCGGTACCCGGTCAGCGCCCGCCACAGCGGGAGCTCCACCGACATCCGGACCACCCGTTGCGGCCGCCCTTTACCCTGGCCCGCCGCCGCGCCGGCCGCGGGCCGTATCTCTGCCTCTGCCATTTCGCCCCCCACCCCTGTGCCGGGGCGCGCCTACGCCCCGGTGCCGGTCCTGCCCTGCCGGTCCGCGGCCGGCGCGGCCCGCCGCTTGCCGGTCCTGGCCGCCGTCCCTGCTTTCTCGGCCTTCTCGGCCTTCTCGGCCTTCTCCGCCTCGGCCTTCTTCTTGGCCGCGTCCGCGATCTGCCGCTTGGCGGCGGTCGCGTAGATGTCCACGTACTCCTGGCCCGACAGCTTCATGATCTCGTACATGACCTCGTCGGTCACCGAGCGCAGGATGAAGCGGTCGCCCTCCATGCCGTGGTACCGGCTGAAGTCCAGCGGCTTGCCGATCCGGATACCGGGCCGGATCATCTTCGGCATCACCTTGCCGGGCGGCTGCACCTTCTCCGTGTCGATCATCGCGACGGGGATGACCGGGGCGCCGGTGGCCAGCGCCACCCGGGCCAGGCCGCCGGGCTTGCCGCGGTAGAGCCGGCCGTCCGGCGAGCGGGTGCCCTCCGGGTAGATGCCGAACAGCTCACCGCGCTCCAGCACCTCGATGCCGCTCTTGATCGCCGCCTCGCCCGCGCCCCGCGCGCCCGAGCGGTCCACCGGCAGCTGGCCCACGCCCTTGAAGAAGGCGGCGGTCAGCTTGCCCTTGACGCCCGGCGAGGTGAAGTACTCGGCCTTGGCGATGAAGGTGACCTTGCGGTCGAGCACCGCGGGCAGGAAGAAGGAGTCCGAGAAGGAGAGATGGTTGCTCGCCAGGATCGCGGGTCCCGTTGCGGGGATGTTCTCCAGGCCCTCCACCCAGGGACGGAAAGCCAGCTTCAGCGATCCGCCGATGGAAAACTTCATTGCGCCGTAGATCAACCCACTGCCTCCTGTGTGTGACGCAAAGACCTTAACCTGCCCCGGCGCCCCCCTCTTCTCGGCGGCCCGCCCGCCGACGGCTCCACCCGGCCCGCCCTCCCGGCGGCTCCGTACGCCGGGGCACCCGTACGGAGCGCACGGTCACCGCGCGCGCGGGGCGCACGAGCGGGCTCCGCGGGGGCCTTCGGACCTATCCGCCCGGCGCCGCTCCGCGTAGGCTTCCAGTAACCCGCGCAACCCGTTGCCGCCCGGCCCCTCACCGATCGGAGTCCCCCGGTGCCGCTGCTTCCCGGAGCCGAGCCGTTCCGCCGCGACGGCGGCCGGACCGGCGTCCTCGTCTGCCACGGTTTCACCGGCTCCCCCCAGTCCGTACGCCCCTGGGCCGAGTACCTGGCTGACCGCGGCCTGACGGTCTCGCTCCCCCTGCTGCCAGGACACGGCACCCGCGGGCAGGACATGCAGCTCACCACCTGGCAGGACTGGTACGCCGAGGTCGACCGCGAGCTGCGGTCGCTGTCCGAACGGTGCGAGCAGGTCTTCGTCTGCGGCCTGTCGATGGGCGGCGCGCTGGCACTGCGGCTGGCCGAGGTGCACGGCCCCGCCGTCAGCGGCCTGGTGCTGGTCAATCCGGGCAACAAGGTGCACGACGCGGCCGCCCCGCTGCTGCCGGTGCTGCGGCACCTGATCCGTACGACCAAGGGCGTGGCGAACGACATCGCCAAGCCGGGGTCCGTCGAGACCGGTTACGGCCGGGTGCCGCTGCACGCCGCGCACTCGCTGCGCCGTCTCTTCCAGCTCGTCGATGCCGAACTGCCCCGGGTCACCCAGCCGTTGCTGGTACTGACCAGCCCGCAGGACCACGTCGTGCCGCCCGCCGACTCCGAGCGCATCCTGAGCCGGGTGTCCTCCAAGGACGTACGGCAGACGCTGCTGGAGCGCAGCTACCACGTCGCCACGCTCGACCACGACGCCGAGCGGATCTTCGAGGACACCTACGACTTCATCGCCCGTCTGGCACCGAGCGTGCGCACGGGCGTGGAGAGTGAGGAGACGGCCACCGGTGGAGGAGCGTAGCCCCCGCGACCCGCTGGACGAGGAAGCCGCCTGGGCCGAGATCGTGGCCGGGTACGGCAAGGCGCCCGCCTTCCCGGACGAGGACGGGCCGGTCTCCAGCACGGGCCCGAAGACGGCCGGCGGGCCGTCCGACAGCGGCGGCACGGACAGCGGGCCGGACCGCGCCGACGTGGGCGGGGCAGGTGAAGACCGTGCCGGCCTGGGCAGGACGGGTGAGGACCGCGCCGACGGCGGGCGGCGGTCCGACGGCAAGCCTCCCGAGAAGACCGGCCCGGGACGCCCGGACCGTACGGAACGCGCTGATCACACCGACCGTCCGGACCCAGCGGACCGCACCGACCGGGACGACGGCGGCCTGACGGTCGAGGAGCGGCCGCGCAGCGAGCCCTCCCCCGGCGCCCCGGACAGGCCCGGCGCGAACGGCGTGGGCAGCTTCGTGGTCTTCGCGCCCGGCGTCGGCCCGCGCGACTGGTCGGCGGCCGAGGCGTCCGACGACGAGCCCGACGGGACGGACGAGGGGCACTTCGTGCCGCCCGAGCCGCCTCCGCTGCCCAAGGCCGACGTGACGACCAAGTTCGCCTGGATCGCGGTGCTCGGCGGGCCGCTGCTGCTGGTGCTCATGGTGCTGTTGCAGCAGCCCGTCACCTGGTGGATGACGTTGCTGGGCATCGGCGGCTTCCTGGGCGGCTTCGCGACGCTGGTGGCCCGGATGAAGCACGACGACGAGGACGACGAGGAGCTGCCGGGCGGCGGCGCGGTCGTATGACCGCACCGGCCGCCGCCCACGGCCGTACCGCCGTCCCCCGCACGCCCCGGGATTCACCCTCGCGCGCCAGGTGTCCTGACCGACGTTGACGCCGCGAACGGGGAGGATCACGCCGAGTATCCGGCCGTGTTCCCGGGAGGACCCCCGTGCGCCATCCGCTCTCGTCGTCATGCCCCCGTCCACGTCGTCGCGTCCGGGTGGCGGCCGCCGCCGCGACGGCCGCCGCGGTGACGGGCCTGCTGGCCACCGTGCCCGCCGCCGCCAGTCCGCCGCAGCAGCGGCAGGCTCCCGGTCCTGGCGCGGTGGTCTCCGTCGGCGACTCCTACATCTCCGGCGAGGCCGGGCGCTGGGCCGGCAACAGCGACGCCAACCCGGCCAACTTCCCCCGCATCGACGCGCTGGGCCCGAGCGCGTACTTCGACAACGCGGGCCGCACCGCCGAGCGCATCCCGAAGTGCCACCGCTCGCGCTCCGCCGAGATCCACCTCGGGCTGCCCGGCACCGAGAGCGAGAACCTGGCCTGCTCCGGTGCCCGTACCGACTCCTTCCGGGCCTCGAACGGCGTCGCCAAGCCGGGGCTGGACTTCTCGGACGCGGCCGGGGTGCCCGGCCAGGCCAAGCAGTTGGAGGAGTACGCGCGCGACCACCCGGTGGACATGGTCGCCGTCTCGGTCGGCGGCAACGACTTCCGCTTCGGCGACGTCGTCAAGTCCTGCGTCCTGGCCTACCTCAGTCCGCTGCCGAAGTCGTGCAGCCAGGACCCGGCCAACCGGGCCCGGTTCACCGACCAAGCGGTGGAGCAGCGGGCGGACGACATCGCGGGCGGGCTGCGCAACGTCAAGCAGGCGATGCTGCGGGCCGGGCACGAGACCGACGAGTACGACGTGATCGTGCAGAACTACCCGGCGCCCATCCCGCACGGCCGCGACTTCCGCTACCCCGCGCCGCTGGGCGCGCGCCAGACCCTGGGCGGCTGCGCGTTCAACGACCGGGACGCCGACTGGGCGGTGGACAGCGTGCTGCCGGCCGTCGGCCGGGCCGTGCAGCGGGGCATCGACAAGAGCGGGCTGGACAATGTCCGCTTCCTCGACCTCACGCACAGCTTCGACGGGCACCGGCTGTGCGAGCGCGGCGTCGGGCTGGTCGACCCGGTGCGCGGCACGGTGAAGCGGTGGACCGACCCGGGCGCGGCCGACAAGACCGAGTGGATCAGCTGGGTGCGGACGGTCACCGCGGTGCTGCCGCCGTTCCAGGTGCAGGAGGCGCTGCACCCGAACCACTGGGGCCAGCTCGCCCTGCGGAACTGCCTGCGGCAGGCGTACACCTCACTCAACAGCGACAAGGCCCCCAAGAGCCGTCTGACCTGCACCGGCGGCGGTCCCGGCCTCAACGGGCGGGGCGAACCGAGGATGACGCTGTCCTGAGCGGCGCCGGGTCCGGAGCGGTGCTCAGGGCCCGGTGACCGGCACCCGCAGCACGGCCAGTACCGGCAGGTGATCGGTGGCTGCGAGCAGGTCGCCGTGGGCGAGGCCCGGCAGGTCGCGCGGTACACCGCAGCCCAGCACCTCGACGCCGTCGGTCGTGAAGACGGCGTCGATGCGCTGGTGCGGGTCGTGGGGCGTGGAGGTGTACTCGCCGCCCCACGGCGCCGCCGTCCAGGCGTCGGTGAGCGAGCCCGCCAGCCGCCGGAAGGCACGCCCGTCCGGCCGGTCGTTCAGATCACCGGCCGCGACGGCGTACGGGGTGTCCAACGCGCGCAGCCGCTCCAGCAGCAGGCCCGCCTGGCCGTACCGCTCGTCGGCCTGAAGGCTGAGGTGGCAGCTGAGCAGGCCGACCCGGGCGCCCCCGATCCGTACCACCGCGGTCGCGAAACCGCGCTGGTGCAGGCCGGGGGTGCGGGGCAGCAGGACGTCCTCGGTGCGTTCCACGTGGGCGCGCAGCGAGGACAGGATCATCGGGCCGGCGGCGGTGGCGCCGCCCGTCACGTGCACCAGGTCCGTCGCCCGGCACAGCCTGGCCACGCTCTTGCGCCAGCGGAAGAACCGCGGCGCCTCCTGCACGAGCACGACGTCCGGGGCGCAGGCCCGGATCACCCGGGCCAGCGCCGCGCGGTCGTCGCGCAGGGAGCGGACGTTGTAGCTGAGCACACGGAGCACGGCCGAGCCGCTCCGCTCCGTTCCGCCTCCGCTCGATGCGAAGTCCTCGGGAGCGGAGCCCGGCTCGGTACGGGAGGCGGGCAGCGCGGCCGGCACCGCGGGTCAGCCCTGGCGTGCCAGGTCGGCGGCGCCGACCAGTCCGGCCTTGCCGCCGAGCTGGGCGGCGAGCACCTGGGCGTGCGGACGCCACTGGTTGCCCACCAGCCAGCGGCGGAAGGACTTGCGGATCGGGTCGAGGACCAGTTCGCCCTCGTCCGAGACGCCGCCGCCGACGATGAAGGCGGACGGGTCGAAGAGCGAGGCCAGGTCGGCGAGGCCCGCGCCGGCCCAGCGGGCCAGCTCGCGGAAGGAGTCGACGGCGACCGGGTCGCCCTGGCGGGCGGCCTCGCTGATGTGCCGGCCCTCGATGCCCTCGGAGGTGCCGTCGCCCAGCGACAGCAGCACCTCGGCGTTCTCGGGGGTGGCGAAGGCGCGCTGGCGGGCGTAGCGCAGCAGGGCGCGGCCCGAGGCGTACTGCTCCCAGCAGCCCTGGCTGCCGCAGCCGCACAGCAGGCCGTCCGGTACGACGCGGATGTGGCCGAACTCGGCGGCGACGCCGAACCGGCCGCGGCGCAGCTTGTTGCCGATGATGATGCCGCCGCCCAGGCCGGTGCCCAGGGTGATGCAGATGACGTCGCTGTGGCCCTGGCCGGCGCCGAAGCGGTACTCGCCCCAGGCCGCCGCGTTGGCGTCGTTCTCGACGACGACGGGCAGGCCGACGCGCTGTTCGACCTTGTCCTTCAGCGGCTCGTGGCGCCAGTCGATGTTGGGCGCGAACAGGACGGTGGCCCGCTTCTCATCCACATAACCGGCGGCACCGATGCCGACGGCCTCGACCTGGTGGTCGGCGCCGACGGTGCGGACGGCGTCGGCGATGGCCTCCGTCAGCTCGTCGGTGGCCTGCGGGGTCGGCACCTTGCACGTTTCGAGGATCGTGCCCTCTTCGTCGACCACGCCGGCCGCGATCTTCGTGCCGCCGATGTCGACGCCGATGGTGAGTCCCATGTGTCCCTCAGTTATTGGTCGTACCCCGCCGCGTACAACCGTACCGGAGTGCGGGGCGGCGCCCGTGCCCTCCGGCCGCGGGACGAGGGTCAGTCGAGGTCGATCCGCTCGGTGCCCGTCGGTCCTTCGTCGTCCCGGCGGGCGCCCGGGTCGTCACGCTTGTCGCGGGTGTCGCCGCCGTCGCGGCCGGCGCCCGGCCCGGCGGCCTCCCGCGGGTCGGCCTGCGCGGCCTCGTCGGCGGCCTCGCGGGTCCAGCGGCGCTCGCTGCTCTCGACGGCCGAACGGTAGGCGGCCAGCAGCTCGGACCCGGCGGCGGCGAGGTGGTCGAAGACCTCCGGGTTGCGTTCGACGACCGGCTCGACGACGGCCTTGGCCTGCCGGAAGAGCTGCTGCACGGCGCCCTGCGCGGCCATACCGGCGAGCGCGCCCGGCAACTGGATGCCGGCGAGCTTGTCGGTGACGGCCTCCGCGAGGCGGCGCAGTTCCTCGGCGGCGCTGCCCGGCGGCGGGCCGTACTGCGCGCGGCGGCGGGCCTTCTCGGCCGCCAGGTCCTCGGCGCAGGCCGTTTCCCAGGCATCGGCGTCGAACCGGTCCGTACGGTCGGCGGGGCGCTCGGTGGCATCGCTCATGGCGGACTCACTCCTGCGGCGAGGCGGATCTGGACCCGCGTGGGCGGCGGGTGCGCGGCGGTGCTGCTTCTCCCGACGTTACCCGAACGGCGGTGTGCCGTTCAGTGTCCGCGGGGCCAGAGGTCCGGGTCGGGGGTGAAGCGGATGTGCAGCGCGCCGTCGCGCAGCCCGGCGCCGGAGACCGAACAGCGGCGCAGCGCGGAGGGCAGGGTGCGTATCCGCCGGAAGCGGCCGGCGGTGACGACGACCTCGTCGCCGCGCCGCAGCAGGCCCAGCCCGTCGCGTTCGGCGCCCGGCAGCGGCACCCGCCACACCAGGATGCCGTCCGGGGCCAGCCGGTCCTCCACGGTCCACGGGTCGTCGGCGCCGCCGGGCGCGGCCGGCTCCCCGACCGTGCCGCGGCAGAGCTCGTCCAGGTCCTCGGTGCCCTCGGGGTCGCGGCCCAGGTGCGGCACCTCGACGACCGGCGCCTCGGGGAACTCCTCGCGGAGCGCCTTGAGCGCGCTCTGCTGCTGTCCGGAGAGCGCGGCCAGGAACGGGTCGGCCGACCCGGTGGGCAGCAGCCGGTTCGCGACGACGGCGTCGGTGCGGTGCCCGTACAGGGCGAGGCCCGAGCGCACCTCCCGCAGGTCCGCGACGGCGGCCGGGCCCGCGTCGGTGACGATCCGTACGGTCGTGCCCGGGTGGTCGATGATCCGTTGTACGGCGGCGAGTTCGTGCTCCCAGCGCTCCGCGGCCTCGTACAGCTTCTGGGTGGGCATCTGCACGCCCGCCAGTTGGGCCAGCACCGGCCGCAGCGCGCGGGCGGCCTGGCGTTCGGGCGGCAGCAGGCGGCGGAGGTAGCGGCGGGCCTGTTCGGGCAGGGCGAGCAGGGCGACGGTGTCGGCGGCGGGCGGCATGTCGACGACGACCGTCTGCGGGCCGTCGGGCCCGCCGGCCGCTTCGTGGGCCGCGCGCAGCTCGTGGAGCAGCGCGAACGCCTCCGCGCCGGGCAGTTCGGTCAGTTCGTCCTCGTCCAGGGGTGCGGCGCCCAGCAGGTCGAGGGCGGCGCCCGCGCGCTCCTGGAAGGCGAGGACCTCCCGGCGGAAGTGGTCGCCGGCGTCTACGCGCCGGGTGTGCAGGCCGGGCACGACGGGCACCGGGCCGTCACCGGGGCGGCCCGGGCGGGTGCCCAGGGCGCGTTCCGCCGCGCCGCCGCGGGCGGTGAGCAGCAGGACGCGCTCACCGCGCCGGGCACCGGCCAGGGCGGTGGCGGCGGCGATGGTGGTACGGCCGGCGCCGCCGGGGCCGGTGACGAGGACGGTACGCATGGTCAGCGGCTCTTGGCCTCGCCGGCGGGGCCCACGGGGCCGCTCTCGACGCGCTTCTTCAGCCCGTCCAGCGCGCGGTCGATGATGACCTTCTCCGCCTTGCGCTTGATCATGCCCAGCATCGGGATCTTGACGTCCACGGTGAGCTGATACGTCACTTCGGTGTGCGCGCCGCCGGCCAGCGGTACCAGCCGGTAGGAGCCGTCGAGGGTGCGCAGCATCTGGGACTTCACCAGTGACCAGTTGACCTCGTGGTCGCTGATCCAGGTGTAGGCGAGGGTGTGGTCGTCCTTGATCGCGCCGGCGTCCAGCAGCAGGCGGACCTGCTCGGCGCGGCCCTGGTCGTCCTTGCTGAGGATCTCGGCTTCCTTGACCTCGCCGGTCCAGTCCGGATAGCGGTCGAAGTCGGCGATCACTCCCATCACCTCGGCGGGTGCCGCCTCGATCGTGATGCTAGAGCTGGTGTGTTCGGCCATCGCCGTGACTCCTCCATGCCGATTCGTGCCGGTCCGCCAGACGCGTATCCCTGCTGCTGAAGGCTACCGCGCGGCGAAAGCGCGCCGGACCGGCCTCCCGGCCGATCCGGTCGGCCCCGGAGACGGCCCCCGGGAGGGCCCTCCGGGAAGACCCCGGGAAGGCCCCGGAAGGCCGTCACCACTCCAGGACGTACGGCGCTCCCGTCGCGTTGAAGTGCCCCACGTTGACGCACTCGGTGCCGCCGACGCGTACCCGCCGGGCCAGCGGCTGATGCACGTGACCGAAGAGCGCGTAGCGGGGCCGGGTCCGGCGGATCGCGTCCAGGAGGGCGGCGCTGCCGCGTTCGAAGCGGCGGGCGACGACGTCGTAGCAGAGCTCCGGGACGTCCGGCGGGATGTGCGTGCACAGCACGTCCACCTCGCCGACGGCCTCGACCTTGGCGGCGTACTCCTCGTCGCTGATTTCGTACGGGGTACGCATGGGGGTCGTCAGCCCGCCGCCGACGAACCCGAAGACGCGGCCGCCGATCTCCACCCGCTCGCCGTCCAGGACGGTGGTGCCGGGTCCGGCGTACTCGGGCCACAGGTGGGGGAGGTCCACGTTGCCGTACGTGGCGTACGTCCGCTCCGGGAAGGCGGCGAACAGTTCGGCGTACTGGCGGCGGACGGCCTCCTCGATCACAGCCATCCGGCCGCCGCCCTCGCGCTCGATGTCGCCCCACAGGCGGCGGCCCAGCGCGCGGGCCTCCTCGAAGCGGCGGGCGGTGCGCAGCTCGACCAGCCGGTG
This sequence comes from Streptomyces sp. NPDC045470, assembly GCF_040646595.1. Lineage (NCBI taxonomy): Bacteria > Bacillati > Actinomycetota > Actinomycetes > Kitasatosporales > Streptomycetaceae > Streptomyces > Streptomyces sp. NPDC045470. Next base: position 426,678 of record NZ_JBEZAN010000001.1, read on the forward strand.
GGCGTTCTCGGTGCCGAAGAGGTCGGGGAAGATGCCGCGGGAGTGGTCGGCGTAGTCGAGGAAGAGCACCAGGTCTCCCAGGCAGACCAGGGCGTCGGCCCCGTCGCCCGCCGTGGCGAGGTCCCGCCCGTTGCCGTGTACGTCGCTGACCACATGGACTCGCATGCCGGTCACCCTAGATCGAAAGCCGTACGCCCGGGAGGGGGGCCGGAGGTGCCGCCGGGAGACGGGTCCGACCTGCGGTTACTTCCCGGTCACCGAAAGCCTGGTCTAGTCTGCGCGAAGCAGTCCCAAGGCGTGTCCGGACGCGCGTCACGCAGCGTGTGACGCATCGAACATCTGGGCGTAACCCCCTATCCCAAAAGCAATACCGGTGGGTAACGTCCGGGCAGTCCACCACCCCCCCTGCCTGATCATGGACCGCAGCCGGCCAGCACACAGCGTCGTGACGCCGGCGCCATAGAGGAGCAGCAGTCTTGCGCGAGTTCAGCCTTCCGGCCCTGTACGAGGTCCCCGCGGACGGCAACCTGACGGATCTGATCCGCCGCAATGCCGCGCAGCACCCCGATGTCGCTGTCATGGGCCGCAAGGTCGACGGCCGGTGGCAGGACGTGACGGCCACCGTCTTCCTCGCCGAGGTACGGGCCGCCGCCAAGGGCCTGATGGCCGCCGGCATCCGGCCCGGCGACCGGATCGGCCTGATGTCGCGCACCCGGTACGAGTGGACCCTGCTGGACTTCGCGATCTGGAGCGCGGGCGCGGTCACCGTCCCGGTCTACGAGACCAGCTCCGCCGAACAGGTGCAGTGGATCCTCGGCGACTCCGGCGCGGTGGCCTGCGTGGTCGAATCCCCCGCGCAGGAGGCCGCCGTCGAGTCCGTACGGGACCGGCTGCCCGCGCTGGAGAACATCTGGCAGATCGAGCGGGACGCGGTCGCCCGGCTGCGCGCGGCCGGCGCCGGTGTCACCGACGCGGAGGTGGACGAGCGCAGCGCCCTCGCCGACGCCGACTCGCCCGCCACCATCGTGTACACCTCCGGCACCACCGGCCGGCCCAAGGGCTGTGTGCTCACCCACCGCAGCTTCTTCGCCGAGTGCGGCAACGTCGTCGAACGTCTCAAACCCCTCTTCCGCACCGGCCACTCCTCGGTCCTGCTCTTCCTGCCGGTGGCCCACGTCTTCGGACGGCTGGTGCAGGTGGCCTCGGTCATGGCCCCCATCAAGCTCGGCCACGCCCCCGACATCAAGAACCTCACCGACGACCTTGCCTCGTTCCGCCCGACACTGATCCTCGGCGTCCCCCGGGTCTTCGAGAAGGTCTACAACGCGGCGCGGGCCAAGGCGCAGTCCGAGGGCAAAGGCAAGATCTTCGACCGGGCCGCCGAGACGGCCATCGCCTACAGCCGCGCGCTGGACACCCAGGCCGGGCCCGCCCTCGGCCTGCGGATCAAGCACAAGCTCTTCGACAAGCTGGTCTTCGGCAAGCTGCGCGCCGTGCTCGGCGGCCGGGCCACCCACGCCATCTCCGGCGGCGCGCCGCTGGGCGAGCGCCTGGGCCACTTCTACCGGGGCATCGGCTTCACCGCCCTGGAGGGCTACGGCCTGACGGAGTCCTGCGCGGCCACCGCCTTCAACCCGTGGGACCGCCAGAAGATCGGTACGGTCGGCCAGCCGCTGCCCGGCTCGGTGGTGCGCATCGCCGACGACGGCGAGGTGCTGCTGCACGGCGAGCACCTGTTCACCGAGTACTGGAACAACGAGTCGGCGACCAAGGAAGCGCTCTCCGACGGCTGGTTCCACACCGGTGACATCGGCACCCTCGACGAGGACGGCTACCTCGCGATCACCGGCCGCAAGAAGGAGATCCTGGTGACGGCGGGCGGCAAGAACGTCGCCCCGGCCGTCATCGAGGACCGCATCCGCGCGCACGCGCTGATCGCCGAGTGCATGGTCGTCGGCGACGGCCGCCCCTTCGTCGGCGCGCTGGTCACCCTCGACGAGGAGTTCCTGCCGCGCTGGGCGACGGAGCACGGCCGCCCGGCCGGGCAGAGCGTCACCGAGCTGAGCAAGGACCCGGAGCTGCTGGCCGCGGTGCAGCGGGCGGTGGACGACGGCAACGCGGCCGTCTCCAAGGCCGAGTCGGTACGCAAGTTCCGCATCCTGCCGACGCAGTTCACCGAGGAGTCCGGGCACGTCACGCCGTCGCTGAAGCTCAAGCGCAACGTGGTGGCGAAGGACTTCGCCGAGGAGATCGAGGCGATCTACCGCGCGTGACGCGCGGACGTACCGACACCCTTCCGGACGCCGGGCGGGCCGCGCACCCGGCCGCCCGGCGTCCGCGCGTCCGGCTACAGCAGCTCCTTGAGCCGCTCCGCCAGCAGGTCCCAGCGCCACTTCTCCTCCACCCAGGCGCGGCCGCGCTCGCCCATGCGGCGGCGGGCGGCGGGGTCCTTCAGCAGCGCGACGACGCGTTCGGCGGTGACCGTCGGGGAGCCGCCCGGGACGACGTACCCCGTCTCGCCGTCCAGCACGGCGTCCGGCGCGCCGCCGGAGTCCCCCGCCACGACCGGCAGTCCGGTGGCGGACGCCTCCAGGTAGACGATGCCCAGACCCTCCACGTCCAGCCCGCCGCGCCGGGTACGGCACGGCATCGCGAAGACGTCGCCCGCGCCGTAGTGGGCGGGCAGTTCCTCCCACGGCACGGCCCCGGTGAAGCGCACCGCGTCGGCGACGCCCTTCTCGACGGCGAGCGCGTGCAGTTGCTTCTCGTACGGGCCGCCGCCCACGATCAGCAGCACCGCGTCCGGCACGTCGGCCAGGATGCGCGGCATCGCCTCGATCAGGGTGTCCTGGCCCTTGCGCGGCACCAGCCGGGAGACGCAGACGACGACCGGCCGCTCGGCGAGCCCGAGGCGGGCCCGTACCCCGTCGCCGCCCGAACCGGGGTGGAAGGTCTTCTCGTCCACGCCGGGCGGCAGTTGCGTCATCCGCCCGGCGGCGGCCGGCGTCAGCGCGGCGGCGATCCGCGAGCGGGTGTACTCACCGAGATAGGTGATCGTGTCGGTGTCCTCGCCGATCCGCCGCAACAGGTGACGGGAGCCGGGGAGCTGCGCCCAGCCCGCCTCGTGCCCGTGCGTGGTGGCCACGATCCGGCGCGCGCCCGCCCGGCGCAGCGCGGGCGCCATCAGGCCGAGCGGCGCCGCGGCGCCGAACCACACCGAGGAGCAGCCGTGCCGGCGCAGCAGGGCGGTGGCCGTCCGGGTCACCCGGGGCGTCGGCAGCAGCATGGTCGTCCGGTCGCGTACGACCGGGAAGGGCTGCTCGGCGTCGAAGCGGGCGGTGGCCTCGACGCCCTCCTGGCCGCGCTTCCAGGTGGAGGCGTAGACCACGACCCGGTCCGGGTCCAGGCGCAGCGCCATGCTGTGCAGGAAGGCCTGGATGCCGCCGGGGCGGGGCGGGAAGTCGTTCGTGACGATCAGCGTCTTGTCCATTGCCCTGGCACAGTACCGGGTCACCGGACACGACCGGCGGGGGCCGCCCCGGCACGCGCGTGACTCGTCTACGGTCGTGACACGGCCCCGTCCACCGGGACGGACGGGCGGCCGCGGACGGCGGCGGACGACAGGACGAGGTGGCGATGGGCGGGGCCGGCAGCCGGCAGCCGAGGGACACGGTGCGCGCGTCGGCGCCGCCGGCGGCGGTCTGGGCCGCCACCCGGGCGGTCCTGCTGCTGTGCGTGTTCAAGGTGCTGGTGCTGCCCGGCCCGGACGTCACCAGCGACATCTCGGGCATCTACGCCGGCTGGTCCGAGGTCCTGAAGTCCGGCGCGTTCCCGCAGGACGACGTGACCTGGCAGTACCCGCCGGCCGCCGCGCTCGCCGTCCTCTCGCCCGGGCTGCTGCCCTTCCTGGACTACGCCTCGGCGTTCTTCGTCCTGGCGTGCGCCGCCGACGCCGTCACCTTCGCGCTGCTCCTGTACGCGGGCCGCCGGCCGGGCAAACGTCTCACCGGTGCCTGGGTCTGGACCGCGGGGGTCGCCCTGCTCGGCCCGACCGCGTACGCCCGGTACGACCTGATGGTCACCGCCGTGGCCGTCGCCGCGCTCTTCGCCGCCGCCCGGCGCCCGCGCGTCTCCGGCGCCCTGATCGCTTTCGGCGCGCTGCTGAAGGTCTGGCCGGTGCTGCTGCTGACCGGCGCTCCCCTGCGGGGCCGCCGCGCGCGGCACCTGTGGGGCGCGGCGGCCGTCGGCGCGCTGGCGATCACCGCGCTCTGCGTCGCCTGGGCCCCTGGCGGGCTGGCCTTCCTCACCTTCCAGCGTGACCGGGGTACGGAGGTGGAGTCGCTCGGCGGGCTCGTCTTCCATCTCGCCCGGCAGTTCGGCTGGGACGGCGAGGTGCTGCTGAACTACGGCTCGGTGGAGTTCGTCGGCCCGTACGTGCCGCTGGTCAGTTCCCTGGCGCTGCTCCTGACCGTGGCGGCCTTCGGCTGGCTGCTGCTGTGGCGGCTGCGCGCGCGGCGGTGCACGTCCGCCACGCTCGCCGACGCCGCCTTCACCGCCGTCCTGCTCTTCGTCACCACCAGCCGGGTGATCAGCCCGCAGTACATGATCTGGCTGGTGGGCGCGGCGGCCGTGTGCATGACGCTGCGGGCGAGCCGGATGGGACTGCCCGCCGTCCTGGTCCTGCTCGCGACCGGCGCGACGCTGTGGGAGTTCCCCGTCCGGTTCGTGGACGTCGTGGCCAGCGAGGGGAGCGGCGTCGTCCTGCTGGCCGTGCGCAACGTCCTGCTCGTGGCCGCTTCGCTGTCCGCCTGCCGCCGGCTGTGGCGCTCGACGGTCACCGGGCCGCGGCGCGTCACCGCAACTGCCGCACCACGTACGCCTGCCACCGCCGGGTGAACTCCGCCGGGCTCAGGCCCAGTTGGTCGCGCATCGCCCGCCCGGCGCTCTCCGGGCCGCCCCGGCCCGCCGCCCGGTAGAACGCGCCGAGCCGCTGCTCGCCCCAGTCGTCGGCGATCATGCGGCAGGCCAGCCAGCCTCCCTCGTACGCGCGGGCCAGCTCCCGCGCGCTGCGGCCGAAGCGGAAGTCGCCGTCGGCCGGCAGCCGGGACGGCGGGGTGCCCTTGGCCACGGCGTGCGCGAGTTCGGGGGCGGTGGCGGCGGCCGGGTGGCTGTCGCCGCGGTAGGCGGCCCAGTCGGCGAAACCCTCGGAGAGCCAGAGCGGGGTGGCGGAGGTGGTGGCCGTACGCGTCGCGACGTGGGTGGCCTCGTGGGTCAGTACGGTCTGGCGCCCGGCGGCGGACAGTTCGCCGTACGCCTCCGGATTGACGACGACCCGGTCGGCCGGTGCCGCCGGCGCCGCGCCCGCCTCGCCGGTCGTGACGGCCGCTATGCCCCGGTAGCCGGAGGGGTCGGCGGCGTTCAGCAGCTCCGCCATCCCGTCCAGCGACTGCGGCGCCTCGACGACCACCCGCCCGGCCCACTTCCCGGGCCACGCCTCGGCGACGGCGGGCACGGCCGCGTCCGTACGGTCCGCCAGTTCGCGCAGTGCCGCGCTGCCGCGGCGGACACCGAGGACCAGGCTGTGGCGCCCCTTGACGACCTGGACCGGCCCCTGGTCCCACAGTTGGCGCGCGCTGCGCCGCCCGCTCCCGGCACCGTCCGAGTCGGAGCTGATCAGCCACCGGCCGCCGCGGTCGGTGAGCGTCAGGTACTGCACGGAGGTGACCGGCGCGTTGTCGTACCCGGTCAGCCGGTAGCGCAGCCGCACCTCGGCGGCCACCCGGCGGCCCTCCGCCCCGACCACCGCCGGCAGACCGAACGCGTCGGTCTTCACCAGCTCGTACGACCAGGCGCCCAGCGGCACCTGCGCGAGGTGGGCGAACACCGCCCGCTGCTGGTCGCGGTACGCGGACGCGTGCGGGTCGACCGAGGCGAGGAAGGCCCCGGCGTCCCGGTCGCGCACCGCCGCCGCGCGCCGGTCCAGCATCCGCTGGATGCCCGGCGGGGGGTCCTGCCCGCCCGCCGGGTCCTGGCAGCCCGTGAGCAGCGGCAGCAGCGCCAGCGGCAGGGTCGCGCAGAGCGCCGTCCTGATCCGCCGGGCCGTCCGCCGCGTTGTCCGTCGCCCTGCCACGCGGTTGATCGTAAGCACCGGCCGCGGGTACGGACAGCGGTCAGGGTCGGGTTACGGACGAGATGGGCATCATGCCGACGGGGTCCGAGCGCACCCGGGCCCCCGGATACGGCGCGTGCACCACCTGTCCGTTGCCCACATACATACCGACATGACTGGCGTCGTCCCGGTAGATGACCAGGTCCCCGGGCCTGGCCTGACTGACCTGAACCTGCCGCCCCGCGCCGCGCTGGGCTTGCGAGGTGCGCGGGATGGAGACTCCGGCCCGCGCGTAGGCCCACTGCATCAGTCCGGAGCAGTCGAAGGAGGAAGGGCCGGACCGCCCCCAGGCGTACGGGGAGCCGATCGCCCCGCGCACCGCCTGGACGGCGGCCCCGGCCCGGCCGGAGGCGGGCGACGGCCCGGACAGGTCGGGCATCGACCGTCCGACTCCGCGGTTGGCGCGGTCGTAGGCGGCCCGGTCCGCGCCGGTCAGCGAGTTCAGCAGGCGCCGCGCCGCGGCCAGTTTGTCCTCGACGTCCTTCTTGTGGCGCACGACGGCCCGCCGGCTCGCCTCCAGGGCGGCCAGCTTCCCCGTCGCCTCCCGGCGCTCCTGCTCCAGACCGCGCTGGGCTCCCTGGAGTTCGCGCAGCTCCCCGGCCTGTTCGCCGTGGATGCGGTCCAGGGCGGCGGCCTTGTCGAGGTAGTGCGCCGGGTCCTCGGACAGGAGCAGCTTCAGGGCCGGGTCCAGACCGCCGGAGCGGTACTGGGCGGAGGCGACGGCGCCGAGCCGGCCGCGCAGCCGGTTGACGTGCTCCTGGCCGCGGGCCACCCGGTCCTGGAGGGCCGCCACGTCGGCCCGCAGCCTGCGCGCCCGCTCGTTGGCCCCGTTGAACTGCTCGGTGGCCTTCTCGGCCTGCTCGTAGAGGGCGTCGACGCGCGAGGTGACCTCGGCGGGCGCCGGGGCCGGGACGGCGTTGGCCGCTCCGGCGGACAGCGCGGCGGCTGCGGTGACCGCGGCGGCGGACAGGACGGTGGCCCTGGTCGCACCGGCCAGGCCGGACTGTGAGACACGGCGGTGGGACGCCACGTGAGGCCGCACTCCCTTCCGTGCAGCCCCTGCCGCCCGGGGCGGGCGGACACTGACCGGCAGCTGCGAGGGCAGACAGTAACGGCGCCGGTGGCCCGCGGCCAAAGACCCGCAACACCCGTCGCCGGTAGGGAAAAAGCCGCCCCGCCGGTGACTGCGCAGGTCACCGGCGGGGCGGGAAGTCAGCGGCGCACACCGCAATTCGCCCGATCGGGCGGCATGTCCGGCAGTGTCCCGCGAGCGCGGGACGCGGCCGACGGGACGTCAGACGCGGACGCCGAACTGGAAGGGCATGTTGTTGATCGACTCGTAGCGCACGGACGCGCCCGGCTTCGGCGCGTGCAGCACCTGGCCGTTGCCCGCGTACAGGCCGATGTGGTGCAGGTCGCCGTAGAAGAGCACCAGGTCGCCCGGCTTGAGCGCGCTCTGCGAGCTGATCCGAGTACCGGCGTTGGCCTGCGCCTGCGAGGTACGCGGCAGCGACTGGTCGGCCTGCGCGTACGCCCAGGAGGTCAGGCCCGAGCAGTCGAAGGAGGAGGGACCGGTGGCGCCCCACACGTAGGGCGAGCCGATCTTCGAGGCGGCCGCGGCCAGGGCGGCGGCGCCGCGCTGCGAGGCCGGGACGTCCTTGCCCAGGTCGGGGCGCTCGTTGCCGCGGCTGGAACGGCCCTGGTTCTGCTTCTTCTCCTCCTCCTTCCGCAGCTCTTCCTTCTCCTTGGCGGTCAGCGTGTTGAGGAGTTCCTGCGCCTTGGCGAGCTTGCCCTTGATCTCGTCCTTCTTGTCACCCAGTGCCTTGCGGGTGTCCGAGAGGTCCTTGATCTTGCCGGCGGCCTCCGCGCGCTCCTGCGCGAGCCGGCGCTGCTTGTCCGCGATGGTCTTCAGCTGCTCGGCCTGCTTGCCGCTCAGCTGGTCGAGGGTGGCGGCCTTGTCGAGGTAGGTGTCCGGGTCGCCGGAGAGGAAGAGCTGCACGGACGGGTCGATGCTGCCGCTGCGGTACTGGCCGGAGGCGACGGCGCCGAGGCCCTTGCGGAGCTCGTTCAGCTCGCCCTGGCCGCGGGCGACCTTGTCCTGGAGGGCGTCGACCTCCTTCTGGAGCTTCTCCTGGTCCTCCTTGGCCCCGTTGTACTTCTCGGTGGCCTGCTCCGCCTGCTCGTAGAGCTTGTCGACCTCGGACTTGACGTCTTCCTTCTTCGGCTTCGGGTCGGCATGGGCGGCCTGGGACGAGAGGGCGACGGCCGCCGCTGCGGTCGCGGTGAGGACGGTCACGCGCGTGCGGCTCGGCTGCTTGGGTCGACGGTGGGACGCCACGGAGGCGAGCTCCTTCTTCCTTCAGCCGCCTACCGGGCGTGGGGGGTACGGGACCCCGGCTCCGCGTGTGAACACCGCGGACTCGGCGGTTCCTTCACTGTTCATCCCGGGTGGATGATCAACTGCATGAAGGGTTGAGGCCTGACCTTAGTAACCGAGTTGTGATCGCTTCAAATCCTCACCGGAAAAAACTGCTGGATGCTCCTCATCCTTTACCAACATCACACAGGCAGTAATGGTCACTTGACACTCAGAGACGAACGACAGGCATGAGACGCCTCGTTGTTGGGTACACGTTTACCCCCGTCGCGAGCACCACAGCGCTCCGCCGGCTCCCCCTCGGACGCTCGGGCCAGACCTGCCCCGCGCTCCCCTCCGTGAAGCACGTCCCGGACAAGTCGTACGGACGGAACGTACGACTCAGGTACGGGCAAGTCGCTTCAGCAGCAGGGCCGATGCGACCGGCCGCGCACCCGCCTTGGCCACCCCGTCGGCCACCTCACGGTCCGTGGAGACGACCACCACCGGACGGCCGGGCGGCTCGGCCCGTACGAGCTGGCGGATCAGCTCGTCCGCCGTCACACCCGGCTTGCTGAAGAGGACCCTCACCCCGCGCGGCGGCGCGAGCAGCACCGGAGCGGCCAGCTCGGCACCGTCGAAGACACACGTCATCTCCGCGCCGGTCTGGGCGGCCAGCACCGCGAGGCCGCCCAGCAGCCGCAGCCGCTGCTTGTCCAACGGCATCGTGGGATAGCCGGTCTTGGTGACGTTGTAACCGTCCACCACCAGGTGGGCCTGCGGCAGCGCCAGCAGCTGGTCCAGCAGGGCGGGGTCGGTCTCCGACAGCGCGCGCGTGGCGATGTCCTTGGGCGTCATCTTGCCCGGTGCCACCGCGTCGACGGTGTCCGCCGGGTGGGTGTCGGCGGGCGGCAGCGCCAGCTCCCGGCGCAGCCCCTGGGCCGCGTCCAGGACGGTGTCCAGCAGCAGCCGCAGCCGCATGTCCTCGACGCTGCGGCCCTCGCGCGTGGCACGGCGGCTGGCCTCCAGCAGCGCCTCGACCTCCGCGACACGGGCCTTCAGGCGGCGCGCCTCGCTGTCGGCCACGGTCTTCTCCTGCGCGGCGGCGGCCCGTACGGACTCCACCTCCGCCGCGGCCTTGCGCGCCGCCGCCTCGCCCCGCTTGACGTCGCTGAGCGCGCTGCGCAGCTTGCGCTGCAACGACTCGTTCTCCTTGCGCAACGCGTCCAGGTCGTCGCGGGCGCGCTCGGCCTCGGCGCGGGCCTGCGCGCGGGACTGCGCCAGCTCCTCGCGCAGCGCGGCCAGCTCGCGTTCGGCCTCCTCGCCGGCCTGTTCCGCGCGGGCGCGCTGCGCCTCCTCGCCGGCCGCCGCGACCAGCTTGACCCAGCCCTCGGGACGCAGCACATAGGCCGCCGCCGCGACATCGAGCGGGTCGGCGGCGGCGGGCGGGGTGCCGTTGTCCAGCGCTTCGGCCAGTTCCGGCTGGGCCTCGCGCAGCCGGCCCGCGATCCGTTGCCGGAAGACCGCGTCGTTCTCCAGCGCGGCCGCCATCGCGTTGCCCGCGAATTTGGCCCGTCGGCTGGGGGTGAACCGGGCGTACTGGCGCAGCGGCGGCGGAAGTTCGGCGACCGTCAGGCCGCCGAAGGACTCCGCGGTGAGCGCCACGACCCGGCGCCGTACGCCCTCGGGCAGCGGACGGTCGAGCACCTCTTCCGCCTCGGCCGCACCGGCCTCGGCACCGTGCTCCGCCCCCGCAGGCCTTTCTGGACGCTCCACCACTGCTGCATCGCTCCGATCTCAGGCGCTCGACTCAGGCACCGGCGCCCGGCCGGTCGACCAGCTCGATCTGGTCGACCGCGTTGCACCAGCGGCAGCGCACGGACTCGATGCTCTCACTGAGCACCTCGCGTTCCTCCACCTTCGGCTCCCCGGCGAGGTCGAGGTGGAGGTACTCCACGACCTCGGAGCGGCGGGTCACGTCGAAGCGCGTCAGGTTGCCGCACAGGGTGCAGCGCCACCGGGTCCCGTCCGTCGGCAGGGGAACAGCCATGGTGTCGTCCTCTTTCGTCGCGCTCGGGCGAGCGGAGCTCGTGCTGTCGTTCGGGGGCTTCCCGCGGTGCGCCGTCGGACTGCGGAAGTACGCGGGGTACTGACCGTCAGAGCCTGTGCCATCACCCCGGCCAGGCTCCCGTCGCCTGGCCGGGGTGATGGCACAGGCTCTTACCCTACGGCCTGACGCCGCTACGGCGCGGGCCCGCCCGGGAGGCGGGACGCGGCGAGGCACTCTGTCCCGATTGCCCGTATTACGCCATGATCACTTCATGACGGCCCCGTTCCTGACCCCCCGGACGCCCCGCGCCCGCTCGGTGCTGACCGTGTTCTCCCGCATGACGAACGTCCTGATCGCCCTGTGCTGCGTGGTCTTCGTCGTCGGGCCCGCCTCCGGCCTCAACGGCATATACGGCACCGGCGACGCCGTCGTCCAGGCGCAGACCGCGTACTTCGAACGCTGGGGCGTCATCCCGCGTGACCTGTGGAGCGGCTCGCCCGGCCCGCTGCTCACCCCGCTGACCGCTCTGTTCGTGCACGGAAGCTGGCTGCACCTGCTGGGCAACGTCCTCTTCCTGTACGTCTTCGGCGGCATGGCCGAGGACCGCATGGGCCGGCTGCCGTTCACCCTCTTCTACCTCGTGACCGGCTATCTGGCCCTGATGGGCTACGCGGCCGCGCACGCCTCCTCGGGACAGACCCTGGTCGGCGCCTCCGGGGCGATCTCCGGGGTGCTGGGGGCGTTCCTCTACCTCTTCCCCAAGGCCCGGGTCACCAGCATCTACCCGTTCCTCTTCTTCCTGCCGCTCCGCTTCCCGGCGTGGATCGTGCTGCTGTTCTGGTTCGTCCTCCAGTGGATCGCCGCGCAGCGCGACCCCAGCAGCCCGGGTGTGGCCTACCTCGCCCACGTCGTGGGCTTCGCGGTGGGCTTCCTGTACGCCTGGGTGCGGTACCGGCCGAGCCCCGCTCCGCCCGGGGAAACGGCCGCGGCCACCGGTAGGGTGGACTCCGCCGGAACGGCGAAGCAGCAGGCGGCCGAGGGAGAGAGCCAACCGTGATCACTTCGATCGTGCTCATCAAGACCAGCGTGGACCAGATCCCGGAGATCGCGGAGAAGATCGCCGCGCTGGAGGGCGTCAGCGAGGTCTACTCGGTCACCGGTGCGCACGACCTGATCGCGCTGGTGCGGGTGGCCAGGCACGACGACCTGGCGGACGTCATCCCGGGCCGGATCAGCAAGGTGCCGGGCGTGGCCTCCACCGAGACGCACATCGCCTTCCGTACGTACTCCCAGCACGACCTGGAAGCGGCCTTCGCCATCGGCCTGGACGCCTGACCCGGACCGCCGCCGCGTACGAACCCGCGCCGCGGCGCCCGGACAGCGGAGCGCCGCGACGCGGGCGGTCGAAGGGGCTACGCCGCCGTGTCCGGCACGCAGCGCCCGTCCTCGGTGCGGTAGCTCCACCGCGCGCCCTGCGTCACCAGTTCCTTGACGGCCCGGACGAAACGCTCCACGTGCTCGTCGGGCGTACCGGCCCCGAAGCTCACCCGGATGGCGTTCAGGCTCCGCTCCCCCGGTGCCCCTTCGGGCGCGCCGCATTCCCCCGGGGCCTCGGACTCGGCGCCCAGCAGGGTCCGTACGAGGGGATGCGCGCAGAACAGCCCGTCGCGCACGCCGATGCCGTACTCCGCGGAGAGCGCCGCCGCGAAGTGCGAGCTGTTCCAGCCCTCGACGACGAAGGACAGCACGCCCACCCGCGGGGCGTCGTCCCCGAACAGCGAGAGCACCGTGACCTCGGGCACCTCGGCGAGGCCCGCCCGTACCCGCTCGACCAGTTGCTGCTCCCGGGCGACCAGGCCCTCGAAGCCCGCCTCGGTGAGCGCCTTGCAGGCGGCGGCGATGGCGTAGACGCCGATGACGTTGGGCGAACCGGCCTCGTGGCGGGCTGCGGTGGTGTGCCAGTCGACGTCCACGCCGCCGTCGGCGCGGCGCGCGACCGTACGGCTGGCGCCGCCGCCCGCGAGGTACGGCTCGGCCGCCTGGAGCCAGTCGGCGCGCCCGGCCAGCACTCCGGCCCCGAAGGGCGCGTACAGCTTGTGGCCGGAGAAGGCGACCCAGTCCACGTCCAGCTCGGCGATGTCGACCGGGTGGTGCGGGGCGAGCTGGGCGGCGTCGAGCACGATGCGCGCGCCGTGCGCGTGCGCCGCGGCGGCCAGCTCCCGTACGGGCCACAGCTCACCGGTCACATTGGAAGCACCCGTCACGCAGACCAGCGCGTTGCTGTAGGGCTCGCGCTCGGCCAGCGCCCGCTCCAGCGTGTCCACCGCCTGCCGCGGCGTACGGGGCGCGTCGAGGTACGTCACCTCGACGCCGGCGCGCTGCTCCCAGGGCAGCAGCGAGGCGTGGTGCTCGGTCTCGAAGACGAACACCCGGGTGCCGGCCGGCAGCACGGCGGCCAGCAGGTTCAGCGAGTCGGTGGTGGAGCGGGTGAAGACCACCTGGTCCCCCTCCCGGCACCCGAGGAAGCGGGAGACCTCCGCCCGGCTGTTCTCGAACAGGTCGGTGGACAACTGCGAGAGGTAGCCCGCGCCGCGGTGGACACTGCCGTAGTACGGGGCGTACGCGGCCACGTCGTCCCAGACGCGCTGGAGCGCCGGGGCGCTGGCGGCGATGTCCAGCGCCGCGTACTCGACCTCGCCGCCGGTGACGAGCGGGACCAGCACGTCCCGGCCCAGCACGGGCAACGGGGCGCAGACGGCGGCAGCGGAGACGGCATCAGTGGCGGCAGTGGCGGCGGCAGCGGAAACAGGCATGGCGAACTCCCGTGAGGGCAGAGCGAATTCGCTGTGGGGCACGCACGCCGAAGCGGGGCCGGCCGACAGCGGTGAAGGAAAAAGGGGGGTGCGGAAAAGGGGCCCGTACGGCCCTAACGCATTCGCTGCATCATGAGAGATCTCCCTCAAGGACCAGGATCCCTGGCACGAGGGATCCGCGCTTGCCGCAGACCTCGCTGCCTGCGACCTGGTCATCACCCGGGGCACCCCGCCACGGACGGAGGGTTGCCGGACAGCGGGCCGGGGCCGTAGTCGCTGTCACTCGTGACCTGGGCAGAATCATGCCACACGATCGGGAACGCGCAAGGCCCGGTCCGTATCCCGGACCGGGCCCCGCGTCACACCACAGCCGCCTCAGGCGTTGCTGGCCGCCACCCAGCGCTCCAACGCCCGGCGGGCCGCCCCCGAGTCGATCGCCTCGGCGGCCCGCTCGATGCCGGCCACGATCTGCTCGTTCAGCGGCGCCGCGGTCGGCTCCAGGGCCACCAGCGCCGCCGCCGAGTTGAGCAGCACCGCGTCCCGCACCGGTCCGGGCTCGCCGCCCAGCAGGCGGCGCGCCACGTCCGCGTTGTACGAGGCGTCGGCGCCGCGCAGCGCCTCCACGGGCACCAGGCCGATGCCCACGTCCCGCGGGTCGAAGGTCTCCTCGCGTACGCCGCCGTCCCGGACGACCCAGACCTTCGACGTGGCGGTGGTCGTCAGTTCGTCCAGCCCGTCGTCGCCGCGGAAGACCAGCGCGCTGGAGCCGCGTTCGGCCAGCACGCCGGCCAGGATCGGCGCCATCCGCGCGTCGGCGACGCCGGTGGCCTGCGCCCGTACCCGCGCCGGGTTGGTCAGCGGGCCCAGCACGTTGAACGTCGTGCGGATGCCCAGTTCGCGCCGGGCGGGCGCCACGTGCCGCAGCGACGGGTGGAACTTGACCGCGAAGCAGAAGGTGATCCCGGCCTCCTCGGCGACCTCGACGACCCGGCGCGGGGTCAGGTCCAGGTTGACGCCCAGCTTCTCCAGCACGTCGGACGCGCCGCTGGCCGACGAGGCGGCGCGGTTGCCGTGCTTGACGACCTTCGCGCCGGTGCCGGCCACCACGATCGAGGACATCGTGGAGATGTTGACGGTCTTGGCGCCGTCACCGCCGGTGCCGACGATGTCCACGCTCGGGCCCGGCACGTCGATGAGGTTGGCGTGCGCGTACATCGCCCGTACGAGACCGGTGATCTCGGCGACCGTCTCGCCCTTGGCGCGCAGCGCCACCGCGAAGCCCGCGATCTGCGCGTCGGTGGCCTCGCCGCGCATGATCCGGTCCATCGCCCACGCGGTGTCGTCGGCGCCCAGGTCGCGGCCCTGGAGGAGGGCGTCCAGTACGCCCGGCCAGGTGCGGACCGCCACGCTGTCGCCGCCGTTCGGGGTCGCAACGTTCATGGTCCACACTCCTGGATTCGTGTCCTGCTGGTGCCGAAACCCTATCCGGCGGCCGGGCGTGCCGAAGGGCCCCGTCCGTTCCCCCAGCTCTTGAAGAGCAGGGGAGACCCTGATCGGACGGGGCCCTCTGGGTGGCGTGCTTACGCGGGGGTGCTGCCGTGGGTCACACGGCGGAGATCAGTGGTGGCCGTGGCCGCTGGTGATCTCCTTGTACTCCTCCGGGGTCGGCTTCGGGATGACGTTGTCCTCGCCGTAGTAGCTCTTGGAGAGCTTGGCGCGGAGCTTGGTCGTCCGCTTGACCTTCCGCTCGACACCGTTCTCGTCGACCTCCGGGCCGATCTCGAACGGCTTGGGCTGGTCGTGCTGGGTGAGCGTGTGCAGCTGCTCCTGGTTGAGCGGCTCGTGCACCTCGATGAACTCACCGTGCGGCAGCCGCTTGATGATGCCGGACTCGCGTCCGTGCAGCACCTTGTCGCGGTCCCGGCGCTGGAGACCCAGGCAGATCCGCTTGGTGACGATGAAGGCCACCACCGGGCCGACGAAGAAGCCGATCCGGACGAACCAGGTCAGCGAGTTCAGCGACAGGTGGAAGTGGGTGGCCCACAGGTCGTTGCCGCCGCCGATCAGCATGATGAGGTAGGCGGTCAGCCAGGCCACACCGAAGCCGGTACGGGTCGGGGCGTTGCGCGGGCGGTCCAGGATGTGGTGCTCGCGCTTGTCGCCGGTGACCCAGGACTCGACGAACGGGTAGACCGCGATCGCGACCAGCACCAGCGGGAAGATGAGGATCGGGATCAGCACACCGAAGTTGATGGTGTGGCCCCAGATGTCCCACTCCCAGCCGGGCATCACACGGACCAGACCCTCGGCGAAGCCCATGTACCAGTCGGGCTGGGCGCCGGTGGACACCTGGTCGGGCCGGTACGGGCCGATGGCCCAGACCGGGTTGATGCTGGCGACCGCCGCGATCACCGAGATCACGCCGAAGACCAGGAAGAAGAAGCCTCCGGCCTTGGCCATGTAGACCGGCAGCAGCGGCATGCCGACGACGTTCTTGTTGGTCTTGCCGGCACCCGGGAACTGCGTGTGCTTGTGGTAGAAGACCAGGATCAGGTGCGCCACCAGCAGACCCAGCATGATGCCGGGCAGCAGCAGGACGTGCACCGTGAAGAACCTCGGGATGATGTCGTGCCCCGGGAACTCCCCGCCGAAGATGAACATCTGCAGGTACGAGCCGACCAGCGGCATCGCCAGGATGACACCCTCGATGAACCGGACGCCGGTGCCGGAGAGCAGGTCGTCCGGCAGCGAGTAGCCGGTGAAGCCGGTGAACATGCCGAGCACCAGCAGCAGGAAGCCGAACAGCCAGTTGACCTCGCGCGGCTTGCGGAAGGCGCCGGTGAAGAACACCCGCATCATGTGCACCATCATGGCGCCCAGGAAGACCAGGGCCGCCCAGTGGTGGATCTGCCGGATGAGCAGACCGCCGCGCACGTCGAAGCTGATGTCCAGCGTCGACTCGAACGCCTGCGTCATCCGGATCCCGTGCATGGGCACGTACGAGCCGTGGTAGGTCACCTCGGCCATGCTCGGGTGGAAGAACAGCGTCAGGTAGACGCCGGTCAGGATGATGATGATGAAGCTGTAGAGGCAGATCTCACCCAGCATGAAGGACCAGTGGTCCGGGAAGATCTTGCGCATGTTGGACTTGGCGAGGCTGTAGATGCCCAGCCGGCCGTCCGCCCAGTCGGCGATCCGCTCGCCCCGCGGCGCCTGGCCGCGGCGCGTGGTGGTCGCGCTCGTCTCGTTACTCATCCGCGCTCCCAGAAGCTCGGGCCGACGGGCTCCGCGAAGTCGCTGACGGCTTCGAGGAAGCCGTCCTTGACCGTGATGTGCAGCTGCGGCAGGGCGTGTCCGGCGGGGCCGAAGATGACGCGTCCACCGTCGGCCAGGTCGAAGGTCGACTGGTGGCAGGGGCACAGCACGTGGTGCGTCTGCTGCTCGTAGAGGCTGATCGGGCAGCCCACGTGGGTGCAGATCTTCGAGTAGGCGACGATGCCCTCGTGCGACCAGTCCAGTTCCTGCTTGTCCTTGATGTTCTGCGGCTGGATCCGCACGAGCATCAGGGCGTCCTTGGCGATCTTCTGGTTGAACTCGTGGTCGTCCTCCTCCAGGCCCTCGGGCTTGGCAAAGGTCAGCGAGCCGACCGCGATGTCCTCGGGACGCAGCGGGAGGTTGGTCGACTGGTTGACCAGGCGGATGCCCTTCTTCCAGCCGGTCGTACGGAGCTTCTTCTCCGGCAGCGGACCGAGGTCGCGCAGCAGCACCACTCCGGAGAGCGGCACCAGGGCCAGCGCGCCGAACATGGTGTTGCGGACCAGCTTGCGGCGGCCGATCGCGGATTCCTTCGCGCCTGCGCGGAAGTCCTCCATGACCTTGGCCTTGACCTCGGGGGCCGCCTCGATCGGGTGCCGGTCGTCGGCGACCTCCTCGTCCGACATCAGCGTGCGGGCCCAGTGGACCGCGCCCGCGCCGATGCAGAAGAGCGCCACACCGAGCGTCAGGCCGAGCCAGAAGTTCAGCGCGCTGACGTGGCCGAACGGCCAGATGTAGGTGATCTCGTCGACCGGGAAGATCACGTAGGCGGCGATGAAGCCGACCGTCGCGAGCATCGACAGGGTGAAGAGGAAGGCGACCGCGCGCTCGGAGCGCTTGGCGGCCCGCTCGTCGATGTCCTGGATGCGGTGCTCGTGGGGCGGCAGCCCCGGGTCGGCGAACGGGTTGTCCGCCGTCTCGACCGCGCCGCCGTGAGCCGTGTCCCGCTCACCGGGGAGGTTCTTTTCTGGCACGTCTTCGTGTCGTCCAGTCTCACTCATGACTTCTTGGCCTTCGTAGTCCGGGCTGCGACCCAGATGGCGACCGCGATCAGCGCGCCCAGGCCGGCGATCCAACCGAAGAGGCCCTCACTGACCGGGCCGAGACCGCCCAGGCCCAGACCACCGGGGCTGGGGGTGTCGTCGCTGTTGACGGCGCCGAGGTAGGACACGATGTCCTTCTTGTTCTGCGGGGACAGCGAACCGTCACCGAAGGAAGGCATGTTCTGCGGGCCGGTCTCCATGGCCTCGTAGATGTGCTTCGGGTCCACGCCTTCGAGCGTCGGTGCGAACTTGCCGTTGGTCAGGGCGCCGCCCTTACCGGTGAAGTTGTGGCACTGCGCGCAGTTCGTACGGAACAGCTCACCGCCCTTGGCGATGTCCGCGCCGTCCTTGCTGTACTGCTCCTTGCCCGGCACGCTGGGACCGGCACCCAGCGACGCGACGTACGCCGCGAGCTGGTCGATCTCGGCCTGGCTGTAGATGTTCTTCTTCCGCGGCACCTGGGCGCCGGGCTGCTGCGCCGGCATCCGGCCGGTGCCGACCTGGAAGTCGACGGCGGCGGCGCCCACGCCGACCAGGCTCGGGCCGTCGGAGGTGCCCTGACCGCCGGTGCCGTGGCAGCTGGCGCAGCCGACGGCGAAGAGCTTCTTGCCCTCCTTGATGGCAAGAGACTGGGCGGTGTCATCGGCCTGAGCCTTGTCCGCAGGCGCGAACGCGGCGTACAGCCCCCCAGTGACCGCCAGCGCGAAGAGTAGGACGACGAGCGCCGCCAGCGGATGGCGCCGTCGTGCGGAGAGCTTTTTCACGGATTACCCCGGTGTCAGGATCTTCTGCGTCGATGCTTTGGCTATGTCTGTCTGATGCGCGGTCGCGGTGCGGGACCGGTCAGCGGATCAGGTAGATCGTGGCGAAGAGGCCGATCCAGACGACATCGACGAAGTGCCAGTAGTAGGACACGACGATGGCCGCGGTGGCCTGTTCGTGGGTGAACCTCTTGGCCGCGTACGTCCTGCCCAGGACCAGCAGGAAGGCGATGAGACCGCCTGTCACGTGCAGTCCGTGGAAGCCGGTGGTCAGGTAGAACACCGAGCCGTACGGGCCGGACGAGAGCGAGAGGCCCTCTTCCTTGACCAGATCGGTGTACTCGAAGACCTGACCGCCGATGAAGATCGCACCCATGATGAAGGTGATCACGAACCAGGTACGGAGCTTCTTGACATCGCCGCGCTCGGCCGCGAACACGCCGAGCTGGCAGGTCAGTGAGCTGAGCACCAGGATCGTGGTGTTCGTCGCGGAGAACGGAAGATTCAGCGCATCGGCGGATTCCTTCCAATACTCGGTCCCGGTCACCGATCGAAGGGTGAAGTACATCGCGAAGAGGGCCGCGAAGAACATCAGCTCGGAACTCAGCCAGATGATGGTTCCGACGCTGGTGAGGTTCGGCCGATTGACCGACGGGTGCGCGTGCCCGGTTTCTACTGTCGTTGCTGTCGCCACGACCGACATTATGTCGGTCGCTTATCCCGCCCTCACTCCGGGGGGTGCCGTTCGGTGTGTCAAGGGCGTATGCCCTGCTCGTACGGCCCACTCCGGCAGTCGCCCGAAGGGAGGACCCGGGACCCGCCGTACGGCCCCGTGCCCCCGCTCCGACCAGTCCTGACGGGCCGTCGGTCAGATCGTGGATCGTGCCGAACCCTCCTGCGCGCCGCCGTACGAGCAGTAGCATCCGCGCTGGAGGCACTTCCCGGCGGCGGCCGGGCGGAGCCCCGCCCGAAGCCGTACCGCCGAGAAGCGTGGAGGAACGATGCAGGCGACTGCCACGGTGCTGGTCTACAGCGACAACGCCGACACCCGCGAACAGGTACGGCTCGCGACGGGCCGCCGGCCTGCCGCCGACGTGCCGCCGGTGGAGATCGTGGAGTGCGCGACCCTGCCCGCCGTCCTGGCGGCCCTGGAGCAGGGCGGCATCGACGCGTGCGTCCTGGACGGCGAGACGGCGCCCGCGGGCGGTATGGGCGTCTGCCGGCAGATCAAGGACGAGATCTTTCGCTGCCCTCCGGTGCTGCTGCTCATCGGCCGCCCGCAGGACGCCTGGCTGGCGACGTGGAGCCGCGCGGACGCCGCTGTGACGCACCCTGTGGACCCCGTGGAGTTCACGGACGCCCTGGCCGGGCTGCTGCGCCGCAGGCTGCTCACGGAGGCATGAGCGGCCTCCTGAGGGCCCTTCTGAGGGGCCTTCAGGCCTGCGGGCGCAGCCGGGCGGCATTCTCGGGTCCCGGCCGCTGATCCTGCTCACCTGTGGTGCTGGGCTTGTTCTTGTCCAGCGCGCTGCCCTCGCGCCACTGCTTCCACGGCATGTTCCAGTCGCCGAAACCGTTGTCGAAGGGCGTCATGGTCTCGCCGCCGCTGTTGACGACCTTGACGATGTCGCCGACCCGCACGGTGTCGAAGAACCACTTGGCGTTGCCGGTGGACATGCCGGTGCAGCCGTGGCTGACGTTGTCGGCGCCCTGCGACCCCACGGACCAGGGCGCCGCGTGCACGTACTCGCCGCTCCAGGTCACCCGGGTGGCCCAGTAGACCGGCAGGTCGTAGGAGTCCGAGCTGCCCGACGGGATGCCGATGCTCTCCCCCCGCATCCGTACGAAGCCCTCCTTGCCCAGGATGACCTTGGTGCCGTTGCGGGTGGAGTAGCCGGGCTTGCCGGTGGTGACGGGGATGGTGTTGATCTCCTCACCGTTGCGGGTGACCGTCATGGTGTGCGCCGCGGCGTCCGTGACGGCCTCCACCCGGTCCCCCGTACGCAGCTTCACGGGCTTGGCGGCGCCCCCGTACAGCCCGCCGGTGATCTTCAGGCCCTCCAGGTTGCTGCGCACCTCGATGTCGGCGTGCGTGGGCCAGTACTCGCGCGGGCGGAAGTGCAGCGTCTTGCTGTCGACCCAGTGCCAGGAGCCCTCCACCCGCGGGGTGGAGCGGACCTTGAGGGCACCTTCCACGATCGCCCTGGCCTTGGGGTCCTTGACGGGCTTGCTGAGCGCCGCGGTGACGGGCTGGCCGACCCCGTACGTGCCGTTGTCGGGCCCGAGCTTGACGTTCAGCCGGTCGCCGGTGTCCTCGGTGTCGATCTGGAGGACCTTGCGGCCCGGCGCGCCGTCCTCGTCCTCGGTGCTCACCCGCACGGTGTAGCGGGTGCCGGCGGCCAGCGGGACGGTGGTGCGCCACTGCCGGCCGTCGGCGGCCAGTTCGCCCCTGATGTAGCGGCCGGAGGCGTCGGTGGCGGTCACGTCCGTGATCCGGGCCTCGTCACCGGTGGTGGAGACCTCCAGCGGCTTGTCCGGGTCCGCCTTGTGGCCGTCTCCGGGCGCGTTGGCCGAGATCTGCCCGGCGGCGTCGTACGGTGCGGCCGAGAGCGGGTCCGACGACGAACCGCCGCAGGCGGTGGCGCCTGCCGCCAGGGGCGCCAGCAGGAAGGCGCAGCCGAGCGCCGTCCGGTGTCGTGGTCTGTGGCTCATGACCCCAAAGTAGGAAAATCCCCCGGCCGCGGCGCGCTGGAGGACTGCAAACGGGCGGGCCCGGACACCTGGAGAGGTGTCCGGGCCCGCCCGGTGTACGGGAGCCGCCGTTACTGCGTGCGGTTCTCGCCGCCGTAGTACTCGAAGACCCAGCCGAACAGGCCGATCAGGATGACCGGGGCCGAGAAGTACAGCAGCCACCAGCCGAAGACGACGCCCAGGAAGGCCAGCGCGCCGCCGACGCCGAGGGAGAGCGGCTGCCAGCTGTGCGGGCTGAAGAAGCCCAGCTCGCCGGCGTCGTCGGAGACCTCGGCCTCGTCGTTGTCCTGCGCTCCGGCGTCCACCCGGCGCGCGGTGAACGCCAGGTAGTAGCCGATCATGATGCACAGGCCGAAGGCGAGGAACAGCGCGGTGGTGCCCGCCGGCTCCTTCGACCAGACGCCATAGACGATCGCCATGGCGAGGACGAAGACGGAGAGCCAGATGAACATCTTGCCCTGGATCTTCACTTGCCGACCTCCTTGCCGCCGAACAGCGCCGTGTCCTTCTGGCCCTCGTTCTCGACGGCTTCCAGCGCCGCGATCTCAGGGTGGTGCAGATCGAACGCCGGGGATTCGGAGCGGATGCGCGGCAGCGTGAGGAAGTTGTGCCGCGGCGGCGGGCAGGAGGTCGCCCACTCCAGCGAGCGGCCGTAGCCCCACGGGTCGTCGACCTCGACCTTCTTGCCGTACTTGGCCGTCTTCCAGACGTTGTACATGAACGGCAGCATCGACAGGCCCAGCAGGAACGAGGCGATCGTCGAGATCGTGTTCAGCGTGGTGAAGCCGTCCGCGTTCAGGTAGTCCGCGTAACGCCGCGGCATGCCCTCGGCGCCCAGCCAGTGCTGGACGAGGAAGGTGCCGTGGAAGCCGACGAACAGCGTCCAGAACGTGATCTTGCCGAGCCGCTCGTCGAGCATCTTGCCGGTGAACTTCGGCCACCAGAAGTGGAAGCCGGCGAACATCGCGAAGACGACCGTGCCGAAGATGACGTAGTGGAAGTGCGCCACGACGAAGTACGAGTCCGAGACGTGGAAGTCCATCGGCGGCGACGCCAGGATGACGCCGGTCAGACCACCGAAGGTGAAGGTGATCAGGAAGCCGACCGCCCACAGCATCGGTGTCTCGAAGGACAGCGAGCCCTTCCACATCGTGCCGATCCAGTTGAAGAACTTCACACCGGTCGGTACCGCGATGAGGAATGTCATGAACGAGAAGAACGGTAGGAGTACCCCGCCCGTCACGTACATGTGGTGCGCCCACACCGTCACCGAGAGACCCGCGATCGAAATCGTCGCCGCGATCAGACCGATGTAACCGAACATCGGCTTCCGGGAGAAGACCGGAATGACCTCGGAAATGATGCCGAAGAACGGCAGCGCGATGATGTACACCTCGGGGTGGCCGAAGAACCAGAAGAGGTGCTGCCACAGCAATGCGCCGCCATTGGCCGCATCGAATACATGCGCCCCGAATTTACGGTCCGCCTCCAGGGCGAACAGCGCGGCGGCCAGGACCGGGAAGGCCAGCAGGACCAGCACACCGGTCAGCAGGACGTTCCAGGTGAAGATCGGCATCCGGAACATCGTCATGCCGGGAGCGCGCATGCAGATGATCGTGGTGATGAAGTTGACCGAGCCGAGGATCGTACCGAAGCCGGAGAAGGCCAGACCCATGATCCACATGTCGGCGCCGACGCCCGGCGAGCGGACCGCGTCCGACAGCGGCGAGTAGGCGAACCAGCCGAAGTCCGCCGCACCCTGCGGGGTGAGGAAGCCGGCCACCGCGATCAGCGAGCCGAAGAGGTACAGCCAGTACGCGAACATGTTCAGCCGCGGGAACGCCACGTCGGGCGCGCCGATCTGCAGCGGCATGATCCAGTTCGCGAACCCGGAGAACAGCGGCGTCGCGAACATCAGCAGCATGATCGTGCCATGCATCGTGAACGCCTGGTTGAACTGCTCGTTCGACATGATCTGCGTGCCGGGACGAGCGAGCTCGGCGCGCATCAGCAGCGCCATCAGGCCGCCGATGCAGAAGAACGCGAACGAGGTGACCAGGTAGAGCGTACCGATGGTCTTGTGGTCAGTGGTCGTCAGCCAGCTCACCACGACGGAGCCGGGAGACTTCTTTCGGGCGGGTGGTGCTGCCGGAGCCGTTGCGGCGGCGGCACCCTGAGGTTCGTTGAGGATGCTCACTTGTTGTTGGTCTCCGCGTTCCTGGCGTGATCCGTCTGCTTGATGCCCGACGGCAGGTAACCGGTCTGGCCCTTCTTCGCCAGGTCCTTCAGGTGCTCCCGGTACTTCTCGGGGGAGACGACCTTGACGTTGAAGAGCATCCGGGAGTGGTCGACGCCGCAGAGCTCGGCGCACTTGCCCATGAAGGTGCCCTCCTTGTTGGGGGTCACCTCGAAGACGTTGGTGTGGCCGGGAATGACGTCCTGCTTCATCAGGAACGGCACCACCCAGAACGAGTGGATGACATCACGCGACGTCAGGACGAACTGAACCGTCTCGCCCTTGGGCAGCCACAGGGTCGGACCCGGGTTGCCGGTCTGCGGGTTCCGCGTTCCCGGAATGCCCTCGTCGTACACGCCGTCGGCGCCGGCGGGGACATTCTTCTTCCACTTGCGCGGGATCGCGTCGAGTTCCTTGGAGTTGATGTTCGTGGTGTCGGGCTTGCCGTCCACGTTCTCCAGGTAGTTGAACGCCCAGCTCCACTGATAGCCCACCACGTTGATGACGTGGTCGGGCTTCTTCGAAGTCTTGAGGAGTTCGCTCTCATCGCGCGCGGTGAAGTAGAAGAGCACCGCGATGATGATGAACGGAACGATGGTGTACAACGCCTCGATGGGCATGTTGTACCGCGTCTGTGCGGGGACCTCCACCTTGGTCCGGCTGCGGCGGTGGAAGATCCAGCTCCAGATGATCAGGCCCCACACCAGCACGCCCACTGCGAGGGCGGCGGCCCAGGAGCCCTGCCAAAGGGAGAGGATCCGCGGCGCCTCTTCAGTAGCCGGATTGGGCATGCCGAGGTTGGGAAAGTCCTTGTATGTGCAACCGGTCGCGGTTGCCAGGACCAGTCCCGCAGCCAGCACCTGCGGCAGCTTCCGCCGCATCGGGCGCCGCGACGAGCGGTCGGAGCCGTTGGGACTCACGTAGCGCCTTCCCGAGAGTCTCGCCCGCGAGACCGGCTGCGGCCGTCTCGCTGGTCGGTCGCCGGCCCTGGCACGGGCAGGGGTTTGGATGTTTATGCGGACCAAACCCTACTGGACGCTATTTGGGGTCGCGCGGGGAGGGTGCCCAACGCGCCGCACCGCTCCCCGAAGGGGTGGCTGCGGCATCCGGGGGAAGCCCCCGGAGCCCCGGAATGCCGGGCTCCGGCAGCCATCTGACGCCACGCCCGGACACGCGTACGACGCGCTAGCGTCTGTGGCGTGTCCTACTTCGATGCCGCCTCGGCCGTTCCGCTGCACCCGGTCGCCCGGGAAGCCCTGCTCGCCTCCTTCGACGAGGGCTGGGCCGATCCGGCGCGCCCCTACCGGGAGGGCCGCCGCGCCCGGCTCCTGCTGGACGCCGCGCGGGAGGCCGCGGCGGAGGCCGTCGGCTGCCGCCCCGACGAGCTCGTTTTCACTCCATCGGGGACGCAGGCGGTGCATTCGGCCATGTCCGGCACGCTCGCCGCGCGTCGGCGTGTCGGCCGCCATCTGGTCCACTCCGCGGTGGAGCACTCCTCCGTGCTGCACGCCGCCGCGGCCCACGAGGCGGCGGGCGGCACGGTGACCGAGGTCGGCGTGGACCGTACGGGCCGGGTGGCCGCCGGGGACCTCGCCGCCGCGCTGCGCCCGGACACCGCGCTGGCGGCCCTGCAGTCCGCGAACCACGAGGTGGGCACCGAGCAGCCGGTGGAGGAGGCCGCCGCGGCCTGCCGGGAGGCGGGCGTACCGCTGCTGGTGGACGCCGCCCAGTCGCTTCCCTGGGGGCCGGTCGGCGGCGCCTGGTCGCTGCTGACGGCCAGCGCGCACAAGTGGGGCGGCCCGCCGGGCGTGGGGCTGCTGGCCGTCCGCAAGGGCACCCGGTTCGCGCCGCAGGGCCCCCAGGACGAGCGGGAGTCCGGCCGGGTGCCGGGCTTCGGGAACCTGCCCGCGGTGGTCGCGGCGGCGGCGTCGCTGCGCGCCGTGCGGGCGGAGGCGGCGGCCGAGGCGGTACGGCTGCGGGAGCTGGTGGACCGTGTCCGCGCGCGGGTGGCCGAAGCGGTGCCGGACACCGAGGTCGTCGGCGACCCCGTGCGCCGGCTCCCCCACCTGGTCACCTTCTCGTGTCTCTATGTCGACGGGGAGACCCTGCTGCACGCGCTGGACCGGGCGGGCTTCTCCGTCTCGTCCGGCTCGTCCTGCACGTCCAGCACCCTGACGCCGAGCCATGTGCTGCGGGCGATGGGCGTGCTGTCGGAGGGCAACATCCGGGTGTCGCTGCCCGCGGGCACCGCCGGGGCCGACGTGGACCGCTTCCTGGAGGTCCTGCCGGAGGCGGTCCGCTCCGTACGGGAGAAGCTGGGCGCCCCGGCGGCCGCGCGGCCGGAAGCCGACCTCTCCCCCGCCGCCGAAGACGAAGCCGCGGAACATGTCGTGGACGCCCTCGGCAAGCGCTGCCCGGTGCCCGTCATCGAGCTGGCGAAGGTGATCGGCGACGTGCCGGTGGGCGCCACGCTGACCGTCCTGGCGGACGACGAGGCGGCGCGGCTGGACATTCCCGCGTGGTGCGGGATGCGGGGGCAGGAGTACGTGGGCGAGCGGGCGGCCGGGCGGGGCACCGCGTACGTGGTGCGGCGCCTCGTGTGACCGGAACCGGGCCGAAACCCGGGGCCGGGACGGAGCCGGGCCGGGCACGGGACGCAACCGGGGCGGCGGGCCTGATCGACCCACCACCCCGCACGGCAGCCCGGTCAGGCCAGGTGGCCCCGGATGTCGGCGGCCGCGTCGTGTCCGTACGCCTTGGTGAAGCGGTCCATGAAGTGGCTGCGGTGCAGCTCGTACTCCTGGGTGCCGACGGTCTCGATGACCAGCGTCGCCAGCATGCAGCCGACCTGCGCGGCCCGCTCCAGGCCGACGCCCCAGGAGAGACCGGACAGGAAGCCGGCGCGGAACGCGTCGCCCACGCCGGTCGGGTCGGCCTTGGCCTTCTCCTCGGCGGTGCCGACGACGATGTCCGGCTCGCCGGCCCGCTCGATGCGGACGCCGTCGGCGCCCAGCGTCGTCACCCGGGTGCCGACCTTGGCCAGGATCTCCTCGGCGGTCCAGCCCGTCTTGGACTCGATGAGGCTCGCCTCGTACGCGTTGTTGAACAGGTAGGCGGCACCGTCCATGAGGGTGCGGATGCCGTCGCCGTCCATCCGGGCGATCTGCTGGGAGAAGTCGGCCGCGAAGGGGATGCCGCGGGTACGGCACTCCTCGGTGTGACGGACCATGGCCTCCGGGTCGTCCGCGCCGATCAGGACGAGGTCGAGGCCGCCGACGCGCTCGGCGACGGCGTGCAGCTCGATCAGCCGCGCCTCGCTCATCGCGCCGGTGTAGAAGGAGCCGATCTGGTTGTGGTCGGCGTCGGTGGTGCACACGAAGCGGGCGGTGTGCTTGACCTCGGAGATGCGGACCGAGCGGGTGTCCACACCGTGCCGGTCGAGCCAGGCCCGGTACTCCTCGAAGTCGTTGCCGGCGGCGCCGACCAGGATCGGCGCGGTGCCGAGCTGGCCCATGCCGTAGCAGATGTTGGGGCCCACGCCCCCGCGCCGGACGTCGAGTTCGTCGACCAGGAAGGAGAGGGAGATCGTGTGCAACTGGTCGGCGACCAGCTGATCGGCGAAACGGCCGGGGAAGGTCATCAGGTGGTCGGTGGCGATGGAGCCGGTGACTGCGATACGCACGACGGGTCTGCTCCTGCGGGAGGCGGAAGGACGAGGCGGACGTTGGTCAACGGTACCGGCTGTCCTGATCTCGGCCCACCAGCAGAAACTACCCAATAGTAGGGCTTTCTTCGCGCGATGCGGGATGCATACGGTGCGTGTATGACCAAGTATGTGAAGGGCGTCACACCGCATTCGTCCGCAGTTCGTCCCACGCTCGAACCGGAATCCATGGCTCAGCTGCTGGGCGACTGCGCGCGGATGGCACCGCACTGGCGCAGCGGCCGCCAGGTACCGGCGCCGCCCGCCCGCGAACTGCACGGGATCAGCGTGCCCGCCTCCTCCGCGGCCCTGGTCAGGGGCATGTCCGAGTACGGGGACTGAGCGCCCTCCCGGGCCCGGCCGCCGGGCCCGGGGAACCGCGGACGCACCGGCTCCGTCCAACCCGCGTCCTCCCCACGGAGGAGGACGCGTCAGTTGTTCAGCGGAGCCGAAGGAGCGATGCGGTGAGCACCGAGGACACTCCCCCCGCGGCCGGCGGGGAGAATTCCAGCGACCACAGCCCGGAGACGACCGCCCGGCGCCGGCGCAGCCCGCTGATCGCGGCCTCGGTGGCCGCGGCGGTGCTGCTGGCCGGCGGCGGCGCGGCCTACTGGGCCTCCAGCACCTCCGGTGGCGGGGAGAGCGGTACCGGCGCGCGTCCGGAAGGCGGCCCGCCGCCGCTCGCCCTGGACGGTCACGCGCAGGAGACGGGCTCGCGCAGCGGAATCGCGCCCGGCGAGCCCGACCCGCAGGGCGCGGGTTACCGGGCCGCGGCCAAACTGCCCGAGGGCCCCTCCTCGGCGCCGGTCTACCAGCCGCGCGGCGAGGTCTCCCAGGAAGCCGTGGCCCGGCTGGCGAAGGCCCTGGACCTGCCCGGCAAGGTGCGTTCGGACGGCGACTCCTGGAAGGTGGGCGGCCTGACGCGGGACGCGCGCAGCCCCGTGCTGGAGGTGGCCAAGGGCGGTTCGGGCGCGTGGACGTACTCGCAGTACGGCACGCCCGGCGGGACCGGCTGCGCGGAGACCGCGCCGAAGGGCGGCGGCAGCGGCTCGCAGGCGAGCGGGCCCGGCTGCCCGGGCGGCGACACCTCCGCCCAGAACGACAGCGGCACGAAGGACGCCGCCTCCCCGGAGAAGGCGAAGCAGGCGGCGCAGCCGGTGCTGGAGGCGCTCGGCCAGAAGGACGCCGAGCTGGACGCGAGCGGCCTGTCCGGCGCGGTACGGACCGTCAGCGCCAACCCGGTGATCGGCGGGCTGCCCACGTACGGCTGGCAGAGCGAGATCCGGGTCGGCTCGGACGGCCAGGTCGTCGGCGGCAGCGGCCAGTTGGCCCGGCCGGTCAAGGGCGACACGTACCCGGTGCAGAGCGCCGGGAAGACGCTGGAGCGGCTCAACGCCGCGCACCGCGGCGCGAACTCCGGCTCCGGCGGGTGCGCGACGGCCGAGCCGCAGAAGAAGCAGGGCACCGACGCCGCGAACGTCGAGCCGTGCGCGGACAACGCCGCCGCGCGCAAGCCCGCCGACGTGACCGGCGCGGTCTTCGGCCTCTCGGCCCAGTACGTCAACGGCCGTCAGGCGCTGGTCCCCTCGTGGCTCTACAAGGTCCAGCGGACCGGCGGCGGTACGGTCACGCACCCCGCCGTCGACCCGAAGTACGTCAAGAACGGTGACGGCGGCGCCCCGTCCGACCCCGCCCAGCCGCCCGGCAGCGGCCGGCCGTCGGGGCCGTCGGGCAGGGCCGGGGCGATGGGCCTGGAGTCGTACGAGGTCAGCGCGGACGGCAAGTCGCTGAAGCTGCACTTCTGGGGCGGCGTGTGCAGCACGTACTCGGCGACCGCCGAGCAGACCGGCAAGAGCGTCAAGGCCGAGGTCATCGGCAAGGAGAAGAAGCCGAACCAGATCTGCGTGAAGATGGCGAAGCAGTTCACGCGGACGGTGCCGCTGGAGCAGCCGCTGGCCGGGCGGGACGTGATCGACGCGTCGACGGGCAAGGAGGTGCCGGCGAAGTAGCCGTAGGCACGCCGGGCACGGATACGACGACGGCGGCGCCCCCTGCGAAGGGGGCGCCGCCGTCGTACGTCCTGCCGTCCGTCCTGCACCGGCTCCGCCGGCGTCACCGACGGATCAGCTGAAGGAGTCGCCGCAGGCGCAGGAGCCCGTGGCGTTCGGGTTGTCGATCGTGAAGCCCTGCTTCTCGATGGTGTCGACGAAGTCGATGGAGGCGCCGCCCAGGTACGGGGCGCTCATCCGGTCGGTGACGACCTTGACGCCGTCGAAGTCCTTGACGACATCGCCGTCCAGCGACCGCTCGTCGAAGAAGAGCTGGTAGCGCAGTCCGGAGCAGCCGCCGGGCTGGACAGCCACCCGCAGCGCGAGGTCGTCGCGGCCTTCCTGCTCCAGCAGGGCCTTCACCTTCGACGCGGCCGCGTCGGACAGGATGATGCCGTCGCTGACGGTGGTCTCGTCCTGAACGCTCATCTAGATCTCTCCCGGGTTGGTACGGACCGCTTGCCCTCGGCTGCAACCGACGGGGCCCGGAATTCATTCCGGCTGGCGCGACGTGTTCTCGTTCTTTCGTCTTTCATGCTCGCACACTGCGCATCCGTCGCGGGCGGCCCGGGCGCGGGGATGCGTCACATCGACGCGATGCCCATCGTCAAAGTGACGTGAAGCGGTTATGATAGATAGCGTCAAATAGACGAAAAGGGTTCCGGTGCCCGCGCCGGCCCTCGGTACGGCCCCTGTCGGCCGTACTCAGACGAAAAGAGAGGGTGCGTGTCGTGACCACCGCCCAACCCCTGGACGTCCAGCCGACCCCGCTCGCGCTGCTCCTCCTCGGCCGCGAGGCCGACCCCAAGAGCGAGCGCGGCGTGGACTGCCCCGGCGACCTGCCGGCCCCGTCCGACCCCGGTCTCGTCGAGCGGGCCCGGGCCGCCAAGGCGAAGCTCGGCGAGAAGGTCTTCGTCCTCGGGCACCACTACCAGCGCGACGAGGTCATCGAGTTCGCGGACGTGACCGGCGACTCCTTCAAGCTGGCGCGCGACGCGGCCGCCCGCCCCGACGCCGAGTACATCGTCTTCTGCGGCGTCCACTTCATGGCCGAGTCCGCCGACATCCTGACCTCCGACGACCAGCAGGTCGTCCTGCCCGACCTGGCCGCCGGCTGCTCCATGGCCGACATGGCCACGGCCGAGCAGGTCGCGGAGTGCTGGGACGTGCTCACCGAGGCCGGCGTGGCCGGGCAGGTCGTCCCGGTCTCGTACATGAACTCCTCCGCCGACATCAAGGCCTTCACCGGCAAGCACGGCGGCACCATCTGCACCTCCTCCAACGCCAAGCGCGCGCTGGACTGGGCCTTCGAACAGGGCGAGAAGGTCCTGTTCCTGCCCGACCAGCACCTGGGCCGCAACACCGCCGTACGCGACATGGGCATGTCCCTGGACGACTGCGTCGTCTACAACCCCCACAAGCCGAACGGCGGCCTCACCGCCGAGCAGCTCCGCGCCGCCAAGATGATCCTCTGGCGGGGCCATTGCTCCGTCCACGGCCGGTTCTCGCTCGAATCCGTCGAGGACGTCCGCGCCCGCATACCCGGCGTCAACGTCCTCGTCCACCCCGAGTGCAAGCACGAGGTCGTCGCCGCCGCCGACCACGTGGGCTCCACGGAATACATCATCAAGGCTCTGGAGGCCGCCCCGCCCGGCTCCAAGTGGGCCATCGGCACCGAACTGAACCTCGTCCGCCGCCTGGCCAACCGCTTCGCCGCCGAGGACAAGGAGATCGTCTTCCTCGACAAGACGGTCTGCTTCTGCTCCACCATGAACCGCATCGACCTCCCCCACCTGGTCTGGGCCCTGGAATCCCTGGCCGAGGGCAAGGTCGTCAACCGCATCCAGGTCGACAGCGAAACGGAGAGCTTCGCGAAGCTGGCGTTGGAGCGGATGCTGGCGCTGCCGTAGCGCGCCTTGGGTGCGCAGCCCCACGGCCACGTGGGGCTGTGCGCCGCCCGGCACCCGGGGTCAGGGCACGAGGCTGCCGAGGCCGATGTCGACGGGGAACGGGACGGAGACCTTCAGTCGGCCCCGGCGAACGCCGGTGGCCGCATAGGCGCCCGTCATGCCGTCGAGCTCGTAGGTGTGCACGGCGGGGACTCCGCCCCCGTCCTCGATGCGCCAGAAGTGGGCGATCTTGGCCTGTGCGTACTTGAAGGGCTTCAGTGACCTGTCGTCCGCGGATTCCTCCGAGACGACTTCGACGACCAGGTCAACGTCTTCGGGCGCGTACGCGACAGCCCCACGGCCCCAT
Organism: Streptomyces sp. NPDC045470; assembly: GCF_040646595.1. Classification (NCBI taxonomy): domain Bacteria; kingdom Bacillati; phylum Actinomycetota; class Actinomycetes; order Kitasatosporales; family Streptomycetaceae; genus Streptomyces; species Streptomyces sp. NPDC045470. Next base: position 458,176 of record NZ_JBEZAN010000001.1, read on the forward strand.
ACTCACCTTCCCGACCACCGCCTGGACCGCGTTCTCGCAGCGCTCAAGACGGCCTGACGCGCAGCTCAGCCCGTCCCCGAGACCTCCTGGGACGGGCTGAGCCGTGTGCGGCGGAAGGGTCAGACCCCCGCCGCCTCCGGCGTCCGGGTTTCCTCCGTGGACTCGCTCCGCTTCGCCGCCCGCTTGGCCGCGCGCCGTTCCTTGCGGAGTTCGATCATCGCGTACAGCGTCGGTACGAGCAGCAGCGTCAGAAGCGTCGACGTGATCAGGCCGCCGATGACGACCACGGCCAGCGGCTGGGAGATGAAGCCGCCGTCGCCGGTGATGGAGAGGGCCATCGGGAGCAGGGCCATGATCGTGGCGAGGGCCGTCATCAGGATCGGGCGGAGGCGGTGGCGGCCGCCCTCGATGACGGCTTCCACCACGCCGTAACCCTGCGACCGGTACTGGTTGATCAAGTCGATCAGCACGATCGCGTTGGTGACGACGATGCCGATGAGCATCAGCATGCCGATCATCGCCGGGACGCCCATCGGGGTGCCCGTCGTGACCAGCAGGCCGATCGCGCCGGTCGCCGCGAAGGGGATCGAGATGAGCAGGATCAGCGGCTGGACGAGGGACCGGAAGGTGCCGACCAGCAGCATGAAGACGATCGCGATGGCGGCGAGCATGGCCAGGCCGAGCGAGGAGAACGCGTCGGACTGGTCGGCGGAGACGCCGCCGATCTCGGCGGTGGCGCCCTCCGGCAGCTTCAGGTCCTTGATCTTGGACTGGAGCTGGGCGGTGACCGCGCCGGTGTTGTCGCCGGTCGGCTTGGCGGTGACGGTGGCGGACCGGGCGCCGTCGATGCGGGTGCTCTGGACGGGCCCCGCGACCGTACGGATCGTGGCGAGGTCGCCGAGCTGGGCCGGGCCGGCCGGGGTCGGGACGGGGAGGGCGCGCAGCGCCGCCTCGGAGGTGACCGGATGGGCGGACTTGACGACCACGTCCCGCTCGGTGTCGCCGATCATCGCCTTGCCGCTGGTGGTGCCACGTACCGCCTGGGCGACGACCTGGCCGAGGGCGGCCTGGCTGTAACCGGCGGCCGCCGCCTTCTCGTTGGCCTGGACGGAGATGCGGGGCACGCTCTGCGCGAGGTCGCTCTGCACGTCGGTGACGTGGTCGAGCCCGGCGACGGCGGCCCGTACCTGCTCGGACGCCTTCTTCAGCACGTCCGCGTCGGCGGCCTTGACCACGACGCTCAGGTCCTGGTTGCCGAAGCCGCCACCGCCGGACGAGACGGTCGTCTCGCCGATGTCCTTGCCGAGCTTGTCGAGTGCGGCGCGGAGCTTGTCGGTGACCTTCCCGGAGTCCGCCGCGTCCTTCAGCTTCAGCTGATACGTGGCCTGGTTGGCGCCGCTGCCGCCCCCGAAGGCGGCCATGAAGCCGGAGGAACCGACGGTGACCTGGTAGTCCTCGACCTCGTCGAGGCCGCCGAGGATCTTCTCGACGCGCTTCGCCTGCGCGTCGGCGGCCGTCAGGCTCGTACCGGGCTTCAGTTCCTGCTTGACGCTGAGGGTGTCCTGGTCGCCCTGGTCGAAGAAGTTGGTCTTGAGGAGGGGGGCCATGCCGAAGGTGCCGAGGAGGACGACGACGGCGATGACGACGCTGGTCACCCGGCGGCGGGTGGCGAAGCGCAGTACGGGCACGTACAGACGCTGGAGCGGGCTGCCGCTCTCCTTGGCCTCGGCGGCCCGGCGCAGTTCCTCGGGGTCGGTGCCCTCGGGTATCTCCGGGGCGCGCAGGAACCAGTAGGAGAGGACCGGGACGACGGTCAGGGAGACGAGGAGGGAGGCGAGGAGGGCGACCGTGACGGTGATGGAGAAGGACCCGAACAGGGCGCCGACCATGCCGCCGACCACGCCGATGGGCAGGAAGACCGCCACCGTGGTCAGGGTGGAGGAGGTGATCGCGCCGGACACCTCGCGGACCGCGGTCAGGATCGCCGCGCGGCGTTCCTCGCCGTAGCCGAGGTGGCGTTTGATGTTCTCCAGGACGACGATCGAGTCGTCCACGACGCGTCCGATGGCGATGGTCAGCGCGCCGAGGGTGAGCATGTTCAGCGACAGGTCGCCGGTCCACAGCACGATCAGCGTGATGACGACGGACAGCGGGATGGAGACCGCGGTGACCAGCGTCGAGCGCAGGCTGAGCAGGAAGACCAGGATCACGATCACGGCCATGACCAGGCCGAGCAGTCCTTCGGTGGTCAGCGACTCGATGGACTTGGAGACCGCCGGGCCCTGGTCGGAGACGACCGTGACCTCGGTGCCCTTGCCGAGCGCCGTACGGATCTCCGGCAGCTTGTCCCGGACGGCCTCGGAGATGTCGACGGCGCTGCCGTCCTGGCCCATGGTCACCATGACGGCCAGGCTGGGCTTGCCGTTGGTGCGGGTCAGGGAGGTGGGGGTGGCCGCCTCTTCCTTGACGGTGGCCACGTCTCCGAGGCGTACCGGCTTGCCCGCCGCGGCGCCCCCGGAGCCGCCCGTGCCGCCGGACCCGCCGGGGCCCGCCGCCGGGGTGAGGGGCAGGTCGCGGATCTGCTGCACGGAGGTGAAGCCGGAGCCGACCTGGACGGTGTTGCTGCGGCCCTTCTCGGCGAACGAACCGGCGGGCACGGACGCGCCGCCCGCCTCCAGGGCCTGGCCCAGCGCCGCGGCCGTCGTCCCGGCCTGCGCGAGCTTGGCGTCGTCGGGCGTGACGGCGACGACGCGGTCCCGGACGCCGTCCACGGTGACCTGGCCGACGCCGTCGATGTTCTTCAGGCCGGGCACCACGCTGCGGTCGAGCCGGTCGGCCAGCGCCTGGTCGCCCTTGCCGCCGGACACGGCGAGCACGACGGCCGGGATGTCGTCCGTCGAACCGGCCACGACCTGCGGGTCCACGTCCTTCGGCAGCTTGGCCCTGGACCGGTTGACGGCCTGCTGCACGTCGGCGACCAGCCGCTTGGAGTCGTTGCCGTAGTCGAACTGGGCCATGATGACGGCCGAGCCCTCGCTCGCCGTCGAGGTGACGCCCTTGATGCCGTCGACCGCCTGGATTCCGTCCTCCAGCGGTTCGATCACCTGCTTCTCGACGACGTCGGGCGAGGCACCCTGGTAGGGCGCCAGCACGGACACCATGGGCAGTTCGATGGTGGGCAGGAGCTGCTGTTTGAGCTGGGGGATCGCGATGGCGCCGAAGGCGATCGCGACGATCGACATCAGCGCTACCAGGCCCCGTTGTACGAGGCTGAGGCGGGACAGCCAGGACATGGGTGGGGTCTCTCTTCTGTTCTGTACGGCGTTCCGGCGGGTCTGCACGGCGTTCCGGCGGGCGGGCACCACGGGCCCGACTAAACGATCCGCCATGCCCCGGACGCTTTTCCTCGCTCCCAGGTCGGTTTCCGCCCCACCCGCCGTACAGCGTTCGGAGTAGGGCGGTCTCCACCCCCTACTGCACCCGTGGGCGCACCAGCCCCGACTCGTACGCGATGACCACGAGCTGCGCCCGGTCGCGCGCGCCGAGCTTGGCCATGGCCCGGTTGACGTGCGTCTTGACGGTCAGCGGGCTGACCGCGAGCTGCTCCGCGATCCCGTCGTTGGACAGCCCGCCCGCGACCAGCGCCAGCACCTCGCGCTCCCGCCCGGTCAGCGCCTCCAGCCCGGTGGTCCCGGGCCGTCCGGGACCGCCCTCGGCCGGACCCTCCCCCTGCGCGAGGAACTTGGCGATCAGCCCCTTCGTGGCGACCGGCGACAGCAGCGCCTCACCGGCCGCCGCGACCCGGATGGCACTGAGCAGCTCGTCCGGCTCGGCCCCCTTGCCGAGAAACCCGCTGGCCCCGGCCCGCAGCGCCTGCACCACGTAGTCGTCGACCTCGAAGGTGGTCAGGATGACCACGCGTACCGCGGCCAGGTCCGGATCGGCGCTGATCATGCGGGTGGCGGCGAGCCCGTCCACCCCCGGCATCCGGATGTCCATCAGCACCACGTCGGCCCCCGTGGCCCGCGTCAGCTCGTACGCCTCGGCTCCGTCGGACGCCTCCCCCACCACCTCCATGTCGGCCTCGGAGTCGACGAGGATGCGGAACGCGCTGCGCAGCAGGGCCTGGTCGTCGGCGAGCAGTACTTTGATGGTCATCCGGTGTCCCTCGTACGGCAGATGCGGGTGGGCGCTTCGGCCCGGGTGGGCTGGGGGGTCTGGAGGGGCAGCCGTACGTGTACCTGGAAGCCGCCGGTCGGGCGGGGACCGGTTTCGGCTGTGCCGCACAGGGCCGCCACCCGCTCGCGCATGCCGATCAGGCCGTGGCCGCCGCCGGGTTCCTGGGGATCGGGGGACGGGCCGGGGGTGCCGCCGTCGTCGAGGACCGTGACGGTCAGGACGTCGGTGTCCCGCGCGATGCGGACCGTGGCGCGGGCGCCCGTACCGGCGTGCTTGTGGACGTTGGTCAGGGCTTCCTGGACGACGCGGTACGCGGTGAGGTCGAGGGCGGCGGGCAGCGGGCCCGCCGGTTCCGGGACGTCGAGTGTGACGGGCAGGCCGGCGCGGACGAAGCCGTCCACGAGCTGGTCCAGCACGCCGAGGCCCGGGGCGGGTTCGGTGGGGGCCCGCGGGTCGTCGGACTGGCGCAGCAGGCCGACGGTGGCGCGCAGTTCGTCGAGGGCGGAGCGGGACGCCTCGCGTACGTGCGCCAGGGCTTGCTTGGCCTGGTCGGGGCGGCTGTCCATGACGTGCGAGGCGACTCCGGCCTGCACGTTGACCAGGGCGATGTGGTGGGCGACGACGTCGTGCAGTTCGCGGGCGATGCGCATCCGCTCCTCGGCGACGCGGCGCCGGGCCTCCTCCTCGCGGGTGCGTTCGGCGCGTTCGGCCCGTTCCCGTATGGCGGCCACGAAGGCGCGGCGGCTGCGGACCGCGTCACCGGCCGCGGCGGCCATGCCGGTCCATGCGAAGATCGCGAGGTTCTCCTGCGCGTACCAGGGGCGGTCCCCGAGGAGCATCGCGGCGGCGGTCAGCCCGAGGACGGTCAACGCGCCGACGCGCCAGGTGGTGGAGCGGTCCGTGCGGGCGGCGAGGGTGCACAGCGCGATGACCACGGCGCAGAAGACCGGGGCGCGTGGCACACCGCTCTCCAGGAGCAGTTCGAGGACGGTGCACAGGCCGGTGACCGCCAGCACGCTGCGCGGGAAGCGGCGGCGCAGTACCAGGGCGCCGCCGGCGGCGACGGCGAGGACCACGGTGGTGACGGTCAGTTCGCGGTGACCGAACCGGGGCCCGTACGGGCCGTGCGGGCCGTGCGGCCCGGCCACCGCGCCGACCAGGATCGTCACGACGACGGCGAGGGCCAGCGCGCCGTCGAACGCGTACGGGTGGGCGCGTATCCAGGCGAGCGGGCCGCCGCCCGGACGCGGACCGGGCTGCCCGGGGGCGAGGGGAGTCACGGGAAAACGGTAGCGCCCCGGTCCCGTGCGGGATCCGGGGCGCTGCCTGCGCTGGAGGTGGTACGGGCCGCCCGGCGGACCGGGCGGCGGGTCAGCCCGGGATCAGGCCGTCGTCGCTGAGCATCTGCCGGACCTCGTCGAGGGTGGCGTCCTCGGAGGGCAGGATCAGCTCGGACGGTTCCAGGGAGTCGTCCGGCAGCGGGGCGCCGAGGCGGCGCACCGCGTCCAGAAGGGCGCTCAGGGTGCGCCGGAAGCCGGGCTCGTCACCGCTCTCCATCTCCTCGAGCAGCTCGTCGTCCAGCTTGTTCAGCTCGACGAAGTGCGCGTCGTCGAGCTTCACCTGCCCCTCCCCCATGATCCGTACGATCACGACGGTCTCCTTCTGGTCCGGTGCGACGGCCCGGTCCGATGCGACGACCGGGCCCGGTGCGGCGGTACCGACGAGGCTAGCCGCCGCCGGCCGTCACTGCTTGTCGAAACGCGGCTGCCCGGGCTGCGCCTGCGGGGCCTGCTGGCCCTGGCCCGTCTGGCCGCCCTCGATGGCCTGCTTGTCGGCGCCCGGTCCGGCCAGCTCGGCCTTCATCCGCTGGAGCTCCAGCTCGACGTCGCTGCCGCCGGAGAGCCGGTCCAGCTCCGCCGTGATGTCGTCCTTGGCCATGCCGGTCGGGTCGTCGAGCGCGCCGGAGGCGAGCAGCTCGTCGATGGCGCCGGCCCTGGCCTGCATCTGCGCGGTCTTGTCCTCCGCACGCTCGATGGCCATGCCGACGTCGCCCATCTCCTCGGAGATGCCGGAGAAGGCCTCGCCGATCCGGGTCTGGGCCTGGGCGGCGGTGTACGTGGCCTTGATCGTCTCCTTCTTCGTACGGAAGGCGTCGACCTTGGCCTGGAGGCGCTGGGCGGCGAGGGTGAGCTTCTCCTCCTCGCCCTGCAGCGTCTGGTGCTGCGTCTGCAGGTCCGTGACCTGCTGCTGGAGGGCGGCCCGGCGGGAGAGCGCCTCCCGGGCGAGGTCCTCACGGCCGAGCGAGAGGGCCTTGCGGCCCTGGTCCTCCAGCTTGGAGGACTGGTTCTGGAGCTGGTTGAGCTGCAGCTCCAGGCGCTTGCGGGAGGTCGCCACGTCGGCGACGCCGCGGCGCACCTTCTGCAGCAGCTCCAGCTGCTTCTGGTAGGAGTAGTCAAGGGTCTCGCGCGGATCCTCGGCCCGGTCCAGGGCCTTGTTGGCCTTCGCGCGGAAGATCATCCCCATCCGCTTCATGACACCGCTCATAGGCCTCGCGCGCCCCCTTCTGACCGAGTTACATCGGGCTTCGGCTCCAGCACATCTACAGACCCCACAGTACGGGCCCCGGTTCCATTACCGCACTGTTCGGCCCCGGATGCGCTCCTCCTGCAGGACGATCAGGACGCCGCCGCCATCCGGCGCAAGGAGTAGGGACCGCCCCGGGAACCCACATGGCGCACCTTTCGCGCCGAATGTCCCCTGCGCGACGTCACCCGGAGGTCCGCGCCGTTGCCGGATCGTTCCCCATGCCACTGTGGTCCATGCGCGGCCAACCCGTACTCTTGCGTGTGTGTTCCGAAGCCGTTCGAAGGATGAGCAGGCCGCGACCACCAAGGTGACCGCGTCCGAGCCGAAGCAGCCCCGCGACCCGCAGGCCCCCAAGGGCCGCCCGACGCCGAAGCGGAGCCAGGCGCAGTCGCAGCGCCGTACGCGCGCGCAGACGCCGGCCAACCGCAAGGAGGCGACGAAGGCGTCGCGTGAGGCGCGCCGCGCCGACATGGCCCGGCAGCGTGAGGCGCTGGCCAACGGTGACGAGCGGTTCCTGCCGATCCGCGACAAGGGTCCGGTGCGGCGGTTCGCCCGCGACTTCGTCGACTCGCGCTGGTGCGTGGCGGAGTTCTTCCTGCCGATGGCCGTGATCATCCTGGTGCTGACGATGCTGCGCCAGCCGGGCATCCAGAACATCGCGCTGCTGCTGTGGCTGTTCATCATCGTGCTGATCGTCGTCGACTCCTTCGTGCTGTGGTTCTCGCTGAACAAGCGCCTCAAGCAGCGCTTCCCGAACGAGAACCACAAGGGCGTCAAGCCCTACGCCCTGATGCGCACGCTCCAGATGCGCCGGCTGCGTCTGCCGAAGCCGCAGGTCAAGCGCGGAGAGCGGCCCTGAACGCAACCCCTTTGGGCTTCTCGCCCGGCGCCGAGCGGTGGCTGGGCGGGCTGGACGGTCTGCGCAACACCGTCCGCCAGGAGCTGGTGGCCCGCCAGCTGGAGGAACAGATCGCGGCCCGCTTCCCGGTGGGACAGCGGCTGCGGGTGCTCGACGTGGGCGCGGGCCAGGGCACCCAGGCGCTGCTGCTGGCCCGGGCCGGCCACAAGGTCACCGGCCTGGAGTCCGACCCGGCGATGCTGGCGGCGGCCCGTACGGCGCTGGCGGAGGAGCCGGCCGGCATCCAGGAGCGGATGGAGCTGATCGAGGGGGACGGCCGGGACACCGGTGTGCACTTCCTCCCCGGCGCCTTCGACGTGGTGCTCTGCCACGGCGTGCTGATGTACGTGACGGAACCGGACCCGATGCTGGCCGGGCTGGCCCGCGTCCTGGCGCCCGGCGGACTGCTGTCGCTGGTGGTGCGCAACGCCGACGCGCTCGCGATGCGGCCCGGCCTGTCCGGTGACTGGGACGGCGCCCTGGGCGCCTTCGACACGGCCGAGTACGTCAACCGCCTCGGCCTCACGGCGCGCGCCGACCGCCTGGCGGCGCTGACCGCGACGCTCGACGGGATCGGCGCGCCGCTGGAGACCTGGTACGGCGTACGGGTCTTCACCGACACCGCGCCGGACGACGCGCCGCTGCCCGCCGACGGCGAGCTGGAACGGCTGCTGGCCGCCGAGGCGCGGGCCGGACGCACCGACCCGTACCGGGCGGTGGCGGCGCTGCTGCACCTGTGCGGCGTGCGGGGCGGTACGGGCGGCGAGGGGCGCCAGGGCGGCTGATCCGGCGTCTGGCTCTCAGCGCCGGCGCCGGGGTTCCACGGTGACGACGTCGTAGCCCTGGTCCTCCGACGCCTGGCCGCCGTACCCGCCGTACGACTGGCCGCCGTAACCGCCGTACGACTGGCCGCCGGGCTCGACCGTGACGACGTTCGCGCCGCCGTACGCCCCGCCGCTGTACGACTGGCCTCCGGGCCCGACCGTGACGATCTCCGCGCCGCCGTAGGGCGCGTAGGAGGGGTCAGCGGCCGCGGGGCCCGCATACCCCTCGGGCGCGGACCCGTAATAGGCGGGACTGGTCCAGCGCGCGCCCGACCCGTCCATGTAGCGGCTCTCGCTCCTGGCCGCCCGGGTGCCGCCGTTGCACTTCTTGCACAGGACGCGGAGGTTCCCGGGGTGGCTCGCCGCCGCCCTGGCGTCGTCCAGGCTGATCGCCTCGACGTCGCGGTAGATGTTCTCGCCCACCTGCACGGTCCAGTTCATGGGGTCCACCGAGCGGTGCACGTTGGCGATGATGCCTTCCACGTGATCGATCTCGTACCAGTTACTCTCCTTGGCGGCACCGCGCGCCTCCGCCTTGCTGAGGACCATTTTTCCGCACTTCCCGCATTCGTAGCGGTACGTTCCGGTCCGTGAACTCAGGCGCCTCGGCGTCACCGCCAGGACCGCGTTCACGGCGCCTTCCAGCCAGGTGAGGTGCTTGCGGCTGCCGTCCCAGAGCCGCTGGCCCGCCTCCCCGCGGCGCGGCGGGGGGACCCGTTCGGCCGCCGCCAGGGGACTCGTCTGGCGGCTGCTGCCGGCAGCCGCGCCCGCGCGGGTGCGTGCGTGGGTACGCGGCCCGTTCTCGGCCTCGATGCGCTCGGATTCCCGCTGGGTGTGTTCGCGGCCGGAGCGCCGGGGCATGCGCTGTACGTGCGGTGCGTGGCCGCACCCCTGGCCGCACCCCGCGTGCTGGTCCTGACCCTGCCGGTTCCGGGCGAGCCGCTGGACGACGGCGGCGTTGCCCGCGGCCTGCTGAAGCCGCACGACCTGCGCTGCCGTCAGCGGCCCCGGCTCCGCGACAGCCTTCTGGGCGGCTGACGTGTGCGACGCGTCCCTCGCCGGTCGTACGGGCCGACCGGCGGCACCGCGCTGGTCCCGCTCTCGCTCTGCGTGCATACGTCCACTCCGTCGGGGTCCAGGGGCCCTTACGCCGATGTCCTCGGCCTCCTTGTCTACGACAGGCGGCAGTCGCGCGGGAAGAGCCATAGGGGCAGCCCTGCCGCCCTTGGGTGCAGGGCGGTTTCGGACCGGAGACGAAATGGCCCGGACGGGAGTCAGGCGGCCGCCGCTCTCCCGCGTCTTGTCCTCTGTGACCGCCGCGCCCGCGCCCGAGCCCGCTCCCGAGTCCGCCTCCGAAGAGCCACCACCGCCCCGGCTGCCCGTCCGCAGGACCTGGCAGGTGCTGTACGGCCATGTCCGGCCGCACCGCCCGGCCATCGCCCTGGGCGGACTGCTCACCCTGATCGGCGCGGCCACCGGCCTCGCCCAGCCGATGGCCGCGAAGGTGCTGGTCGAGCGGTTGGGCGGGGGCGGGTCCGTCACGGCGCTGCTGGTGCTGCTGACCGTCCTGGTGGTGGCGGGTACGGCCGTCGAGGCGTTCGGCGCGTACATCCTGGAACGGACCGCGGAGTCCGTGGTGCTCGCCGCCCGGCGTCAGCTCGTCGCGCGGCTGCTGCGGCTGCGGATGTCCGAGGTCGACCGCAGCCGGCCGGGCGACCTGATGTCGCGGGTCACCGCGGACACCACGCTGCTGCGCGCGATCACCACCCAGTCGCTGGTCTCGGCCGGCACCGGCAGTGTCACCCTGATCGGCTCGGTCGTGCTGATGGCGCTGCTGGACCCGGTGCTGCTCGGAGTCACGGTCGGTGTGATCGTGCTGATCGGCGGCTCGCTGGCGCTGGTGATGCCGCAGATCGCGAAGGCGACGAAGCGGGCCCAGGAGGCGGTGGGGGCGATATCCACCGCGCTGGAACGGACGTTCGGGGCGTTCCGTACGGTCAAGGCGTCGGGCGCGGAGCCGCGGGAGGCCGCGGCCGTCGAGTCGGCGGCGCGCGAGGCGTGGCGTGGCGGCGTACGCGCCGCGAAGTGGCAGTCGGTCGCACTGTCCTCGGTGGGGCTGGCGGTCCAGCTCTCGTTCCTGGCCGTGCTGGGCGTCGGCGGCGCGCGGGTGGCGTCCGGGGCCACCGACATCGCCACCCTGGTCGCGTTCCTGCTGTACCTCTTCTACCTCATCGACCCGATATCCCGGCTGGTGGAGGCGGCGTCCGCCTATCAGGTGGGGTCGGCGGCGGTCGCCCGGATGACGGAGGCCGAGGCGATGGAGGTGGAGCCGGAGCCGGAGGCGGCGGGCACCGTGCGCGACGCTTCCACGGCGCCCGCGAGCGTCACCTTCGAGCAGGTGACCTTCCGCTACCGCCCCGATCTGCCGCCGGTCCACCACGGCGTGGACTTCGCGGTGCCCGGCGGCGGCATGACCGCGTTCGTCGGGCCGTCGGGCGCCGGGAAGACCACCGTCTTCGGGCTGCTGGAGCGGTTCTACGAGGCGGACGGCGGCCGGGTGCTGGTCGACGGCACGGACGTACGGGACTGGCCGCTGGACCGGTTGCGGTCGACGATCGGCTACGTCGAGCAGGACGCTCCCGTGCTGGCCGGCACGCTGCGCGAGAACCTGCTGTTCGCGGCGCCGGACGCCTCCGGCGCGCAGCTCGACCGGGTGCTCGTGCGGACCCGGCTGGACGGCCTGGTCGCACGGCTGCCCGAGGGGCTGGACACGCCGGTGGGACACCGCGGGAGCAAGCTGTCCGGCGGCGAGCGGCAGAGAGTGGCGATCGCACGGGCGCTGCTGCGCGAGCCGCGGCTGCTGCTCCTGGACGAGGCGACCTCGCAGCTCGACGCGGTCAACGAACTGGCGTTGCGGGAGACCGTCGCGGAGGCGGCCCGTACGACGACGGTGCTGGTGGTGGCGCACCGGCTCTCCACCGTGACGCTCGCGGACCGCATCGTGGTGATGGAGGCGGGACGGGTGCGGGCGGTCGGTACGCATGCGCGGCTGGTGGCGGACGATCCGTTGTACGGGGAGCTGGCGGCGACGCAGTTTCTCGCCACGGCGCCCGATCAGGCGGCGGACCGGGCGCCCTGACGGGACACTTCAGCCATGACGCCTTCACTGACTTCCCGCCACCGGGCGGCGGTCGCCGCGGCCGCCGCCCTGTGCGCGACCGCGCTGGTGGCCGGCTGCTCCGGCTCCGACTCCTCCGCCGGGCCCGGCAAGGACGTCTCCTCGCCGGCCTCCGCGGCCGCCGCCACCTCCCCCGCCGAGGCGGCGGCCCCCAGTGTCAGCACCGACCTCCAGAACGCGTACCAGAAGGTGGTCAAGGACGTCCTGCCGTCGGTCGTCCAGATCACCACCGGGGAAGGGCTGGGCTCCGGGGTGGTGTACGACGCGCGCGGCCATGTCGTCACCAACGCGCACGTCGTCGGCGAGGACAAGAAGTTCAAGGTCACCACGGCGCGCGGCAGCCGCTCCCTGGACGCGTCGCTGGTCGCCTCCTACCCGGAGCAGGACCTCGCCGTCATCAAGATCGACGACGCGCCGAAGGACCTGAAGCCCGCGACGTTCGGCGACTCCGCGAAGGTCGAGATCGGGCAGATCGTGCTCGCCATGGGCAGCCCGCTGGGGCTGTCCGGCAGCGTCACGCAGGGCATCGTCTCGGCGACCGGACGCACCGTCAGCGAGCCCAGCAGCGGCGGCGGCACGGGCGCGACCCTCGCCAACATGGTGCAGACCTCCGCCGCCATCAACCCCGGCAACAGCGGCGGCGCGCTCGTCAACCTCTCCGACCAGGTCATCGGCATCCCGACGCTGGCCGCCACGGACCCGCAGATGGGCGAGGGCGCGGCGCCCGGCATCGGCTTCGCGATCCCGGCGTCCACCGTCCGCAACATCGCCGACCAGATCGTCAAGGACGGCAAGGTCACCAACTCGGGCCGGGCGGCGCTCGGCATCACCGGCCGCACCCTGGTCGGCCAGGATTTCGAGGGCGCCGGGGTGAGCGTCGCGAGCGTCAAGGAAGGCGGTCCGGCGGACCGGGCGGGCATCGAGGCCGGTGACGTCGTGGTGAAGTTCGACGGCAAGGACGTCCGTACGATGCAGGCCCTTTCGGAGGCGCTGGCGGGCCACAAGCCGGGCGACAAGGTGGACGTCACCGTCGACCGGGACGGCTCGCGGAAGACGGTACGGGTGACGCTCGGGACGATCTGAGGCGCCGGCCCTCACCGGCTTGCCGGTTCAGCAATGTTACTTGCCGCTCCGCAGTGCGCACGCGCACTCTGCGTCCGGACATCGGCACGCCGGACAGCGCGACGCCTTGCGGAGCGGAGGAGACAGCAGATGGAAAACCGCCATGTCGTCATCATCCCGATCGAGGTCGACGAGGAGAAGGAGAGTTCGTACCTCGACGCCTGGCAGGACGCGGCGGAGGTGATGGCCACGCAACCCGGGTTCATCCGGACGTACATGTTCCGCACGATCGTTCCGGGGAGCACCTTCCCTCTCGTCAACGTGGCGGAATGGGAGTCCACCGCTCATTGGGAAGAGGCGATGAACGTCTGCCCGATGATGGGGCAACAGATGGCCGTCGCCCATGCCTCGAACTACGAGGCGGTCCGGACGGTCCTGCCCGCCACGCCACGGAGCCCGAACTCCGGCGACGGTCACCCGCCCGCCGGCCTGTCTCCCGCCGAGACACATCGCCGCGTCGTGGACGGCAAGATCACGCTGGTCGATGTCCGGGAAGACGATGAATGGGCAGCGCGCCACCCGGCCGGCGCCGTCCACGCCGCGCTCGGCACGCTGCCGGCTTCGCTGTCGGACCTGCCCGACGGCCCGCTGGCCTTCGTGTGCCGCACGGGCACCCGCAGCGTGCAAGGCGGCGCGCAGGCGATCCGCGCAGGCCGGTCCTCCGTCTACACCGTGACGGGCGGCCTCGAAGCATGGGAAGCCGCCGGGCTTCCGGTCGTTCTCCCCGGCCACGAAGGCGCGGAGAACGACGGGTAGGTGCGAGTGGCGTGGTGAGCGGTCAGGGAGTCCCGGCCCCGGGCCCGATGACGGCATCGCACAGGTTCCGGAACATCCGGCGCGGCGCCGGCCGGGCCACCCGGCCCGGCCGGCGCCGGTCCGCGGGTCAACCCACGTCGGCGTGGAGGCTCATCGCGTAGATCTCGGTGCCGTCCTCGAAGAGCGTCACCCTGTCGGCGCCCCCTTCGAGGAGGTCCTTCCACACCTCGCCGATCCAGGACTCCGCGTCCCCCTGGGTGGTGAATTCCTCGGGCTGCACCGCGGGCTCCGTCTCCGTACCGTCGGCCTTCTCGAACCGCCACGTCCACGCCATGTCCGCCTCCTGGGTCCCACCGAGTGCCTGCTGGTTCGCGTACCGCTGCCGCGCCGCGGCGTGCCGCGGCGCGGTCCTGCTGCTGTCCTCCGTACGAGCGCCGTACGAGCGGCGTATTCCCCGCGAACGCGCGGCGTACGTCCCGCGTACGTGCTGTTCCGCAGCCTAACGGCCGTGTCGAGACGGGCCCCCGCGCGCCCGGTCGGCACCGTCGGGGGAAAATCGGCGGGTGGAACTGACTCTCCTCGGCACCGGAGCCCCCCGCGGGCTGCCGCGCCCCGGCTGCCCCTGCGCCGCCTGTGCCTCCGCCGTCGGCGACGAGGCGCGCGCGGCCACCGCGCTGCTCGTCGACGGAGCGCTGCTGCTGGACCTGACGCCGGGTCCGGCCTTCGCGGCCGCCCGCGCCGGGCACTCGCTCACCGCCGTACGGCAGGTGCTGCTCTCGCACCCGCACGACGGTCCGGCCATGGAGGTGCCGGCCGGGCTGCCGCAGCCGGGGCGGGTCGCGGACGGCCGGGAGCTGGCGCTGCTGGACGGGCACCGGGTGCGGGCCGTCGCCGTGGACGTGCCGGGCACCGGCTACGAGGTCGGCGGCGCCGAGGGCGAGCGGCTGCTGTACCTGCCGCCGGGCGCCGCGCCGGCCGGTGCGGCCGAGGGCGAGGGCGGCCGGGGTGTCCGCCCGTACGACATGGTCCTGCTGGACGTCCTGGGGCGGCCGGACGCACTGGCGCGGCTGCGGGCGAGCGGCGCGGTGGACGCCGCGACGGACGTGCTGGGCGTCCACCTGGACCACACCGTCCCGCCCGGCCCCGAGCTGCACCGCCGGCTGGCGGCGGCGGGGGCGCGCGCCGTGCCGGACGGCACGTCGCTGCTGGTCGGCGAGTACCACGCGGTGCCCGACCTGCCGCGCCGCACGCTGGTGCTGGGCGGCGCGCGCAGCGGCAAGTCGGCGGAGGCCGAACGGCGGCTGGCCGCCTTCCCGGACGTGCTGTACGTCGCGACCGGCGGCACCCGTGACGGGGACGCCGAGTGGGCGGCGCGGGTCTCGGCCCACCGGGAGCGCCGTCCGGCGTCCTGGCGTACGACGGAGACCTGCGACCTGCTGCCGCTCCTGGAAGGCGGCACCCGGCCGGAGGACCGGCCGGGCGGGCCCGCCGCACAGGCCGCCCCGGACGACTCGCCGCTGCTGATCGACTGCCTCGCCCTGTGGCTGACGCACACCATGGACGAGGTCGGCGCGTGGGACGACGAGAAGTGGGCGGCGGGCGGTGAGCGGGAGCTGCGTACGCGGGTGGACGAGCTGGTCGCGGCGGTGCGCGGCACCCTGCGCCCGGTGGTGGCGGTGAGCAACGAGGTCGGTTCCGGGGTGGTGCCGGCGACCGCGTCCGGCCGCCGTTTCCGGGACGAACTGGGGCGGCTGAACGCGATGTTCGGCGCCGAGTGCGAACACGTCCTGCTGGTCGTCGCCGGGCAGGCGCTTGCGCTGCGCGGATGACACGGGCCGGGCCGCGCCCGTGTCCGCTTGCCCGGACCCGCCGGGACGGGTGGTCTGGTCCGGTGACCGAAACGGATGGTCCGGTGACCAGCACCTCGCGCCGCCTCGACGCGGCCGTACGCGCTTATGTACGGCAGCACCCCTTCGCCACGGTCGTGGCGCTCGGCGAGGGGCCGGGGAGCACCGCCTTCTGGCGGCTGGACGACGGGCGGCTGGACTGGCTGGCCGTGGAGCCGCCGGAGACCGCCGCGGTCCGCCGGATGCTGCTGCCGGACGGGCCCCGGCGGCGGACCCTCGCACATCCGGTGGCCGACCCCGGCTGGCTGGAGGCGGTCCGCTCGCCGGAGCGCGGGGTGGTGGTGGCCGCGCTCGGGCTGCTGATGTTCCTGCGGCCGCCCGAGGTCCGTGCGCTGTTCGCGGCGTGCGCGGAGCGGCTGCCCGGTGGCGCGCTGGTCTTCGACGCGGTGCCCCGCTGGTGCGTGGGCCGGGACCGGCCGCGTACGGGCGTACGGGCGGCGCCCGGCGCTCCGCCGCTGCGCTGGGGCATGAACGCCGCCGACCGGCCCAGGGTGGCGAGTGCGCACCCGAACATCGTCGCGGTGTGCGAGGTGCCGCCGCCCGGCCGCGGACCGCTCGCCGGGTGCCTGGCGCGCTGGCGGGAGCACGTACCGCTGCTGCACACCCCGGCACGCACGGTCACGGAGATCCGCTTCGGCAGGCCGCGGCCCGCCCCGGGTCCCGGCCCCGGAGGCGGCCGGACCGCCGCGGGCCCCGGCACCCGCGGCGCCCCGCCCGACCCGGAGCGGGCCGCCGGGCACGGTTCCCGGTAATCTGCGCCGAATGAGCGCCCTGAACCTCGATGACTTCGCCCACCTGATCGAGCGCCCCGACGGCGGTGCCCGCCGCGATGCCGAGGAGCGCCGGCAGCGGCTGGCGGTGCCGCCCGGGGCCCTGGGGCGGCTGGACGAGCTGGGCGAGTGGCTGGCCGCCGCGCAGCAGCAGGTGCCGGTACGGCCGATCGGGCGGCCGCGGGCCGTGCTGTTCGCGGGCGACCACGGGGTGGCGTCGCTGGACGTCTCGGGCCGCCCGGCCGGTACCGCCCACCAGCTCGTGCGGGACGTGCTGGACGGGGCCAGCCCGGCGGCGGTGCTGGCGCGCCGGGCCGGTGTCCCGGTGCGGGTCGTGGACATAGCGGTGGACTGCGACCCGGCGGAGCTGCCGGAGGACGTCACCCGGCACCGGGTGCGGCGCGGCTCGGGCCGGATCGACATCGAGGACGCGCTGACGCCCGAAGAGGCCGAGCGGGCCTTCCGGGCGGGCATGGCGGTCGCCGACGAGGAGGCGGACGCCGGTACGGACCTGGTCGCGCTCGGCGACCTGAGCGTGGGCGGCACCACCCCGGCGAGCGCGCTGATCGCCGCCCTGTGCGGCACCGACGCCTCGGTGGTCACCGGGCGCGGCGGCGCGGGCATCGACGACCTGGCGTGGATGCGCAAGTGCGCGGCGATCCGCGACGCGCTGCGCCGGGCCCGGCCGGTCCTCGGCGACCAGTTGGAGCTGCTGGCCGCCACCGGCGGCGCCGACCTGGCCGCGATCACCGGTTTCCTGCTGCAGAGCGCGGTCCGGCGCACCCCGGTGATCCTGGACGGGGTGGTCTCGGCGGCCTGCGCGCTGGTGGCGCAGCGGGTGGCGTTCCGGGCTCCGGACTGGTGGCTGGCCGGGCAGGTCAGCGGCGAGCCCGCCCAGTCCAAGGCATTGGACCGGATCGCACTCAACCCTTTGCTCGATCACGGCGTCACTGCTGGCGAGGGGAC
Organism: Streptomyces sp. NPDC045470; assembly: GCF_040646595.1. NCBI lineage: Bacteria > Bacillati > Actinomycetota > Actinomycetes > Kitasatosporales > Streptomycetaceae > Streptomyces > Streptomyces sp. NPDC045470. Next base: position 475,362 of record NZ_JBEZAN010000001.1, read on the forward strand.
GGGATCGCTGCTCGCTCTGCCACTGGTGCAGGCGGCCGCGGCCCTGGCGGCAGACCTGCCCGTACGCGACTGAGGGACGCCGGCCGGCAACGGCTCGCGGCCCTGTGCCGACCGGATTCCAGTGGATCCGGGGGTCGACGGCGCCCCCATATGATCAAGCTTCATGGGAGAAGTCCGTTTGAGCCCGGATGAGGACCGCACCCGCGGTCGGTGGTCACGACGCGGCGCCGCGTACGCCGTCTGGTACCTGCGTGCCGTCACCTTCATCAATGTCCTCAGCGCCGTGTGGGTGTCGGTCGGGCAGGACATCCGCCGGCACAACGTCGATGAGTTCTTCACCCCCTACCTGCTCACCGCGGGTTTCGCGTCCGGCGTCTTCTCGCTGTTCTTCGCGGTCACCATGCGGCGCCGCAAACGCGCCGCGTGGATACTGAACCTGATCCTGTCCGGGCTGTTCCTCGCGCTGTTCGCGCTCGCGATGGTGGCCGCGCCGGAGTTCCGGCAGCACGGGCAGAACTGGTTCTCCTTCGTCGTGACGCTGCTGTTCGTCGTCTCGCTGCTGGTGGGCCGCAAGGAGTTCTACGCCAAGGGCGACCGCTCCAACCCCAAGCTGGCCGCGGCCGTCGCGCTCGGCGGCCTGCTGGTCACCTCGCTGCTCGCGGCGCTGCTGGTCACCGTCGCCAACACCGCGCACGACAGCCACCACTCGACGTTCGCGGACCGCTGGCGCTACGGCGTCATGCGGCTGGTCTCCATCGCCGCCGAGGAGGACCGTTTCCCCGGCATCGCCACGCCGAACTGGGCCAACGTCGTCATCAACGTCATGAGCACGCTCCTGCTGCTGCTCGTGCTGTGGGCCGCCTTCCGCTCCGTACGCAGCACCGACCCGATCACCCCGGAGGACGAGGAGCGGCTGCGCGGCCTGCTGGCCCGCCAGGGCGACCGGGACTCGCTGGGCTACTTCGCGCTGCGCCGCGACAAGAGCGTCATCTGGTCCCCCACCGGCAAGGCCGCCGTCACCTACCGCGTCGTCGGCGGGGTCTCGCTCGCCTCCGCCGACCCGATCGGCGACCCGGAGGCGTGGCCCGGCGCCATCGACCTGTGGCTCGCCGAGGCCCGCTCGCACGGCTGGGCACCGGCCGTGATGGGCGCGAGCGAGGAGGGCGGCACGATCTACGCCCGGCACGGCCTGGACGCGCTGGAGCTGGGCGACGAGGCGATCGTGGACACCGGGGAGTTCACGCTGGAAGGGCGCGCCATGCGCACCGTCCGGCAGGCGTACAACCGCGTCAAGCGGGCCGGCTACACCGTCCGCATCCGCCGCCACGAGGACATTCCCGAGGCCGAGATGGACCGGCTGCTGGAACTGGCCGACGACTGGCGCGACGGCGAGACCGAGCGCGGCTTCTCCATGGCGCTGGGCCGGCTCGGCGACCCCGGTGACGGCCGCTGCGTGATGCTCGAATGCACCGACGCCGACGGTGCGCTGCGCGCGCTGCTCAGCTTCGTGCCGTGGGGCGCCAAGGGCCTGTCGCTGGACCTGATGCGCCGCGACCGGGAGTCCGAGAACGGGCTGATGGAGTTCATGGTGCTGGAGCTGATCCAGCGGGCGAAGGAGGTGGACGTCACTCAGGTGTCACTGAACTTCGCGATGTTCCGCTCCGTCTTCGAACGCGGTTCGCGGCTCGGCGCGGGCCCGGTGCTGCGCCTGTGGCGCTCGCTGCTCAGCTTCTTCTCCCGGTGGTGGCAGATCGAATCGCTCTATCGCGCCAACGCGAAATACCGGCCCATCTGGGAGCCCCGGTACATGCTCTTCGAAAAGAGCACCGACCTGCTGCGCATCGGCCTCGCCAGTGCCCGCGCCGAGGGCTTCCTGGAGGCTCCCGGGCTGCCGAAGTGGCTCAACCGCAAACACCTGGAGACGAAGAGATGAGCGAGCCGGTCCTGCGCCGCGCCGTGCGTGCCGAGTGGGGCCTGCTGTTCCGGACCGTGTGGTCGGGGCTCCGCAGGAAGAAGCTGCTGGCGATCCCGATGACGATCTCCGCGGTCCTGCTCACCTCCCTCTTCCAGATCGTCCAGAACCAGTCCTGGGGGTATCAGTTCGTCCAGGACATCGGTTCGGTCCAGGCCCACGAGCACCTGTGGCTGGCGCTGCTGCGTACGCCGCTGTCGCTGTTCGTGCCCGCCCTGGACCTGCCGGTGTGGGGCGCGCTGGCGCAGCTCCTGATCGTCTTCGGGATCTGCGAGATCTGTCTGGGCCGGGCCCGGACGCTGCTGATCGCGTACGCGGCCACGCTCGCCGGGACGATGTACGCGCGGATCGGCATCTGGCTCGGCCCGGACCATCCGCTCGGCCTGCCGCCGACGGACGCGTTCGTGCACGACACCGGCCCGTCGGCGGCGGTGGTCGGCCTCGGGATCTTCGTGTGCTGGGTCTACCGGGCGTGGTTCACCTGTGCGCTGGTGGTGCTCTCGATGATCTACGAGGTGGTGTTCATCAAGAACAACCTGGCGGGCCGGGAGCACATCGCCGCGGTCGTGGCGGTGCTGGCGCTGTGCGGGGTCTGGGAGGCGCTGCACCGGCGCCGCAAACCGCGGGGCGAGCAGCAGGTGCGGGCCGGCGGCTGACGGCGGGCGGGCGCCGGCCCTCAGTGGGTCGGCGCCCCGCCGATGACGTGGTTCACCCGGCGGCGCAGCCCGTTCCAGCGCCGGTCGTGCCGGAAGGCACGGACCTTCGCCTTGGCGCGGGCCTTGGGGCGCCGCCGGTAGAACCGTTTCGCCCACGGTGAGTTCGGCCGGGCCAGCCGGACGGCGCCGAACAGCGCGACGAACGGTACGAACACCCCGATCACCGCCATCCGGCCCTTCCCCTTGAAGAGCGCCACCAGGGCGAAGAGGAAGTTGACCCCCACCGTCCGGACCACCCGGAAGCGGTTGTGGAACTCGTCGGGCCCCAGTTCGTTCACCCCGAACGGCAGGGCGCCGCCCAGGATCAGCGCCACCAGCGCGGCCGTGACGATCACGATCTCCACGCTCTTGGTGCCCTGCTCGCTCCAGTACACGTCGTCCAGGTGCAGGATCAGCGCGAACTCGTCCAGCACCAGCCCGACCCCCATCCCGAACAGCACCGCCGCTATGCCCGACCCGTAGCCGTGGCGCCCGCCGGCCAGCGCGGTGAACCCGCCGACCACCATGAGCACCACGCCCGGCACGACGTGGTGGATGTGCAGGCCGCCCGGCGAGATGTTCCGGAAGGGGCCCTTCCCGGCCCGGATCAGCCGGGTGATCATCCGGGTCACGACGAAGGTCAGCATGAAGGAGACGAGCGCGAGCAGCAGGGGCAGCTTCCCCGGCTCGATGATGTTGCGGAACCACCAGTGACCCATGCCACGTACTCCCCATTTGTCGCGTATAGGGGCAATTTAGCGCCGTCCGGTCCACGGCAGCCGGGTTAGCCTGCCGCGATGAACGACGCCGCCGCCCCGTCCGGCCCCTCGCCTTCCCCCACCCTCGGGGACGCCATGCGCTTCGCCTTCGGCACGCTGACCGTGCTGCCCGTACGGCTCCGCCGCTGGGACCGGCCGGCGGCACGCGGCGGCATGCTGTGCGCGCCGGTCGCCGGGCTGGTGATCGGCCTGGCCGCGGCCGCCCTGGGCACCGGGCTCCTCCTCCTGGGCAGCGGCCCCCTCCTCGCCGCCGTCGCCACCGCGGCCGTCCCCGCCGTCCTCACCCGCGGCCTCCACCTGGACGGGCTCGCCGACACCGCCGACGGACTGGGCAGTGGCAAGCCCGCCGAGGACGCGCTGCGCATCATGAAGCAGTCCGACATCGGTCCGTTCGGCGTCATCACCCTGCTCTTCACCCTGCTGGCCCAGGTGGCCGCCCTCGCCCGTCTGTACGAACAGGGCTGGGCCGACGGCGCGACGGCCGCCGTGGTCGCGGCGGTGACCGCCCGCTGCGCCCTCACCCTCGCCGCCCGCCCCGGCGTCCCCCCGGCCCGCCCCGAAGGACTGGGCGCCGCCGTGGCCGGCACGGTGCCGCTGCCCGCGGCGGCCGTCGCGGCCGCCACCGTCGTCGCCCTCGCCGCGGCCCTGGGTGCTCGCACCGGCGGCCACGGCGCCCTCCACACCGCCCTGGCCGCCCTCCTCGCCCTCGCCGTCGGAGAGGCGGCCCTGCGCCGCTGCCGCCACCGTTTCGGCGGTATCACCGGCGACGTCTTCGGCGCCGTCGCGGAGACGACGGGGCTGACGGCGGTGGTGGTGCTGGCGCTGGGCTGAGGGCCCACACAGCAGAAAGCGGGCCCCGCGCCATGGGCGGAGCCCGCTTCACGCCTTCCGGCCCGGTGTCAGGGTCAGCAGGCCTTGCGCCAGGCGTCCAGGTCCTTCCGCTTCTGCAACGAGCTGAAGTGCAGGCGCTTCGTCGCCGGGCAGAACTGGGCGGCCTGGAGTTTGTACTCGACGTGGAAGACGGGCTTGCCGGCCTTGATGAAGGGGGTCATCTTGGCGCACTCGTCGAACTCGGCGCACTGTTCGTTGACGGCGAAGTCGAAGTCGCCGACGAGCTGGGGGATCTGGTCGAGGTCGTTCTTGAGGCCGACGGACATGCCGCGGTCGTGGGCCAGCTCGGCGATCATGCGGTTGAAGGCGAGCTGGTCCTCTTCGTCCAGGTCGAAGCCGGTGTCGTTCTTGTAGCCGTCGACGTTGTCCGGCTCGACCGCGTCGAAGCCCTTGTCACGGCACATGTCGAAGCGCTTGGCCATCAGCGGGCGCAGCACGTCCAGGCGGCGGATGTCGAGCCACTTCTCGCCCTCCCAGCCGTTCTCCTCGCCGATGACGTCCTTGGGGAAGCGGGACGCGTCCGGGCGGAAGTCCTCGTGGGCGCCGACGCTGATGTAGCAGATGACCTTGCGGCCGCGCTTGTGGAGGTCGGCGACGACGGAGGCGTCCTGCTTGAAACCGTCGATGTCGTAGACGGGCGCATCGACGGACGGGTCGAACGTGCCGGTGAGCTGCCACTGCCAGTCGACGCCGACCTCGGGGTGCCACACGGTGCGGGACTTGCCCCCTCCTGAGCTGCCCGAACTGCTCGCCTGGCTGGCGCTGTTCGAGCTGCCGGGGCCGGTGCTCGCGCCGTGGCCGGGCTGGTCGCCCGAGCCGGCCGGTGCCTGGGAGCAGGCGGTGGTGACGAGCAGCAGCGAGCCGAGGAGGAGCGAGAGGGAGACGGGGCGTCTCTTGCGCAGAAGGCCCTTGCGCAGGGGGTTCTTGCGGAGGTGCGGGGGCGTCATCGGGCGATCTCCAGGAAGGGGGGTAGGGCGTCCCAGGGGTGCGGCGCGGTGCCGGTGACGGCGCAGTGCACGGCGGCCCCACGCTGCCGGGCCAGCTCGAATGCGGCCTCCGCGCAGGACGCGGGGAGGCCGTGGACGAGATGGCAGAACCGTTCGGGCGGGTGGTGGGCCGTCCACTCCGGGACCTCGGCGTTCTCGTACGCCGCCCAGGTGTTCTCGAAGGTGACCAGGAGGTCGGCGAAGTCGAGGTAGCCGGGGTGCGGATGGAGACCGTGGTTGAGGACCACGGTGCCGGCCCCGGCGGCGCGCGCCGCGACCGCCAGACGGCGGTAGTGCGCGAGCAGTCCGGCCTCGGCGGCGGCCTGGTCGAAGAACGCGCCGTCGGCCCCGTACCAGTCGCGGTGCCGCAACAGGTCCTGGACGACGGTCGCGTGCGGGCGGCGCCCGTAAGCGGTGTCGGTGTAGCCCAGGACGCGTACGCCCGCTTCCCGTAACCGCCCGGCGACCGCGGCGAATTCCGGATCGGGGGCGGTACCGGGGCCGCTGGCCGGGTTGAGCACCACGCCGTAGAGATCCGGTGCCGCCGCGATCAGCCGCCGCCAGACGTCCGGGCGTTCGGCCGGGTGCTCGTAGAGCGGGACCAGCAGGCGGCGGGAGGACGGCCGGGGCTGCCGCGAGGACGGCCGGGTCATGGTTCGGTGACTCCTGTCGGAAATGGGACGAGATGCTGAGCATACGAGGACCCACGACGGCACCCCGACCCGGTACCCGTCACCGGCCAAGGGGGGAAATTTCCGGGCGGGTTGGCCTTCGGCCCCGGCCCCCTCGGCGGGCGTCTCCCGGCTCTCTGAACGGTGCCTCCCGCGGCCCCCTCAGCGGTGCGCCGTGGCCCGTCCCAGCAGTACCGAACCCGCGGCGGCCAGGACGAGCGCGGCGGCGCCGCAGACCGTCAACTGGGCGACGGCCGGGGACAGCGGGCCGGTCACCAGGACCACGGTCTGGACGGCCGCGGCCGGCCCGCACACCGCCGCCGCGACCGGCACCGCCCCGAACGCCTGGAGGAGCAGCGCGGTCCACAGCACCACGCCCAGGCACAGCAGCCCCAGGCCGTGTGCCGCGTCCATCGGCGGCCCCTGCCGCCACAGCAGGCTGCCGACGCCGCCGAGGAGGGCGAGCACGGCGAGGTAGCAGGTCAGGCACCGGGCCAGCGCGCCGGAGGTCGCGCGCCGGAACCCGGCCGGGGTGGTGCTCGCGCGCAGCCCGGCGACGGCCCGGCTGCGGTAGCGGTACAGCAGCCATTCGGCCGGGCCCATGCTGAGCGTGAGGGCCACCGCCGCGGGTGCCGCGACCTCGGCGTGGGCCCCGTACCGCAGCACGTCGCCGAGCGCCGTGAGCAGCACCAGCACCCCGATGGCCAGCCCGAAGACCCCGTACGGCACGGACGCCACGGCCCGCGGCGCAGGCCCGTCCTGCCGCGGCTCACGGCGGCAGCGCAGGACGGTGACGGCGGCCAGCGCGACGGCCGCGCCGAGCGACAGGACGAGCAGCGCGGCCCGTACGGCGTCCGGCGGCACGTACACCGCCATCAGCACGGCGCCGAGCGCGACCGGGGCCAGGGCGCACAGCAGCCACCGCTCCCGGCCGAAGACGAGCAGGGTGGTGGCCGCGCCCAGGTAGGCCGCCTGGCCCGCGGCGAACGCCACCGCACCGGGCGCGTCCGCGTCGGCGGCGCCGACGCCCCAGGCGACCGCCGCACCGGCCAGCGCGCCGAGCGGCGCGCCGACGGCCAGGGCCCGGGCGGCGGCCCGCCGGGCGCCCAGGCCGAGCCAGGAGTACGCGCGGTGGGCGAGCGCCTGGTTCCAGACCCAGCCGGCCAGGGCGCCGGCGAGCAGCGGCATCGTTCCGGCGGGCAGCCCGCGGGCGTCCGGCGGGCCGGACAGCAGGTGGGAGCCGACGACGTAGGCGAGTCCTGGCAGAGCGAAGACCAGAGCGCGCAGCAGGCAGCCGAGCAGGCTGACCCGCCAGGGGTCGGTGACCGCGCGGTCCGGCTCCGGGTAGCTGCGCGGAACCCGTGCGTAGAGATCCTCGGCGAGGGCGAAGGAGTTCTCCCGCCCGTAGGTGAGTTTGATCTGGTCGTCGCTCATGCCGTCGGACTCGATGATGGCGGCGATCTCGTCGGGGTGCACGGCGGCGGCGATCAGGCCGCCCATCCGTCCCGCGAGTTCGTCGACCGGGTCAGGGACGGCCCAGTGCGGGCGCCGGGGCCGCGGTACGTCGGGCAGGTCGTCCACCCGGTCCGTGCCGCCCTCCCCCGGCACCAGCCACAGGGATCCGCTCACCAGCCGGCCCCGTCGGCGGCGAGGGGGGCGTTCCAGGGCCCGCGCAGTTGGCGGGTCCACTCGTCCTGCTGCTGTTCGGCGGCCTGTCGGCCCGCGCCGTCGAGTTCGCGGTAGATGGTGCGGAAGCCGTCGACGGAGCGGCGCAGCGTGAACTGGTCGATGACCCGCTGCCGGGCCCGGCTGCCCAGTTCGGCGCGCTTCTCCCAGCCGCCCTTGAGCAGTTCCAGGGTGGCCTTGGCCATCGCCTCGGGTTCGCGGGGCGGTACGACGAGCCCGGTGTCACCGACCGCCTCGCGCACCCCGCCGACGTCGGTCGAGACGGTCGAGCGGCCGCAGGACATGGCCTCTATCAGGCTGAACGGGAAGCCCTCGGAGATGCTGGAGAGCATGACGACGCTGCCGGCCGCGTAGGCGCGGGCCACGTCGTCGATGCGTCCCTCCCAGCTCAGCCCGTCGGTCACGCCGAGCGAGGCGGCCAGCTTCTCGCAGCGGGTCCGGTACGCCTCGCCGCCGGCCGGCACCCCGCCGAACAGGCGCAGCCGCAGGTCGGGGACCTCGGCGCGGCACAGCGCGTAGGCGCGGACGAGGGTTTCCAGGTCCTTGATCGGGTCGATCCGCCCGGCCCAGCTCAGCGTCGGCGTGTCCGGCTCCTGTTCGGCGTGCGGGAACTGCTGGACGTCGACGCCGTTGTAGACGGTGCGGATCTTCTCGGGCGGGGTGCCGCCGCGCTTCTCCCAGCGCTTGTTGTACTTGTTGCACGGCGTGACGAGGTCGGCGGCCCGGTAGCTCTCGATGGTGAGCTGCCGGTAGAAGCCGAGCATCAGGGCCTTGACGGGCCAGCGCTGGGCGTCGGAGCGGTAGCCGAGGTAGCGCTCGCGCAGGTATATGCCGTGCTCGGTGAGGAGGAACGGTACGCCGTCGAACTCCTTGGCGGCGAGCGCGGGCAGACAGGCCAGCCCGTTGCTGACCGCGTGCGCGACGCTGTCCTCCGGCACCCGTACGGACAGCGGCCGCAGCGCGTGTTCGAGCAGGTCGGTGGCGGTCAGCGCGTCGTGCACGGTGGGGTCGGCCGCGCGCGTGGCGACGTGCGGCAGCGTCCAGATCCACATCAGGGAACGCAGCGCGGACTCGGTGCGCAGCGCGGCGCTCAGGCGCCCCTCGCGGGCCAGCGCGGCCAGTGCGTACAGCTCGGTGCCGAAGTCGGTGCAGGACTGCGGGTCCAGCATGGACAGCAGGAAGCGCTCGTAGGTGTCGACGAAGCGGCGGCGGTCGCGCCCCCGGAGGAGCCCGGCGGTGCGCCGGCCCGGCGGCGGGCCCCACATGGGTACGGAGGAGCGCGCGTAGACGTTGTCGGGCAGGTCCCAGGTCACCGGCTCACGGCCGCTGCCGGTGAGCGCGATGACGTTGAAGCGGACTTCGGGCATACCCCGTACGAGCTGGTCGCACCAGGTGGAGACGCCGCCGTGGACGTGCGGGTAGGTGCCCTCGGTGAGCATGGTGACGTGCCTGCCGGGCTGCGGCCCGTCGTCGGGCTGCCGATGTGGGCTGCCGACCTCGTACAGGGTTGCGTTCATGGCGATTTCCCCCCGGGAGTGAGTGCTGAGTGGAGCGGTACGGAAAGCGCGGGCGGCGCGGGTGCTGCGGGCACCGTGCGGGCGCGTCGCGCGGCCGGCGGCCGTGCCGGCCTGGTGCGGTGCGCGCGTGCGGAACTGCGGGGACGTGCACGCGCTGACGTGCGGTACTGACGTGCGGGGACGTGCGGGTGCGAGGCGTGGGGGCGTGGGGTGCTGCGGGGGCGGGGGTGCGGTGGGCCGGCGCCGGTGTGCGGGCACGGCCGCGGGACGCCTGTGCGGACGCGTCCGTACCTGCGCGTCCGTCCAGGTGTACGGGTGCGGTGCGCCGTCGTGCACCGGTGCTTCGGTGCGGGCGCGGTGGTTCCGTGCGGGTCCATCGGTGCGGGAGCTGTGGTGCGCGGTGCTGTGCTGCGACCTGCTGTGCTGATGTGTTGCCGTGCTGCTGCGTACCGGGCGCGGCGCGCCGTGGTGGGGAGTGCTGTGGTGGGGAGTGCTGTGGTGGTGAGTGCTGTGGTGCGACGCGCTGGGGTGCGGGCGCGGGTGCGGCCGGGCGCGTGCTGCGGTGCGCGGGCACGGCCGCCGTGCGCCCTCGGGGACGGTGGCGGGCGGACAGGGGTCGGTGCGGGACATCGGCGGTGGCGGTGAGGGGATGCGGCGGTCACCGGCCGCCCGGTCCCGGCGCGCCCGGCCGGGTGCGCGGGCCGGGCGGAGCCGGGGACGTGTCAGGCGGTCGTCGGAAGCTTGAGCGTGATGGCCGCTCCGGGCGACTGCGCTGTGGCCCACTCCGATACCCGTCCGGCGTAGCGTTCGCCGAATTCCGCGGTCCCGTCGGCGAGTTGCTTTCTGGTTCCGTCGGGCATCGTAGCCGCAGCCGCCACCCCGGCCGGCGACGTGACGGTGACAACGTCACCGATTCTGTACGCCGTCACCGAACCGGCGTCCAGGGCCTGCTGCCAGGCCGCACGCTGCTGCATCTCGCGCCCGATGTCCCGGTGCCGCTGATTGACGACCGGGGTGCTGTCCTCGAAGAACCCCCGATAGTCGGCCAGAACTTTGTCCAGAACCGGGTAGGCGATCCGGTCCTCGGCGAGGTTCGACTGGTGGATGTAGTGCGGCCGCGGATCGTTGGCCAGTGCATGTCCGAGGGCGGTCCGCGCCTCCTGCGGGACGATGTACGAGGCGTAGCCGGTGTCCGTCGGCAGCGGCGCCGGCATGCAGGTGGAGTGGGGGTCGGTCTCGCAGATCCCGCTGCCGCCGTCGGCCTTGCTCGTGTAGATCCAGTTGTACTCGTCGACCTCTTCGGCCGCCGTGCCCACGTTGTAGTACACGTTCATCGGGTAGCGCGGTACGGTCAGCGCCGCACCGGCCGGGCGCTGCGCGGACTCCCGCGAGTTGTCGCTCGCCAGCCACTTGACGCCGGTGGCGGCGAGCGCGGGGCCGAGGTTGGGGTTGTCCTGCGGCTGCTGCGGCAGGGTCTTCAGGCCGGAGTGCTCGCCGGTGACCAGCTCCGCGGGGTCCACGTCCAGGCCCTTGGCCACGCCCCAGGCGTGGTTCTTCTCGATCTCGGCGGTGATCTCGCCGCGGCCGGTCCACCGGGTGTTGCCGAAGAAGTCCTTGGCGCAGCGCCAGGGCACGGTCGAGGTGTCCTGGACACAGCCGAGGAAGGGGTGGGTCCAGGTGTGGTTGACCCAGCGGTACTCGTCCTTGTCGGCGAGCAGCCGGTCGGCCATCGCGTCCACCCCGCCGTGCTCCGCCTTCCACTCCTCGCCGGAGCCCGCGTTGTAGACCATGTCGAGCCGGTAGCCGCTGTCGCGCTGCCACTGGGCGGCGTACGCGGCGTCCGCCTCGCTCATCCGGACCGGGGTGGTGTCCGGGACGCCGGAGGGGCAGTCGAAGTCGCCGGGGGTGCAGTTGTTCTCGACGTCCCAGCGGGCGTCCGGGGCGAAGACGTCGTCGACCTGGACGGAGAAGTAGTTACGGCTGCGACCCAGGTGGACGCCCTGGGTGAGCCAGTCCACGATGCCGCGGGCGAGCAGCCGGAACTGCTGCTGGTAGCGGTTCTGCGCGAAGGTGACGACCAGTTCGCGGCGGCCGTCGCGGGCGTACTCGCCGATCAGCGAGCCGCGCGCGGACGTGCCCGGCACCGCCGCGTCCAGGTACGACGTGAACGTGGCCCCGGCGGGCGGGTCGGCGAGCGGCTGCGCGACGTAGCCATAGCTCTCGGAGACCTGCGGGTCGGCGTCCTCGAAGGGCACCGCGCCCTTGAGGTAGCCGAAGGGGCCCGCCTTGCCCGCAGCGGTGGTGCGGGTGGCGAAACCGTCCAGCACCCCGGCGTAACCGCCGTCGTCGGGCGTGCGCAGGCCGACGTCGGGCCGGGCGTAGGTGTACGCGTCCACCTGCGGGATCTTGTACGTGGTCTCGTACGCCTTCAGGGCGGCCAGCTCGGTGGAGGCGGCAGTGCCGAAGGGGTTGTCGTTCGGCAGTACGACGCCCTGGAACTTGGCGCGCGGCCGGCCGTCCACGGTGTCGCTGAGGAACGCCGCGTCGATCACCGGGCGGCCGGGGCTCGTCAGGTCGACGGTGGTGTACGGGACGCCCTGGCCGCGCAGTTCGGCGACGATCGCGTCGGTGGACTCGCCGCCGTCGCTCACGACCAGGACCCGCAGGTCGATACGGGGTGTCAGGTCCGCCGCCGCGAGCGCGTCCCGTGCGGCGGCGGGGGTGCTCACCGCCAGCGGCAGTGCCGTGATCATCGCTGCGGCGAGTGCGGTCAAAACCTTGGCCGGTCCGGTGACCGGCGTGCCGTTACTGCCCATGGGCGCAGTCCCTTCCCCCCGGAAGTCCCCCCTGCTTCCGGAAGCGGCACCGGGCAGGCTCGTGGACATCATGCGAAGGTTCGCGTCCGTCTATCCCGCAGTCGCCACTACTGTGACGCACGTCTCATCCGGCGCGCGGAGATTGACGGCGGGACCCGGCGTACGGGCGGGCCGGGCGGCCCGCGGAACCGCCAACTCCTCCGATTCACCGAAGAGTTGGGGCTCCTGCGACAGGTGGTGAAGATGTGACAGGCCGGGCCGATACGGCATCAAGCGGTTACGTCCGGCGCCCCCGAGCGTAGGCTCGGCCGCAGCAGCGCCCTCGGCGCGAACGGACAACCGGACGGAACAGGACTCTCATCACCGTGACTGCACTGACCCTCAGCACATCCTCCGCCGCGACGTTGCGTGCGGACACCGTTGTCGTCGGCGTGGCCAAGGGCGCCAAGGGCGTCGTACTGGCCCCCGGCGCCGAAGCCGTGGACAAGGCGTTCGACGGCGGGCTCGCCGCCGTCCTGGAGACCCTCGGTGCGAGCGGTGCCGAGGGCGAGGTCACCAAGCTGCCGGCCGGGTCCGGCCTGAAGGCGGCGGTCGTCCTGGCGGTCGGCCTGGGCGACGCCCCGGTCAAGGACGAGGAGTACGACCCCGAGGTGCTGCGCCGCGGCGCCGGCGCCGCCGCCCGTGCCCTGGCCGGCACCAAGAAGGCGGCCTTCGCGCTGCCCGCCGGGGACGCCGGGGACACCGCGGCGGTCGCCGAGGGCGCGCTGCTCGGCGCGTACGCCTTCACGGCGTACCGCAGCGGCGGCGACGCGAAGACCGCCCGCGGGACCAAGAAGACCGAGGGCAACGGCAAGGCGCCGCTGGCCGAGATCGCGATCCTCGGCGGCAAGCCGCGCGACAAGGCCTACAAGGCCGCCGCCGAGCGCGCCGAGACGCTGGCCGCCGAGGTCAACCGCGCCCGCGACCTGATCAACACCCCCTCCAACGACCTCACCCCGAAGTCGTTCGCCGCGCAGGCCCAGGCCGCCGCGAAGGAGTTCGGCCTCAAGGTCGAGGTGCTGGACGAGAAGGCCCTGAAGAAGGGCGGCTACGGCGGCCTGATGGGCGTCGGCCAGGGCTCGGACAACCCGCCGCGGCTGGTGCGGATCGCCTACACCCACCCGAAGGCCGAAAAGACCCTGGCGCTCGTCGGCAAGGGCATCACCTACGACTCGGGCGGCATCTCCCTGAAGCCGGCCGGCTTCAACGAGACCATGAAGTGCGACATGAGCGGCGCCGCCGCGGTGTTCGCCGCGGTCGTGGCCGCCGCCCGCCTGGGCCTGCGGGTCAACGTCACCGGCTGGCTGGCGCTCGCCGAGAACATGCCCTCGGGCAACGCGATGCGCCCCGGCGACGTGCTGACCATGTACAACGGCAAGACCGTCGAGGTGCTGAACACCGACGCCGAGGGCCGCCTGGTGCTGGCCGACGCGCTGACCCGCGCCTCGGAGGAGCAGCCCGACGCGATCGTGGACGTCGCGACGCTGACCGGCGCGATGGTGATGGCGCTGGGCAACCGGACCTTCGGGATCATGTCCAACGACGACGCCTTCCGGGCGAGCCTGCACGAGATCGCGGAGGCGGCCGGCGAGCCGTCCTGGCCGATGCCGATGCCGTCCGAGCTGCGCCGGAGCATGGACTCCCCGGTGGCCGACCTGAAGAACGTCGGCGAGCGGGCGGGCAGCGGCCTGCTGGCCGGGGTCTTCCTCCAGGAGTTCGTGGGCGAGGGCATCACCTGGGCGCACCTGGACATCGCCGGCCCGGCCTTCCACGAGAGCGCGCCGTTCGGTTACACCCCCAAGGGTGGCACCGGCTCCGCGGTCCGCACCCTGGTGCGGCTGGCCGAGCACACCGCGGACGGGGACCTCGGCTGACCCTGACGCGGTTGCCGCGTTCATGGCGGTGGTGACGTATTCGTCGGTACGGCCCCGGGCCCGGCGCCCGGGGCCGTACGCGCGTGTTCGCCCTCGACGAAATCCGTACGCCCGTACGCCTGAGTAACCGCGCGCGCAACCCCTCGGAACGGCCGTCGTGCCGTCCCCTGGCCCGGCCCGCCGTCCCGGTCGCGTTCAACAAGTGCGAAGATGGGTTCTTGGCAGGACAGGGCCCCCCTTACCCAGGGCCGATCCAAGAAGCGGCCGATCAACAGCCGCCGCCCGGTCACCGACGACCGGCTCCGGCGTACCCATGCATGGAGGACGTGACGTGGCGAACGACGCCAGCACCGTTTTCGACCTAGTGATCCTCGGAGGCGGTAGCGGTGGTTACGCCGCTGCCCTGCGCGGGGCGCAGCTGGGCCTGGACGTCGCCCTGATCGAGAAGAACAAGCTCGGCGGCACCTGCCTGCACAACGGCTGCATCCCCACCAAGGCCCTGCTGCACGCCGGCGAGATCGCGGACCAGGCCCGCGAAGCCGCGCAGTTCGGTGTCAAGGCCACCTTCGACGGCATCGACATCGAGGGCGTCCACAAGTACAAGGACGAGGTCATCTCGGGCCTGTACAAGGGGCTGCAGGGCCTGGTCGCCTCCCGCAAGGTGACCTACATCGAGGGAGAGGGCCGGCTGTCCTCCCCCACCTCCGTCGACGTCAACGGCCAGCGTGTCCAGGGCCGCCACATCCTGCTGGCGACCGGCTCCGTGCCGAAGTCCCTGCCGGGCCTGACCATCGACGGCGACCGGATCATCTCCTCGGACCACGCGCTGAAGCTGGACCGCGTGCCGAAGTCCGCGATCGTGCTGGGCGGCGGCGTCATCGGCGTCGAGTTCGCCTCCGCGTGGAAGTCCTTCGGCACCGACGTGACCATCGTCGAGGGCCTCAAGCACCTCGTCCCGGTCGAGGACGAGAACAGCTCCAAGCTGCTGGAGCGGGCCTTCCGCAAGCGCGGCATCAAGTTCAACCTGGGCACCTTCTTCGACAAGGCCGAGTACACCCAGGACGGCGTCAAGGTCACGCTGGCCGACGGCAAGTCCTTCGAGGCCGAGGTGCTGCTGGTCGCCATCGGCCGCGGCCCGGTCTCCCAGGGCCTGGGCTACGAGGAGGCCGGGGTCGCCATGGACCGCGGCTACGTCCTGGTCGACGAGTACATGCAGACCAACGTGCCGACGATCTCGGCCGTCGGTGACCTCGTCCCGACCCTCCAGCTCGCGCACGTCGGCTTCGCCGAGGGCATCCTGGTGGCGGAGCGGCTGGCCGGCGTCAAGACCGTGCCGATCGACTACGACGGCGTGCCGCGCGTGACGTACTGCCACCCCGAGGTCGCTTCGGTGGGTATCACCGAGGCGAAGGCCAAGGAGCTGTACGGTGCCGACAAGGTCGTCGCTCTGAAGTACAACCTCGCGGGCAACGGCAAGAGCAAGATCCTCAAGACCGCGGGCGAGATCAAGCTCGTCCAGGTCAAGGACGGTGCCGTGGTCGGCGTCCACATGGTCGGTGACCGTATGGGCGAGCAGGTCGGCGAGGCCCAGCTGGTCTACAACTGGGAGGCCCTGCCGGCCGAGGTTGCGCAGCTCATCCACGCGCACCCGACGCAGAACGAGGCGCTCGGCGAGGCCCACCTGGCCCTGGCCGGCAAGCCTCTGCACTCCCACGACTGATCCCGGTCCGGGCGCGACCACATCCGCACTTTTCTGTAAGGAGCAAGAGAAACCATGGCGGTTTCCGTAACCCTTCCGGCGCTCGGCGAGAGCGTCACCGAGGGCACCGTCACCCGCTGGCTGAAGGCCGAGGGTGAGCGCGTCGAGGCCGACGAGCCCCTGCTGGAGGTGTCGACCGACAAGGTCGACACCGAGATCCCCGCCCCCGCCGCCGGCGTGCTGGCCTCCATCAAGGTGGCCGAGGACGAGACCGTCGAGGTCGGCGCCGAGCTGGCCATCATCGACGACGGCAGCGGTGCCCCCGCGGCCGAGTCCGCCCCGGCGCAGGCCGAGGCGCCCGCCGCCGAGCCCGAACCCGCCGCGGCTCCGGCCCAGGAGGCCCCGGCCCAGGAAGCCCCGCAGCAGGAGGCCCCCGCGGCCCCCGCCGGCGGTGCCGAGGGTACCGACGTCGTCCTCCCCGCGCTCGGCGAGAGCGTGACCGAGGGCACCGTCACCCGCTGGCTCAAGGAGGTCGGCGAGGAGGTGGCCGAGGACGAGCCGCTGCTGGAGGTCTCCACCGACAAGGTCGACACCGAGATCCCCGCCCCGGCCGCCGGTGTGCTGCTGGAGATCGTGGTCGGCGAGGACGAGACCGCCGAGGTCGGCGCCAAGCTGGCCGTCATCGGCCAGAAGGGCGCTGCCCAGGCCCCCGCCGCCCCGGCTCCGGCCCCTGCCCAGGAGGCCCCCAAGCAGGAGGCCCCCAAGCAGGAGGCCCCCAAGCAGGAGGCTCCGGCCCCCCAGGCCCCCTCGGCGCCCGCGCCGCAGCAGGTCACCACCCCCGCCCCGGACCCGGCCCCGGCCGCTCCGGCCCCGGCGCCGGCGCCGGCCGCCGCCCCCGTCACCCCGGCCCCGGCCGCGGGTGAGGCGGACGCCGCGTACGTCACCCCCCTGGTCCGCAAGCTGGCCCAGGAGAACAGCGTGGACCTGGGCTCGGTCAAGGGCACCGGCGTCGGCGGCCGTATCCGCAAGCAGGACGTCATCGCCGCCGCCGAGGCCGCCAAGCAGCAGGCCGCCCCGGCCGCTGCCGCCGCTCCGGCCGCTTCGAAGGCCCCTGCCATCGAGGCGTCGCCGCTGCGCGGCCAGACCGTCAAGATGCCGCGGATGCGCAAGGTCATCGGCGACAACATGATGAAGGCCCTGCACGGCCAGGCGCAGCTCACCTCCGTGGTCGAGGTGGACATCACCAAGATCATGCGGATGCGCAACAAGGCCAAGGACGCCTTCGCGCAGCGTGAGGGCGTCAAGCTCTCGCCGATGCCGTTCTTCGTCAAGGCCGCTGTCCAGGCGCTGAAGGCCCACCCGGTCGTCAACGCCCGGATCAACGAGGACGAGGGCACGATCACCTACTTCGACACCGAGAACGTCGGTATCGCGGTGGACGCGGAGAAGGGCCTGATGACCCCGGTCATCAAGGGTGCGGGCGACCTGAACATCGCCGGCATCGCCCGGAAGACCGCGGAGCTGGCCGGCAAGGTCCGCACCAACAAGATCAGCCCGGACGACATGTCGGGCGCGACCTTCACGATCAGCAACACCGGCTCGCGCGGTGCGCTGTTCGACACGGTCATCGTGCCGCCGAACCAGGTCGGCATCCTGGGCATCGGCGCCACCGTCAAGCGCCCGGTGGTCGTCGACCACCCGGAGCTGGGCGAGACCATCGCCGTGCGCCACATGACCTACCTGGCGCTCTCCTACGACCACCGCCTGGTGGACGGTGCCGACGCGGCCCGTTACCTGACGACGGTCAAGCAGATCCTGGAGGCCGGCGAGTTCGAGACCGAGATCGGTCTCTGAACACGGTAGCCACCGCGTAGGTGTGCAGGGTCGGCCCCGGTTCGTACAAGTTCGTACGAGCCGGGGCCGACCCGTTTTCGTTGCACGGATAATGGCCGTCCCGCGGTGGTCTCCCGTACCGCCTTCCGGTGCCGGGCCCCGGCCGCCGTCTGCCGCACGCTCTGAAGGAGCACGTCATGACCCCGCCCGTCGTCCATTCGCTCCGCGAGCAGATCCGCGAGCACATCCTGGAAGGGATCGTCAGCGGCCGCTGGCAGCCCGGTGAGCGGATCGTGGAGCGGCGGATCGCGGTCGAGCTGGAGGTCAGCCAGACGCCCGTACGGGAGGCGCTGCGCGAGCTGGAGTCGCTCCAGTTGATCGAGTCGGCTCCGAACAAGGGTGTACGGGTACGGAACCTGACCGCCGACGACCTCAAGGAGAGCTACCCGGTGCGGGCCGGCCTGGAGCAGGTGGCGGCGGAGCTGGCCGCCGGGCGCTTGGCCGAGGACACCGCGGCGCTGGACCGCGAGGTGGCGGCGCTGTGCGCGGCGGACCGGCACGGCGACGGTGAGGCGCAGGTGCGGCACACGGTGGCCTTCCACCGCGAGATCGTGCGCGCCGCCGGCAACGCCGTCCTGCTGCACACCTGGGAGTCGCTGGGTGTCGAGGTGTGGACGACGCTGTCGATCCGCTGGTTCAGCCCGGAGCCGCGGTCGCACGCGCGGGACCACCAGGAGATCGTGGACGCGTTCCGGCGGCGCGACCCGAGGATCGGCGAGCTGCTGAAGACTCACGTACTGAGCTGCGCGCCCAGGGTCTGACGCGCAGGCCGGGGACCGTTCTCCCCTTCGATTCGGAGCCGCAGACAGCCTGGCACCCCGTGCCTAAAAGGCTGGCACCCCGTGCCGACCTGCGGTTTTTCCTTCAACTTGCGTTGATCGATCATCGATCAGAGGCGTATCGTCGTCCGTGGGGCGCGACCCCTGCCTGCCAAAGCACTCATCGCACCTCCCTCCTCCGTCCGGAAAGGGGCCACCCATGCCCGATCCCGTACGTATGCCGTACAGCCAGCTCGACCAGGTCCCGGACCGCGACCCGGAGGAGACGGCCGAGTGGCGCGCGTCCCTGGACGCCGTCACGAAGGCGGCCGGTCCGCACCGCGCCGCCTACCTGATGCGCCGTGCCGTGGAGCACACCGGTGCCCCGGGCCTCGCGCCGCTCGAAACCGACTACGTCAACACCATCCCGACCTCCGCCGAGCCCGAGTTCCCGGGTGACGAGGCGATGGAGGCCCGGATCACGGCGTGGAACCGCTGGAACGCGGCCGCCATGGTCACCCGCGGCTCCCGTCTCGGCCTCGGCGGCCACATCGCCACCTTCGCCTCGGCGGCCTGGCTCTACGAGACCGGCTTCCAGCACTTCTTCCGGGGCAAGGAAGGCGACGGAAGTGGCGACCAGCTCTACATCCAGGGCCACGCCTCCCCCGGCATCTACGCCCGCGCCTTCCTCGAAGGCCGCCTCACCGAGGACCAGCTCGACCGCTTCCGCCAGGAGGCGGCCGGCGACGGCCTGCCCTCGTACCCGCACCCGCGGCGCCTGCCCTGGCTGTGGGAGTTCCCCACCGTCTCCATGGGCCTGGGCCCGCTCTCCGCGATCTACCAGGCGCGCTTCAACCGCTACCTGGAGCACCGCGGCATCAAGGACACCGCCAACTCCCACGTCTGGGCGTTCCTCGGTGACGGCGAGATGGACGAGCCCGAGTCGACCGCCGCTCTGGCGCTGGCCGGCCGCGAGGGCCTGGACAACCTGACCTTCGTCATCAACTGCAACCTTCAGCGCCTGGACGGCCCGGTCCGCCCCAACTTCAAGATCGTGCAGGAGCTGGAGGCCCAGTTCCGCGCCGCGGGCTGGAACGTCATCAAGTCCCTGTGGGGCCGGGCGTGGGACGAGGTCTTCGCCCAGGACACCGACGGCGCCCTGCTGCGCCGCCTGCGCGAGACCCCGGACGCGCAGTTCCAGACGTACGCCACCCGCGACGCCGCCTACCTGCGCGAGCACTTCTTCGGGTCGGACCCGGCGCTGGGCCGTATCGCCCAGGGCCTGTCGGACGCCAAGCTGCTGGAGCTGTTCCAGACCTCCCGCGCCGGCCACGAGCCCCGCAAGGTGTACGCCGCCTACAAGGCCGCCGTCGAGCACAAGGGCGCGCCGACCGTCATCCTGGCGCAGACCGTCAAGGGCTACACCCTCGGCGAGGGCTTCGAGTCCCGTAACGCCAACCACCAGATGAAGAAGCTCACCGGCGAGCAGTTCCGCGCCATGCGCGACCTGCTGGAGCTGCCCATCCCGGACAGCGCCCTGGACGCGGACGTGGTGCCCTACGCGCGCCCGGACGAGAACTCCCCCGAGATGGAGTACCTGCGTCAGCGGCGCGCCGCCCTCGGCGGTCCGGCCCCGGCCCGCAAGGTCGTCGCCAAGCCGCTGCCGATGCCCGCCGACAAGGCGTTCGACGCGCTGAAGAAGGGCTCGGGCTCGCAGGAGATCGCCACCACCATGGCGTTCGTCCGCCTGGTCAAGGACCTGATGCGGGACAAGGAGACCGGCAAGCGCTGGGTGCCGGTCGTGCCCGACGAGGCCCGTACCTTCGGCATGGAGTCGCTGTTCCCGTCCGCCGGGCTCTACTCCCCCGTCGGCCAGACCTACGACCCGGTCGACCGTGACCAGCTCCTGTACTACAAGGAAGCCAAGGACGGCCAGATCCTCAACGAGGGCATCACGGAGGCCGGTTCGCTGGCCGACTTCACCGCGGCGGCGACCTCGTACGCCACCCACGGCGAGCCGATGATCCCGTTCTACATCTTCTACTCGATGTTCGGCTGGCAGCGCACCGCCGACCAGTTCTGGGCGCTCGCCGACCAACTGGGCCGCGGCTTCGTCATCGGCGCCACGGCCGGCCGTACGACGATGACCGGTGAGGGCCTCCAGCACGCGGACGGCCACTCGCACCTGATCGCCTCCACCAACCCGGCGGCGCTCTCCTACGACCCGGCGTTCGCGTACGAGGTCGCGGTGATCGTCAAGGAGGGCCTGCGCCGGATGTACGGCCCCGACGCGGAGGACGTCTTCTACTACCTGACGGTCTACAACGAGACCAAGGTGCAGCCCGCCATGCCGGAGGGCGTCGAGGAGGGCATCCTCAAGGGCCTCTACCGCTTCAAGGAGGCCGCCCCGGCCGCTGCCGACGCGCCGCGCCTGCAACTGCTGGCCTCCGGCACCGCCATCCACTGGATCCTGGAGGCCCAGGAGATCCTGGCCCGCGACTGGGGCGTGGCGGCGGACATCTGGTCGGCGCCGTCCTGGACGGAGCTGCGCCGCGACGCGCTGGAGTGCGACGCCGCCCGCCTGGAGGGCGAGGACCGCGTCCCGTACGTGACCCGCGCGCTGGCCGGAGCCCCCGGCCCGGTCGTCGCGGTCAGCGACTGGATGCGGGCCGTGCCCGACCAGATCGCCCCGTGGGTCGAGCAGGACTGGACCTCGGTCGGCACCGACGGCTTCGGCCTCTCCGACACCCGCGAGGCCGCCCGCCGCCACTTCGGCGTCGACGCCCGGTCGGTCGTCGTGCAGGCGCTGGCCGCGCTGGCCCGCCGCGGCGACGTGAAGGCGGAGACGGTCAAGGAGGCCAAGGAGCGATACGGCCTGTAGGCCACGGGCGGGCGCGGCGGGCTGCCGCCGCGCCCGCGCCACCTCCCGCCGGGCCCGCACTCCGCGCCGGACCCCGGTCCGGCGCCCCCCGCTCCCGTGCGGAGACCACCTCAACCGCGCCCGGGGTCTCCGCACGGGATCTTCGTCGTCACCTCCTTCCCCACCTTCTCCGTCCTCTCCGTCGTGTACGGCGGGCGCGTCCCGGCGCGCCCGCGCGCGGCATGATGCAGTCATGCGCGCTGCCCGGCTGATCAAGATGGTGCTGCTGCTCCAGTCCCGCCCGTCGATGACCGGCGCCGAACTGGCGCGGGAGCTGGAGGTGTCGGAGCGTACGGTCGCCCGCGACGTGCTCTCCCTCTCCGAGGCCGGGGTGCCCGTCTACGCGGACCGCGGCCGGGCCGGCGGCTACCGCCTCATCGGCGGCTACCGCACCCGGCTGACCGGCCTCGGCCGCAGCGAGGCCGAGGCGCTGTTCCTGTCCGGCGTGCCCGCCGCGCTGCGCGACATGGGCCTCGCCGACGCCGCCTCCGCCGCCCGCCTCAAGGTCTCCGCCGCGCTGCTGCCCGAACTGCGGGACGCCGCGGACGGCGCCGCCCAGCGCTTCCACCTCGACGCCCCCGCCTGGTACCGCGAACCGGCCACACCAGACCTGCTGCCCGCCGTCGCGGACGCGGTCTGGGACGACCGGCGCATCGCCACCCGCTACCGCCGCAAGGACACCGAGGTCGAACGCGAGTTGGAGCCGTACGGCCTGGTGCTCAAGGCGGGCGTCTGGTACCTGGCGGCACGGGCCGGTACGGACATGCGCGTGTACCGCATCGACCGCTTCACCTCCGTCACGCCCCTCGACGACCGCTTCACCCGCGGCCCGGACTTCGACCTGCCCGCCTTCTGGGCGGAGCGGGCCGCCCAGTTCGCCCGCTCGATCCTGCGGGACGAGATCGTCGTACGGCTCACACCGGCGGGCACCCGCCGGCTGCGGCACGTCACCGACCGCGCCGGTGCCGAGGAGGCCCTGGCCGCGGCGGGCGAGCCCGACGAGCGGGGCCGGACCACGGTCACCCTGCCCGTCGAATCCCTGGACGTCGCCTACAGCCAGTTGCTCGGCCTCGGCCCGGAGGCGGAGGTGCTCGGCCCGCCGGAGCTGCGGGAACGGTTCGCCGCCGCGGCGGGCCGTATGTACGGGCTGTACGGGTCGCACGGGGAGCACGGGCAGCCGTGAGACGCGGCTGCCCGTGCCGTGTGGGGCGCGCCGGTGCCGCCTACCGGTATCCGGTCGTGTCCGCCGGCTTCCCCTCCTGCTCGACCTCGGTGATGTAGCGCCAGGCGTCCGGCGCCGACCCGTCCACGTCCGTGAAGCCGTACACCTTCGCCAGCCCGCCGCTGGACAGCGCCTGCCCGTTGAACCGGGCGACGTCCGGGTCACCGGCCAGCGCCGCCAGCGCCCGCCCGACGAACACCGGCGTCTCGGAGATCGCGAAGTGCGGGTTCTGCTCGCAGCCCGCACGCCAGTTTTCCTCGGTGACCTTGAAGTGGGTGTCCAGCATGGCTTCCGACCGCAGCCAGCCCGGCGTCAGGCAGAGCGCCGTGCACCCGTACTCCAGCAGTTCCTGCGCCAGCCCCTTCGTCATCCGGATCGGCCCGCTCTTGGCCAGGTCGTAGTAGAAGGGCTCCCGATAGCGCCGGTTGAACTCCTCCGTACCGTCCGTCACCTCCACCAGCAGCCCGCCCGGCCGGCGGATCAGCAGCGGCAGCGCGAACCTGCTGGTGATGATGTGGCTCTCCACCCCGAGCCGCAGCACCCGCAGCCCCTTCTCCAGGTCGTGCTCCCACATCTTCTTGCCCCACTCGACATGCACGTCCCCGCCCCACAGATCGTTGACGAGGATGTCCAGCCGTCCCTGCTCACGGTCGATGCGCTCGGTCAGCGCCCGTACCGCCGCCGGGTCCAGATGGTCCGTCGGTACGGCGACGCCGGTGCCTACGGCCGTTTCGCCACCCTTCCGCTCGGCACCCCTCCGTTCGGCACCCTTCCACTCGCCACCCCTCCGTTCGGCACCCTTCCGCTCGCCATCCCTCCGTTCGGCATCCTTCCGGGCCGCCGCTCCCGCCGCCGTCACCAGCTCCGCGGTCTCCTCGATCGTCTCCGTCGCCCGGCCGACCTCGCTGACGTGCTCCCTGGTCGTGCGGCCGGTGACATAGACCGTGGCACCGGCCCGGCCCAGCTCCACCGCCATCGCCCGGCCCGCGCCGCGCGTGGCGCCGGCGACCAGCGCGACCTTCCCGCTGAGCGGTCCCTGCGGGCTGCCTGCCCCGGCCATGGTGAGTTCTCCTTCTGTCATGCCACGACCCTCCCGCCGAAACCCGACACCTTGTGTCCGCTTTTCCGCGCGAGGGGCCCCGGGTAACGACACCGTCGCATCTGGGGTACTCCGCGTGCGTCGCCGTGCGGCAGGAACGATGCTGTACCCGTGATGGACGAGACGGAGTTCTGGCAACTCATCGACAACTCCCGCGAGGCCGCCGAGGGCGACCCGGAGGAGCAGGCGGACGCGCTCGTCGAACGACTGGTCGCCCTCGACCCCGACTCGGTGGTGGACTTCGCCCGGCACTTCGAGTCCCGGGACAACCGCGCCTACACCTGGGACCTGTGGGCCGCGGCCGGCATCCTGCTCGGCGGCGCGAGCGACGACGCCTTCGACAACTTCCGAAGCTGGCTGATCGGCCAGGGCCGGGAAGTCTTCGAGGGCGCTCTGCACGACCCCGACCACCTCGCCGACCTGCTGGACGCGTTCGACGACGAGGTGGACGGCGACGCGGAGGAACTCGGGTACGCGGCGGACGAGGCGTACGAACAACTCACCGGCGCCGAAATGCCCGACCTCGGCCTGCCACCCCAGCCCCGCGAACCCCTCGGCACCTACCTCGACCTGGACGACGACCGCGTCCTGGCGGAACGCTTTCCGCAACTGTGGGACCGGTACGGCACCTGACGCCTTTCATGTTCGGGCAGCGAGACAGCGAGATCACCGAGGCAACGATGAAAGTAAGTAAAAACCGCCGCCACGCCTGACGAAATCACTGGTCGCGGCCTGCGGTCCCGGCGCGTGCGGGGGTGGTCCCGAGGATCTGGGCATCGAAGTGTTCCCCGGCCGGCGGTCCCGCGCGTGCGGGGCTGCTCCCTCGCCGTGCCACGACACAGGCCGCGCGCGGCTGCCGACTGCTGGCTGCCTAAATCCGTTGCCGCACCTAGAGGCCGTAGGCTATACCTAGGAGCCCTAGGAAATACTTAGAGCCCCTTGGGCGTACCTAGGGGCCCTAGGTGAATGGCGGGAAGGGGGCAGACCCATGGCACGAGCCGGACTGACGACGGACCGAGTGACGCTCGCAGGAGCCGAGCTGGCGGACGAGGCCGGACTCGACCAGGTCACCATGTCGCAGGTGGCGCGGCGGCTCGGTGTGAAGGACGCGAGTCTGTACACGCACGTACGCGGGCTGGACGACCTGCGCGGACGGATCGCGCTGCTGGCGGCGGACGAGAAGACCATCCGCATCGCGGAGGCGACCGCCGGCCTCGCGGGCAAGGACGCGCTGGTCGCGTTCGCCGACGCCTGGCGGGAGTACGCGGCCGCCCACCCCGGCCGCTACATGGCGACGCAGTTGCCGCTGAAGATCGACCCGGAACTGGCCGCGAACGCCCCCGGACCGCGGCGCGCGGTCGAGCTGACCTACGGCATGCTGCGCGGTTACGGCCTGGCCGAACCCGACCTGACCGACGCGGTCCGTCTGCTGCGCAGTACGTTCCACGGCTTCGTCGCCCTGGAAGCCGCCGGCGGCTTCGCGCACGCGCGTGCGCCGCAGGACTCCTGGGTCCGCGCCCTCGACGCCCTCCACACCGCCCTGACGCACTGGCCCTCGCCCCGCGAAGCCCGAGAAGGAGACCCGACATGACCGGCCCGACCACCGGCAGCCTGCGCGTGAACGGCGCGACCCTGCACTACGAAGTACGCGGCCAGGGCCCGCTGCTGCTGCTCATACCGGGCGGCGCGGGCGGCGCGGCCTCCTTCGACGGCATCGCCGACGACCTGGCCGCCACGTACACCGTCGCGACCTACGACCCGCGCGGCATGTCCCGGAGCGTGCTGGACGACCCCGGGGCCGAGCAGCACGTGGCCGAGCACGCCGACGACGCGTTCCGGATGCTGGAGCTGCTGTCGCCCGGTGAACCAGCCCGGGTGCTCGGCATCAGCTCGGGCGCGATCGCCGCCCTGCACCTGCTCACCACCCACCCCGAACGCCTCACGCGCGTCGTGGCGCACGAGCCGCCGGTGGTGGAGGTCCTGCCGGACGCCGCCGAACACCGGGCGCTCGTCGCACGCGTAGAGGAAACGTTCCGTACCCAGGGGCTCATGCCGGCGATGGCCGTGTTCGCCGCGGGCCTCAAGGCGGACGGCAGCGGCACCGGGCCCCAACCGGAGATGAAGCTTCCGCCGCAGGCCGCGGCGCGGGCCGAGCGGACCATGGCCAACCTGCCGTACTTCGTCGGACGGATCGTGGCCCCTTTCATGTCCTACGCCCCGGACACCGCACGCCTGGCGGCCCTGACCGACCGGCTCGTCCTGGCCGGCGGCCAGGAATCCCACGGCGAGCTGTCCTACCGGCCGGCCGCCTTCCTGGCCGAACGCTTCGGCACGGAACTCCTGCACTTCCCCGGCGGCCACACCGGTTCGACCACACACCCCGCCGCATTCGCCGACGTCCTCCTGAAGGCACTCACCCCTTGAAGGCCGCCTCGGCCGCTCAGTTCAGCTTCTTGCCCATCAACACGTCGTCGACGTACTCGCCCTCCAGCAGGAACTCCTCGGGCAGAATGCCCTCCACCGAGAAGCCCGCCGACTCGTAGAGCCTGCGCGCCGGAGTGTTGTGCCCGAGGACGCGCAGGGTGATCCGACGGGCGCCCTCGTCCGCCGCCTGCGCACACGCCGCGTCCAGCAGCGTTCGGGCGACGCCCCGGCCGCGCGCCCAGGTGTCCACGGCCAGGCCCTGGATCTGCCGGACGTGGGCGTTGCAGGGCAGCGCCGTCGGCGGCACCAGCCGAAGAAAGCCCGCCAGCCGGCCCGCGATCTCCGCCACGAGCAGGTCCTCGGGGCGGTGCCGGTCGTCGAAGAACCGGCCGTACGGAGACTGCGGCCGGGGCGTCACGGCGTGCAGCGT
The DNA here is from genome assembly GCF_040646595.1 of Streptomyces sp. NPDC045470. Taxonomy (NCBI): domain Bacteria; kingdom Bacillati; phylum Actinomycetota; class Actinomycetes; order Kitasatosporales; family Streptomycetaceae; genus Streptomyces; species Streptomyces sp. NPDC045470. The sequence goes on from NZ_JBEZAN010000001.1 coordinate 501,733, forward strand.
CGACCACGTACGGCGGTCGATGACCGCGAGCGGCTCTTCATCGGCGAAAACGGCGGTACGGACGAGCGATTCGGACATGCGTGCCACTGTGCCATGCGTACGCGTCCGGGCACGGCAGTATGGCTGTCATGCGGATCGCGATCACCGGCTCGACCGGTCTCATCGGAACGGCACTCCTGCGCTCCCTGCGCGCGACGAGCACCACCCACCCGCCGGAAGCCGGGGAGCGGCCCGACATCGTCCGGCTCGTCCGGCGCCCGCCGCGCGGCGCCGACGAGGTGCGCTGGGACCCCGAGCGCCAGACGGTGGACGCCGCCGGGCTCGCGGGCTGCGACGCCGTCGTACACCTCGCGGGCGCCGGCGTCGGCGACCACCGCTGGACCGACGCGTACAAGCGCACGATCCGGGACAGCCGGGTCCTCGGTACGGCGGCGCTCGCCGAGGCCATCGCCTCCCTGGACACCCCGCCGCGCGTCTTCGTCTGCGGCAGCGCCATCGGCTACTACGGCGACACCGGCGACCGGCGGACGGACGAGTCGGCGCCCCCCGGCGACGACTTCCTGGCCCGTGTCTGCGTCGACTGGGAGGAGGCCGCCGCACCGGCCGTCGACGCCGGCATCCGGACGGTCTTCCCCCGCACCGGGCTGGTCGTGGGCCGCCAGGGCGGTGCCTGGGGTCGGCTGTTCCCCCTGTTCAAGCTGGGCCTGGGCGGACGGCTCGGCAGCGGCCGGCAGTACTGGAGCTTCATCTCCCTGCACGACCACATCGCCGCCCTGCGGCACCTCATCGAGACCGAGGAACTGAGCGGCCCGGTCAACCTCACCGCGCCCGAGCCGGTCACCAACCGCGAGGTCACGGCGGCGATGGGCCGGGTACTGCACCGCCCCACACCGTTCCCCGTCCCGGCCCCCGCCCTGCGGCTCGCCCTGGGCGAGTTCGCCGGCAACGTCCTGTCCAGCCAGCGCATCATCCCCCAACGCCTCCTGGACTCCGGCTTCATCTTCACCCATCCCACCGTGGACAGCGCGATCCGCTCGGCACTCACCCCCTGACCCTTCACCCCACCCGGGCGGCGCCTACCTCTTGTTCTTTCCTCCCCCCACCGGGGCGCGGCCCGGCACGAGACCGAGGGGGCGGGGCTCCGGGGCGGGTTCCAGGACGTAGAAGCGCAGCAGTCCAGGAACCCGCCCCGGAGTCCCGCCCCCGCCCGCACCACTCACACCACCGGCGGGCCCCTCCCCACACCCCCTCGCGCCGAAGGCGCCCCGGCCACCACCCGCTGCCGACGCCCCCTCCCCCGCCGCAAGGCGAGACACACCCGCCGCCGACGCGTCACCCGACAACGGACCGCCCCGTCCCACCGACTCGCGGCACTCCGTGCCGCATCGTGCGCCCGTGCGCGGTCTACGCGCGATCGCGCCCCCGCCTCCGCGCTTCTTATGGTTCCAACCTCACGAACTCGGCATCCCGCGCGCCGGTTCGGGGCAGGAGCCCCTCAGCGCCGGCACCGGGACCGACCTCGGGAGGGCACGTGCTGCGCACCGCATCGACCGTGGACGTCGTCATCGTCGGGGCCGGCCTCGCCGGTCTCGCCGCCGCCCACCATCTGACCAGCGCGGGAGCCACGGTCACCGTGCTGGAGGCCGCCCCGCGCACCGGCGGCCGGACCACCACCGACCGTCTGGACGGCTTCCGGCTGGACCGCACCGGCCAACTATTCGTCACCTCGTACCCCGAACTGCGCACCACCCCCGGCCTCAACGGCTTGGTCCTGCGTCACTTCTCCCCCGGGCTCTGTCTCCACAACGGCCAGCGGACGCACCGCGTCGGTGCTCCCCGGAGCACAAGGGGCGCACTTTCCGCCGCGCGCGCCCTTTCGCGCTCCGAGCGGCGCGCCGACCGCCCCGTCGCCCAGGCGCTGGCCGACCGCCCGCCCTTCCCGCCGTACATCCCCGACGGGTTCCTGCGCCCCCTCCTGTCCGCCCTTCTCTGCGATCCCGGGCTCTCCGGCTCCAGCCGCAGCGCCGCCCAGGCCCTGCGCGCCTTCGCCCGCGGCCGGCTGTGCCTGCCCGCCGGCGGCGCCTCGGCGCTGCCCGAACTCCTCGCCGCCTCCCTTCCCCCCGGCACCGTGCGCACTTCCGTACGCGCCGTCTCCGTCTCGACCACCGACGTCACCACCGCCGACCACGGGCGGTTCCCCTGCCGCTCGGTGCTCGTGGCCACCGGAGCACGCGACGCGGCAGAGCTGCTCCCGGGGCTGCGCATCCCCGATTTCCACCCGGTCACCATCGTGCACCACACCACTGACAGTCCCCCGGTCCGCGAACCGGTGTTCTTCCTGCCCGCCGACGGCCCGGTGGCGCACACCTACGTCGCCAGCGAGACCGACCCGTCCCGCGCCCCCGCGGGCCGCGCCCTGGTCACCACGACCGTGCTGGGCGCCCCGGCCACACTGCCCGCCCGGGCGCTGGACAAGACGGTCCGGCCACAGCTCGACCGGATCTACGGCACCTGCACCGACGCCTGGGAGCTGCTGGCCGCCCACCACGACCCGGAGGCGGTCCCGGCCATGCCCGTACCGCACGACCCGGACCGGTCCGTCCGGCTGCTGGCCGGGCTGTACGTGTGCGGCGACCACCGGGACACCGGCACCGTCCAGGGCGCCCTGCGCTCCGGCCGCCGGGCCGCCCGGGCCGCACTCGACGACCTCCGCCTGCCCCCGTTCCGCGAGCCCTGCGAACTGTCCGCAGCGGCCTGACCTGCCCCCTGCCCCTGACCCACCGACCGGCCGGGCCGCACACCCGTAGGGCCCGGCCGGCCCACCGCACCGAAGGGGCGGGCCGCGATCCGCGCCCCGCCCCACCGGCTCCGCCCCGGGACCCACCCCCGCCCGGCTCCCGCCCGTCACCCCTTCGTACTGTCCCTTCGTACTGCCCCTCCGTACCGACCCCTTCTTCGTACCGGCCCCTTCGCGCTCACCCCTTCATGGCCGCCACCCGGTCCCGGTACCCCCGCACCGCCGCCGCGTCCCGGTACGGCTCCAGCCGGCGCTCGAACTCGCGGACGTACTCGTGCGCCCGTACGGACCGCATCTCGGACGCCTGGAGCGCCGCCTCCGCACCCAGCGCGCACGCCTGCTCCAGCTCGCCCAGACCGAGCCGCGCCGTCGCCAGCACCACCCGGCAGAACAGCCGGCTGCGGGCGAACCCCGCGCCCCGGAGCTGGAGCGAGCGCTCCGCGTGCTGCGCGGCGGCCCGGAACTGCTGGAGGTCGCGGTGGCAGTGCGCCAGCTCGTCGGCGAGCTGCGCCTCGTCGAAGAACCGCGCCCAGTAGGGCGTGTCGTCCCCGGGACGCGCCGTCTCCAGCGCCCGTTCCGCCCGCGCGAGCGAGGCCGTGCACGCCCGTACCTCGGTCAGTACGCCGTGTCCGCGCGCCTCCGCCGAGTGCAGCAGGGCCTGGACGACGGGCGGCGCGTTGCTGCCGACGCCCTGCTGGGCGACCCGGGCCAGTTGGACGGCCTCCCGGCCGTGCCCCAGGTAGACGGCCTGCCGGCTCATGGTCACCAGGACGTACGCGCCGTACGCGCGGTCCCCGGCCGCCTGCGCCAGCCGCAGCGCCTGGACGAAGTACCGCTGCGCCAGGCCGTGCGCGGCGATGTCGTACGACGTCCAGCCGGCCAGCCGCGTCAGGTCGGCGGCGGCCGCGAACAGCCGCCGCCCGGCCGCCTCGCCGTACGTGCCGCGGAGCATCGGTTCGACCTCGTGCTCCAGGTAGCGCACCAGGGCCTGGCGCGCGTGCCCGCCGCCGTACGCGTGGTCCAGCGCGCGGAACAGTTCGCCGACCGACCGGAGCGCCTTGATGTCACCGGCGGACACCCGGTAGGCGTGCGCCCGGTCGGAGCGTTCCGTGCGTTCGGGGCGCTCGGCTCGCTCCGTACGCCCGGCGCGTTCGGCGGCTCCCGCGCGCTCCGCCCGTTCGGGATGGCCGGCCCGGTCGTGGCCGGCCCGGTCAAGCTGCCGCTGCCGGGGCACCGACACCTGCATCCGGCCCGGCGCGGTCAGCCGGCCCGCGGGCTCGGCCGCGTCACCGTGCGCGACCCGCTCGTCGGCCCGCCCGATCAGCCAGTCGCGGCTGGGCACCACCAGCCCGGCCGGGGTGAAGGCGATCTTGCGCAGCTCCGCGTGGCTGCCGGAGTCCTTGCGCCACAGACCGCTCACGATGTCCACCGCCTCGCTCGGCGTGGACGCGAACTCCAGCCCGGCGTACACCGGCGCGCAGGCGTCCAGGCCGAGATCCTGGGCCGACAGCCGGCGTCCCAGTCTGCGCGTGAAGACCTCGGCGATCAGTGCGGGTGTGGTGCCTCTGGGCTGCTGCCCGCGCAACCAGCGCGTCACCGACGTCTTGTCGTACCGGAGGTCGAGCCCGTGCTCCAGGCCGAGCTGGTCGACCCGGCGGGCCAGCCCGGCGTTGGAGAATCCCGCCTCCGCGATGAGCGCGGCGAGCTGTCGGTTGGGCGTGCGCTGTGGGGGTCGTTCCGTCATCAGCTTTACCGGTCTCCTGCCTTCCGGGCCGAGCTGCCCGGGTTCGGCTGACCCTGTCCGGCGCTGCTCCCTGCCCTCGTGGAACGGCGTGAATGTAACGGCCTTCAGCGGCTTTCTCGCCGCCTTCGCCACGCGTTCATCCGATCGTGTGAGCAGGGCTCGCACTGTCCTCCACGCGTCTCCGGGCGGCCCCGCCCCGGTTCCGCAACGGCGGCCCCGGGAGTGCCCCGGGGCTCCCGGAGCACTCCCGTGCGCCCGCGCACCAAGCCCCCGCTCCGGGCGCGTGCGGGCGCCGTCCGCCCCCGCCGTACAGTTGGCGTGGGCGCGAAGGACGTATCAAAGTTCGAAGAGGAGCTGCCGTGACTGCGATCTCTCGGGGGGACACCCCCGTACCCGAGGGGCTGCGCTTTGTACAGCTGGGCTTCGGCGCCGACGCCGTCGATTACGAGACGGCCTGGCAGGAGCAGCGCAGGGTGCACGCCGCCCGGTTCGCCGACGAGGTCCCGGACACCTGTCTGCTGCTGGAGCACCCGCCCGTCTACACGGCGGGCCGGCGCACGGACGACAGCGAGCGCCCCCTGGACGGCACCCCGGTCATCGATGTCGACCGCGGCGGAAAGATCACTTGGCACGGCCCCGGCCAGCTGGTCGGCTACCCGATCCAGAAGCTTCCGCGCCCGGTCGACGTCGTCGCCCACGTACGGCGTCTCGAAGAGGCCATCATCCGCACCTGCACCGAGTTCGGCGTGGAGACCACGCGGGTCGAGGGCCGCAGCGGTGTCTGGGTGCTGGGCGCCCCGGTCGCCGACCGTCCCCACCTGGGCGGCCTCTCCCTCGACTTCGACCCCCGTACGGCCGACGAGGAGTTCGACCCCCGGCTGAACGGCCCGGAGTACGCCCCGTCCAACGCCGGCCAGCGCGGCGAGGACCGGAAACTGGCCGCGATCGGCATCCGCGTCGCCAAGGGCGTCACGATGCACGGCTTCGCGATCAACGTGAACCCGGACAACACCTCGTTCGACAAGATCGTGCCCTGCGGCATCAGGGATGCCGGGGTGACCTCCCTCGCCAACGAACTCGGCCGGGAGATCACCATCGCCGACGTCCTGCCCGTCGTCGAGAAGCACCTGCGCGACGTGCTGGAGAACGCCGTGCTGCTCCCCCGGGCGGTCTGAGCCGGTCCACGGACCGGCCGGGCCCGGTCTCTCCGGACCGGCGAAACCGACCGCACGGAATGCGCCCCTGCCATACGGGGTTGGCCTGCACGTAAAGACGTGCGAATTGACGGGCGTACCCTGGTGTACGCCGAAGAAACGAAGTCGTAGGGAGCCGGACGTGTCCGCTGTCGCACCCGACGGACGCAAGATGCTGCGCCTGGAGGTCCGGAACAGCCAGACCCCCATCGAGCGCAAGCCCGAGTGGATCAAGACCCGGGCGAAAATGGGCCCCGAGTACAACCACCTGCAGGGCCTGGTCAAGAAGGAGGGCCTGCACACGGTCTGCCAGGAGGCAGGCTGTCCCAACATCTACGAATGCTGGGAGGACCGCGAGGCGACCTTCCTCATCGGTGGTGACCAGTGCACCCGCCGCTGCGACTTCTGCCAGATCGACACGGGCAAGCCGCAGGAACTGGACCGCGACGAGCCGCGCCGGGTGGCCGAATCCGTCCGGACCATGGGGCTGAAGTACGCCACCATCACCGGCGTCGCGCGCGACGACCTGGACGACGGCGGCGCCTGGCTGTACGCGGAGACCGTCCGCCAGATCCACGCCGCGATGCCCGACACCGGCGTCGAACTGCTCATCCCCGACTTCAACGCGGTCCCCGAGCAACTCGCCGAGGTCTTCTCCTCGCGCCCCGAGGTGCTCGCGCACAACGTCGAGACGGTGCCGCGGATCTTCAAGCGGATCCGCCCCGGCTTCCGTTACGAGCGGTCCCTCGACGTCATCACCAAGGCCCGTGAGGCCGGTCTGGTCACCAAGTCCAACCTGATCCTGGGCATGGGCGAGGAGCGCGCGGAGATCAGCCAGGCGCTCCAGGACCTGCACGACGCGGGCTGCGAACTGATCACCATCACCCAGTACCTGCGCCCGTCGGTGCGGCACCACCCCATCGAGCGCTGGGTCAAGCCCGCCGAGTTCGTGGAGCTGAAGGAAGAAGCCGAGGAGATCGGTTACGCCGGCGTCATGTCCGGCCCGCTGGTCCGCTCCTCCTACCGCGCCGGCCGTCTGTACCAGCAGGCGGTCGAGCGCCGCCAGGTCGAGGAGTCGGCACAGGCCGTCTGAGTCCGACCGGGCCGTCCCGCCCCGCACAGGGCCTTCCGGCCCATGGACCGGAATGTGAAACGTGGCACAGAGTGTCATGACGCGGCCCGTACCTCCCCAGGCAGGGGCGGTGCGGGCCGCGTCAACGTTTCATCGGTGTTTGACCGGCGGGTCATCAGTTGGTAACACCGATCTGTAACGATGGCTTCACAGAACGCGTCCACCATTCCTCCAGAAGGGGAACCCGCCATGCAGGCCGCGCCCGCTCGCGCCACCGCTGTTCTCCCCCTCCCGTCGGTCACCGATGCCCTGCGCGCGGTGGAGTCCGTACTGATGCGCGGAGGCCAGCGCACCGCCCGCCGGAACGCGTGGACATCGGTGCTGGAGGACCGCCGCCGCGCCAGGGACCGGCGCGAGGCCCAGCACGTACTGGAGGCCGCGGCGACCGAGGGTCCGAACGCCACGTAAACTGCGCCCCATGGCGAGGAAGGCAAAAGCAGACAGCGCTGAGGGCGCTGCGAACCCCGGGCGACTGAAGCAGATCGCCCAGACCTACAAGATGACCCGTCGGGTCGACCCCAAGGTCGGTCTTGTCGTCGCCGGCGTGGGCATCGTCGTTTTCGGCGTTCTCCTCGTCCTCGGCTTCCTGATCGGCCACCCCGTCTACCTGGGCATCCTGGGATTCGTCCTGGCCTTCCTCGCGATGGCGATCATCTTCGGCCGCCGTGCCGAGCGGGCCGCCTTCGGACAGATGGAGGGGCAGCCCGGCGCGGCGGCGGCCGTACTGGACAACGTGGGCCGCGGCTGGACCGTCACCCCGGCCGTGGCGATGAACCGCCAGCAGGACGTCGTGCACCGCGCCGTCGGCAAGGCGGGCATCGTCCTCGTCGGCGAGGGCAACCCGAACCGCGTACGCGGCCTGCTGGCCTCGGAGAAGAAGCGGATGGCCCGCATCATCGCCGATGCCCCGGTCCACGACTTCGTGGTCGGTGACGGCGAGGGCCAGATCCCGCTCAAGAAGATCCGTACGACCCTCCTGAAGCTCCCGCGCACCCTGCCCGGCCCCCAGGTCACCGCGACCAACGACCGCCTCCGCGCGCTCGGCGACCTCATGAGCAACATGCCGGTCCCGAAGGGCCCCATGCCCAAGGGCATGCGGATGCCGAAGGGCGGCGGCGGCAAGATGCGCTGAGGCGCGCCGTCACTCGCGGTGCGTGGCGCGTGGCTGTGTCACCGGAACGGCCGAGGGGCCCAGGACCTTGTGGTCCTGGGCCCCTCGGAGGTTTTCAGGGGGCTCGGGTGCCCCGTACGCCCGGGTATGCCCCGTACGCCCCGGCACAGCGCGCACCGGCCGTACGGCCCTTACGGCTGCCCGTACGCCTCGGATCCGAACCTGTACTAGATCCGAACCTGTACGGCGCGGGCCAGCCGGTCGTGGAGGCCGCGGCCGTCGCGGTCCCAGATCACCGCGGGGATGACCACGGCCAGCAGCACCGTACGCAGCACCACGCGCAGCAGGGGCAGCCGTCCGCCGCCCTCCGCGACCACCCGCAGGCCCAGCAGCCGCTTGCCCGGCGTGAAGCCCACCGTCCCGACCGTCAGCACGCTGAGCACCACGAAGACGGCCAGCGCCCAGTTGCTCGTCGACTCGGCCCGGCCGTGGCTGAGCAGCCCGTACGCGACGAGCGTGCACAGGGCCCAGTCGATGAAGAGGGCGGCGAAGCGCCGGCCGGGGCGCGCGATCGAGCCCGGTCCCTCCTCGGGCAGCCCGAGCTGCTGTCCGCGGTAGCCGAACTCGACACCCATGTCCTCGGCCGCCGCGCGGGGCCCGGAGATCCACGATCCGATTGCTTGCCTGTTGTCCACCCGTCCACGGTACTGCGACCGCATACGTTCGCCCGCTCGCGGGGCGCCGCCGAAGGCGCCCGAGGGCCGTACCGGGAGCCGCCGTGCGACGCCCCCGCCACACGGCGCGACGGTTACGGCTCCGCCCGGCCCCGGCCCCCCAGCCCGTGCCACCGCACGCAGCCGTGCTCAGCCGACGCTCGTCCGACACCCCGAGCCCTTGCCGGAATGATCAATTCCACCACCCCCTCCTCCCGCACATCACCTCCCCGTACGGGCCGCGCGGCGGTTAACCTCGGCGAAACAAATGGGTCATGCTTGGGAAATCCCGCCTGCCTATGGTCGGGCAAGCGCGCCACCGCACATGGTGCGCTCCGAGTAGCAATCCCGCGCCGCCGACCGCCGGTGACCGGGCTAGGAGGAGTTGGATGTTCCAGAACGCCGATGAGGCCAAGAAGTTCATCGCGGACGAGGACGTCAAGTTCGTCGACGTCCGGTTCTGCGACCTGCCCGGTGTGATGCAGCACTTCACGGTTCCGGCGGAGGCGTTCGACCCGACCGAGGAGCTCGCCTTCGACGGCTCCTCGATCCGCGGCTTCCAGGCCATCCACGAGTCCGACATGGCCCTGCGCGCCGACCTCTCCACCGCCCGCGTGGACCCGTTCCGCCGCGACAAGACCCTCAACATCAACTTCTTCATCCACGACCCGATCACCGGCGAGCAGTACAGCCGTGACCCGCGCAACGTGGCGAAGAAGGCCGAGGCGTACCTCGCCTCCACCGGCATCGCCGACACCGCGTTCTTCGGTCCGGAGGCGGAGTTCTACGTCTTCGACAACGTCCGCTTCGAGACGTCGGCGAACCAGTCCTTCTACCACATCGACTCCGAGGCCGGCGCCTGGAACACCGGCTCCGAGGTCAACAACCGCGGTTACAAGGTCCGCTACAAGGGCGGCTACTTCCCGGCTCCCCCGGTCGACCACTTCGCCGACCTGCGCGCCGAGATCTCCTTGGAGCTCGACGCGGCCGGCCTGAAGGTCGAGCGCCAGCACCACGAGGTCGGCACGGCCGGCCAGGCCGAGATCAACTACAAGTTCAACACCCTGCTGGCCGCCGCCGACGACCTGATGCTGTTCAAGTACATCGTCAAGAACGTCGCCTGGCGCAACGGCAAGACCGCCACCTTCATGCCCAAGCCGATCTTCGGCGACAACGGCTCCGGCATGCACGTCCACCAGTCGCTGTGGACCGGCGGCGAGCCCCTCTTCTACGACGAGCAGGGCTACGCGGGCCTCTCGGACACCGCCCGCTACTACATCGGCGGCATCCTCAAGCACGCCCCCTCGCTGCTGGCCTTCACGAACCCCACCGTGAACTCCTACCACCGCCTGGTGCCGGGCTTCGAGGCCCCGGTCAACCTGGTCTACTCGCAGCGCAACCGCTCCGCCGCGATGCGCATCCCGATCACGGGTTCCAACCCGAAGGCCAAGCGCGTCGAGTTCCGCGCCCCGGACCCGTCCTCGAACCCGTACCTCGCCTTCTCCGCCCTCCTCCTCGCGGGCCTGGACGGCGTCAAGAACAAGATCGAGCCCGCCGAGCCGATCGACAAGGACCTCTACGAACTCGCCCCCGAGGAACACGCGGGCGTCCCCCAGGTCCCCACCAGCCTCCCGGCCGTCCTCGACGCCCTGGAAGCCGACAACGAGTACCTCCAGCAGGGCGGCGTCTTCACCTCCGACCTCATCGAAACCTGGATCGACTACAAGCGCACCAACGAAATCGCCCCGATCCAGCTCCGCCCGCACCCGCACGAGTTCGAGCTGTACTTCGACCTCTAAACCGGGAGGCTGTGGGCGAGGGAAAGCCGCCCACCCAGCCAGCCAGCCGAAAATGATGAAGGCCACCCCGCGGGGTGGCCTTCATCATTTTCGGTACGCCAGGTACCAGAAGAGTTCCCGCAACTCCCGGCTGCGGGGCGCCCGGAACTCCTGTCTACCGGATCGGGTGCAAGCGGTGGGTGTATCGTCCGTGTGGCGTTGCTGCGGCAGCGTGTCTCGCTACATCCGATCCCGGCGTCGGTGCGAGCAGTGGGCTCTGGAGAGTCACCCGCAGTTGGCAGTCAGTACGCACCAGGACATCCGATCTGTCTCTCTCCTGTCGTCGCCGGGCGGCAAGTGGAAGGGGCACCGCATGTCCAAATCACGCAACAGCAACCGTCTGGCTAAGAAGATTCACCACCAGACGTCGCTCACACTGGCGACGGCTACCAGACTGGCGAAGCAGGCCGATGTCTACCTCGGGACTCCGGTAGCGGACGCCTCGGACCCGGATCAGCGCCGTCTGGAAGCACATGTCGCCCACGTATTGGCAAGCAGCTTCCAAGACCGCCAACTGAACGGCGCCCTTCTCGGGGTGCTTGCAGCGCAGGAGGAGAGCCAGTATCTGGCTCTGACCTTGGAACCCGTCATGGCGAACGAGATTCTTAGTGAGCTTCTCCCGCGTTTTGATCACTTCTACGGAGGCATCCGCGGGGTACCTGCGCTGCGCGTCCGTCAGACCCACGAGCGGGTGGTACTCCTCGACGCACTCAGCTCGGCCCGAATCACTTTGACGCGAGCCGATGGCGGCCCCATGCTTCTGCCCTCCGCACGCGATGGTGAGGCGCTTCTGTGGAAACGGGTCCCCCTCGGTCTCTCTCGCGAGGAGCGGGAGGAGGCTGAAGAGTGGATCGACTCAAGATCGATCAAGAAACTGCGGGTGCGTGATGTGTTGCTGAGCCGAGTACTGCGTCGGCCGGGGTTGGTCAACAGGGCGGCTCAACCGCATGGTTTCGCCAACTGCTACACCCACCATTCCGGCGATCTCGTGATCGAATGGTGCTGTGGCGACACTGCCGGGGCCTTCTGCGCCAACCTCGCGGCCCACGGTTTCCTCGACGGTTTGCCCCGCCAGAAGGCGCTCGAGTTGACCTCCCCTCGATCCGCTCGACTCGGCGATTCCACCCTGATTCTGAATCGTCATGATTCGTGCTTGTACGGCAGCGGAGCAACGGAGATTGTGGAGTACATCAGGGAGCGTTACGAGTCATGACCTTGTCCTTGATGGTGCTCGGAGTTTCGGCGTGTGTGGCCCTGGGAGTTGTTGCACGCTGCTGGCGGGACGTAGTCGTACTTCGTTCCTTGGGACGCCTTCTCGAAGGCTGCGACCAGGGGCAACGACTCGAAATTTGCCGAATCCTCGCCGCTTCTCTACAGGAAGCGGCGAGGACGGATTTGCACGGTGAACTGCCGAGCAGGGATCCGGCGGCACCGTAATCCCGGGGAATGAGCCACCTGGGGCTCTCGCGCTTCGACCGCCTCGTCCCGGCCGAACCTGTCGGGCAAAGGAGCGCTCGGTGTGGACCGTTGGCCGAGGCAGGTCCTTGCGTAGGCGTGGCCCGGTTGTTCCTGTCGGCGCCGCTCCCGTAGGCGGCATCGGTTGGGTGGAGTGTGCGTGGAGTGCTGATGAAAAATCCGCGGGGAGCCCCTGTCACTCGATCGGCAATCGGAAATGCGTGCGATCCAGTCGGGCGGTGCAGCCGGAATCATACGTACTTACGTTCCGTCAAGACGATGGGTAAGCGGTGGATCGAGTGGGTAGTGCTGTGGCCGCCGGGTGGGTGGCGCGGGGAGTTGGACGGGGGACCTCGCCCGCGTGGCGGGGGTGCGCACACTGCGGAGTGGAAGAGTTGGACGACGAAAGGATTTTGCAGTGGTGGGGCAGCCGTTTGAATTGCCGGGGTTCTATCTGCCGTATCCGGCTCGGTTGAATGGGCAGGTCGAGGAGGCTCGGCGGCACTCCAAGGAGTGGGCCCGGGGGATGGGGATGCTGGAGGGGTCGGGGATTTGGGAGGAGGGGGATTTGGATGCGCATGATTACGCGTTGCTGTGTGCGTATACGCATCCGGATTGCTCGGCGGACGTGCTGTCGCTGGTGACGGACTGGTACGTGTGGGTTTTCTTCTTCGACGATCATTTCTTGGAGGCGTTCAAGCGGACGCAGGACCGGGTCGGCGGGAAGGCGTATCTGGACCGGCTGCCGCTGTTCATGCCGATGGAACTGGGCACGCCGGTGCCGGAGCCCACCAATCCGGTGGAGGCGGGGCTGGCGGATCTGTGGGCGCGGACGGTGCCTTCGATGTCGGAGGGGTGGCGGGCTCGGTTCCGGGAGAGTACTGAGCATTTGCTCAACGAGTCGCTGTGGGAGCTTTCGAACATCAACGCGGGGCGGTTGCCGAATCCCGTCGAATACATCGAGATGCGCCGGAAGGTCGGCGGTGCGCCGTGGTCGGCGGGGCTGGTGGAGTTCGCGGCGGGGGCGGAGGTGCCGGCGGCGGTGGCCCGGTCGCGGCCGTTGCGGGTGCTGAAGGATTCGTTCTCGGACGGGGTGCATCTGCGGAACGATCTGTTCTCGTATCAGCGGGAGACGGAGGAGGAAGGGGAGCTCAGCAATGGGGTGCTGGTGCTGGAGAACTTCTTCGGGTGCAGCACTCAGGAGGCGGCGGACGCTGTCAATGACCTGATCACCTCTCGGGTGCAGCAGTTCGAGAACACGGTGGTGGCGGAGCTGCCGGTGCTGTTCGCGGAGAAGGGGTTGAGTCCGCGGGAGTGTGCGGATGTGCTGGCTTACGCCAAGGGGTTGCAGGACTGGCAGTCGGGTGGGCATGAATGGCACATGCGGTCGAGTCGGTATATGAATGGGGGCGGGGCGGAGGTAAAGCAGGGTGCGGGCGACTGGTCGCCTTTCGTGTTCGGGGGGATCGGGACTTCGGGGGTGGACGTCCGGCGGGCGACAGCGGTCACGGGGGCCAAGCGGCTGCGGAACTTCACGCATCAGCCGTTCCGGAAGGTGGGGCCCTCGCAGTTGCCGGACTTTTATATGCCGTTCGCGACGACGTTGAGCCCTCACTTGGACCGGGCCCGGGTGAACGCGGTGGAGTGGGCAGCGGCGATGGGGATGTTGCGGCCGCAGGCCGGAGTGCCGCTGTCGGACGTCTGGAGCGCCGAGAAGGTGGCGGATTATGACTTTCCGTTGTGCGCTGCCGGGCTGCATCCCGATGCGACACCGGAAGAGCTGGACCTGGGGTCGCAGTGGCTGACCTGGGGGACGTACGGGGACGATTACTACCCGGTGGTGTTCGGGGCGGCGCGGGACCTTGCCGGGGCGAAGGCGTGCAATGAGCGGCTTTCGGCATGCATGCCGGTGGAGGAGGGGGAAACGTTTCCGGAGCCGGCGAACGCGATGGAACGGGGGCTGGCGGACCTGTGGCGTCGCACGACCGGGTCGATGGATGCCACGGGACGGAGGACGTTCCGGGATTCCGTCGAGGTGATGACGGCCGGGTGGATCTGGGAGCTGGAGAACCAGGCGCGGCACCACGTTCCCGATCCGGTGGACTACATCGAGATGCGACGGGCGACGTTCGGCTCCGACATGACGATGAGTCTGAGCCGTATCGGGCACGGTCGGCGGGTGCCGGAAGAGGTGTACCGGAGTGGTCCGATGCGTTCGCTGGAGAACGCCGCGGTCGACTACGCGACGCTGCTGAACGACGTGTTCTCGTACCAGAAGGAGATCGAGTACGAAGGGGAGGTGCACAACGGCATCCTCGTGGTGCAGAACTTCTTCGACTGCGACTATCCGACGGCGCTCGCGATCGTCCATGACCTCATGACGTCCCGCATGCGGGAGTTCCAGCACGTGGCGGCGAATGAACTTCCGGTGCTGTACGACGACTTCGCTTTGTCGGACGAAGCGCGGGGGCTGCTGGACGGGTATGTGAAGGAGCTGGAGAACTGGATGTCGGGGATTCTCACCTGGCACCAGGGGTGCCGGCGGTACCGAGAGGAGGATCTGCGGCGGCACAAGGGGACTACGGGTGCGCCTGCGGAGGGCGGCGCCGGGGTCTCGTCCGGTACGTGGAGCGGCCGGCCTACGGGGCTGGGGACTTCGGCGGCCCGGGTCGCGGCGCGGATGAGCGGGGTGGCGTGAGGCGGAGCACGCGGGCGGTGGCCCTGCGTCTTCCGGCATGACGGGTGGCCCCTCCCGGATGGGCCGGGAGGGGCCGGTCATGTCAGGAGTGCGCGGCGGCTGCTCGGCGGTGGATGGTCAGGGACGGTGGGAGTCGTCGCTCGTGTTCGCGCGCAGGCGGCGGCGCGTCGCCTGCCGGTTCAGCGGGCGTTCTCGATGATCAGGGAACGGACCAGGCGGCAGGTCGTGTTGGAGGGCGGGTGCACTCCGATCCGGGCCGCGGTGGTGCGGATGGTGCGGTTGCGGGCCCGCTCCGGGGTGTAGACACCGCCGTCGAGCAGGGCTATCGCCAGGCGCATGGCTTTCAGGCGGCGGTTGTGGGCTTCGTACCACTCGCGCGGGAGGCCGGCGGGCAGCGGCTTCTTGGCCATCGGCGTGCGGCGGACCACGCGGCGCGCGGCGGTCTTTCCGTACGCGGTCGTCGTGGCCTTCGCGGCCTTGGTGGCCGGCGTGGTCTTCTTCGCGATCGCGGTGCTCGTGGGCAGTGTGGCCACGGCCATCGGCAACCTCCTGGGACAGCGGAGAAGCAGTCCTGGACTGCTTCCTTACTGCCTCCAATTTTAGTGCCGACCACTGACAAAGCCGCCTGGTCAGGGAGTACTTCGGGGGTGGGGGACCGGGGGTCCGGGAGGCTCGTGGGGTGGGGGGCGGGGAGGTTTTCGTAGAGGTGTCCGGGAGGCATCCGGAGTGACTTCCGGGGTGGCTCTCGGGACGGCTTACGGGGTGGCTTTCGGGGTGGGGTTCTGCCGGGTGTCGGGGCCGGCGGTCGGCAGGGCCAGTCCGTTGCCGGAGCAGCGCACCGTCCAAGGGCGGCCCTGGCTCTCCGGCTCGTACACCCGGACATCGACCTGGGTGGCCGGGCGGCCGCCGGGGAGGGCGGCGTGGGCGGCGGTGCACGCGATCTGGTGGATCGCCGCCGCCTCCATCCGGGCCACCGGTGTCGGGAGGTGGACGCTGACGGCACCGGTCTCGGGGACGGCGGTGAGCCGGCCTGGCATCGGCGGTACCACGCTGACCAGCCCGCGCGCCTGTTCGGCGGGGGTGGGCCCCTTCATCAGCAGGTCCAGGGCTTCCTGGGGGCCGACCGGGCCGTCGGCCGGGCGCGCGGCGGCATGGATGCCGAGCGGGGAGAGGAAGAAGATCCGGGCGGTGTAGGTGTCGGTGCCCGGCTGCCGGATGCCCTGGGCGGGGGCGCCTGCCTGGACGTAGCCGGTGGGGGCGATGCCGCAGCCGGTGAGGAAGAGGACCGGTACGAGGAGGACCGTGACGAAGAGCGCCAGGTAGGAGGCGATGACCGAGGAGGCCGGCGCCGCTCGGGTCGGGCTCCTCATGGGCGGTCTCCGGGGGTGGGAGGGGCTGGAGGGACAGGAGAGGTGGGAGAGGTGGGGGCGGGGTCGGAGGTCGTTGGGTCGGGGGCCTCTCGCTCAGGCCCCCGGCCGCGCTCAGGCCCCGGGCCGCGCTCAGGCCCCGGGCCCACCGGTGGATCCAGTGGCAGCTCCACGGTGAACACCGCTCCCCCGCCCGGCGCGTTGGCCGCGCGCAGCGTGCCCCCGTGCAGTCGTACGTTCTCCATCGCGATGGCCAGGCCCAGGCCGCTGCCGCTGGAGCGGGCGCGGGCGGCGTCGGCCTTGTAGAAGCGGTCGAAGACGTGCGGGAGGGCCTCCGGGTCGATGCCGGGGCCCTGGTCGGCCACGTCGATACGGAGCCGTCCCGGCGTCGTGTCCGCCGTCAGCCGTACGGGGGCGCCGCCGTGCCGCAGCGCGTTGCCCACCAGGTTGGCCACGACCACGTCGATACGGCGTGGGTCGAGGCGGGCCCGCAGGCCCTCGGGGAGGCCGGTCTCGACCTGGTCCTGCCAGCCGCGCAGGTGGAGGGTCTTGCGCAGGGCGACGGCGACGTCGATCTCGTCGAGGAGCAGGTCGGCGGCGCCCGCGTCGAAGCGCGAGACCTCGATCAGGTCTTCCACCATGCGGGCGAGCTTGGTGGTCTCGTCGCTGATGAGACGCACCGCGTCGGCGGTGTCCGGGTCCAGCTTGGCCGCGTCCTCGTCCAGGACCTCGGTGACGGCGGACATGGCGGCCAGGGGGGTGCGCAGTTCGTGGGAGACGTCGGCGGCGAAGCGCCGTGCGTTGGCCTCCATGCGGCGCAGTTCGGCGTCGTCCTTCTCCAGGGCGCGGGCCATCTCGTTGAAGGTGACGGTGAGGTCGGCGAGTTCGTCGCGGCCGGTCACCGGGGAGCGGGTGTCCAGTTCGCCGGAGGTGATGCGTTCGGCGGCTTCGCGCAGGCGGCGTACCGGCCGCAGTACGCGGCGGGCGGCGAACAGCGCGGGGACGACGGCCAGCGCGAGCGCGGGCAGTGCGCCGGCCTGGGCGGCGGTGACCAGGGCGGAGATGTCGGCCTGCTCGTCGTCGAGGGCGAACTCGGCGTAGACGATGAGGCCGGAGGGCTTGGTGTTGCCGGGCGAGGAGGGAGAGGCGGAGGGGGAGGGTGAAGGGGCGGGGGAAGGCGAGGAGGAGGGGGCGCCGGGTGTACTGGTTGTCCGGGATGCGCGTTCCCGGGTGCTTGAGGCGGTGAAGTCCACCGGCATGCCGATCGCGAGCCAGGGCTGCCCGCCCCGGTCGACGCGCTGGAAGATGGGCGCGTGGTGCTGGCGTACGGCGGCGCGCAGACCGTCGGTGACCGCGCTCCCGGGCCCGCGCCCCGGCACGCCCCCGTACCCGGTCTCCCCGCGCCCCGGCGCGCCCCCGTCCCCGTACCCGCTCTCCCCCCGCCCCGCCTGGCCGCCCTCCGCGCGCCACGGCCCGGGGGCGACCGGCCCGTCCTCGTACTGCGCGTACGTGTGCCAGTTCCGGGAGCCGCCCGCCCGGTCGAGCTGGACGACGAGGTTCTGCAGGTCCTCGCGTTGCGGCGGGAAGGGCAGGTCGGGGCCGAGGGACTGTAGTTGGGCGCGCAGGTCGTGCACGGCGGTGTTCTGCGTGCGGGCCAGTATCGCCGTACGGGCCTGCCGGAAGGTGAGTGCCGCGGTGATCAGCGCGCTGAGCGCGGAGACGACGAGGAAGCCGACGATGAGGCGGGTGCGCAGCCCGCGCAACCGGGTGTACGCGGCGGTCAGTCGTCCCCTGCCCCGCGCCGGTGTGGTCCCGCACCGGGACGGCCCGGTGCTCACAGCGGTCCGAAGCGGTAGCCGAACCCCCGTACCGTCTGGACGTACGTGGGCGCGCGCGAATCGTCCTCGATCTTGGCGCGCAGCCGCATCACGCACGCGTCCACCAGCCGCACGTCCCCGTAGAAGCTGTGCTCCCAGACCTGTTCGAGGAGCTGCTGGCGGCTGAAGACCTGGCCGGGCGCATCGGAGAGGAAGAGCAGCAGCTTCAGTTCGGAGGGGGCGAGTACGAGTTCGTGGCCGTTCTTGGTGACCAGGAGGGCCGCGCGGTCGATGGTCAGCGCGCCGTACGCCGTGGAAGAAGAGGAGGGGGGCGGCGAAGCCGCGGCCACGGAATCCGCCTGCCGCGTCCCGTCGCCGCGCCCCTCCCCCACCACCCGCCGCAGCACCGCCCGCATCCGCGCCTGGAGCACTTCGCCGCCGGCGGGTTTGACCACGTAGTCGTCCGCGCCGGCCTCCAGCCCCACCACCATGTCGATGTCGTCGCCGCGCGCGGACAGGATGATGATCGGGATCTGCTGCGTCTCGCGGATGCGGCGGCACACCTCCAGTCCGCTCATGCCGGGCAGCATCAGGTCCAGCAGCACCAGCTCCGGCCGGAAGCGGTCCAGGGCGAGGAGTCCGGTCTCGCCGCTGGCCGCCGTCTCGACCTCGTGCCCGCGGCGGCGCAGCGCGAGGTGGACGCCCTTGCGTACGGCGGGGTCGTCCTCGATGAGCAGCACACGGGTCATGGGGCGGGTTCTCCGAAGCGGTGGCCGGGCGGACGCTCGTCGAAAGCGTACGGCGGGGGCAGGGGCTGACCATGGTGCGTGCCGTTCATGACGTCGTGTCGCGCATCGTGTGAGGAATTGATGACGGATGGGGCGAGCCGCTGACGACGGCGACCGTCCTGGTCCGGCGGTTCCCGGGGCCCGGGGCGGTCGCCGGTAGCCGGTGCGCGGGGCGGCAGCGGACGCCCCCGCCCCGCTGTCCCGCTACCTCTCCACCAGCTCCGCCTTCAGCCGCTTCTTGTCCGGCTTGCCGACGGACGTGAGCGGAATCGTGTCCACCTGGTGCACACCGCTCGGCGCGTACATCGCGCCCTTGTGCGCCACCACGAACGCGGTGATCGCGGCGGGGTCGACCGTGCGTCCCGGCGCGGGGACGACGGCGACGTGCACCTCTTCCACCTCGTCGACGGTACGGACGCCGAAGACCGCGCAGTGCGCGACGTCCGGGTGGGTGTGCAGCAGATCCTCCAGCTCACCCGGGTAGACGTGCCCGCCCACCACGATGACCATGTCCTTGACCCGGTCCATCAGGTAGAGGTAGCCCGCGTCGTCCAGGTAGCCGACGTCGCCGGTGCGTACCCAGCCGTCGCGGATGACCTGTGCGGTCAGTTCGGGCTTCTTCCAGTAGCCGGTCATCATGCCCTCGGAGCGGACGTACACCTCGCCGCTGGTGTCCGGCGGGAGGCGGTGGCCGTCCTCGTCGCGGATCTCGACGGTCACGCCGGGTACGGGCCGGCCGACGGTGATCTGGCCGCCCTGCCCGGTCCGGCCGTGCTCCTCGGGGCTCATCTCGGTGAGCAGCAGGGCCTCGGACTGGCCGTACCAGCCGTAGAGGACCGGGCCGAGGAGGTCGAGTCCCTGCCGCAGCCGGGCGGGGGAGGCCGGGCAGCCGCCATAGGTGATGCGGGTGAGGCTGCTGAGGTCAGTGGTGGCCAGATCGGGGTGGTCGAGCAGGTGGTAGAGGAGGGGCGGCAGCAGCCACATGTGAGTGATGCGTTCGCGGGCGACCGCGGCGAGGACCGCGCCGGCGTCGAAGCCGTCCTGGAGGACGACGCTGCCCCCGGCGGCCAGGGTCATGTCGGACAGTTGTCCGGCCAGATGGGCGAGCGAGGTGCAGGCCAGCAGGCGGGGCGGGTCGCCGGCGGACGCGAAGGGGTACGCGACCGCTTGCGCGTACGGGCGGTGCGCCATCTGGATGCCTTTGGGGACACCGGTCGTGCCGCCCGTGTAGCGGATGCACCAGTCGTCGTCGGGACGGGCCGCGCTCTCGACCGTACGGCCCGACGGGCGGGCGGCGGCCGCGGCGGTCAGGTCCTCGGCGTCCAGGGCGCCGGGGTCACCGGGACCGAGCAGCAGGACCTCCGGCGCGGCGCCGTCCAGATGGGCGAGCAGTTCCGCGGCGGGCTTGGCCGATTCCGGACCGACGAGGAGCAGGACGGTCTCGGCGCTCTCCACGACGCGCGCCTGGGTCTCCGGGGCCTGGCCCTCGTACAGCAGGACGATCCTGGCGCCCAGCAGGTTGACGGCGTACCGGGCGGACAGTGCTTCCGGCCGGTTGCCGGACAGCATCGAGACGGTGTGGCCGCGCCCGATGCCGCGGTCGGCCAGTTCCGCCGCCGTGCGGTGCACGCTGTCGTGGAACTCCGCGGCGGTGATGTCCTGCCCCGCGGAGGTGGTCAGCACCCGGCGGTCCGGGTGGTCCGCCAGTTCCTGGAGAATGCTTTCGACGTAACTCGTGAACGCCGTCATGAGCTGCGCCTCCTTGTCGTACAGCGCACCGGCGCGCGGCGCGGCGTGCGTGCGGATGGGGAATACGTGCGGATGGGGAGCGCGAAGGGCGCGAGGACGACGTTAGGCGGGATCTCTCATGCCTTCCAAGACCAATTCCGGCATGTAGCGATACCGGAAAGGCATAAGGGGAAGGCGGCGCGGGGGCGGATGCCCGCCGTGCGCGCGGGTCGCCCCGCATTCGCCGCGGTACGGAAATCCCCCGTCGCCACGCGTTGTCATACCTTCGGCCATTTCTTTCTCCCCCGTTACGGTGAGGAAAGGGACGGGGCCGCCGATTAACGTGGACGACTCGTCACTCCATGCCCGTAACGCGGTTTCGCGGGGAAGAGAGCTTTTCGTGCGTTCCAACATGCTGTTCGGAGGCGTGTACGGAACGGTGCTCGCCAGTGCGCTGCTGGCCGCCCTGCAGAGCGAGGGAACGCCGTTCACGCCCGTGTACGACGCGCTGTGGGTCCTGGTCACGGCCGCCACCGCGGCGCTCGCGCACGGCTACGCCCACCACATGTCCACCCACCGCGGCGACAGCGCGGGCCACCGCTGGTACGCGCTGGGGCACCGGCTGATCGACGAGTGGCCGCTCGTCGTCGCTTCGCTGCCCACCGTGGTGCTGCTGCTGGCCGCCGGTGGCTGGGGCTGGCCCGAAGGGCCCACCACGGCGGCCGGGCTCGCGCTCAACGCGACGCTGCTGTTCGGCTGGGGCACGGCCGCCGCGCTGCGGATGGGCTACCGCAGGCGCGGGGCCGCGCTCATCGGGGTGGCCGACGCCGCGCTCGGGCTGCTGATCGCGGTGGCGAACGCGCTGATCAAATGAGGGGCGCGGCGCCCTCCCCGGACGCTCCCCCGCCCGCTGGGACCGCGCCGCCCGCCGGGCCCTCTCCACCCGCTCCCAGCGACGCCTCCGCCGCCGCCAGCACCTCCGTCACCCGCAGGCCGAACCGTACGTCGCAAGAGTGCCGTTCACCGGTGCGTACGGCGGTGAGCAGCGCGTCCACGGCACGCGCGTACGCCACGTCCGGGCCGTCCTGACGGCTCGGGAGCACGGTGGTGCCCGAGGCGCCGTGCAGCGTGACGGAGACCCCGGAGGCCGCGCGCGGGGCGGTCAGGCTGACGGTCGCCGAACTCGCCGCGCCGCCCGCGTGCCGCAGCGTGAGCAGCACGGTGTCGCCGGGGCCCCGGGCGGCCGTGACGTGTTCCACGTCCCCGAGGGCGGGCAGCAGGAGGGACAGCGCGTGCGGGCCGACGTCCCACAGGGCGCCCTTCTCGCGGCGCCAGGGGGAATCCACGTACGGGCTGTCGCTGTCGGCCGCGAAGACCGAGCCGAGCCAGTCGGCGTGCGCGGTGAACCAGCCACCGGCCGCGGCCGCCCGGTCGGTCCACTCCCCCTCCGCGACGCCGAAGCGCGCGGTGAAGAACACGACGGAGGCGACGCCGGCCCGGTCGGCGGCGTCGACCACCGCGCGCGCTTCGGCGACGGTGGTGGCGACGGGCTTGTCCAGGAGCAGGTGCCGGCCGGCTTCGGCGGCCCGTACGGCGAGGTCCGCCTGGACGGACGGCGGCAGCGCGACGGCGACGGCGTCGGTGTCGGCGAACAGGTCCTCGGGGCTCGCGTACGGGCGGGTGCCGTGGCGCGCTGCCAGCTCGGCGGCGGCTTCCGGGCGGCGTCCCCAGACACCCGTGAAGGAGATGCCGGGGTGGGCGGCGAGGGCGGGGGCGTGGACGCGCTGTGCCCAGGGGCCGGTGCCGAGGAGTCCGATGCGCAAGGTCGTCGTCATGCCCGCCAGTGTGCCCCGCTGCGCAAGGGCGCCTCCGGACGCCGGCATGTGGCGCGAAGCCGACGCGTCCTCCCGGCGCCGAGCCGCCCCGCGCACCGTTGCACTCCACAGCATCGGACCGCCCCGCACACCGCTCCCCGCCCCCACCGGCACCCCCGGCACGCCCGCATCCGTGCATCCCGCCCCGCATCCCCGCATCCCGCGCCCGCGCGCACGACGCGCGCGTCGTGGCGCGCCGCGCACCGGCCCGCAAGGGCCGGCCGGGCCCGTTCCCGGTGCGGAAGTTCTCCGTGGCCGGGCCGTCCCGTTTTCGCGGGAGATCTCGTGCTGATGGCGGGGCAGTTCGGGACGGATGACGTAGCAGAGGGCCATCCGCAAGAATTCGCCGCATCTTTCGTTGTCCGGCTCCCGGGACCGCAGTACAAGGAGAGGACTCCTTCGAGGAGAACTCCCACCGCGCACCGCGAGACCCGAGAGGCCCGGTGACCAGCAATGCCGATCGAGTTCCACACCACTGTCTCGAACGAGCCGGAGGAACAGCACGTCGTCTACACCGCTGAGGAGTTGGCCGTACAGCAGCCGTCCGAGGGGCCGCAGGGCGACGCGGCCAGGGCGACTGCCGACGGCCTGGAGAACGTACGGGGCTACAACCGCCCCGAGGGCACGCCCGAGCAGCTCTGGCAGCCGCCGACCGCGGTGCTGCCGGACATCGGCGAGGCGTCCTTCGGCCCGCCCCCGGTCGCCGCCGAGACCGTGCACGGCCCGGACGACCGGGTGCAGATCACCGACACGTCCGTGTACCCGTGGCGGGTGCACTGCTCGTTGCTGATCACCGCGGCGGACAACTCCCGCTGGATCGGCACCGGCTGGTTCATCGGCCCGCACACGCTGGCCACCGCGGGGCACGTCGTCTACATCAAGAACAGCGGCGTCGCCGGGCGCGACGGCTGGGTCAAGAGCATCAACGTGATGCCGGGCCGCAACGGCAACACCCTTCCGTACGGCGTCGTCACCAGCACCAGCTTCCGCACGGTCAACGGCTGGGCCAACAACGGCGACGAGAACTACGACTACGGCGCGATCATCCTGCCCAACAACCTGGGCAACACCACCGGCTGGTTCGGGTTCGGCGTGTGGTCCGACGCCGACCTGCTCAAGACCGTCGGCAACATCTCCGGGTACCCGGGCGACAAGCCGGCCGGTACGCAGTGGTACGACGCGCGCGGCGTCGCCTCCGTCGGTCCGCGCAAGGTGTACTACGACATCGACACGGCGGGCGGCCAGAGCGGCAGCTCCGTCTACCACTTCTACAACGGCGGCCGGTACGGCATCGCGATCCACGCGTACGGCGGCGCGGTCACCAACTCGGGTACGCGGATCACCACGCCGGTGTACAACAACTACGTGGCGTGGAAAGCCTGACCGACCGGCAGCAGGAAACGAAAGGTCCCGGTATGGCGGTGATCTCCGGAGTCGTGGTGGACGCGGACGGCCGGCCCGTCCCGGACGCCCGGGTGTACCTCGCCGCGGGCCCCGGGTCCTTCCCGGACGTGGCCGCGCTCACGGACGACGAGGGGCGCTTCACCCTCTCCGCCGGCACCGACGGCGGGTACACCGTCGAGTGCCGGTCGGAGCGGGGCGGCGCGTCACAGGTCGCCGGGACCGCGGTCACGGTGCGGGGCGGGTCGGCCGACCCGGTCGAGATCCGCCTCGCCTGAACCGGGGCCGCGGCACGCAGGCCCCGGCGCCGCGGCCGGTACGGCCCGCGGCCGGGGATGATGGAGGGCATGAAAGCGCCCTCCGCCTACGCCCCCTGGCTCACCCCGCTGTACGTCGGCGCCGTCCAGCTCGGCGCGTACGCCACCGCGCGGCTGCCCGCGCGGGAGCGCGCCGAGCTGCTGCGCGCGCACTCCACCAACGTCGACAACCTGCGCGCGGGCCGCTGGCGGACGCTGGCCACCAGCGCCGTGTTCGTGGAGAGGCCGCTGCCCGTCCCGTACGGACTCGCGCTGCTCGCGGCGCTCGGCACGGCCGAGGCGGCGTGGGGCACCCGGCGCGCCGCCGGGATGTTCGCCGCCGGGCACATCGGCGCCAGCGTGCTCGTGTACGGCGGGCTGCGGGCAGCCAGGGCGCTGTCCCACGACGCGGTCACGCCCGACACCGAGCGCGCGGTGGACGTGGGCGCGAGTTACGGCTTCTACGCCACGGTGGGCGCGCTCGCCGTCTCCGTACCGCACCGCGGCGCGCGGGCGGCGGCCACCGCGGGGGTGCTGGCGCTGGGCGTCGGCCCGGTCCTGGCCCGGCGGCGGGACTTCACGGACGTGGGGCATCTGACGGCGCTGCTGCTGGGGATGGGCGTGGCGGCCGCGTTCAAGGTCCGCCACCGGGTGGCCGTCCCCCTGCGCCTCCCGTCCCCCGCCGCCCCGCGCGGCCGCGGCACCGCCGACCCGCGCGGCCGCCGTACGGCCGCCCTGCTGCGCCGCCGTGCAGCAGCACCGCGTCGCCGTCCGTTCCGTACCGGTCCGCAGGCCGCGTGAGGGACAGATCAGCGGCTGTCTGATTGAATGGGGGCATGGCCAGCCTTACCGACACCGCTACGGGTCGCAGTGACCTTGAGCCCTTCTGGCCGTCCCGGCAGGGACATCACTTCGACCGTCTGTGTTGCCGCGCGCACTGAGCGCGGGCCCGCACACGCCTCTCAGACGCCTTCCAGCGCGTCTCCAGCCCTGCCCGCGCGCACGACGTCCACCGACGCCCCTCTGCGCGAAAGAGCTGACGATCATGACGAACGTCCGTACCATGCCTGCCGCTTCCGCCGCCTCCGCCTCGGCGACGGCCACCGCCCCTCCCGTCCCCACCGTGCCCGGCAGGCAGCGACAGCGCCTGCGCGCCGTGGCACCCGACGAGCTGCCGCCGGTCGCCGACCTGCTCACCTCCGGCGCGACCTGGCTCCCCGCGCCGCAGCACAGCCTGCCGGAACTCCCGGGGCAGCCGGCGATGGTCGGCTACCTCGTGCTCGTCCCGGCGGAACAGGCGCCGGCCGCGGCCACCGCCGCCGCGCGGCCCGTGACGGCCGGGGAACAGGCCGCCACAACCGCCGCCACGACCGGTGACGCGAACGTCCGTATCGACCCCGAGCAGCGGACCGTGCACGTCCACGGCCGGGCCCTGGACCTGACGTACCTGGAGTTCGAGCTGCTCGCCCACCTCGTGGCGCACCCGCACCGGGTGCACACCCGCGACCAACTGGTGACCACGGTGTGGGGGTACGGGCACGTCGGCGACGGCCGTACGGTCGACGTGCATGTCGCCCGGCTGCGCCGCAAGTTGGGCGCGGGCCTGCGCTCGTCGATCGTGACCGTACGGCGCGTCGGCTACAAGTACGTGCCGAGCGCCTGACCGGTACGCACGGGGACGGGCCCTGTGGTGACGGCCGCGCGGGCGCGTTCCGCCAGCGCGCGCCGGTCGTGCGCGCCGGAGTGCGGCAGCAGCGGCGGGTGCACGGTGACGCGGACCGTCAGGCCGCTCGCGCCGAGCACCCGCCGTACGGAGGACAGGAACTCCTCGTCGCCGAGGAAGCCCGCGACCGTGCTGGGCAGCCCGTGCTGCTCGTACGCGATCGTCACCGGCCGCACGGGGGCGCCCGCGTCCAGCGCCGCCTGGAAGGTGGCCCGCCGGAAGGCGCCGTACGCCACCGAGCACCAGGTGGTGGCCTGCGGGAACGCGGCCACCGACCGTCCGGAGCGCAGCAGCTCCGCCAAGGACGCCACGGTGGCGGGCAGTTGCCGTGGGCTGTCGCGGTCGATGAAACGGGTTCCGGCGCGGCGGGCGAGGGTGCCGACCAGCGGCCAGTCGCCGACCTCGCGCTTGGCGAGCAGGGTCACCGGCTCGACGGCGAGCAGGGCGGGGATGTCCAGCCAGGAGATGTGGTTGGCGACGACGAGGGTGCCGCGAGGGCGCGCCACCGGGACCGAGAGGCCCGCCGCGCCCGCCGCCGTCCGCCCCGTCCCGGCAGCCTCCCCCGCCTGTCCTGCCTCTGCCGTCTCTCCCGCCTCCCCTGTCTCCGCCGTCTCGATGACGAGCCGCACCCCGACCGAGCCCAGCACCGCACGGGCGTGGGCCCGCAGCCGCGCCGGTTCGGCCATCCGCTCGCCGTCGCGCAGCGCGCGGCCCGCGGCGTGCGCGAAGGTGGCGCAGCGCCGGGCGGTCTCCGTGAACGGAACGCGCGGCACGGCGTGCGCGGCACAGCCCGTCGTGCACCCGGACCGTACTTCCCAGGTACTCACGCCCGGCTCCCGGACGGCTGGGCACCCAGGAAGAAGCGGCGGTACCGGTCGTTGAGGCGCTCCATGTCCAGCACGACGAAGAAGTCGGCCACATCGAACTCCGGGTCGTGCGCGGGCGGCCCGCACACCCAGGCGCCGATCCGCAGGTAGCCACGGAGCAGCGGCGGCAGCAGCGACGGGTTCGGCCGCGCGTCCGGTCCCGGTCCTTCGGGGCGCCACGGCCGGTGCGGGGAGACGCGCAGCCCGGGCGGCGCGGCGTGCCGGGTGCGGCCCAGCTCCCAGGCGGCGGCCGCGGCCGCGCCGCCGTCCCCCAGCGGTACGGAGGCGCAGCCCGCCAGGTAGCGGTGCCCGGAGAGCAGGGTGTAACGGGCCAGCGCGGCCCACATCAGGTTGATCACGGCGCCGCCGCGGTGGTCCGGACGGACGCAGGAACGCCCGGCCTCGATGAGCGAGGGGCGCAGCGCGGCCAGTGCCGTCAGGTCGAACTCGCCGTCGGAGTAGAGGCGGTCGCCGCGGCCCGGCGGCACCAGCCGGTAGGTGCCGACCACGTCACCGGTCGCGGTCTCGGTGACGATCAGGTGGTCGGCGAGGTCGTCGACGGGGTCGATGTCGTGGCCCGCCAGGGGCGAGTGCAGAGTGGCGCCCAGCTCCTCGCCGAAGACCTGGTGGCGCAGGCGCTGGGCTGCGCGTATCAGGTCCGGCGTGCCGGCGATCGAGGTCTCGTACGCGGTCGGCGGGGTGGCCGGTGCGGGGGCCGGGGCGGGGATCGGCGGGGTGGGCGGCGTGGCGGCGGACACGGTCGCGGGGACGCTCATGGGGCTCTCCGTCCGGGGAAGTCGAGACGTGGTGAGGCCGGCAGGGGTCACGGGTGCGGGAGGAGACATCGGGGGCACGGGCACGGGCACAGACGCGGGAACGGGCACGGGCACGGACAGCGCGGAAGGAGAAGCCGGGCCGCCGGTCACGGTGGTGCCAGCTACACTCCCGTCGGGGGGCGACACCCAGTGACCTGGTCTTCTCCACCCGGCAGACTGTTCCCGTGCCCGACGTCCGGGCGCGTGAAGCGCAGGGAGCGTACGGATGAGGGTCCGCCGAACACTGGTTGCCGCAGCCCGGGGGGTGGGGCTCGCCGCCGTCTCGCTGGTGGGGTCGGTCCTGCTCTTCTCGCTCACCCTCATCTCGCTCGCCCTGCTGCCGATCGGCCTCGGCTGGCTGACCCTGCCGCACGTCGTGCGACTGACCCGCCTCTTCGCCGACCAGCGGCGCGCGTGGGCGCAGGACTGGGTGGCGACCCGCATACCGGCCGGCTACCGGCCACCACCCGCCCGGCAGCCCGGCCTGCCCGGTGTGGTGCAGCGCTGCGAGCACGTACTGACCGACCCGGCGACCTGGCGGGAGCTGCTGTGGCTGCTGGTGGACATGGTGGCCGGGCTCCTCACGGCGCTGCTTCCGGTCCTGCTGATCGTGTTCGGTATCGAGGGATTCGTCATCCCGGTGCTGGTCTGGAGCGGGATGGACCTCGGCGGCCAGACGTACGGATTCCTGTACGCCTCGGACCCGGTGCAGGTGGCCCTCATGCCGGTGCTGGGCGCGGCGGCACTCGCCGCGTCCCGCTTCAACCCGAAGCTGCTCGCCCTGCACTTCCGCCTCGCCGCGGTGTTCCTCACGCCGCCCAAGGCCGAGCTGGCGGCCCGCGTGGCACGGCTCACCGAGACCCGGCACGACGCGGTGGACGCCTCGGCGGCCGAACTGCGCCGCATCGAACGCGACCTGCACGACGGCGCGCAGGCCCGGCTGGTCGCCATGGGCATGGACCTGGGCACCATCGAGGCGTTGATCGAGCGGGACCCGGCCAAGGCCAAGGAGCTGGTCGCCCGCGCCCGTACGTCCTCGGCGGAGGCGTTGACCGAACTGCGCGACCTGGTGCGCGGCATCCACCCGCCGGTCCTCGCGGAACGCGGCCTGGACGACGCCGTACGGGCCCTGGCCCTGCGGATGCCGCTGCCGGTGGAGGTGACCGGGCGGCTCCCGGGCCGCCTGGAGGCGCCGGTGGAGTCGGCCGCGTACTTCTCGGTGAGCGAGCTGCTCACCAACACCGCCAAGCACGCGGACGCGGCGCGGGCGTGGGTGGACCTGGAGTACGCCGACGGGCGGCTGCGGCTCACCGTCGGCGACGACGGCCGGGGCGGCGTGGTCCTGCCGCCCGCGGACGGCGCGGGGGTGCCCGGCCAAGCAGGTACTCGATCACCCGGCCGGTCCGGTGCGGGACTGCCCGGCCGGCCCGGTACACACTCCGGCCTGCGCGGACTCGAACGGCGACTCGGTACATTCGACGGCATCTTGGCCGTCAGCAGCCCGGCGGGCGGCCCCACCCTGGTCACGCTGGAGATCCCGTGCGCGTTGTGCTCGCCGAAGACCTCTTCCTCCTGAGAGACGGTCTGATACGGATGCTGGAGGCATTCGACTTCGAGATCGCCGCCGCGGTCGACAACGGACCCGACCTGGCTCGGGCGCTGGCCGAGGAGCAGCCGGACGTCGCGGTCGTCGACGTCCGGCTGCCGCCCTCCCTCACCGACGAGGGCCTGCAGTGCGCGCTGGCCGCCCGCCGCGCCCGGCCCGGCCTGCCGGTGCTCGTCCTCTCCCAGCACGTGGAGCATCTGTACGCGCGCGAGCTGCTGGCCGACGGCACCGGGGGCGTCGGCTATCTGCTCAAGGACCGGGTCTTCGACGCCGAGCAGTTCATCGACGCGGTACGGCGGGTGGCCGCCGGCGGAACGGCCATGGACCCGCAGGTGATCTCCCAGCTGCTGTCCCGCCGGTCCCGGGACCGGCCGCTGGCCCGGCTGACGCCGCGGGAGACCGAGGTGCTGGAGCTGATGGCCGAAGGGCGCTCCAACACGGCCATCGCGGCCAAGCTGGTCGTCACCGAACGTGCCGTCGCCAAGCACACCTCCAACATCTTCGGGAAGCTGGCACTGCCGCCGTCCGACGACGACAACCGCCGGGTCCTGGCGGTGCTGGCCTACCTGGACCGGGACTGAACCCACCCGCCCCACCGGGCTCCTGTAGCACACCTCGGAGGACCGCTGGAAGCTCATCCGGCCACCGCGTACGCTGACGATCCGTACGCAGACCCGTACGGACCGCGAGCGAGGAGTTCACCGTATGAGTGCCGCAGCCGACAAGGAGTGGCTCTACGCCCTCGACATCTCCGGCGCCACCTGGCAGCGCGCCCCCGGCGAGTCCGAGGAGGCGGTGGAGATCGCTTTCCTGGAGCAGGGCGCGGTGGCCATGCGCAATTCCAAGGAGCCGGACGTGGTGCTGCGGTACACCGAAGCGGAGTGGCGCGCGTTCGTCCTGGGCGCCCGGGACGGCGAGTTCGACCTCGACCGCGCGCAGCGCCCGGAGTAGCGGGCCCGAGGCGGTACGGGCGGGGCCCCGTACCGCCGCGCAGGGGCGTGTGCCGCCGAGCGAGGGGGCACGCGACGGGCGAAGTGACCATCCCACGATTCACTCGTTTCACGGAACGTGGAGCAGCAGCAGGCAACAGCAGCCCGTCCGGACGGCCCTGGCGTCCCGGCCGCCTTCGTCGGTGTCGATCAGGCCGAGGCGGCCCTGGTCGAGCAGTATCCGCGGCTGACGCGCCTGGCCTACCTGGTCCTGCCGCCCACGCTGGGGCGCAACCGGCGTGTCCTGACGGCGCATTCGGTCGTCCAGCGCGCGCTGCCGCGCAAGGACACTCCCGCACAGCTCCCTGCCCTGCCGTCCCAGCGCCGCCCGGTCACCGACCCCGGCTACGCGCTGGTCCGGCTGCGCGTGCTGCGCGCGGCCCTGGCAGCCGAAAACCCCCGGGTACGGCTGCCGTTGCTGCGCCGCGAGGTGCCCGTGCCCCCGATGCCGCCGCTGCTGCCGCAGGTCTGGGGCCTGCGGCTGTTCCCCCGCTCCGGCGGCATGGACGAACTCACCCTGTACCGCGCGCTGTCGGCACTGCCCGCACCGGCCCGCGCGGCGTACGTGCTGCGCGCGCTGGAGGGCCTGGGTGAGGCGGACGTACGGGCGGTCCTGGAGGCGGCCGGGGC
This sequence comes from Streptomyces sp. NPDC045470, assembly GCF_040646595.1. NCBI lineage: Bacteria > Bacillati > Actinomycetota > Actinomycetes > Kitasatosporales > Streptomycetaceae > Streptomyces > Streptomyces sp. NPDC045470. Next base: position 532,314 of record NZ_JBEZAN010000001.1, read on the forward strand.
CGAGGACGTGCCGGGCGCGCTCGCCGCGGCGGCCGGTACGGCACCGGCGGCGGGCGGCCGGGACCGGTCGCTGCTGGAATCCGCCGAGTTCGACCCCTGTGCCCTCCAGGCCCGGCCCACCGACCTCCTGCGCCGCCGCAGGCACGCGCGCACGGCGCTGGCGGGGGCGGCGGTGCTGGTGTGCGGTGCGCTGCTGACCGTGCCGGGCGGCGGGCGGGGCCCCGATGGCGCCGCGGCTCCCCCGTACGCCGAGAACGCGGCAGCCCGGGCCGCCCTGGACCCCGCCCAGGTGACGCGTTCCGCCGCCGGTACGTGGCGGAACGCGACGCGGCGGGACCTGTCGGCCTGGCCCGCCCGGGGAGACCGTACGCACGACCGGGCGCTGCTGCGGCGCGCGCTGGCCGTGTGGGCCAGGCCCGGCCCGGACGTGCGGGTCTCGGCCACCCCGGACACCGCCAAGGGCCCCGCGGCCGGTCCGCCGCAACTGCTCTACGCGGGCGTGGCGGACCGTGCCGCGGTGGTGCTCCTGTACGACGGACTGCGCGTGGTGCGCTACGCCGAACCGGCGGACGACCCCGACGGGCCGGGCGGCGTGGCACTGGACTTCGCCCGCGCGGACGGCGCGGACGACACCTCCGCCACGGCCTTGGTGCTCAGCCGCGCGGACAGCAACGTCCGCTATCTGACCGCCCCCTGGACCGGGCACGCCGAGCTGGCCGACCTGCTGGACCCCACCGGCGCGGCCCGTCCCCTGCCTCTCGGCGAGGACGGTACGACCGGCCCCGTACCGACGCCCGCGCGGGCCACCGCCTGCACGGCCTGGCAGGCCCTGCGGCTGGACGGCGGCCTCTTCACCGACCTCGGCGAACTGCTCCCGGCCCGGCTGACGTCCGGGCCTCCGGACCGGACCGGCGCACCGGACGGACCGCAGGCGCGTACGGCCTGGGCGCGCACGGCGTGCCACCTCGGCGGGCTGCGCGGCCATGGCATCCGTACGGTCAACTCCTGGGCGTTCGCACAGCAGCAACTGCCCGCCGGGGGCGGTGCCGCGACGTGGGTGTGCACCCGCGCCGAGACCTGGCGGGGCGCGGGCAGCCGTACCTTCGCCCAGGTCCAGACGCCGCCCGCGGGCGGCCGACGGTACGCGCCGGGCACGGTGGTGGCGCGGTCCGAGGGTGGCCCGGGGTGCGGCCCGCGTGAGCCGTGGGCGCTGGCCGGGGTCCTGTGGAAGGCGCCCGGCGGGCAGTGGTGGCTGGTGGCCGCGGGCAGCGGACAGCTCACGGAGGTCGGCGCGAGCGGCGGGATCACCGGTCGCGCGGCGGGCTCGCAGTTGGCCGTACCGGCCACGGCGGGCGCCCGGGCGGAGCTGTCGGGGCGGCTGCGGAGCGGCGGGCGGGTGACGGGGCTGCGGTAGCCCTGGGCAACAGGTGGCGCCGGGGGAAATCCCTGCCCGGGGCCTGTTGCCGATCCCGTACCCGCCAGTACATTGACGCCATGTCTAATACGGCCTCGTTGCGGCCCCGGCCGGTCGCGTCCGAGCACACCCCGCTGAGGGCACGCAACGTCGCCTTCGACTGGGCGGACACCCCTCTGCACTGGATACCCGGCGACCCGGACAGCACCCACACGATCAACGTGCTGCACCTGCTGCTGCCCGCCGGCGAGCGCTGGTTCGTGCACGTCTACAAGCAGGTGCTGCCGCAGATCCGGGACGCGCGGCTGCGGGAGGACGTGATCGGGTTCATCGGCCAGGAGGCGATGCACTCCCAGGCGCACGACGACGTGCTGCCGCACCTCAAGCGGCTCGGCCTGGACCCGACCCCGTACACCGCGCAGGTCGACTGGCTCTTCGAGAAGCTGCTCGGCGACCGCACCCTGCCGCCGGGGCGGGCGAGCCAGTGGTGGCTGATGGAGCGCGTCGCGATCATCGCCGCCATCGAGCACTACACGGCCTTCCTCGGGGACTGGGTGCTCAACGCGGAGGCGCTGGACGCCAAGGGCGCCGATCCGACGATGCTGGACCTGCTGCGCTGGCACGGTGCCGAGGAGGTCGAGCACCGCTCGGTCGCCTTCGACCTCTTCCTGCACGTGGACGGCGGGTACCGGCGGCGGGTGCGGACCTGGGCCACCGCCTTCTCCGCGCTCGTCTTCCTCTGGCAGCGCGGCACCCGCTTCTTCATGGAGAACGACCCTTCGCTGCCGGACGGCAAGGCCAGCTTCAGGGAGTTCTTCCGCGCGGGGCGGCAGGGCGTCCTGCCCGCTCCCGGCGCCATGGCCCGCTCCATCCCCCAGTACCTCAGCCGCACCTACCACCCCTCGCGGTACGGCAGTACCGAGCAGGCCGCCGCCTACCTGGCCGGCTCCCCCGCCGCGACCGCCGCCGAGAACCGCCCGGTACCGCACCCGGCACCGCACCCGACACAGCACTCGACAGGAGCCGCCTGAGATGCCGCCCCTCCCCCGGATACGTACGGTCCTGGTCGCCGCCGGAGCCGCGCTGGTCGTCCAGCGGGCCCTGCGCCGGCGTATCGGCCGGTCGCCGCTGTGGCCGATGCCCGCGCTGGAGCAGCCCGTCTCCGGTCAGGGCCGGGGCCGCTCCGGTCCCCTGCAACTGCTGGTCGTGGAGCGCGCGGAGGAGGCCGAAGGCGTCGTACGGCTGCGCCTGGAGGGCGACGGCCTGCCGGGCTGGGAGCCCGGGGCCCACCTCGACGTGGTCCTGCCCTCGGGGGCCGTACGCCAGTACTCGCTGTGCGGCAGCCCGGCCGACACCGGCTCGTACACCATCGCGACGCGGCTGATCGAGGACGGCCGGGGCGGGTCGCGCGAGGTGCACGAGCAACTGCACGAGGGCACGACCGTCGAGGTGCGCGGGCCACGCAACCGCTTCCGGCTGGAGGAGTGTCACGCCTACCTGTTCATCGCGGGCGGCATCGGCATCACGCCCATCCTGCCGATGCTGCGGCAGGCCGAGTCCGAGGGCGTGCCGTGGCGGCTGGTGTACGGCGGGCGGTCGCGCGCGTCGATGCCGTTCCTGGCGGAGATCGAGAAGCTGGCGGGCGCGGCGTCGGACCGGGTGACGGTGGTCGCCGAGGACGAGGACGGCCTGCCCGACCTGGCGGGCGCGCTCGCCGACGCGCCGCCGCACGCCGCCGTCTACTGCTGCGGTCCCGATCCGCTGATGGACGCCGTGGCCGGGCTGCTGCCGCGGGGGGCGCGCGGACTGACCCTGCACACCGAGCGGTTCGCGCCGGTCGCGGCGCCGGCGCCGGGCGAGGACGCGGAGTTCGAGGTGGAGCTGCGGCGCACCGGCCGCACGGTCACCGTCCCGGCGGACGGCAGCGCCCTGCGCGCCATCCGCGAGCAGGCCCTGCCGAACCTCCCGTACTCCTGTGAGCAGGGCTTCTGCGGCACCTGCCAGCAGCGGGTGGTCTCCGGCGAGGTCGATCACCGCGACGAGCTGCTCACCGACGCCGAGCGGGACGACTCGATGCTGATCTGCGTCTCGCGGGCCCGGGGCGGACGTCTGGTGCTCGATCTCTGACGTCCGTCCGCGGGGCCGGGGCCCCGCCGTCCGGCCTCCGATCGCTCGATTCCGCGGCGCGTCCCCGGTCGTTAGGGTGTGCGCATGACCAACGGGGCGCGCCGCAGGATGGGTGTCGAGGAACGACGCGAGCAGTTGATCGCCGTGGCGCTCGGCCTGTTCAGCCACCGGGCACCGGAAGAGGTCTCGATCGACGAGATCGCCGAGGCGGCCGGTATCTCCCGGCCGTTGGTCTACCACTACTTCCCGGGCAAGCAGAGTCTGTACGAGGCGGCGCTGCGCCGGGCGGCCGACGAACTGGCCGCCCGCTTCGTCGAACCGCACGAAGGGCCGCTCGGCGCCCGCCTGCTCCGCGTGATGGAACGGTTCTTCGACTTCGTCGAGGAGCACGGTCCCGGCTTCTCCGCGCTGATGCGCGGCGGTCCGTCCATCGGCGCGATGGAGGCCGTGGGGTCCGGCCGGACCAGCGCGATGATCGACGGGGTGCGCCAGGCCGCGTACGAGCAGATCCTCTCCCACCTCGGGGTGGAAGGGCCCGCTCCGCGCATGGAACTGGTGGTCCGCTCCTGGATCTCGCTCGCCGAGACCACCGCGCTGATCTGGCTCGACAGCCGCGCCATCCCGCGCGGCGAACTGGAACGCCAGTTGGTCCACGACTTCGCGGCACTGGCGGCGGTGAGCGCCGCGTACGACGAGGGGATGGCCGCGGTCCTGGGCCGGGTGCTGGCCGACGAGCCGTCCGACGGGCCGTTCGGCGACCTGCTGACCCGGCTGATGGCGCTGGCGCCGCAGCCGTCCTGAGGCGGGCGGGCCCGGGCCGGCGCCGCTGCGGCACAATCCGCGCATGGACATGATCACCTTCCGCCTCGCCACGGACACCGGAGCCGACGTGGCCGCCCTCGTCGCGCTCTACGACGGCGCCGCCCGCTGGATGCGGGGCCGGGGCATCGACCAGTGGACTCCGGGCGAGCGGGACGCGGAGCACTTCCGGCTGCGGATCGAGCAGGGCGAGGTCTGGTTCGCCGAGGTGGGCGGGGAGGTCGCCGGTGCCTGGGAGCTGTGGTGGGAGGATCTGCCCGCCTGGGGTCCGCAGCCGCCCGTCGCGGGGTATCTGCACCGGCTGATGGTCGACCGCGACCGGGCGCCGGCGGGCACCGGTCGCGCGATGCTGGCCCGTGCCGAGCGGCGGATCGCCGAGGCGGGCCGTCCGTTGAGCCGCCTCGACTGCAAGTCGGGCAATCCTCGGCTGCGGCCGTACTACGAGGGTGCGGGCTACCGGGTCGTCGGCGAGCAGCGGGCGAAGGAGGGCTCGGACGGGAGCAGGTACACCGTCACGCTGCTGGAGAAGCGGGTGCTCTGACCAGGGGCGTAGGCGCGGGCGCAGGGGGCGTACACCCGGCGCACTTCACCGGCGCGCGCTGGTCCGGCGTGCAACCGGGGCGGGTTGTACGGCCCTTTGTCCGGCGCCGCCAGGGCTTTCGGACAATTCCCGGACGGCGCACAGTGGTGTCACCGGGGCCTGAGGGCACGGGATCACGGGGGCCCATGGAGTCCGCTCCGGCGGACGGATGGGGGAACCATGGGGGACGATCCACGGGGGAATCAGGCCCCGGAACCGCCGTCGGCGGACGGGCCGTCCATGGGCAGGGCGGCCCATGGACGGCCCCACACTGCGGCGGCCGCGTGCGGCGGTCGCCCATGAGCAGGAGGGCCGTTCACCGCGCGGCGAACACCGCGACCGTCCGCGCCGGGACGCCGAACGCCCCCGTCCGCTTCTCGTACGAGGCCGTCTTCACCACCGGGTCGGCGCCGCGCGCCTGCACGCGGTGCAGGCCGTACCGCTCGCCGGCGAGTGACGGCAGGCGCTGGAGCTGCCGCTGCGGCGTCGCGTTGAAGACCACGACCAGCTTGCCGAGCCGCATGGTCACGACGCCGGGTGTCTCTTCCGTCCCCGACAGCGGGAAGGAGAGCGCCTCCTGCACGGCGGCGGCGCTGTCCAGCCCGAAGGCCGGTTCGGTGGCGTGGATACGGAGCAGGTCGCGGTAGGCGGTGGAGGCGGCCTTGATCGGCTTGCAGCCGGGGCGCAGGGCGGGGTCGGCGAGCAGGGGCCGGGCGTACGGCCATGCGGCCTTGTTCTCGGCGGCGGGCGGCAGTCCGCGTCCGAAGCCGTTGCCGTCCCGGCAGTTCCAGTGCAGGGCGTTGAACCAGTCGCCGCTCTCGTAGGAGTTGCGGTCCAGCGACTTGGAGCGGAGCAGGTCCGTCCCGGCCTGGGAGAGGGCCGGGCCCTGGGAGAGCGCGGCGGTGGCCAGGGCGACGACCTGCATACGGGCGCGGTCGGCGGCCGGGGTGCCCGGCGGGAGTTTGTAGGCGAGGGCGTCGTAGAGCGTCTCGTTGTCGTGGGCGTCGGCGTAGGCGAGGGCGTCACCGGGGGCGGCGGCGTACCCGGCCGGGCTGCCGTTGTAGTCGACGTCCGCCCCCTTGACCGTCCGGCCCGAGGTGTCGGTGAAGGTGTAGTCGGCGAGGTTGCCGGTGAGGCCGACCTTGAGCAGGTCCTGGTAGTGGAGCAGGCGGGCGCGCTGTTCGGCCGGGGTGCCGTTGGCGGGCGAGGCGTTGGGGTCCGTGTGGAGACCGGAGGCGAAGCCCTGGACGCGCGGGTCCGCGTCGAAGGGCCCGCCGCCGCGTACGGCGTCCCGGGCGCGGTCGTTGAAGGTGGCGATTCCGGTGCCCGCCATGTTCCGCTGGGTGGCTTGTACGAAGCGCGCGTCGTCCGCGACCTCACCGAAGTTCCAGCCTTCCCCGTACAGGACGACCGCCTTGCCGTCCACGCCGTCCTTGGCGGGGGTCAGCGCGTCCAGAGCCTTGCGTACGGCGAGGATGTTGGCCTTCGGGTGGTGTCCCATCAGGTCGAACCGGAAGCCGTCGATCTTGTACTGCCGGGCCCAGGTGACGATCGAGTCGACGACGAGCCGGCCCATCATCGTGTGTTCGGGCGCGGTGTTGGCGCAGCAGGTGGAGGTGGCCACGGAGCCGTCGTCCAGCAGCCGGTGGTAGTAGCCGGGCACGATCCGGTCCAGTACGGACAGCGCGTCCTGGCCGCTCGCGGCGGTGTGGTTGTAGACGACGTCCATGACGGTGCGCAGTCCGGCGGCGTTCAGGCCCTGCACCATGCGGCGGAATTCGCCGGTCCGGGCCCGTGGCGAGTCGGGGTCGGAGGCGTACGAGCCTTCGGGCACGGTGTAGTGGAACGGGTCGTACCCCCAGTTGTACGCGTCGCGGGCGGCGGTCTTGCCGACGCACTCCTGCTGCCGCTCGGAGTCGGCGGGCAGCGCCGCCAGGTCGCAGTCCGGGCGGGCCTGGTCGGAGCGCCGTTCCGGGATGGTCGCGATGTCGAACGCGGGCAGCAGGTGGACGTACGAGGTGCCGGCGTCCGCGAGGGCCTTGAGGTGCCGCATGCCGTCCGAGCGGCGGTCGGTGAAGGCGAGGTAGCGGCCGGGGTGGCGCGAGGTGCGGTCCTCGACGGAGAAGTCGCGAAGGTGCAGTTCCTGGATGCGGGCCCGGTTCAGCGGCACCGCGGCGGGTTTCTTCAGCCGGTCCCACCCCTTGGGCGCGAGGCGCGGGTCGGCGAGGTCGACGACGAGGCTGCGGGTGGAGTCGGCGGTCAGGGCGGTCGCGTACGGGTCGGTGACCTTGTTCGTGACGAAGCGGCCGACGGAGGGCGCCCAGACGGTGACGACGTACCGGTACGGCTTGCCCGCCCAGCCGCGCGTGCCCCGCGCCTGCCACACGCCGCTCGCGTCGTCCCGCCGCATCGGGACCGTACGGCCGTCGAGTTCGAGCGCGACGGTGCGGGCGGTCGGTGCCCAGACGGAGAGGGTGGGGCGGCCGCGCCGGAAGACCGGGCCGAGCGGTGTCCCCGCCGCGGCCGGGGCGTACAGGTCGTCCAGTACACCGGGGATCTGTACGCCGGTGCTGACGCGCCGCCCGTCGGCGTCCGGCTGGACGGCGACGAGCCGGTCGCGCAGCGCGGTGAAGGTGAACCTCCGGTCACGCGGGTCGACGGCGAACGCCGGGAAGTTCCGCAGGTGCGGATACGCGGCCTGCTCGTCCGGGGTCAGGACGCTGGACGTGAGCCGTATCCGCTGAACCCCCCGCCCCTCCCCTTCCGCCCCGAACTCCAACTGGGCGTCCGCCCGCCGGGCGCCTTTCCAGACCAGGGTGTCGCGGTCGATCCACTGCGCCGCCGCCGTGGCGGGAGCCGGTGGCGGTGCGGCGTTCGCGGGGGGCGGGGCGGGCAGGACCGCCGCGCACAGGGCCATGGCCACGACTGCGACGGTACGGCGGAGGGTGCGCCTCACGTAAGGACTCCTTCAGGACGTTCGGGACGTGCCGGGCGGGCCGGGGCGGGGTGGCCGGCGGCCCCGGCCCGCCGCCTCGGACGACGGGCGCCGGGCGCGGGACGTCGGGCGTCGGGCGTCGGTCAGCCGCAGCTACGCGCGCCGACGTGCAGCGCCAGCGCCGTGTTCGGGGCGACCGTGGCGGTGAAGCGGCCGTCGCCGTCCACCGTCACCGGCCTGCGGCTCTGTACGTCGCAGTACGGGCCGGCCGGCAGCCCGGTCTGGAACGTGCGGGTCAGCGCGCTGCCCTCGTGGTTGACGACCGCATAGCCCTTGTCGCCGCGCCCGAAGGCGATGGCGTCGTTGCCGTTGTCCCACCAGTGGGTGACGGCCGTGCCGTGGGTCGCGTTGCGGAAGGCGACCATGCTGCGGATCTCCGGCCAGTTGTGCTGGCACTTCCAACCGTCCTGCCAACAGCCCTCGACCGTGCCGCCGTTGGGCGGCCCCGCGTCATGGTCGGAGAACTCGTACCCCGAGTGCACGTCGGGCGCTCCGTACGGCCAGGCCAGCATGAAGACGTTGGCGAGGGTGTAGTCCGCGCCGTCCTTGTAGCTGAGTGTGGAGCCGTTGCGCTCGGTGTCCCAGTTGTCGACGAAGACACCGGACCGCGCGGAGGGCAGGTAGGCCCAGCCCTCGCCGAAATTCTTCAGGTAGGCCAGCTTCTCGTTCTGGAACACGCGCTTCAGGTCGCGGCCGTACCGGAATTCCTGTACGTCACCGTTGCCCAGGTACTCGGCCGGGGAGACGGCTTCGCCCTCCCCGTATATCGCTTCCTGCTTCCAGTAAACGGAAGGGTCCTTCAACTGCCGCTTGATCGCGGCGAGATCTTCCGCCGGCATGTGCTTCGCCGCGTCGACGCGGAACCCGTCCACACCGAGTGACAGCAGGTCGTTCAGGTACGTGGCGATCCGGGACCGGACGTACGGCTCGGCGGTGTCCAGGTCCGCCAGGCCGACCAGTTCGCAGTGCTGCACGTTCCAGCGGTCGCGGTAGTCCGTGATCCGCCCGGTGCAGTCGTCCATGTCCTGGCGCTGATAGGTCCCCGGGTAGTCGTACTTCGTGTACGACGAGCCGCCGGTGCCGGTGCCCGAACCGGCCGACATGTGGTTGATCACCGCGTCCGCGACCACCTTGACCCCGGCCGCGTGACAGGTGTCCACCATGTCCTTGAAGGCCGCCCGGTCACCGAGCCGTCCGGCGATCTTGTAGCTGACGGGCTGGTACGAGGTCCACCACGGGCCGCCCTGGATGTGCTCGGTGGCCGGCGACACCTCCACGAAGCCGTAACCGGCGGGCCCCAGCGTGTTCGCGCACTCCTTCGCGACGGACTCGTAGCGCCACTCGAAGAGTTCGGCGGTCACGTCCTTCACCCCGGGGGGCGCCGCGTTCGCGGGCTGCGGCGGCGGCGCGAGGACGGCCGCCGCCGCACCGGAGAGAAGCGCGAGCGCGGCGGCCACGGGTCTGCGCGCGGGGTGCCTGCGGCGGGTGGGGGCCATGGTTCCTCCTGAGGGGGTGGGAGGTGTTCAGCCGTTGTTCTATCCGCCGTGGTTGATTGTTGCAAGAGTTTGCGCAAGAGATTGCAGCGGCGTTACGGCGTGCCGGTGCCACGGCGCCCCGGCGGTCCCCACCACCAAAGCGCCGCGCCCGGCGGGGTGTACAGCCTCGCGGCCGCACGTACCGCCGGGCGTGGAGGTCGATGGTGCTCCCGATGGAGCGCCGGTACCGTCGGTGGCATGGGGGATGACATACGGCGCCGGGACATCGACGAGAAAACCGTGACGAACGTGTTCAGCGCGGAGGTCAACCACGGGCTGGTGATCCAGACCGGCTCCTTCGAGGGTGACCTCCATGTGCACACGCCGCCGGGGCGGAGCCCCGAGGAGGAATCCGCCATGGCGGAGCTGCGGCAGCGCATGGCAGCCCAGGAGGAGGCCGAGCGGGAGGCCGAGTGGCGCAGGGAACGGGAACGTCAGCGCCGGCGGCGGAGCCAGGACATCGCGAGCGCGCTGCACGCCCAGGAGGAACGAGTGCGGCCCGTCAGGGCGGTGGTTCCCGTCGTGGCCGCTGTTCTGGTGGTCGTCCTGCTCCTGGTCGGGAACTTCTCCGTCGTCTCGTTCGCCGGAATCGCCCTGTGCGTCACCTGCGCGGCCGTCGCCCGCTGCGCCCCCACCCCGTTCCTGGAGAAATTCCTCGGCGACCGGTGATCCCGGCGGACGGCACCCGGAACGCGGAAAGTCCGCTGCCCCGGTGCGGCACACCGGGGCAGCGGACTTTCACGGAGCGATCAGCGGTCAGCGGTAGTAGATGGGCATGATCGTCTCACTGTCGTCGCACCACACCTCGTGGTACCCGTTCGCCCGGGCGCCCGGGAGTTCCTTCGCCTCGCACTCCCCCTTCGAGGGGTACTTCTCGGCGCCGGCGGGAATCCAGCCGTCACCGGGCGGCGGGGCGGCGGAGGCGGTGGTGGCGGTCAGGGGAACGGCCACCGCCGCGGCACCGACAGCCAGCCCGACACCGATACGCGTACGCCACGACTTCATCATGATCTCCAGCTGGTCTCTGAACTCTTGTCCGCAACATTCCGAGCTGCCCCGACGAGCACCGGCGGTTACGCGTGGGCGCTGATCACCCCACCGCCGCTGAGCACGATGGGCACGCCGTTGGCGACGACCCCGGCGTCCTGCTGGTCGGCCTCGACCGTGCCGTACACCGCGCCTCCCCTGCCGAGGATCTGCGCGCGGTAGTGCAGTTCACCGACCTTGGTGACCTTGGCCGTCCAACCGCCCGCCAGCTTGAAGGTGCCCGGCCCCTGGTGTCCGCCGCCCATCCAGGAGTGCACCTTGCCGTCCAGCGACAGCACGACGAACATGTCGTTGGCGTCCAGCCCGGCGTCACGCTGCTTGGTCTCCAGCGTGGCGAGGACGTCACCACGGGCGACGATCCTGGCCCGGTAGTGCTGGTCACCGAGCCGGCGGACCTCCGCCTTGCTGATGCCGTCCGCCAGGGGCACGGTGCGGACCGGCGCCCCCGCCTTGGCTTCCTCGGCTCCCTTGGCCCCCTTGGCCCCCTTGGCCTCGGAGCCCCGCGTTCCCGCGGAGGTGGACTGCGTCCCCACGGACGAGGCCGCGTCGCGGGACTCGGCCACCGTACCCATGCCCGGCTGCCCCGCGGCCTTGGTGCCGGTGGTGTCCGAGCCGGAGCAGGCGGTCAGGGACAGGCCGGCCGCCGCGACCAGGGCCGCGGCGGCGACCCGCAGCGTACGGCGACGTGCGGTGCGGACAGTGGTGCTGGCGCTCATTCGAACCCCCGGTGCAGTCGGTGACGTCATGTTTCCTCGGAACGTCACCGACTCTGCCCGGGACCACTAGCGCACAACTGCCGCTCCGCTAACACCCGGCTAACACGGCTGCGCGAAGCGGCTGAACGCCGTACGGCCCCCGAAGGGCCGACCGCCCCGGACAACCTGACCCGAACCGTCGTTGACCGCGCCCCGCACCGGCAGTTGCATGGAACGCGCCCCTGACGCCCCGCGGAAGGACGGTGGGTGCGATGGCGAACGACGCCCTCGACCGCAAGTTCAGCCTCCTCTTCGACTGGTTCGACCGCACCGAGGACGGCTGGCTCACCCATGAGGACTTCGAGGTGATGGGCGGACTGTTCATGGCGGTGGCCCGACCCGAGGACCACGAGAACCGGGCCGCGCTGCGCGAGGCGTTCGGCAGGTGGTGGGAGCTTCTGCGCGACGCCGGCGGCACGGACGGCGAAGGCCGGGTGGGCCGCCGGCCGTTCATCGGCCTGATGCGCTCGCACGTCACCGACCCGAAGACCTTCGAGCACGTCGTGCTGCAGATCGTCGACGCCCTCATGCGGGCGCTCGACACCGACCGCGACGGCGTGCTCACCACCGAGGAGTACGTCCGGATGTACGAGGCGCTGCACATCCCCCGGGAGATCTCCGCCCCGGCCTTCCGGCGGCTGGACCGCGACGGCGACGGCGCCATCAGCCACGCCGAGTTCCGCAAGGCCATCGAGGAGTTCTACCTCAGCCCGGACCCTGACGCCCCGGGCGACTGGCTGCTCGGTTCACCGCTCGGCGGGTGAGCGCGGCCTTCCCGGGCCGCACGGCGTAGCCCGCGTCTGCCGCCGTCAGTCCGACACCTCATGCGCCGTCACGCACTCTCATGCACCGTCAAGAACACTCCACGGGCCCGCTCCCCCGACGCCTCGGTCCACGTCGCGCTGATGTGGCCCAGTGTGGACCCGCCGTCGGTGTCGCCCGGTGCCAGGACGCGGTGTACGCGCAGGACCAGGGGGCGGGCGGAGCGGACGAGGATGTCGGTGGCGGACGGGGCCGGGGTCACCGAGGCGGGGCCCGGTACGGTGCCGTGGCCGGTGCCGGCGAGCTGCGCGTGGACGGTGGGGTCGAGGGCGTCGCTGACGCTCTGGGCCTGGGCCACGGCGTCGCCCGTGAGGAGGGCGAAGAGCTGGGCCACCAGGACCGGGTCGTGGGTGCCGTCATAGGCCCAGCGCTTGCCGAGTACGCCGTGCTCCAGGGTGCCGATCAGCGCGTGGTCGGCGCCGGGCAGCGGTGCGCCCCGGTAGGTGAGCGGGACGTGGTAGTGGACCGGTGCGGCGCCGGAGGAGTCGGTGGCGACCATGAACTCCATGCCGACCTCGCCCTCCGGGTCGTCCAGCCGGAAGCCGCCGGCCTTGGTCAGGTCCGGGGCGGTCCCGTCGCCCGCGTACCAGGGCTGTTCGGGCAGCCAGGGGGTGAGGAGTTCCAGCTTGGTGGGTGAGAGGGTGGTGTGGTGGATGACGGCCATGGTCCGGCACCTTCCCGTAAGCGGCGGCGGTGATCGCGTGATTGCGGGGTCATCCTGCCACCCGTGGCCGTGCGCGCTACCCCGCCGTCTCCGGGAGCCGGGCGGTCGATCCCCGTACCACCAGCTCCGGCTGGAAGACGAACTCCGTGTGCCGGTCGGGCGGACCGTCGCCGTCCGCGCGGGTGCGGATCTCCTCGATCAGCGCGTCCACGGCTGCCGAGGCCATCGCCCGTACCGGCTGGCGCACGGTCGTCAGTGGCGGGTCGGTGAAGGCGATGAGCTGGGAGTCGTCGAAGCCGACGACGGAGATGTCGGAGGGGACGTCGAGGCCGCGCTGGCGGACCGCCCGTACGACGCCGAGGGCCATCAGGTCGCTGCCGCAGACGACCGCCGTGCAGCCCGCGTCCAGCAGGGAGGCGGCTGCCGCGTGGCCGCCTTCGACGCCGAAGAGGGTGTGGCGGGTGAGCCGTTCGGCCGCCCCCTTCCGCAGGCCGAATTCCTCCCGCAACGCCGCCGCGAAGCCTTCGGCCTTGCGGCGGGACGGTACGTACCGGGCCGGGCCGACCGCCAGGCCGATGGTGCGGTGGCCGAGTTCGGCGAGGTGGCGTACGGCCATGCGGGAGGCCGCCCGGTCGTCCGGGGAGACGAAGGGTGCGGTGATGTCCTCGTGGTAACCGTTGATGAGGACGTACGGAAGGCCGCGGTCGGTGAGGCGGGTGTAGCGGGCGGGGTCGGTGGTGCTGTCGGAGTGGAGACCGGAGAGGAAGATGATGCCGGTGACACCGCGGGCTTCCAGTTGCTCGACGAGTTCGTCCTCGGTGGCGCCGCCGGGGAGCTGGGTGCACAGGACGGGGGTGTAGCCGTGGCCCGCGAGGGCCTGTTCGATGAGCTGGGCGAAGGCCGGAAAGATCGGGTTGGTCAGCTCCGGGACGATCAGGCCGACCAGTCCGGCGCTGGTGCGCCGCAGGCGCACGGGGCGTTCGCCGCCGAGCAGGTCGAGGGCGGCCAGGACCCGCTGCCGGGTGCCGCGGGCCACGCCCGCCCTGCCGTTCAGCACCCGGCTGACGGTCGCCTCGCTGACCTGCGCCTGCGCGGCGATGTGCGCCAGCCGGGGGCCGTTGCCCCCGGCCGGCGGTGCGTCGGGCCGGTCGGTCACGCTTCCCACCACACGGCGGTGTCCGCCGGGAGGGTCGGTTCGTCGTCGACGGTGAGGAGTTCGGCGGAGGAGAGGAGGGGGCGCCAGTCGGGGTGGACGGGGGCGCGTACGGGGTCGGGGGTCGTGTTGACCGTGCAGACGAAGCCGCCGGGGCGGCGGAAGGCCAGGACGCCTTCGGGCGCGTCCAGCCATGCGACCCGGTCGCCCGCCCCGAGCCCGGGGTGGGTGCGGCGCAGCCGGAGGGCCGTACGGTACAGCTCCAGCATGGAGGCCGGGTCGCCGGTCTGGGCGGCGACGCTCAGGCCCGCCCACTCCGGCGGCTGCGGGAGCCAGCTGCCGCCCGTACCGAAGCCGTACGGGGCCGTGTCGCCGGACCACGGGATCGGTACGCGGCAGCCGTCGCGCAGGCCGTCCTGGCCGTCGCCGCGGAAGAACGCGGGGTCCTGGCGGACCTCGTCGGGCAGGTCGGTGACCTCGGGGAGGCCCAGTTCCTCGCCCTGGTAGACGTAGGCGGAGCCGGGGAGGGCGAGCATGAGGAGGGCGGCGGCGCGGGCGCGGCGGGCGCCGCCGCCGAGGCGGGTGGCGTGCCGGACCACGTCGTGGTTGGAGAGGACCCAGGTGGTGGGGGCGCCGACCGGCCGCACGGCGTCGAGGGAGGCGTCGATGACGGCGCGCAGTTCGGCCGCGTCCCAGCCGGTGTTCAGGTAGTGGAAGTTGAATGCCTGGTGGAGTTCGTCGGGGCGGAGGTAGAGGGCGGTGCGGTCGGCGCTGGGGGTCCAGGCTTCCGCGACGCCGATGCGCTCGCCCGCGTACTCGTCCAGGACACGGCGCCAGGAGCGGTAGATCGCGTGGACGCCGTCCTGGTCGAAGAAGGGCAGGACCTGGTTGCCGAGGAGTTTGAGCTGGTCGGTGCGGCCCGTGTCGGGCAGCCCCGGGGCCTTGACCAGGCCGTGGGCGACGTCGATGCGGAAGCCGTCCACGCCGAGGTCGAGCCAGAAGCGCAGGATGGAGCGGAACTCGTCCTGGACGGCGGGGTGGTCCCAGTTGAAGTCGGGCTGTTCGGGAGCGAACAGGTGGAGGTACCACTCGCCGTCGGCGACGCGGGTCCAGGCGGGTCCGCCGAAGACGGACTCCCAGTCGTTGGGCGGGAGTTCGCCGTTCTCGCCGCGGCCCTTGCGGAAGTGGAAGCGGTCCCGGAGCGTCGAGCCGGGGCCTTCGTCCAGCGCCTGCCGGAACCAGGCGTGCTGGTCGGAGCAGTGGTTGGGGACGATGTCGACGATAATGCGCAGGCCCAGGGCGTGGGCGTCGCGGATGACCGCCTCGGCGTCGGCGAGGGTGCCGAAGGCCGGGTCGATGACGCGGTAGTCGGCGACGTCGTAGCCCGCGTCGGCCTGCGGGGAGGAGTAGAACGGGCTGAGCCAGACGGCGTCGACGCCGAGGTCCCTCAGGTAGGGAAGGCGGGTGCGGATGCCCGGGAGGTCGCCCATGCCGTCGCCGTCGCCGTCGGCGAAGCTGCGCGGGTAGACCTGGTAGATCACCGCGTCGCGCCACCACTGGGTGGCACCGGGTGCGGTCGCGTCCGCGGCGTCGGCGGGCGCTCCGGTGGCGTGGTGCTGGGTGGTCTGGGTGGTCATGTCATCCCTTGGTGGTGCCGGAGGTCAGTCCGGCGACGAGGTGGCGCTGGGCGAAGGCGAAGACCAGGCCGGCGGGCACCGCGATGATCACGGCGGCGGCGGTCATCGAGCCCCAGTCGTTGACGTACTGGTTGACGAAGGTCTGGAGGCCGCCGGCGAGGGTCAGGTTCTCCTCCCCGGTCATGAACGCGGAGGCGTACGCGACCTCGGCCCAGGCGGTCACGAAGGTGTAGAAGCCGGTGACGGCCAGGCCGGGGCGGGCCAGCGGCAGGACCAGGCGCCAGAAGGTGCCGAAGGGGTTGAGGCCGTCGACGCGCCCGGCTTCGTCGATCTCCACCGGGATGGTGTCGAAGAAGCCTTTCATCATCCAGGCGCAGAACGGGACGGCGATGGTCAGGTACGTGACGATCAGACCGGCCGGCTGGTTGAGCAGGCCCAGGCTCGCCATCAGGTTGTACAGCGGCACGATCAGCACGGCGACCGGGAACATCTGCGTGATCAGCAGCAGCCACATCAGCGGGCGCATCCCGGGGAACCGGAAGCGGCTGACGGCGTAGCCGGTGGTGGCCGCGACGAAGACGCCGAGGACGGTGGTGACGCCGACGACCAGCAGCGAGTTGCCGAACCAGGTCAGGAACTGGGTGTCGGCGACCACGTGCCGGTAGTTGGCGAAGGTGAAGTGGGTGACCAGCTCGGTGGAGAAGGCGTCGTTCTTCGGTTTGAAGGACGTGACGAGCAGCCACAGGGGCGGGAAGACCGCGACGGCGGCGGCGATCAGGAGGGTCGCGTGCAGGCCGACGGAGGCCAGCGGGCTGCGCCTGTTGCGCAGGGACTCGGCCATCACCACACCTCTCCCTGCTTGCGGAGCGAGCGCCGGTAGACGACCGCGATGAGGGACAGCAGGAGCAGGATCAGCACGCCCCAGGCGGCCGAGCCGGAGAAGTCCCGTGGGCTGTCGACGAAGGAGAGCCGGTAGGCGTACGTCACCAGGATCTCGGTGGCGTCGCCGGGGCCGCCCCGGGTGAGCAGGTAGATCACCGGGAACATGTTGAACGTCCAGATGGTGGAGAGCAGGATCACGGTGCTGCTCACGCCGCGCAGCCCCGGCAGGGTGATGTTGCGGAACCGCTGCCAGGCGTTGGCACCGTCCATCTCCGCGGCCTCGTACAGCTCGCCGGGGATCGACTGGAGACCGCCGAGCAGCGCGACGAGCATGAACGGCACGCCCAGCCACACGTTGACGGCGATGACCGACAGCTTGGCCCAGGTCGGGTCGTTCAGCCAGGGCACCGCGTCGATGCCGCCGCCCGCCAGGACCTTGTTGAGCAGGCCGTTCTTCTCGTTGTAGAGCAGCCGCCAGGTGAAGACGGAGACGAAGGCGGGGATGGCCCAGGGCAGGATCAGCGCCAGCCGGTAGAAGGTGCGGCCGCGCAGGGTGCGGTTGAGCAGGTTGGCGAGGGTCAGGCCGATGGCGAAGGTGAGGGCGACGCAGGCCACCGTCCACAGGACGGTCCAGCCGAGGCGGCCCCAGAAGACGTCGTCGCCGAGGATCTCGGTGTAGTTCTCCAGGCCGGTGAACGTGTAGGTGGCCGGGATGTGGTTCATGCCGATGTTGCGCTCGACGTTGGCCTCGTTGGCGTCCGTCAGCGACAGGTACAGGCCGCGGACCAGGGGGTAGCCGATGATGACGCCGATGACGAGCACCACCGGGGCGACCATGGTCCAGGCGTACCAGTGGGTGCTCAGGGCTCTGCGCGCCCGGCCCGGCGGCGCGGCGGCGGTCCCCTTCCGCCGGGCCCGGGACATCCGTACGGCGTCCGTCACTTGTAGTCCTTGAGGATCTTGCGGTAGCTGTCGCCGACGGCCTTGGCGGCCTGCTCGGGCGTGCTGGAGCCGGTGAGGACCTTGTTCATCTGCACCTTGATCGGCTCGAAGAGGGCGTTGCCCTCGGCGATCCAGGGGCGCTGGACGGCCTTGTCGACGGCGGGCTTGAAGAAGCCGACCATCTCGTTGTTCTTGACGGACGGCACCTCGTACACGGACTTGCGGGTGGGCAGCAGGCTGAGCTGTTCGGTGGTCTGCTGCTGGATCTTCGCCGAGCTCATGTACTTGACGAAGGCGTAGGACGCCTGGAGGTTCTTCGAGCCCGCGTAGACGGAGAGGTTCCAGCCGCCCTGCGGGGAGCCCTGGGAGGCGCTGCCGCCGGGTACGGGCGCGACGCCCAGGTTCTTCTTGTCCTTGAACTCCTTGCCCGCGCGGACGCCTTCGATGTCCCAGGGGCCGCTGACGGCCATCGCGACGCTGCCGTCCTTGAGGGCCTTGAGCTGGTTCTCCTGGCCGTCGGTGGCGTCGGTGACGGCGGCCTTGGAGTCGACCAGGTCCTTGATGGCCTTGAACGCCTTGACACCGGCGTCGTCGTCGATGGTGACGACCTTGTCGCGGGCGTCGACCAGGTCGCCGCCCTCGCCGTAGAGGTAGGGCAGGAACCAGTACGGGTCGTCGCCGCGCAGGTACAGCGCGGTGGCGCCGGTCTTGTCCTTGATCTGCTGGGCGGCGGCGGTCAGCTCGGCGAAGGTCTTGGGGACCTCGACGCCGGCCTGCTGGAGCAGCCGCTTGTTGTAGAAGAGGCCGAGAGTGTCGGTGACCTGCGGCACCGCGTAGGTCTTGTCCTTGAACCTGGTGCTGCCGAGCGCCTGCGGCAGGTAGTCGCCGGTGTCGGCCAGGGCCGGGGTGTCGTCCAGCGGGGCGAGGTAGCCGAGGTTGGCGAAGTCGGCGACCCAGGCGACCTCGGTGCGCATCACGTCGGGGGCGCCGGCGCCGGCCCCCGCGGCGTTCTTGAACTTGGCGTTGGCCTCGCCGAACGCGACGCTGACGTACTTCACGTCGACCTTCGGGTGCTCCTTCTCGAAGCTCTCGGCCAGCTTCTTGTACGTCGCCTTCTCGGCGTCGTTGGAGGTGTCCCAGAAGGTCACGGTGCCCGACAGCTCGCCCCCGCTCTGCTGGTCGCCTCCGCCGCCGCTGCCGCACGCTGTCGCCGCCAGTGCCAGACCCGCGACCAACGCGGTGGTCGCCATGCCACGCCGCATGTGAACTCCTCAAGGTAACGCCCGAGATGGCGTCGGAACGCCATGCCCGGCCGTTCGGAACGCCTGTGATGGCGGACAGGAACGTAACAGCGCCGTCATGAATTCGAAAGACCTTGCGGCAATTTTCTGCAAGCCGACGGGAAGGGGTTGCAGGGGGCGGCGCCCGCGCACACCACGCCCCTCGCACCCCGGCAGGCCGCTCACCAGGGCTCCGAGCGCCCGCGGGCCCGTCACCCCGCCGTGCTCCGCGCGTTGAGTCCGTAGACGACCGTCCGACGATCGATGCCTGGACCCTGCAAGACGATGCATGGACGCTCTCCCCCGAATCGCCCCACTCTCGACAGGGATGCCAGATGACCCAGGAGCTGACCTCGACCGACCCCGGCCGCGCGGCGGCAGAGCCCGGCGGGCGACCCGGCTGGTGGCGCGACGCCGTCATCTACCAGGTCTACGTCCGCTCCTTCGCCGACTGCGACGGGGACGGCATCGGCGATCTGCGCGGCGCCCGCGAACGCCTGCCCTACCTGCGCGAACTGGGCGTGGACGCCGTCTGGCTCACCCCGTTCTACGCCTCCCCGCAGGCCGACGGCGGGTACGACGTCGCCGACTACCGCTCCGTCGACCCGCTGTTCGGCAGCCTCCAGGACGCCGACGACCTCGTACGGGCCGCGCACGCGCTGGGCCTGCGGGTGATCGTCGACATCGTGCCCAACCACACCTCCGACCAGCACCCCTGGTTCCAGGACCCGGAACTGGCCCGGCGGCGCTACCTCTTCCGCCCGGGCAAGGGCGCGTCCGGCGAGCTGCCGCCCAACGACTGGGAGTCGGTCTTCGGCGGCCCCGCCTGGACCCGTACCGAGCGCGGCGACTGGTACCTGCACCTGTTCGCCCCGCAGCAGCCCGACCTGAACTGGGACGACCCGGACGTGCACGCCGAGTTCGAGTCGGTCCTGCGGTTCTGGCTCGACCTCGGCGTGGACGGCTTCCGCATCGACGTCGCCCACGGCATGGTCAAGGCGCCCGGCCTGCCGGACATCGGCCACAAGGAGCAGGCCAAACTCATCGGCAGCCAGGTGCTGCCCTTCTTCGACCAGGACGGCGTCCACGAGATCCACCGCGCCTGGCGCCGCCTGCTGGACTCCTACCCCGGCGAGCGCATCGCCGTCGCCGAGGCGTGGGCCCCCAGCCCCGAACGCCTCGCCCTGTACGTCCGCCCCGACGAGTGCCACCAGGCGTTCAACTTCCAGTTCCTGACCGCCGACTGGTCCGCCGCCTCGCTGCGCGCCGTCGTCGACGCCTCCCTCGCGGCGACCGCCTCGGTCGGCGCCACCACCTCCTGGGTGCTGTCCAACCACGACGTGGTCCGGCACGCGACCCGCCTCGGCGGCCTGCAGCGGGCCCGGGCCGCCACGCTCATGATGCTCGCGCTGCCCGGCTCGGCCTACCTGTACCAGGGTGAGGAGCTGGGCCTGCCGGAGGTCACCGACCTGCCCGACGAAGTGCGCCAGGACCCCGCGTTCTTCCGCGGCGACGGACAGGACGGCTTCCGCGACGGCTGCCGCGTACCGATGCCCTGGTACGGCGACTCGGCCGCGTACGGCTTCGGCCCCGGCGGCAGCTGGCTGCCCCAGCCGCGCGCCTGGAAGGACCTGTCCGTACGGGCCCAGACCGGCGACCCGGCCTCCACCCTGGAGCTGTACCGCGCGGCGCTCGCCCTGCGCCGCGCACACCCGTGCCTCGGCGACGGGGGCCTCGCCTGGGCCGACGCCCCCGAGGGGCTGCTGGCCTTCACCCGTACCGGCCGGCCGGGCCGTACGGAGCTGCTGTGCACCCTCAACACCCTGGACCGCGCCGTCGAACTCCCCCGCCCCGGGCGGATGCTGCTCTCCTCCACGGCGGTCTCCGCCGACGGCGCCACCGCCGTCCTGCCGGGTGACTCCTGCACCTGGTGGGCCCTTTGACGAGCGGCCCCCGCGGACCGGACGGGCCGCCCGTCGGCACGGCCCGCCGCCGGGCGGTGCGGGCAACGTGGGCAATCCGGGAGGCGACCGGTACAGTCCCACCCATGACCGCCCGGCTGGCCGACATCGCAGCGCAGGCGGGTGTCAGCGAGGCCACCGTCAGCCGGGTGCTCAACGGAAAACCCGGTGTCTCCGCCACCACCCGCCAGTCCGTGCTGGCCGCGCTCGACGTGCTCGGGTACGAGCGTCCCGTCCGGCTGCGGCAGCGCAGCGCCGGGCTGGTCGGCCTGATAACCCCGGAGCTGGAGAACCCGATCTTCCCGGCGTTCGCCCAGGTCATCGGCCAGGCACTGACCCGCCAGGGCTACACCCCGGTGCTGGCCACCCAGACGCCGGGCGGCTCCACCGAGGACGAGCTGACCGAGATGCTGGTGGACCGCGGTGTCGCCGGGATCATCTTCGTCTCCGGACTGCACGCGGACACCTCCGCCGACATGCAGCGCTACGAGCAGCTACGCGGCCAGGGCGTGCCCTTCGTCCTGATCAACGGCTTCTCCGACAAGGTGCAGGCGCCCTTCGTCTCGCCGGACGACCGGGCCGCGATCCGCCTCGCCGTCACCCATCTGGCGGCACTGGGCCACCAGCGGATCGGGCTGGCCCTGGGGCCGAAGCGCTTCGTGCCCGTCCAGCGCAAGATCGAGGGCTTCCTGCACAGCATGCGGGACCAGCTCGGCCTGGACCGGGCGGCCGCCCAGGAGCTGATCCAGCACTCCCTGTACACCCTGGAGGGCGGGCAGGCCGCGGCCGGCGCGCTGCTCGCCCGCGGCTGCACAGCGGTGGTCTGCGCCAGCGACATGATGGCGCTCGGCGCGATCCGGGCCGCCCGGCAGCAGGGCCTGGACGTGCCCCGGGAGGTCTCCGTCGTCGGTTTCGACGACTCCCCGCTGATCGCCTTCACGGACCCGCCGCTGACCACGATCCGGCAGCCGGTCACCGCGATGGGGCAGGCGGCGGTGCGCGCCCTGCTGGAGGAGGTCGGCGGCACCCCGGCGCCGCACAGCGAGTTCGTCTTCCATCCGGAGCTGGTCGTCCGCGGTTCCACGGCTTCGGTCCCGAAGACCGTCCGGGTTCCCGGCCAGGGCGGTTCCTCCGGTGCGGACGGCAGCCGGTCCGATACGTACAGTGGCCGACCCGGTGCGGACGGAGACCGGGCCGGTACGGACGACAGTCGGCCCGGTGCGGACGGCAGCCGGACCGGTACGGACGGCAGCTCCGCCTGAGTGGTCCGCCGGTGTCCGGTAGGGGCCGGTCCGTCCCTGCCGAAAGGCAGAGGCGTCCCCGACCGGGGTGGGGGTAGCGCCTCCCTCTAAGGTGCTAGGCGGGCCTCCTCGGGACAAGACCGGAGGGTGATCGGCCGCCGACCCCTTTCTGGCAGACTGTCTGCCTATGGGTGAAGCGCATGTGAAGACTCTTGACGGCCGTACGGCCGTGCCGCCACCCACCGAGGACGACGCGCCGAGTGCGTCCTCCGGTGGCCGGCTGGCCCGCCTGCGCTCTCCCCGTACCCCACGGCTCTGGTTCGAGATCCTGCTGATCGCGGTCAGCTACTGGATCTACTCCCTCATCCGCAACGCCGTGCCCGAGCAGAAGGCCCAGGCGCTGAAGAACGCGGACTGGATCTGGCAGGCCGAGCAGACCCTCGGCATAGCGGTGGAGAAGACCGTCAACCATGCCGTGGACTCGGTGACCTGGCTCATCGTCTCGATGAACTACTACTACGCCACGCTGCACTTCATCCTGACCATCGGTGTGCTGGTCTGGCTCTACCGCTGGCACCCCGGCCGGTACGCGGCCGCCCGCCTCGCGCTCTTCGCCACCACGGGCGTCGCCCTCGTCGGCTACTACTTCTACCCGCTGGCCCCGCCCCGCCTGATGAACGGCGGCGGCTTCATCGACACCGTCATCGTCCACCACACCTGGGGCTCGATGGCGTCCGGCAACCTGGCGTCGATGTCCAACCAGTACGCGGCGATGCCCTCGATGCACATAGGGTGGTCGCTGTGGTGCGGCGTGATGATCGCGCTGATCGCCAAGCCCGTGTGGGCCAAGGTGCTGGGCCTGCTCTACCCGGCCACGACCCTGATCGTGATCGTCTCCACCGCCAACCACTTCTGGCTCGACGCGGTGGGCGGCATCCTGTGCCTGGCCTTCGGCATCGGCCTGGCCTTCGCCTGGTACACGGCGCTGCCGCACCGGCTGCCGCGGCGGGTGGCCGCGGCCTGAGGCCCCCGGCCGGGCCCGCCCGGCGCAGGCCGGATCTGCCCGGCCCGGGCCGGGCCCGTCCTCAGCCCGCCGCCCCGTAGAAGATCTCCTCCACCACCGCGCGGGCCCTGCGGGTCGTCCGCCGGTAGTCGTCCAGCATCTCCCCGACGTGCCCCTCCTCGTACCCGAGGTAGCGGCCGACCGCCGCCAGCTCCCGCGCGTCGGACGGGAACGTGTCGCCGGGACGGCCCCGTACCAGCATCGTGGCGTTGCGCACCCGCGACGCCAGCACCCACGCCTCGTCGAGGATCTGCGCGTCCTCGGTGGCCAGCAGCCCGGCGTCGCGGGCCGCGGCCAGCGCCGTGCGGGTACGGGTGGTGCGCAGTCCCGGCTCGTTCCAGGCGTGCTGCATCTGGAGAAGCTGCACGGTCCACTCCACGTCGCTGAGGCCGCCGCGGCCCAGCTTGGTGTGGGTGGTCGGGTCGGCGCCGCGCGGCACCCGCTCGGTCTCCATCCGGGCCTTGAGGCGGCGGATCTCCCGTACGGCGTCCTCGCCCAGGCCCTCCATCGGATAGCGCAGCGGGCCGATCAGCTCGATGAAGCGCTTCCCCAGGTCGGCGTCGCCCGCGACCGGCTCGGCGCGCAGCAGGGCCTGTGCCTCCCACACCAGCGACCAGCGCCGGTAGTAGGCGGCGTAGGAGGAGAGCGTACGGACCAGCGGTCCGGTCTTGCCCTCCGGCCGCAGGTCGGCGTCGATCGGCAGCGGCGGGTCGGAGGAGGGGAGCTGGAGGAGGCGGCGCATCTCGTTGGCGACGGCGTGCGCGGCCTTGGTGGCCTCCTGCTCGTCGGCGCCCTCGCGCGGCTCGTGCACGAACAGCACGTCGGCGTCGGAGCCGTACCCCAGCTCCCGGCCGCCGAAGCGGCCCATCCCGATGACGGTGAAGCGGGTGGGCAGGGTGTCGCCCCACTGGTCGCGTACGGCGGCGCGCAGCGCGCCCGCGATGGTGGCGGCGGTCAGGTCGGAGACGGCGGTGCCGATCACGTCGGCGGCGTGGCCGCGATCCGCCTCCGCCGGACGGCCTTCGGTGCCGTACGCGCCGATCAGGTCGGCGGCGGCCGTACGGAACAGTTCCCGCCGCCGTACCCCACGGGCCGCGGCGACGGCCTGCTCGGCGTTCTCCGCGCGGCCGACCGCGGCCAGCACCTCCTGCTCCAGCGCGGCGCGCCCGCGCGGCTGGAGGCCGTCCTTCGCGCCGAGCAGCGCGACCGCCTCGGGGGCGCGCAGCAGCAGGTCGGGGGCGAAGCGGCCGGCCGACAGGACGCGGGCCAGGTTCTCGGCGGCGGCGCCCTCGTCGCGCAGCAGCCGCAGGTACCAGGGGGTCTTGCCGAGCGCGTCGGAGACCTTACGGAAGTTGAGCAGTCCGGCGTCCGGGTCGGCGGAGTCCGCGAACCAGGCCAGCAGGACCGGCAGCAGGGTGCGCTGGATGGCGGCCTTGCGGGTGACGCCGGAGGCCAGCGCTTCGAGGTGGCGCAGCGCGGCGACCGGGTCGGCGTAACCGAGCGCTTCGAGCCGCTGGCCTGCGGCCTTCGCGGAGAGCCGGGTACCGCCGGGCTCCAGATGTGCGACGGCGTCCAGCAGCGGCCGGTAGAACAGCTTCTCGTGCAGCCGCCGCACCTCGCGGGCGTGCCACTTCCACTCCTTGCGCAGCGTCTCGACCGGCTCGGTGCGATGGCCCATGGAGCGGGCGAGGCGCCGCTGGTCGGGCTCGTCCTCGGGCATCAGGTGGGTGCGGCGGAGCTTGTGGAGCTGGATGCGGTGTTCCAGCGTGCGCAGGAAGCAGTACGCGGCGTCCAGCGCCTTGGCGTCCTCGCGGCCGACGTAGCCACCGGCCGCCAGTGCCGAGAGGGCTTCCAGGGTGCTCGGGCTGTGCAGCGTCCCGTCGCTGCGGCCGTGCACGAGTTGCAGGAGCTGGACGGCGAACTCCACGTCGCGCAGTCCGCCGGGGCCCAGCTTCAGTTCGCGGTCGACCTGGGCGGCGGGGATGTTCTCCACGACGCGGCGGCGCATCTGCCGTACGTCGGTCACGAAGTTCTCGCGCTCGGAGACCTGCCAGACCAGCGGCGTGACCGCGGCGACGTACTCCTTGCCCAGCTCCTCGTCGCCCGCCATCGGCCGGGCCTTGAGCAGGGCCTGGAACTCCCAGGTCTTGGCCCAGCGTTCGTAGTAGGCCAGGTGGCTGTTGAGGGTGCGCACGAGCGGGCCGTTGCGGCCCTCGGGGCGCAGGTTGGCGTCCACCGGCCAGATCGTGCCCTCGGCGGTGACGTCGGAGCACACCCGCATCATCCGGCCCGCCAGCCGGGTCGCGGCCTGGAGCGCCTTGGCCTCCTCGGTGCCGTCGCGCGCCTCGGCGACGAAGATGACGTCCACGTCCGAGACGTAGTTCAGCTCCCGGCCGCCGCACTTGCCCATGGCGATGACGGCGAGCCGGCAGGCGGCGGCGTCGGTGGGCTGCTCCTCACCGGCGATCTCCAGAGCGGCGCGAACCGTAGCGGTCGCCAGGTCGGCCAGCTCCGCGGCGGTCTCGGCGAGATCGGTGGTCCCGCACACGTCGCGCGCCGCGATGCCCAGCAGGCACCGGCGGTACGCGGCGCGCAGCGCGTCCGGGCGCGGCCGGTCCCGGCCCCGCTCGCCCCAGACGCCCTCGGCCAGCGCCGCCTCGAACTCCGGTGTGGTCGGGTGCAGGTCGGCCGCCTCGTAGGTGACCAGCGACTGCCAGTCGCGCGGATGCCGTACGAGGTGGTCGCCGAGCGCCTCGGAAGCGCCGAGCACCCCCAGCAGCCGGTCGCGCAGCGGCTTCGCGGTGATCAGCGTGGACAGCAGCTTCTGCCGCTCGTCCTCGCCCTGCGCCTCCGCCAGCCGCACCAGCGCGGTCAGCGCCAGGTCCGGGTCGGCGGTGCCGCCCAGCGCCTCCAGGAGCACCGAGTCGTCCCGTACGGCGGCCAGTTCGGGCGCCTCCAGGAGACGCCCCGCCGCCGACGGGTCGGTGAAGCCGTACCGCAGCAGCCGGGAGAAGGCGCTGCTGCGCCGCCCCTGGTTCTGCGGAGCGGGGTGCGCGGTCACAGGACCGGCAGCATCTTGCGCAGCTCGAACGCGGTGACCTCGGAGCGGTACTCCTCCCATTCCTGCTTCTTGTTGCGCAGGAAGAAGTCGAAGACGTGCTCGCCGAGGGTCTCCGCGACCAGTTCGCTGCGCTCCATCAGCTCGATGGCCTCGCCGAGGTTCTGCGGCAGCGGCTCGATGCCCATGGCGCGGCGCTCGGAGTCGGACAGCGCCCACACGTCGTCGTCGGCGCCGGCCGGGAGTTCGTAGCCCTCCTCGATGCCCTTGAGTCCGGCGGCCAGCAGCACCGCGTAGGTCAGGTAGGGGTTGGCGCCGGAGTCGATGGAGCGGACCTCGACCCGGGTGGAGCCCATCTTGCCCGGCTTGTACATGGGGACGCGGATGAGCGCGGAGCGGTTGTTGTGGCCCCAGCAGATGTACGAGGGGGCTTCGCCGCCGGCGCCCGCGGTGCGGTTGGCGCCGCCCCAGATGCGCTTGTAGGAGTTGACCCACTGGTTGGTGACGGCGGAGATCTCGCCCGCGTGCCGCAGCAGGCCGGCGATGAAGGAGCGGCCGACCTTGGAGAGCTGGTACTCGGCGCCCGACTCGTGGAAGGCGTTGCGGTCGCCCTCGAACAGCGAGAGGTGGGAGTGCATGCCCGAACCCGGGTACTCCGAGAACGGCTTGGGCATGAACGTCGCCTGC
This sequence comes from Streptomyces sp. NPDC045470, assembly GCF_040646595.1. Taxonomy (NCBI): domain Bacteria; kingdom Bacillati; phylum Actinomycetota; class Actinomycetes; order Kitasatosporales; family Streptomycetaceae; genus Streptomyces; species Streptomyces sp. NPDC045470. The sequence goes on from NZ_JBEZAN010000001.1 coordinate 558,976, forward strand.
ACGCCCTGCTCCAGCGCGACCTGCTTCATCACCAGCCGGAACGTCATGATGTTGTCGGCGGTGGACAGCGCGTCGGCGTAGCGCAGGTCGATCTCCTGCTGTCCCGGCGCGCCCTCGTGGTGGCTGAACTCCACCGAGATACCCATCGATTCGAGCATGGTGATCGCCTGGCGGCGGAAGTCCATGCCGACGTTCTGCGGGGTGTGGTCGAAGTAGCCGGAGGAGTCCGCGGGGTTGGGCCGGGTGCCGTCCACCGGCTTGTCCTTGAGCAGGAAGAACTCGATCTCGGGGTGGGTGTAGAAGGTGAAGCCGAGGTCGGAGGTCTTGGCCAGGATGCGCTTGAGGACGTAGCGCGGGTCGGCGTAGGACGGGGAGCCGTCCGGCATCAGGATGTCGCAGAACATCCGGGCGGTGCCGGGGGCCTCGGCGCGCCACGGCAGGATCTGGAAGGTGCCCGGGTCCGGCTTGGCGATCATGTCGGACTCGTACACCCGCGCGAAGCCCTCGATCGCGGAGCCGTCGAAGCCGATGCCCTCGTCGAACGCCTGCTCAAGTTCGGCGGGCGCCACCGCCACGGACTTCAAGAACCCCAGCACATCGGTGAACCACAGTCGTACGAAGCGGATGTCGCGCTCCTCCAGCGTACGGAGCACAAACTCCTGCTGCTTGTCCATGGCTCACCAATCCTTGCAGGTCAATCGGCCTGTCCCCACCCCATCGGGCAACGAGGTGTGGCACACCAGTATCACGTGAGGGGGTTACCGTCACATTACGCACCCTCGGCCGAGATCAGAACCGCCGGTCCCGGGGCGACACCGGCACGTTTGCCCGGGAGCGGCGGACGGTACTCCAGGAGAGGGCGGCCCGGATCGTCCGGCTTTGTTCCGCCGGATGCGCTCCGCCGAATGCGTTCGGCCGGGTTGGTTCCGCCGGATGCGCCCGGTCGGTTCGTTCCGCCGGGTTCGTTCCGCCGGGCGAGCCCGTAGCCGCCCGATCCGTACGACGGCCGAGGAGAGCCCGTGAGCGACCGTTTCGACGTCACGGCCGTGACGTTCCACTTCGACCCCGTCTGCCCCTGGACCTGGCGCACCGCGCAGTGGCTGGTCGGCGCCACCGGACGGCGCGGCATCCCGCTCGCGTACCGCGCCTTCGACCTGACCGACGGGGCCGCGCTCGACGAACTGCCCGCCGGACGCCGCCCGGCCGCGGCCGGGAGCCGCTGCCTGCTGCGGCTGGCCGAGGCCGCGCACGCCGACGGCCGGGACGCGCTGACCGGCGCCGTCTATGCCGCGTACGGGGCGGCGGTGCACGACGCCGGCGCCGACCCGTCGCCGGAGCTGGCCGAGCGGTGCCTGGCGGAGGCGGGCGGCGCGGAGTACGCCGACGCGCTGCACGACTCCGCGCTGGACCGGCCGGTGGCCCGGGCCCGTGAGCAGGCGCAGGAGTTCTCCGGCAAGGACGCGGGCTCCCCCGTCACGGTCCTGGTCACGAGCGGCGGCGAACGCGGCTTCTTCGGGCCGGTGGTGGCACCCCAGCCCACCGGAGCGGACGCCGACCGCCTGTGGGACGCGTTCGTCGGCGCCGCGTCCGTACCGCAGTTCTTCGAGCTGCGGGCGCGGCGGACGGCCAAGCCGTGAGGGCCTGGGGCCTGGCGCGGTGGGGCGAGCGGTGGGATGTCGGGTTCAGCGACCGCGCTGCGGACCCTCCGGATCAGGGATGAGCGACAGGACGGCCGTGGCCACCGCGTCCGGCGCGTCGGCCATCACCAGGTGCCCGGCCGGGGCGGCGACGGCGAAGGTGCCGCCGAGCTGTGCGGCCAGCGCCCGTTGCCGCTCCAGCCAGCGCAGTTCACGCGGCGTCTCACTGCCGTCGTACGCCGCCAGGACCGTCACCGGCACGCCGCGCAGCGGATGGTCCGGGCGCAGCGCGGCGACCTCGGCGGCCTGGTAACCGTACGTCGCGTTCTCCAGGGCGCAGGCGCGCAGTACCCGACTGGTGCGGTAGGCACCGGCCTCGTACGGATCACGCGGGTGGTCGCGCACGGTCAGGACGCGGGTGGTCAGCCGGCGCGCGGCCGGACCGAGGGCGCGCGGCACCCCGGCCGCCGCGAGCACGGAGGCCAGGCCGCCCGCCCAGGCCGTACGGACGGTACGCGGCAGCAGCGGCCGCGGGTCCTCCTCCACGCTGCCGTCGGCGAGCACGATGCCCGTCGTACGGTCGGGATACAGCCGGGCGAACGCCTCGGCGTGGAAGGCGGCCAGGCTGTGGCCGACGACGGTGCAGGGCCCGGGCAGCCCGAGCGCGTCCAGGACGTGCGCGATCCGGGCGGCCTCGCCCACGGCGGTGGGCGGCTCCTGGGCGGGCGCGCTCAGCCCCAGGCCGGGCCGGTCGAAGCGGACCACCGTACGGTGCGGGGCGAGCCGGGCCGCGACCGCGTCCCAGTCGAACCAGCCCATGCCCAGCCCACCGCTGAGCACGCACACCGGGCCGCTGCCCTCACGCAGCACGTGCAGCACCACGCCGTCGACGCGCAGCATGCGGCCGGGGGCGGGGGCGGGGGCGGTCGGGCAATCCTTCGCGCCGCCTCTGCGTTCCTTCGCGCCGCCTCTCGTGTTCTTCCGCCTCCGCCGCTCGCCGTCCCCGCTCATGCCGGTTCCCCTTCCCTCCCCGTAGTGGTGCCCGCTCGCCCGACACACCACGCGAGCAGCCCGACGTACAGGGCGACGAGCAGGACCTGGAGGCGCTGGCCGACGCCCAGCGCCCAGTTGCCGTGGCCCTCGGTGAAGGCCGCGATGGAGGAGAGGGTCCAGGCGGTGGCGGCCAGTTCGGCCAGGGTCAGCCACGGTGCGACGCGGCCGAGCGGCGGCCACCGGCCGTACCGGCGGGCGGCCACGGTCAGCAGGACCAGCGCGGCCAGTGCGCCCACCATGGCCAGCGAGCTGCTGATCGCGTGCGCGGTGTGGGTGGCGGGCACCAGGCCCGCGGTCTCGCGGGCCGCGCACTCCGGGTCGCTGGTCGGGGCGCAGCTCAGCGGCAGCCGGGAGTCGACGGCGGTGGCGGCGCCGAAGAGGGCGAGCGCCGCCCAGCCGGCCGTGGCCCAGGGGCGGCGGGGAAGGGTGCAGAGCGCGGCGACCGCACCCGCCAGTACCAGCAGTCCGGCGAGCAGGTCCGTCGCGCGGAACAGGCCGCCGAGCGGCTGATCGGCGGCGGCCAGTTCACTGACGTACGTCCGTACCGGATCGAGGCCGGTGGACAGGACTACCTCCAGGACCCAGGCGGTGTACGCCACCGCACCGAGCAGGAGGAGTACGGGGGCGGCACGACGGCTCTTGCTCGGCTGCACGGACATCCTGGGGGTCGGGACGGGACGCCAGGGGCGCCTGGGAAGGTCAAGGATAGGCAAAGTGGGCGCGGACCGGGGCGCCCGGGAGCGGCATACCCCGCAGGGGTAGGGTGCTGGCCAGTGGTACCGGGAGGGCCGTCGACATGCCGTACGCAGTGCGAAGCCGGGGGAAGGCAGCCGCGTGGTGCGGCCGTCTGCTGCTGTTCGCCGCGCTGATCGTCGGTATCGTCGGCATGCACACGCTGGGGCACCCGGTGGGCGGGCACGGCTCGGGGCCGCGGCCCGCGGCACATCAGGAGCAGCCCGTCCACGAGGCACGGCAAGCCCGTCAGACGCAGCACCTGCCTTCGACACAAGACCTGCCGCGGACACGGCACCTGCCTCAGGCGCAGCACCTGCCGCAGACACCACAGCAAGCGCGTCTCTCCTCCTCCACCGCCGACGACCACCACGCCATGAACCCCGGCGCGGTCTGCCTGGCCGTGCTCTCCCTCTGCGTCCTCGTCCTCGTCCGTACGGGGCGGCTGTTGGGCCGGCAGGCCACCGACCTCCTGGCCGCCGTACGGGCCCGGCTGCTGCGCGGTCTGCGGCCCCTGCCGCCGCCGGTCCCCCGCCACAAACACCTCGCCCGGCTCTCGGTCCTGCGCGTGTAGACGCGCGGCCCGGCCGCCGACGCCTGCGCGCGTCCGCGGCCCGGCTCACGCGCGCTCACCGCAACCGTTTCCCACCATCACGAGGTGTTTCTCCACCATGCGTACGCACACCCGCCGCGCCGTGCTCGGCGCGGGCATCGCGGCCGCCGGCAGCGGCCTGCTCGCCGCCTGCTCCGGCTCCGGCTCCGGCACGGACAGCACGAAGGGCGCCGGCAACCCGGCCGAGGCGCCGGAAGGTTACGTCTCCCCCGACGGCCCGGAAGTGGCCGCCGCCGAGGCGAAGCGCGGCTCCGGCCCCGTACGGAAGGTCGCGCTGACCGCCACCGCCGCCCGGCTCGACCTGGGCGGCCGTACGGTCGGCAGTTGGGCGTACGGGGACGGTCTGCCCGGCAAGGAGGTACGGGTCACCGCGGGCGACACCCTGGAGCTGACGCTCGCCAACCACCTGCCCGAGGCCACCTCCCTGCACTGGCACGGCCTGGCCCTGCGCAACGACATGGACGGCGTACCGGACCTGACCCAGCGCCCCGTGAAGGCGGGCGGCTCGTTCACGTACCGCTTCGCCGTCAGCCACCCCGGCACGTACTGGTTCCACCCGCACTCGGGCGTGCAGCAGGACCGCGGCCTGTACGCGCCGCTGATCGTCGAGGACCCGAAGGAGCCCCTCGCCTACGACAAGGAGTGGGTGGTCGTCCTGGACGACTGGGTCGACGGGGTGGACGGCAGCACGCCGGACGCCGTGCTGGCCGAACTCCGCAAGGGCATGGGCGGAATGGACCACGGGTCCGGGTCCGGGGGCATGGGTCACGGTGGCTCAGGCGGCATGAACCACGGCGGTACGAACCATGGAGCGCACTCCATGGGCGGCCACGCGACGCCCTCCCCCGCCGGCCCCTCCCGCATGCTGATGGGCGCCACCAGCAAGCTGCTGGGCGGCGACGCGGGCGACGTGGACTACCCGTACCACCTGGTCAACGGCCGCACCCCGCAGGATCCGCAGACCTTCCGCGCACGCCCCGGCGACCGGGTCCGCATCCGCTTCGTCAACGCGGGCGGCGACACCGCGTACCGCGTCGCGCTCGGCGGCCACACCATGACCGTGACGCACACCGACGGCTATCCCGTCACCCACGCCCCGACGGACGCCCTGCTGCTCGGCATGGGCGAACGCTACGACGTGGTGGTCACGGCCAAGGACGGCGTCTTCCCGCTGACCGCGCTCGCCGAGGGCAAGAAGCGGACCGCGCTGGCCGTGCTGCGCACCGGCGGCGGGGCGGCTCCCGAGGCATCCGTACGGCCGAAGGAGTTGGACGGGCGGCTGCTGACGGCCGACCGGCTGAAGGCCGACGGGCCGGTGCGGCTGGCGTCGCGCACGCCGGACCGGACCGTACGGTTCGACCTCACCGGCTCGATGGAGAAGTACGACTGGGCCGTCAACGGCAAGAAGTACACGCCGGACCAGCGCCATCCGGTGCGGGCCGGGGAACGCGTACGGCTGTCGTTCCGCAACAACACCACCATGTGGCACCCGATGCACCTGCACGGGCACACCTTCGCCCTGCCGGACGGCGGTCCGCGCAAGGACACCGCGATCGTGCTGCCGGGCCGCCGGCTGGACGTCGACCTCGACGCGGACAACCCCGGCCTGTGGATGCTGCACTGCCACAACGTCTATCACGCGGAGTCCGGGATGATGACGGTCCTCGGCTACCGGAAGTAGGCGGTACGGGAGCGGAGCCGCGTCCAGCGCCCTCGGCCGTGCGGTCCTGCCCGCCACCGCCGGAACCCCCGCCGCCTGGCGGATGGGACGACGAGAACGGCCCCCGGCCACGGTCGTGGTCGGGGGCCGCTCTCACGGTGGTCCGGCGGGGCCGGGTCGGTTCGCCCGGCCCGGCAGGTCCGGGTCAGTTCACCCGGTCCGGCAGGTCCGGGTCAGTTCACCCGGTCCGGCAGGTCCGGGTCAGTTCACCCGGTCCGGCAGGTCCGGGTCAGTTCACCCGGTCCGGCAGTTCCAACGGTACGTCGTCGGCGTCCTCGCTGCTCGCGACGATGCGCGAGGACCCGGAGCCGCCGCGGTCGAGCAGGCCGGCGGTCACCGCGATGCCCAGGCCGATGACGGCCAGCACCGCGCCGACCAGCGCCGGAGAGGTCCAGCCCCAGCCCGCCGCGATGGCCACACCGCCGGCCCAGGCGCCGCCCGCGTTGGCCAGGTTGAACGCCGAGTGGTTGGAGGCCGAGGCCAGGGTCGGCGCGTGCTGGGCCTTCTTCATGACCAGCATCTGCAGCGGCGTGGTGGTCATGAAGCCGACCGCGCCCAGGATGACGACGCAGACCAGGGCCGCCCACTTGACGTGCACCGCGTAGGTGAAGACCACCAGGGTCACGGCGAGGGCGCCGAGTGCCCCGTACAGCGTGGGCCGCAGCGCGCGGTCGGTCAGCGGGCCCGCGGCCAGCGCGCCCAGCGTCATACCGGCACCGAAGAGCGCCAGGACCAGCGGGACGGACCCTTCGGCGAAGCCGGAGACCTCGGTCATCATCGAGGCGAGGTAGCTGTAGACGGCGAACACGCCGGCGAAGCCGAAGACCGCGGTGACCAGGCCGAGGACGACCTGCCGGTTGCCCATGGCGCGGATCTCGTGGGCCACGCCGCCGTGCTCCGCGCGCGGCATGTGCGGCACGAGGCGGGCCAGCGCGGCCATCGCGACCAGGCCGATGGCGGCCACGACCAGGAAGGTCGCACGCCAGCCGAGGTGCTGGCCGAGCAGGGTCGCGGCGGGCACGCCGACGATGTTGGCGACGGTCAGGCCGAGGAACATGGTGGCCACCGCGCGGGCCTGCCGGCCTTCCTTGACCAGCCGGGCGGCGACCACCGCGCCGACACCGAAGAACGCGCCGTGCGGGAGCCCCGCCAGCAGCCGGCCGGCGATCAGCAGGCCGAAGTTGGGTGCCAGTGCCGAGGCCAGATTGCCCACGGTGAAGACGGCCATCAGCAGCAGGAGCATCCGCTTGCGCGGGATGCGCGACCCGAGGGCGGTCAGCAGCGGAGCGCCGATGACGACGCCGAGGGCATAGGCGGAGACGAGGTAGCCGGCCGTGGGCACGGACGTACCCAGGTCGCCCGCGACATTGGGCAGCAGGCCCATCATCACGAACTCAGTCGTGCCGATGCCGAAGGCGGAGACGGCCAGCGCGAGCAGCGCCAGGGGCATGAGAGACCTTTCGAAAACGGGGTGTACGGGGTCCCGGGCACGGTGCTGCCTCGATGCACCGGGGCACCGGAGCGGTCCGTGCGGCGCGTCGGGGCGCCGGGGGTTCCGTACGGCGTACGCGGCTGGATGTCCGTAAGTTCTTCTACGGAACAAAGTCTCTCAGCCCATTCATTCCGGCGGGAGAACGGAATGTTACGGAGGAGCGGCGCCGGACGGCAGCGGCGCCCCGGTGGAGCGGGAAGAGCCTGCTCCACCGGGGCGCCGCGGCCGTCCGGGCTTTGTCAGATCTTGACCGAGGCGGCGAGCGGAAGGTGATCACTGCCGGTCCGGGGCAGCGACCAGGAGGAGACCGGGTCGATCCCCTTCATCATGATCTGGTCGATCCGCGCCATCGGGAAGCCGGCTGGCCAGCTGAAGCCGAAACCGTCGCCCGCCGCGCCCTGGGCCGAGCGCATCTGCGAGGTGACCGGAGCCAGCGAACGGTCGTTCATGGTGCCGTTGAGGTCACCGAGCAGGATGACCTGCCCGAGGCTCTCCTTGGAGATCGCCTCGCCGAGGGCGGCCGCGCTGTCGTCACGCTGGTTGGCGGTGAATCCCGCGTTGAGCTTGACCCGTACCGACGGCAGGTGCGCGACGTAGAAGGCGACCTGCCGGCCGTCGGGCGCCTTGACGGTGGCGCGCAGCGCGCGGGTCCAGCCCATCTTGATGTTCACGGGCGCTGCGTCGGAGATCGGGTGCTTGCTCCACAGCCCGACCGTGCCCTGCACCGTGCGGTACGGGTACGCCTTGGCCAGCCCTTCCTTGTACTTGGGCAGCGCGTCACCGGTCAGCTCCTCCAGGGCCACCACGTCCGCGCCGGACTTCACGATGTCCCTGGCCGTGCCCGCCGGGTCGGGGTTGTCGGCGTCGACGTTGTGGGTGGCGACGGTCAGATTGCCGCCGGTGCCCTTCTTGTCCGTGACCTGCCCGCCGAAGAGGCTGACCCAGACGACGGCGGGCAGCAGCAGCGCGACGACCGCCGTCGTGGAACGCCGCAGCACGGCGGCGATCAGCAGCAGCGGGACGCCCAGCAGGCCGAGCCACGGCAGGAACGTCTCCAGCAGGCTGCCGAGGTTGCCCACGGTGTTGGGGACGTGCGCGTGCAGGATCATCAGCAGCCCGAGCAGGACCGCCAGCACCGCCAGCACGATGCCCCGCCGCCACATGCCCTCCGGGCGCCACCAGTCGCGCAGGCGCCGCGCCCCGGAGGCGGCCCGCTCAGGGTCTTGGCCCTGCCCCGACTCCGTCATGTATGCCTGCGCCATGCCGCTGCCCTCACTGCCTTGCTCCGTACGCCCCGCCTGTGGTCTCCGACCCTAGGCGATGGCCCGTAATGCGTTTTCTTAGAAGTGGAGACGGCACGCTGACGGCTCGGGGTTCCTGCTACGGAGGCCGGGGCGGGGGCTGTGACAGAACGGGCATACTCCCGTCATGGAGCGGTCAGGTGATGTGCCTTTCGCGGCCGCTTGTCGCTCGATGGGGCGCTGTCCTCGACCGGTTGACGCGCGGACCTCTCCGGACGACGGGCCACGGGCCACGGGCGGGCACCGGGCGCCGTGCCCTCAGGCCCGCGGCCGTACGCCGTCCAGCACCGTGTCGACGATCTCCTCGGCCAGGCCCTCCGGCAGGTCCGCCCACTCGTGCAGCACGGCCCGGGACAGCACCGGTCCGACGAAGAGGTCGGCGAGCAGGTCGATGTCCCGGTCCGTACGCACCTCACCGCACTCCCTGCCGCGCCGCAGCACGGACAGCAGCACCTCGCGGCGGGCCTGCACCACCGTCTCGTGGTACTCCCGCCAGAGCGCGGGCTGCGCCTTGACGTGCGTGACGACGGTGCGCAGCAGTGCCGAGTTGCGCTTGGCCAGGCCGCGGATGCGCAGGAACTCGATGATGCCCACGAGGTCGTCGCGTACGGACACCCCCGCGGGCGGCGGGATGTCCGTGTCCAGCGAGCGCATCACGTCCAGCATCAGGGCGCTCTTGCCCGGCCAGCGCCGGTAGACGGTGGCCTTGCCGACGCCCGCCTCGCGGGCGATGCGCTCCATCGACAGCTCCCCGATGGAGACGCCGTCCTCGATCATGCGCAGTACGGCTTCGATGATCGCGGTGTCGGCGGCGGGGCTGCGGGGGCGGCCGCGGCGGGGGTCCGGGGCGGCCGGCGCGCCATCCGCCCGGCCCGTCCCCGTCGTGTCCGTCCGCCTCGCGTCCGTCGCCGACGTCCCGCTCATGACCGTGCTCCCGCCTTCACCCGCTCCGCCCGGTCCGTACCGCGCGTGCCGCTCACCGTCCTGCCCGGCAGGAAGGACCCGACCACCACGGCGCCGACGATCGCGACGGCGGCGGAACCGAGCGCGGTGATGTGCATGGCTTGGATGAACGCGGCGTTCGCCTCGTCGGTCAGCGCCTTGCCCGTCGGGCCCAGGTGCCGGGCCAGCCCGAGCGTCGCCTCGATGGACTCGCCCGCCGCGTGCCGGACGCCGTCCGTCAGGCCGGGGACGGACCGCAGCGTCCCTTCGATGCCGTCGCGGTAGACCGTGGACAGCACCGAGCCCAGTACGGCGACTCCGAGCGTGCCGCCGACCTGCCGGAACGTGTTGTTGAGCGCCGATCCGGAGCCCGCCTTCTCGCGCGGCAGCGCCTGCATGATCGATACGGTGACCGGCGGCATGATGTGCGCCGTGCCGGTGCCCTGGACGAAGAAGAGCACCTCCAGCACCCAGATCGGGGTGTCGGTGTCCAGCAGCAGGAAACCGGACATGCTGAGGGCGACCAGCAGCATCCCGGCCGTGCAGACGACGCGGGAGCCGAAGCGGTCGACGACGTGCCGGGCCCGCGGCGAGAAGATCATCTGGGAGACGGCCAGCGGCAGGATCAGCAGGCCCGCCTGGAGCGGTGTGAAGCCGCGCACGCTCTGGACGTAGAAGACGATGAAGAACGTGACGCCCATCAGCGCGAAGAAGACCAGCGCGATGGCGCCGACGGCGGCGGAGAAGGCCGGTTTGCGGAAGAGATTGACATCGATCGACGGGTGATCGATGCGCTTCTCGTACAGCACGAAACCGACCAGGACGAGCAGTCCGCCCAGGACCGTGCCCAGCACCTGCGGATCGGTGAAGTCGGCGAGCTGGCCGCCCTTGATGATCCCGTACACCAGCAGCACCAGGCCGACGACCGAGAGCAGCACGCCGACCGGGTCCAGTCGGCCCGGCCGCGGGTCCCTGGAGTCGGGCACCAGGAGGACCATCGCGACCAGCGCGACGAGCACGATCGGCACGTTCACGAGGAAGACCGAGCCCCACCAGAAGTGGTCCAGCAGCAGACCGCCCGCGATCGGCCCGATCGCGATGGCCAGGCCCACGCCGCCCGCCCAGATGCCGATCGCCCTGGGCTGCTCGTCCCGCTCGAAGACGTTCATCAGGACGGCGAGGGTGGAGGGCATCACGAAGGCGCCGCCCAGGCCCATCACGGCCCGGAAGGCGATGAGCTGGCCGGGTGACCCGGCGACGGCGGCCAGCACCGAGCCGACGCCGAACACCAGCAGGCCGAAGAGCAGCACCTTCTTGCGGCCCAGCCGGTCACCGAGCAGGCCGGAGGTGAACAGCAGACCCGCGAAGACCAGCGTGTAGGAGTTGATCGCCCACTCCAGTTGGCTCTGGGTGGCGCCGAGGCCGGTGGGGGCCGGGGTGGCGATCGTCTTCATCGCCACGTTGAGGATCGAGTTGTCCAGCACCACGATCAGCAGGCTGAGCATCAGGACGGACAGGATCACCCAGCGGCGGCGGTGGATGTGCTCGGGTACGTGCCGGGGCGCTTCGGCTATGCCGGAGGTCGTTGAGCTGGCCATGCCCACACCTTACGCCGGTTCCGATACGGGCCCGTTCCGTATCGCTGGGGGTCGCGGTGCCCCTTGCGTGCTCCTTCGACGCTCCTACGGCACCCCTTCCACTTCCCCCGCGGCACGTGCCAGCATGGAAGGGAGTCCGGAGACGCCGTCAGGGCGCTTCGAGATGACGAACAGGAGCCGTCGCCATGACGCAGCTTTCGCCTGCCCAGAATCCACCCGCGGACGGGACGTCCGCGCCCGGCGGAACCGCCGCCGAGCCCGTGTCCGACAGCAGCGGCAAGGCGCTGTACGGAGGAAAGAGCTCGCGCCGCGTGACCGTGCGCGACATCGCCGCCGCCAAGGAGCGCGGCGAGAAGTGGCCCATGCTCACCGCCTACGACGCGATGACCGCGTCCGTCTTCGACGAGGCCGGCATCCCGGTGCTGCTGGTCGGCGACTCGATGGGCAACTGCCACCTCGGGTACGAATCCACCGTGCCGGTCACGATGGACGAGATCACGATCCTGTCCGCGGCCGTCGTCCGCGGCACCAAGCGCGCCCTGATCGTCGCCGACCTGCCCTTCGGCGCCTTCCAGGAGAGCCCGGTCCAGGCCCTGCGCAACGCCACCCGCCTGGTCAAGGAGGCCGGTGTGGGCGCGGTCAAGCTGGAGGGCGGCGAGCGTTCCGCCCACCAGGTCGAGCTGCTGGTCTCCTCCGGCATCCCGGTCATGGCCCACGTCGGCCTGACGCCGCAGTCGGTCAACGCGTACGGGGGTTACCCGGTGCAGGGCCGCGGCGAGGAGGCGGCCCAGCAGTTGCTGCGCGACGCCAAGGCCGTCCAGGACGCGGGGGCCTTCTCCGTCGTCCTGGAAGCCGTACCGGCCGAGCTGGCCGCCGAGGTCACCCGCTCGCTGCACATCCCCACGGTGGGGATCGGCGCGGGCATCGGCTGCGACGCCCAGGTCCTGGTCTGGACGGACATGGCGGGCCTGACCAGCGGGCACGTGCCCCGCTTCGTGAAGCGGTACGCGAACCTGCGCGAGGTCCTGGGCGGCGCGGCCAAGGACTTCGCGGAAGAGGTCGTCGGCGGCACGTTCCCGGCCCAGGAGCACAGCTTCCGCTGACGCACCGCCGGTGGCGGCGTCTTCCCGGCGCCGCCGCCGGTCCGCCGCCACCGGTCCGCCGTCTCCGCCCTCCGCGCGGCTCCCACCCGGGCTGTCGGTCAGCTGTCGGTCGTTTGTCAGTGGTGCCTGTCATCGTGGGGGCATGACGCGAAAGACGACATCCAACGGCGCGGGGAACGCCGTCCAAGTGCGGGGGCTGGTCAAGCACTTCGGCGAGGTGAAGGCCGTGGACGGGGTGGATCTCGATGTACGGGAAGGCACCGTGCTCGGCGTGCTCGGGCCGAACGGCGCGGGCAAGACGACGCTGGTGCGCTGCCTGTCCACACTGCTGGTCCCGGACGCCGGCACGGCGACCGTGGCGGGCTTCGACGTGGTGCGCCAGCCGCGAGCGCTGCGCCGCACCATCGGCCTCACCGGCCAGTACGCCTCGGTCGACGAGAAGCTCTCCGGCCGGGAGAACCTCTACATGATCGGCCGGCTGCTGGACCTCTCCCGCAAGGACGCCCGCGCGCGGGCCGACGAGCTGCTGGAGCGGTTCTCCCTCACCGAGGCCGCAGGCCGGGCCGCCGCCAAGTACTCCGGCGGCATGCGCCGCCGCCTGGACCTGGCCGCCTCGATGATCGGCCGGCCCGCGGTGCTGTATCTGGACGAGCCGACCACCGGCCTCGACCCCCGTACCCGCAACGAGGTCTGGGACGAGGTCCGCAGCATGGTGCGGGACGGCGCGACGGTCCTGCTCACCACCCAGTACATGGAAGAGGCCGAGCAACTGGCCCACGAGCTGACGGTCATCGACCGCGGCCGGGTCATCGCCGAGGGCAAGGTCGACGAGCTGAAGACCAAGGTCGGCGGCCGTACGCTCCAGATACGCCCGGCGCGGAGCGCCGAGCTGGACCGGATGGTCGGCGCCATCGCGCAGGCCGGCCTGGACGGCATCGCGGGCGCCACCACCGACCATGAGGACGGTGTGGTCAACGTGCCGATCATCAGCGACGAGCAACTGTCCGCCGTGGTCGGCATGCTCGGCGAGCGGGGCTTCACGATCTCCGGCATCAACACCCATCTGCCCAGCCTGGACGAGGTGTTCCTGGCCATCACCGGCCAGAAGACCTCGGAGGCCGGCGGCGGCGACCAGCAGGACGGGCCGCAGGACCCGCAGGGCGTTCAGGACAAGCAGTTCGAGGAGGTTCCGGCATGAGTGCCGCGACGGTGACGGCGCCGGTCAAGCCGCAGCGGCCGGGTGCCGACGAGGGCCGGATCGGCCTGCGGGCCCATCGGCGTCACACGGGCGCCCTGGTGCGCCGCAACGCGATGCAGATCAAGAACGACCCGGAGTCGATGTTCGACGCCCTGTTGATGCCGATCGTCTTCACGCTGCTGTTCGTGTACGTCTTCGGCGGCGCGATGGGCGGCAGCCTGGGCGGCGACCGTTCCGCGTACGTGAACTACATCATCCCCGGCCTGCTGGCCATGGGTGGTCTGAACATCGCCATGTCGGTCGGTTCCGGCGTCAACGACGACTTCAACAAGGGGGTGATGGACCGCTTCCGCACCATGCCGATCGCCCGCTCCTCGGTGCTGACGGCGAAGATGCTCGTGGAGTCCGGGCGGATGCTGGTCTCCACCGTCATCCTGCTGTCGCTGGCGTTCCTGATCGGTTTCGACCTGCGGACCGGTCCGCTGGAGCTGCTGGCGGCCGTCGCCCTGGCGCTGCTCTTCGGCTCCTCGCTGACCTGGATCTTCATGCTGCTCGGGCTGACCATGAAGACACCGCAGGCGGTGCAGGGCGTGGGCTTCATGGTGCTGATGCCGCTGCAGTTCGGCTCCTCCATATTCGCCCCGCCCACGACGATGCCGGGCTGGATGGAGGCGTTCACCAAGATCAACCCGCTGTCGAACCTGGCGGACGCGGCCCGGGCCCTGATGAACGGCCAGGGCGCGGTCGCCCAGCCGGTGCTGATCACCCTGGCCTGGACCGCCGGCATCACCCTGGTCTTCGCGCCCCTCGCGGTGAACAAGTTCCGCAAGAAGACCTGACGCGTCACCTTCGCCCGGCTCGCGTCAGATGAGGGCGGTGGCTTCTTCGAGCGAGAGGCCGCCGCCTTCGGCGTACGCCCGGTCGTAGGCGGCGTCGTCGCCGAGCGCCGCGCGCGCCTCCGCCTCGGCCGCCGCCCGGTTCTTCCGGAGGACCCGCTGCGGCCGGTGCGAGCGGGAGCGGAGCGTGTCGTACGCGCCGATCAGCCGCGCCGCGTCCGGTCCGCCGGCCGCCGCGCCCCGTACGCCCAGCAGCGCCCGCGCCCCGGTCAGGAGCTGGATCACCGGCAGGTCGGGGGCGACGATCTGCGTCAGTTCGCCTTGGAACAGCTCCAGGGCCGACCGGATCCTGGGCAGCATGTCGGCGGCGTACTTCCCCTCCTCGATGTCCAGGGCGACCAGGGACATGGTGAGCACGCCCTTGAACAGCTCCGGCCCTCGCTGGCCGAACGCCTTGCGCACCTCGTCCAGGTGACCGCGCGCTTCCTGGAGGCGGCCGGCGCACGTCAGGTGCATCGCGAGCGTCAGATGGGCGAACGACACCGCGTCCCGGCCGCTGTTCTGCTCCTTCGCCAGCTCCAGCACCTCGTACAGCAGGCGCTCGCCGGTCGCTTCGTCGTCGGCCTCGATCAGCACGCTGCCCAGCCGGGTCTGGAGCAGCAGAACCTGGCTGCGCGCCCCGAGTTCCTCGGCGTAGCGGATGGCCGCCCGGTAGTCCTCGGCGGCGAGCGCGTACTCGCCGCGCCCCTCGCGCGACTCGCCGCGCCCCGCGATGGCCTCCGCCGCGCCCCACGCGTCCCCGAGCCGTACGAAGATGTCCAGGGACTCGTCGGCGTCCCTGCGGGCCTGGGACAGGCCGCCCTGCCGGTCGTTGAAGATCTTGGAACGGAGCTGGAGGACGTAGGCCAGCTCCCACACGTAGCCGTACTCCCGGCAGGCGCGTACCGCGTCCTCCGTCATCTGTACGAGGTCGTCGAATCGCCCCGTCAGCATCACCGCGTAGTACCACATCACGCCCGGCAGCTTGCAGGTCTGCGGCATGCCGCTGCGGTAGGAGGCCAGGATGCCGGTCAGTTCGTCCCGCCGTTCCTGCTTGCGCAGCACCTCTATGTCGCTCTCGACGCTGGCCAGCCCGACCAGCCGGACCTCGCGGCGCGCCTCCTTCAACTGCTCGGGGTCCATCGGCGGCGGTGCGTCGATGGGCCGGGCGTGCAGGACGGGCGCCGGTTCGACGGGCAGCGCGAAGGGGTCGGGGCCGAGGGCCGCCACCGCGGTCGACCAGGCGCGGGCGTCGGCGCGGTGATCGCGCAGCGTCCAGAACCACTGGAGCGAGAGCACGAGGCACAGGGCTTCGTGCTCGTCGTGGGCGGTGACGGCCCGGCGCAGCGCGGTGCGCAGGTTGTCGTGTTCCAGTTCCAGCCGGTCCAGCCAGGCGCACTGCTCGGGGCCGCGCAGCAACGGGTCGGCGTTACGGGCGAGTTCGCGATAGGTGACCAGGTGCCGCCGTTCGGTCGCGGGCCGCTCCCCGGCCTCGTCCAGGCGCTCACCGGCGTACTCCGAGACGGTCTCCAGCAGCCGGTAGCGCATCCGCCCGTCACCGTCCTGGGCCGTGACCACAAGCGACTTGTCGATCAGCGAACCGAGCAGGACGGCCACGTCGCGGGGCGCCACCCGTGTCCGGGAGCCCGCCGGCCCGTCCGGCCCGTACGCCCCCTCCGGCCCGTCCCCGCAGACCTCCTCCGCGACGACCAGGTCACAGCCGCCGGAGAAGACCGACAGCCGGCGCAGCACAGCCCGTTCGGCGTCGTCGAGCAGGTCCCAGGACCAGTCCACCACCGCGCGCAGCGTCTGCTGCCTGGGCAGTACGGTGCGGCTCCCGCTGGTCAGCAGCCGGAACCGGTCGTCCAGCCGGTCGGCAAGCTGGCGCGGGCCGAGCAACCGCAGCCGGGCGGCGGCCAGTTCGATGGCGAGCGGCAGCCCGTCGAGGCGCCGGCAGATCTCGGCGCAGGCGACCGGGTCGTCCTCGACGCGGAACCCGGGCCGCGCGGCGGCTCCCCGATCGGCCAGCAGCCGCAGCGCGATCGGGTCGGGCAGCGGTTCCACCGGCCGTACCGCCTCCCCCGGCACGGCCAGCGGCTCCCGGCTGGTGGCCAGCACCGTCACGCCGGGGCATTCGGCCAGCAGCCGGTCGGCCAGAGCGGCGGCGGCGCCGATCACATGCTCGCAGTTGTCGATGACCAGGAGCATCCGCCGGTTCTCGCAGAACTCGGCGAGCTGGGCCATCGGGTCGGACCCGGACCGGTCGGCGGCGGCGCGCAGTTCCTCGGCGGTGGTACCGCGCAGCACGGTCTCGCGCGCCCCGAGCGCGGTGAGCACCGCTTCCGGGACGGTCTGCGGGTCGTCCACGGGCGCCAGTTCCGCGAACCACACCCCGTCCGGCCAGGCGTCCGGTGCCGCGGCCGCCGCTGCCTCGGCGCTCTCCTGCGAGAGCCGTGTCTTGCCGGCACCGCCGGGGCCCAGCAGGGTCACCAGGCGGTGGGCGGCCAGGTCGGCGCGGATCGCGGCCAGGTCGTCCTCCCGGCCCACGAAGGAGGTCGGCCGTGACCGCAGGTTGCCCGGCCGTGCACCGACTCCCTTGCGGGCGCCGACCCCGTGACGGGCTCCGGTCCCCGCCGACGGACTCACGGCCGTCTCCGCACCCCGCCGGCCGGACCATCCGCCGTCGGCCCCCGAAGCCGGCACGCCTGAAGCCGGCACGCCTGAAGCCAGCATGCTCGAAGCCGGCCCGCCCGCCTCCGCCACCTCCGCCCGCCCCGCGGAACCCCCTGCCACCCGCAGCAACTCCCCATGCAGGTCCCGCAGTTCGAGGCCGGGCTCGACGCCCAGCCGGTCGGCGATGGCGGCCCGCACCGAGGCGTACGCGTCGAGCGCCTCCGCCGTACGGCCCGCGGCCCGCAAGGCGCGCAGGCGCAGGGCCTGGAGCGGCTCGTCCAGTGGATGGTCCGCGCACAGGGCCGTCAGCGCGGGCAGGGCCTGGCCGGGCCGCCCGAGGGCGACCTCCGCGGCGAGCCGGGTACGGCGGGCGTCCAGATGGCCGCGCTCGGCGCGCGCCGCCTCGCCCGCCGCCTCCGGGAGGTCGGCCAGCGCCGGGCCGCGCCAGAGCGCGAGGGCGTCGTCGAGCAGCGCGGCGGCCTTGACCGGATCGGCGTCGGCCAGGGCCTGCGCCCCCTCGGCGGCGAGCTCCTCGAAACGGTGCAGATCCACGTCGCACGGATCGGCGCACAGCCGGTACCCGCCGTGCACGGAGGCGATCGCTTCCCGGCCCACGGACCGGCGCAGCCGCGCGATCAGGGCCTGCAACGCGCCGGTCGCGTCGGCGGGCGGCTCCGGGCCCCAGACGTCCGCGATCAGCAGGTCGGCGGCGAGCGCCCGGCCGGGCCGCAGCGCGAGCGCCGTGAGCAGTGCGCGCAGGCGCGAGCCACCGAGCGCGACGGGCGTACCGTCGCTCCGATGGGCCTGGGCCGTGCCGAGGATTCCGTAGCGCACCGCCCCATTGTCCTGTACGGGCGGCGGCTTCACGCGCCGCGCTCCGCACACGCCACCTCGACCTCGACGACGACGCCGCGCTCGACCCGGCGATAAGCCCCCTGGCCGCGGCCCGCCCTGCCCACGCCGCCCGACCCACCACCCGGCCCCGTACCGTCCCCGCGGCCCCGATGGCCCACCCCGTCCGGTACCCGGTCGGAGAACCACTTCGGGCAACGCTCGACCGGACGCAGCCACCGTTCACCGGGCACCGGCTCAGCGGCCCGGTACCCCACGATCGCCACGTGTATCGACCGGACACGCCCCGCCAGCCGCGGCGTCCCGGGGCCGATCTCCGGCGACCCACCGTGCAGCGTGGCCACCCGCAGCAGTCCCCGCTCGTCCAGGCAGTCCGCCCAGACCGCCGCGTCCGCCGCCGGGACGCTTTCGAAGACCAGCGGCCACGCGACCTCGTCCCCCACCGAGAACGGCGTGCCGCAGCACTCCATCTCCCAGTCGCGGTGGAACACCCGTACCGTCCGTACCGCGCCCGTATCCGTCATGGGCCCAGACTGCCCGGAACCTCCCGCCCGCCGCCCGTCGTTTTCCGTGCACGGCCGCCCCGCCCGCGGATACGGTCATGGCTGCCCGTAACGGCACCGCACACCGACACCGAGCCCCACGGCAACACCCAGGAGCCCTCCACCATGACCACATCAGCCCAGCGCACCGACCGCCGCGTCAGCCCGGTCTTCCTCGCGCTCGTCGCCGTCATGGCGGTGTCGGGATGGGCCGTCTGGACGGGACGCCTCGCGGCGAGCCCCGGCTTCGCCGTCTTCCTCTTCGTGGTCTCCGGCTGGATCGTCTCGCTCTGCCTGCACGAGTACGCGCACGCCCGCACGGCGCTGCACAGCGGCGACATCTCCATCGGCGCCAAGGGGTACCTCACCCTCAACCCCCTCAAGTACACCCACGCGCTGCTCAGCATCGTGCTGCCGGTGATCTTCGTGATCATGGGCGGCATCGGCCTGCCGGGCGGCGCGGTCTTCATCGAGCGCGGCCGTATCCGGGGCCGCTGGCGGCACAGCCTGATCTCGGCGGCCGGCCCCCTCACGAACATCCTCTTCGCGGCCGTCGTCTCGGCCCCCTTCTGGCTGGGCGCCATGGACGGCGTCCCCACGCAGTTCCGCTTCGCCCTCGCCTTCCTGGCCCTCCTCCAGGTCACCGCCGCCATCCTCAACTTCGTCCCGGTCCCCGGCCTGGACGGCTACGGCGTCATCGAGCCCTGGCTCTCCTACAAGATCCGCCGCCAGGTCGAGCCCATCGCCCCGTTCGGCCTGCTCGCCGTCTTCGGCCTCCTGTGGATCCCCGGCGTCAACGCCGTCTTCTTCGACGCGGTCGACGCCATCCTGCGCACCCTCGGCATCACCAACTGGGACACCTACTTCGGCCAGCAACTGTTCCGCTTCTGGCAGGGGGAGCCGCAGGTGCCGTGAGGGGCGGCGGAGAGGATGCCGGGCAGCCGCCGCGCGACCGAGTCGTAGCGGTCGGCTTGGTAGAGCGCGTGTGCTTCCTCGATGTCCTGGAGCAGCGGGCCGCGGGGCACCTCTTCCTCGGGCGGCCCGGTCATGTCGACGAGCCCGACGGGCGGCAACAGATGGCGGCGGAGATCCAGCAACTGCTGGCGGCTGGGACCGTCGTCCCGTATGGGTTCCGGGCTGGCAGGCGGCGCGAACAGCGTCGCCGTGTCGACATCCAGGGCTGCCGCGAGCTGCGCCAGAGTTTCGACGCGGCCACGCCGCCCTGCTCCAGCTTGCGTACGGCGCCGGGAGACACCCCGGCCGCCTCGGCCAGGCGCTCCTGGCTCCACCCCAGGCGACGGCGGTGTTTGCGGAGGTTGGACGAGATCTCCGGAGACATGGCATCACCTACCTCCGGCATCAGGGTAGGGGCTCTCGCGGACGCCGGGTCCCGCGAGATCCCGCGACGACGGGGCCGGAGCCCGGCAGGCCCTCAGCCGGCCACCGAGGCCGCCGCCCCCTCGCGTCGCTCGCGGTCCATCTTCGCCTTGCGGACGTAGAACCACGCCATGTTGCTGGAGATGCCCGCCATCAGGATCCACACGATGCCGAGCCAGCTGCCCTGGACGAACGAGACGACGGCCGCGGCGACGGCGAGGGCGCAGACGACGAGGGCGAAGACGGCGAGGCGGGGCATGGGGTCGGCTCCTGTGCGTGGGGGTATGGGGTTTTCCTCCAGTGTCCACCATGGGCCCCGGCGACCGGTGTCCGGGCCGGACGGCCGGGCCGGAGGGGGCGGCCCGCCGGGGCCGCCCCGGGCCGGGCGGGTCAGTCGCCGTCCGCTCCGGTGACGTGACGGCGCGCCTCGCGTCGCGCCGCGTGGCGCTGCTTGCGGTTGCCGGTCCTGACGTACCGCTGCCACTCCTTGACGCAGCCGCGCTTGTGGCAGCCCGCGCAGCAGGTGGAGCCGAGCAGGATCATGCCGGGGTGTTCCCACCGGCAGCGGGTGTCCGCGGGCTTCCGCGTCGGGTGCGGCGGCAGGTCGCAGGGGCCGTGGCGGTGGTCGTGGACCGGGCGGGGGCCGTGTTCCGCGTGGCGTATCCACAGGGGTTTCGTCTTGTCCGTACGGGACATCGCGTTCCTTCCGGAACCCGCCGCCCGTGCTCCCGGACTGTCCGGGCGGGCGGCCGGGGCAACCACCGCATGGATCACGCTCCTTCCCTCGCCCGCCGTACCGGGCGCCATGCCCTCCACGGAAGTGGACAGCCTTGCAGGATATCGAAGAGCGCTGAATACGGGCAAGGGAGGAGCGTCGGCAGGCCGGCCCGGCCCGTGGTTACACGTCCGTGAGCCGCAGCCCCGCGTGGGCCTTGTAGCGCCGGTTGGTGGAGATCAGGTTGGCGACCAGGGACTCCACCTGGTGCGCGTTGCGCAGGCGGCCGGCGAAGACGCCGCGCATGCCGGGGATGCGGGCGGCCAGGGCCTGGATCTGGTCGGTGTCGGCGCGGGACTCGCCCAGCACCATCACGTCGGTGTCGATCTCTTCGATCTCCGGGTCCTGGAGCAGGACGGCGGAGAGGTGGTGGAAGGCGGCGGTGACCCGGGAGTCGGGGAGCAGGGCCGCGGCCTGTTCGGCGGCGCTGCCCTCCTCCGGCTTGAGCGCGTAGGCGCCCTTCTTGTCGAAGCCGAGCGGGTTGACGCAGTCGACGACGAGTTTGCCGGCCAGCTCTTCGCGGAGGGACTGGAGGGTCTTGGCGTGGCCTTCCCACGGGACGGCCACGATGACGATGTCGCTGCGCCGCGCGCACTCGGCGTTGTCCGCACCCTCGACGCCGTGGCCCAGTTCACCGGCGGCGGCCTGGGCGCGCTCCGCGGCGCGCGAGCCGATGATCACCTTCTGGCCGGCCCGGGCGAGCCGGTAGGCCAGGCCGCGTCCCTGGTCGCCGGTGCCGCCGAGGACGCCGACGACGAGGCCGGACACATCGGGGAGGTCCCAGGGGTCCCTTTTGAGCGCCTTCTTGGCTTCGGTGGCGACATTCACGGGCTGCGCGTCGTTACCGGTCCGCGCATCGTCAGGAGTAGTCATGACAGCGATACTGTCACGCCTTCACGCTGCCCTCGGTGAGCCCCGTACGCCAGTACCGCTGCAGGACGGTCATCAGCACCATCAGCGGCAGTACGGACAGGAACGCGCCGCCCACCGTGTACTGGTACAGCTCCGGCCGGCGGTCCGCGTACCCGGTCCAGGCCGTCAGGCCGAGCTGGATCGGATACAGGTCGGAGTCGGAGAGCATGACCAGCGGCAGGAAGTAGTTGTTCCAGATGTGGACGAACTGGAAGAGGAAGACGGTGACCAGGGCCGGGGTCATCAGACGCAGGCCGAGGCCGGCGAAGATACGGGCCTCGCCCGCGCCGTCGATGCGGGCCGCTTCCAGGAGCGCGTCGGGTACGGCGGCCGCCGCGTAGATCCGGCAGAGGTAGACGCCGAAGGGGCTCACGACGCTGGGGAGGAGCACCGCCCAGTAGGTGTTGGCGAGGCCCATGGAGCTGAAGAGGAAGTAGAGGGGGAGAGCGAGGGCGGTGCCGGGGATCAGGACGCCGGCGAGGACGAGGTTGAAGACGGCTTCGCGGCCCGGGAACGGGAACTTGGCGAGCGCGTAGCCGGCCGCCGCGGACAGCAGGGTGGCGGCGAGCGCGCCGACGCCCGCGTACAGGAGCGAGTTGGTGAACCAGCGGACGTAGATGCCGTGGTCGTAGGTGAGGACGTCCCGGAGGTGTTCCAGGGGGCGCGGGTGGGCGAACCAGAAGCCGAAGGTGCCGAAGAGGTCGGCGCTGTTCTTGGTGGCGGAGACGACGAGCCAGTAGACGGGGGTGAGGAAGTAGAGCGCGGCGACGGTGAGGAGTGAGGCGGTGATGACGCGGTAGCGGAGGGGTGGGCGGATGGCGCTCCCGGCGGAGGGGCGCGCGGGGCTTCCGGACGGCCGTACGGAGGCGTCGCGTGCGGAGGCGTCGCGTGCGGAGGCGTCGCGGTCGGCGGCCCGGCTCACCGGTCGCTCCCGTCGCCGCGCTGCCCGACCAGCCGCAGGAAGCCGAACGACAGCACGCAGGCGACCAGCGCCAGCAGCACCGCCTCGGCCGCCGCGACGTGCTGGTTGTTGCTGACGAACGCCTCGCTGTAGGCGTGCAGGTTGGGGGTGAAGCCGGAGTCGATGGTGGCGGCGAGGGGCCGGAGCACCATCGGCTCGGCG
The DNA here is from genome assembly GCF_040646595.1 of Streptomyces sp. NPDC045470. Lineage (NCBI taxonomy): Bacteria > Bacillati > Actinomycetota > Actinomycetes > Kitasatosporales > Streptomycetaceae > Streptomyces > Streptomyces sp. NPDC045470. The sequence continues at coordinate 581,494 of NZ_JBEZAN010000001.1, forward strand.
AACAACTGGAGTGTGCCGATGATGCTGAAGACGGTGGTCAGCACGAGCGCGGGCCGGATCAGCGGGATCTTGATGTGCCGGGCGAGGTGCCAGGCGTTCGCGCCGTCGATGCGCGCCGCCTCGTACAGCTCGTCCGGTACGGCTTTGAGCTGGGAGATCAGTACGAGCATGTTGTAGCCGGTGAACTGCCAGGTGACGATGTTGGCGATGGACCACAGGACGGTGTCGCGGGCGAGGAAGTCCACGTCCCAGCCGAGCGATCCGGCGATTTCGACCAGCGGGCTGATGCCCGGGACGTACAGGAAGCCCCACAGGATGGAGGCGATGACGCCGGGGACGCCGTACGGCAGGAAGAACGCGCTGCGGAAGAACGTGATGCCGCGCGCGCTCGCGCTCTCCAGGAGGAGGGCGAGGACGGTCGCCAGGGCGATCATCAGCGGTATCTGTACGACACCGAAGAGCAGGACCCGGCCGAATCCGGTCAGGAAGCGGTCGTCGGCGAGCGCGTGCGCGTAGTTGGCGAAGCCCGCGAAGACCTCGCGCTCCTGGCCGCCGAGGCCGAGCGGGCCGGTGCGCTCGGTGCGGTGCAGGCTCTGGTGGACGGCGTAGCCGATCGGGGCGACGAAGCAGAGGAGGAAGAGGAGGAGGAAGGGCAGGACGAAGGCGGCCGCGGCGCGGGCGTTGCGGGCTTCGGTCCGCGTGAGCCGGGTGAGCCGGATGTGACGCGTGCGCTGTGCGCTCCCGGTGACGGCCCGGCCCCGGCCGGTTCCGCTCACCCGCCGCTCTCCACCTTCAGGCCCTTGCCCCGCAGGTCGGAGACGGTCTGTGCCTGTACGGCGCGGAGCACGGAGCGGAACGAGCCGCCGCTGTCGAGCGCCTCGGTGAACGCATCGCCGAGCCGCTGGTAGAGGGTGTCCACGCCCGGCCCCCACTGCCAGCCGGTGTCGACGTGCGCGCCCGCGTCCGCGAAGATCCTGCTGTACGCCTGCCCGCCGAAGAAGTCCCGGTGGACGTCGAGGTCGGCGGTGGCGTAGCCCTTCTTCGCACTCGGGAAGCCGTAGCCGCCGTCGATCAGCAGCGCGATGGACTTCGGGTCGGTGTTGAGCCACAGGGCGAAGTCCAGCGCGTCCTTGGGGTAGGAGGCCTTCGCGAAGACGGCGGTGGTCGAACCGCCCCAGTTGGCGTGCGCGTCGGCGCCCTTCCGCCATTGCGGGAGGGGCGCGGCGCGCCATTTCCCCTTGGTGCCGGGCGCGTTGCCCGCCAGCAGCGCGTCGCCCCAACTGGCGCCGATCCAGGCCGGGATCGCACCGGTCTGGATGTCCTTGTACCAGGCGTTCTGCCGGTCCGGGATCGTCTTGACGAGCTTGCGCCGGACCAGCGACTCCCAGTAGTCGGCGACCTTGCGGGTGGGCTCGTCGTCGATGTGCACGGTCCAGGTGTCGCCCTGGGCGGCGTACCACTCGGCGCCCGCCTGCCAGGCCAGCCCGGCGAAGCGGTTGCCGTTGGCGGGGGCGAACGTCTCGATCCAGGCGCCCTGCCGGCGGACCGCCTTCGCCGCCTCCTCGTACTCGTCCCAGGTCTGCGGGAGCTGGATGTTCCACCGCTCGAAGAGGTCCTGGCGCAGGAAGAGCCCCATCGGGCCGGACGCCTGCGGGACGGCGTAGACGCCCTTGCCGAACACCGACTGCTGCCACTGCCAGCCCACGAAGCGGTCCTTGTAGCGGGCGGCGCCGAGGGCCGACAGGTCCATCAGGGCGTTGTCGAGCAGGAAGCTGGGGACGACGGGGAACTCGATCTGGGCGAGATCCGGCGGGTTCCCGGCTTTGACGGCGGCGTGCATCTTGGCGTACTGGCGGCCGTCCACGGCGGACACCGTCTCCACCTCGACCTGCACGTCAGGGTGCTCGCTGTTCCACAGGTCCACCGGCTTGTCGATGCCCGGCACCCAGGACCAGAACGACAGCGTGATCTTCTGGCCCTCCTTGCGCTCCTGGGGCGCCGCCTGGTCACCGTCGCCGTCGCCGCAGCCGGCCAGCGTGAACCCGGCGGCGGCCGCGGCGGCCCCGCCGAGCAGGGCCCGGCGGCGGAGGCGGCCGTGCCCCCGGCCCGGCCCCCGGCCGCTGTCGTACGTACCGGTGCTCATGCCAGCTCCTCCACGGGGATGCGGCGGAAGGTGATCGTCGAATAGGCGCTGAAGTCGCCCGTCTCGTAGAGCAGACCGACGGTCGCGGCGTCGATCCGTACGAGGTCGCAGTAGGCGGCCGGGAGCCCGTCGACGGTGTGCGCGGGGCGCCAGGTCAGGCCGCGGTCGCGGCTGGCCCGTACGGTCATCAGGGCGCGGGCGTCCGGGTCGGCGGGGCCGGAGAAGAGCAGCACGTCGGGCTCCCCCAGGTGCAGCGCGCTGCCTTCGACGACGGGCCCGGTCAGTCCGGCCTGCGGACGGAACGGCCTGATCAGGCGCTCGCCGGCGTCCGCGGGGGCGGAGTGGGCGTCGGCGCGGTTGCCGGGGGCCGGGGAGTCGTTGCGCGTGTTGAAGTAGAGCGTGCCGTCGGGGAGTTCGGCGGCGGTCGTCTCGTTGGCGTTGATGTAGCCGTTGGGGTTGCTGTCCGTGTAGCCGATGCGCCAGTTCGCGCCGCCGTCGTCGCTGAGCAGGACGTGGCCGCCGTTGTAGCGGCCCTCGGTGCCGTCGTCGCCGGAGACGGTGGGGGCGATGGAGTGGTTGGCCGGGACGACCAGACGGCCGGCGCGCGGTCCGTGCCGGAGCTGGAGGGCGTGTCCGGGGGTGGTGGCGTACCAGCGCCAGTTGGCGCGCTTGGTCTGCGCCGTGATCTCGCGCGGCGGACTCCAGGCGGCGCCTCCGTCGTCGCTGTGCTGCACCCAGACACGCCGCCCGTCGGCGGCGGACACCAGGCCGCGGCGGATGCGGTCCTCGGTGGCCGTGGCGGCGCTGCGTACGTGCACCAGCAGGACCCGGCCGCCGTCCAGCACGAGCGGGGCCGGGTTGCCCGCGGTGCCCGTGCCGTTGCGGGCGACGGTCTGGAGCGGGCCCCAGGTGCGGCCGCCGTCGGTGGAGCGTTTCAGCACGATGTCGATGTCGCCGTGGTCGGCGGCGCTGTGCACCCGGCCTTCGGCGAAGGCGAGCAGGGTGCCGGGGTCGGTGCCGGAGCCGGGGTCGGCGGCAGAGCCGGGGCCGGTGTCGTCGGCGCTTGCGGGGCGGATGCTGACCACGGCCGGGATGCGGAAGCTCGCGTAACCCTCGGACCCGGCACGGAACGGAACGGAAGTCTGGTGAGCCATGGGTCCTCCCCCGGCAGACCGGACGTAGGACGTCCTCTGTCAGCGTGACCATAGGGAGCCCCCAACTGACCGTCAAGGCGCGGCACACGGATGGCGCGGGCCGCCACCCGACCGCGTCACCACGGCGCCCGGAGCACCGGAAAGCCACCTTCCGGACACCTGGCGTCCACCCCGCTCCGCACGACGCCGAGCAGCCGTCGCTGCACGGCATCCGGGAGGGCGCGCGCCACGCCTGGCCGCAAGGAGCCGCGCGACCGGCCGGCCGACATCGAGCTGCTGTCGTACTCGGTCGGGCCGCGGCTCGGCCAGGTCCGCTCGGGCGGTGTGGCGGCCGTCGCGTCCGTACGGACGTCGGTGCGGGACGTCCGCACGGACGTCGGTGTGGGCGGGCAGGCCGGATCCGGGGCGCGCGCCCGGTCCGCCCCGGCCCGGGACCGGCCCTGCCCTGTCAGGCGGACCCTTCCGCCCCCGGGCCCTGCCCCTTCTCCTGCCCCTTCTCGTGCCAGCGGGGGTCGGTCTCCCACTCCAGATTGCGTTCGCGGGCGGTCTCCATCGCGTGGGCCGCCTCCTCGCGCGTCGCGTACGGGCCGAAGCGGTCGGCGGCGCGGCACTCGGGGCCTTCTTCGACCGTTCCGTGCTTGAGGCAGTAGTACCACTCGCCGGGCTTGCCGGCCGTCCGCCTCTTGAACAGCGCCATCACGTCTCCTGTCTGCGACACCTGTGCCGCCATCCTGCCCGATGGGCCACGGATACACTCGCTGGCATGTCTGGCCAGTCGCTTCTTGTCCCGGGGACGATCTCCCCCACCCGCCCCGTACCCGCCTCCGTCCCGCGTCCCGAGTACGTGGGCAAGGCCGCGCCCACCCCCTATACGGGCCCGGAGGTGCAGGACGCGGAAACGATCGAGCGGATGCGCGTCGCGGGGCGGATCGCCGCCCAGGCGATGGAGGAGGCCGCCAAGCTGATCGCTCCGGGTGTGACCACCGACGAACTGGACCGGGTCGCCCACGAGTTCATGTGCGACCACGGCGCCTACCCCTCCACCCTCGGCTACCGTGGCTTCCCGAAGTCCCTGTGCTCCTCGGTCAACGAGGTCATCTGCCACGGCATCCCGGACTCGACCGTCCTCCAGGACGGCGACATCGTGAACCTGGACGTGACCGCCTACATCAACGGCGTGCACGGCGACAACAACGCCACGTACCTGTGCGGCGACGTGGACGAGGAGTCCAAGCTCCTGGTGGAGCGGACCCGGGAGTCGCTGAACCGCGCGATCAAGGCGGTCAAGCCGGGGCGGCAGATCAACATCATCGGCCGGGTGATCGAGTCGTACGCCAAGCGGTTCGGCTACGGCGTCGTCCGCGACTTCACCGGCCACGGGATCAACTCGTCGTTCCACTCCGGCCTGATCGTCCCGCACTACGACAGCCCGCACCACACCACCGACATCAAGCCCGGCATGACCTTCACCATCGAGCCGATGCTGACGCTGGGCACCCACGAGTACGACATGTGGGAGGACGGCTGGACGGTGGTGACGAAGGACCGCAGGCGCACCGCCCAGTTCGAGCACACCCTCGTCGTCACGGAGACCGGGGCGGAGATCCTCACCCTCCCGTAGCGCCCGGCGTTCCGGCCCCCGCGCCATTCCGGCCCCCGCGGCTTCCGCCTTCCGCGCCGCGGGGGCTTTCGTCGCGGGGTTTTTACCGACATGATGTCGGGAAGGTTTCCGACAGGCCGTCGGGAACGGGTTGACTTAGGTAAGCCTAACCAACCACAATCTGTTCCCGTACGCTCCCCATCGGTCCCCGGAGGTCCGTCTTGGCCGCGCCCAGCTCGACCCCGTCCGCGCACTCCGCCGCATCGGTGCCGTTCTCCACCCTGATCCGCACCGCGTCGCACGAGCAGCACGCGGAGGCCGAGAACTCGTCCTTCATGGGCGACCTGCTCGGCGGCAAACTCGGTGTCACGGCCTACCGGCGCTACACCGAGCAGCTATGGTTCGTCTACCGCGCACTGGAAGGCGCCTCCGAGGCGCTCGCCGGGGACCCGGTCGCCGGGCCGTTCCTGCGGCCGGAGCTGAGCCGTACGGCGGAGCTGGAGCGGGACCTGGCCCACCTCGGCGGCCCGTCCTGGCGCACGGGCCTGGAGCCGCTGCCGGCCACCGCCGCGTACGCCGACCGCGTCACCGAATGCGCCGACCGCTGGCCCGCCGGTTACGTCGCGCACCACTACACCCGCTACCTGGGCGACCTCTCCGGCGGCCAGATCATCCGCGGCACGGCCGAGAAGACCTGGGGCTTCGCCCGCAAGGGCGACGGCGTGCGCTTCTACGTCTTCGAAGGCATAAGCAACCCCGCCGCCTTCAAACGGGAGTACCGCGAGCTGCTGGACGCGCTGCCGGTGGACGACCTGGAGAAGCAGCGGGTGGTCGACGAGTGCAAGCGCGCCTTCGCGCTCAACACGGCGGTCTTCCGTGAGCTGGGGGAAGAGTTCCCGCTGAGCGCGTGAGCAGACGGACGGGGCCCCGGGTCCCGTCCCGTTCCGGCCCCCGTCAGGGCGCTGTCCGTACGGGCACGACACGGCCGCCCAGCGCGATCGTGCCGTCCGCGTGCGGGCGCGTCAGGATGCGGGAGCCGGTGCCCTGGCGGACGTCCAGGGCCCGGCCGAGTTCATGGGTGAGGGTGAGCGCCGCCGCACCGGTGGCCTCGTCCTCCACGATGCCGTCACCGCGGCGCGGGAAGAAGCGGGCGCGTACCGTGCCCGCGCCGCGGTCCTGCCACGCCCACACGTAGAGCGGGCCGTCCCCGGGCGGCGGCCCGGTCAGCGCCTCCACGTCCGCCACCGTCGCGTACTCCTGCGTACGGCGCCCCGTGGACCACTCCGGCCGCCCGCGCACCCAGACGACCTCCCCCTCGTAGGTGACCGGCACCTCGCCGGCTCGCGGGTGCAGCGCGGCCACCGGCTGCCCGAGGTGCCGCAGGAGCCACGCCGTCCCGACCAGCGGATGCCCGGCGAAGGGCAGCCGCACGCTGGGGGTGTGGATGTCGAGCCGTACAGCGGCCGCGCCGTCGGCCACAGCTTCATCGGCGTCCGGCGCCTCCACGAACACCGTCTCGCTGAAGCCGAGTCCGGCGGCGAGGGCCTGGCGCGCGGCGCTGTCCGCTACGGCTGCTCCGTTCCGTACGACGCCCAGGGGGTTGCCACCCCGGCCGTCCGGGCCGCAGAAGACGCGTACGACGTGCAGTTCGGGAACCTCTGGCGCTGTCATGACCGTTATTCCATCGCGCGTGCGGCGGTAGCGGGCCACCGGGGGGCGGGCGCGCCACCACGCCGAAGTACCCGCCGCGCGGAGGCATGCGCGGCGGGTACGGCCGGCCCCTGGGCCCGGGGCGCGCCTGTGTGGGGTGTGGGGACGCGGCCCCTGGGGTGCGGAGCCCGGGGGAAGTGGGGGGTGGGGTCCGGAGGGAGGGTTACAGGGCGGTGCGGCGGCGTACGGCGTAGGTGGCGGCGCCGCCCGCGACGATCAGGGCACCGGCCACGCCCGCCAGCGCGCCGTTGGGCACCGTGGCGCCGGTCGCCGCGAGTGAGCCGCCCGCGCCGCTGCCACTGCTGAAGCTCGCGGAGCCACCGCCGGCGCTCCCGGAGCCGCCGGCGGTGACCGAGGAGCCGGACGCGGCGCCGTCCGCGGGCAGTTGGGCCTTGGGGTCGACCGTCACGGCGGCCGTCACCGGGTCGAGGGCCTGGCCGGGCTTGTACATGGCGTCGAACGCCTTGGACCCTGCGGCGGTCAGCGTCGCGGGCACGTTCTTGAGGGTGACGACACCGTTCTTGGCGGTGAGGGCGCCGGCGGGAATCTTCAGGTCGGCCACCGCCATGCCCGGTGTGTCGGTGACCTTGCCGGTGGCGCGCGCCTTGGCCGAGACGTCCGCGATCAGCGTGCCCTTGGTGCCGCTCGCCGTGACCTTGAGGTTGCTGAACTTCAGGTCCAGGACACCCTCGTGGCCGGTGAACCGGACCGAGCCGTTGAACTGGGCGGCCAGGGCGGCCTTGGCGGCGTCGTACGTACCGTGGCCCTTGGGGAAGCGGTAGCCCGCGGCGGAGGTGACGGCGCCGCCCGCGAGTTCGGCCTTGCCGTGCGCGATGGGGCCGGCGATGTATTCGCGGAAGGACTGCTTGACGCCCCAGTCGAGGGTGCCGTCGAGCACCTTGCCGGCGGCGGCAGCGGACGCGGCGGCGCCCGAGGCGGGGGCGGTGACCGCCTTCCGGTCCGAGGAGCCGGTGCCGGAACCGCTGCCCGAGCCCGAAGCCGAAGCCGAGTCCGGCCCCGAGCCCGCGTGCACACCCTGCTTACCGCCGGCCTGCTCCCCCTTCTTGCCGTCCTGGCCGTCCTGGCCGTCCTTGCCGTCCTTGCCGTCCTCGCTGCCCTGGCCGTTCCCGCCCGGTGCGGGCCGCGCCGGCTTCCCGGGCGTGCCCGCCGGGGTCACCGTCAGCGTGGCCGGGTCGAGTTCCTGGCCCTCCTTGTACATGCCGTTGAACGCTTCCGCGCCCTTGGCGGTCAGCTTCACCGGGATCTTCGCGAACGTCATCGCGCCGCCCGTACCGCTGCCCGGCCGCACCGCCGACAGGTCGAGCGAGGCCAGGGACACGTCGTCCTGTGTCCTGCCCGCCGCCGTGACGTCCGCGGTGATGGCACCCGACGTGCCCTTCGTGGCGACCCTCAGGTCCGCCAGTTCGATGTCGAAGCCGTGCGCCTTCGAGGTGAAGCGGACGCTGCCCTTGAAGGTGGTGGCGACGGCGTGGGTGCTCATGTCGTAGGTGCCGCTGCCGCTCGTGAAGGTGAACGGGCCGTTGTCCGGCGCCTGCCGCGCGCCGTCGGCGGTGGTGATCCCGCCGTGCGCCATGCCCGTGACGTACTTGCGGAAGGACTCCTTGACGCCCCAGTCGAGCGTGCCGTTCTTCAGCGGGATCTTCGGCGCTGCCGTGCCGGTCGCGGGGGCGGCCGCGGCGAAGGACGGCAGGCACAGGGCCGCGGTGGTGGCGGCGGTGGCGACGGCTGCCGCGAGGGCGAGCGGACGGCGTATGGCGGCCATGGTCGGTGGCTCTCCTTGGTGGGTGGGGGTGCGGTGGGGGTGTGCGGTGGATCAGTCCTGCGGGGGCGCCGAGGGGGCCGTACGGCGACGGCGGGCGCGCAGGACGGGGAAGGCGGCGACGGCGACGAGCAGCACGCCGGCCGTGACGAGGAGGACGACGGTGCGGGTGGCGCCGTCCGAGGCGGGCGCGGTGGGCGCGGCCTGCTCGGGGGCGGCCTGCTTCGCCTGCTTCCCGTCCGCCGCCGCGGCCTTGGGGTCGGTGCCGAGGTCGGGGAGGGCGGGCAGCGTGGCCTTCGGGTCGACGGCGACCGCGAGGGAGACGGGGTCCATGTCCGTGCCCTCCCGGTACAGGCCGCCGAACGCCTTCGCGCCGCCGGCGGTGAGCCGCGCCGGTGCCTCGGTGAGCTTGATCAGGCCCTTCTCCGGCGTGAGCCGCTTCGCCTCGAAGGTGGCCAGCGGAGTGCCCTCGGTGGTCCTGCCGTCGTGGGTGACGTCGGCGGCGAGGGTGCCGCGGCCGTCCCGCACCGTGACCGAGACGGCGGTGAGGGTCAGGTCCAGATTCTCGCCGGTGAAGTGCAGCTTTCCCGCGAAGTCGGCGTCCAGGGTGCCTTTTCCGGCGTCGTACGCGCCCTTGCCGCGCGGGAAGCGGAAGAGCGCGCCGCCGTCCTGGGCTCCGTCGGACAGCCGCCACCTGCCGTGGGCGAGGTTGCCGGTGACGTACTCGCGGAAGGTGCGGCGGACGCCCCAGTCGACGGCGGCCTCGGTGAAGGTGCCGCGCCGGGCGTCGCCGCCCTCGGTGCCGTTGTCGTCACCGTCGCCGTCGCCGGAGGCTTCCGGGCCGGGCGCCGGGCTCGGCCCGCCGTCCGCGCGTACGTCGGCGGACAGGCTCACCGGATCGAGTCGCGTGCCTTCCGTGTAGTACCCGGCGAAGGCGCGGGCGCCCTGCGCGGTCAGCTTCGCGGGGACGTCGGTCAGCGCGATGGGCGTACCGCCGCCCCGGGTGTCGACGCCGCCGAGTTCCAGCGTGGCGAGCGGTACCCGGGCGGCCGTGGTGACGCGGCCGGTGCCCTTCTCCTTGCTGGTCATGTCGGCGAAGAGGGTGCCGCGGCCGTCGGCGACGGTGACCCGGGGGCGGCTGATGGTCAGGTCCATCTCGTACGAGCCGTCCGGCTTGCGGTGACCGGTGAAGTGGACGCCGCCGGAGAAGCCGGCCGTCAGGGCGCCGCTGTCCGGGTCGTAGCTGCCGGTGGCGGAGTGGAAGCGGAACCGGCTGTCGCCGACCGTCGCGGCGCCGCCGTTCACGGTCCAACTGCCCTGCGCGATGGGCCCGGTGACGTACGACTGGAAGGAGGACTTGATGCCCCAGTCCAGCCGGCCGCCCGCGACCGTGCGGGCCGCCGCCTGGGCGGGATCCGCAGGCAGCGCGGGGAGCAGCGTACCCAGCAGCGCCGTCAGGAAGGCGGCGGCGAGCACGCGGGCGCGGCCGTGTGTACGGCCGCGGGCCGGTCTGAACGGCAGCATCGAGGACCCCTCCGAGATCTAGCGGTTAAGGTAAGGCTAACCTAAGCTAAGCGCGACCGAAGCGGAACCCCGGGAGTCACCCGGCCCCCCGCCCGCGCCACCGGACCCGGACAACTGACGTACACAGAAAGGCGGGACAGTGACAGCAACCTTCCGGGAGCAGGGGAGCCGGCGCCTGTCACGCCCCGCCGCGGCACTCGCCGCCACCCTGGCGCTCGCCCTCGCACTCGCCGGCTGCGGCGACGGTACGGACACCGCCGCTCCCCCGGCGAAACCCGCGGCCCGGCCCGCCGCCGACCGTGTGGAGCCGCTGTCCGGGCCCGCGCCCCGGCCCGAACTGCCCGCGACCGTACGGTCTGCGGACGGTCATGACGTGACGGTGCGCAAGACCGACCGGATCGTGCCGCTCACCGGCTCCCTCTCCGAGATCGTCTTCTCCCTCGGGCTCGGTGGCCGGGTCGTCGCACGCGACATCACCGCCACCTTCGAACAGGCGACGAAGCTGCCCGTGGTGACGCGCGCGCACGACGTGTCGGCGGAGGGCGTGCTCTCGCTCAAACCCGACGTGGTCCTCGCCGACACCACCACCGGACCGGCGGAGGCCGTCGGCCAGATACGCGACGCCGGTGTCCCGGTCGTCACGTTCAAGCCCGCGACGGGGCTCGCCGACGTGGACACCCGGATCGACGCGGTCGCGGCGGCCCTCGGCGTCCGTACGGCGGGCGACGCCCTCAAGGCCCGGACCGACCAGCGGATCGAGGCCGTCCGCAAGAGCATTCCGCACGGCGGCACGGAAGCGGCCGACCGCCCCCGGGTGGCCTTCCTCTACTTGCGCGGCTCCGCCTCCGTCTACCTCATCGGGGGCGCCCGCTCCGGTGCCGGCTCGCTGATCGAAGCGGCCGGCGGCATCGACGCGGGCAAGGAGTCGGGCCTGACGAAGGACTTCACACCGATCACGAGCGAGGCACTCGCCAAGGCCGCGCCGGACGTCATCCTGGTGATGACCAAGGGCCTGGAGTCCGTCGGCGGCATCGACGGGCTGGTGAAGATCCCCGGCGTGGCGCAGACACCGGCCGGGATGGACCGGCGGGTGGCCTCCGTCGACGACGGTGTGCTGCTCAACTACGGGCCGCGCACGGACGCGGTCCTGCGGTCCCTGATCCAGCAGATCCACGCCAAGGGGAAGTGAGATGACGCCACTCCCCCGGACGGATACGGACGCGGACAAGGACGCGGACGCAGGCACGGACAGGGGCACCGGCACCGGTACAGGCACGCGTACGGCCCCGGCCCCGGACCCGGCGCCCGGCGAAAGAACGGACGCCCCCGCACCGCCACCCCCGCACCGCTTCCCCCGCACCGCCCTCCTGACCACCGGCCTCGCCCTCGCGCTGCTGGCCGGCTGTCTGCTCTCCGCCGGGCTCGGCGCGTACCGCATCCCGCTCGGCGACGTCCTCGGCTCGCTGCTGCACCATCTGCACCTCGGCGGCGCGGAGCTGGACCGGGTCGGCGAGAGCGTGCTGTGGAACGTGCGGCTGCCGCGCGTCGTGCTGGCTCTGCTCGTCGGCTCTTCGCTCGGCTGCGCGGGCGCCCTGATGCAGGGCGTGTTCGGCAATCCGCTCGCCGAGCCGGGCGTCATCGGCATCTCGTCGGGCGCGGCGGTCGGTGCCGTCGGCGCGATCGCGCTGGGTCTCGGTTTCCTGGGCATGTGGACGGTCCCGGCCTGCGCCTTCGCCACCGGTCTGCTGACCGTCCTGGTCGTCTACGCGCTGTCCCGCTCGGGCGGCCGTACCGAGGTCGTCACGCTGATCCTCACCGGCATCGCGGTGAACGCCTTCGCGGGCGCGCTGATCGGCCTGTTCCTCTTCTTCGCGGACAACGCGCAGGTCTCGCAGATCACCTTCTGGCAGCTCGGTTCGCTGTCCGGGGCCGTCTGGCCCAAGGTGCTGGCGGTCCTGCCGTGCGCCGTCGCCGGGCTGGCCGTCGCTCCCTGCTACGCCCGCAAGCTGGACCTCCTGGCGCTCGGCGAACGCCCCGCCCGGCACCTCGGTGTCGACGTGGAGCGACTGCGCGTCGTGCTGATCCTGGTCGTCGCGCTGCTCACCGCGGCGGCCGTGGCGGTGGCCGGTGTCATCTCCTTCGTCGGCCTGCTCGTGCCGCACCTGCTGCGGATGGCCGCCGGTCCGGGGCACCGCTTCCTGATTCCGGGCAGTGCCCTGGGCGGCGCGCTGGTGCTGGTCGTCGCCGACCTCGCCGCCCGCACCGTGGCCCAGCCCGCGGAACTGCCGCTGGGTGTCCTGACCGCCCTGTTCGGCAGCCCGTTCTTCTTCTGGCTGCTGCGCAGGACCCGTCGCAAGCAAGGGGGCTGGGCATGAGCCGGGGCCGGATTCCGGTGATCGGTACGTGGTTCGGCGGGCGCTCCAAGGCGCTCCCCGCCCCCGTGTCCGCGGGGACGGCGTACGCGCGGGCCGACGGTCTCGGCGTGCGGCTGGGCGGCCGTACGGTGCTGGACGGCATCGGCCTGGAGGTGACCGCCGGCCAAGTGCTGGCGCTCGTCGGGCCGAACGGCGCCGGCAAGTCCACGCTGCTGGCCGCGCTCGCCGCCGACCTGCCCGCCACCACCGGCGAGGTACGGATCGACGGCCGCCCGGCCACCGCCTGGACCGCACCCGAACTCGCGCTGCGCCGGGCCGTCCTGCCACAGTCCGCCGCGCTGTCCTTCCCGTTCACGGTGGCGGACGTCGTACGGATGGGCCGCGCGCCCTGGGCGGGCACCCCGGGCGAGGACGAGGACGCGGCGGCCGTCGCGGAGGCGATGGCAGCGACCGAGGTGACCGGCTTCGCCGGCCGGCCGTTCTCCGCGCTGTCCGGCGGCGAACGTGCCCGCGTCGCACTCGCCCGTGTCCTGGCGCAGCGCGCACCCCTGCTGCTGCTCGACGAGCCGACCGCCGCACTGGACCTGCGCCACCAGGAACTGGTGCTGCGGCTCTGCCGGGAGCGGGCGGCGGCCGGGGCCGCGGTGGCGGTGGTCCTGCACGACCTGGGGCTGGCCGCCGCGTACGCGGACCGGGCGGCCCTGCTGCACGGCGGGCGGCTCGCCGCGCAGGGCCCGCCCGGCGAGGTCTTCGGCGCCGAGTTGCTGAGCCGGGTCTACCGGCAGCCGGTCGAGGTGATCGGGCATCCGCGCACCGGCGTTCCCCTGGTCATGCCTTTGCGTGAAGCCTGAACCGGCCGGTGCCCCGGCGCGGCCCGTCCCCTGCCCCCGTCCGCGCCCCGGCACGGCCGTTGCGTCCCGTAATGGCCGGTGGGGCCGGGCGTCCGGCAGGTCACGGTGCGGATGCTGTTGCCGGTCCCCGCGCCCGCCCGCTCCCCCGCCCCCGGTAGGGTTGCGCCGAATCTCGCCACCCCGGCGGCCGCCCAGGCCGCCCCGGCCCCGGTCGCCCCGAAGGAGCCCGAGCCCCATGACACGCAGGTCGCCGTTCCGGGTGCCCGTAGCGCTGACCGCCGCGAGCGCGGCGCTGCTGACGCTGAGCGGGTGCATGACCGTGCACGGCGAACGGGAGATGCTGCCGGCGGTGTCGAAGGACGAGGCCGCCACGGCGCTCCAGCAGTTCGTCGACGGCTTCAACACGTCCAACACCAAGCTGGACCCGAAGGTGAACCCGACCTACGAGACGGACTCGCTGCTCGCCGTCGACCAGGCGCTCACCAAGGCGGGGCAGGCGATCAGTCCGCAGGGCAACCCCAAGTTCCCACCGCTGAAGCTGACCAGCCCGACGTTCACCGTGCCCAAGCAGGCGGGCTGGCCGAAGGTGTTCCTGGCGGACGCGGTCAGCAACCGCAACAACACGCGGTGGTTCCTGGTCTTCACCCGGGACGCGGTCGGCGCGAAGTGGAAGGCCAGCTATCTGTCCTCGCTGGCCGACGCCGAGATCCCGCAGTTCAAGACGGACCAGGACGGCTTCGCCGAGGTGGTGCCGGCCGACGCGAAGGACTCCGGGCTGAAGATCGCGCCGGGCAAGCTGGGCGCGGCGTACGCGGCGTACCTGGACACCGGCAAGGGCGACACCTTCGCCCCGGGACCGCACACCGACCGGTGGCGGGCGCTGCGCGAGCGGCAGGGGCGGCAGCCGGGCTCCCGTATCCAGTACGAGGACCAGGCGTCCCCGTACGCGCCGGTCGCGCTGCGCACCAAGGACGGCGGGGCGCTGGTCTTCTTCTCGACCTACTACCACCAGCAGAAGACGGTCTCCGCGGGGTCGCGGATCAGCATCGGCCCGGAGCTCAAGGGGATCATGGAAGGTCCGGCGAAGCCGTCCGACCGGATGACCTTCACGACCCTGTCGGAGCAGGTGGTGAAGGTTCCGGCGGCGGGCGCCGCCGGGAAGGTCGGTGTCCTGCACCGGCTGGAGGCGAAGACCTCCGCGAAGTCGCTGTAGGCGGGACGCGCGTCGCCGGAAGCGGGACTGCGCGTCGCTTCAGGCGGGACCGTACGTTGCTGGAAGCTGGACCGCACGGGTTACGGGCCTCCGGTTACGGGACGCCGGGCGTGGGTCCGGCGGGTCCGGCGGCCGTACCGCGGACCCGGTCGCGGGACGGGCGTCAGCGGCCGATCGGCCAGGCGGCCGCTTCGTGGTCGTGGTCGGGCTGCTGGTCCGCGTAGGCGGCGCAGGCGTCGGTGAGCGACTCCAGCAGCGTCAGCGGGTCCGGCACCGGCCGCTCGGGGCCGCGCAGCCAGGACACCGCGGGCTGGTCACCGGGCAGGCGGGAGGGCGGCAGGAGGACGTAGCTGCCGCGGCAGTGCCAGCGCAGGCCCGGATGCTCGTCCATGGTCTCCGGATGGCAGTCCAGCTCGCAGGGCCACCACTCGTCCTCGTCGTCCGGGGTGCCGCGGGTGGCGGTGAAGAACAGCATCCGGCCCTGTCCGAGCGCCGCGCCGCTCAGCGCGACCGGGCCGACCTCGATGCCGGCCGCCTCCAGCCGCTCCAGGGCGCTGCGGCCCGCCTCGGCGGGGACGTCCAGCACGTCGTGGGCGATGCCGGTGGCGGTGATGAAATTGGCCTGCGGATAAGCGCGCGCCCAGCCGGCGACCTTCTCGCGGTCGGTGCTGGCGACGGTCTGCCAGCCGAAGGAGACGGGGTGCCGCCCGGGCGTGGGACAGCCGATGCGCTCGCAGGAACAGCCGTAGCCGGAGGGATGCGCGGCGGGGGCGAGCGGGAAACCCGCGTCGGCGACCGCCAGCAGCAGGTCCTCGCGGCCTTGCGCGGCCGCCGATCCCGTGTCCGTATCGCCGCCGTCCGAACCGCTCCTCGGCCGGCGAAGCCACTGGGAGAACCTGCTCTTGCGTTCCATCTATCCCCTCACTTCGAGCGGTGGTCTGGGATCAATGCTGCCACCATCCTCCTCTTCGGGTGACCGGAGTGCGGATCCGGGGTGACCGGAGAACGGGCGAATCCCACCAATACGGTCGGTTTCCACCCCACTTCGTTCACTTTCCTTTACCTTGCGCGCCCCCTGGGTGATCCCGGCGCCTCACCCCGGAGTGCACCCGCGGGAGGGGCCGGGCAGAGGCGCGGGCCAGGCGCGGGCGCGGATCAGACGGAGGCGCGCGGCCGCAGACCGGCGAGCACCATGTCGACCAGCGTGTCCACGTACGCGTACGTCAGCTCGCCGGTCCGCATCAGCCAGCGCTGGGAGAACGGGCTCAGCACCATCTCGGCCGCCACCCGCACGTCCACGTCCGGCCCGATCTCGCCCGCCTCCTGGGCGGCCCGCATCCGGTTCACGTACACCGCGATCCCGGGCTCCAGCAGCCGCTCGACGAAGCGCGCCGACAGCTCCGCGTCGTTCGCGCCGGCCGCCGCGAGCGCGCGGTAGGGGGCCTGCCACTTCTCGTCGTTGAATTCGTCGGCGGTGGCCCGCAGGACGAACTTGAGGTCGGCGGCGAGGTCGCCGGTGTCCGGCAGCCCGGCCTCGTACCCCTCGACGTCCTGGGTGAAGGCGTCGAGCAGGACGGCGGCCTTGGAGGGCCACCAGCGGTAGATCGTCTGCTTGCCGACACCGGCACGGGAGGCGATGCCCTCGATCGTGAGCTTCTGGTAGCCGACCTCGCCGACCAGGGTGAGGGCCGCGTCGAAGATGGCACGGCGGGAGCGTTCGCTGCGGCGGGAGGCGTCGGGCGCCGTCTTGTTGGCCATGCCCGGAGTCTACCGATCGGTGAGGCGAGACGTATCGTCTTGACAAGACGGCGCGTCTCGCCCAGACTCGGCATCGAGCGAGACGAACCGTCTCGTTGTTCGGCGGACGAAGGAGACGATCCCCATGAGCAAGGGAAGCGCGGGCAACCTGCTCGGCGTCGGCGGCACCCGCAGCAAGCTCTCCCGCGGCGCGCTGCGCGGCGGCCGGGGCGGCAACGGCGTGGGCGGCGGCACCGACCCGATGGCGCAGCGGCGCGCGCTGCTGCGCCGACTTCAGGAGCAGCGCGGCGCCGGAGAAACCCGCCAGGGGTGAAAACCACCCGATCGGATCACTGCGCAACAGGCTCCTCACGGAGGACGATTTGAGCGCGTACGCACCTCGTACGCCTCCGCGTCCCACCCACCGTGAGGAGCCTTCCTTGCGTACTGCCCGACGCAGCGCCCGGTTCCGGCGCTACCTGATGTGCCCGCCGACCCACTTCAAGGTCAGCTACTCCATCAACCCCTGGATGGACCCGGACAAACCCGTCGATCTGCCGCTGGCGCTGGCCCAGTGGGAAGTGCTGCGCGACCGCTACCGCGCGCTCGGCCACACCGTCGAGGAGCTGCGGCCCCGCCCCGACCTGCCGGACATGGTCTACACCGCGAACGGCGCCACCGTCGTGGACGGCCGGGTGCTCGGCGCGCGGTTCGCCTTCGAGGAGCGCCGCGGCGAGGCCGCCGTCCACGCCGCGTGGTTCCGGGACCACGGCTTCACCGAGGTCCGCGAGCCGGAGAACGTCAACGAGGCGGAGGGTGACTTCCTGGTCACCGCGTCGTGGCTGCTGGCCGGGCGCGGCTTCCGCAGCAGCCCGCTCTCGCACGCCGAGGCGCAGGAGTACTTCGGCCGCCCGGTGATCGGCCTGGACCTGGTCGACCCGCGCTACTACCACCTCGACACGGCGCTGTGCGTGCTGGACGACACGACGGACTCGGAGGTCATGTACTACCCGGGCGCCTTCTCGGCGGGCAGCCGGGCCGTGCTGGCCCGGCTCTTCCCCGACGCCCTGATCGCCTCGCGTGCGGACGCGGAGGCGTTCGGGCTGAACGCCGTCAGCGACGGGCGGCACGTCCTGCTGCCGCAGGCCGCGGTGGGACTCTTCGCTCCGCTCCGCGAGCGCGGGTACGAACCCGTCGGCATGGACCTGACGGAACTGCTCAAGGGCGGCGGCAGCGTCAAGTGCTGCACGCAGGAGCTACGGGCCTGACGCCCGGCCCCCCCGAGCGCGGGTGGAGCGGTCAGCCGGCCGGCCGCTCCCAGGCGTCGCCCCATTCGGCGTCGCGGGCGGCCTTGTAGCGGTCGCCGTGCCGTTTGGTGACCGTGTCGCGCCGCAGTCCCTGCTCCGTGCACAGGTCCAGCAGGACCTGTCCCTTGCGGAGCTGGGGCTTGCGGACGATCCGCGCCGGGGCGGCGGCCGCGCCGTCCACCGCGTCCGTGCCGCCCACCGCGTCCGGCCGCACCGCCGCGACATAGCTGAACTTCTCGTCCTCGTACGGCAGCGAGCCGCCCTTGACCTGGCGGTGCAGCGAGGAGCGGGCCACCCGGGCGGCCAGGTGGCACCAGTCCTCGCCCGGCACGATCGGGCACGCACCGCTGTGCGGGCACGGCGCGACGACGCGCAGACCGGCGTCGGTGAGCTGCTCGCGGGCCTCGCGGATGCGCAGATAGCCGTCCGGGGTGCCGGGTTCGATCAGGACGGCGGCCCGCGCGCCGGCCGCCGCCGCGACGACCGCCCGGCGGTCCTCCGGGCGCAGCTCGCCGAGCACGTACGAGACGGTGACCAGGTCCGTGCCCTCCGGGACCGTCATGCCCGCGCCGATGACCCGGCGCTGCCAGTCCGTGTCCGGCAGAACGCCGTCGGCCAGCTCGCGGCCCAGCTCCAGCGCCGGTTCGGCCCAGTCGTACACGGTCGTGCGGTGACCGTCCCAGGTGGCCGCGACCGCCCAGGTCGCGGCGCCGGTGCCGCCGCCGATGTCCACGTGGGAGGCGGGCGCCCAGCCGGGCAGCCGTGCCGCGAAGGCGTCCAGCGCGTGCCGTACGGCCTCGAAGGTCGCGGGCATCCGGTAGGCGGCGTACGCGGCGACATCCGCGCGGTCCCTGAGGACCGGGGCGTCGGTCGGTGTCCGGCCCCGGTAGTTGGCGATCAGCCGGTCGACGGCCCGCGCGGCCTGCGTGGGCGGCAGGCCGTCGAGCAGGCCGGCCAGTGCGGCGCGCAGTTCGTCGTGCATTCCCGCCATTTTACGGGGCCGGGGCGGGCGCCCCGACCCGTCTCACGGCGGGCCGGGACGCCCGGGACCCGCCGGGAGCCGCCCCGGGCCGCCCCGTCCGGCCCCCGGCGGGCCGCCGCCGTCCCGTACCGCCCGCGCCAGCCGGGTCGCGGCGGCCGCCCGCGGCGCGCTGCCCGCCTCGCGCCGCCGCGGATGGACGGTGTTGGCCAGCAGCACCAGGAACGTGTCGGTCGCCCGGTCCAGCACCAGGCTCGTACCGGTGAACCCGGTGTGCCCAGCCGCGCCGCGCCCCGCCAGCTCGCCCATGAAGTACGGCTGGTCCACGCCGAAGCCGAGGCCCGGCGGGTCCAGCAGCAGCGCCACCGACTCCGCGCTCAGGATGCGGTCCCGGCCGTACGCGCCGCCGCTGAGCAGCGTCCGGCACAGCACCGCCAGGTCCTGCGCCGTCGAGAACAGGCCCGCGTGCCCGGCGACGCCGCCCAGCGCCCACGCGTTCTCGTCGTGCACCGCGCCGCGCACCATGCCGCGGTCGGCCTTGGCCCACGGCCGCCGCTGGTCCTCGGTCGCGGCCACGCCCTGCGGAGCCAGCGGCCCGAACGTGGTGCTGGTCATGCCCAGCGGGCCGGTGATCCCGCGGGCCACGAGGGCGTCCAGCCGCAGGCCGGTGAGCCGTTCCAGGATCAGCTGGAGGGCGATGAGGTTGAGGTCGGAGTAGCGGTACGTGCTGCCGGGCGGCGCGGCGGGCGCCGCCGCTTCCTCCCACAGCAGCTCCAGTTGGGCGGCGCGCCCCCGGCGCTCGTAGAACGGCAGCTCAGGGCGGAGTCCCGAGGTGTGGGTGAGCAGGCTGCGGACGGTGATGCCGACGGCGAAGCCGGGCAGCCAGCGGCCGGCTGCGGCGTCCAGGTCCAGCAGGCCCCGCTCGGCCTGCTGGACGGCCACGATCGCGGTGCACAGCTTGGTCAGGGAGGCCAGGTCGAAGACGGTGCCGACGCGCATCGGCTCCCGGAGTTCCCGGGGCAGTTCCACCCCGCGGTCGTCCTCGGGGTCGTAGCCCGCATAGCGCAGCGCCCAGCCCGCCGCCTCCTCGGCGGCGACCACCGGGCCGCGCCCGGCGAGGACCACGGCCCCCGCGCACCAGGGCGCGGGCCCCTCGGTCGCCTCCCGTACGCCGTGGACCAGGCGCCGCATCCAGGCGGGGTCCAGCCCCGCGGCGGCGGGGGTGCCGTGTCGCAGTCCGGTTGCGTTCAGAGCCTGGTCCTCTCGCCGGTCCCGGTGGCGGTCTCCTCCCTACGCTGCCACGGGCGGCACATTCCCAGGAAGCTCAGCAGCGCCAGTACACCGCAGGAGAGCTGGACCACGGCCATCGGTACGGCGGTGTGCTCGCCCGCGATGCCGACCAGCGGCGAGGCGACGGAGCCGAGCAGGAAGGTGGAGGTGCCCAGCAGCGCCGAGGCGGAGCCCGCCGCGTGCCCCGAGCGCAGCAGCGCCTTGGTGTTGGCCGACGGCATGACCAGGCCCATCGCGGACATCAGGACGAACAGCCCGGCGGCCATCGGCCACAGCCCGACCTCGCCGAAGACACCGGCGGCCATCAGCAGCAGTGCCGTCGCGGCGGCGGTGATCAGGCCCAGGCCGATGCCCAGCACCTTGTCCAGGCTGACCCGGCCGACCAGCACCTTGCCGTTGATCTGGCCGACCAGGACCAGGCCCACGGAGTTGACGCCGAACAGCAGGCTGAAGGTCTGCGGGGAGGCGCCGTAGATCTCCTGGATCACGAACGGCGAGGCCGAGATGTACGCGAACAGCGCGGCGAAGGCGAACGCACCGACGATCAGGTAGCCGGAGAAGGCACGGTCGGCGAGCAGGCTGCGCATGGTGTGCAGGGCCTCGCCGAGGCCGCCGGAGTGCCGCCGCTCGGGCGGCAGCGTCTCGTGCAGGCGGCGCCAGACCAGCAGGGTGAGCAGTACGCCGACGACGGTGAGCACCACGAAGACGCCGCGCCAGTCGGTGACCTGAAGGATCTGCCCGCCGATCAGCGGCGCGACGACGGGGGCGACGCCGGAGATCAGCATCAGGGTGGAGAAGAAGCGGGCCATCGCCACGCCGTCGTACAGGTCACGCACCACGGCGCGGGCGATGACGATGCCGGCCGCGCCCGCCAGGCCCTGGAGCAGCCGGAAGGCGATGAGCAGTGCGGCGTTGGTGGCCAGGGCGCACAGCGCGGTGGCGACGATGTAGATCACCATGCCGGCGAGCAGCGGCCGGCGGCGGCCCCACTTGTCGCTCATCGGGCCGACGACCAGCTGCCCCAGGGCCATGCCGGCGAGGCAGGTGGTCAGGGTGAGCTGGACGGTGGCGGCCGGGCTGTGCAGCGCGCTCGTGACCTCCGGCAGGGCCGGCAGGTACATGTCCATGGAGAGCGGCGGCACCGCGGTCAGGCCACCGAGGACGAGGGTGACCAGCAGGCTGGTACGGCGGGACGCGGCGGGCGGCGCCGCCACGTCCCGCTCGGCTATCGGAACGCTGTCCTGGGGCTCCGTCGTTCCGGTGCCGGGGTCCGTCATGAGTGTCTCCATGGATGGTTGATGGCCTGACCATGGTGTCATGCACGGAATGGGCCCCCGGGCCCTTTCGGACAGGACCTTCGGCGGGGGGCCACGGTCCTAGGACCGGACACGGGCCTCCGGCGGACCGGGGGGGGGCAGGGCCCGGCGGTACGGGATCACAGCCCCCCGGCGGCACGGGATCAGGCCGGCTTCAGCCCCGGATCGCCCGCCTCGGACACGAACGACCCGGCCGTGATCACCGGCGCCCCCGGCTTCGTCACCTTCGCCACCGTGCGGAAGTCGGCCCGCGCCTTCTCCCGGTCCAGCGTGACGGTCACGTACCCGCGCCGGCCGTTGTAGAACTTCAGGTGCGGGTTGGCCGCCAGGTACGTGCCCCAGTTGGCCGGCTTGTCCGCCCCGTCCTCGCCGCTGGCGATCGAGGTGGTCACGAACTCCACGCCCGCGGTCCGCGACTTCTCGTCCCGGAAGTCCCGCTTGATGTCGAACGCGTAGTGCACGTGCACATCGCCGGTCAGCACGACGAGGTTGTCCACGCCCGCCGCCTCCGCGCCCTTCAGCACCCGCTCCCGGGAGGCCGGGTAGCCGTCCCAGGAGTCCATGCTGAGCTTGTAGCCGGGGCCGGTGGCGTTGCGCCGCTCGGAGAAGGTGACCTGCTGCGGCAGCACGTTCCACAGCGCCGAGGAGGAGCGCCAGCCGTCGACGAGCCAGCGTTCCTGCTGCGCGCCGGTCAGGGTGCGGGCGGCGTTCGTGGACTCCGGGCCCGGCGCGTGCCAGCCGTCGCCGTACGCCTGGTCGGAGCGGTACTGGCGGGTGTCCAGCACGTCGAACTGGGCGAGCTGCCCGAAGTGCACACGGCGGTAGAGCTGGGCGTCCGGGCCGTTGGGGCGCTGCGGGCGGCGCAGCGGCTGATTCTCCCAGTACGCGCGGTAGGCGGCGGCCCGGCGCAGCAGGAACTCGCCCTTGGGGGCGTTGTTCTCGCTGATGTCGTCGGCGTAGTTGTTCTCCACCTCGTGGTCGTCCCACGTGACGATGAACGGATGCGCGGCGTGCGCGGCCTGGAGGTCGGGGTCGGACTTGTAGAGCGCGTACCGCAGCCGGTAGTCCTCCAGCGTCACCGTCTCGCGGTTGAAGCGCGCGGGCAGCTTGCGGTCGGTGTACTTGCGGGCGCCGCCGACGGCGTCCACCGGGTACTCGTACAGGTAGTCGCCGAGGTGGAAGACCACGTCCAGGTCCTCGGCGGCCAGGTGCCGGTGGGCGGTGTAGTAGCCGTCGTGGTACGCCTGGCAGGAGACGACGCCCAGCCGCAGCTCCTTGTTCTGCGCGCCGCGCGCGGGCGCGGTACGGGTCCGGCCGACCGGGCTGATCCAGTTTCCGGCCCGGAAGCGGTAGTAGTAGACGCGGTCCGGGGCGAGGCCGGTGGCCTCGATGTGCACCGCGTGGCTGAACTCCGGGTGCGCCTCGGCCCGCCCGCGTCCCGCCAGCCGCCGGAACTTCTCGTCGTACGCGACCTCCCAGCGCACCGTCATCCGGGCCTTGGGCATACCGCTGCCCGGCTCGTACGGCTTCGGGGCGAGGCGGGTCCACAGCACGACGGAGCCGGGCAGCGGGTCGCCGGAGGCCACCCCGAGCGTGAAGGGGTTCTCGGTGATCTTGCGGGCGTCGGCCTCGGCGGCGGCGTACGCGACGCCGGTGCCCGGCAGGTTGGCCGCGAAGGCCAGCGCCGCGGCGGCCCCGGTGCCGGTGAGGAAGCGGCGCCGGGCGAGCTGTGCGGCGGCGGCCCGCATCTCCTGCGTGTACGGGGCGCCCTGAGGCCCTTGTTCGGGGCGCGCGTCCTGCTCGTACTGACCTTGACGGGCCATCTGCCCCTCCCTGGACTGGTGTTGTCACCAGCGATTGGAGGGGCGGACGACGGCATTCCGCTGTCCCAGGTTCGACGCACACATGACAACCGGATGATGTCTGCGCCCGTATCGGACGCCCATGGACAATCACGGCGGTGCCCGGCGGGTCCGGAACTCCGGCAACGCCAGAAGCGCCCGGCAGCCCCGGGGCCGCCGGGCGCACCCTCCACCGCCGGGACGGCGCTTCCGTAGGATTCGGGACATGGCTGAACTGATGGTGCGCGACGGCACGTGGTCCTTCGACGGTGACCGGGTGTGGATCGTGCCGGGGCAGGAACGGGGCGTGCACCGACTGCGGCAGGATCTCGGCGAGATCTCCGTCCCCCTGGAGGCACTGGCGGGCATCGCGTACGAACCGGCCCGCAAGGGCGGCCGGTTGCGCCTGCGGCTGCGGGACGGCGCCGACCCGCTGCTGCACGTCACCGGCGGTGGACTGCCGGACGACGCGAACCCCTACCAGGTGAGCGTCGATCCCGACCGTACCGGCGTCGCCGAGTACTTCGCCGACGAGGTGCGCCAGTCCCTTCTCCTCGACCAGGTGGTGACCGGCCCCACCGACCGCTACCTGCTGCCGGGCCCCGCCGTGCCGCTGTCCGCCGCGGGCGTGGACGGCGTGGCGACCTTCGACGGGGAGCGGGTGCACATCGACTGGCGCTGGACCACCAGCGAGAGCAAGAAGCACGCGGGCGCACGGGACTTCGCCCTCACCGACCTGGCCGGGGTCGACTGGCGCCCCGCCTCCGGGCTGGAGTCCGGCTATCTGCGCTTCCGCCCGAAGGGCGTCACGGCGAAACTCAAGCCGGAGCACGACCCGAACGCCATCGAGCTGTGGGGCTTCAAGAAGGAGAGCGGCCGCACCGCGCTGCTCGCGGCCGCGGTCGCGGCACGGCTGCCGCACCCGTCGGGCGGGGCCGCACCGACGGAGGCGGGCCCGGTGGCCGCGGCCCAGCCCGCACCGGCCCTGAACGCTGCGGCGGACCCGGCCTCCCAGAGCGGCGGCCAGGACGCCGACGTCCTGCTCCGCCGACTGCGTGAACTCGGCGAACTCCATCGGGACGGCATCCTGACCGCCGAGGAGTTCGCCGAGGCCAAGGCGGCCGTGCTCAAAAGCTTTCACGGGGCGGGGTGAGCAGGGGGCGAGGGAACACGGGGCGGGGGGACACCGGGCAGGGTGAACCGGACGCCGGACGCCCGGACACTGGACGCCGGACACCGGTACCCCGGGCGCCCGCCCCGCGGCCTACCCTGCCGCCATGACGACACCCGACGCCGGTACGGCATCCCGTAACGACACCCCGCCCGCGTCCGCACCCGCGCCGACCGCCCTGATCACCGGTGCCGGTTCCGGCATCGGCCGGGCCGTCGCCCTGGCCCTCGCCGGGGCCGGCTGGTCGGTGGTGCTCGCCGGGCGGCGCGCCGACGCCCTGGAGGAGACCGCCCGCCGGGCGGAGCGGAGCGGCGACGGCCCCGAGGGCCCGGCCGCCCTGTGCGTCCCGGCCGATGTGACCCGCCCCGACCAGGTGGACGCCCTCTTCGCCGCCGCTCGCGCCCGCTTCGGCCGGCTGGACCTGCTCTTCAACAACGCCGGAACGTTCGGCCCGCCCATACCGCTGGAGGAACTGGCGTACGACGACTGGCGCACGGTCGTCGACACCAACCTCACCGGCGCCTTCCTCTGCGCCCAGGCCGCCTTCCGCGCCATGAAGGAGCAGGACCCGCGCGGCGGCCGCATCATCAACAACGGCTCGGTCTCCGCCCACGCACCGCGCCCGCACTCCGTCGCGTACACCGCCACCAAGCACGCCATGACCGGACTGACCAAGTCGCTCTCACTGGACGGGCGTCCGTACGGCATCGCCTGCGGGCAGATCGACATCGGCAACGCGGCGACCGAGATGACCGGACGGATGCGGACCGGCATCCTCCAGGCCGACGGCCGTACGGCGGTCGAGCCGGTGATGGACGCGGCGGACGTGGCCCGTACGGTCCTGCACATGGCAGAGCTGCCGCTGGGCGCGAACGTGCAGTTCGCGACGGTGATGGCGACGGCCATGCCGTACATCGGCCGCGGCTGACGGCCGCCCGCCTTCCGTCCGGCCGTCCGTCCCGCCTTCCTTCCGTCCGTCCGGACTTCGGCGCGACGCGCTCCTGACAGACGGCGCGTCCGGTGGGACTCTTCCTGACGCACGTCCATCCGCACCGCTCATCTGCCGGGCCGCGGTACCCGCGGCCACGTAGTCGACGGCCGCGCGGTTCGCCACCGCGCGGCCTTGCAGAAGGAGTCACGCGTGAGACGAAACGTCAGCACCTCCCCCGGCATCCGTCGGCGCGGCGCGTCCCGTGCCGTCGCCTGCGCCCTGACCGCCGCCGGCGCCCTGCTCGTCTCGGCTCTCCAGACCGGTGCGGCGGGCGCGGTCGGCGCGGACCCGGCCCGTACGGGTACAGGTTCGAGTACGGGCTCGGCCTCCTCCGTGGCCGACTTCTGGACGGCGGAGCGGATGCGCGAGGCCGCCCCGCTGGATCTGCTGTCGGCCGGGGCCGACGGGCCCGCGAAGCGGTCCGCCCTCGCGAAGAATCGATCCGCCGCCGCAGAGGAACGGCCCGCCGCTGCGGAGAAACGATCCGGCAGTACGGCGGACCCGACCGCCGCACCCGTCCGACGCGGCTCCGAGCGCACCGTACGCCCCACCCTCCCCGCCACCACATCCGCCTCCGCCCCGGCCCCCAAGGCGTTCCCGCAGACGGGCGCCCCCTGGACCGGTGGCGGCGCCGTGTCGCACACCGCGGGTCGGGTGTTCTTCACGTACCAGGGCCGCACCGCCTCCTGCTCGGGCAACGCCGTCACCAGCGCGAACAAGAGCACGGTGCTCACCGCCGGGCACTGCGTGAAGCTCAACGGCGCCTGGCACGGCGACTGGGTCTTCGTACCCGGCTACCACGACGGCCAGGCCCCGTACGGCAAGTGGGCCGCCGCCAAGACCCTCGCCACACCGCAGTGGACGGCGAGCGAGAACATCAACTACGACATCGGCGCCGCGGTCGTCGCCCCGGTCGGCGGGCAGCGGCTGACCGATGTCGTCGGCGGCCAGGGTCTCGCCTTCAACACCGGCTACAACAAGCCGATGTACGCCTTCGGTTACCCCGCCGCCGCGCCGTACGACGGCAGCGAACTCATCTACTGCAGCGGCAACACCATCAAGGACCCGCTGTTCTCCACGGACCACGGCCTGTCCTGCAACATGACCGGCGGCTCCAGCGGCGGCCCCTGGTTCACCTCGTTCGACGAGGCCGCCGGCACCGGCCTGCAATCCTCGGTGAACAGCTTCGGCTACACCTTCCTGCCGAACACCATGTTCGGGCCGTACTTCGGTGCCGACGCCGAGAACCTCTACGACGAGGCGCAGTCGAGCTGACCGTACCGCCCCGTACCGCACCGTCCGGCCCGCGAGCGGAACCCGCACCGGGCCGTCACACACACGCCGTCCGGAGGGGTGCGCCCAGCGGCCACCCCTCCGGACGGCGGGCACCGCACGGGGTCGTTCCCCGGAGCTCTCCTTTCCTGGGCTGCCCGACAATTCACGCACACGTTATGCAGAAATCGGTATGCCCCCGGCGCCATTCTCACGCTTTTCATGCCCTTCTCATCGAAAACTCATCAACACCCGCCCACCAGCCGTCATTGCGCCGGAACGACACCCCTGAACGGATCATGCATTCCCTGCCCACCCCTGTCCGAATTTTTTCCTTGCGGAATGGGGGACCCCCACTCCGGGTAATTCGGTGCTAGCGTCCACCGAGCAGAAGTGCACTTCCTGCGCACTGATTCCTTGCCCGACCATTCGTCGCCGAGGGGACTTCCATGACCATGTCCGACAGCAGTGCGAGCAAGGGCCCGGCGCCCGCTCCCGAAGAAGTCGGCGCGATGTACGACCGGTTCGGCGACCTGCTCGCCATGGTGCTCGGCCGCAGCGCCCTGCACGTCGGCATGTTCGTCCCGCACGGCGAACGGACCGCGGCCGCCTCCCTCCTCGGCCTGTCCGACCTCGCCCAGGACCGGCAGACCGAGTTCCTCGCGGACCTCCTGGCCGACGTCCTCCCGCCGTCCCCCCGCCTGCTCGACATCGGCTGCGGCACCGGCGGCCCCGCCCTCCACCTGGCCCGGCGCACCGGCGGCCGGGTCACCGGCATCACCGTCAGCAGGGAACAGCTGGCCCGCTGCGGGGAACGGCTGAGCACCGCCACCGACCTCGACGGCCGGGTCGACTTCAGGTACGGCAACGTGATGCGGCTCGACCACGCCGACGCCACCTACGACGCCGCCTGGTCCATCGACTGCTTCCCGCACCTCTCCGACCGGCCCGCCGGACTGCGCGAGGCCCGGCGCGTCCTGCGGCCCGGCGGCCATCTGCTGATGACGGAGTTCACCCGGCGCGGCACCGACGTCCCCCCGGAGACCGAGGCATTCACCCGGCTGTGGGCGTCCCCGCCGCCCACCCCCTTCGCCACTCTTCTCGAAGAGGTCGAAGAAGCCGGGTTCCGTGTCGCCCGCGTACAGAACATGACATCGAACGTCGCACTGTGCGGCGAGCTGATGTACGTGCTCTACCAGGAACAGCGTGACGCCATCGAGCAGCGTTTCGGAAAAGAGGCCGTCGCCCACACCGACCCGCTGATGGAACCGTTCCGCACATTCTGCCGAGACCACGTGGACTATTACCTGCTGCTGCTCGGCAAGCCGGAGAACTGACCGGCCGGCCCGGGCCCGACAGCCCGTCCGCACCGATTCGAGAGCTGACTTCCCCCTATGGCCGCCAAACCGCCCTTCGGCCTGCCCGCTTCCCCGCCTTCCGCCGCCTCCCCCACGCGATCCGCGCCGCTCTCGCCGCCTGCCCGGCGCACGCCCCCCTTACCCCTGGACACCCCAACGGGCCGGCGACCGCGCCGCCGGTGGGAGGTGTGGCGCTCACCCGAGGGCCAGCCCCGCTGGGCACGGCCCGCGCTGCTCGGTGTCGCGGCCCTGGCCGCGCTCCTGTACGCGTGGAACATCACCGCCAGCGGCCTGGCCCCGTACTACTCGGTGGCCGCCCGCAGCATGACCGAGAGCTGGAAGGCTTTCCTCTTCACCGCCTACGACCCGTCCGCCACCATCACCCTCGACAAGATCGGCGGCTTCCTCTGGCCGCAGGCCCTCTCCGCCCGCCTCTTCGGCTTCCACGACTGGGCCCTGACCCTGCCCCAGTGCGCCGAAGGCGTCGTCTCCGTCCTGGTCCTGTACCGGGTCGTACGCCGCTGGCAGGGCCCCGCCGCCGGACTCCTGGCCGCCGGACTGCTCACCCTCACCCCCGTCACCGCCTCCCTGTTCGGCCACGCGATCCCCGACGCGGCCCTGATCATGTGCCTGGTGCTGGCCGTCGACCGCTGCCAACTCGCCGTGCGGGGCGCCCGTTTGCGCTCGCTGGTGTGGGCCGGTGTGTGGGTGGGGCTGGCCTTCCAGGCCAAGATGATGCAGGCGTGGCTCATCGTCCCCGCCCTCGCCATCGGCTACCTCGTCACCGCCCCGGTCACGGCACGCGCCCGGGCCGGTCATCTGCTGACCGCCGGGGCCGTGCTGTTCGCGGTGTCGTTCTCGTGGGTGCTGATGATGACCTTCACTCCGAAGGACGTACGCCCGTACGCGGACGGCTCGACGAACAACAGCGCGCTGTCGACGGTCTTCGAGTACAACGGCTTCAGCCGCCCGGCGGACAACGGACCCGGCGGACCAGGCGGACCGGGTGGACCCGGCGGACCAGACGGACCGGACGGCTCCGGCATCCAGTCCGGAGGCCGCACCGACCGGACCGGCCCGCCCGCCACGGACGCGCAACCGCGCCCCCGGCCGGCCACCGATGCGAAGCCCTCCGGCGCGCACCGCAAAATGGTCAGCCTGGGCAGCGAGAAGAACACCTGGTACAAGCTGCTCACCTCCCGCTTCACCCAGCAGATCGGCTGGCTGTACCCCCTCGCCCTGATCGGCCTGGTCCACGGCCTGGTGCTGCGCGGCAGGCGCCCCCGTACGGACCGGCTGCGCGGCGGCTATCTGATGTGGGGCGGCTGGCTGCTGACCACGGCCGTCGTCCTGAGCGTGGTCGACATCCCGCACACCGCGTACGTGGCGGGTCTGGCCCCCGCACTGGCCGCGCTGGCCGCCGCCGGAGCCGTGACCCTGTGGCGCACCCACCGCGCCGCCACCACCGGTCCCGCACGCCTGCTCCTCCCCCTGACCGTCACCGTCCAGGCCGCCTGGGCCTCCTTCCTCGCCGCCGACCACACCGATTTCGCCCCGTGGCTCATCCCGGCGATCACCACTGCGGCGCTCGTCAGCATCGTGAGCCTTCTCTCGTACGGCCGCGCCACCGGCCGCCGCTCGCGCCCCGTCGCCCTCACCGCCCTGGCCGCCACCTGCGTCGCCCTGTTCGCCGCCCCGGCGGCCTGGTCACTGTCCGTACTGGACCAGCGGTACGCGGGCTCGTCGTTCGAGGCGCACGCCGGTCCCGGCGGCCAGAGCGCCACGGCCGGCGTACCGGGCAGCGCGGTGTACGGAGGCGCGGGCGGCGCCTCGTACGACATGTCACCGGCCCCGCTGACCGCCGCCCAGAAGCGCCTGCTGGACTACGTGCAGCGGCACGACGGCAACGCCATGTACACCCTCTCCGCCGACGGCGGCTGGGCCCGCTCCCGGGCCATCACCCACACCGGCCTGCCGATCCTGCCGCTGGGCGGCTTCGCCGGAATGGCCACGTCCGTCACCCTCGCCCAGTACCAGCACCTCGTCGCCTCGGGCCACCTGCGCTTCGCCCTCCTGAACCCCACCACCCCCGCGTCCGGCGACGCCTCCGAGACGTCCAAGATCAACACCTGGGTCCGCGCCACCTGCGCCGAGGTCGACCCGAAGGCGTACGCGGCGTACGCCGACCCGTCACTCCCCGAACCCCTCTACGACTGCGCCCACCTCCACTGACCTCTTCCCACCGCCTCCCCTCCCCCCCCCCGCACCCTCCCACCCCTCCCCTCGTTCACCGTGATGTGTCTCACGAGACGTGTGGTGTCCCCTGAGTCGGGTATCCGGCCCCGGGACCGCAGGACGGACCACCGCCATGAAATGGTAGAAATGCGGAGGAAAGCCCTGCGAACCCCTGCGGAGAGGAGACGCCATGTCGTCGAAGCGACGCCGTAAGAAGAAGGCGCGCCGGAAGAACGGCGCCAACCACGGCAGCCGTCCCCAGTCCTGAGCGGCCCGACCGCCGGACTCCGGACATGCGAAGACCCCCGGGACACCGTCCCGGGGGTCTTCGCTGTCTCAGGGCGCTGCGTACCCGTTACGCGGCGTCCACCACGCCCGAAGCCGCCACCTCGATCGTCGCGGAGGTGGCACCGGAGCGGGAGCCCAGGCCCTCGATCTTCTTGACCAGGTCCGAGCCCTCGACGACCTCGCCGAAGACCACGTGCGCGCCGTCCAGCCACGGGGTGGCCACGGTCGTGATGAAGAACTGCGAGCCGTTGGTGTTCTTGCCGGCGTTCGCCATGGACAGCAGGAACGGACGGTCGTGCTTGAGCTGGAAGTTCTCGTCCTCGAAGCGGTCGCCGTAGATGCTCTTGCCGCCCGTGCCGTTACGGCGGGTGAAGTCGCCACCCTGGAGCATGAACTCCGGGATGACCCGGTGGAAGGGCGAACCCGCGTAACCGAAGCCGTGCTCGCCGGTGGCCAGCTCACGGAAGTTGCGCGCGGTCTTGGGCACCACGTCGTCGTACAGCTTGAAGACGACGCGGCCGGCCTTGTCGCCGTTGATGGTGATGTCGAAAAATACGTTGGAACTCATAGACGCCATCCTTCCACTTCCCGGCCGCCCCTCGTTCCCGCAGGTCGACGCAGCCCGCCGCCACTCCTCCACAGTTGCGAAACCCGTAACCACTTGCAACCCTGACAACGAAGCGCTCCCCGGCCCCGGAGGGACCCGTGCCCACCCAGCTCGGCCCCGCCGCCCGGCTCAAGGCCGTGGACGGCGCCCCCGCCCTGGCCCGCGGCGCATCGGTGTCCGAGCGGTACTGGGGCCCGGTCTCGGCCGGCGGCGTGTGCGCGCTCCTCGCCCTCGCCGCACACCGTGGCCTCCCGACGTGGGGCGGCGTCGCGGTGCTCGCGGTGGCCCTCGCGATCATCGTGGGCTGGCGGGGCTTCCACACCGACAGAGCCCGCCGACGACCGCACACCTGGGTGGAGACGGCGGCCGGCGTCGCCGCGGCGTGCGGGCTCGGTCTGCCCGGCAGCCAGATCCTGTGGAACGCCCCGCTGGACTGGCCCGCCGCCCTGGCCGCCGCCCTCCTGCCGAGCGTGGCGCTGCTCGCCTTCCTCGTCCTGCGCTGGAGGCGCTAGGTGGGCGAGCGGCAGCCGAGGGACTACCTGTCGACGGTCCTGCACTCCCCCCTGCGCCTGGCGATCCTCGGATCACTGCGCCACGTGCACAACGTCGCCTTCGCCGACCTGCAAGAGGCCCTGGGGCTGACAGCCCCCGAACTCTCGCGCCAGCTCCGCATTCTGGAGGACGAAGACATCGTGCAGGTGGCCAAGGCCCGCGAGAACCGCCGCGTACGGACCTACGTACGCCTGTCGGACACGGGCCGCGCACGTTTCGAGGAGTACCTGACCCACCTACGGCGCGTGGTCCAGGAAGACGACGCCTGACAGGCCTCACGGCCCAGCAGGCCGAGGCGTGAGCACGTACGGGTTCCGACGCAGTCGCGGCGCCCTTTCGTAGGGCATGAAGCCCCGCCGCTCCGGCGAGGGATTGGCGGGGATCATGACCGGGTGGGGCGATAGCACCACATCACGTGGCGGAGAACGCGCCACCCTTGACGCCCGCGATGAACTCCACGAACGAACGGGAAGGGACGGAGAGGGCGGGGCCGCTCGGGTCCTTGGAATCACGGACGGGGACTATGCCGGTGACGGTGACCTGCGTTGGGGCCCACTCGACGCAGGAGCCACCATTTCCACTGTAGGAGGACTTGAACCAGGTGAGAGTTTGAGGATCTGTCGTCACGAGATGCCCTTTCGTGCCTTCTGGATCATGGCTACTGATTCCGCCTGAGAGAGCGCTTCGGCCTGTAGCTGATGGTAGGCCCTCACCAGCGGCAGTACGGACGTCAGTTCTCTATCCAGGCGGCCGTGGGTCTCCGATTCGACGTAGGAAACCACGGATCGATCCGGCAGGGTCAGCAGATTGACCAGGCGGTTGAACGGGCGACGCTCACCTATGGCGTAGGGAGCCACCTGAAGAGTGGTGGTCGGCTCGTCAGCGAACTCGACCAGTCGGGCCAACTGGGCGTCCATGACGGCGGGGCCACCGATCGGCCGCCGAATGCAGCTCTCGTCCAAGACCACGATCACCACGGGGACCACACGCCGCACCAGAGACGCTTGCCGCTCCGCCAGGGACTCGACTCGCTCACAGGCTTGTTCGGGGCTGAGCGTGCCACGCCGCACGTTGCCGTCTTCCAAGACTCTCGCGTACTCCGGCGTCTGAAGCAGTCCAGGGACCACCCCTACTTCGAACAGTCGGATCTCGGCCGCGCGGGATTCCTGTCCCAGGTACTCCGGGAAGCCTTCCAGCAAGCTGCCGTTCCGGATCTCCGCCCACGCGCGCTCGAACGACTCTGCGGTCCCCGCGAGTCCAAGAATGGCGTCCAAGGCGCGCGAAAAGCGCAGAGTTGGTGGTTTGCAGCATGTTTCGACCGCCGAAACATGCCTCCCCGAATATCCCATCCGCTCCGCCAACTCGTCCTGCTTCCACCCGCGCCTCTCCCGCGCGCTGCGCAAACGCGCACCGTAGGCCGCTTGGGGAGACGCGTCAGGGTTCAACTGCTTCAGGTTTACCAATGTTCTCCCCATTTCCCGAACGTTGAAGACAGGGCGACTGTAGGCCAGCCTGGTCCCCTCGGTAGTGGTGCGACTACGGAGAGGGATGAACTTGCCCCAAAACCACACCCACCAGCCCCCGGTACTCCACAATGACGGCCCGCTTGTCCGGCTGTACCTCCTCGCTGCGGAACGCCCGAAGGCCGCCGAAATCACAGCCCCCAGGAACGGTGACCACAAGTGATCGACCCCGACCCCACCCCCCACCGGGAAAACCTCACCCGGCTCATGCGCTCGCGCGGACGCGACGGCATGCTCCTGTTGCGTACCGGTGGCGGCAGTGACGCAGCCCCCGACGTCCCCCGATCCGAAGGCACGCACATGACGTCTCCCACCCCCGTACCGACCCGCAAGGAAATCCAGATCACCGGCATCCGGAGGCACGTCGCCGAGTGCGTCACGTCCGTCAAGGACAGTCCGTGCGGCGCCCGTTCGAACTCCTGGGACACCGCCCTGCATCTGGACGTGTGGATTCGCGCCCACGCGGACGAGTACGAGCACAAGAAGTTCGTGAAGCGCACGGAAGAACCGGTCAACGTCTTCACCAAGCCCGCCAGGAGGCAGCCGTGAGCGAGAACGGCGGGGCGTCGGCAACCCGACGCTGAGCCGCCGAGACCCCGTCCCCTGCCGCAAGGGCCCATTGCCTGAGAGCCGAAAGCCCCTCCGGCCCGGCGTTCTGCCGGGTCGGAGGGGCCTTTTCACGGCTGGGCGGCGGACGAGTCGGCCTGTACGCCGGGTTTTGTCACCGAAAGGCCTTGCGGCCCGTCGGGAGACGGCCATCCATCTAGGGCTGCCGTTGCCGGCAGCCTCGTGCGGTCTACCCGCGGACTCGGGCGGGCCGCCCTCGGTCGTCCGCGCAGAAACACCGGGGTGTTTCCTCTTGACCTTGCTCCGGGTGGGGTTTACCTAGCCCTCCGAGTCACCTCGGAGGCTGGTGGTCTCTTACACCACCGTTTCACCCTTACCGGCGCCTTACGGCACCGGCGGTCTGCTTTCTGTGGCACTGTCCCGCGGGTCACCCCGGGTGGGTGTTACCCACCACCCTGCCCTGTGGAGCCCGGACGTTCCTCGGGAGGATGCGATGCATCCCCACGCGGCCGTCCGGCCGGCTCGTCCGCCGTGCGGACCATGGTACCTCCCGGCCGACGAGGGCTTGACCTTGTCGTAGCGACAACGTTTCTACTGGGTGCAGGAACGTATCGGGAGGGGGCGTTACGTGAGCGAGGGACGCGGTGGAGGCGTCGGGCAACGGTTACTGGCGTACGAGAAGCGGTGGATGGCCAGTCTGGGGCTGTGGGTGGCGCGGCGGCGGGACGGTGTGGGGGCCGGGGAGCGTGCGCTCGGGTACGCGCGTGCGCAGGCGCCGATGTGGTACGGGTTGCTGTTCGTGTGCGTGGTGGAGACGGTCGGCGCCACGGTTCTGCTCGCGAAGCTTCCGGTCCTGCACTGGGTCATGCTGGCGCTGGACGGCTACACCCTGGCCGTGGTGCTGGGCCTCCAGGCCGCCGCCGTGACCCGGCCGCACGTCGTGGGGCCCGACGGGCTGCGCGTCCGCAACGGCGCGCTGCTGGACGTGTGGATACCGCTGGAGCGGATCGCGTCCGTCCGCTACGACCTGCGCTTCCCGAAGACGGAGACGGCCGGGCGGCAGGCGCGGGAGCGGGACGAGGTGCTGGAGGTGGCGGTGGCGTCGCAGACCTGCGTGACGGTCGAGCTGACCGGACCGGTCACCGCCGTGAAGCTGCTGGGGCAGCGGGTGGAGGTCCGTACCGTCCGGTTCCACGCGGACGAGGGCCGGGCCGCGGTCGCCGCCGTGCGGGAGGCGCTGGCCCGGCGGGCCGACGAGCGGGAGCGGGACGGTGAGGACGACGGGGACCGGGGCGTGATCACGCCGGTGTGAAGCGGACCGGGGCCCGGCCCGGGTCGGCTTCGGTGAGGCGGACGCGCAGGCGTCGGCCCAGCGGCAGTTCCGGCAGCCGCTCCCCGCCGTCGACGCGGCCGATCACCGCCGGGTCGTCCAGGTGCACCGTGCCCCGGTCGGGCCGCTCGTCCTGGACGTCGACCACATAGCCGTCGAAGATCTCGCCCAGCCGGTCCCGCATGAGGGCCGCCTCGACGAGGTCGACGCACTCCCGCTCGACCCGGGCGGCCCGGCGGCCGCCTTCCGTCATCGCGCCGGGCAGGGCCGGCAGTGCGGTACGGACCCAGTCCGGCGGTTGCCTGCCGGCCGCCGCGGCCAGGCAGAGTTCGGCGCCGTAGCGGTCGGCGAGGCGCCGCAGCGGCG
This sequence comes from Streptomyces sp. NPDC045470, assembly GCF_040646595.1. Taxonomy (NCBI): domain Bacteria; kingdom Bacillati; phylum Actinomycetota; class Actinomycetes; order Kitasatosporales; family Streptomycetaceae; genus Streptomyces; species Streptomyces sp. NPDC045470. Next base: position 616,574 of record NZ_JBEZAN010000001.1, read on the forward strand.
CGGTGACGTGCGCGTACGGGGCGGCGACGGCGGCGTGCCGGGCGTGTTCCGAGGGCGGCGGGGCGCCGTCGAAGACGGTGTAGCCGGCGCCGCGCAGCAGGGCCGTGCAGTCCTGGAGGAAGGCGGCGTGGGTGGTGCGGGTGGGGTCGAGGGTGCGGATGAGGGCGGCGTACGAGGTGTGGGGCGGCCAGTCGACGCCGAGGGCGTGGGCGGTACGGCGCAGGCGGGCGACGGCACCGTCCGGGGCGGTGGGCAGCGTCCGCAGGACGCCGGTGCCGGAAGCGAGCATCAGCTCGGCCGCGGCCATGCCGGTGAGCAGGGAGATCTGGGCGTTCCAGGCGTCGGCGGGGCGCGGTGCGCGGTAGGCGAGGGTGTAGCCGTCCGGGTGCTCGACGATCTCCTGCTCGGGGACGTTGAGGGAGATGCCGCCGCGGGCGACCTCCTGCTCCTCCCGGAGGCGGCCGATGGTGCGGAGGAGGGACAGCGGCTCCTCGGCGGCGCCGGAGTCGATGGCGCGCTGTACGCCTTCGTAGTCCAGCCGGGCCCGCGAGCGGACGAGGGCCCGGCGTACGTCCGTCGAGCGCAGCGCGCCGTCCGCGTCCAGGTCGAGCCGCCACAGGACGGCGGGGCGGTCCTCGTCGGGGAGCAGGCTGGCGGCGCCCTCGCCGAGGACGGGCGGATGCAGTGGGACGTGACCGTCGGGGAAGTACAGGGTCGTCACGCGGCGGTGCGCCTCGGCGTCCAGCGCGCCGCCGGGGGTGACGAAGGAGGCCACGTCGGCGATGGCGTAGTCGACGCGGTAGCCGCCGCCGGGGCGCCGGGACAGGTGCATCGCCTGGTCGAGGTCCATCGAGCCGGGCGGGTCGACGGTGAACAGCGGGATGTCGGTCGCGTCGGTGGCTGCGGTGTCGGCGGGCGGGTGCGGCCAGCGCGCGGCACTGTCCGCCTCGGCCTGCGCGGAGGGCGGGAACGTCTGGGGGATGTCCAGCCGCGCCCGCAGTTCCCGCAGCGCGGCACGCACGGGCGCCTCTGCTGCTGCGGTCACGCGGAGGTGGCGGCGGGGCATGCTCTTGAGCGTAGGGCGGTTGGGGGGCGGGGGCACGTCAGGGTCGGGAGGGGGAGCCGGCCCCGCCCCGAACGTAAAGTGGCGGAGCCAGTGCACAGAAGGCTAAGGAGAAGCGCGTGCTCGTGTTGTTGCCGCCGTCCGAAGGGAAGGCCGCGTCCGGGGGCGGGAAGCCGTTGGACCTGGGGGCGCTGTCGCTGCCCGGGCTGGGCCCGGCGCGGGAGGCGGTCCTCGAAGAGCTGGTCGGGCTGTGCGCGGCGGACGAGACGAAGGCTCAGGAGGTCCTGGGGCTGAGCGACGGCCTCAAGGGCGAGGTCGCCAAGAACGCGGCGCTGCGCGAGGCCGGGACGCGGTCGGCCGGGGAGATCTACACGGGCGTGCTGTACGACGCGCTGGGGCTCGCCACGCTGGACGCCGGGGCGCGGCGGCTGGCCGAGTCGTCGCTGCTGGTGTTCTCAGGGCTGTGGGGCGCGGTGCGGGTGGGCGACCGGATTCCGTCGTACCGCTGTTCGATGGGGGTCAAGCTGCCGGGCCTGGGCGCGCTGGGCGCGTACTGGCGGGCGCCGATGGCCGAGGTGCTGCCCGAGGCCGCCGGGGACGGGCTGGTCCTCGACCTGCGGTCGGCGGCTTACGCGACGGCCTGGAAGCCGAAGGGCGAGGTCGCGGGCCGTACGGCGACGGTGCGGGTGCTTCAGTCGAAGATCGCGGGCGGGGTGGAGAAGCGGTCCGTGGTCAGCCATTTCAACAAGGCGACGAAGGGGCGGCTGGTCCGTGACCTGCTGACCGAGGGGCGGACGCCGGACAGCCCGGCGGAGCTGGTCGAGGCGCTGGGCGATCTCGGGTACGTGGTGGAGGCCGGGGCGCCGGAGAAGGCGGGCAAGGCGTGGGCGATCGATGTGGTGGTGAAGGAGCTGTAGAGGACGGGGGCGAGGCGGCAGGCACGGACCCACTCGCCCACTTCCAGGGCGGCGTTGCAACATCCGCAATGAGCGTTGCGGATGATGCGGGGCGAGCGCACTATGGGCACCGTGACTGACGCTGCCCCCTCCCCCGCCGCCCCGTCCTCCGTGCTGGGCCTCGCCCCCGTGATCCCGGTCGTGGTCCTCGACGACGCGGCCGACGCCGTCCCGCTCGCCCGCGCGCTCGTGGCGGGCGGGCTGCCCGCCATCGAGGTGACGCTGCGCACGGCGGCCGCCCCGCAGGCGATACGGGCCATCGCCGACGCGGTCCCGGAAGCGGTCGTCGGCGCCGGTACGGTGCTGACCCCCGAGCACGTGGACACGGCGGTCGCGGCGGGCTCCCGCTTCCTGGTGAGCCCGGGGTGGTCGCCGCGCCTGCTGGCCGCGATGAAGGCCGGCGGCCTGCCGTTCCTGCCGGGCGTCTCGACGGCGTCGGAGGTGGTGACGCTGCTCGACGAGGGCGTGACCGAGATGAAGTTCTTCCCGGCGGCGGCCGCGGGCGGCACGGCGTACCTGAAGTCGCTCGCCTCGCCGCTCCCCCGCGCCCGCTTCTGCCCGACCGGCGGAATCGGCCTGGCTTCGGCGCCCGAGTACCTGGCGCTGCCGAACGTGGGCTGTGTGGGCGGCACCTGGATGCTGCCGGCGGACGCGCTGCGCGCCAAGGACTGGGGCCGGGTGGAGCAACTGGCCCGCGAGGCCGCGGCGCTGCGCTGAGGCAGCGCCGCAGCCGGGCGGATGCTACGGCCCGGCGGGTGCTACGGCGTGACGATCGGGAACGACGGGTCCGGCACCGTCAGGTAGCCGAAGACGGTGTCCGCCGCCGGCTGGTCGTCGACGCGGACACCGCCCGCCTTGACCGCCGCGTCGAAGTTCCGCTGGAACAGCGGGCCTTCGAGGATGAGCGAGTCGAAGGCCGACCTGGTCAGGGTGATGGTGGCCTGCGGCTTGCCCGCGTACAGGTCCTTGCCGTCCACGTACACCAGCACGCCGTTGCGCAGTGTGGTGGTGCACTCCTGGCCGGTGTCGGTGAACTGCCACTGGAGGACGATCGCGGCGCGCTGCTCCTGCGCCGCCCTCGGCCCGTCCACGCTGCGGGCCATCGCCGCGAAGACCTGCTCCAGGGTCATGCTGCGGACCAGGTCGGGGGCGCCCTGGCCGGTGGGCCGCGGCGGGCCGGACCGCAGTTCCTCGGCGCCGGTCAGGTAGAAGTTGCGCCACGGTCCGTTCTCCGCGCCGTAGCCGAGCTGTGCGAAGGTTTTGATCTGGAGCGCCTTGGCGTCCCGGACCGCCTTCTCGGAGACGGTGGCGGGGTCGGCGAAGATGACGTGGTTGAGCAGTTCCACGACCCAGCGGTACGCGTCCTGGTCACCCTCGTGCCCGTCGTACGCCTCCTGCGCCTTCTGTACGACGGCCTCGGCGCCGCCCATCGCCGCCACGTACCGCGTACCGGCCGCTGTCGGCGGCAGGTTCCACAGGTGGGCGGGATTTCCGTCGAACCAGCCCATGTACCGCTGGTACACGGCCTTGAAGTTGTGGCTGAGCGAACCGTAGTAGCCCTGGTTGTACCAGTGCTCGGCGAGACCGGCCGGGAGGTGCTGGAGTTCCTCGGCGATCTCGATGCCCGTGTGTCCGCGGTTGATGAGCCGCAGCGTCTGGTCGTTGAGGTACGCGTACATGTCCCGCTGATTGCTGAGGAATTCAAGAATGCTTTCCTTGCCCCAGCGCGGCCAGTGGTGCGAGGCGAATTCCACTTCGGTGTGCTCGCCGAAGGTCTGGATCGCTTCGGTGAGGTAGGTGGCCCAGGCGTGCGCGTCCCGTACCTGGGCGCCGCGCAGGCTGAGGATGTTGTGCAGGTTGTGGGTGGCGTTCTCGGCCATGCACAGGGTCCGCAGTTCGGGGAGGTAGATGTTCATCTCCGCGGGCGCCTCGGTGCCGGGCGTGAGCTGGAAGAGCAGCCGTACGCCGTCGATGACCCGACGGTGCAGCCCCGCCCGCCACGGAATGACGTCGGCGGGCGACCAGTCGTCGCTGGTGACGGCCTGGGCGCTGCCGATGTAGTCGGTCGGCGGCAGCAGGGTGACCTCGCCGGTGGAGACGGTCAGCCCCAGGCCCGAACCGACCTGCGCGTACGGGCTCTTGTCCAGGTCCGCCGCGTACATGTACCCGGCGCGGCGCTGCATCGCCGGGCCCGCGTAGACGTTCTCGCTGACGGCGTGCTCCAGGAACCCGTCGGGCGCGATGACCGGGAGGCCGGCGGGGATCTCGTCGTTCCGCTCGGCGAACAGGCCGCGGGCGCCGCCGAAGTGGTCGACGTGGCTGTGGGTGTAGATCAGCGCGCGGACCGGGTTCCGGTTCCCGGTGCTCTCGCGGTACAGGGCCAGGGCCGCCTGCGCGGTCTCGTAGCAGGCCAGCGGGTCGATGACGATGATCCCGCTGTCCCCCTCGATGATCGTCATGTTGGACAGGTCGTAGCCGCGCACCTGGTGGACGCTCCGCCGCGCGTCGGAGACGACCTGGAACAGGCCGGCCGTCGCGGTGAGCATGCCCTGGCGCCACAGGCTCGGATCGACCGTCGGGGGCGCCTGCTCGCCACCGTCGGCGAGGAAGCCGTACGCGGCGAAGCTCCACACCTCCTTGCCGCTGTCCGACCGGGAGTGGATCGCCGGTACGTCCGGCACCGCCAGCAACCCCCGCTGCGCGTCCTCGAAGTCCCGCGAACCGCGCTCCCGGAGGCGCTCCGCTGCCGCCCGGTTGGCCTCCGCCACGGACGGGGAAATCTCGACGGGTCCGGTGTACTCGCTGGGCATACCAACCTCCGTACAGGCATGCGGAATTCACGCATGCGGCGAGGGAAAGGCGCCGATGGCGCCGTTTACGTGCGAGTGACGCTAGGAAACCGGTGTGCGAGTTACAAGGAACCAATCAAGCCAGCAGCCTGAACCGGCCCCGCGCCGGAGAAAAGCGCAGGTATCACGCCAGATATTCGGGGCTGGGAAAGAGGGGACCGCAGGCCGGCAGCGGCTCGGGGAAAAACCGGCCGGTGACAAGGAAAACCCGCCCGCGGCCCTTCGGGGGCGTACGGGCGGGGAGACGCCTCAAGGGCACACGGGCGGGCAGGCGCCCCGGGGGCCCGCCGGCGGGCCGGCACCTCAGGGGCACACGGGCGGGCAGGCGCCCCCGGGGCGTACGTACGCCCTGCCCCTCAGCGCAGATGCGCCGTCTCGTTCAGCAGCCGTACCGACGCGTTCCCGTCGGCGTAGTACGCGACCGCCGACAGGGACGCGGCGGAGAGCTCCATCCGGAACAGGGAGTCCGGCGGGGCGCCGAGGGCCAGCCGTACCAGCGTCTTGACCGGGGTGACGTGCGTGACCAGCAGCACCGTGCGGCCCGCGTACCGGGCCAGCAGCTTGTCGCGGGAGAGGGCGACGCGGCGGGCGACCGAGGCGAAGGACTCGCCGCCGGTCGGTGCCGCCTTGGCGGAGCCGAGCCAGGCGGCCAGGTCCTCGGGGTGGCGCTCCTGGACCTCGGCGAAGGTCAGGCCCTCCCAGGCGCCGAAGTCGGTCTCGCGCAGGCCCTCGTCGACGCGTACGTCCAGGCCGAGGCGGGCCGCGACGGTCTCGGCCGTCTGCCGGCAGCGCTTGAGGGGTGAGCTGACGACGGCCTGGACGGTGCCCCGGGCCGCGAGCGCGGCGGCGACCGCCGCGGCCTGCCGGTGGCCGACCTCGGACAGCTCCGGGTCGGAGCCGCCGCTGCCGGAGAACCGCTTCTGCGGGGTCAGCGCGGTCTCGCCGTGCCGCAGCAGGACGAGGGTGGTCGGCGCGCCCAGGTCGGCGGGCGCCCAGCCGGCCGGCGGCGTCCTCGGCCCGTCGGCCGGCTCGGTCTCCGCGGCGTCCGCCGCCGCGTCGGCCGCGCGGGCGGCGGCACTGCGCGCCGGGCCGCCCGCGTCCAGTCCGGCCCGGGAGTCCCGCGGTTCCCACTGCCGGCCGGCCTTGCCCGCGTCCATGGCCTCGTTGGCGAGCCGGTCGGCGTGCTTGTTCTCCTCGCGCGGGATCCACTCGTACGTCACCTGCGAGGGCGGGAAGACGCTCCGCGCCTCCGCCGCCAGCGGCCGCATGCCCGGGTGCTTGATCTTCCAGCGCCCGGACATCTGCTCGACGACGAGCTTGGAGTCCATCCGCACCCGGACGTCCGCCTCCGGGTCCAGCGCGTACGCGGCGCGCAGACCGGCCAGCAGCCCCCGGTACTCGGCGACGTTGTTGGTCGCCGTGCCGATGTACTCGGCGGCCTCGGCGAGCGCCTGCCCGGTCTCCGGGTCGATGACGACCGCGCCGTAGCCCGCGGGCCCCGGGTTGCCCCGGGACCCGCCGTCGGCCTCGACGACGAACGTACGGGCCACGGCCTACAGGCCCGAGTCGGGCGTGCGCACCAGGATGCGGCTGCAGTTCTCGCAGCGCACGACCTTGTCGGCGGGCGCGCTGCGCACGTCGTTCAGCTCGGTGATGTCCAGCTCCAGGCGGCAGCCCTCGCAGCGGCGCTGGTAGAGGCGGGCGGCGCCGAGGCCGCCCTGCTTCTCGCGCAGCCGGTCGTAGAGCTTGAGCAGGTCGGCCGGGATGTCGGCGACGGTCAGTTCACGCTCCTTGCGGACCGTGTCGGCCTCGGCGTCGATCTCGGCGAAGGCGGCGTCCCGGCGGCCGGCCGCGTCGTCGACCTTGGCCTGTACGGACTCCACGCGTCCGGTCAGCTCGGCGACGCGCTCCTGGGCGGACTCGCGGCGCTCCATGACCTCCAGGACGACGTCCTCCAGGTCACCCTGGCGCTTGGCGAGGGAGGCGATCTCCTTCTGGAGGTTCTCCAGGTCCTTGGGCGAGGTGATGGCGCCGGAGTCCAGGCGCTGCTGGTCGCGGGCGGCGCGCTGGCGCACCTGGTCCACGTCCTGCTCCGCCTTGGTCTGCTCGCGGGTGGTGTCGCTCTCCTCGGTCTGCGCGGCGACCAGCAGGTCGCGCTGCTGGGTGAGGTCGCCCTCCAGGGTCTGGATCTCGGCCAGCTCGGGAAGGTTCCTGCGCTTGTGCGCGAGCTGGCTGAGCCTCACGTCCAGGGCCTGGACGTCGAGGAGGCGGATCTGGTCGGCGGGCGCGGCGTTCAGCGGGGGGCTCCTGATGTATTCGTCGGGGTCGTGCGGGCGTCGGACGCCGCGTGGGCGGTCCAGGGGTCGGTGACCGTGCGCGACACATGGGTGCGCAGGTTCCAGCCGTGCCGGTCGGAAATCTCGTCGAGCTGGGCGGCGGCCTGCTCGCACCAGGGCCACTCGGTGGCCCAGTGGGCGGCGTCCAGCAGCGCCAGCGGGCTCTTCTGGGTCGCCTCGGAGGCGGGGTGGTGGCGCAGGTCGGCGGTGAGGAACGCGTCCACGCCCGCCGCCCGTACGTCGTCGAAGAGGCTGTCACCGGAGCCGCCGGAGACGGCGACCGTGCGGAGCGTACGGTCCGGGTCACCGGCGATCCGGACGCCCTGCGCGGTGGCGGGCAGCCGGGCGGCGGCGTACGGGCCGAACTCCGCGAGCGTCATCGGGTGCGGCAGCTCGCAGATCCGGCCCAGGCCGCGGCGGCCGTGGGGGTCGGTGTCGTCCGGCACCAGCGGACGCAGGATCCGCAGGTCCAGCGCGCCGGCCAGGGCGTCGGAGACGCCGGGGTCGGCGGTGTCGGCGTTGGTGTGCGCGACGTGCAGCGCGACATCGTTCTTGATCAGCGTGTGCACGACGCGGCCCTTGAAGGTGCCGGCCGCGACCGTGGTCGTACCGCGCAGGTAGAGCGGGTGGTGCGTGACGAGCAGGTCGGCGCCGATCCGCACCGCCTCGTCGGCGATCTCCTGCACGGGGTCGACGGCGAACAGGACCCGGCGCACCTCGGCGTCCGGATCACCGCAGACGGTGCCGACGGCGTCCCACGAGGCGGCCCGCTCGGGGGGCCAGAGGGCGTCGAGCGCGGCAAGGACTTCAGACAGTACGGGCACGGGTGGAAGGTTACCTCCCAGCCGTACCGGTATGCCGGGCCGCTTCGGGCAGCGGTCCGGCGGGCCGGGAGCGCCGTGGCCACCGAGGCGTACGGCGAGCACCGGGTTGACCGGGGCCGTCCGGCGCCGTGGCCGCTCCCGCCGGCGCCCCATCCTGCGGCACAGAGCACAACCACCCCCCACACCTCAAGGCGAACCGGACATCAGCCACTCTTTCGCGTGAAGTGCCGCAACCTTCTCTGCTCGTTTGGGAGTGCGAAAACTAGCTTCGACCGCACTGACTGGAGGTGAGCACTCGATGACAGCCTGTGTCACCGAGGACGCCGCGGCGCCGGACACCCGGCAGCACGGCGCGGCGCTGACGATCGCCGCCGACGGCTCCTACGCCGCCCGGCTCGCGCGGCACGAGAGCACCGGGAGCTGGTACCCCGAGCGCTGGACGCTGGCGGGTCCCGAGCCGTACGCGGTCCCCCTGCCCGGCCACCAGCCCGAGGAGGCGGACACCGGGCTGCTGCCCCTCACGGACGGCCGGGTGCTGATCCGGCGCCGGGTCGCGGACCGCTGCACGCTCGGCCTGCTGTACCCGACCGGTCCGGGCACCGGCGAGCTGCCGCTGGGCGCCGTCGAGGCGGCGGAGCTGACGCTGCTGCCCGCCGCGCCGTGCGGCTCGCGCGCTTACGCGCTGGCGCCCGGCGAGCACTCCACCGCGCTGTGGCTGGTGCACGACGGCCGGCAGTCCACCGTCCCCGGCCGGGCGCGCTCCGTCCCCGCCTGCGTCGCCGAGATCGAGGGCCGCTGCACGGGCGGCGTCTGGCTGGACCGTACGGGCCGGCTGCTGGCCCTGGACCAGGAGCTGGCGGGGCGTACCAAGACGGTGGCGGTCGACCTGGAGCGCGGCGGCGAGGTCAGTCCGCTGCTCCAGATCACCGAGGAGAGCAACGACCGGCTGCTGCTGGCCGACCCGGACAGCGGGCTGCTGATCCTGCGGTCGGACGCGGCGGGGCACGACCGGCTGGGCTGGGGCGTGCTGGGCAGCGCGCTGCCGGTGCGCTTCCCGGAGTGCCTGCGGCTGCCGGACGCGGCGCTCCGGCCGTTCGCCGTGCAGTCGGGGCAGGCACTGGCGCCGGAGAGCAGCGCGGTGGCGTTCCGGGTGGACGCGGCCGCCGGGACCTGGCTGGGCGTCTGGCGGCCGGCGGAGCGCCGTCTGCGCCAGTTGCCGCCGCCGGGCGGATGGCTGGCGGGCACCGGGCTGTGGACGCCGGACGGCGAACTGCGGCTGCCGTTCGAGACACCGGCGGTGCCGTGCGGAGTGGCCCGGCTGCCGGCCCGGGCCACCGGGGCGCAGACCCGGGATGCCGCGCCCCTCGTGCTGTCCGCCGACGCCGGGCGTCGCGCGGAGCCGCCCGGCGCGCCCCGTTCCTCCGGTGGTCCCTGCGGTGCTCCCTCCGGTGACCTGACGCCCGCCGGTTTTCCGGTCAGAGCCGCACGATGGGTACGTATCCCCTCAACTCCCGTGGAGCTGCACGTCCGTACGCAGCCGCCACCCGCTCCCTCCACACCATCCTCACAAACGGAACCCGGGACGCAGGAACCGTTCGGCGCCTCCGCGCATCCCTCTCCGTGCAGACCGGTGCCGCTGCAACAGGCGCCGCTGGCGGCCCGGGAAGCCCGGTAGAGCAAGATCGTTCGCTTCGTTAGTATCGGCGGTCGACCGGCCGCCGACGGCATCTCGCCGCGGCACTTCCCAGTGGTGACTGGGAGAGGTCCGACGCGTACCGCCGTAAGCGATCTGACGGAGTGACTTCCCGCATGTCCGAAGCCCGAACCGATACGACCCAGGCGCGCCTGCAGGACGCCGACCGGGCCGCCGCGGCGGCAGGCGCCGGCCGGCACCGTGGCCCGGCCGCCTCGGAGGACACCGACGCGTCCCCGAACGGCAGGCACCGCCGGGACAGGCAGCCGCAGGACGCCTGAGACCCCGCGTCCGAGCCTCCGGGGCCCGCCCCGGACCCGTGTGCCACCCGACGGCCGTGACCTCCGTACCGCCCGGTCAGGGGTACGGCGGGCACGGCCGTCGGGTGCGCGCAGGGACCGGAGGGCTCACCTCCGCTTGAGGCCGAGCACCTCCGTCGCCGCGAACGTCTCGTTCGGCGGGCGATCCGCGTAGTACGGCGTCAGTACGCCGTCCAGCTCCGCATACGTGAACGCCTCCTTCGCGGTGTCGAACTGCGCCGCCACCCTGGGCCGTTCGACCACCGCGACCATGCCGCCGTGCACCACCAGCAACTGTCCGTTGACCCGCGCCGCGGCGGGCGAGGCCAGGTAGCCGACGAGGGGCGCGACGTGTTCCGGGGACAGCGCGTCGAGCGCTCCGCCGCCCGGCTCCTCGAACCCGGCGAAGACGTCCTCGGTCATCCGGGTACGGGCGCGCGGGCAGATGGCGTTGACGGTGACGCCGTACTTGGCCAGGGCGAGGGCCGAGGAGGTGGTGAGGCCGACGACGCCCCCCTTGGCCGCCGCGTAGTTGGGCTGCCCCGCCGAGCCCGCGAGGAACGCCTCGGACGAGGTGTTGACGATCCGCCCGTACACGGCTTCACCGGCGGCCTTGGACCGTTCACGCCAGTGCGCGGCGGCGAAGTGCGTGGTGTTGAAGTGGCCCTTGAGGTGGACGCGGATCACCGAGTCCCACTCGTCCTCCGTCATGGAGAACACCATCCGGTCGCGCAGGATGCCCGCGTTGTTGACCAGGACGTCCAGCTTGCCCCAGCGGTCCACGGCCTGCCGGACCAGGTCGCGGGCCGTCTCGTGGTCGGCGACGTCACCGGCGTGCGCGACGGCATCGCCGCCCGCCGCGCGGATCTCGGCGGCGGTCTCCTCGGCCGGGCCCGCCGACGCGGCGCCGGAGCCGTCGCGGCCGGGCTGCCCGTAGTCGTTGACGACGACGGCCGCGCCGAGCCGGGCCAGTTCCAGCGCCTCCGCCCGGCCCAGGCCGCGGCCGGCGCCGGTGACGATCGCGGTCAGACCGTCGAGCGGCCGTTCGGTGGGAGCAGTCACGTTCTCGGCTTCCTCTCGTTCGTCGGGGCGCCACCCGCGCCGGGACGGATCACATCTCGATGCACGTACGGAGCGCGGCGCCGGTCCGCATCTGCTCCAGTGCCTCGTTGATCTCGGCGAGCCGCACCCGGTGGGTGATCAGCCCCGCCAGGTCGATGCGGCCCGCCCGCCACAGGGCGATGGCCCGCTCGTAGGAGCGCAGCACGTCCCCGCCCCCGTACAGCGACGGCAGAATGCGCTTCTCGTCGAAGAACAGCTCGAACATGTTGACCTGGAAGTGGTCGTCCATCGCCCCGGCACCGACGACGCAGAGGGTGCCGCCGCGCCGCGTCGCCTCGTAGGCGGTGCGCGCCGTGGCGGACTTGCCGACGACCTCGAAGACGTAGTCGAAGCCTTCACCGGCGGTGATCCTCTGTGCGGCGTCGGCCAGCGCCTCCGGGGCGACCGCTTCCGTGGCACCGAAGCGCAGCGCCGCCTCGCGCCGCGTCTCCACCGGGTCCACCGCGACGATCGACGCCGCCCCGCACACCCGCGCGCCCTGGACGGCGGAGATCCCCACGCCGCCGCAGCCGATGACGGCGACCGACGAGCCGGGTTCCACCCGCGCGGTGTTCAGCGCGGCGCCCAGCCCGGTCGTCACCCCGCACCCGATCAGCGCCGCGATCTCGTACGGCACGTCGTCCGGGATCGGTACGGCGCAGTTGGCGGCGACCACCACCTCCTCCGCGAAGGTGCCGGTGCCCGCGAAGCCGAAGACGTCGGACGGGTCGGCGCCGGGGCGGCGGAAGTTGGGGGTGCCGGCGTTCATGAACCCGGCCAGGCACAGGTGGGTCTGGCCGCGCTTGCAGGACGGACACGTACCGCAGGCGGGCAGCCAGCACATCAGCACCCGGTCGCCCGCCGACAGGCCGTCGACGCCGTCGCCCACCTCCAGGACCTCACCCGCGCCCTCGTGTCCGGGGACGAACGGGGCGGGCTGCGGCAGTACCCCGCTCATCGCGGACAGGTCGGAGTGGCACAGCCCGGTCGCCCGGACGCGGATACGGACCTTCCCCGGGCCGAACCCGACCGCCTCGATGTCGTCGACGACTTCCAGCTTGTCCTGCCCTGTCTGGTGCTGAATCGCTGCGCGCATGTGCGCTCCCTTCGCGGGGCGGCCAGAGTGGGGTGGTCAGGTACGGCCAGGCATGTCCTTACACACCCGGCGGGCCAGTCTCGACAGCGGTGTCCGCCAGGACCGGCGCGTCCTCCCGGTCGGCCGCCGTGACCGACACCAGGACCCGCCCCGGCTCCCGCCACATGCGGACGCGCAGCGTCTCGCCGGGGAAGACCACCCCGGCGAACCGGGTCGTGTACGCGGTGACGCGCGCCACGTCACCGCCCAGCACCTCGTCCACCACCGCCTTCAGCGTGATGCCATAGGTGCACAGCCCGTGCAGGATGGGCCGGTCGAAGCCGGCCAGCGCGGCGAACTCCGGGTCGGCGTGCAGGGGGTTCCAGTCGCCGGACAGGCGGTAGAGGAGGGCCTGGTCCTCCCGTACGGTCCGTTCGACGGTTCGGTCCGGCGCGCGCTCGGGAAGCTCCCGCCGGCTGGACGGCCCCCGCTCCCCGCCGAAGCCGCCCTCCCCCTTGACGAAGATCTGTGTGTCGCACGTCCACAGCGGCCCGTCGTCGTCGGCCGTCTCGGAGCGCAGCACGATCACCGCGGCCTTCCCCTTGTCGTACACGGCGGGCACGGTGGACGTCTGGACGGCCCGGCCCCGTACGGGCAGGGGCCGGTGCACGGTCACGGTCTGGCCGCCGTGCAGGACGGCCGCCAGGTCCACGTCGATGCCGGGCGCGGACAGGCCGCCGGCCAGTGCCATGCCACCGCCCGCCACCGTGGCGAAGCTGGGCAGTACGTGGAGTTTGCTCTCCAGGGTGTAGCGCAGCTCGCCGGGGTCGGTGGCGGGCACGCCGGCGCCGATGCCGAGGTGGTAGAGCAGGACGTCCTTCGGCTCCCAGGCGAGTTCGGTGGTCCGCGGCTCGGCGGAGGTGGCCTTGGCGGCGTCGATGGGCATGGGGCGGCTGCTCCTTCACCACGGTGGGAAGACCCCGGCCCGGCCGTCCGCACCGTCGGCCGTGCCGGGGTCGCCTGCGGTCGGCCGTCGCGTCGGCGGTCCGGGCGGTACGGGGCCGGCCACGGTGCCCGGCCCGCCGTTCTAGAACGCGTTCTATCCGACGGCTCTCATGTATAGCCGATCCGGCGGACGCCCGGAACCCCTGACGCCCCGTCAGGTGAGCGCGACGCCCCCACCCGCCCGGCTCTGTGACATTTGTCGGTGCCGACCGCGTACATTCACCCCTGCCGAGGCCGCGGACGGCGTCGGTAGCGTCGCGGGCAGAGCGCGGACAGCGGCGCGGAAAAGGGAAGAGGCAGTACGGAACGTGCGCAGGAACCGGCAGACCGAAGCGGACGGCCAGGACGGGCGGGGCGGCCAGGAGGGACGGGACGGCCAGGGTGGCCAGGAGGCGCAGAGCGCGTGCGGCGGGCGGGGCCGGCTCGGCCGGCGCCGTACGCGCAAGCCGGCCGCCCCGGGCTGGTCCGGCCTGCTCGATGTGCCCATCGAACCGCACCAGGGCGCCGGGGCCCAGGAAGCCGACGGGGGCGACTCCGCCAAGGGCAGGGGCCCGCGCGCCTTCACCTTGCTGCCGTGGCTGCTGATGGGCATCGGCGCCCTGTCCAACATCATCAGCGGCAAGTCCCAGAACACCTGGCTGGCGGGCCTCGGCCTGCTCGCCTTCAACTCCCTGTACATCTTCGTCGTCTTCGCGGCCTTCAACCCCCGCTACCGCGACTCCCGCGTCCCGGTGTACGGGCTCGCCGCCCTGGCCGCCGTCACCTACACCATCTCCATCGCCTTCGGCCACGCCTGGCTGCTCTTCTTCCCGCTCCTGTCCCTGGCCTCCGGCGCGGTCCGGGCGATCCGCGGCAGGCCCCACTTCATCCTGCTGTTCGTCCTCAGCGGTTCCGCGGGCACCATCGCGGGCCGGCTCGTCGGCGACCACTGGCAGGCCGCCGCCATCGGTTACGGCACCTTCATCTCCGGCATGGTCACCGCCACCGTCCTGAGCCTCTTCGACACCGTCAAGCAGCTCGACGCGACCCGCCAGGAGCTGGCCCGCACGGCCGTGGAGAAGGAGCGCCTGCGCTTCTCCCGGGACCTGCACGACCTGCTCGGCCACACCCTGTCGGTGATCGTGGTCAAGGCGGAGGCGGTCCGGCGGCTGGCGCCGCGCGACCTCGACGCGGCCCTGGCCCAGACCGCCGACATCGAGGCGGTGGGCCGCCAGGCGCTCACCGAGATCCGCGAAGCGGTCACCGGTTACCGCGAGGGCAGTCTGCGCACCGAGTTGGACCGCGCCCGGTCCGCCCTGGAGGGCGCCGGCATCGAACCCGTCGTACGCGAGTCGGGCCCGCCGCTGCCCCCGCAGGCGAGCGCGCTGCTCGGCTGGGTCGTCCGCGAAGGCGTCACCAACACCGTGCGGCACAGCGGCGCGACCCGCTGCGAGATCGAGGTCCGTACCGACGCCGCCGGCGACCGGGCCCGCCTCACCGTCACCGACGACGGCCACGGCCCCACCCCGTCCGCCACACCTCCCGCCACTGGCGGCACCGGCCTCAAGGGCCTCACCGAACGCCTCGCGACCGCCGGCGGCACGCTGGACGCCGGGCCGGACGGCCGCCGGGGATTCCGGCTGGTGGCGGAGGTGCCGTTGGGCGGTGAGGAGCCCCTGGGGCGCTAGCGTGTTCCTTACCGCACAGTTCCGCCCCACGGTGCAACTTCGCTCTCATGGGATAACTCCCGCCCCGTCCGGGACAACCTGTAGCTGAGTTCCCGCGACTACGAACGGAGAACCCCTGTGCGCATGACCGACATCCAGCGTTGCGAGGTCCGGCCCGGACGCCTCGTGGAGTGGACGCTGCACCCGGCGGTCGTCGAGGCCGCCATGAGCTTGCCGAACGACGCGCGTCCGCCCGCGTACATCCAGGAGTCCCACGTGCGCACGGCACGATCGGTACGCGAGGACGGGCTGTTCGTCCCCACCTGGCTCGGCACGGCCTTCGACATACCGCGGAGAGCCGACCTCGACGTCCTGCAGGAAGCACTGCGGACCTGGACCCTCCGGCACGAGACGCTGCGCAGCGGTTTCCGCTGGGCCGGAGACGAGATGCAGCGGTTCACGCTCGACGCCGACGACGTCGTGCTGCACCGTACGGAGGTCGGCGACTTCACCGACGCGGCGGCGCTGACCCAGCATCTGCAGGATCGATTCGACACCGCGGCGGACGCGCTCCGCTGGCCGAACTTCATCTTCACCGCGGTCGTCCGGGACGACTGTACGAGTGTCTACATGGCGTTCGACCACAGCAACGTCGACGCGTACTCCATCCAGCGGATCACCGCCGAGATCCATGAGCTCTACGCGGCCGGTCTCGACCGCCGCACCGTCGACACGGCGCCCGTCGCCAGCTACGTCGACTTCTGCGCGACCGAACGCAGCACCGCCGACCAGGTCGACGACACCCACGAGATCGTCGCCCGCTGGCGGAAGTTCATCGCCCAGTGCGACGGGAAACTGCCGAACTTCCCGCTGGACCTCGGCCTCGACCCCGGCGGCCCGCTGCCCACGCAGAAGTTCCTGCACGAGATGCTGGTGGACGACGCGGCGGCGGCCGCCTTCGAGGCGTACTGCCGCCCGTACGGCGGAAGCTTCATCGGCGTCCTCGCGGCCACCGGCCTCATCGTCCGCGACGTCGGCGGCCACCCGGTGTACCGCACCGTCGTGCCCTTCCACACCCGGGCGAAGTCCCAGTGGTCGGACTCCGTGGGCTGGTACGTGGGCGGCGCGCCGATCGAGGTGCCCGTGGGGCAGGCGCCGGACTTCGAGACCGCCATGCAGATGGTCCGTGCCGCCTTACGCGAGAACCGGTCGCTGTCCCGGGTCCCCCTCGCCCGGGTGCTCCGGCTGCTGGGCTCGGACTTCCGGCCCACGTCCCCCGACCTGTACTCGATCGTCTCGTTCGTCGACGCGCGCGGCGTCCCCGGCTCCGAACAGTGGCAGCACCTCAAGGCGTACGGGCTGATCCGGGTCTCGTACGGCGACCAGGTGTGCGCGTGGATCACCAGGCTCCACGAGGGCCTGCAGTTCGCCGGCCGCTACCCGGACACCGACGCCGCGTACGGCAGCCTGCGGCTGTACGTCGAGCGGCTGCGGGAACTCATCCTCTCGGTGGCCCGAAAAGACGTCGTGACACCCGTCTGACGTCCCGGTCCCGTACCGGCCGGCGCCGGGGCCCGCGCTGTTCTCGCGGGTGCCCTCGGCGCCGGCCGCAGGTGCTCTCACCGGGACCGCGGCAGCGTGGTCAGCGCTGGATCTTCACACTGATCCCCCGGGGCGCTTTCGCCGACTTCCCCGGCGGGACGACCTGCCCGACGGTGCCGGTGCAGTTCGTCCCGCGGTACACGACCACTTCGCGATTCGTCTGGTTCTTGAGGTCCAGGCCGGCCTTGGGCCAGGAGAAGCACGAGCCGTCGTGCGGATTGACGAATTTCTCGTTGCCGTTGACCGTGAGCGTGCCGGTAGCCGCCTGGGCGCTCGTCGGACACGTCAGGCACAGGACCACAGCGGCGCACGAGATGCCGACCGCGGCGCGCAGACGTTTCAAGGTTCCTCCCGGGGTGCGCACTGCATTCCCCCTATCGCTACCTCGCCTCCTGACCACCACACCACCCGTTCGGATGGTGTCGCGGCGCTCTACCCTGGTGCCATGAGCTGCGTAAGAGTCCTGCTGGCCGAGGATCAGGGAATGATGCGGGGCGCGCTCGCGCTGCTGCTCGGTCTGGAGGACGACATGGAGGTCGTCGCCCAGGTGTCGGCCGGGGACGAGATCGTGCGGACGGCCCTGGAGGCGCGGCCGGACATCGCGCTGCTGGACATCGAGCTGCCGGGCCGCAGCGGGCTGGACGCGGCGGCGGAGCTGCGGGAGGCGCTGCCGTCCTGCAAGGTGCTGATCGTGACGACGTTCGGCCGGCCCGGGTACCTGCGGCGGGCGATGGAGGCGGGCGCCTCCGGTTTCCTCGTCAAGGACGGGCCGGTGGAGGAGCTGGCGGCGGCGATCCGGCGGGTGCTGGCCGGGGAGCGGGTCATCGATCCGGGGCTGGCCGCCGCCGCGCTCAGCGCGGGGCCCAATCCGCTGACCCCGCGTGAGCGCGACGTGCTGACCGCGTCCGTGGACGGGGCGACCGTCGCCGACATCGCGGGAAAGCTGCACCTGTCGCAGGCGACGGTGCGCAACTACCTCTCCGGTGCCATCGGCAAGACCGGTACGCGCAACCGTATGGAGGCGGCGCGCACCGCCCGCCAGAACGGCTGGCTGTAGCGCCGCGCCGGGCCGTCAGCTCCCCGTGCCCTCCTGGAGGTAGCTCTCGTACCCCTTGGCGTCCAGCAGGCCGTCGAGTTCGGCGGGCCGGGACAGGCGCAGGACGGCCAGCCAGCCCCCGCCGTACGGCTCGTCGTTGATCTGCTCAGGGGCGTCGTTGACGGTGTCGTTGACCACGAGGACCGTGCCGGTCAGCGGTACGTAGACCTCGGTGACGGCCTTGACCGACTCCAGCGAGCCGAACGCGTCACCCGCCTCGAACCGCTCGCCCTGCTTGGGCAGTTCGGCATAGACGATGTCGCCCAACTGCCGCTGCGCGTGGTCGGTGATGCCGACGGTGACCTGATCGCCTCTGACCCGGACCCACTCGTGGTCCTTGGTGTACGAAAGATCCGCGGGGATGTTCGCCATGCCGCGGACGGTGCCACCGCCCCCGGGCGGAGGGAAGGCTTCCGGCGGGGGAAGGGACGTCCGGCGGCCGGGGCCCGGGGCGGGCGGGCACCTTCGCGGGTACGCGCGGGCACGTACCCGGGTGCGGCCGGTCACGTCCGCAGGTACGACGCCCCGTTCAGGTCCAGCACCGCGCCCGAGCTCCACTGCGCCTCCGGGGACGCCAGCCACCGTACGGCGGCCGCGACCTCCTCCGGGACGGCGACGCGGCCGAACGGGCTCTGGGTGCGGATCGCCGCGCCCTCGGCGCCGGTCAGGCGGTGGGCGACCCGCTCCGTGTCGATGAAGCCGGGGGCGACGGAGGCCACCGCGATGCCGTACGGGGCGAGGGCGACGGCCAGCGACTGGCCGAGGGCGTGCACGGCGGCCTTGGTGGCGCCGTAGGCGGGGTGGTCGGGCTCACCGCGGAAGGCCCCGCGGGAGCCGACGTTGACGATCCGGCCGCCGGTGCCCTGCGCGATCATCGCCTGGGCCGCGCCGTGGCTGAGGTGGGCCGTGCCGAGCAGGTTGACGGTGACGTGCTGCCGCCAGGCGGCGGCCCACGCGTCGTACGGGGTACTGGCGGGCGGGTGCGGGGTGTTGACGGCGGCGTTGTTGACCAGGACGTCGAGGCCGCCGAGCGCCTCGACGGCCGCCCCGGTCAGCGCGGCGGCACCGGACGGGTCGGTCAGGTCGGCGCCGAGCAGCACATGGCCGCTGCCGGGCAGCTCCGCGAGGGTCCGCTCGGCGTCCGCGCGCCGCGATCCGTAGTGCACCGCGACCCGGTCGCCGTTCTCGGCGAAGGCGTGGGCGACGGCCCGGCCGAGGCCGCGCGAGGCGCCGCTGACCAGGACGCGACGGCCGGTGGCGGGGAACTCGGGGACGGGCGCGGGTGCGGGTGCGGGCTCAGTCATGGTGGGCGTCCTCGGGTCGACGGGGCAGGGCGAGGACCATCAGGAGCACGCTCGCCAGCAGGATGACCGTGCCGACCTGGAAGGCGAGGCCGTATCCGCCGGCCATCGCGGCCCGGCCGCCGTGGCCCGCCGCGATGCGGGTGGCGGCGACCGTGGACAGGATCGACAGGCCGAGCGCGCCGCCCATCTGCCGCGAGGTGTTGATCAGGCCGGAGACCAGGCCCTGGTCGGAGACCGCGGCGCCGGAGGTGGCGATGGAGGCGATCGGGGTGGCGGTCAGGCCCGCGCCGAAGGCCATCAGGACGCCGGGGCCGAGCAGTGTGCCGAGGTAGGTGCCGTCGGCGTCCATCTGCCCCTGCCAGAACATGCCCGCGGCGGAGATCAGCGCGCCCGCGACGGCCAGCGTCTTGGCGCCCGCCCGGTTCATCAGACGCGGCGCGATCTTGGAGCCCAGCACGATGCTCAGCGAGTGCGGGATGAAGGAGAGGCCGGCTTCGAGGGGCGTGTAGCCGAGGACGTTCTGCACGTAGAGGGAGAGGAAGTACCACATGGAGAACATCGCGGCGCCGGCCAGCACCATGGCGCCGTTCGCCGCGTACACCGAGCGCAGCCGGAAGAGCGTGAGCGGCATCAGCGGCGCCTTCGTACGGGCTTCGACGGCCACGAAGGCGAGGAGTACCAGCAGACCGGCGGCGAGCGGCAGCAGCGCGCTCGCGGAGGTCCAGCCGTCCGACTCGGTCTGCACGATGCCGTACGCCACCAGGGCCAGGCCCGCCGTCACCAGCAGGGCGCCCGGGACGTCGAGCCGCCGTCCCTCGCCGCGCCGGCTCTCGGTGAGCCACAGCAGCGCCCCGGCCAGCACGAGCGCGCCGACCGGCACGTTGATCAGCAGCACCCAGCGCCAGGTGAGGTACTCCGTCAGCACACCGCCGACCAGGCCGCCGACGGCGCCGCCGCCCGCGCCGACCGCGGTCCAGGTGGCGATGGCCCGGGTCCGGGCCGGGCCCGCGGGGAACGCGGTGGTCAGGATGGTGAGCGTGGCCGGGGAGAGCACCGCGGCGCCGACGCCCTGGACCGCACGGGCCGCGATCAACTGCCACGGCTCCTGCGCCAGGCCGCCCGCCAGGCTGGCGACGGTGAAGAGGGTGAGCCCCACGACGAATATCCGCTTGCGCCCGAAGAGGTCGGCCACCCGGCCGCCGAGCAGCATGAACCCGGCGAAGGTGATCACGTAGGCGTTGACCACCCATTGCAGTCCCAGCTCGCTGAGCCCGAGGCCGGCGCGCATGCTCGGCAGCGCGACATTGACGACCGAGACATCGAGGACGACGAGGAACTGCCCGGCACAGACCAGCAGCGTCACCAGCCAGACGGGCGGGGTGCGGCGGGCGTTTCCGGGCAGCGTGGCGGGGGTGGCTGTCGGGGGCATGGTCTCCATAGTTGCACCTGGCACGCGTCAGTGGCATCGGATTATCGGACCGGGAGTGGCCGGTCGGCGGGACCAGGACGAAGGGCGCAGGGCCGGGGCGAAGGTCACCTGGTCCGGGCCGAAGGTCGCGGGGCCGGACCGGAGGCCCCGGGCCGGGCGCGGCGGTACGCGGGCGTCGGCGCCCCGGCGGCCCCGGCCGCCCCCGCCACGGCCGGCCGGGCCCTCACCCCTTCCGCAGCAACGTGACCACCGCCGCGCCGCCCAGCCCGATGTTGTGCGCGAGGCCGACGCGCGCGCCGGGCACCTGACGGGCGCCCGCCGTTCCGCGTAGCTGCCACACCAGCTCGGCGGCCTGGGCCAGGCCGGTTGCGCCGAGCGGGTGGCCCTTGGAGATGAGGCCGCCGGACGGGTTGACCACCCACTGGCCGCCGTGGGCCGTGGCACCGTCCTCGGCCAGCTTGCCGGACCCGCCGTCGGCGCACATGCCGAGCGCCTCGTACGTCAGCAGTTCGTTGACCGAGAAGCAGTCGTGCAGCTCGATCACGTCCACGTCCTCGATGCCGAGGCCGCTCGCCTCGTACGCCTGCCGGGCGGCCGCCCGGGACATCGGGCGGCCGACGACGTCGATGCAGGACCCGGAGGCGAAGCTGTCCCGCGTGTCCGTCGTCATGGCCTGCCCGGCGATCTCCACCGCCCGGCCGGCCAGGCCGCGTTCGCGGACGAACCGTTCGGAGGCGACGACGACGGCGGCCGAGCCGTCCGAGGTCGGTGAGCACTGGAGCTTGGTCAGCGGCCGGTGGACGGTCCGGGCGGCGAGGATCTCCTCGATCGTGTACACGTCCTGGAACTGGGCGTTCGGGTTGTCCGCCGAGTGCCGGTGGTTCTTGGCGCCGACCGCGGCGAGCTGCCGTTCGGTGGTGCCGTACCGGTCCATGTGCTCGCGTGCGGCGTTGCCGAAGATCTGGGCGGTGGGCGGGGTCGTCCCGAAGCCGTGGGCCGCGGCCATCACGCCGTAGTGGCGGGCCACCGGGGAGGCCGCGAAGTCACCGCTGTCCGCGCCGCCGCCGAGCGCGCCGCGTTTCATCTTCTCGAAGCCGAGGGCCAGTACGCAGTCGTTGAGGCCGGAGGCCACGAACTGCCGGGCCATCATCAGCGCGGTGGCGCCGGTCGCGCAGTTGTTGTTGACGTTGTAGACGGGGATGCCGGTCAGGCCCAGTTCGTAGACGGCGCGCTGGCCGGCCGTGGATGCCTGGTAGCAGTAGCCGACCGATGCCTGTTCCACGGCGCTGTACGGAATTCCCGCGTCGGCGAGGGCCGTGCCGCCCGCTTCCCCGGCCATGTCCCGGTACTGCCGGTCGCGGGTTTCCGGCTTCTCGAACCTCGTCATCCCCACGCCGATGATGTACGCCTTGCCGGCCATGTCCGTCCTCCTCCTCGGAGCGTCCCCGGGGCCCTGGTGTCCGGGCACCCGGGCTCAGATCAGCGGGCGCGGCTCCGGGTCCCTGGGCAGGCCGAGCAGCCGCTCCGCGACGACGTTGAGCTGCACCTGCGTCGTACCGCCCGCGATCGTCAGGCAGCGCGACATCAGGAAGCCGTGCAGGGCGCGTTCCGCTTCGCCCTCGCCCGTCGCGCCCTCCGGGCCGAGGAGTTCGAGGGCCAGCTCGGCGACCTTCTGCTGGTGCGCGGTCTGCACCAGCTTGCGGATGCTGGCACCGGCGCCCGGTTCCCGGCCCGCCACCTGCTGGAGGGTGGTGCGCAGCCCGATGCAGGCCAGCGCGTGCGCCTCGGCGGCCAGCGCGCCCACCCGCTCGCGGACCGCGCCGTCCAGCCCTGCGGTCCGCTCGATCAGCGCCTCCAGGCCGGTGCCGAAGGTCACCTGGTCGGCCATGTGGACGCGCTCGTTGCCGAGGGTGTGCCGGGCCACCTTCCAGCCGTCGTCCACCTCGCCCACCACCGCGTCGGCCGGCAGCAGGACGTCGTCGAAGTACACCTCGCTGAAGAGCGCGTCACCGGTGATCTCCCGCAGCGGCCGCACCTCGATGCCGGGTGCCGACATGTCGACCAGGAAGAAGGTCAGGCCCTGGTGCTTCGGCGCCTCCGGGGACGTCCGGGCGAGCAGGATGCCGTACCCCGCCCACTGGGCCGCCGACGTCCACACCTTCTGGCCGTTGACCCGCCAGCCGCCGTCCACCCGCTCGGCCCGGGTCCGCAGGGCCGCCAGGTCGGACCCGGCCTCCGGCTCGGAGAAGAGCTGGCACCACAGCCGGTCGCCGCGGAGCGTCGGCAGCAGGTGGCGCTCCTTCTGCTCCGGCGTCCCGTAGGTGATCAGGGAGGGCACCACCCAGGTGGCGATCCCCAGGTCGCTGACCCGGACCCCCGCGTCCCGCAGTTCCCGCTGGACGGCCAGTTGCTGTACGGGGCCGGCGCCCAGACCGTACGGGGCGGGCAGATGCGGCGCCGCGTACCCGGTGGGCGCCAGCTCGCGCCGTACGGCTCCGGGGTCCAGGCCGCGCACCTTCGCGATCACCGCACGGGCCTGCTCGCGGTACCGGGCCGCCTCCCGCGACCGCTCCGCCGGCAGGTCCGTGCGCAGCTCGCGCCGGGCGCCTCCGGCGCCGTACCCGGCCGCCCGCAGCCGGTGCTCCGCGCCGGCGCCCAGCAGTTGGCGGGCCACGGTCGCCCGCCGCAGGTACAGGTGCGCGTCGTGCTCCCAGGTGAAGCCGATGCCGCCGAGGATCTGGATGCAGTCCTTGGCGCAGGAGAAGGCGGCGTCCAGGGCGGTGGCGGCGGCCAGCGCGGCGACCATGCCACGGACCGGCGGGGCCTCGTCCGCCGCGCGCGCCGCGTCCCACGCCAGGGCGCGGGCCTGCTCGACGCGTACGAGCATGTCCGCGCAGAGGTGCTTGACCGCCTGGAACTGGCCGATCGGCCGCCCGAACTGCTCGCGTACGCGGGCGTGCTCGGCGGCGGTGTGCAGGGCCCGGTCCGCCGTACCGCACGCCTCGGCCGCGAACAGCGTCGCGGCCAGGTCCCGTACGAGGGCGGAGTCGATGTCCAGCACCCGGGCGGCCGGGACCGTGACGCCCTCGGCCGACACGCGCGCGGCGGGGCGGGTCGGGTCGGCGGCGGACGGCACCTGTACGGAGAGCGTGTCGGCGTCGACGGCGAGCCAGAGGGTGCGGGGCGGCGGGGCGACCGCGTCCGGGGTGCCGGCCGGTGCCGACGCTTCCGCCGGTTCCGCCGGTTCCGCCGGTTCCGCCGCCAGGACGATCAGGTCGGCGTCGCCGCCGCCGAGGACGGGCGGGGCGGTGCCGTCCAGCACATACCCGCCCGCCGTCCCGGCCGCGCGGAGCGTGCCCGCGCCGAGTGCGACGGCACCGATGCGTTCACCGGTGGCCAGTGCGCGCGCCAGGTCGGGGGCGCCGCCGCGCAGCAGCAGCTCGGAGGTGAGCACGCTGGGCAGGTACGGGCCGGGCAGCGTGGCACGGCCGGCCTCCTCCAACACGACGGTGAGGTCGAGCAGTTCGCCGCCGCCACCGCCGTACTCCGCCGGCAGGTGCGGCCCGAGCAGGCCCATCTCGGCGAGCCCGTCCCAGTACGCGGGGCGCCCGCGCCGGCCGGGCCCGGCGTCGAGCAGCTTGCGCACCTCCTCCGGAGGCACGGCCCGGGCCGCCCAGCCCCGTACCGCCTCGGCCAGCTCCCCTTGCTCCGGTGTGATTCCGATGCCCATGCCGGGCAGACTAGAACACGTTTCAAACTGACGGTAGGTCAGGTCGGGCACGGGAAGGGCCCGTCCCGGGTGGGCCGGTCGGCCCTGCCTCGGGCCGTACGGCCGGCCGTACGGCGCCGCCGTCCGGGCAGCGCCACCGCCGCACGGCACCAGCGGCCGCACGGCACCCGGCACCACCCGGCCGCCGAACTCCCGCACCACCGGATTCCCCGCGGCCTGCAACACCTCCGCATTCCCGTACTCCGGAATTCACCGCCCCATTCCCCACCGTCCCGCCGCCCCGCCACCCGTCTTCCCCGGCACGCCACCGAACGCCCGCCCACCCGACCGTCCCGCGCATTACCGGCACGTACGATCCGTCGTTATGAGTCACCGCCGTACTCCGGTGACCGTACGACCGAGGAGGAATCCCCATGGCCGCCGCGAACACCCCCAAGCCGGAGATACTCGCCGCATTCGAGGCGGCAAAAGGGTTCATGCCGGTCGACGAAGGACTGGCCCTTTACGAAGCCGCCGGTGAGGCCGCGGCACTGGGGATGCCGCTCGTCGAGGTCGGCACCTATTGCGGGCGCTCCACGATTCTGCTCGCCGACGCCGCGCGCGCGGCGGGCGTGACGGCCGTCACCGTCGACCACCACCGCGGCAGCGAGGAGCAGCAGCCCGGCTGGGAGTACCACGACCCGACCGTGGTCGACCCCGAGGTGGGCCTGATGGACACCCTGCCCGCCTTCCGCCGCACGCTGTACGCGGCCGGGCTGGAGGACCACGTCGTCGCCCTGGTGGGCCGCTCCCCGCAGGTCGCCGCGCTCTGGAACACCCCCGTCGGCCTGGTCTTCATCGACGGCGGCCACACCGACGAGCACGCCACCGCCGACTACGAGGGCTGGGCGCCGCACGTCGCGCCCGGCGGGCTGCTCGTCATCCACGACGTCTTCGCCGACCCGGCGGACGGCGGCCAGGCCCCGTACCGCGTCTACCGGCGCGCCCTGGAATCCGGCGCCTTCACCGAAATGTCGGTGCACGGATCGCTGCACGTACTGCGTCGTACCGGCGAAGGGCACTGACCCCGCCACTACGATCGCGATGTGACGAACGGCAGTACATTCCCCCCGCGCCGCCGTTTCGGCGGCACCCTCGTCGTCGTCCTGGCCGCACTGCTGGCCGCCTGCGCGGCGGGCTGGCTGATCTGGCGGTCCGCGAGCGGGCACGGCGGCGACAAGCCGCCCAAGGCCCTGCCCGCCGCGAGCCCGGCCTCCCCCGACGGCCGGCCCGGCACGGACGGCGCACACGGCGAGGACGGCACCCCCGGCGACGGCGGAGCGGACAGAACGGACGGCGGCGACGGAACGGACGGAGACCGGGACGGCAAGGGGGACCAGGCCGGGCCCGGCGGCCGCGCCGGAGCCCGGCTCCAGGGCAAGGTCGTCCTCCTCGACCCCGGCCACAACCCCCACAACCGCGACCACACCCGCGAGATCGCCCGCCAGGTGGACGTCGGCAACGCCCGCAAGGAGTGCGACACCACCGGCACCTCCACCAACGACGGCTACGCCGAGGCGTCCTTCACCCTCGACGTGGCGCGACGCGCCCGTACCCTCCTCCAGGCGGAGGGCGCGAAGGTCGTCTTCACCCAGGACGGCGACCGCCCGTACGGCCCGTGCGTGGACGAGCGGGCCCGCGCCGGGAACGAGGCGAAGGCCGACGCCGCGGTGTCCGTGCACGCCGACGGGGCGGGCGACGGCAACCGCGGCTTCCACGTGATCCTGCCCGCGCGGGTCACCGCGGGCGCGGCGGACACCTCCGCCATCGTCGGCCCGTCCCGGCAGCTCGGCGAACGGCTGGCGGGCCGCTTCGTGGCGGCCACCGGGAGCGCGCCCGCCAATTACCTGGGCGGCGGGACCGGGTTGGTCGTCCGGTCCGACCTCGGCGGCCTCAACCTCTCCAGCATTCCCAAGGTGTTCCTGGAGTGCGGCAATATGCGCGATCCGAAGGACGCCGCGCAATTGACCGATCCGCAATGGCGGGAAAAGGCGGCCCGCGGGATCGCCGAGGGCATTACGGGGTTCCTGACCCGGTAGCGGCCGACGCCGATACCGACTCGATACCTGACCGATACCGACAAGACGGCCCACAGGATCCGGCGGTAGGTTCCCCCTTACGATGGGGGGCCACCCCGTGCCTCGCCACGCGCCCACCAGCGCTTACGGCAGCGACAGCGAAGACCAGAACACCGGAACCGACAAAGGACCCTTACGTGAACATCCGCTCCCTCACTAGAGGCGACGGCGTGGTGATCGGAGCAGCGGTGTTGCTGTTCATCGCCTCGTTTCTCGACATCAGCTCGTACGACGGATCCGACTGCACCGGCAGCTTCTGCCCGAAGATCACGTCCACGAACGCCTGGGACTCGCTGTCCCTGCTGATGGGCATGTTCCTGGCCGGCGTGATCGCCGCCGCCCTGATCGTGGTGGCCCGCGCCCTGCCGCAGCCGCTGAAGGTCGCGGGGCTCGACCTCGGGCAGTTCGGCGTCGCGTGGACCGTGTTCGTCGCCTGGTTCGCCTTCTGGACGACGGTCAACAGCAGTGGCGCGGGCGCCGGCCTGATCCTCGGCCTGATCGCCGCGCTCGTCCTGGCCGCCGCGGCCGTGGCCACCCCGCTGGTACCGGCCCTGAAGGCCGGCCTCGTCCCGGCCCCGCGGCCGCAGACCCCGTCCCCGTACGGCGCCGCTCCGGGCCAGGGGTACGGCTACCCCGGCGCCCACCAGCAGCAGCCGGGCCACGGCGGGTACGGCTACCCGGGCGTCCAGCAGCCCGGCCAGGGCCAGCCGCAGCCGGGGCAGGCCCAGCCCGGCCCGCAGTCGTACGGCGGGCAGCAGCCCTCCCCGGCCGCCGCGCAGCAGCCCGCGCCCGCCGCGGACTTCGCGCCGTTCTGGTTCGCGGTGCCGGTGGCGCGCCCGCTGTACGGCGAGGACGGCGCGCCCACGCCGATCGCCGAACTGGCGCCCGGTACGTGGTACCTCGCCGTGGACCAGCGGGGCCAGGCGCTCATCGCGCAGACGCAGGACGGGCGCCGCGGCGTCCTCCAGGACACGACCGGCATCCAGCGCGGCTGACACCGGCCGCCGCCCGCACCGCACGGCCCCTCCCCCGTTCCTTCCGGGTGAGGGGCCGTCGCCGTATCCGCCCTTCCTTTCGCCCCTCGCCCCTCATACAGTGCTCCGACCGCCCACCGGACCTGACCACCCGTCACCTGGCTCCGTGTCCCTCCCAGTCCGTCCCAGAAGGGGCTCATCATGCGACTCGGCCTGGCACTCGGCTACTGGGGCCGCGGCCCCGACCCCCGGCACGTCGAGCTCGCCCAGGAGGCCGAACGGCTGGGCTACGACTCCGTGTGGACCGCGGAAGCCTGGGGTTCCGACGCCTTCACCACCCTCACCTGGATCGCCGCCCGCACCACCCGGGTCAGGCTGGGCACCGCCATCGCCCAGATGGCCGCCCGCACCCCCACCGCCACCGCGATGCAGGCCCTCACCCTGGACCACCTGTCCGGCGGCCGGATGCTGCTCGGACTCGGCCTCTCGGGGCCGCAGGTGGTCGAGGGCTGGTACGGCCGCCCGTTCCCCGCGAGTCCGCTCACCGCCACCCGCGAATACGTGGACATCGTCCGCCAGGTGCTGCGCCGGGAGGCCCCGGTCACCCTCGACGGCCGCTTCCACCCGCTCCCCTACCGCGGCCCCGACAGCACCGGCCTCGGCAAGCCCCTCAAGCCCATCACCCACCCCCGCCGCTCCGGCCTCCCCGTCCTCCTCGGTGCCGAGGGCCCCAAGAACATCGCCCAGACCACGCGCATCGCCGACGGCTGGCTCCCGCTGTACTGGTCCCCGTACCGCACCGACGCCTACGAGGCGTCCCTCGCCGACGCCCCTGAGGGCTTCCTCGTCGCCCCGATGGCCCGCGCCCGGCTCTGCGACGACGTGGCCGAGGGCCTGCTCCCGGTCAAGGCCATGCTCGCCTTCTACATCGGCGGCATGGGCCACGCCTCCCGCAACTTCCACGCGGACCTGATGTCCCGCATGGGCCACGAGGAAGCGGCCCACCGCGTCCAGGACCTCTTCCTCCAGGGCCGCCGCGACGAGGCCGTCCACGCCGTCCCCGACACCTTCGCCGACGACATCTCCCTCGTCGGCCCCCGCCCCCGCCTGGCCGACCGCCTCACCGCCTGGCGCGAGGGCCCGGTGACGGACCTCCTCGTCACGGCCCCCGACCTGAAGACACTGCGGGTACTGGCGGAGCTGAACGGCTGACCCCACCGCACGCCACACACGAGCGGGTGAATCGGGTTGTCGGTGGGTCAGCCGACCCGCCGGACAGGGCTCGCCGAGGACGAGACCGAGCGGATCGAGGGGGCGGCACCGTGCCGACGCTGCCGTCGCTGCGCCGGCTGACGGGCGCCCTCGATGCGCAGCTCGATCTGTCCGTCGACCCGGACGAGATGTCACTGTCCTTCGTCCCGCACACCGCCTGACACGAGGCGGCCAGCGCCCGTCACATCAGCCGAACACCGCCATCCCCAGCCACTCCTCCAGGAACGCCCGGTCCCCCGTGACCTCGATGCCCGGTGTGTCGACCGGGAGGCGGCGGTAGTAGACGCGGAGGAGATCGGCGGCGGGGCCCTGGAGGGTGGTGGTGGCCGGTTCGGTGGAGTGGCGGTAGGCGGGGGCGGTGCCGGTGAAGTCGAGGAGCCAGTCGGCGGGGGCGCCGGGCGGGGTGTCGGTCGCGTGCAGGCGGAGGGTGCGGTCGCCGCCGAGGAGGGTGGTGAGCGGGTGGTCGGGCCGGAGGGTGGGGAGCAGGCACATCAGCTGCGACCACTCCTCTATGGTGTCGGCGGCCACCTCCGGGTCGAGGGGGAAGGCGGCGCCCGTGGTGGCGGCCGCGTCCGCCCGGTGGACGATCGTCTCGTGGGTCATCCGGCGGGGCCAGAAGCCGGAGGGCTGCCCCGGGGCCCAGGCCCAGACCGGCGCGTCGGGGCCCGCCTCGCGCATCGCCCCGGCGGCCAGCCGTGCGCCTTCGTCGAGCCAGGCGTCCAGGGCCGCCGGGTCGTCGGCGGACGGGCCTCGGCCCTCCGGGACCGCCTCGTAGGCCACCATCTCGGTGGCCCGGGTCCGTACGGTCATGGCGGCCCAGCGGTAGGCGCCACCGACGTGCCGGACGAGGTCTTCCAGGGTCCAGTCCGGGCAGGTCGGTACGGTCGCCTTCAGGTCGGCGCCCCGGATGGTCTGCCGGAACCGGTCGCTCTCCACGAGGACTTCGGCACAGTAGCGGTCGTGGTCGAGTGTTCCGTTCATGGTCGTCATGGACCGCACAGTAGCGGCTGAGAGCGGTGGATGCCTCCGTTTATTGTGGAACGGAGGGCGCGGAGCGGGGAGTTGTTTATCACGGGTCGGCGCGGCTACCCGGGGGTCATGTCCAGGAGACACCGGTACGGAAGCAGTCACGCGGCCACGGCCGTCACCGTCGTCGCGGACGTCATGGCCGTCATCCTCGGCCTGTGGATCGCGATGTACCTGCTCGACGCGAACCGCGCCAACGACCTGGTGCACTTCGTCCAGGGCGCGGCGCGGTGGCTGGCGGGCTGGTCCTACAACCTCTTCACCTTCGACGCCGACTGGCTGCGGACGCTGCTGAACTACGGGCTGCCCGCGCTCGTGTACCTGTTCGTCGGCCACGCGCTGGCCGCCCGTATCCGGCGGATCGAGCGGTGAGGAGGGGCGGCCCCGGGGCGCCCCTCCGTACCCGTCAGGCGCAGCAGTCGGGGTCCAGCCCCGTCGGCAGGCGTTCGCCGCCGAAGACGGCGGTGGTGGCCTCGTCTCCCCCCAGCGCGGCCACGGCCAGCAACATCGATCCGGCCGTCCAGGAGGTCTGCTCCTCGGGCCAGACCGCGTCGTCGTCGAAGACGTAGCCGGTCCAGTACATGCCGTTGTCGGCGCGCAGGTGCTGGACCCACTTGAGGATCTGCACGGCGCGGTCGGACTCGCCCATCGCCCAGAGCGCCAGGGCCAGTTCGGCGCTCTCGCCGCCGGTGACCCACGGGTTGGGCAGGACGCAGCGCACGCCGAGGCCGGGGACCACGAAGTCTTCCCAGGCGGACTCGATGCGGTCCTTGGCGGCGGTGCCGCGCAGGGCGCCGCCGAGGACCGGGTAGTACCAGTCCATGGAGTAGCGCGCCTTGTCGAGGAAGCGTTCGGGGTGGTGCCGGACGGCGTGGCCGAGCCGCCCGAGGGCCAGTTCCCAGTCGGGCTGGGGCTCTTCGCGCTGTTCGGCGAGGGCGAGGGCGCAGCGCAGGGCCTGGTAGACCGAGGAGGAGCCGGTCAGCAGGGCGTCGGTGACGGGTGTGCCGTCGTCCTCGCGCTTCCAGCCGATCTCGCCGCCGGGCTGCTGGAGTTCCAGGACGAACTCGATGGCCGCGTACACGGCGGGCCACATGCGGTCGACGAAGGTGTCGTCGCCGGTGGACAGGTAGTGGTGCCAGACGCCGACGGCGAGGTACGCGCAGAAGTTGGTCTCGCGGCCGCGGTCGGTGGGGGCGGCGGCGTCCCCGTCGGCGTAGGCCGCGTACCAGGAGCCGTCCGGGTTCTGGTGCCGGGCCAGCCAGTCGTACGCGGCCTCGGCGCGCTCGTGCTCACCGGCCGCGTCCAGGGCCATGGCGGCCTCGGTGTGGTCCCACGGGTCGAGGTGGTGGCCGCGGAACCAGGTGATGGCGCCGTCCTCGCGCTGGGCCGCCAGGATGCCGGCGACCGTGCGGGCCGCCTGTTCGGCGGTCAGCACTCCGGGCAGGACCAGGCGTTCGGTACGTCCTGGTGTGGTCACTTGGCGGCCCCGGCGGCGGCAGCGTCGGTAGCAGCGGCGGCGTCCCCGGCGGTCGGGCCGGCGGCCTGGGCCGGCAGGTGCGGCTTGGTGGCGTACGCGACGAAGCTCTTGCCGATGACCGGGTTGAGCAGCTGCTCGGCCATCCGCGTGGCCAGCGGCTTCTTCATGATGTCCCAGACCAGCAGCTTGTGGTACGCCTTGACCGGCAGCGCCTGGTCGTTGTCGACGCCGAAGGCGCACTTGAGCCACCAGTAGGGGCTGTGCAGCCCGTGCGCGTGGTGGGTGCCGTACGGCTTCAGGCCCGCCTCGCGCATCTTGCCGAGGAGTTCGTCGGCCTTGTAGATGCGGATGTGGCCGCCCTCGACCTCGTGGTACGCGTCGCTCAGCGCCCAGCAGACCTTCTCCGGACCGTAGCGCGGGACGGTCACCGCGATCCGCCCGCCGGGCCGCAGCACCCGCACCATCTCGGCGAGCACCCCCTTGTCGTCGGGGATGTGCTCCATGACCTCGGAGATGATGACGACGTCGAAGCTCTCGTCGGGGAACGGCAGGGCCAGCGCGTCGCCCTCCATGGCGGTGGCGGTGGCGCCCGCGGGGGCCTCCCCGGCCTCCTTCATCGCGGCGAACCACTTGGCGACCTCGCGGATCTCCTCGGCGTTCTGGTCGAGCGCCACGACCTGCGCGCCGCGCCGGTAGCACTCGAAGGCGTGCCGGCCCGCGCCACAGCCCAGGTCCAGGACGCGGTCGCCCTGCGCCAGCGGGAATCGGGAAAAGTCGACGGTCAGCAAGGGCTCTCTGCTTTCGTCCTGGGGGGGAAGCCGGGGCGGGTTAAGCCCGGCGGCGGCGGGTCCTGGCGGTGGTCGTGACGGTGGTGGTCGTGACGGTGGTGGTCGGTGCCCGTCCGGGCCGCATCAGGCGCGGCCTGCGGGGGCCGGGGCGGACGCGATGGCGCGGCGGGTGCGTGCGGCGCGCCCGCGCGGGTTCTGCAGGGCGATGGCCTCCCGGTAGCGCTCGGCGGTGCCGATGGCGGCCTGGCGCCAGGTGAAGCGGGCGAGGACGCGTTCGCGTCCGGCGGCGCCGAGCCGGCGGCGCAGGTGGTCGTCGTCCAGCAGCCGGGTCAGCCCGGCGGCCAGCGCGTCCGCGTCGCCGGGCGGTACGGACAGACAGGTCTCGCCGTCCGGCCCGGCGACCTCGGGGATGGCGCCGCCGGTGGTGGCCAGCAGCGGCGTACCGGTGGCCATGGCTTCGGCGGCGGGCAGCGAGAAGCCTTCGTAGAGGGACGGGACGCAGGCGATCTGGGCGCCGCGGACCAGGTCCACGAGTTCGGTGTCGCTGATGCCCTTGACGAATTCGATGGCGTCGCCGAGGCCGTGCCGGGCGATGGCGGCGGCCACCGGGCCGTCGTCGGCGCGCTTGCCGACGACCACCAGGTGGGCCCGCGGGTTGCCGGTACGGACCTTGGCGAGGGCTTCGACCAGGTGGACGAGGCCCTTGAGGGGGACGTCGGCGCTGGAGGTGGTGACGATGCGGCCGGGGATCTCGGGGACCGACGGATCCGGCGAGAAGAGGTCGGTGTCGGCGCCGATGTGCACGACGTGGATCCGGCCGTCCCGTACGCCGAGGTGGTCCACGATCTCCTGGCGGGAGGAGCCGGAGACGGTCAGCACCGACGGCAGACGGCGGGCGACGCGCTTCTGCATCCGGGTGAAGCCGTACCAGCGGCGGACCGAGGCGCGCCGCTTCCAGCCGTCGGCGGCGTCGAGGTCGAGCTGCCGGTCGACGGTGATGGGGTGGTGGATGGTGGTGACCAGGGGCGCGCCGAGGTCGCCGAGCAGGCCGTAGCCGAGGGTCTGGTTGTCGTGCACGACGTCGAAGTCGCCGCGGCGGGCGGCGAGGTGGCGGCGGGCGCGCAGGGAGAAGGTGAGCGGTTCGGGGAAGCCGCCGGTCCACATGGTGCCGACCTCGACGGCGTCGATCCAGTCCCGGTACTCGCCGCGCTTCGGCGTGCGGAAGGGGTCGGGCTGCCGGTAGAGGTCGAGGCTGGGCAGTTCGGTGAGGGTGACGCCGCCCCCGGACTCCGTCCGGACGGTGTCCGCGTCGTCGAGGACCGGGTACGGCTGGGCGCCGATCACTTCGACGGTGTGGCCGAGGCAGGCCAGTTCGCGGGAGAGGTGGCGGACGTAGACGCCCTGACCACCGCAGAACGGGTTGCCCTTGTAGGTCAGCAGGGCGATGCGCAGGGGGCGGTCGCCGTCCGGCCCGGCGGAGGCGGCGGGGGCCTCGGCGGGGTGCTGCGCGGCTGCCTGGACGGCCTCGGCGGACACTCTCGGCCCCCTTCTCGCTGGACTTTCGCCGGAGCGTAACCGCTGGCGCTAATCTAGAACAAGTTTCAGTACGGTTCGGCCGCGGCCGGCCGGCGGCACCCGCGGGCCACGGCGGCCGGCAGGCTACTGATCAGTTCAAGGAGCTTCGAATCTACCGGCCGGAAACCCGGCGGAAAGAGCCGCACCAGGTGATTCGCGCCACCACCTGCGCCCCTGCCATGCTGTGCCGATCGCAGGACCGGTACGCGCCGCACCGCGGACGGACTGTCACGGAATGGGACATATGACTACGGACTCCACAGCGGCCGGAGCGGCACTCCCTCCCAGTCCGCCCCTGACCGCACGTCAGGAGGCCCGGCGCCGCCGCATCCTGCACGCCAGTGCCCGGCTGGCGGGCCGCGGCGGGTTCGACGCCGTGCAGATGCGCGAGGTCGCCGAGTCGTCGGACGTGGCGCTCGGCACCCTCTACCGGTACTTCCCCTCCAAGGTGCACCTGCTCGTGGCGACCATGCAGGACCAGTTGCAGCACATGCACGAGACGCTGCGCAAGCGCCCGCCGACGGAGCGGGAGCCGGGCGCCCGGGTGGCGCAGACCCTGATGCGGGCCTTCCGGGCGCTCCAGCGCGAGCCGCAGCTGGCGGACGCGATGGTGCGCGCCCTGACGTTCGCCGACCGCTCGGTCAGCCCGGAGGTGGACACCGTCTCCCGGCTCACCACCGCGATCATCCTGGACGCGATGGGGCTGGACGGCGCGCCGACGCCGGAGCAGCTCTCCGCCGTCCGGGTCATCGAGCACACCTGGCACTCGGCGCTGATCACCTGGCTCTCCGGGCGCGCCTCGATCGCCCAGGTGAAGATCGACATCGAGACCGTCTGCCGGCTCATCGACCTCACCGCGCCGCAGCCCCGCGCCTGACGTAAAGGCTACGAACGGGTAACCCCTGACGTGGCGCATTCGGGGCGCGCACTCCCCCAACGCGCGCCCCCACGCCTCCGCTTGGCCAATTCTCCGGGTCCATGACAGCGGCATTGCCGGTATGAATTCCGGGTACTCGCAACGGTGCCGGTACGCGGGGTCTTGGAGGGGGACTGCAGTGATCCGGGTGCTACTCGTGCATGACATCTGTCTGTTCCGGTGGGCATTGGCAGAGGTGCTCGACCGGGAGAACGACATCGACGTCTCCGCCGCCACCACCCGTGACGCGGCGGAACGGGTGCGCGCCGTGCGCCCCGACGTCTGTGTGGTGGACGCGGAGAGCCCGGAGCCCACCGGGTCAGGCATATTGCGCAAGTTATCCAAACTCGCGAAAGGGAAAGGCCCGGGGAAATCACCGGCCCTGCTGGTGCTGGGCTCGGCACACCGGCCGGGCCCGCTGCGCCGGGCGTTCGAGGCGGAGGCCCTCGGATACGTCGACAAGGAGGCCTCACCGGTGCAGCTGACCACCGGGATACGGCAGGTGGCGGCGGGGAAACGGTTCATCGACGGATCGCTGGGCTTCGGCTTCCTGCAGGCCGCCGACATCCCGCTGACCCGCCGGGAACTGAGCGTGCTGTCACTGGCCGCCGAGGGCTCCTCGGTCTCCGAGATCGCCGGCGTCCTGCACCTGTCGGCCGGGACCGTGCGCAACTACATGTCCGCCATCACCCGCAAGACGGGTGCCCGCAACCGCGTCGACGCCATCCGCATCTCGCGCGGCGAGGGCTGGCTGTAGGGGGTGCCCGATGGAACAGGGGCGGACACGCCGCGGAGTCCGGCGCGGTGCGTCGCGAGGCGCCGGAGCGTCCTGACAGCGGAGCTATCGGGGCGTTTCGGCGACGCCGCGAGGTGCCGTGCCAGGCGTCGCGGCCCCGGCCCCGGCCCAGCGGGCACCCCCTGTCGGCGCGGCGGCCGGGGGCTCCTCGTGGGCCCACCCGCCCGCCAGCTCGCGGTAGAGCGCGGACCGCCGCAGCAGCTCGCCGTGCCGTCCCGTACGGACGTGCGTACCGTCCATCACCAGCACCCGGCCGGCCCGCAGCGCCGAACTGATGCGGTGCGCGACGACGATCAGCGTGCCGCCGGGCCGGGCCGCGAAGGCACGTTCGGCGCGGGCCTCGGCCTCCGGGTCCAGGTGGCAGGTCGCCTCGTCCAGGACCACCAGCGACGCCGGCGCGAGGTAGGCGCGCACCAGCGCGAGCAACTGACGCTCCCCCGCGGACAGTTCGGCGGGGACGAGCGTGGCGTCCGGCCCGCCCAGGCGTGCCAGCAGCGCGCCCGCGCCGAGCTCGGCGGCGGCCGCCAGGAGGTCGGCGTCCGGGACCCGGCCGCCGGGACACAGGTAGGCCAGGTTCTCCCGTACGGTGCCGGAGAAGACGTACGCCTCCTGCGGTACGAGCACCCGGTCCGCGGTGGCGGGGCGGCGGACCTCGCCGCTGCCGGGCTCCAGCATGCCCGCGACCAGCGCGGCGAGGGTGGACTTGCCGATGCCGCTCGGGCCGACGACGGCCAGGTGCCCGCCGGCCGGCACGGTCAGGTCCAGGTTGCGCACGACCGGGTCGGCGTGCGGGCCGTACGCGAAGGTCACACCGGCGAGTTCGACGGCGTACCCGTCGCGGGGCGTACGGTGCGGCCCGGCGTCCGCCGCGCCGGTGGCCGGTTCGGCGGTGAGGCGGCGCAGCACCACACCCAGGCGGGTGCCGGCCGTACCGAGTCCGTGCATCAGGCTCTGCAGCGCGGGCAGCAGCGACTGTGTGAGGTACGCGAGGGCGCCCACCAGCGCGCCGGGCGTCACCCCGCGGTCGAGCAGCCAGGGCGCGGCGAGCAGCAGCAGGACGATGGGCAGCCGGCCGCTGATGCCGAGGGCGAGCACCCGGCTCACGCTCCAGCGGGCCAGGGCGCGGGACGCCCGCAGTTCGGCGTCGAAGCGTTCGCCCGCCGCGGCGGCCACGGTCCGCTCCGCGCCGGCCGCGGTGATGTCGCGCAGCCCGCCGACCGCCGTACCGGTCTCCGTGGCGATGGCCTCGTCCGCGGCGAGGAACGTCTCCTGCCGCCGGGCCATCGGCCGCAGCGCCCCGGCGAACAGCGCCAGGCCGAGCACCAGCGGCGGCACCACCAGCAGCAGGAGTACGGGCGCGAGCGAGCACAGGCCGACCAGCGCGCCGGCGGTGACGAAGACGAACGAGCGGGACACCAGCACCAGTCCGGCGAAGGTGTCGCGGGCGATCTCGACCTGGTGGGTGAGCCGGGAGACCGCCGCGCCGTCCGGGGCGTACAGCCCGCGGGCGACGACCTTGCGCACCAGGGTGTCGCGCAGCGGTTCCACCAGGTCGGCCACGGCCCCGTAGACCCGGGCCGTGCCGTACGCGCCGGCGCCGACGCAGACCGCCGCGGCGGCCAGCCAGGCGGCGCCGACGACGGGGCTGCCGCGCAGGAACCCGTCGTCGATGGCGTGCGCGAGCGCGAACCCGAACAGGAACGTCTGCCCGGACTCGACCAGCGACCACCCCGCGAGCCGGGCCAGGACCGTACGCCGCCGCTTGAGGAAGCGCAGCCCGGACCGCCGCAGCGGGGCCCCCGGGACGACCCCCTGCCGCTGGGCTTCAGACATGCGCGGGCTCCTTCGGGGCCGAGGCGAACAGCGCCCGGTACGCGGGCAGCTCCCACAGTTCGACGTGCGGCGCAAGGGCGCGAATCCGCCCGTCGTCGAGCCAGGCCACCAGGTCGGCGCGGGCGGCGGTGGCGGCGCGGTGCGCGATGACCATCCGGGTGGCGGCCTTGACGTCGTGCAGCAGGGCGCGGGTGACGTTCAGTTCGGTGACGGTGTCCAGGCTGGAGGTGGCGTCGTCGAGGACGAGCAGCCGCTCGGCGTGCGCGAAGGCGCGGGCCAGGCCGAGGCGCTGCGTCTCGCCGCCGGACAGCGGGGCGTCGGCGCACGGGGTCGCGTAGCCGTCGGGCAGCCGGTGGATGAACGGCGCGGCGCAGGCGGCTTCGGCGGCGGCCTCCACCTCCTCGCGCCCGGGGGCGTACGAGCCGAGCGTCAGCGTGTCGCGGAGGGTGGTGCCGAGGAGCGCCGGGCGTTCGAAGGCGTAGCCGACCGCGCGGCGCAGGGCGTCGTGCGACAGGTCGCGCAGCGGTACGTCGTCGAGGGTGATCATTCCGGAGTCGGGGTCGGCCAGCCGTCCGGCGACGGCGGCCAGCACGGACTTGCCGGTGCCGGAGCGGCCGACGACGGCGAGCGAGGTGCCGCCGGGCACGGTGAGGTCCAGGCCGCGCAGCACGGCGCGGTCACCGCGCCGCACGGTCACGCCGTGCAGCTTCAGCGTGCCGTCGCCCGTGCCGAGCTGCCGCCTCCCGTAGGGCATCGCGGGGACCGCCAGGGCCTCCGCGATGCGCCGGGCGGCGGCGCGGGCGTGCACCAGGCTGTTCAGCCGGCCGACGATCTGGCCGACGCCGGTGGCCAGCGCCGCGTAGCGGGAGGCCGCGAGCAGCGCGCCGACGGTCAGCGCGCCCTGTGACAGCCGGACACCCGCCACGCACAGCACGGCGATCTGGAGCAGCGGTACGAGCATGGCGGCCTGGGCCGTGGACCGTCCCAGGACGTGCCACATGCGGTGCCCGTGCCGGGCCAGGCCGGGCAGCGGGGCGAGGATGCGGGCGGCTTCGCGGCGCTGGGTGCCGGCGGCGGCGATGGTACGGGCGCCGCCGACCGCTTCGACCAGGCGTCCGGCCATGTCGCCCTGGCTCTCCTGGTACCGCCCGACGCAGTCGCCGGTGTCGCGCGCGAACGCGCGCAGCAGGAGGGCCAGCAGCGGCATGCCGAGAAGGAAGGCGACGGCGGTCCACACGTCCACCAGCGCGAGGGCGGCCAGCGCGCCGACCGGCGTGATGACGGCGGCGACGGAGGCGGCGAGGGCGGTGGGCGCGGTACCGGCGTGCGTGGCGTTGCCGACGACGCGGGTGACCAGGTCGCCGGTCCCGTACCGCTCGGTGGCGCGCGGTCCGGCGGCGAGCAGATGGTGGGTCAGGCGGCGGCGTATCCAGGCGGTGCCGCGGGCGTCGGTGGTGCCGGTGAGCAGCCCGTCGAGAGCGTCCAGCAGGACGATCAGACAGGTCAGGGCCGCGCAGAGGGTGAGCCAGCCGGCCGCGGGGCGGTGGTCGAGCAGCAGGTCGAGGGTGCGCCCGAGGGCGGCGGGCAGGGCCAGGCCGAGGCCGGCCGATGCGGCGGTGAGCAGCAGGAGCGCGGTGGCGCGCAGGGCACTGTGGCGCAGGGCGCCGGCCAGCAGCCGGTCGGCGGGGGTCACGGTCACAGCCTCTCGACGGGGTGTGCGTGCGGCCCGCGCAGGGGCCGCACGCACGTCCGGATCACAAGTCCCGGATCTGGGCTACCGGTTCAGGCATTCCGGCAGCGGTGTCCGACCGGTCAGGTCAGAGACACAGGACGATGCTGGCCTCGCTCCAGCAGAGCAGCAGGCTGGCCTCGCTGCCGCCACCGCCGCCGCCGTGCTCGGGAGCGTCCATCGCCTGGAGGTCGAGAAGCGCCATGACACTTTCCTCTCACTATGGGGACGTAGTCGTACTGGTGTTGCTGTGTTGCTGGTGGTGCTGTGTTGCGGGTGTTGCTGCGGTTCCGGGTGACGGGTCTCCCCGTGGCACCCGGGGTACGGCTCCGGCACTGCGGCCGGGGCCGGCTCTAGGGCCGCCTGGCCTCCGCGGAGGGGGGCGGCAGGAAGGGCAACTGGACGGGCCGGTCGTGCAGCGCGGCACCGAGGGCCAGCAGGCAGCCCGCCGTACCGGTCGCCAGGTCCATCGACAGGCGCATCATCTGGTCGCCGGGGAAGGCGAGGTGCTTCCGGTAGGGCATGGCGTACCAGCCCAGGTAGGAGATCTGGGCCGCCAGCGCGCCGTCCAGGTCGGCACCCGGTGTGGTCGTACGCGCCAGGTGCAGGACGCATCCCGCGCGGCCGCGGAAGAGGCCGGGCTGCGCGTAGAAGCGGGATCGGGCGGCGGGCAGGATGGCGGTCCGCGCCTCCTGGAACTCCTCGTCCGCGCGGTGCGCCAGGTAGTCGTCCAGCACCGCCGCGATGCCGACACTGCCGGCGCCGAGGTACGGCAGCGTCCGCCAGCCCTCGTCGACGACCAGGGTGCCGTTCTTGTTCCGTACGCAGCGCGCCAGGTCGCGCCGGAGCGCCTCGGCCGCGAGGTCGAGCAGGCCCGGGTCGCCGGTGGCCTCGTACAGCCGCAGGAACAGCAGCGCGGGTCCACTGGCGCCGCGCAGCAGGCCGGCCCGCTTTCCGCAGGCGTCCAACCGGTCGGCGGTGTGCCCGGCGGCCTCCAGGGCCCGGTCGCGCAGTTCCCGTTCGCCGCGGGTGCGGGCGAGGTGGTCGAGGGCCAGGCCGACGCCGGCCAGGCCGCCGTGCAGGTCGGGCGCGAGACGGTGCCACTTCTCGGCGAGGACCCGCTCCATCAGCTCCATGGCCCGCTCGGGGTGGCCCAGCCGGTCCAGTACGCAGGCGACGCCGGACAGCCCGTCGTAGAAGCCCAGCGAGGTGCCGGGAGGAGGCGGGGCGGTCTGCCGCAACAACCACTCCTCGCCTTCCCCGTACCTCCCGGCACCGGTCTCGGCGAGCGCGTACAGGACGCCGGCGGCGCCGTACGCGATCCCCAGCCCGCCGCCGTCCGTGAACTGGGCGATGTCGCCGGGGAAGAGCCGGTCGGTGCGTTCGGGGGTGGCCGAGGCCAGGATGCCGGCGACCATCGCGTCGCGGCTGTGCGGCCAGTCGGCGGGCTCGGCGGGGAGGTAGGGCGCGGGGCCGGTACGGCGCTTCGCGGGCGGGGCCGTCACCGGAGCGCTCCTGGACGCGTCCGGGGCCGTCACCGGCGCGGCCGCGTCGGGGACCGGGGCCCCCTGGATCACGTCCACCGCCTCGGCCAGGAACTCCGCGGGTACGTCGGGGAACTCGTGCGCCACGATCTCGGCGAGGTGCGCGGCCTTGTCCCGGTCGATCACCAGCAGCGTGGTCATCGGCAGGAACAGCGCGAGCCGCAGACAGGCGAGCGCGTACCGGTCGACCTCGAAGCCGGTGCGGTCGGCCGGGGCGATGAAGCCCGGGTGGGCCAGCGTCTGCCGCTGCGCCTCGCCGGCCTCCGCCGCCGCCTCGAAGTCCAGGAGTTTCACGCCGCTCTCGTCGGGCGCGACCATGATGTTGAACATGTGCAGGTCGTTGAAGACGACGCCGCGGCGGTGCACGGCGGCCACCACGTCCTCGACCGCCGCGTGGATGCCCAGCGCCCACCGCGTGTAGTCGGCCAGCGCGGACGGCTCCGGCGCGGGCCCCATCAGCGGGTGCCGCTCGGCGAAGAACGCGTTGAGGGTGCGCCCCTCCAGGAAGTCCATGACCAGGAAGCGGTGGTCGTCCAGGGTGAACCAGTCGCGGACCTCCGGCGCGACGCCGAGCCCGGACAGCTTCTCCAGGGCGGCCCGTTCGCGCTCCAGGCGGGTGACGGCGTCGGCGCGGTCGGCGGCCAGCCCGGCATGCGGACGGGCTTCCTTGAGCACCACCTTGTCGCCGGTGCGCCGGTCGCGGCCGAGGTAGACGCCGCCGCCGTTGGAGAAGTGCAGTGCCGACTCGATCTGGTACGGCAGGTCGGCGACGGTGGTGGAGTTGCGGGCGGCGAGCTGCGGGGCGAGGAAGTCCGGCAGGTCGATCCACTCCGGCACGTGGAACCTCGGCTCGCGCCGGTCGGGAACCAGCTTGCCGTCGGCGTTCTCGATCGCGCCGACCAGGTTGCCGTGCTCGTCGACGCAGTAGCGCCGGGTGAATCCGCCGTACCGCACGTAGAGCGGGCCGTCCTGCCAGCGCAGGTCGCTGAGGATGTACGGGCCCGGCTCGCCGGCCAGCAGCGCGCCCAGCTCCCGCAGGACGGTGTGCAGTTGCTGCTCGTCCGACGGATAGATCGTGGCGAACTTGCCGCTCGAACCGCGGTCGGCGTACTTGGAGTTGCGCAGGTGCAGCGGGCGCGGCCCCGGTACGAACTTGAACGGTATCCGCCGGGCGACGCAGTAGTCCCACACCTGGGACGCCAGCTTCTCGGCGTTGTCCGTACAGGCCGAGACGTGGATCTTCCAGCCCTGCGGGGGCAGTCCGGTACCCGGCTGTCCTTCCGCCTCGACCGGGTTCACGTGGAGCCAGTCCCCGGAGAGGAAACACCGCCACCCTTCGGGGACTGCGCGCTGCGCCGCTTCGTACAGGGGGCCGTGGCCCGACGCGGCTGCGGTCCCTGCGGACAGACGGTCCGGGGTCTCGTAGAAGAACCTGTCGGCGAGACAGTAAACCTCGTACCGCTTGTCCATCGTCTCCCCCCTCGGCGGCGTGGCACAGAGATTTCCACGCCGCCGGGGAGCGTTAACAGTCACAGATGTCACGAGATCACCGTGAGAAGTTCACGGGTTACCGACGGTACGTACCGGTGGGCGCGGGGCTCGCACCCGTACCGCCCGGCGGGGACGGCCACCGCCCCGGTGGCCGGAAGCCGCTCTCCCCGGGCCCGCCCGCGCCCGCGCCGGGCGGGGCCGCTCACTCGTCGGGCGGGAAGACCGCCTCCCCCGTGACGGCGTCCGTCACGGTGATCGCTTCGACGGGGCAGCCCTCGGCCGCCGCCAGCACGTCGTCGGACGCGTCGCACTCGGGCCGTACGGGGTGCGACTGGCGGGCCGCGTCCAGCGCGAAGCCGCCGGGGGCGGTGGCCACGCACAGGCCGGAGCCGATGCAGACGCCCCGGTCGACCGTCACGCGCCAGCGGGGCCCGTCCGGCCCGGCCTCCGCGCCCTTCCTGCCCTTGTCGGCCGTACCGCTCATTCCGTCCCTCACCCCTCCGCCGGCAGATGGATCATCTTGTGCTCCAGGTATTCGCCGAAGCCCTCGGGCCCGAACTCCCGCCCGATTCCGGAGTTCTTGTAACCGCCGAAGGGACCGAGCATGTCGATGCTGAAGGTGTTCACGGAGTACGTACCCGTCCGCACCCGCCGGGCGACGTCGATGCCGCGCTCGGTGTCCGCGGTCCACACCGAGCCGGACAGCCCGTACTCGGAGTCGTTCGCGATCCGGACCGCCTCGGCCTCGTCCTCGTACGGCAGCAGGCAGATCACCGGGCCGAAGATCTCCTCGCGGGCGATGCGCATGGAGTTGGACACCTCGCCGAACAGCGTCGGCTCCACGTACCAGCCGGTCTCCATCCCCTCCGGCCGCCCGCCGCCGGTCAGGATCTTGGCGCCCTCGCGCTGTCCGAGGGCGATGTAGTCCAGCGACCGCTGCTGCTGGCGCCGGGCGACCAGCGGTCCGATCTCGGTCGCCGGGTCCAGCGGGTCGCCCACGCGCAGGGCGGACGCGACGGCGGCGAACCGCTCGGCGATCTCGTCGTAGTGCTCGCGGGGCGCGAGGATGCGCGTCTGCCCGATGCACGCCTGCCCGTTGACCAGCCACGCGAACGGCGCGATGCCCGCCACCGCGGCGTCCAGATCGGCGTCCGGCAGGATGACGGCGGCCGACTTGCCGCCCAGCTCCAGCGTCACCCGCGTCAGGTTGCGCGCCGCGACCTCCATGACGCGCCGGCCCGCGGCGACCGACCCGGTGAAGGCCACCTTGTCCACGTCCGGGTGCCCGACCAGGTACTCGCTCACCTCCCGGTCCGCCGGGAGGATGGACAGCACGCCCGGGGGCAGCCCGGCCTCGCTCACGATGTCCGCCAGCAGATAGGCGTCGAGCGGTGTCTCGGGCGACACCTTGAGGACCACCGAACAGCCGGCCAGCAGCGCCGGCGCCAGCTTGGCCGCCGCGGTGAACTGCGGCACGTTCCACGGCACCACGGCCGCCACCACACCGACCGGCTCGCGCCGTAC
Organism: Streptomyces sp. NPDC045470; assembly: GCF_040646595.1. NCBI lineage: Bacteria > Bacillati > Actinomycetota > Actinomycetes > Kitasatosporales > Streptomycetaceae > Streptomyces > Streptomyces sp. NPDC045470. Next base: position 659,644 of record NZ_JBEZAN010000001.1, read on the forward strand.
CAGCAGCGGCCCGAGCACACCGGCCCGGCGTTCCTCGAACGGGAAGTCCCGGGCGACCGTGACCGCCGCGTCCCACGCCATCATCGCGGCCAGCGCCTGCACCATCACGCTGGAGGTGTACGGGGTGCCGTTCTCCGCGCTGATGACCCTGGCGATCTCCTCGCTGCGCACGGCGAACGCGTCCTTGATCCGCGTGACCACCGCGATCCGCTCCGCGAGCGGCGTACCGGCCCACACCCCGGAGCCGAAGGAGGCGCGGGCCGCGGAGACGGCCCGGTCCACATCGGTCCGCGAGGCGTGCGGCACCCGGCCGATGACCTGCTCGGTGTGCGGCGAGACCACCTCGATGTTGCCGCCGCCGGCCGGGTCGGTGAACTCGCCGCCGATGTAGAGCTGTTCGTACTCGACGAGTGCGCTCATGGCTGCCGCCTCCTGAGGGTCGGACGGGGTTCTCGTGGCGATCCAGGACGGTGCGGAGAGTTTCTGACGCCGCATCAGGACTAGTACCAGTTCTAGTTATGCTGGGCAATGCTCGTACGGGGCCGGGTACGGCTGCCCGGTACGAGGGGCTCGGTACGGTGCTCGGTACGAGGGCGCGGCACGTCCGCGCGGAGGCGGAGGTGCGCGGATGACAGCAGCGGCCCGGACCGGGACGGCGGAGGCCGGGCCCCGGGTGACCGACCACCGGGGCGGCGTGTGGTCGATCGCCGTCCCCATCCCGGACAACCCGCTCGGCCACACCCTGGTCCACCTCCTGGAGACCGGCCGCGGCCCGGTCCTCGTGGACACCGGCTGGGACGACCCGGACGCCTGGGACACCCTGACCGCCGGGATCACCGCCTGCGGCTTCGACGTCACCGGTCTGCACGGCGTCCTCGTCACGCACCACCATCCCGACCACCACGGCCTGTCCGCCCGCGTACGGGAGGCGTCCGGCGCGTGGATCGCCATGCACGCGGCGGACGCCGCCGTCGTACGCCGCACCCGGGCGGCCGAACCCGGCCGGTGGCTGGACCACCTGATCGCCAAGCTGGCCGCGGCCGGCGCGCCCGACAGTCACCTGACGCCCCTGCGTCAGGTGCGCGCCAAGGAGCCGGTGCGTGACCTCCCCGGGCAGCGGGCGGCACTGCCCGACCGCGAGATCGAACCCGGCGCACTCCTCGATCTGCCCGGCCGCCGGCTGCGCGCCGTCTGGACGCCCGGCCACACGCCCGGCCATGTGTGCCTGCACCTGGAGGAGGAGCACCCGGCCCGGCGGCCGGGGCACGGCCGGCTCTTCTCCGGTGACCACCTGCTGCCGGGCATCAGCCCGCACATCGGGCTCTACGAGGACCCGGACGACGCGACACCCGGCGACCCCCTCGGTGACTACCTGGCCTCCCTGGAACGCGTCGCCCGGCTGGCACCCGCCGAAGTGCTCCCCGCCCACCAGCACGCCTTCACGGACGCGGCCGGCCGGGTGCGCGAACTGCTCGCCCACCACGAGGAGCGGCTGGCCGGGCTGCGCGCGCTGCTCGCCGTACCCCGCACGCCGTGGCAGCTCGCCGAGGCCATGGAGTGGAACCGGCCGTGGGAGCGCATCCCGTACGCGTCGCGCACCATCGCGGTCGCGGAGGCGGAGGCGCATCTGCGGCGGCTGGTGCGGCTGGGGCTGGCGGAGGCGGTGCCGGGGGCGGAGCCGGCGGAGTACCGGGCGGTGTGAGGGAGCAGGACGGGTGGCTCCGGGGCCGGGCGGCGCGCGGCAGGCGGGAAGGTGACGGCAGGCCCTGGCGGTCCGGGTGCGGCGGCGCCTCCCGGGCCCGTACCCGGGACTCGCCCGGACCGCCGGTTAAGGTGTGCGAGACAATTTCATCCCGTGCCCGATCGGGGGAAGCCGGTGGAAATCCGGCGCTGACCCGCAACCGTGATCCGGGACGTACGTCCGCCGTACACCCGCCGAGCCGGAGCACCCGCTGGGGCACGACCAAGGCTCCCGCCACCGGAAGGCCGCGCCTCCTCGCGCGGGCGCCCGGTGCGCGGCACCGTCGAGGTATGCGGAGCTGAGCCCGGTGCCACCGCGGCCGGTCGTCGACCGGCGGAGGGCGGGGCGTCCGAGTGCGGCTGCGCACCCACCGCAGCACCCACCACCGGCCCACCGCGGACCCACCGCAGCGACCTGACCCGAGAGGCACCGACCCGATGGCCACCACGGCTTCCCAGGCTTCCCTGGCTCCCAGGGCTTCCACGGCCCCCACCTTCGCCGCCCTGGCGCGCCGCGCCGCCGCGGCGCTGGCCGGGGCCGCCGTGCTGTGCGCGGCCGGTGCCCCCGTGGCGGCCGCCGACTCCCCCGCACCCGCCGCGCAGGCGTCGAAGCTGCCCGACGGGCTGTACGGCACCAAGGACCCGAAGTTCGACGGCGTGTGGCGGCAGTCGCTCGCCCTCCTCGCGCAGCGCACCGCCGGTGTGCGTCCGTCGGTGACGGGCGTCGACTGGCTCGCCGGGCAGCAGTGCTCCGACGGCGCCTTCAGCGCCTACCGCGCCGACCCGGCCACGGCGTGCGACGACAAGACGATGCGGGACACCAACCAGACGGGTGCCGCGGTGCAGGCGCTGGCCGCGCTCGGCGGGCACGACGACGCCGTGCAGAAGGCCGTGAAGTGGCTGAAGTCGGTACAGAACGACGACGGCGGCTGGCCGTCGATGAGCGGCTCGCCCAGTGACGCCAACTCCACCTCCGTGGTGATCGGCGCGCTCAAGGCGGCGGGTCAGAAGCCGGAGTCCGTGCAGAAGGGCGGCAAGTCCCCGTACGACGCACTGGTCACCTTCCAGCTGGGCTGCGACGCGAAGGAAGGGGAGCGCGGCGCGTTCGCCTTCCAGCCCGAGGACGGCAAGCTGGCCCCGAACGCGGACGCCACGGCCGCCGCCGTGCTCGGCGGGCTGGGCGACGGCTTCGTGGTCGACCCGGCGGGCAAGGACGTCAACGCGCCGGTCAAGCCCCTGAAGTGCGACGGCGGCGCGGCGGACAAGGACGCGCGGCGGGACCCGAAGCAGGCCGCCGAGGGCGGTGCCGCCTACCTGGCCGCGGTGCTCGGCGCCAACGGCCAGCACCTGAAGTCCGCGATGCCCGGCGCCGGGGACCAGCCCGACGTCGGCAACACCGCCGACGCCGTGGTGGCCCTCGCCGCCGGCTCGCACGGCGACGCCGCGCAGGCGCCGCTGAAGTGGCTGGAGAAGAACTCCGCGAACTGGGCCAAGGAAGCCGGCCCGGCCGCGTACGCGCAGCTCGTGCTCGCCGCGCACGCCGCGGGCGCCGACCCGCGCTCCTTCGGCGGCGCCGACCTGGTCGCGCAGTTGAACGCCACCGGCCCCAAGCCGGCCGGCAGCTCGGCGCCGTCCGCCGCGCCCGAGAAGGACGCGCAAAACCAGGACGAGCAGAACTCCGGCGTGTGGTGGATCTTCGGCATCGTGTTCGTGGCGAGCATCGGCGCCGGGTTCCTGCTCAGCGGCCGCCGGAAGAAGAGCGACGTCTGATGCGCCCGCCGCGGTCCCGCTCCGCCCGCCTCCTCGGCGCCCTGGTCCTGGCCGGTACGGTCACGGGCCTCGGCGCGGCGCCCGCCCAGGCGCAGGAGTACCGGTACTGGTCCTTCTGGGACGGGCCCGCCGCCGGCGCCCCGGCCTCCGGGGACGGCGGCTGGTCGTACGCGACCGAGGGGCCGGCCACCAGCCGCCCCCGGGACGGCGCCGTGGTGGGGTTCCGTTTCACCGTCAGCGCCGGCTCGGCGGCGGCCGGCAAGCCGCGCCGTGCCGCGGACTTCGCCGCGATCTGCGGGAAGACGCCCGCCCAGGACGGCACCAAGCGCGTCGGCCTGGTCCTCGACTTCGGTACGAAGGCGGACGCGGCGGCCGGGGAGAACCCGCCGCCGGTCCGTACGGAGTGCGCGCGGCTGCCCGAGGACGGGACGGCCGGGGACGCGCTGGCGGCCGTCGCCAAGCCGCTGCGGTACGACGCGAACTCGTTGCTGTGCGCCATCGCCGGTTATCCGAAGGCGGGGTGTGCGGACCAGGCTTCCGGTTCCGGTTCAGCTACGCCGGACCCGGGTGCTTCCGAAGGTGCGTCCGCCGCCGGGAAGCAGGCGGACGACGACGCCTCGGGCGGCCCCTCCGCCGGACTGATCGGTGGCCTCGCCGTCCTGGTCGTCCTGGGCGCGGCGGCCGGGTGGCAGGCTCGCCGCCGCCGCGGATGAGCGCCCGCGTCCTCGGCGCGCCCCGCGCCACCCGCTCCACCGCGCTGCACGCGGGTGCCTGGTGGCTGTGGGCGCTGGGTTTGGCCACCGCGGCCTCCCGGACGACCAATCCGCTGCTGCTGGGCCTGCTGATCGGCGTCGCCGGATACGTCGTCGCGGCGCGCCGCACGGACGCCCCGTGGGCCCGCTCGTACGGCGCGTTCCTGAAACTCGGCCTGCTGGTGATCGGCATCCGGCTGGTCTTCGCGTTCTTCCTGGGCTCGCCCGTCCCCGGTACGCACACCCTGGTGACGCTGCCGGAAGTGCCGTTGCCCGAGTGGGCGCGCGGTGTGCGGATCGGCGGCCGGGTCACCGCCGAGGGGATGCTCTTCGCCTTCTACGACGGGCTGAAGCTGGGCACCCTGCTGATCTGCGTCGGCGCCGCGAACGCGCTCGCCAGCCCGGCACGTCTGCTGAAGTCCCTGCCGGGCGCCCTGTACGAGGCGGGCGTCGCGGTCGTCGTCGCGATGACCTTCGCGCCCCATCTCGTCGCCGACGTGCAGCGGCTGCGCGCCGCACGCCGGTTGCGCGGCCGCCCGGACCGGGGCGTCAAGGCGCTGCTCCAGGTCGGGCTGCCGGTCCTGGAGGGCGCGCTGGAACGTTCGGTGTCGCTGGCGGCGGCGATGGACGCGCGCGGTTACGGCCGTACGGCGCAGGTGCCGCCCGCCGTACGGCACACCACCACCGCCCTCACCCTCGGCGGCCTGCTCGGCGTCTGCGCCGGTACGTACGGGCTGCTGGCCGACACCGGAGCGGCGTACGGCCTGCCGGTGCTGCTCGCCGGGCTCGCCGCGGCCCTCGCCGGGCTGTGGCTGGGCGGCCGCCGGTCCGTACGCAGCCGCTACCGGCCCGACCGGTGGGGCGTGCGCGCCTGGCTGGTGTCGGGCTCCGGCATCGCGGTGGCCGCCCTGATGATCTGGGCGAACTCCTCCGACCCGGCCACCCTGCACCCGCCCGCCGTCCCGCTCACCGCGCCCGTCCTCCCGCTGTGGCCCGCGGCCGGCGTCCTGGTGGGGCTGCTTCCGGCGTTCGTCGCGCCGCTGCCGCAGCGGGCCGCGGGGGTCGAGGCGGAGCCGGGGACGGAGTCGGGGGCCGGGCGGGTACGGGCAGAGAAGTCTCCGGCGCAGGGCGCGCCGCACACGAAGGAGTCCCCTCAGTGATCCGCTTCGACCAGGTGTCGGTCACCTACGGGGACGCCGCGGAACCCGCCGTCCAGGGCATCGACCTGACCGTGCCCGAAGGCGAACTGTGCCTGCTCGTCGGCCCCTCCGGCGTCGGCAAGTCCACCGTGCTGAACGCCGTCTGCGGCCTCGTGCCGCACTTCACCGGCGGCACCCTGCGCGGCCGCGTCACCGTGGCCGGCCGGGACACCCGGACCCACAAGCCGCGCGAACTGGCCGACGTGGTCGGCACCGTCGGCCAGGACCCGCTCGCCCACTTCGTCACCGACACCGTCGAGGACGAACTCGCGTACGGCATGGAGTCCCTGGGCCTGGCCCCGGACGTCATGCGGCGCCGCGTCGAGGAGACCCTGGACCTCCTCGGCCTCGCCGACCTGCGCGATCGCGCCATCACCACGCTCTCCGGCGGGCAGCAGCAGCGGGTCGCCATCGGCTCGGTGCTCACCACCCACCCCAAGGTGCTGGTCCTGGACGAACCGACCTCCGCCCTGGACCCGGCCGCCGCCGAGGAGGTGCTCGCCGTGCTGCAGCGCCTGGTGCACGACCTCGGTACGACGGTCCTGCTGGCCGAACACCGGCTGGAGCGCGTCGTCCAGTACGCGGACCAGGTCATCCTGCTGCCCGCGCCCGGCGCGCCCCCGGTCGTCGGCGCGCCCGCCGACATCATGGCCGTCTCCCCCGTCCACCCGCCGGTGGTGGCCCTGGGCCGGCTCGCCCACTGGTCACCGCTGCCGCTGTCGGTACGCGACGCCCGCCGCAAGGCGTCGTCCCTGCGCGAGCGGCTGGCGGGGGTGGAGCCGGGGGAAACCGGGGTGACGGCGCCGGACACCGGTTCCGGGGCGTCCGGTCCCGGCAACGGCTCCGGCCCCGTCACCGGCCGCGGCTCGGAGGACGCTGTCTCCAGCCGTAAGCGCTTCGGGCGGTGGCGCCGCCGCGAGGAACGTCACCCCGCCGGGGCGACGCACGGGCCCGGGCACACGTCCGCCTCCGGGCACACGTCCACGCCGGGGCACACCTCCGCGTCGGGGCCCGCGCCTGCGGGCTCCGGTGGCCCGCTCGCCGCCGAGACCGCCGGGCTCTCCGTACGGCGCGGCCGGATCGACGCCCTGCACCGCGTCGGCCTGACCGTCCGCGCCGGCGAGACGATCGCCCTCATGGGCCGCAACGGCGCGGGCAAGTCCACCCTGCTCACCACCCTCGTCGGCATGCACGAGCCGACCGCCGGGTCGGTACACGTCGGCGGCGCGGCTCCGCACCGCACCGCGCCGCGTACGCTGCTGCGGCACGTCGGCCTCGTACCGCAGGAGCCGCGCGACCTCCTGTACGCGGACACCGTCGCCGCCGAGTGCGCCGCCGCCGACCACGACGCGGACGCCGCCGCCGGCACCTGCCGCGGCCTGGTCACCCGGCTGCTCCCGGACGTACCGGACAGCACCCACCCGCGCGACCTCTCCGAAGGCCAGCGGCTCGCCCTCGCGCTGGCCGTCGTGCTGACCGCCCGGCCGCCGCTGCTCCTGCTCGACGAGCCGACCCGCGGTCTGGACTACGCGGCCAAGGGGCGTCTCGTGGAGCTGCTGCGCGGGCTGGCCGCCGAGGGGCACGCGATCGTGCTGGCCACCCACGACGTCGAACTGGCCGCCGAGCTGGCCCACCGGGTCGTCATCCTCGCGGACGGCGAGGTCGTCGCGGACGGCCCGACCGCCGAGGTCGTCGTCTCCTCCCCCGCCTTCGCACCGCAGGTCTCCAAGGTGCTGGCGCCGCTGCCGTGGCTCACCGTGCCCCAGGTCGCCCACGCTCTGGAGGCCACGGCATGACCCGTACGCTCCCCGCTCCCCCGGACCGGCAGGCACGGGCGGTCCGGCTGGGCCCGCGCGCCGTGGCCGCACTCGTCCTGATCTCCGCCATCGGTGTGATGGCCTTCGGCTGGCCCCTGCTGGCCGGCTCCGCCTCCGGCCTCGCGCACTCCAAGGACGCGCCGTGGCTGTTCGCGGCCCTGCTGCCGCTGCTGCTCGCCGTCGTCGTGGCCACGATCGCCGACACCTCGGCGTCCTCGGCGACGGGCGGCGCGCCCAGCCTGGACGCGAAGGCCATCGCCATGCTCGGCGTCCTCGCCGCCGCGGGCGCGGCGATGCGCCCGCTGGGCGCGGGCACCGCCGGCATCGAGCCGATGTTCTTCCTGATGGTGCTGTCCGGGCGGGTGCTGGGGCCGGGCTTCGGGTTCGTGCTCGGCTCGGTGTCGATGTTCGCCTCCGCGCTGCTGACCGGCGGGGTGGGGCCGTGGCTGCCGTTCCAGATGCTGTCGATGGGGTGGGTGGCGATGGGCGCGGGCCTGCTGCCGGGCCCGGACCGGCTGCGCGGCCGCCGCGAACTCATCATGATCGCGGTGTACGGCGGGGTCTCCGCCGTCCTGTACGGCCTGGTCATGAATCTCCAGGGCTGGCCCTACATCGGCGGCATGGCCACCGGCGTCTCCTTCGTGCCGGGCGATCCGCTCCCCGACAACCTGGCGCGCTTCGTCGCCTACTGCCTGGCGACCTCACTGGGCTGGGACCTGCCCAGGGCCCTGGTCACGGTGGTCCTCACCCTCACCCTCGGCCCCACCCTCCTCAAGGCTCTGCGCCGCGCCACGCGCCGCGCGGCGTTCGACGCCCCGGCGACGTTCGCCCCCGAAGCGACGCCCCCGCAGCCGGAGAAGCGGTAAGGGCTGAAGCAAGGGCCCGAAGCAGGCGGCAGTAGTGCCCGAGATTGAGCAGTAATACCTGTACTCCCGCCCCGACCCTTACCTCCACCCGACTCCGTGTGACCCCACCCACAGGACTTCCGCCCCCGTACGGCTCTCCTTCGTAGATCCGGCCTCCCGCCGATCCGCTCCCCCTCGGGCCGGAACGGGCAGGACCTTTCACCCCGCGTGCGAGATCCACTAGTACGTCCGGGTATTGCCAACCCCGCCGACCACTTCCCAGGGTGGATGTTGTCGCCGAGCGCAGCGTGCTTCTTCCCCCCTGGCCGCAGCCTCGGCGGCGCCCCTTGCACCCCGTCGGAAGGTTCCCCCTCCCGTGAGCGTCACCTCGTCCACGATCACCAGCCGTCTCGCCGCCCGCAAGAAGGCCGTCGTCGCCGTCGGTGCCGTCGCCCTGGGCACCTCGGCCGTCGCCTTCGGCGCCACTCCGGCCCAGGCCGCCGCCCCCGCGCAGGCCCCGTCCTCCGCGAGCGCGAGCGACGCCAAGGCCGCGGCGCACAAGCTGATCCCGGACCAGGCCCAGTACCAGTGCTTCAGCAACATCGTCGAGCGCGAGAGCGGCTGGGACCCGACCGCCACCAACCCGTCCAGCGGCGCCTACGGCCTCGTGCAGGCACAGCCGGGCTCGAAGATGGCCTCGGCGGGCCCGGACTGGAAGACCAACCCGGAGACCCAGATCAAGTGGGGTCTGGACTACATGAACTCCACCTACGGCAGCCCCTGCGACGCCTGGAAGTTCTGGCAGTCCCACAACTGGTACTGAGCGGCCCGCGGCAGTTGACCTCCCCTGAAGCGGCCGACGCCTCCGGCGTCGGCCGCTTTCGCGCACCCGCCCCGGTCAGCGCCCGGTCGCCCCGTCGATCCGCTCGCGCAGCAGGTCGGCGTGGCCGTTGTGCCGGGCGTACTCCGCTATCAGGTCGACCATGATGCGGCGCAGGGAGACCGGCTCTCCCGAGGCCGCGTGGGTGCCCGTCGCGTCCAGGGACGGTGCGCCGGCCACGATGCGGCGGGAGTACTCGCACTGCTCCCGCCAGACGGCCAGGGCCTCCGCCGGGTCGCCGGACAGGTCGTCGAAATCCTGGTCGGGGTCCTCGTCGGAGTAGTGGAGCATCGGGGTCCGTTCGCCCGCGAACTGGAGGTGGAACCACCACCGCTCCACGCCGGCGAGATGCCGTATCAGCCCGTGCAGGCTCATCCCGGACGGCGGCACCGTCCGCTCCGAGAGCCGCTCGGCGGGCACTCCCGAGCACTTCAGCTCGAAGGTGGCGCGGCGCCACTCCAGATAGCTGGTGAGGATGTCCCGCTCGTCCCCCACCAGCGGCGGGCGCTGCCGCACACCGCCGTCGTCCGCCCACATCGGCGCGTAATTCTCCCGCGGCACCGCCGCAGGCTTCGTCTCCCGCACCCCTGATTCGGTCATGAGGCGAGTGTGACAGGGACCACTGACAACGCCCCTCGCTGCGCCGTCCCCCGCGCCCCTCGCCCGCCGCGTCGTATCGCCGTCCCGGCCCCGCCCCTCACAGCCGCTGAAGGATCGTCCCCGTCGCCAGCCCTCCACCCGCGCACATCGTGACCAGGGCGAACTCCTTCCCCGTCCGCTCCAGTTCGTGCAGTGCCGTGGTGATCAGGCGGGCACCCGTGGCGCCGACCGGATGGCCCAGGGCGATGGCGCCGCCGTTCACATTGACCTTCTCCAGATCCTGGTCGAAGACCCTCGCCCAGGACAGCACGACCGACGCGAACGCCTCGTTGATCTCGACCAGATCGATGTCCTTCAGTGACATCCCGGCCTTGCCCAGCACGGCCCGCGTCGCGTCGATGGGCCCGTCGAGGTGGTAGTGGGGGTCCGCGCCGACCAGCGCCTGGGCGACGATGCGGGCCCGTGGCTTGAGTTTGAGCGCGCGGGCCATCCGCTTGGACGCCCACATCACCGCGCTCGCGCCGTCCGAGATCTGTGAGCAGTTGCCCGCCGTGTGCACGGCGGTCGGCATGACCGGCTTGAGCCCGCCGAGCGCCTCCATGCTCGTGTCGCGCAGCCCTTCGTCGCGGTCCACCAGCCGCCACATGCCCTGCCCGGCGGCCTGTTCGTCCTCCGTGGTCGGCACCTGCACGGCGAAGGTCTCACGCTTGAAACGTTCCTCGGCCCAGGCCGCCGCGGCCCGCTCCTGCGAGCGCAGCCCGAGCGCGTCGACGTCCGCGCGGGTCAGCCCCCGGTTGCGGGCGATGCGTTCGGCCGCCTCGAACTGGTTGGGCAGGTCCACGTTCCACTCGTCCGGCCAGGGTTTGCCGGGGCCGTGCTTGGAGCCGCTGCCGAGCGGCACCCGGGACATCGCCTCCACGCCGCACCCGATGCCGATGTCGATGACGCCGCCCGCGACCATGTTGGCGACCATGTGGTTGGCCTGCTGGGACGAGCCGCACTGGCAGTCCACGGTGGTCGCGGCCGTCTCGTACGGCAGGCCCATCGTCAGCCAGGCGGTGCGGGCCGGGTTCATGGACTGCTCGCCGGCGTGGGTGACCGTGCCGCCGACGATCTGTTCCACGCAGTCCGGCTGGATGCCGGTGCGGGCGAGCAGTTCGCGGTAGGTCTCGCCGAGGAGGTAGGCGGGGTGGAGGTTGGCGAGCGCGCCGCCGCGCTTGCCGATCGGGGTGCGTACGGCTTCCACGATGATGGGTTCCGCGGCCATGACTGACTCGTCCTCTCCTCACGTCCCGCAGGACGTCCCGGCACCCCCGACGACGGAACTGGTACGCGTTCTAGTTCCCCGGCCAGTCTCTTTGAGCCGCGGGCGGCGGCGCAAGGGTGCTGCACGGGCCTTCCACCCCCAACAGGCGCGCCGAGCCGGTACTTGACGCCCCGCGCCCCCTTGCCACTTATAGAACTCGTTACTACCTTCACCGCCATGAGCTGACGGCCCGTCAGGACCGCCGGTCGGCATCCGTACGACGGCGGGCCGCCAGGACCCCCGACCGGCACCGGGCCGGACCAGAGCTGGAGTCGCCGAGATGCCATGCCCCGCGCTGCCCGACGGGTTCGACTTCACCGACCCCGACGTCTACCACCACCGCGTCCCGCTGCCCGAGTTCGCCCAGCTGCGGCGCACCGAGCCCGTCTGGTGGAACGCCCAGCCGCACGGCATCGCCGGCTTCGGCGACGACGGCTACTGGGTGGTGACCCGGCACGAGGACGTCCGGGAGGTCTCCACCCGGCCGGAGGTCTTCTCGGCGAGCCTGAACACCTCGATCATCCGCTTCAACGCGGCCATGACCCGCGACAAGATCGACGTGCAGAAGCTGATCATGCTGAACATGGACCCGCCGGAACACACCCGGGTCCGGCAGATCGTCCAGCGCGGCTTCACGCCCCGCGCGATCCGCGCCCTCGAAGGGGCCCTGCGCGAGCGCGCGCGGACCATCGTCGCCGCGGCCCGCGGCAAGGAGTCCGGCGACTTCGTCACCGACATCGCCTGCGAGCTCCCGCTCCAGGCCATCGCCGAGCTGATCGGCGTCCCCCAGGACGACCGGTCCCGGATCTTCGACTGGTCGAACAAGATGGTCGCGTACGACGACCCGGAGCTGGCCATCACCGAGGAGGTCGGCAACACCGCGGCGGAGGAGCTGATCTCGTACGCGATGAACCTGGCCGCGGCCCGCAAGGAGTGCCCGGCCCAGGACATCGTCAGCCGGCTCGTGGCGGCGGAGGACGAGGGCAACCTCGCGTCCGACGAGTTCGGGTTCTTCGTCCTCCTGCTGGCCGTCGCGGGCAACGAGACGACCCGCAACGCGATCACCCACGGGATGCACGCGTTCCTGACCCATCCCGACCAGTGGGAGCTGTACAAACGGGAACGGCCCGGTACCGCCGCCGAGGAGATCGTGCGCTGGGCGACGCCCGTCGTCTCCTTCCAGCGCACCGCCACCCAGGACACCACCCTGGGCGGCGCGCGGATCGGCAAGGGGCAGCGCGTCGGCCTCTTCTACGCCTCCGCCAACCACGACCCCGAGGTCTTCGAGGACCCCGGGACGTTCGACATCACCCGCGATCCCAACCCCCACCTGGGGTTCGGCGGAGGCGGCCCGCACTTCTGCCTCGGCAAGTCGCTCGCCGTCCTGGAGATCGATTTGATCTTCCAGGCCATCGCCGACACCGTGCCGGACATCGCCCTCGCGGGCGCCCCGCGCCGGCTGCGGTCGGCCTGGCTGAACGGGGTGAAGGAGCTGCGGGTCCGGTACGCGTAGGGCGTGCGCGTACGCGAAGACGCGGCGGAGCCGAGCCGTACGGGGCGCGCCGGTACGGCGGGGCTGCCGGGCGACGTGCCGCCGCGTCTCTTTTGCGTCTCCTGTGGTTCCTTCGGTCCTCAACCTTGCCAACGGCTACTGGCAGACTTACATTCAACTCGCCAGTAACACCGGCCAGTTCTTCACACCCTCCACCCGATCACCACACGCTTGCCGTTTCCTGGCCCGGTGCCCAGCACGTCCCCCCACAACTCTCGGCTGCGCGATCCACCGCACTTCGAAGGGGACCACTCTCATGAAGGACGCACACGGCAGACACGTCACGGGGCGCGTCAGCTGGCGCAAGTTCGCCGTGCTGTCCGTCCCGGCCCTCGCCGGGACCGCCGCGCTGGGCATCGCCCTGGCCAACGGCGCGCTGGCGGCTTCGTTCGCCGTATCGGGACAGCAGTTCAAGGTGTCCGCCGCCTCCCTCAACGGCGAAGGCTTCGCCCAGTACGGCGGCGTCGACCAGAACGCGCGCGGCGAACTGCTGCCCGTGGCCGTGACCGCCATCAAGAAGGCCGACCTGCACAAACTGTGCCAGTCGGTGGTCACCACACTGCCGGTCATCGGCGACATCTCACTCAACCTCACCGCGGGCGGCGGCAAGACGCCGGTCAAGGCGACCGACCTCTTCGTCGACGCCACCCAGCTCTCCGGCAACGCGGACTTCAACAACATCGAGATCGGCCGGGACGCCTCCACCCTCGACAAGGGACCGGCGACCGCCCAGGGCATGCAGGACCTGTTCGCCCAGCAGGCCGACGACGTCAACATCACCAACCTCAAGCAGACGGCCTGGGCCACCAACGCCGGGACGTTCCGGCTGGCCGGCCTGAGCATGAAGATCTCCAAGGGCAAGAAGGAATGCTTCTGACCGGGAAGGGCTCCTGGCGGCGCGGGCGTGCGGCCTGGCGGCGCTGGCGCAAGGGCCGCCCCTTCTGGGGCGGGCTGGCGGCCGTCGTCGCCGGTGCGGAGATCTGCGCCATCCCGCTGGCACCGCTGAAGATCATGCTCCAGCAGGGCATCGCCGGGATCCCGTCCGTCCTGATGGGCCTGGTCATGATCCTGATGGGCCTGTCCGCGTGGTTCGCGCCGCACTACCGGGGGCTGGCCGGCGTCCTCACCGTCCTGGTGGCCACCGCGGCACTGGTGATGTCCAACCTCGGCGGGTTCCTGTTCGGCACGATCGTCGGCATCCTCGGCGGCGGCATGATCTTCGCCTGGCAGCCACGCCCACTGCCGGAGCCCGAGCCGGAACCGCGGGCGGACGCGGGTACGAGCACGGGCCCGCGACCGGAGCCGGGTGCGGGCCCGTCCGGCAGCGAGCCGTCCGCACCGCCCCGCACCCAGCCGCAGAGCTGACCGGGCCGCGCGGCAGGACCGCGTCGTACGCGTACGGCGACGCCCTCGTACCCGTACGGTGCACGCCCTCGTGCGGGTACGGCGACGCCTCGTGCCCGTGGAGCGGCGCCTCCGTACCCGCACGGCGACGCCTCGTGCCCGTGGAGCGGCGCCTCCGTACCCGCACGGCGACGCCCTCGCCCGTAAGACAGCACCTCCGTACCCGTACGACGGTGTCCGCCACGGGCGGCCCGCCGGGCTCCGTCCTCCGCGTACGGCGGGCTCGCACACCCCCCAGACCCGCAGGTGTTCGCAGGCACCTGCGTCGCCCCACCAACACCGCTCGCAGAAGGAGAACCGCGATGACGCACAGACCCGCACGCTCTCGCGCACACCACTCCGTCGCACGGCGGCCGCGCGCCCTGCTCGCCGCCGGTACGGGCATCCTCGCGACCGCGTCCCTCTCCCTGGCCCTGACCGGCTCGGCCACCGCCCAGCCCACCGGGGCGCCGGTCGCCGCCGGCCCGACCACCGTCACCCCGGCCGGTCACTCCTACGCCGCCACCCTCAGCGGCAAGGCCACCTTCAAGGCCGGTTCGGTGACGGTGACCTGCACCGTCTCCAACGCCACCGGCCAGGTCCCGCAGGCCCCGGACAATGCCAACGCCTCCGGCCCGGTCAGCAACGGCATCTCGGCGCCCAGCTACACCTCGTGCACCACCAGCATGCCGGGCGTCAGCGCCACCATCCAGACGTCCGGCGCCTGGGGCGTCACCATGCAGAACGGCGCGCCGAGCACCGCCGGGCTGACCATCCCGACCGGCGGTTTCGTCCTCAGGACCAGCGGCCTGGCCAGTTGTACGGTGACGGCCGCTCCCACCGGCGCGGCGACCGTGAGCGGTACCTGGGCGAACGGCGCGCCGTCCACCCTGACCTTCACCAACGCCTCGGTGCCGGTGAAGGTCGTCGGCGGCTTCGGCTGCCCGACCAGCGCCACGACGTCGACCTTCAACGCCACGTACAAGGTGGCCGACACCACCGACCCGGCGTCGCAGATCACGGTCACCGGCTGACGGGCGGTCCCTGCTGACAGGCGGACCCGGCTGACAGGCGGTCCCGCCTGACGGCCGGCTCCGGCTGACGGCCGGGAGGCGTCCGCCGGCCGCCCCCTCAGCCGCGGACGCCCCCGGCCGTCGTCAGTCCGTCGCCCTCACCCGCCGGTGAGGGCGACGGCAACCGCCACCGCGCCGATCACGAGCGCCCCCGCCACGGCGAGCAGGCCCGTCACCAGGCGGCGTCGCAGCACCCGGTACACGCCCTCGTACTCGGCGCGGAGTTCGCCGCTGCGTGCGGCGATCCGCCGCAGATAGGCGCGGGAGAACTCCAGTTGGTCCGCCTGGTACTGCCGCTCGACCTCCTCCCGCTGCGCGCGGGTCAGCCACGGCAGCCGGTCGCTGAAGTCGCGGGCACGGGTGCGCGCACGGTCCTTCTCCGCCTCCCAGAGCAGATATCCCTCGATCTCGTTGATGGCCTCGGCCGTGCTCACCGGCGTGCCTCCGCTCATACCAGCACCTCGCGTTCCTTCGCACGGTCCAGTCCGGGCGCACCGACTTCGGGGTGGTGCAGGTCGAATGCCGGGGATTCGGACCGGATACGCGGCAGGGAGGTGAAGTTGTGCCGCGGCGGCGGGCAGGAGGTCGCCCACTCCAGCGAGCGTCCCCAGCCCCACGGGTCGTCGTCCGTGACCCTTTCCCCGTACTTCGCGGTCTTCCAGACGTTGTAGAGGAACGGCAGCAGCGACAGGCCGAGCAGGAACGAGGCGATCGTCGAGACGGTGTTGAGCGTGGTGAAGCCGTCGGCGGCCAGATAGTCGGGAATGCGGCGCAGCATGCCTTCGGCGCCCAGCCAGTGCTGGACGAGGAAGGTGCCGTGGAAGCCGATGAACAGCGTCCAGAACGTGATTTTCCCGAGCCGCTCGTCGAGCATCTTGCCGGTGAACTTCGGCCACCAGAAGTGGAAGCCGGCGAACATCGCGAAGACGACCGTGCCGAAGATGACGTAGTGGAAGTGGGCGACCACGAAGTACGAGTCCGTCACGTGGAAGTCCATCGGCGGCGACGCCAGGATGACGCCGGTCAGCCCGCCGAAGGTGAAGGTGATCAGGAAGCCGACCGCCCACAGCATCGGTGTCTCGAAGGACAGCGAGCCCTGCCACATCGTGCCGATCCAGTTGAAGAACTTCACACCGGTCGGTACCGCGATGAGGAACGTCATGAAGGAGAAGAACGGCAGCAGCACGCCGCCCGTCGCGTACATGTGGTGCGCCCAGACGGTGACCGAAAGGCCCGCGATCGAAATCGTCGCCGCGATCAGACCGACGTAACCGAACATCGGCTTCCGGGAGAAGACCGGAATGACCTCGGAGATGATGCCGAAGAACGGCAGCGCGATGATGTAGACCTCGGGGTGGCCGAAGAACCAGAAGAGGTGCTGCCACAGCAGCGCGCCGCCGTTGGCCGCGTCGAAGATGTGCGCGCCGAATTTGCGGTCCGCCTCCAGCGCGAAGAGGGCCGCGGCCAGCACGGGAAAGGCGAGCAGGACCAGTACACCGGTCAGCAGCACGTTCCACGTGAAGATGGGCATGCGGAACATCGTCATGCCGGGCGCGCGCATGCAGATGATGGTGGTGATGAAATTGACCGCGCCCAGGATCGTCCCGAAGCCGGAGAAGGCCAGACCCATGATCCACATGTCGCCGCCGATGCCCGGGGAATGCACGGAGTCGGAGAGCGGCGCATAGGCGAACCAGCCGAAGTCGGCGGCGCCCTGCGGCGTGAGGAATCCGCCCACCGCGATCAGTGAACCGAAGAGGTACAGCCAGTACGCGAACATGTTCAGCCGGGGGAAGGCGACGTCGGGGGCGCCGATCTGCAGCGGCATGATCCAGTTCGCGAAACCGGAGAACAGCGGCGTCGCGAACATCAGCAGCATGATCGTGCCGTGCATCGTGAACGCCTGGTTGAACTGCTCGTTCGACAGGATCTGGTGGCCCGGCCTGGCCAGCTCGGCGCGCATCAGCAGGGCCAGCAGGCCGCCGACGCAGAAGAACGCGAACGAGGTGATCAGGTACAGCGTGCCGATGGTCTTGTGGTCGGTGGTCGTCAACCACTTCACGGGGGACTTCATGCACCGTAGGTGTCCGGGGCCGCCAAAAACTTCACCGCGGCAGGGTGTGAAGATCGCAGGCGTGCCGGACACCAACAGATCATGAGCAAGGACGCAGCCGCCGGGGACGGCCCGGACGAGGACTTCGGCGCGGGCCCCGGCACGGACCTCGGCCAGGACGTCGACGAAGCCTTCGCCGCCGCCTACCGCGCGCATTACTGGGCGGTCAGCCGCTTCGTCGCCCGCCGGCTGGACAGCGGGCAGGAGGACGACGTCGAGGAGGTGGTGGCGGAGGTCTTCTCCATAGCCTGGCGGCGGCGCACCGAGCTGCCGCCGTCCCCGCTGCCCTGGCTGTACGGCGTGGCCCGTAACTGCCTCTCCAACACGGTGCGCGGCTTCGGCCGCTACCGGCGCCTGCTGCACCGTCTCGGCAATCACGAGGCCGCGCACCGCCGCCAGACCGTGGACAGCCCCGATACGGAACGGCCGGGGTCCTGGGTGCACGAGGCGCTGGAGCGCCTCTCCCCCGCCGACCAGGAAGTGCTGCGCCTGACGGCCTGGGAGGAACTGACGCTCCAGGAACTGTCCGTCACCCTCGACTGCAGCCAGAGCGCCGCGGCCATGCGACTGCACCGGGCGCGCAACCGGCTCCGTACGCAGATAGACCGCCTCCGGCCCAAGGGAGCGCCGGAGCCGGGCCCCGACCCGGGCCCCGTCACGCCCCCGCCGCGCCCCCGCGCGCACCGCACACCCGCACGCCGTACCCCCGCCCGTCCCCCCCTGCCCGCATCCGCGGTGCCGACCCGAGCCGGAGGCCGCAGCCTTGACTGACGAACTGGAGCTGCTGCGGCAGGCCGATCCCGTACGGTCCGACGAGGGACCCTGGCGCGACCGCCCGCTCACCGCGCGCGCCGAACACCGGCTGGCCGCGCTGACGAGCGCCGACGCGCCGTCTTCCCCGCCGGCGCATGCCCCCGAGCGCGCCTCCCGCCCCGCCCGCCGCCCCCGCGCCGCCCGGCCGCGCCGTACCCGCCGTCTGCTCATCGGCGCCACCGCCGCCTCGGCCGCCGCGATCGCAGCCCTCACCCTCACCTTCTCCGGCGTCGGTACGGCACCGGCGGCGGCCTCCCCCACCGCGCTCGTCGTGCAGCCCGACGCCCCGGCGCTACCGCTGGACGAGGTCGCGCGCCGGGCGGAGGCGTACGCCCGTGCCCTGCACGACGCGCCCAAGCCGCACCGGGGCAGCCACCTCCAGAGCTGGTACCTGAGCATGGAGACGGGCCCCGACGCGCAGCCGCCGGTCACGATCCCGGAGGAGCGCATCACCCGCTGGAACCCGGACGGCAGCGGCTCCGAACTCGTCGTCGCCACCGACCCCCGGCACCCCGGCCGCCCGGTGATCAACGATGCGGACGGCGAGTGGCGCACCGTCAACGACGGCAAGGTCCTGCACCGCAGGACGTATCCGCCGGGCACCCGGCTGGACGACCCGGCCACCGGTGACGGCACCCTGCCCGCCCGGCCGCCCGCCGACCCGGACGAGCTGCGTTCCTACCTGTCCACCTTCTACAGCGGCGCCGGCACCGAGACGCAGCCGCTCCTGATGGCCCTCTCCTCCTTCCTCCAGGAGTGGACCCCGGGTCCGCGCGAGTCGGCGGCGCTGGTCCGGATGCTCTCCCGGACGAAGGACCTCCGCCCGGCCGGCCAGGTCATCGACCGTCTCGGGCGGCGCGGCCAGGCGTACGCGTACCGCGGCACGGACGCGTCGGGCGGGTCCATGGACGGCACCCTGCAACTGGTCATCCTCCACCCGGAGACCGGCCGGCTCCTCGGCATGGAGACGACGTTGACGAAGGACGTCCCCGACTTCAAGATCAAGGCGGGTGACGTGCTGTCGTACGAGGCGTGGATGCCATGAGGTGAAGGCGGGCCGCCGGCTGACGCCCTTCCGACGGCCCCGCGTCCGTCCGCTCAGTGGCTGATGTCCCTCCGGCGGCCCCGCGCCGACCGTTCAGTGGCCGAGCCGTTCCAGGGCCTGCCGCGGGTAGCGCGCGCCCGCCACGGCATCGGCGGGCACCGCCGCGCGCAGCCGCGCGACCTGCTCCCCGGTGAGCGTCAGATCCGCCGCGGCGGCGTTCTCGGCGACGTAACGCGCCCGTTTCGTCCCGGGAATCGGCACGATGTCCTCGCCCTGCGCCAGCAGCCAGGCGAGCGCCGCGCGCGCCGGCGGCACCCCCAGCTCGTCGGCCACGCGGCGCACCGCGCGGACGAGCGCCAGGTTGCGCTCGATGTTCTCGGCGGAGAAACGCGGCCAGCGACGCCGGTTGTCGTCCTCGCCCAGCTCCTCGCGCGAGGCGAGCGCCCCCGCGAGCATCCCGCGCCCGAGGGGCGAGTACGCCACCACGGTCACGCCCAGCTCGCGGCAGGTGGCGAGCAGCTCGCCCTCGACCACGTCCCGGGTGAACAGCGAGTACTCGACCTGGACCGCGCTGACGGGGTGCACGGCGTGCGCCCTGCGCAGCGTCTGCGGGCTGACCTCCGAGAGGCCCAGGTGACGCACCTTGCCCGCCGCGACCAGCTCCGCCATCGCGCCGACGGTCTCCTCGACCGGTACGGCGGGGTCGCGGCGGTGCGCGTAGTAGAGGTCGAGGTACTCGACGCCGAGCCGGCGCAGCGACGCGTCGCAGGCGACCGGCACGTACGCAGGCGAGGTGTCCACCGTGTCGACCCGCCCGGTCGCCGGGTCGTGCCGCAGCCCGAACTTCGTCGCGAGGACGACGTCCTCCCGCGCGCTCCGGCCGCGCAGCCAGTCGCCGACGAACTCCTCGTTCGCCCCGCGCCCGTACGCGTCGGCCGTGTCGAGGAACGTCACCCCCAGGCCAGCGGCCCGGTCGAGCGCCCGTCGCGCTTCCGCCGGATCGGCGGGCCCGTACGCGACGGACATTCCCATGCACCCGAGCCCCACGGCCGACACCGCGGCCCCGCCCGGCCCACCGAGCCGTCGATACCTCATGGCGTTCCTCCATCACTCGCCGGGCCTGCTCCGCCGAGTGGCAGGGTACGGCCGGATGGCTGATGCTTGATGGGCGCGACGATCCCGCGGCGCGGCAGCGAAACGCTGCCGCGCCGCTCGCGTGGGGTGCCCGGCATCCCGCGCCGGGCGCCCGAGGACGTCAGGCCAGGGGAACGTTGACGCAGGCCAGGCGGGCGCCCGCGGTCCCCGCGTGGCCCGGTTCGGTGTGCGTCCTGTGCTCGTGGACGACCACCGAGCGGGCCTGTCCTTGGCGGACGTGCCAGGTGACCCTGGCGACCGAGGCACCGTCGCCGTCCGCGTCCGTCTTCAGGTCGAGCCACACCTCGTTGCGCGGGTTGGCGTAGGCGGGGTCGGTGGAGGGCTGCACCGGGTCGGGCACGTTCTGGTAGTGCGGGCCGGAGTCGGCCGGTACGGGCCCGCACGGCTTGGTGTGGACATGAGCACCGTACGTACGGTCCGGAACCAGACCCGCCAGCCGCAGACCGACGACCGTACGGGCGTCCTTGCCGGACCCGTAGCGCTTCTCCACGACCGTGACCCGGCTGCCCTCGGGCACCAGGGCCGGATCGTGGGTGACGGCCTCACCCGTCGGCGACGCGGTGAAGTGGGCACGGACGGTCACGCTGGTGCTCTGCACTCCCATGGACGGCGCGGCGGCGGGCGCCATCGCCAGTGATGCGGTCAGCACTGCCGTAGCGATAGACATGCGACGCACCCTCGCGTCCCGGCGCGCCGACCGGAACCGGGTATCCGGCCAGGCGGGGCGCACGGAAAAGTTATGTACGCGGGGTTGGGGAAGGGCGCGCGGGGCACACGGGGAGCGCGCGTGACGGCCCTGGAAGCGGGGGCGTGGACGCGGGCCCGGGCAGGAGCCCGGGGCCGGGCGGATGCGCGTCCGGAACCGGCTTCGACAGCATCAGGAAGGCCCCCTCGAAGTTTCTTCCGCGCTGCCTGCATACATCGGTCAGGAGTGGGCAGGGTCAGGTCCGTGCGTTGCGCATGTGGCGCAAGAGAGGGCATTTCGGTTGCGGCGATCGCCGCGAGATGGATCACATCCATAAAGGCCGGATAAAGACCCTCGGGACGCCGCTTCCCCTGCCAGGAGCAGGGTTGCACGCTGTTGCGCGGTCAACCGTGCACTGTCCGTGATGAGGCGCTCTGCCCCTATGGTCGACCTTTGCCCCGTCACGCCATGGCGGGCCGGACCCGCCAGTGCGGGTGTTCCATGCAGTCGTCCCAGAGAGCGCAGGCGAGCGAGCACGTGCCGACGCAGTCACCCGTCGCACCGCGGACCCGTACCGGTGGTCCCGTACCCGATCCGGCAGAGCCGGAGAAACCGGAGAAGCGGGGGCAGGGCAGCGGCGACGTCACCGTCGTCGATCCGTCCATGGTCAAGCGGGCCGTCTCGGCAGCCGCCGTCGGCAACGCGATGGAGTGGTTCGACTTCGGCGTCTACAGCTACATCGCGGTCACGCTCGGACAGGTCTTCTTCCCGTCCGGCAACCCGACCGCGCAGTTGCTGTCGACGTTCGGCACCTTCGCCGCGGCCTTCCTCGTCCGCCCCATCGGCGGCATGGTCTTCGGGCCGCTCGGCGACCGTATCGGCCGCCAGAAGATCCTCGCCATCACCATGATCATGATGTCGGCGGGCACCTTCGCGATCGGCCTGATCCCCTCGTACGCCTCCATCGGCGTCGGGGCACCGATCCTCCTGCTGGTCGCCCGGCTGATCCAGGGCTTCTCGACCGGTGGTGAGTACGGCGGCGCCTCCACCTTCATCGCCGAGTACGCGCCCGACAAGAAGCGCGGCTTCATGGGCAGTTGGCTGGAGTTCGGCACCCTCGCCGGTTACGTCGGCGGCGCCGGCCTGGTCACGCTGCTGACCTACCTCTTCCGCCACGACCACGACGCCCTGCTCTCCTGGGGCTGGCGCATCCCGTTCCTGGTCGCGGGCCCGATGGGCATCATCGGCCTCTACCTGCGGATGCGGCTGGAGGAGACCCCCGCCTTCGCGCAGTTGGAGAAGGAGGCGCGGTCCAAGGAGAAGGAGCGCCGGGAGGCCGAGAAGAGGATCGGCCTGCGCGAGATGATCTTCGGCCAGTGGCGCCCGATGCTGCTCTGCGTCGGCCTGGTCCTGGTCTTCAACGTCACCGACTACATGCTGCTGTCGTACATGCCCAGCTACCTGACCTCGGAGCTGAAGTACGACGAGACGCACGGACTGCTGGTCGTGCTGGCGGTCATGGTCGTGATGATGTGCGTGCAGCCCTTCGCGGGCCGGCTCACCGACCGCTTCGGCCGCCGTCCGGTCATCGCGACCGGCTGTGTCGGCTTCCTGGTGCTGTCCGTGCCGTCGCTGCTGCTGATCCGGCAGGGTTCGCTGGCCGGCATCGCGCTGGGCATGGCCGTCCTCGGCCTGCTGCTGGTGTGCTTCACGTCGACCATGCCGTCCACGCTGCCCGCGCTGTTCCCGACGAAGGTGCGCTACGGCTCGCTGTCCATCGGCTTCAACGTCTCGGTCTCCATCTTCGGCGGTACGACTCCGCTGGTGGTGACCGCGCTGATCGGCGCCACGGGCAACAACATGATGCCGGCGTTCTACATGATGGCCGCCGCCGTGGTCGGCGGGATCGCGGTCCTGCTGATGTCGGAGAGCGCGGGCAAGCCGCTGCCGGGTTCGCCGCCCGCGGTCGAGACGGAGTCGGAGGCGCGCGCGCTGCGCCGGGCCGTCGGCACGGGCTCAGGTCCGGGTTCCAAGGCCGCTTCGGGCAAGCGACGGGTGACAGCGGAGTCGCCTGCCTGATACGGCCGGTGGCGCGAGCCCCTGCCCCGTACATCTGAAACGCTTGTGCGCGAGGACGAGAGCGTCCTCGCGCACAGGCGTTTTCCCGTGTACGGGGCCGTACCTCAGGTGTCGCTCGGGCGGTTCGGGCCCACCCACCCGCCGTTGTCGCAGATGCGCCCCGTCGGGTCCTTCCGGCCGTGCGCGTACAGCCCGTCCCCCGTGGTCGCGCCGGACGGCGAGGGGAAGAAGCTGGTGTAGGCGAAGCGGCAGCTGTCACCGCCCGCCGCACGGCCGTGCGCGGGGCAGGCCGACGCGGCGGGAACGGCGGCCAGGACGGCGCCGACCGCGGACACCGACACCACCGCGGCACGGGTGAACTTCCGCATGGAGTACAAGAGGTTCCCTTTCGTCACCGGGCCGCGCCCTCGCGCGCCCCGGCCGCCATGCTGGCGGGAAACCGCCGTCCCGGCCCGGCCACACTCCGGCGTCCCGGCGGCTGCAACCCCAACAGCGGACGCGACCGTCACCGCCGCGCCGCCGCCCCGTTGAACCCCTCCGGGTCACTGCTCCACGAGCCGTACGAACGGTATGTTCTCCCCCGCCTGCCGGTAGCCCTCCGCCGTGCCGTCGACCTCGAACCCCATGTACGCCGTCAACTGGCGGGCCGCCTTCGGATGCTTCGGCGCGTACCGCGCCATGATCCGGCCGCCCTCGTCGGCGGGGAGGAAATGCGCGATGACGGCACACCGCCTGCGCCCCACCTGGATGGTGGCCCTGGGCTGCGCCTGGAGGTTGCGGTACCACTGCGCGCCCGGACCGAAGCCGGAAGCCAGCGTCCACGTACGGGCCTGCCGGTCGTACGACACCACCTCCAGGACGACGCGCCGGGTCTTGCCCGACGTACGGCCGAGGTGCTCCAGAAGCAGCAGCCGCTTGCCGAAGAGACCGCCTAGACCGAGCCGGTAGAGGTGGATCGGAGCGCGTAGGGCAAGCCGCTTCCAGCCCGTCGGCCGCGCCGGTCTGCCGACCCGCCGCGCCGCCCGCGGCGGCTCCTGTCCCGCTTCTGAGTTCGACATACTCCGACGCTAACCCCGCCCACCGACAACGGAAGTGGCGCAACCGGCCGAGCTGCGGCACTCGGGCGGGCCGTTCCGCCCCGGGGCGCACCAGCGTTCAATACGGCGCTCCGCGTCCGGACGAGACTCACCGCATGAGCACAGACCTGACGGCCGGAACGCCCGCCGGAACACCTGCCGAGACCGCCGAACGCTTCCCCACGAAGATCGCCCTCGTGGTCCGCGAAGACCTCGCCACCTGGCAGAAACTGAATGTGACGGCCTTCCTGGCGAGCGGCGTGGCGCATGCCGCCGACGACATCATGGGCAAGCGCTACGAGGACGCCTCGGCCAACGACTACCTGGCGCTGCTCCGCGAACCGGTCCTGTGCTTCGCCGCCGACTCCGCCGGCCTGGCCCGTACCCGTGCCCGTGCCGTCTCCCGGGAACTGCCCACCGCGCTGTACACCGCGGAGATGTTCACCACCGGCAACGACGACGACAACCGCGCGGTCGTACGCGCCGTCGCCGCCGACGACCTCGACCTGGTCGGCGTGGCGGTCCACGGTCCCCGCAAGCTGGTCGACAAGGTGGTCAAGGGCCTGAAGCTGCACGGCTGATCCCCGCCCTGGCCTCCGCCCGCCGGACGGTATGGGGCACGATGTTCGGTATGAGCATCGTGAAGATCAATGTGCTGACCGTTCCCGACGAACAGCGGGAGGTTCTGGAGAAGCGCTTCGGCGCGCGGGCCGGTTCCGTGGAGTCCTCGGACGGCTTCGAGTGGTTCGAGCTGCTGCGCCCGGTCGAGGGCACCGACCAGTACCTCGTCTACACGCGGTGGCGCGACGAGGAGTCGTTCCAGGCATGGATGGAGGGCCCGATGAAGGCCGCGCACCAGGGCGGCGGCGCGGAAGGCGGCGAGCGGCCCAAGCCCGCCGCTTCCGGGTCCACGCTCTGGTCGTTCGAGGTGGTGCAGCAGGCCGGGCCGAAGGAACAGGGCTGAGCGGCCGGGTTCCGGGGCTTCCGGGGCGGCTCAGAAGTCGAGCAGACGCTGGGCGGTTTCCCGGTAGTGGCGCAGGGCGACGCGGAGCTGTTCGGTGTCGGCGTTGCCCTGCTCCCAGGACGAGTGCAGGGCGCGGCGGCGGGCGGCCAGGGCCTCCGGCAGGAGGGCGGCCAGCTCTTCGTAGATGCCGTCGGCTTCCTGCACGGCCTCGCGGGGACGGTCGACGAAGCCGTTGACGGCGTGGTCGAGCCGCTGCCGCAGCTTCTCCCGGGCGTCGGAGGGGAGCAGGGGTTCGGCGGAGCCCGTCCGGCCGAAGCCCTCGCCGTGCGTGGAGGAGCCGGGGGTGGACGAGGCGGGGGTTCCTGGGTCGCCTGCCGTGCCGGGGCCGCCGGGCGTTCCCGCCGGGTAGTCGGTCTCGGTTCCGGGCAGGCCGGCGTACACGCCCGGTCCGGACCCGGTGGCGCCCGACGTGGCGGTGGGCGGCGGCGCGGCCGGCTGCTGCGCGCTGCGGTCACCCTCGTACGCGGCGGCTCCGCGCTCCGGCGGCGGCATGCCTTCGCTCGCCGCGCGCTCCTCGGGCGTCTCGACGGGACCGGTACCGCGCTCGTCGTAGGTGCTCATCGCGCACCGCCTTCCGCAGTGTCGTGCCCGTGGCCGCGGCCGTGCGTCCAGGGGGAACGCAGCCGGTCACCGAGCCGCCGGGTGGTGGGCTTGTGGTTCCGGGTGCCGGACCGGCCGGCCGACGGGTCGTGACCGTCGCGGGCCGGGTCGGTGCGGCCGTGCGCCGTGCCGCCGCGGCCGTGGTCACGGTGGCCGTGGTCACGGTGGCCGTGCGAGGTGGAGCGGCCCGTGCCGGCTTCGAGGAGTTCGGTGAACAGGGCGCGCGCGTGCACCACGGCGGCGCGCAGTTCCTCGGTCCCGGCGGCGTTCTCGGGCCGGTTGTTCCGGGCGCGTACGGCGGTCTCGTGGGCCTTGCGGTAGTCGTGGACGCCCTGCGCGTGGTGGACGGAGAGCGCGTCGGTCTGCTCGTCGTAGGTGTCCGCGGGGTAGCCGCGCTCGCGGGCGAGCCGGCCGATCAGCAGGTCGGCCTCGACGACGGCCTGTTCGGGCTCGTCGACGAACTGCCGCTGTACGGCCTCCCACCGCTCCTCGTACTGGAGGCGCAGTTCGGCGGTCAGCGGCAGCGGACGGAACGCGCCGTGGCGGTCCAGCCGCTGGTTCAGTTCGCGTTCGGCGGCCGCGGTGTCGCCGTCGTGCACGGCGACGGCCCGTTCGTACTCCGGGCCGAAGCGGCGCCGCAGACCTCTGCTGCCACTGCGGGCGACCTTGGCGCGTGCCATGAGGACGAGAGCGGCGATCACCAGGAGCGCCACCACAGGGACGATGATCAAGGTGATGGACATACGGATCGGGTAGCCACGCCGCCGGACACCAAACCCCGCCTGCCGACGGGCCCTTGGGGCGCCACGGCCCGGCACGGCGGAGTGTGACGGTCCGGCCCGGCAGGGTGTGGCGGCCCGGCCCGGCGGGCGCCACGTCCCGGCACGGCGGGGCGCCGCGCGATATCCGGAGGCGGCGCTCCCGCCCGTACGGGCACAATGCCGCCATGACTGACGCCGCCACCAGGCGCCCGCCCGAGACCTGGCACCTCTCGGTCGAGCCCGACGACTCGCCCGCCGCCACCGCCTTGTTCCGCGAGTACTACACCGAGGTCGCGCAGCGCTACCACACCCTGCACGGGTGGCCCCGGATCACGCCCGAGGAGATCGACGAGGCCGTGGCGGAGTATCCGCCCGGTCAACTGACGGCACCGGGCGGCGCGTTGTTCGTCGCCCGACAGGCCGGCGAAGCCGCCGGATGCGCCGGGCTGCTGCTCATCGACGGCGGGCGTACGGCGGAACTGAAGCGGGTGTTCGTCCGCGAACCCCGGCGCGGCCGGGGCGCGGCGGGCGTGCTGATGCGCGCAGTCGAACGCCGGGCGGCGGAACTGGGAGCCGAACGGCTCCGGTTGGACACCCGGCGGGACCTCACCGAGGCCGTCGCGTTGTACCGGGCGTACGGGTACGGGGAGATCCCCGCGTACAAGGAGGACCGGTATGCGGAACTGTTCTTCGAGAAGGCGGTGGCGGGGGTGACCGCGGCCCGCTGAGGCCGGCGCGCCTCCGGGGCGGGGCTCTGCTCAGTGCCCCGCCGGCGGCCGGCGTCTGCGGGTGTCGTCCTTGCGCGGGCTCTCCGCGTCCGAGCCGCACAGTTCCGTCGTCAGTTCGTCGACCAGTTCCGTGAGGTCGGTCGGCCGGTCCTCGGTCCACCAGTCCCCGAGCAGTTCGGCCAGCGACTCGCGGCGCGCGGCGGCCAGCCGTTCCGCGATCGCGCGGCCCTTGTCGGTGAGGACCAGCGGCAGCCCTTCCCGTACGGCCAGGCCGCGCTCCTCGATCTGCCGGGTGGCCTCGGCGATCACCCGGAACGGCACGATGCTGCGCTCGGAGAGCAGCGCGGGCTCCACCGAACCGAAGCGGTTGATGCGCAGCAGCATCCAGCTCGCCGCGGGT
The DNA here is from genome assembly GCF_040646595.1 of Streptomyces sp. NPDC045470. Taxonomy (NCBI): domain Bacteria; kingdom Bacillati; phylum Actinomycetota; class Actinomycetes; order Kitasatosporales; family Streptomycetaceae; genus Streptomyces; species Streptomyces sp. NPDC045470. The sequence goes on from NZ_JBEZAN010000001.1 coordinate 687,040, forward strand.
CTGAGGTCCAGCCCGGCCTTTTCGGTGATCCGCTCGTAGACCGCCTTGCGGCCCTCCAGGCTGCCCAGCCGGGACAGCGCGCGGCAGACCTCGTCGTACGAGGAACGGTGTACGGGGTTCGAGGAGAGCACCTCGGAGGTGTCGGGCGCGGTGACGCCCCGGCGCAGCGGCTCCTCACGGAGGAACCAGGCCAGGACGAAGGCGATCAGGACGACCGGGACCGCGTAGAGGAAGACGTCGGTGATGGAGGTCGAGTAGGCGTCGAGCACACCGGCCGCGGCGTCGGGGGGCAGTTGTCCCACCGTACGCGGATCTTCCGCGATCTTGGACGGGTCGGTGCCGGGCGGCAGCGGTTTGCCCGCGAGGGCGTCGGCGATCCGGGGTCCCAGCTTGTTGGCGAAGATCGTGCCGAAGACGGAGACGCCGAAGGAGGAGCCGATCGAACGGAAGAAGGTGGCGCCCGAGGTGGCGACGCCGAGGTCCTGGTAGTCGACGGCGTTCTGCACGATGAGGACGAGGACCTGCATGACCAGGCCGAGCCCGAAGCCGAAGACGAAGAAGTACAGGCTCATCACGGTGGTGCTGTCGGCCGGGCCGAGCTGGTGCAGGAGCAGCAGGCCGACGGCCGTGACGGCGGTACCGGCCACGGGAAAGACCTTGTAGTGCCCGGTACGGCTGACGAGCTGCCCGGACCCGGTCGAGGACAGCAGCATGCCGATGACCATCGGCAGCATGTGCACCCCGGACATGGTCGGCGAGACGCCCTGCACCACCTGGAGGAAGGTCGGCAGGTAGGTCATCGAGCCGAACATCGCGAAGCCGATGACGAAGCCGATGACCGCGGTGAGGGTGAAGGAGCGCAGGCGGAACAGGCGCAGCGGGAGGACCGGTTCGGCGGCCCGGCGCTCGACGGCCACGAACACGGCCAGCAGGACCAGGCCGAGCACCCCTAGGCCGATGATCTGCCAGGAGCCCCAGTCGTAGCTGACGCCGCCGAGCGAGGTCATCAGGACGAAGCAGGCGGCGACCGCGGCGATCAGGACGGTGCCGAGGTAGTCGATGCGGTGCGGGGTGCGGCGGACGGGGATGTGCAGCACCGCGGCGATCACGGCCAGGGCGACGATCCCGATGGGCAGGTTGATGTAGAAGACCCAGCGCCAGCTGAGGTGGTCCACGAACAGACCGCCGAGCAGGGGCCCGAGCACACTCGTCGCACCGAAGACCGCGCCGAACAGGCCCTGGTAGCGGCCGCGGTCGCGGGGCGGCACGATGTCGCCGACGATCGCCATCGACAGCACGATCAGACCGCCGCCGCCCAGCCCCTGGACGGCGCGGAACGCGATGAGCTGCGGCATGTCCTGCGCGATGCCGCACAGCGCGGACCCGATCAGGAAGATCACGATGGCGGTCTGGAACAGCCGCTTGCGCCCGTACTGGTCGCCGAGCTTGCCCCACAGCGGGGTCGCGGCGGTCGAGGCCAGCAGGTACGCGGTGACCACCCAGGACAGGTGGTCCAGACCGCCGAGATCGCTGACGATGGTGGGCAGCGCGGTGGCGACGATGGTCTGGTCGAGTGCCGCGATGAGCAGCCCGAGCAGCAGCGCGCCGATCGCGACGAGGACCGTCCGCCGGGACTGCCCCTCGCCGGGCACGGGCGGGGCACCGGTGTCCTGCGCCATGAGCGTCTCTCCTCGTGCGGGTCGTGCGGGCCGGTCTTACGGACCGGTCGTGCGGGCGGGTTCCACGGGCGGGCTCGGGTTTCCCTCCATCCTGATCGTTTCGGTGGGATACGGCCTGCTGAGCGGCGTGCCGCCGGGCGGTGCCCGAAGGCTCCCTGTGCAGGAAGGGACCAGACCGGGATAATCACTGACCGATCGAGAGGTTCAGGAGGGGGAACGCTCGTGACGGCTCAGTCCTGCCCGCACTGCTCGGCACCCACGCGTGACGACGGCCGGCCGAGGTGTCTGTGCGAGGCGGCCGGCGCCGAGGACTTCGATCCCCTGCGGGTACGCCCGTACGTGCGGCTGCCGGACGGGGCGGATGTCACCGGAACGGCGGCGGGCACGACGGCGGACGCCATGCGTCCCGAACCGCGTCCCGCGCCGCGGTTCGGCTCGCGTACGGTGCCCCCGGCCGGGTCCCGGACGGGGACGCGCGCCGGGTCACGCGCGGGCCTGCGCTCCGGAGGGCGGACGGAGGCACCCGCCGGTCCGCACCGCGATCCGCACGCCGGACCGCACGCCGGTTCACCTGCCGACGCCTGCGCCGCCCCGCACACCGACACCGGCGCCGGGGCCGAGCCCGACGCCCACGCCCGTACGGGCGCCCGAGCCCGCACCGGTGCCCGCACCCCCACCCCCGAAGCCTCCCGGCGCCGGAAGAAGCAGGCGGCCCTGGCCGCCATGGCGGTCTCCGCGGCGGGCCTGGCCGCGGGCGCGGTGCTGCTCAGCGGCGCGCTGCTGTCCGATGCGGACCAGGACCGCGCGCTGCCCGACAACCACCGGCACATGCCCAGCGCCGCCCGTCCCTCGGGCAGCGGCGACGGCAACCCCGGAGGAGGCGGCCCGGGGCGCCGCGCCGCGCCGCCGCCCGCGGCCCCCACGCCGGTGCCGCAGCAGGTGACCAGGGCGCAGCCGTCCGCCGGTCCGTCCCGTGCCTCTTCCCCGACGCCCGGTCCGACGTCGGCCCCGAGTACGGCCACGGCGTCCGGCAGCATCACCAGCGCCCCGGAGAGCCGTACGCCGAGCAGTCCGCCGGACGGGCCGATGGTGCTGCGGGAGGGGGCAAGCGGGCCGGAGGTGCTGGAGTTGCAGCGGCGGCTGGAGCAGGTGGCCGTGTATCCGGGTCCGGAGGACGGGCGTTTCGACGTCGCCGTACGCGAAGCCGTCGCCGCGTTCCAGCGGTTCCACGGGCTGCGGCAGGACCCGGCCGGTGTCTACGGGGTGCAGACCCGCCGGTCGCTGGAGGCCCGTACGGTCGAACCGTGAGCCGGGGCGTGCGGGTCGGCCGAGGGGGCGGTTGGCCTCTCGCGGAGGCTCTTTGTATCGTGTAGGAACAAAGTGGTTCCGCCCGCACTCCCTGACCGGCGGGCGGAGCCGCTTGACTCTTTCCTCAGCGCCCAGGAGCCCGCCGATGCCGGCAACCACCCCGCTCATAGCCCGCGCCCTGCTGCTGGACATGGACAGCACGATCGTGAACTCCGAGGCCGTGGTCGAGCGCTGCTGGCGCCGCTGGGCCGCCGAGCAGGGTCTCGACGCGGACGAGGTGCTCAAGGTGGTGCACGGCCGGCAGGGCTGGGCCACGATGGCCGCCCTGCTCCCCGACCGCCCGATGGAGCTCAACCACGAGGACAACCGGCGGATGCTGGAGCAGGAGACCGCCGACGTGGACGGCGTCGTCCCGGTGCCCGGCGCGCCCGCCTTCATGGCCGCCCTCGCCCGGCTCCCGCACGCCCTCGTGACCTCCGCCGACCTCGCCCTCTCCGACGCCCGCATGGGCGCGGCCGGGCTGCCGATGCCGGACGTACGGATCACCGCCGAGTCGGTCAGCGCCAGCAAGCCGGACCCCGAGGGTTTCCTCAAGGGCGCGGCCGAGCTGGGGTACGCGCCCGAGGACTGCGTGGTCTTCGAGGACTCCGAGGCCGGCATCGCGGCCGGGCGCGCGGCGGGGATGCGCGTGGTCGGCGTCGGCGAGCGGGCCGCGGCCTTCGGCCCCGACGTCCACGTGCGCGACCTGGAGCAGGTCCGGGTCGAGGCGCTCGCGGACGGGTCGATCGCGCTGCACATCGAGGGCTGAGGCCGTACGTCGAGGGCTGAGGCCGTAGGTCGCGGCTGAGCCGTACCTCGACGACCGAGGCTGACATCGAGGGCTGAACCGGGCGGGGGGGGGGGGCCGCCCCCGGGGCGCCCCCCCCCCGGCCCCCCGCACCCCCCCCACAACCCCCAAACACCACAACACACACCCCCAAACCACACAAC
>NZ_JBEZAN010000001.1:691025-696429 GCF_040646595.1 Streptomyces sp. NPDC045470
GGCGGCGCCACCGGCCGGTGGCGCCGCCCGCCCGTGCCCGTACTCACCCCACGATCGCCTCGTACAGGCTGAACCCCGCGAGCAGCACCATCACCGCCGCCGCCACCTTCGTGATCAGCTTGAGCGGTACGTACTTCATGAGCGTGCGGCCGCCGAGGATGCCCAGGCCCGCCACCGCCCACAGGGCCAGCACCGCGCCGACGCCCACCGAGACCGGGTCGTCGTAGCGGGCGGCGAGGTTCGCGGTCATGATCTGGGTCAGATCGCCGAACTCGGCGACCAGGATCATCATGAAGCCCGCCCCGGAGACCTTCCAGAAGCTCTGGTCGGCGGGCTTCTTGACCTCGTCCTCGTCCTCGTCCTTCTTGAAGAGCAGCACGGCCGCGCCCGCGAGGAAGAGCACGCCGACGACCGCCTGCACGAGGCGGTGCGGGAGCAGGGACAGCACGCTGCCCGCGGCGATGGCGAGCGCGACGTGCACGGCGAAGGCCGCGGCGACGCCGGCGAACACGTACGAAGCGCGGTAGCGGGTGCCGAGCATCAGCCCGGCGAGGGCGGTCTTGTCCGGCAGCTCGGCCAGGAAGACGACGCCGAAGACGACGGCGGCGACGGTGAAACTGAACACGGGGTGTCTTACCTCGATCGGTCGGGCCGCACCGAGGGGCCCGGAAAAGGGGTCGCTTCGGCACGGCAGCGTCTCTTGCGCACACGTGCGTCTGCGCAAACACTGCGGCCGAAGGTCTCGCTGGCGCGGCAGGGACACCGGTCTCCTGCCACGCTCCGGGCGCCGGCCCACCGCGGGCGGCCTGTCACCTGGGCGGTGGCGGCCGACGGGCGGGCAGTATGTCGACGGTCCGGCGAAGAGCTACTCCCCTTCTGCTGCGGCCCAGGGTACGCGGTGCAGCCGCCCGCGGGCCACCAGCTCCAGCACCACCGCCACGGCCGCCGTCTGGACAGCGAGCAGCGCCACCAGGACGAACATCTGCACGGCGCCCGCCTGAACGGGTGACGCGCCGCCGAGCAGCATGCCGACGAAGGCCCCGGGAAGCGTGACGAGTCCCACGGTGCGGGTCTGGTCCAGGCCCGGCAGCAGCGCGTCGGACGCGGCCGGACGGGCGACCTCCATCCGGGCCTCCCGGTCGAGCAGGCCCAGCGCCAGCCCCGCCTCCACCTCCCCGTGCCGCGTCTCCAGCTCGTCCAGGGCCCGCCGTCCGCCGAGGACGGTGGCGGTGAGGGCGCCGCCGATGAGGATGCCCGCGACGGGGATGAGGGTGATGCCGCGCGGCGGGACCAGGCCGGTGAGCACCAGGGCGCCGACGACCGGCACGACCCCGGCGGCGAGGGGTGCCGCGGCCCACCACCAGGTGCGGTTCGGGGTGAGGCGGCGGCCCGCGGTCCGTACGGCGACCGTGAACATCAGCACGAGGAAGCAGAGCAGCCAGGGCACGGCCCGGACGACCCAGCCGATGAGGTACGAGACGGCGGCGAGCTGGAGGGCGGCGCGCAGGCCGGCGAGGGCGACGGCCCGCGCGTGGCCGAGTCGGGCGAGCGCGGCGGCGGCCACGGCGGCGGCCAGCAGGACGGCGAGAGCGAACCCGAGGGTGGCGTTGACCGGCAGCAGCACGGGCTCACTGTAGGGCGGCGGCGGAAGTGCGCACCGGGTACGCCACGGCGGAGGCCGGCGCTCCGGAAGGGGCGCATGCGCCGGCGTGAGCCACATCCCGGCCCGCCGGGGGCGGGTGACGTCATGTCAACCCCTTGAACTGACGTGGGCATGTCGTCACTCTGTTACCTGGAGCCCGTCCGGTGGTCACCCCACGGCGCCACCATGAGTTCCGTCCCGCACCTCGACTTCCCCCCACTGACAGGGAGTTAGCATGCCCAAGGTCTACGCGCGTCGCGTAGCGGTCGCCACCGGCTCCGCCGCCGCCCTCGCCTGCACGCTGGTGCTCGGCACCCAGAGCGCCCAGGCCGCACCGCCCACCCCGCCGGACGCCGCCACGGCCCGTACGTACCTCGCCCAGATCAAGGAAGCGCCCCAGGGCTCGCAGGACGGCTACAGCCGCGACAAGTTCCCGCACTGGTCCGACCAGGGCAAGAACTGCAACACCCGCGAGGTCGTGCTCAAGCGGGACGGCGAGAACGTGCAGACCGACGGCAAGTGCGCCTCGACCAGCGGCACCTGGAAGTCGGCCTACGACGACGGTGTGTGGAACAAGGCGTCCGACGTGGACATCGACCACGTCGTCCCGCTCTCGGAGGCGTGGAAGTCCGGCGCCTCGAAGTGGACCACCGAGCGCCGCAAGGAACTGGCCAACGACCTCACCCACGCGCAACTGATCGCCGTCACCGACAACGTGAACCAGGAGAAGGGCGACAAGGACCCGGCCAAGTGGCTGCCGCCGAAGACCTCGTACCACTGCACGTACGCCCGGATGTGGGTGTCGGTGAAACACGTGTACGGGCTGACGGCCGACGCGGCCGAGAAGGCGGCGTTGAAGAAGATCCTGGACCGCTGCTGAACACCGTCTCCGGGCGGCCGCCGCTGAATGGTTACTCCTGCCGTCCCGCCTGACAGGCGCAGGGCCGGGCAGCCCGACGACGCAACCGTACGACCGGATGGCTCCGTCTTTCCCCGCGAGGAGGGCGGAGCCGTCCCGTCACCCGCGACCGGCTCCTATCCTCTGAGCACACACGTACGGGCACCGGCCCGTACGAGGGGAGGATCGCCGATGGCCGGGCTGCGCCTGGGGCCGCTGCTGCGGTACGTGGACGAGATCAGCGCGACGGTGTGGGTCGAGACCGACCGGCCCTGCGAGGTGCACGTCCGCTGCGAGAACGGCGCCGGCGGCGCCGAACGCACGTGGCAGGTGGCCGGGCACCACTACGCGCTGGTGCCCGTCACCGGCCTGACACCGGGCAGCGAGACCCCGTACCGGGTCCTGCTGGACGGCGAGCAGGTCTGGCCGCAGCCCGGCAGCCGCTTCCCGGAGAGCACGATCCACACACCGGCGGCCCCGGGCGACGCCCCGGCGGACCAGCACCTGCGGGTCGCGTTCGGCTCCTGCCGCTGGGCCGCGCCGCCCGCCGACGCGCACGACCCGGTGGGCCCGGACGCCCTGGACACCCTCGCCGCCGCACTCGCCGCCGACCCCGCGCGCCGGCGCCCGGACGTCCTGCTCCTGCTGGGCGACCAGGTGTACGCCGACCAGACCTCGGACGCGACCGCCCGGCTGCTCGCCACCCGCCGCGACACCTCCGAGCCGCCCTGGCAGCAGGTCGCGGACTACGAGGAGTACACCCACCTCTACACCGAATCCTGGCTCGACCCGGAGGTGCGCTGGCTGCTGTCCACCGTCCCCAGTTGCATGATCTTCGACGACCACGACGTCATGGACGACTGGAACACCTCGGCCGCCTGGCAGACCCGGATGCGCGCGACCTCCTGGTGGCGCGAGCGGGTACTGGGCGGCCTGATGTCCTACTGGGTGTATCAGCACCTGGGCAACCTCTCCCCCGCCGAGCTGGAGAAGGACGAGCTGTACGCCCGGGTCCGCGCCCTGCCGGACGGCACCGGCCTGGTGCGGGAGTTCGCCGCGGCGGCCGACGCCGACCCGGGCTGCGCGCGCTGGAGCTACCGCCGTGACTTCGGCCGCGTACGGCTGGTCATGGTCGACACCCGCGCCACCCGCGTCCTGGACGAGGGGCGGCGGGCGATGCTCGACCCGGCCGAGGCGGAGTGGCTGCGCGAACAGGTGCTGGCCGACCACGGCGCGTACGACCACCTGCTCATCGGCAGTTCCCTGCCCTGGCTCCTGCCGAACCTGATCCACGACGCGGAGGGCTGGAACGCCGCCCTGTGCGCCGGGGCGCGCGGCGCGCGCTGGGCGCGCCGGAGCGAGTCGCTGCGGCAGCGGGCCGACCTGGAGCACTGGGCGGCCTTCCCGGAGTCCTTCGCCGCGCTCACCGACCTGCTCGCCGAGGCCGGGTCGGGCGACGCGGCACCGGCGACGGTGTGCGTGCTGTCCGGCGACGTGCACCACGCGTACGTGGCCGAGCCGCACTGGCGCGACGGCTCCGCGCCCGCCGCGCGCGTCCTTCAGCTCACCTGCTCACCCGTGCACAACAGCATTCCCGCCAGCATGCGGGCCGGCTTCCGCTTCGGGTGGAGCCGGCTCGGCCGCCGGCTGGGCCACGCCCTGGCCCGGCACGCCCGGCTGGAGCGGCCGTCGATCGGCTGGCGCCGCACGGGCGGCCCGTGGTTCGGCAACCAGTTGATGACCCTGGCACTGAACGGGCGCACGGCGCGGCTGCGGCTGGACCAGGCCCAGCGCGAGCAGGGCGGTGGCGCACGGCTGGTCTGCGCGTGGGACGAGCAGGTGGCGGGCCGCCGGGAGCCGGAAACGGGGACGGAAACTGAAACGGGGACGGGGACGGGATAGAGGCGGAGGCGGGGGGGAGAGTCAGGTGTCCCCGCTCGCCCCTCACCCTTTCGCCGGGCTCTTTACCCGTTCTTTTGCCTGACCTGTCGCCGCGCTTTTCGTCCGACCGGGCTTCTGCTGCCACCGGCGCGTTCCGCCCGGCGGACGGGCGCATTGCGGGGCATCCCGGGGTGAATTCGGTGGCCGATGCAAACAATCTCGCCGCCGCACGCCGCCGCGCGAGCGCCACTTCGCGCCATGACCGTTTTCGGCCAACGGCCGGATATGGCCAGATGTTGAACTTGCAAGTACCTATTAGGTCTCCCTAACCTTTCTCCTTGTCGGTTCCCGTCCCCGAAACCGCAGGAGTTCCTTCATGTCCGCTCAATCCCCGGTGACCGAGCTCACCGAACGAATCAAGCCGCACACCCTCTCGCTCTTCCGCATCGTCACCGGCCTGCTCTTCGCCTGCCATGGCGCGTCCTCGCTGTTCGGCATCCTCGGCGGCGCGATGGGCAAGGGGCTCACCGTGCCCGCGGGCAGCTGGCCCGGCTGGTACGCGGCCGTCATCCAGTTCGTCGGGGGCGTCCTGGTGATGCTGGGCCTCGGCACCCGCGCCGCGGCCCTGATCAGCTCCGGCTCCATGGCGTACGCGTACTTCTCGGTGCACGCCGGCGAGTCCCTGTGGCCGCTGCAGAACGGTGGCGAGCTGTCCGTGCTGTTCTGCTGGGCGTTCCTGCTGCTGGTCTTCACCGGCCCCGGCTCCTGGTCGCTGGACCGCCTGTTCTTCCGCTCCCGGCAGCCGGCCGACGCCACGGCCGGTGCCCAGCGCGAGCCGAGCGCGGCCTGACCGCACACCGGCGGCCCGTACGGCCGTCACCCGGCGACGAGCGGCGGGGCCCCCGGGCGTAACCGGGGGCGCCGGGCGTGGGGAGAGGCGCCCTGACGGTGGTGCGGGGGCTCCCGGTGGCGCGCGCGGAGAG
>NZ_JBEZAN010000001.1:696439-1229656 GCF_040646595.1 Streptomyces sp. NPDC045470
CCCGCGCCCCCCGCCCGCCCCCCGCCGCAGGCCCCCCCCCCCCGCCGCTCTTTCCGAGCCGCGTCAGAACGTGGTGACGGGCAGCACCGGTGCCGCCGTCAGAAGAGCTTCGACAGGAGGCCGGTGACGGCCTTCGCGGCTTCCTTCGACTGGTTGAACGGCACGGAGTAGCACGCGACCACCCGGCCGGCCGTCCCCGCCACCCCGGCCTTGGTCGCGGTACGCCGCTCGTGGATCACCACGGACCGCGCCTCACCGGACCGGAAACGCCAGGCGTTCCGGGACACGGCGCTCGCCTCGCCCTGCCCGTCGGTCGTGAAATCCAGCCAGACCTCGTTCTTCGGGTTGGCGTACGCCGGGTCGACGGAGGGGGTACGCGGGTCCTTGCGGTGCTGGTAGTGCGGCCCCGAACTCTCCGGGCGGACCCCGCACGTCCCCGTGTGGACGTGCGCCCCGTAGGTGCGGTTCGCCACCAGACCGGCCACCCGCAGGCCGACCCGGGTACGCGCGCTGTCGGCGCGCTCGCTGACCGTGACGCGGGAGTTCACGGGCACCAGCTTGGGGTCGTACGTCAGCGCGCTGCTCAGCATCGCGCCGTTCGGGCGGGTGAACTGCGCCGCGATGGTGACGGAGTAGTCCTGATTGACGGTGTTCTTCGTGACCTTGTCGCCGTCCGCCGCGACGGCCGCCGGGGCGAGCAGGAGCGTGCCCGCCGTGACGAGGGCCGCCGCGGAGGCGCCCGCCGCCCTGACGGCCGTCCGCGGCCGCGTTCGCGTCGGTGCCGGTGCCGGCGTCATGCCACTTCCGGCCCGTCCGCCGTTCACGGACCGTTTGCCGCCGGCAGCCGGTCCCGCCGCGCCCTCCGGCGCCTCCGACGACTCCGGCGCCGCTGACGACTCCCTCAACGTCTGCATCCCTGTCTCCATTCGTGTGCCGTTCCGCTCCGGAGCACCCTGTTTGCGCGCTTCACAAGGCGCTTATATCGGCACATAACATGCCCAAAGCCGCGCTCTTTTGCGCCACGGCCGGAGCAGACGGGTGACAGTGCCGCCCGGGGCGGTCCCGCGGGGGTGTGAAGCCGACAACACCGTGCGCCCTGGAACGTCACGGCGGACCGGCCAGGCGTACGCTGTATGGCGGTACAGCCGCCCCAGCCGCCGATGCGACGTCGCGGCAGGGGATCGGATCAGGAGTAGGACGTTGTTGGAAAGCCTGGGGTCGTTGAGCGACACCCCTTGGGTCTACGCGATCGTCGGTCTCTCCGTACTCCTCGACGTCTTCGTGCCGATCCTGCCCAGCGGTGTCCTGGTGATCACCGCGGCCACCACGGCCGCGGGCACCCGCACCGCGGCCGGCGCGGTGGGCGTCTCCACCTCCGTACGCGGTGACGCCGACATCGCCGAGATGCTGGCCCTGGTGCTGTGCGCCGCGACCGCCTCGGTGCTCGGCGACATGGTCGCCTACCGGCTCGCCTGGCGCGGCGGCGACCGGTTCGACCGCGCCATCGCCCGCTCCCGGCGGCTGACCGCGGCACAGGAACGGCTCGGTGCGGCGCTGACGCGGGGCGGCGGCGGCATCGTCGTCCTGGCCCGTTTCGCGCCCGCCGGACGGTCGGTGGTCAGCCTCGGCGCGGGGGTCGCGCACCGTACGGTCCGGGAGTTCCTGCCGTGGTCCGCGCTGGCCGGGCTGGCCTGGGCCGCGTACGGGGTGAGCCTGGGCTATGTGGGCGGCCAGTGGCTGGGGGTGTCGTGGATCAGCACCGCCATGTCGGTGTTCGCGCTGTTCGCGGCCGGGTCCGCGGCGGTCTTCCTGATGCGCAGGCCGGAACGCCGGGCTGCGGCGTTCCCGGCGGCCGGCTCGGACTGACCGCCTGCCGGAGCCCGGCAGGCGGGAGATCCGGGGGGGGGAGGATCGGGAGCGGTCCGGGCGGAGGGCCGGGAGGTGTCCGGGCGGAGGGCCGGGGCCTCAAGGCCGGAGGAGAAGCCCGGGCGGATTGTCAGACCCCGGTGCGACCATGTGGGCATGAACACCTGGCAGTGCCGCCCCGAGACTCCCGAGGACGTCCCGGCCGTCCGCCGGATCAACCTCGCCGCCTTCGAGACCGCGGGCGAGGCCGACCTCGTCGACGCGCTGCGGCAGGACCCGGCGGCCTGGCTGCCGGGCCTCTCGTACGTGGCCGGGCCCGCCGCCGAACCGGCCGGCACCGCGGCGGCGCCCGCCCCCGTCGTCGCGCACGCGCTGCTCACCCGCTGTCACATAGCCGGCGAGCCGGCCGTCGCGCTCGCGCCCTGCGCGGTGCTGCCCGAGTACCACGAGCAGGGCGCGGGCAGCGCGGTCGTCCGGGCCCTGCTGGACGCGGCCCGGTCGGCCGGCGAGCGGACGGCAGTCGTGCTGGGCCACCCGCCGTACTACCCCAGGTTCGGCTTCGAGCCCGCTTCCCGCTTCGGCATCCTGCCGCCGCAGGAGTGGCCGGACGAAGCGTTCCTGGCCCTGTCCCTGGACGGCAGCACACCTCCGCGCGGCACGGTGCGCTACGCGGAGGCGTTCGGCGTCGACTGAGGAGAGGGGCAGGGGGAGGAGCGCTCGCGCTACTCCGCTTCCCCGCTCCGCTCCGTCCCCTCCGGCACGACCGCGATCGGGCACACCGCGTGCAGCAGTACGGCGTGGGCGACCGAGCCGAGCCGACGGCCGACCGGCAGCCGCCTGCGGTGCCGGGCGACCACGACCAGATCGCTGGCCTTGGACGCCTCGACGAGCTGCCCGGCCGCGTCCGCGTTCCGCAGCTCGGCCGTCACCGCCACCTCGGGGTAGCGCTCCCGGTACGGCGCGAGCGTCTGCGTCACCTGCTCGACCAGCGCGTTCTCGTACTCCTGCTGGGTGCCTTCGTAGGCCGCGATGTATTCGAAGGACGGCGGTGTCAGCATCGGCCAGGCATAGCCGGAGACCACCTTGAGGCGGGCGCCGCGACGGCTCGCCTCGGCGAAGGCGAAGCCGATCGCGCCCGGTTCGTCCGAGGAGGCGTCGACGCCCAGGGTGACCTGCGGCGGGTCGGGGCGGACCGCCTCACCGTCCGCACCGGGCCCGGCGCCGGCCCGGTCCGGGCGCGGCACGACCACCACCGGCCCTTCCGAGTGCGCCGCGCACGCCATGCCGTTCGAACCGAGCAGCAGGCTGGCGAAGCCGCCGCGCCCGCGCGAGCCGAGCACCAGCAGCTGCGCCTCGGCGCCGAGGGCGGGCAGCAGCGTGTCTGTGAGCCCGCTGAGGCTGCGGAATTCGATGCCCGGCAGCCCGGCCGTGTCGGCCTGCCCGTCCAGCGTCTTGCGCAGTTCGTCCAGGACCGGGTCGCCGATGCCGGATTCGGCCGCCGCGCGGCCCTCCGAGGTGACGTACGGCCAGACGTGTACGACCTGGAGCGGCGCGGACCGCAGCCGGGCCGCCTCGATCGCCCAGCGCAGCGCCCGTTCGCTGTCGGGAGATCCGTCCACCGCGACAATGACCGGCAGGGTGTCCATGTACGCCTCCATACGACCGACAGCGTGTGCTATGCCCAACTATTTACATACTCCTACCCCGGGCCGTCCCGAAGACAGGGGACGAAGGTCCCTCCCCGGCACGGAGTAGAGTCGAACGTCACTTCTCAGCCCCTTACCTGGGACGCAATGAACACACTTCAGGCCCCGCAGTCCGTCGAGTGGACCGAGGCCGGCGCGGCCCGCACCGCACGCTGGCGTTCCGAGAGCGGCACGCCGGCGCCCCGCCGGGTGGTCGTCGCCGACGACCGTACGAAGGCCGACGACGCCTACAAGCTCGCCTGCGAGGGCACGGCGCTGCTGTGGCGCGGCGACTTCCACAACGCCCGCCAGCTCTTGACGGCGCTGGCCCGCCGCATCGACCGCCGCCCGCGCAAACGGCCGCCGGCCGACCCCGCCCAGGCCTTCCACCTGCACCGGGCCGCGCAGAGTCAGCGCGCCCGCATTCTGGGCATGCTGCTGGTGTCCCTGGACCCCGGGTACGAGCTCCTACTGCGCCGTGCGCCCGACGTACGGGAGGCGTGCCTCCAGGCGTACGGCCCGGACAGCACGGACGCCCCGGACGGTCCGGACGGCACCGCACCCCGCTCCGCGACGCACCCCGCCCCGCCCCTGATCGTCTCGCTGCGCGAACTGCTCGGTGTGATCGGCGCGTACGAATGGCGCAGAAACGGCGTCCGCATACCGGCGCTCGGCGGCGACCGTGTCCACCCGTACTACGGCGTCTTCTCCCCCGTGCGCGGCGAGTACGTCGACCTGGTGGCCCAGGCACCGCTGCCCTCCGTCCCCGGGCCGGCGTTCGACATCGGCACCGGCACCGGCGTCCTGGCCGCGGTGCTGGCCCGGCGCGGTGTGTCCCGTGTGGTGGCGACCGACCAGGACCCGAGGGCCCTGGCCTGTGCGCGGGAGAACACCGAACGGCTCGGCGTGGCCGACCGCGTGGAGATCCTCGAAGCCGACCTGTTCCCGGCCGGACGCGCGGCGCTCGTCGTCTGCAACCCGCCGTGGGTACCGGCCAAGCCCACCTCCCCCGTCGAGTACGCGGTCTACGACCCGGGCAGCCGGATGCTCCGCGGCTTCCTGGACGGCCTGGCCGCCCACCTCGAACCAGGCGGCGAGGGCTGGCTGATCCTGTCCGACATCGCCGAACACCTCGGGCTGCGCTCCCGCGCCGAACTGACCGCCGCGTTCGACGCGGCGGGCCTGACGGTCCTCGACCGTCTGGACATCCGGCCCCGGCACCCTCGGGCCCGGGACGCCGACGACCCCCTGCACACGGCCCGCGCCGCCGAGGTGACCTCGCTGTGGCGGCTGGGGGCGGCGGGAACTGCGGAGTCCGCAGGGGCCGGGCAGGAACCGAGGACATGACCCAGGACATGAGCAAGGGCCTGAGCGAGGATCTGACCGAGCTCACGCACCTGCGACAACTCGTCGACCGTGCCCGGCGGCTCACCGCCTCCGCCACTCCGGCCCGCCGTCGGCTCCTCGGGATCGCGGGGCCGCCCGGCTCGGGCAAGTCCACCCTGGCCGCCCGTCTGGTGGCCGAGCTGGCCGGGGCGGCGGTGCTCGTGCCCATGGACGGTTTCCACCTCGCCGAGGCGGAGTTGCGCCGCCTGGGGCGCACGGACCGCAAGGGAGCGCCGGACACCTTCGACGCCGCCGGTTACGCGGCCCTGCTGGCCCGCCTGCGCTCCCCCGCCCCGGACACCACGGTCTACGCCCCGGCCTTCGACCGCCGTGTCGAGGAGCCCGTGGCGGGCAGCGTCCCGGTGGCGCCCGACGTGCCGCTCGTCGTGACCGAGGGCAACTACCTGCTGCTCGACGACCCGCCGTGGACGGACGCCAGGGCGTGCCTCGACGAGGTCTGGTACGTGGACCTGGACGACGCGGAACGGGTGCGGCGCCTGGTCGACCGGCACGAGCGGTTCGGCAAAGCACGCGCGCACGCCGAGCGGTTCGTGCGGACCTCGGACGAAGTCAACGCCCGCCTGGTGACGGCCGGGCGGGAGCGCGCCGATCTGGTCGTCAGGTTCGCCCCGGACGCGGCACCGGAACCGTACGGCGGGGCGTGAGGACGCCGGGCCGGCCGGCGCGGCCGGGTTCGGTGGCCCGGTCACCGCTGCCGGGTTCGGTGGCCCGGTCACCGCGGCCGTCGCCGTACGGCTGGGCGTGCGGGCCGAGTGCTTCCGTGGCCGGTCAGCGCACCTTCTCGTAGACCTCTATGCGGCGGCCGACGGTGTCCGTGCGGTCGGTCCGCTCGAAGTGCCGGCCGAGGACGCGGAGTTTCTCGGTCTCGCGTACGGGTGCGGGCGGCGCGGCCCGGCGGGTGTCGGTGACGACCACGATGCGGGACGCGGCCAGCATGGCGGTACGTATCTGCTCGGCGCTGCCCTCGACGCCCTTGATGGTGCCGGAGGCCGCCGGGCTCTCGGCCAGCGCCAGATCGTCGAGACCGGTGAAGGCCGACGGCGTCACCAGTGCCGTGTCGCGCCGGGCGGCCGGTATGAACAGCACGCCGTCGCCCGTCCGCGCGACCGCCGCGACCCGGTCGGCCGCCCGCAGCACGTCGTCCGCCCGGCTCTCCGGCGCGCGCAGGCCGGTCTCCACGGGCAGCAGCGCCACGAAAGCCGTCGCCGTCACACCCGCGAGCAGCACCCCCGTACGGGCCGGGAGCGCCTGGACGGCAGCGGCGACGCCGACGCCGAGCAGAAGGGCGAAACCGAGGTTCGTGTAGAGGACGTAGCGGTCCAGGTAGACGGGCTCCACAAGGACGGAGGCCAGCAGCAGACCGCCTTGCGGCACGGCGAGCAGCGGCAGCCCGACGGAGGCCGGTGACACGGCCGCGCGGCCACGGCCCGGGTACGGGACGCGGGCGCACACCAGCGCCACGAGCAGCAACACACCGACGCCCAGGACGGTGGACACGGCGACGGGCTTTATCCACGACACCTGGTCCGACTGGGCCCGGCTGGCCAGGATGAGCGGCAGTGCGCCGGCCAGCACCACGGCGGCCGACACCGACCACGGGACGAGCAGCGGGCGCGCACCGCGGCGGCGGGCGACGAGCACGGTGACGGCGTGCGCGGGCAGGACGAACAGCGAGAACCAGTTCAGCAGGGCCGTGGTGAGCATGACCAGGACATAGCCGGCCCAGCCCGCCCAGCCGGCCCAGCCCGCCCAGCGCGGCCGGCGGCGCCGCCCTACGGCCGCCCCTGCGTTCTGCGACGCGTCCGCCGCACTCACCAGAAGCCGGGTGGCGATCGCCACGCCGGCCGTGACCAGCGCGTACGCCCGGCCTTCCTGGGCGTAGTGCTGGATGTTGGGTATCAGCGCGAGGACCAGCCCGGCGGCGAGACCGGCCCACGGCCCGGCGAGGCGGCGTCCGGCCGCGGCGATGGCGGCAACGGCCGCGGCGACGGCCAGGACGGACGGCATCCGGAGGACCACCGGGCCGGCGCCGAAGAGTTCGAAGACCCCGTGCATCAGCACGTAGTAGAGGCCGTGCACGACGTCCACCTGGCCGAGCAGGTCCCAGATCTCCGCCACCGAGCGCTGGCCGACCTGCCAGGTCACGGCCTCGTCCCGCCACAGGCTGTCCTCTCGCCGGATGCCCCACAGGCCGAGCGCCAGCGCCAGCAGGGCGGGCAGCGCCGGGACGGCGAGCCGCGCGAGGGCGGAGGCGGGAACGGGTGCGGGAGCAGACGCGGAAGCGGGCGCGGGTGCGGTGGTGACGCCACGTCGGGCAGGGAGGGCAGTGGGGGCAGCGGCCGGTGCGGCGGGGGCGGCTTCAGCGGGCATGACGAGGACTCTACACTGCACGTATACATCGCATGTATACACCTTGTGCCTAGGCCGCGACCTGCCGACTTCACAGGTCTGCGCCGTACCGCCCTACCGCCACCGCCCTGACGCACCACCCCCCGTACGAAGAACGGAGCCCTTGGCGCAGTGCCCGACCAGACCGCCGCCCGAGCCATCGCCGCCGTCGCCCCCGCGACCACCCCGGCGCCCGCGCCCGACCCCGCGCCCACCCGCCCCCGTACGGCACTCCCGCCCCTGCTCGCCGTCTGGTTCCTCACCCGGCTCTGGCTGGTGCCCGCCGCCCTGAAGATCAGCCCGTTCGTGGGAGGCGGCGGGCTCGATCCGTCCGTGAGCAAGGTCTACACCGGCTGGTACACGGTCCTGAGCGGCGGCAGCTTCCCGCTGCACGACATGAGCTGGCAGTACCCGCCGGGCGCGGCCCTGCCGATCCTGGCGCCCGGACTCGTCCCCGGCCTCGGCTTCGGGCACGCCTTCATCGTGCTGGCCGCGCTGTGCGATGCCGCGATCTTCGTACTGCTGGTGCGGGTGGCGCGGCGGCGCGGGCGTTCGCTCGCGGCGCCCTGGCTGTGGACCGTGGGCCTGGCCGTCCTCAGCACCATGCCGTGGAACCGTTTCGACCTGCACGTGACCGCTCTGGCGATGCTCGCCCTGGTGGCCGCGTCCGCGCGGCGCGCCTGGGCCGACCGGGTCTTCGGGGCCGTGACGGCGCTCGCCGCCGTCGTCAAGGTCTGGCCCGCGCTGCTGCTCGCCGGCACGGCGCGGGGCCGCCGCACCCGTACCGCCTGGACGGCCGCCGCCGTCACCGGCGCGGCCGTGACCGCCGCTCTCGCCCTCGCCATGCCGAACGCGTTCTCCTTCCTCTCCGCCCAGGAGTCGCGCGGCATCCAGATCGAGTCGGTCGGTTCCCTGCCGTTCCATGTGGCCCGGCACCTCGGCTGGAGCGGCACCTGGGCGGCGAAGGACGGATCACACGAGTTCGTCGGCCCGTGGGTGAACGGGGTCAGCGCCGCCATGCAGGTGTCGACCGTGCTGGCCTTCGGCTGGCTGCTGTGGTGGCGGCACCGGTCGGACCGCACCGCCGCCCGGGTCCTGCCGGACGCCGCGCTGACCGCCACGCTCCTGTTCGTGGTCACCAGCCGGGTGATCAGCCCGCAGTACATGGTCTGGCTGCTCGGTCTGGCCGCGGTCTGCCTGCTGCGTGGGGACACCACCCAGCGTCCGGTCGCGCTGCTGATCCTGGCGGCCTGCCTCTTCACCACACTGGACTTCCCGCTCCTGTACCGCGGGCTGCGGGACGACGCGTCCTGGCTGTCCATCGCCAACCTGTACGCGCGCAACCTGCTGCTGCTCGCCGCGGCCCGGCTGTCCGCCCGGCGCCTGTGGCGCGGGACCGTACCCGTACGCCGCCCTCTGCCATGAGACAAGAAAAAGACGGCATCGGGTCGGGAACTTCGCCGCCCCCTCATCCGTACACAGAACGGAATCAGCGGATTTCGCGGATGCGACGCGCGTCGCGGAAGGCGGTAACTGCCGGGCGCGGGGGGCGACTTCCGTAACGACACCGCCGATGTCATCATGACACCATGAGTGTCACCGAGGGCGGCGCGGACTCCGCCGAGCATCTCGCGTACGAGGTGATCCGCCGCCTGTGGCCGCTGCACCGGACGGTCGTACGCGCCGTGGAACGGGAACTGGCGGGTACGGGCCTGACGGCCGGTCAGTGCGCCCTGCTGGACACCCTGCGTACGCACGGCCCGAGCACCGTACCGGAGCTGGCCCGCGCCCTGGGCCTGGACCGCCAGCCCGTACAGCGCCGGGTGAACCACGCGACGGACCTGGGCTTCCTGGAGGCCGTCCCCAACCCCGCGCACCGGCGCTCCCCTCTGATCCGGCTCACACCGGAAGGCGCCGAGGCGCTGAGCGCGCTCCAGCAGTCCGAGGCGGCCGGGCTGCGGCGGATGCTGGCCGGGGTGCCGGCCGCCGACGTGGCCACCACCCTGCGCGTACTCGACCGCCTCGGCGAGGACCTCCGGGCGCCGGCCCGGGACGAACCGGCGCACCCCGGCCCCTCCCGTACGGCGGTTCCGCCCCGGGAGCCTCGGACATCCCGTGAACCTCGGACACCCCGGGAACCTCGAAGGCCCCAGGCACCTCAAACCTCCCGGGAGCCCCAACCGCCCCGGACCTCCCCGGCAGGCCGGGCACCGCGAGCAGACCGAGCGCCCCACCCGACAGCAGCACCCCACACAGGACGGCACGGAGCATGACGACCGACGACATCCAAGGAATTCACGGAATCCAAGGAATCCAGGAGGCCGGGGCCTGGGGTACGGAGGTCGAGAACGACACGGTCCCGGTCGAGAACGGTGAGCTGTTCTACGAGGCGGCCGGCGCCGGCACGGAGGGCGACCCCTCCGTGGTGCTGCTGCACGGCGGGATGCTCGACCAGCGCATGTGGGACGAGCAGTTCACCTGGCTCGCCCGATCCGGCCTGCGCACGGTCCGCTACGACGCACGCGGCCACGGACTGTCCTCCACCGTCGACGGTGACTACGCCAACCACGAGGACCTGCGCGCCCTCCTCGACCACCTCGGCATAGCGCGCGCCATCCTCGTCGGCCTCTCGCACGGCGCCCGCATCGCCCTGGACATGGCGCTCGCCCACCCGGACCGCGTCTTCGCGCTGGCGCTGGCCTCGCCCGGGGTGAGCGGCCGGGCCTTCACCGACCCGTTCATCCTGGAGCACATCAAGGAGCAGGTGGCCGCCGTCACCGACGAGGAGGACGGCACGGAGCGCTACATCGAGCACTTCCTGCGCATGTGGGTGGACGGCCCGCACCGCGCCCCCGACGCCGTGGACCCCGCCCTGCGCGAGCGGATGCGGGCCTCGGCGGACGCCAACGTGGTCGTGCACGCAGGCGGCATGGGCGCCGGAGTGCCGATCGAGGTCGGCGCGTACGAGCGGCTGGCGGAGATCCGCGTACCGACCCTGGTCCTGGACGGCGACCTGGACAGCTCCGACATCTCCGCCAACGCGCACGCCATCACCCTCGCCGTGCCGGGCGCCCAACGGGTACGGATTCCGGGCGCGGCCCACATGGTGAACCTGGAGAACACCGGCCACTTCGACCACGCCCTGCACGGGTTCCTCTCGGGTCTCCCGTACTGAGCCTGTCCGGCCCTGAGCCTGCCGCCCACCCCGCCCCTGCCCCTGCCGTCGGGCGTCCGGGGCGGGGTGCAACCATGAGCGGGTCATGATTGCGGGGCATGTTCTCAGGGGATTGCGGGCCGGGGTGTTCGCGGCGGTGTGTGTGCTGCTCGCCGCCCTCGGCCACGTCCTCATGTCCGGCGCGCCCGTGCCCTGGTGGGTACTGCTCGGCGCGATGACGGCAACGGCCTTCGGGGCGTGGAGCCTCGCCGGCCGCGAACGTGGACCGCTGTTCGTGACCTCGCTGACGCTGGCGACGCAGGCCGCGCTGCACTCCGCCTTCTCCTTCGGCCAGTCGGTGGCGGCCACCCTGCCCGGCACCGTGGGCGAGCAGGCTTCCCTGGCCCAGCGGTGGGCGGCCTCGCTGACGTGCGGCACGGTCGGCCCGATCCCGCAGCGCGAGGCCGAACAGATGCTGCACGAGGCGGGGATCGGGCGTCGGTACGGCGAGGCCATGGCCGACATGCGGTCCACCCACGGAGTGCACTCCGGGCACGCCATGCACTCCGGGCACGCCATGCACTCCGGACACGACATGCATGGCATGCACGACATGCCGGGTATGCACGACATGCCAGGTATGGGGGGCAGCATGACCGGCATGGTCGCGGCGCACGTTCTGGTCGCGCTGCTGAGTGCCTGGTGGCTGTGCGGCGGCGAACGGGCGGCGTTCCGCGTCGTACGGACGGTCTCCGTACGGCTCTTCGTGCCGCTCGCCCTCGTCCTGCGCGCGTTCCTGCCGGACCTGCCCCGGCCTGCCCGCCCGGTACGCCGCGAACCCCGGCAGCCGCTGCGGCGGCTGATCCTCGTCCACGTCATCTGGCTCCGCGGCCCGCCCCGGGAGAACGCTGTCCGCTGACAGCACGGTCACATCCAGGACTTCGCACCGCACGCCGGCCGGTCCTGGTCCTTGTAATCGTCATCGGTCCCGACCGTCGTCCGTCGAGTACGCGGCGGGGCCGGATCTCCCGAAGGACTACTGATGATGACTCCTGTCCTCGCCGTCACCGTATGCGGCGGACCGCCGCAGCCGGTCGAGCAACCCGTCCAGCGCCGCTGCCCGCTCCGACCAGAGACGGCAGTCAGCGCACCCCGCCAGGTGGGCGTCGAGCAGCCCGCCCGTGACGCCCGGCGGCAGTTGTTCGCCGTCCAGGCGGGCGGAGACGGCGGTTCGTACGCGCGAGCAGTGCATGACCCCATCCTCCCCGACGTGCGCGGCAGCGGTTCCGCGACCGGCGGCGAGGAGGTGCGGCATGCGCGATGACCGTACGGTGACGGCCTGGGCCCTGGCGGCCCGCGCCGGGGACGAGACGGCCGTGGAACGGTTCGTCCGCGCGACACAACTGGACGTACGGCGCTACGTCACGCACCTCAGCGGCGACGCGCAGGCCGCCGACGACCTGGTGCAGGACACCTACCTGCGGGCCCTGCGCAGCCTGCCCCGCTTCGAGGGCCGGTCGTCGGCCCGTACGTGGCTGCTGACCATCGCCCGCCGGACGGTCGCCGACCGGCTGCGGTCGATGGCCAGCAGACCGCGGCTCACCGGGACCGACGACTGGCAGGCCGCGGTGGAGAAGGCCCAGCCGCGCGGTGTGCCCGGCTTCGACGAGGGCATCGCCCTCACCGAACTGCTGTCGGCGCTGCCCGCACCCCGCCGGGAGGCGTTCGTACTGACCCAGGTGCTGGGTCTGCCGTACGCGGAGACGGCGGAGATCGCCGGCTGCCCGGTGGGAACGGTGCGCTCCCGGGTGGCACGGGCCCGCGAGACGCTGGTGTCCTTGCTGGCGGAGCAGGAGCAGCACCCCGCCCGGGTCCCGGCGGGCTCCGCCGCGTGAGGCTGAGGGCTGGGCCGGATGCTTGAACGGCCGGTGTCCTGGGCGTGCGCCCGGGACACCGGCCTCCGGCTCTCGGCTCTCGGCGTACGGCCGGATCAGAGCCGCAATTGGCCAGGGCGTACGGCGACGGCCTGGGCGGTGACGGGGCCGCTGTGGCGAAAGTGCAGTGTGAAGGTGAGCCGGTCGCCCGGTGCCAGTCGCGGTGGCGGGCTGACCATGACGTCCAGACCGGTCGGCGCCATCCGCAGTTCGCCGCGCGCCGGGACGGTGACGGTGCCCGCCATCTCCATCCGGTGCGCCCCTTCGGCGATCTCGACATCGCGGCCGATCATGGCCCGCAGCCCGGCGGGGCCGGTGACGCCCGTCAGTTCGTCGGCGGTGGTACCGGTGTTGCTGATGGTGAAGAACGCCGCGGTGGCTTCCGTGTTGGAGGCGGTGAGGATACGGCCGTCGGACACGCCCAGCCGGGGCGGAGTGCCCGCGTTGCCGGTGACGGTCCAGGCGGTGAGGCAGCCGAGCGTCAGCACACCCGCGAGGAGCGGTGCGGCGGCGGAGCGCAGAGCGGTGCGTGCGGTGGTGGCTGTGGTGACAGGGATGGCGGCGGGTGTCATGGGGCGTCCGGGGTGATCGTGGAGGAGGTGCGGGAGGCAGGAGAGGTGCTCGGGGCACGAGAGGCGCGAGAGGTGTGGGAGGTGCTGGCGGCGCGGGAGGTGCGGGAGGCCGGCTTCCATGCCCGTAGGCGCAGACTGTTGCCCACCACCAGCAGCGAACTCGCGGACATCGCGGCGGCCGCGATCATCGGATCCAGCCGTCCGACGGCGGCGAGCGGCACGGTGACCAGGTTGTAGCCGAAGGCCCAGACGAGGTTGGCGCGGATGGTGCCCAGCGTGCGCCGGGCCAGCCGTACGGCGTCGGGTACGGCCTGGAGGTCCTCGCGCAGCACGGTGACGTCGGCCGCGCCGATCGCGGCGTCCGTACCGCTGCCCAGGGCGATGCCGAGGTCCGCACGGGCCAGCGCGGCCGCGTCGTTGACTCCGTCGCCGACCACCGCGACCCGGCCGCCGTGTTCCTTCAGCGTCGTGACCAGCGCGGCCTTCTCCTCGGGGAGCGCCGCTGCGTGGATCTCGGTGATTCCCAGGTGCCCGGCGACGGCCCGCGCGGTGGCCGCGCGGTCCCCGGTGGCCAGCACCGGCCGCAGACCGAGGCGGCGCAGGTGGTCGACGGCCCGGTAGCAGTCGGGCCGCAGTGTGTCGCCGATGGAGAAGACGGCCTGGGGGGTGCCGTCGACGGTCACGAGTACGGCGGTGTGCCCGGCGGTCTCGGCCGTACGGACCGCGTCCGCGAGCGAGGCGGGCAGGGCCGTCAGCTCGCCGGGCCGCCCGACGGTCACGGTCCGGCCGTCCACCTCGCCGGTCACGCCGTACCCCGCGGTCGCGGCGAAGTGCCGCGCGGTGGGGGGCGGCCGGTGGTCGGCGAGGGCTTCGCGGCGCTGGTCACCGTACGCGGTGATGGCGCGCGCCAAGGGGTGTTCGGAGCCGTGCTCGACGGCGGCGGCCAGCCGAAGGGTCTCGTCGGCCGTAAGGCCGGGGGCGCACGTGGGGTGCGCGGGGCCGTTGGTGTCCGTGGGTTCCATGGGGTCCTTGCTGTCCCTGGTACCAGCAACTGCTGTGACCCCAGCGGCCCCCGTGTCGCTCGTGTCCCCTGTGCCTCCCTTGCCCCCCGTGTCCCCCGTGCGGACCGTCATGGCGATCACGCTCATCCGCCCGGTGGTCAACGTGCCGGTCTTGTCCAGCACCAGGGTGTCGATGCGCCGCAACCGCTCCAGGGCCTGCGGCCCGCTGACCAGAATGCCCAACTGCGCGCCCCGGCCCGTGGCGGCCAGCAGGGCGGTCGGGGTGGCCAGTCCGAGCGCGCAGGGGCAGGCGACGACCAGGACGGCCACCGCGGCGGTCACCGCCGCCTGCGGATCGGCGCCCGCGCCCAGCCAGAACCCGAGGACGGTCACGGACACCGCCAGCACGGCCGGGACGAAGACTCCCGCGACCGCGTCGGCCAGGCGCTGCGCCTGGGTCTTGCCGGTCTGCGCCTCCTCCACGAGACGGGTGATCCGGGCCAGCCGGGTGTCCGCGCCGACCGCGGCAGCCCGTACTTCGAGGAGGCCGCCCACGTTCACCGCGCCGCCCACGACCGCCGATCCCGGCCCGACCTCCACCGGGCTGCTCTCACCGGTGACGAGGGAGAGGTCGAGGGCGGAACTGCCGTCCACCACCGTGCCGTCGGTGGCCACCCGCTCTCCGGGGCGTACGAGGAACCGGTCGCCGACCTGGAGCCGGGCGACCGGAATACGACGTTCCACAGTGGCGGCACCGTCCGCGAGGCCGCCACCGGAACCCCTGTCCGCCGCGTCGGCCGGTACCCGTACGGACACGTCCTTGCCGACCAGTTCGGCCAGCGCCCGTAGCGCAAACCCCGTACCCCGCCGGGCCCCGGCCTCCAGCCACCGCCCCGCGAGGACGAACAGTGGTACGCCGACCGCCGCCTCCAGGTAGAAGTGCGCGGTGCCGCCGCTGAGGAAGAGCGCGTACGCGGACCAGGCGAACGAGGCGGCCACACCGAGTGAGACCAGTGTGTCCATCGTCGCGGCACCGTGCCGCAGAC
Organism: Streptomyces sp. NPDC045470; assembly: GCF_040646595.1. Classification (NCBI taxonomy): domain Bacteria; kingdom Bacillati; phylum Actinomycetota; class Actinomycetes; order Kitasatosporales; family Streptomycetaceae; genus Streptomyces; species Streptomyces sp. NPDC045470. The sequence goes on from NZ_JBEZAN010000001.1 coordinate 711,493, forward strand.
CGCCGGCCGCGCGGCGGTGGAACGGCAGCGCACCCCACACGGCGACCGGCGCGGTCAGCGCGAAGCAGAGCCACTGCCAGTTGCGGAACTGCCAGGCGGGGACCATCGACAGGACGAGTACGGGGACGGACAGCAGCGCGGTGACGAGGAGACGGTCGCGTTCGCCGTCCGGTGCCGGCCCCTCGGCAGGAGGGGCATTCTCTGCCAGGTCGGTCCGTCGGCTCTCCGGGAGTTCCGCCGTGAATCCCGCGGCCTCCACCGTCGCCAAGAGATCGGTCACCAGCAGTCCGGACGGGTGGCGGACACGGGCCTTGCCGGTGGCCAGGTTCACCGTGGCGGTCACCCCGTCGAGCCGGCCCAGCTTCTTCTCCACCCGGTTCACGCAGGCAGCGCAGGTCATGCCGCCCACCGTCAGTACGGTGACGCGCTCGCTCATCCCATACCGCCCATACCGCTCATGCCGTCCATGCCGTCCATGGAGTCACCGCTTCCGGGTTGCTGCGGCGCTCCGGGGAGCGTGCCGCTCGGGCGCATGCCCGGTGCCGCGGGCCCGGCGGCCGAGCCCGCCCCGTACGCGCACAAGAACAGGACGGCGAGCAGTGCCACGAACCCGATCACCGGTTTCGCGGGCCGTACGGATGACAGACGTTCTACGAGAGGCATGGCCGCTCCGATACACAGATGCAGACTCGGACACAGACGACGGAAAGAGAAAAGGGGAAAGGGGAATGGGCTCACCGAGCCCGAAAAGGCGAGGCGGGAGAATCGGAGAACGGAAACGGGAGACCAGGCGCGAGGCAGCTCAGGTTTCCCGGGCCCCGGGCCCGCGCCCCGTATCCAGCGCCCAGAACCTCGCCGCCCCGCCCCGCCGCCCGAAGCGCCATCCTGGCACGGCGACCGGCCCCCTCCCCCTCTCTCACCGCCTCTTGTCCCACGTGAGGTTTGTCCTGGTCATCCGCTGGAACCCGGCCGGCCGCCCGGCCGACTACCTAGGGCTGCGACCGCCGTTCACGACGTCATCCCACCGGAATTCCGGTACCCCCTCGGCGGAATTCCCGTAACGCGCCGGGAACTCGTCCGCCCTCCCGCCCGACCTCTGAGTGAAGCGTGCGCACGACCGGCCCCGGACGTGTGAGCGGACAGTTGCCGATCGCCGAGGAGTTGGGTCCATGTGTGGCATCACCGGATGGATTTCGTACCGCGAGGACCCCCGCGCCCAGATTTCCGTCATCGAGCGGATGACCTCCGCGCTGGCCCGCCGCGGCCCCGACGCCTCGGGCACCTGGTGCGGCCCGTACGCCGCGATCGGGCACCGGCGCCTGGCCGTCCTGGACCTGGAAGGCGGTACGCAGCCCATGGTCGCGCCCGCCGCCGTACCCGTACCGCCGTCCTCCGACGAGAGTCACAAAGGGCTCCGCACCCCGCGGAGTTCCGCGGGTGCGGTGTCGCCGGACGCCGTCCTCACCTACAGCGGCGAGATCTACAACCACCACGCCCTGCGGGCCGAACTCCGTTCGCGCGGGCACCGTTTCGCGACCCGCAGCGACACCGAAGTCGTGCTGCGCGCGTACCTGGAGTGGGGCGACGGCCTCACCGAGCGCCTGGAAGGCATGTACGCCTTCGCCGTCTGGGACGCCCGCCGGGAGCGGCTTCTCCTGGTACGTGACCGGCTGGGCGTCAAACCGCTGTTCTTCGCCGGAATCCCGGGCGGCCTGGTCTTCGGTTCCGAACCCAAGGCCCTGTTCGCGCACCCCGCCTGCCGGCCGCGGGTCGACGCGCGGGGGATGCGGGAGGCGTACGGCCTGCTCTTCGGCACCGGGGAGACGCTCTGGTCGGGGGTGCGGGAGGTGCAACCCGGTGGCGTGGCGGTCTTCGACCGGAGTGGTCTGTCCGAGCGTGTCTACTGGCGCCTTGCGGCCCGCCCGCACCCGGACCGCGGGATCGCCGCGACGGTGGACACCGTCCGTTCCCATGTGGAGCGGGCCGCCCGTGCCCAGGTGGAGGCGGACGTGCCCCGGTGCACCCTGCTCTCCGGCGGTCTCGACTCCACCGTGCTGACCGCGTTGCTGGCGGACGAACTGCGCGTACGGGAGGGGCCGGCGGCCCGGCTCCGTTCGTACGCGGTCGACTACAGCGACCAAGTGGAACGTTTCACCGGCGATGTCCTGCGCACCGGCCACGACACCCCGTACGCGGCCGAGGCCGCCGCCTTCATCGGCACCGACCACCACCTCGTCGTCCTCGACCCGCGGGACCTGCTGGACCCGGCGCACCGCGCGGCCGTGGTGGCGGCCCGCGACTCGCCCATCGGCGTCGGCGACATGGACACCTCCCTGTACCTCCTCTTCGGCGAGATGGCCCGGCACTCGACGGTCGCGCTGTCCGGCGAGGCGGCCGACGAGGTCTTCGGCGGCTACCCCTGGTTCCGCAGCACCGCCGCGCGGGACGCCGACACCTTCCCCTGGCTGCTGGTGACCGGCGACCAGGCCGCCATGCCGCTGCACCCGGCGCTCGCGGACACGCTGCGCATCGGCGAGTTCCGCGCCGACACGTACCGGTCCGCGCTGGCCGCCGTCCCGCACCTGGACGGCGAGACACCGGCACAGCGCCGCCGGCGCGAACTCCAGCACCTGTCCCTGACCCGCTGGCTCCGCCAACTGCTGCACCGCAAGGACCGGCTCAGCATGGCGCAGGGACTGGAGGTGCGGGTGCCGTACTGCGATCACCGTCTCGTCGAGTACGCCTTCAACGCCCCCGCACCGCTCCAGGACTTCGACGGGCGGGAGAAGAGCCTGCTGCGCGCCGCGGGCGCCCGCCTCGCCCCGCACTCCGTACTCCACCGCCCCAAGAACCACTACCCGGCCACCCACCACCCGGCGTACCACCGCGGCCTCCAGGACATGGCGCGTGACGCGCTCTCGGCCGGTCAGGGCCGCGTCCGCGACCTGGTGGACGAGGGCGCCGTCAAGGACCTCCTAGACACCCCGCCCGAACACCTCCAGTGGGGCCACCGCCTGCATCTGGAACGCGTCGTCGACCTGTCGCTGTGGCTGGACGAGTACCGCCCGGAACTGGCCTTCTGATCCGCTCGCGCACCTACGAGCCCGTGCGCGCCCACCTCTGAGGAGCACCCACCCATGCCTCTTCCCGAACCCGAACCGATCCCGCTGTACGGAAAGAGCTACAAGCGTGATCCTTACCCCCTCTACACCGAGTTGCGCGAGCGCGGCCCGGTCCACCGCGTCCGGTTCCCGAGCGGTGTACGTGCCTGGCTCGTCACCGGATACGAAGCCGCTCACCGGGCACTGAACGACTCCCGGCTCGGCAAACACCACTCCCGGGGCAACGCGGCCTGGCGCGCCCGCGCCTCGATCATGCCGGAGCCGCAGCACTCCCAGCTCCAGGTGCATCTGCTGCACCAGGACCCACCCCGGCACACCGCCCTCCGCCGACTGATCACCGACACTTTCGCGCCCCGGCGCGTCGCGGCACTCCGTCCGCGCTTCGCGGCACTGGCGGACGCGCTGCTGGACGAGCTGCCGCCGGCCGGGAGCCGGGAGCGCGGCGGCACCACCGACCTCGTCGCGTCGTTCGCCGCCCGCTTCCCCTTTCTCGTACTCGCCGAGGTCATCGGCCTGCCGGAAGAGTTCACCGGACGCTTCGACCGGGACTGGGGCAAGGTCGTCCAGCCCGTCGGCCCGGCGGACCCCGGCCGCCCGGCCTATGAGGCGAGGCTGCGCGGCCTACAGAAGTACATCGCCGGTCTGGTGGGCCACAAGCGGCGAGAACGCGGCACCGACCTGCTCTCCCGTCTCGTCGCGGCCCACGACGAAGGGGCCCTGGACGGCGCCGAACTGGACTCCATGATCTTCCAACTCCTCGTCGCCGGCCAGGAACCCGTCACCCATCAGATCACGACGGCCCTGATCGCCCTGCTGCGCCACCCGCACCACCTCGCCGCACTCCGCGACGACCCCGCGCTCCTCCCCCGCGCCGTCGAGGAACTGCTCCGCTACGACAGCGCTTTCGAGCTGACGACCTGGCGCTTCCTCGCCGAGGACGCGGACGTGTCCGGCACCCGGGTTCCGGCCGGCGACTCCGTGATCGTCTCGCTGTGCGCGGCCAACCGCGACCCCGCCCGCTTCCCCGCACCCGACACCCTGGACCTCGGCCGGTCCCCCAACCCCCACCTCGCCTTCGGCCACGGCATCCATTTCTGTCCGGGCGCCACCCTGGCCCGTACCGAACTGCACATCGCCCTGGAGACGCTGCTCCGTCGCCTGCCGGGTCTCCGCCTGGCCGTACCGGACAGCGAACTGAACTGGATACCGGCGGTGCTCGCGCGGGGAGTCAGCGAGCTTCCGGTGGCGTACGGCGGGCCCTCCGCCGGGCGGCCTGCGGCGGGGAGTTCCCCTGCGGCTCGGTCCCGGGCGGCGGATTCCCCAACGGGGCGGTCGTCGGCGGAGAGTTCCCCGGCGGCAAGCTCGGGTGCTGCTCGCGGTTGCCCCTTCGGCACCGCCGTATCCGCCGCCACGGTGGACACTGTTGTCGCCGCTGACCCCGTCGCCGCACCCGCACCCGTCCCGGCACCCGCTCCCGCTCCCGAGGAAGCCCGATGAACAGCACGGCGGCAGCGGCCGCCATCCTCACCGCCCTCCTCCCGCACCGCCGCACCCCGGAGGCGACGGCCGCGGACCGAGCGGCCACCGCGGCCCATTTCCCGTACCACCTACGACAACTGGAAGCCCTGACAGCGGCCCGCCGCCCGATCCGCTTCACCCTCCCCGGCTTCCCCTGCAAATCCCCCAACCCGGCCAAGGTCATCGGTCGGCTCCCCGACGAGGGGGAACGCCTCGCCCTGCGCTTCCTGGACCAACTGTGCGCCCGGATCGGGGAGCTGTACGCGCCGGGCGCGCGGCTCGTCATCTGCTCCGACGGACACCTCTTCAGCGATCTGATCGGCGTCCCGGACCCGCACGTCGACGCGTACAACGACGCGCTGCGCGCCATGATCCGTACGGCCGGGCTGTCCCACCTCACCACCTTCGACCTGCGGGACGTCTACGGGGACCGGCCCTGCGACGCCAAACGCGCCGAGGTGCACAGCCGGTACGCGCCCTCCCTGGACTCGCTGCGCGCCGAAACCCGGAACCCGGCCGCCGACGGCGGCGAAACGCTTCGCGTCTACCGCGGCATCACCCGCTTCCTGTTCGAGGACACCACCGGCTTCGAAGGCACCCGCTCCGCCCTGCAACGTGCCTGCCGCACCCGCGCCTACGGAGTCGTCCAGCGCAGCCGCGCCTGGGGTGCGCTGATCGCCGAGCACCATCCGGACGCCGTCCGGCTGTCCATCCATCCGCAGCCGCCCGGCACGGCGAAGTTCGGCATCCGCCTGCTCGACGCGCCCGACGTGTGGATGACGCCGTGGCACGCCTGCGTGCTGCGCGACGCGGACGGCGGTGTACGGCTGATGCGCGCGGCGGACGCGGCGCGGCTCGGACGGCTCGTCCACCGGGACGGCCGCCCGAGCCATTACGTGCAGGACGTGAACGAGGCCGGGCGGCCGGCACCGGCTCGGACGACGGCCATGGCTCAGCTCCCCTGCCCCACAACGGCATCCGCAACGGCATCCGCAACCGCATCTGCCCCTGCCTCTGCCTCTGCCTCTGCCTCTGCCTCTGCCTCTGTATCCACGACGGCACCTGCGACTGCACGCTGATCGAGGGCGATCAGCGGGTCCCCCGTCAGCGGGTGGTCGACCACCGCCGCCCGTACCCCGAACACCTCGGCCAGCAGCTCCGGTGTCAGCACCTCGCGCGGCGCACCGGACGCCACCACCGTCCCTTCGGAAAGCACATGGAGCCGGTCGCAGACCGAGGCCGCCGCGTTCAGGTCGTGCAGGGAGACGAGCGTCGTACAGGCCCGGCCGCGCAGCAGGCTCAGCAGCTCGACCTGGTGCCGTACGTCCAGGTGGTTCGTCGGTTCGTCCAGGACGAGGACGTCCGGTGCCTGGGCGAAGGCGCGGGCGAGCAGGGCACGCTGCCGCTCCCCGCCGGAGAGCGCCGAGAACCGCCGCCCGCCGTGCTCCGCCAGCCCCACGTCGGCCAGGGCGCGGGCCACGGTCTCCCGGTCGGCCCGGTCGTCGCCCGCGAACGCCCGCTTGTACGGGGTGCGGCCCATCGCCACCACCTCGTGGACGGTGAGTTCGAAGTCGCCGCCGCGTTCCTGGGGCAGGGCGGCGATGTGCCGGGCGGTGCGCGACGGCGGCATGGCCCGGATGTCCTCCCCGGCGAGCAGCACCCGGCCCGCTTCGGGGTTCAGATGCCGGTAGACCGTACGCAGCACCGTGGACTTGCCGCTGCCGTTCGGGCCGACCACACCCGCGATCTCACCGGGCGCGGCCATCAGCCGCACCCCGGCCACCACGCACCGGCCGGCGTAGGACACCCGCAGGTCCTCGATGTCGATCCGCATGCCCTGCCCCGTGGCCGCTTCCGTACGTACTCCTCCGCCGGCCGTGCCGGTGCCCCTCCTCGCACTCATGCTCCCGCTCCCGATCCCAGCCGCCGGTCCAGCACGTACAGCAGTACGGGCGCGCCGATCAGCGCCGTCACCACGCCCACCGGCAGTTCCTGGCCGTCCATGGCGGTACGGCACACGATGTCCACCACGACCAGCAGGAGCGCCCCGGTCAGCGCGGCCAGCGGCAGCAGCCTGCGGTGGTCGCCCCCGACGATCAGCCGGCACAGGTGCGGCACCATCAGCCCCACGAAGGCGACCGCCCCGGACACCGACACCAGGACACCGGTGAGCAGGCTGGTCACCACGAACAGCAGCCGGCGCAGCCGCACGACGTCCACGCCGACGCTCGCCGCCGTCTCGTCCCCCATCGTCAGCGCGTTCAGCGCGCGGGCCCGCGCCTGGAGGACCAGCAGCCCGGCCGGTACGGTGACGGCCGGCAGCAGGAGCGTGCCCCAAGTGGCGCCGCCCAGGCTGCCCATCAGCCAGAACAGCACGCCGCGCGTCTGCTGCTCGTCACCGGCCTGCAGTACGAGGTAACTGGTGAACCCGGCCAGGAACTGCCCGATGCCGACCCCGGCCAGCACCAGCCGCAGCGGCGCGAAGCCGCCGCCCCGGCGGGCCAGCGTCCACACCAGCGCGAACGAGGCGAGCGCCCCGGCGAAGGCGGCCGACGACAACCCCAGGCCCCCGCCCAGCCCGAACACCCCGCCCGCCCCCGCCACGGTGCCCGCGCCCAGCACGATCGCGGCCACCGCGCCCAGCGAAGCGCCGTTGGAGATGCCCAGCAGGTACGGATCCGCCAGCGGGTTGCGCACCAGCGCCTGGGTGGCCGTACCGACGAGCCCGAGGCCCGCGCCGACCAGCGCGGCGAGCAGCGCCCTCGGGACCCGCAACTGCCAGACGATCAGGTCGTCCGTCCCCGGCCGGGGCGGCTCGCCCCCCAGGCGCCGGAACACCACCGACCACACCTCGGCCGGGGCGATGTCGGTGGCACCGAGTGCGACGGCCGCGGTCAGCGCGACGAGCAGGGCGACCAGCAGCCCGAGAGCGAGCCAGACGGCACGGGCCTGGCCGGGCCCCCTTCCCTCGGCACCTCCGACCCGCCCTTCCTCAGCACCTCCGACCCGCCATTCCGCGGCGCCTCCGGCCCGTCCTCCCTCAGCTCCTCCAGCCCGCCGTTCCTCGGCTCTTCCGGCCCGCCCGTCGTCCTGCCCGACGGCTCGCCCGAGGTCCGGCCCCGGAGCCTGCTCGACGGCCTCCCGCCTCGCGCCCGGCGCTGCCATCAGCGGTCCGCTCCGGGCTCGGCCAGGCGGTCCGGGTAGAGCGTCGCCGCGATCCGCCGCACCGTATCGGCATTGCCCACCCCGGCGATGGTCGTCTGCTCCGAGCCGATACGCAGGAATTTCCCTTCCCGCACCGCGCGCAGCCCCGCCGTGGCCGGGAATTCCTTGAGGAACTTCTCAGCCTCGTCGAATGCCTTCCCGGTGGCCGCGGCACTTCCCCGGTTCCGTACGCCGAGCTGGATCCAGTCCGGGTTCTTCGCGACCACGTCCTCCCACGACACCGGCTGGAAATCGCTCGCGCAGTCCGCGAAGATGTTCCGCGCCCCCGCTTCGGTCAGCACCGCGTTGGCCACCTGCCGGTTGCAGACCGCCACGGGCTGTTTCGTCCCCGCGTCGAAGTCGAAGAAGAAGTACGACGGCCGCTTCGCCGCAGGCACGTCGGCAAGGGCCGCACGTACCGAGGAAACCTTCTTCTCCATCTCCGCCACCAGTCGCCCCGCACGGTGCGAGGTACCCGTGACCTGCCCGAGCCGCCGGATGTCGGCTTCCACCGCGGACAGGTCCCGCTGCGGCACCTTCTTGCGCGGCGCACACGCCGTAGAAGCCAGATAGACGTGCTTGATGCCCGCCGCGGCGAATTCCTCCTCGGTCGGACCGGTCGCCGCGCCGCCCATCATGCCCATGGACGCGAACGTGTCGATATAGACATCGGCTCCGGACCCGAGCAGCTTCTCCTTCGGGATCACCGTCTTCCCCAGCACCGGGACGCGTTGCGCGCGGGCGTCCAGTTCGGGAGGCAACGTGCCTTTCCCCGGCGGGAATCCGGTACCGACGACCCGGTCGCCCGCTCCCAGCCGGAGCAGCATTTCCAGGCTCGCCGCATTGCTCGTGACAATCTTTCGCGGCGCCTCGGAAAACGTCGTCCGCCGCCCCTCGCAATCGGTGACCGTGGCGGGAAAGCCACCCGCTCCGCCGCCCCGCCCGTCCGCGGCGTCCGCCGCCGCCTGCCCGCCGGAACTACCGCAGCCGGTGGCCAGCGCGGCCACCCCCAGCACCCCCACGATCGCCGCCACCGACCGGCCTCGCCACGCCGACCGACCTTCCGGCACCATCCGGCCTTCCCAAGCCGACCGACCTTCCGGTGCTGCCCGGTCTCCCGACACGGACCGGCCCTTCGACACCGACCGGCCCTTCAGCACCGGCCGGCTCCCGGCCACCGGCTCCACCAGATCCATCCGAGGACGCATACGTCCGCTCTCCCTGCCTCTCGACCGCCCGAGGGCCCGCGCGTGCGGGCCCGGGACCAGGTAGTCGAGCGGACGGCGCCCCGGGTTCCCGCCGTATTGGTCCGATGACCACACCGCGGCCGGGCGTTAGAGTGTGCGGGCCGTGGTGTCGGGAAGACCGGTGAAGACCGTCAGGTCCAGACCGGAGCGGCCCTCGCCACTGTGATCGGGAAGTTCCCGCCCCGTTCCGTACGCGCCCCGCGCCCGTACGGAGCCACTGGCCGCAGCCCGCGACCGGGAAGGCAGGGGCGGGCGCGCACACCCGTCAGCCAGGAGACCGGCCACGGCATCTCACGAACTGATCCACGAGGTGCTGGAGCGTGACCACCGGATGCCCCCGTCCGCCAATTCCCCTTCCCCTTCCCCTTCACCGTCCCCGTCTTCTCCCCCCTCCCCCTCCCCCTCCACTTCGCCGTCCCCGCCGTCCGCTTCCGCGTTCCGCTGGCGGCGGCAGGACACCGTGCGGACCGCCGGGCTGATGGCGGTCATAGCCGCCCTGCACGTCATCGCCTTCGGTGTGCTCTTCCTGCTGGTCGTGCCGCAGCACTACGCCGTCGGGTCGCAGGTCTTCGGGGTCGGTCTCGGCGTCACCGCGTACACCCTCGGTATGCGGCACGCCTTCGACGCCGACCACATCGCCGCCATCGACAACACCACCCGCAAACTGATGGCCGACGGCAAGCGCCCGGTCTCGGTGGGCTTCTGGTTCGCGCTCGGGCACTCCAGCGTGGTCGTCGCCATGGCGGCGCTGGTCGCCGGCGGCGCGCAACTGGCCGGCACCCTGCTCGACGACGGATCGAGTGCCCACCAGGTGCTCGGCACCGTGGGCACCACGGTCTCCGGCAGCTTCCTCTACCTCATCGCCGCGCTCAATCTGGTCGCGCTGGCGGGCATCTGGCGGGTGTTCCGGGCGATGCGGCAGGGCCGGTACGACGAGGCGGAGCTGGAGCAGCACCTCGACTCCCGCGGCTTCATGAACCGCGTACTGGGCCGCTTCACCCGCTCCATCACCCGGCCCGGCCAGATGTACCCGCTCGGCCTGCTCTTCGGTCTCGGCTTCGACACCGCGACCGAGGTGACGCTGATGGTGATGGCGGGCAGCGGCGCGGCGGCCGGTCTGCCCTGGTACGCGATCCTGGTGCTGCCGCTGCTGTTCGCGGCGGGGATGAGCCTGTTCGACACGCTGGACGGTACGTTCATGAACTTCGCGTACCAGTGGGCGTTCTCGAACCCGGTGCGCAAGGTCTACTACAACCTCACGATCACCGGTCTGTCGATCGCCGTCGCCTTCTTCATCGGGACCATCGAACTGGTCACCGTCCTGCACGAGAAGCTGAACCTGACGGACGGCGTGACCGGCTGGATCTCGGCGATCGACCTGGACAACGTGGGCTTCATCATCGTCGGCCTGTTCGTGGTGGTCTGGGCGGCGGCGCTGGCGTACTGGCGGCTGGCCGGGGTGGAGAAGCGCTGGTCGGCGCGGGCCACCGAGGCGACCGGGGCCCCGGAGGCCGCACGGGCCCCGGAGACGGCCGGGGAGACCGCCTGACCCGTCGCCCGACCTACCGGGCCCGACCTACCGGACCCGGTCTGTCCGCTCCCCGCCCCGCCCTTCATCAGTGGGGGCCGGGCCACCGCCCCCACCCGCCATCGGCAGGGTCGGCCGCCGCCCCACCCTCCACCGGCAGGGTGGGGCGGTGACTGCTCCCGCCCTGCCTCAGGTCGCCGAACCGGCCGCCGCGCCCGTCTTCAGATCACGGCCCCAGCGCGCCAGCTCGGCTTCGAGGTCGAGCGGGCGCAGCCGGTCCGGTTCGTCCGGGCCCGGCCAGTCCGTACGGGGCACCCGCCACATGACCTCGAACTCGTTGCCGTCCGGGTCCTTGGCGTACAGCGACTTGGACACCAAGTGGTCGGTGGCGCCGACCAGCGCGCCCCGCCCCGCCAGGTCCGCCGCCACGTCCGCCAGCTCCCCGAGGGTGCCGACCTCCCAGGCCAGGTGGTAGAGCCCCACCCGGCCGTGCTCGGGGCCCGGCGCACCGGCGCCGACCGCGAACAGTCCGAGATCGTGATCGTTGGCGGTCCCCTCGGCGCTGAGGAACGCGGCCCTCCCCGGTATCTCGGTGTCCACCCGGAACCCCAGCGTTTCCGTGTAGAAGGCCACAGCGCGCGCCACGTCCCGTACGTAGAGCACCGCGTGATTCAGCCGCCGCACTGCCACGTCAATCCCTCACCTTCCGCTTCTCCCCGCACCCATCACTTCACGGCACATCACGTCATGCCACACTCGGCTCCCCCGGCTCCACCCGGCTCGCCAGGAATCAGTCGCGCACCAGCAGCATCACGAACGCGACGATCACGCCGAACACCAGGGCGGCCACCCCGTACGCAAGGCGGTGGTTGCGCAGGACCGGGAGCAGCCGGTCGACCGCGTACCGGCCGGGGCCGGTCAGTGCCAGGGCTCCCGCGCCCGCCGTGAGCAGCAGCTCGTACTCGACGCCCTCGGGCGCGAAGAAGCCGCCGCCCCACTTCACCGCCAGCGCGTTCACCATCGTCCCGACGACCGCCGCGCCCGCCAGCGGCGTCAGCAGCCCGAGGACCAGCCCGAGGCCGCCCAACGTCTCGCTGAGGCCCGCCACCACGGCCATGGCCTTGCCGGCCGGGTAGCCGCTGGCCGTGAAGAACTGTCCGGTTCCGTCCAGCCCCGGTCCGCTGAACCAGCCGAACAGCTTCTGCGCACCGTGCGCAGCCATGGTCAGGCCGACCGCGAGCCGCAGAACCAACAGACCGATGTCGTACGCGTGCGGGGTCGCGGCATGGCGGTCGTCGACGCCGCTGCCGTAGTCGCGAAGGGGGCTGAGGGGGGAGGACATGCGAGCGCTCATTTCTGTCTGTCTGGTCCGTCCGGACCGGCGTGCCCTACGGGAGGACCGACGCCGCCCCGACGGAAGTACTTGAAACTTCAAGTCAAACACCGACGATACACATCACTTGAAAGTGAAACAACACCCCCACCCCTCACCCTCCGAACGCCACCCCACACGATGCGTAACCCTTAAACCTACCCCCCACACCCCCACCACACACCGCATCCACACCAAGACCCACCCCACCCCACCCCCAGAAAAACCACTCCCCAACACCGCCCACCCCTCCCTTCCCTCCCCTCCCCCCTCATCTCCCTCTTCCTCCTCATCCCCCTCCCCCTCGCCCACCTCTGCCGCCCTCTCCCCACCCCTCCGCAACCGCCCACGTGTCCTTGTCCCCACCGCGCCACTCGACGAGCCCCGGAGTGTCCAGGTCGATGTCCTCGGCATCCGGCGCCAGCCCCGCATGCCGCAGGAACTCGGCGACATCACCACGCCCGTGCGCCAGCCCGACGATCTGCCCGTGGACAGTGACCCGCCGCCCACCGGACGAGGAGGGCGGGTGGACGATCACCGGCGGATGCTCAGCCATGCTTTCAGCGTGCACCGAGACCGCCCACCACGCATGTCGGCCGCACCGCACCATGCCGGCCCCATTGCCGGAGAGCTGCACGGAAGCGCGCCCACCGATACTCACCGAACCAGCGTCGCCGGTCGTGGCGTTGACGTACGGAACAACCGCGCCAGGCTTGACGAGCCGCCCGGCGTCCGCGACGCACCACACGGCAAAGCCGGCGCACCGCCCCGGCACGCGACATCCAAACACCGTCCGACCAGCAACATCGACGTCAACCCCAAATGCCGAAGACCCCCCGTCAAGATCGACGGGGGGTCTTCGCGCTGGTGGGCACAACAGGATTTGAACCTGTGACATCTGCTTTGTAAGTTCGATCAGCGGTTGGCCCTGGTGGCACCGCCCGCCGTCGCCGGGTCCGCGTAAGGGTGCTTGTGTACATTCAGGTCCGACGTCGTTGATGTCAGCCGTGGATGTCAGGCTCCTTGCGATCCGTAGCCCACCTAGATCGGCGTAAGAGACGGTCGCACAGATCGGCGCACGACCCAGCCCAGCCACCCATGGGCAGAGCCGGTCGCCCCGGCTACCACACTTCGTCGCCGTACAGCGACCACAGCCCAAGATCCGGCGGCTCGTAACGCCCGACACACAGCCGGAGCATCCAATTGGGCGACGGCCACCATCAACCGGCTCCTCTACCCAAAGCACCTGCTGGAGGTTGTGCGCCGCGTTGCAGCGAGTCACCGATGAAGGAGCCGACGGCGCCAGATGCGCGAATGTACATTTAAGGCGCGTACATGATCAATCCGTACAAGCTCGCTGGCTCGTCTCGGCTGGCGAGTCACCACATCTCATAGCCAGCTCTTCAACTACCTTTGTACCGCATTCGGGGTAAGTCTCGACAGGTAAGCACCTAAGCTACCAACATGCGACGTCAGCAACTTGAACTACTCACCATTCAGGCCGTAGAGCGGGTACTAACTGGAAACGGAAATGAAGATTCACTGATCGAATTCAAGTCAGAATGGCCTGACGTTTCAAAGTCCAGGCAATTGGCCGGCCACGCCAACAGCGCTCAGGGTGAGGAAATAATCTGGATCATCGGAGTGAATGAGAAGCAACGGAAGCTGACCCACCCAGCAAAACCCGACCTGGCGACTTGGTGGGCACAGGTAGGAAAAAGATTCGACGGACAAGTTACTCCAGAAATGACGGACCTCTCCGTTCAGATCGGCCACCACGGATCGGTAACTTCCCTTCTCTTTCAAACAGATAGAGCACCTTACGTCGTGATCACAGAGGCAGGCGGTAAAACAGAAAGAGATGTACCGATTCGCGATGGCACGCGCACTCGCAGTGCAACACGATACGAACTACTTCGCCTGCTGACGCCGGCCACCTCAGTACCAACATTCTCCTTGCTTGGAGGGGAAGCGCATCTATCTTCGCCCGTGACTGGCTACGAATGGTTCTTCGATGGCGATGTGGCCTTCTATGCAGAACAGCCAATCGGGAACTCGTGCTTCCTCCCAGCGCATGGCATGTCTGGCCTGCTCACCATCACGGTGGAGGAGGGCGAGCCTCTACAGCTACCCCTCACCGTAACCCCCAGTCACAACTACCGAGATGCCAGCGGCACTACATGGCGAGCCGATGGTGCACTTATCGACGGACCTTCCCGCTTCGCCGTTCACATGAATTACCAAGGACCTGACTTCTATTTTTCGGCGCCCGATAAGGCCAAGGAAATCCACGCAAGGCTCGAATTCTCAGTTGCCGGAGCACAGCGACGTGCGATCGCAACCGTCCCCTTCTCGTCTCCCACGCCATTTCATATGCCATCGCAAGGACGCCGTCTCGCCGTCAGGGTTTCCAATACCGATTAGCCCACTGGACTCAAGTTTTTGTCGACCACTCGTCCCAAAACTGTCGTGACGGAATAGTCACCGTGAGCCCATAGGGCACGGGCTCCTCAAACAGGTGACTCCTGACCAGCAATCTTGGCCGGGGACCATCCCGCTTACCGCCCGATGATAAAAGTTATTCCCCTGCCGAGCGGGCACGGCAGAGGCACGGCGTCTCGGTAAAACATTGTTACTCTTCTCCCCAAAACGGTGGTATGCCCAGCGGAGCGTCCGCGACGGGCTTGACCCCATCGCGGCAGCAGTCGCTCCCCCTCGGCCACGTCATGGGTGTTGGTCCGCTCCCGCTGGCGCGTGTGTGACGACGCCGGTACGGCGATCGGCCCCGTTGGCCGTTGCAGGCGGCAGTGCTCCGCTCCCCAACCCCCGCCCCCTCCGTAACCTGCCCTCGTCGACAGGACCAGGGCTTATGCGGAAGGCGGCAGCGCGCCCGTCACGTAAACCGCTCACCGCTTCCGCCTCCACCTTCATCACCCCTTACCTGCACCCTTCCCTCCTCCCTCGAAGCTCCCCGCCGGGTCTGCCTTTCTGGCGAAGCTCCCCGCCGGGTCTGCCTTTCTGGGCCGGGGGCTCTGGTGCTGCTGCTCAGCTCGTCCTGGTGGCGGGCGTCTGCGGCCTGGTCATGCGGGGCGGGCGTCGCGGGTGGCGGTGTTGGCTGGTGGGGTGTTTGCTCGTTCCGGCGCCGCTTTTGGGCGGGGCAAAGCGTGTACGAAGCACCCCGTGGCATCGTCAGGTGGCGCGGGGCCGGGGGCCGGGCGGAGCGGGCCGGAGGCAGGAGCGGCGCCCGAGCCCCCGAGCTCCGCGCCGGCCCGCGTTGCGGGCCGGTGGGGTGAGCTTCGTAGCGGTGGCTGCCAAAGCCGTTGACCCGCGCGCCGGATGCCGAAGGCAAGAGCACCCGCAAGGCCAACGCCGTCCCCCGCAGGGCCCGCCCCGGCGACGGCCGGACCGCTGGGTACTTGGCCGACGGGAACGAACCCGTCTGCACGCTCTCACCAGCTGCTCACGGGCTTCCATCGGGGTTTCGCGTCCGTACGCGCTCGGCGTCAGGGCAGCCCCGGCCGGGAGCGGCAGCCTTCCTGCGGGAGTTCCCGGTGAGCTCCCCCTCCCACCCCCTCCCCGCCCGCAGGGCGGGGCTTGAACCAGTAGAGAAAGTTGTAACTCAGGCTGGCGGGAGGGGCTTGAAGTCCTCTGTGCAGGCGGGGAGTACGGTGCCCTGTCGGTGGGCGAGGGGGAGGAAGGTCACGGGGCGGATCGTCCAGGTGATGCGGGTGTTGGTGTGGGTGATGGTCACCGTGTAGGGCTGTCGGCGGAGCAGGGCCGCCCTGGCCTTCAGTCGTCCTTCGCAGAGCCATGTCCAGGCTTCGTGTGAGGCGTCCGGGGAAAGGGCCGGTGTGATGGTGCGGAGGGCGACGGCTACCCACCTGTCGGCCTGGTGGGCCGAGTAGGCGTCGAAGGATGCGTGGAGGGCCGGCCTCTCGGTCGGGTTGGCGAGGTCTTGGGTCCAGCATTCGCACCAGTAGCCGCGGCGGGGCTTGTCGGTCTTCAGCATGGGTGGGCTCCTGGTCGGTTACTCGTGAAGAGTTCGGCGGTGATGGTGTGGGCGCCCTGACTGCTGTGGACCACCACGCGGTGAGCGATCGCGTTGACCAGGCCGAGCCCGCGGCCGTGCTCGGCGTCCGGATTTTGCTCCTGGCCCTGCTCCTCGATCTTCGGGAACGTGCCTGCACCTCCGTCGTCCGTGACCGACAGGGCGATGACTTGCGGGGTGACCGCGAGGGACAGATGGAAGCTGCCGGAGTCCCGCCCGCTGGCGGTGTGCAGGATCGCGTTGGAGCTGAGCTCGCTCACGATCAGCTCGGCGTCCTCGGCCAGCGGGGAATCGCGCAGTATGTCGCGGGTCCATCGGCGGGCCCGGCTCACCTCTTCCGGGGAACCTGGGCAACTGAGCCCCCAAACCTGGACTCTACTCGTATACTCGTGCATACAAGTTCCTTCGTGCTGGTAGGCCGCCATGTGCAGCGGGTTCGGGCTAGACGAGTTTCACGCCGTCGTGGGCGCGGACGGCCGGCGGGGTAGTGGCGTCGAGCGCGTCCAGGACGCGGATCGCGTACGCCTCGTCGGCGAGTTCGGTGACTTCTTCGCGGGTGGCCCATCGCAGCGCGCGGGTTTCGTCCCCGGTGGTGGGGGTGCCGTCGGCGGCCCGGCAGCGAAAGACCAGAGAAACGATCAGGCCCGTCATGTTCTTGTAGACGCCGGTCAAGGTCGCCGGAAGCTCGATCTTGATGCCGGTTTCTTCGAGCACTTCGCGCTGAAGGGCTTCCGGAATGGTTTCCTCGCGTTCGAGGACTCCGCCCGGCGGTTCCCAGTGGCCGTTGTCGCGCCGCTTGATCAGGAGAGCCCGACCTTGGTCGTCAACGATGACTCCGGCGACGCTCACGGAGTGCGGACGGTCGGTGCTCACGTTCCTCGGCCCCTTCGGATGGCTAGGCTCTCCACCGTAGCAATAGCACTCGCCCACTCGTCTAGATACCTAAAGGAGTAGTCCACGTGACGTCTCTTCCGAGCGTTCTTGGCGCTCTCGACCCCACGAGTGATCGTGCGGTTTTCCGGCAGATCGCCGATCAGCTTCGCGAGGCCATCGACCGTGGCCGGTTCAGGGAGGGGGAAAAGCTGCCCTCGGAAGCTGAGCTGGTGGAGCACTACGGGGTTTCCCGTATGACGGTGCGGAACTCCTTCTCGGTCCTCCAGGGCGAGGGCCTGGTCCACGCCGAGCACGGCAAGGGCGTCTTCGTCCGGCCGCGCCCGCCCGTCCGGCGACTCGCCTCCGACCGCTTCGCCCGGCGCCACCGCGAGCAGGGGAAGTCCGCGTTCATCGTGGAGGCCGATGCCGTCGGCAGTCATCCGAAGGTGGACGGCCTGGAGGTCAAGGAGGAGAAGGCCAGTCAGGACATCTCGGCCCGGCTCGGCTCCGTACGGCGGGTGCTCGCCCGGCGCCGCCGCTACCTGCTCGACGGCCGGCCGGTCGAGTTCGCTACCTCATACCTGCCGCTCGACATCGCCCGCGGCACCCAGATCGCCGAACCCAACCCCGGCCCCGGCGGCATCTACGCCCGACTGGAGGAGCTGGGCCATCACCTTGACCACTTCGAGGAAGAGATCCGCGCCCGGATGCCCTCACCTGCCGAGGTCAAGACGCTGCAACTGGCGTCCGGCGTCCCGGTGATCCACCTGATCCGCACGGCGTACGACAAGGAGAAGCGGGCCGTGGAAGTCTGCGACACGGTAATGGCGGCGGACGCGTACGTCCTCTCCTACCAACTCCCGGCCACCTGACCGGCGGTGCGCGAGGCCACTTTTTCGGACTCGTACACCCCGACACGCATACTCGTATAGACGAGTGGCCAAGTGGTGTGGCAAGGTGGTCCCAGTTCCCGGAGAAGCCGGGTACGCAGACTGCAACTTGTCTAGACGAGTAGATGGGAAGAAACCTTGCGCACCATCCGTGTGGAGACCTCGGCCGCGACGATCCTGCTCACCGAAGCGCCTGAGCCCAAGGTCCGCGACCGCAAGACCGGCGAGATCGCCAAGGACACCAACAGCGGCGAAGCGCTGATGACGATCGGCGTCGTCTACATCGAGGAAGGGGAGTCGTCCCTGATCAAGGTCACCGTTCCGGAGAGCGGCGCCTCCGAGGGCCTGGCGCTCGGCGCTCCGGTCTCCCTGCCCGGCCTGGTTGCCCGGCCGTGGGAGTCGGTATTCAACGGCCAGCAGCGGCACGGCATCGCCTACCGGGCCGCCGCCGTCACTCCGGCCGCCTTCCCGGCCGCCATGGGGGACGCGGCCTGATGACCGACCTGGCAACGCTTCTGGAGGTGGGTGGTCCCGTCGCCGCACTCGGCGGTGGGGCCGCCTACGCCCGGGCGCGACACCCGGGCGTCTACTGGTCCACGGTCGGCCTGCCGGTCTCAACGGCCCGGCTGCTCGGCTCGTACAGCTCGGTCATGGAAGCGTGCGGCCTTACCGTCTCTCCGTCCCGGCTGCGGGTCCTGGCGGTCAAGGCCGCCACCCGCCGCGAGGTCCGGCCCGTACCGCCGCGTCGCGGCATCATCCGGCCGACCACGACGGGGTTACGGCTTCGGCTCCGGCTCGCCCCTGGGCAGGAACCCGCCGACGTGGCGGCCTCGGCCGAACGCCTGCGCCATGCGTGGGGCGTGCACGCCGTGTACGTGACGCCCGTCAAGCCGGGCGTGATCGACCTGCGGTTGGTGGGCTTCGACGTGCTGCGGAAAGTTCGTATGCCGCGCAAGCTCCCGGCGGGGCTGCTGAAGATCCCGGTGGCGCTGCGGGAGGACGCCACGGCCTTCGTGCGGGACTACCGCACCGTTCCGCACGGGCTCACCCTCGGCGCGACGCTGTCGGGCAAGTCCATGTACCTGCGCCACCTCATCGCCGGGCTGGCCCGGCAGCCCGTCGCCCTGGTCGGCATCGACTGCAAGCGGGGCGTGGAGCTGGCTCCCTTCGCAGCCCGGCTTTCGGCGCTGGCCACCGATCCCGATCAAGCGGCTGTACTGCTGCCCGTGCTCATCGAGGAGATGGAGAACCGGTACGACATGATCAAGGCCCGGCAGGGCATCGCCCCGGACACACCGGACGAGGAGATCACCTCCGACATCTGGGGCCTGCCTGAGCATGAACGCCCCGTGCCTGTCGTGCTGTTCGTGGATGAGGTGGCGGAACTCTTCCTCGTCGCCACGAAGAAGGACGAACAGCGCCGGGACGAGATGGTCACCCAGCTCATCCGTCTTGCTCAGCTTGGCCGGGCGGCCGGCATCTATCTGGAGATCTGCGGCCAGCGCTTCGGTGCCGAACTGGGTAAGGGCGCGACCATGCTGCGCGCCCAGTTGACCGGCCGTGTCTGCCATCGCGTGAACGATGAAGCCTCCGCGAAGATGGCGTTGGGCGACATCGCGCCCGAAGCGGTCTCCGCCGCCTGTGCCATCGCCCCTGAACAGCCCGGTCTCGCCGTGATCGGTGACGCGTCCGGCGGCTGGTCCCGCGTCCGTACGCCGTACCTGTCGCTCGCTGAGGCGTCCGAGACCTGCCACGCCTCGGCCCACCTGGTCCCCGACCTGCCCGCGCTCCAGCCGTTCCGGCCTGCTGTGCCGGTACGGCCGGTCAAGCCCCCGGCTCCGGTCGTTCGGCCGCAACCGACGACCGGCTGAACTCCACCTTCCCCACCGGTTGGCGTGATCGCCTCGCGCCGTGTCCCTACCCCCGCCATGCCTGAATCCGG
Organism: Streptomyces sp. NPDC045470; assembly: GCF_040646595.1. Lineage (NCBI taxonomy): Bacteria > Bacillati > Actinomycetota > Actinomycetes > Kitasatosporales > Streptomycetaceae > Streptomyces > Streptomyces sp. NPDC045470. The sequence continues at coordinate 731,237 of NZ_JBEZAN010000001.1, forward strand.
AAGGAGCCGCAGTATGCGCGCCCTGCTGGCCCGCGTTGATGCGGTGCTCGTCCAGGCGGTCATCGCCGCCGCTCTATCCTTCGCCCACCTGCACGACATCGCCTCGGCGGCCGGTCAGGACGGGTGGAAGGCATGGGCTTACCCCGTCTCCGTTGACCTGCTGCTGGTGGCCGCCTGGCGGCGGCTGCGGACCTGCGACGAGAAAGCAGCCGGATGGTGCTGGTTCGTGATCGCACTGGGCGCGTCCCTGGGCGCCAACGTCGCCACCGCCGGACTGCTCGACCTGAACCACGTACCGGCCTGGCTGCGCATCCTCGTCGCGGGCTGGCCTGCGGTCGCCTTCCTCGGCGGCACGCTGCTCGCTCACTCCGCAGCGGTTCCGGCAGAGGCACCCGCCGCCGATGAAGACCAGGAAGAGCCCTCGATCATCGAGGACCAGGAGGACGCGCCCGACCCGGCACCGGCACTCCCGGCGCCACCGGCCCCCGAACCGGCTCCCGCGCCCCCTGCGGTCTCCGTCCCGGCCGCCCTGATCGAACACGCCCGCAAGGTCGCCACCGAGCACCACACCCGCACCGGCACCGCCATCGACACCCCGACCCTGCGCGCCCGCCTCGGCGTACCTCTGCCGATCGCTGACGCCATCGCCGCCCAGCTCTGAGAGGAGATCTATATGAGCGCCAACCGCCGCTTCCGCTCGGTCACCCGCATCGGTCCCGTCCAGGTCGGCACGTCCTACGACGGCCGTGGCCGGGAGAAGCACACCGCCGCCTGCACGGCTCCGCGCTGCGGCTTCTCCGCCGACTACGACAGCCGCGCCGCCGCCGAACTGGCCGCCCGTACCCACCGCTGCCCCGTCCGCTGATCCATGCGCCGAAAGGATTCCGCCCCGTGACCGTCAGCCTCCCGCTCGTCGTCGTCCTCGGCCTCGTCGCCTGGGGCGCGGTCAAATACCTCGGCGTCCGCATCTGGATCGTCGTGGTGATCGCGCTCTTCGGCTTCTGGCTCTCGCACACCTTCATGGCGCCGGCCATCGAGAACGGCACGCGCTCCGGCGTCAACATCATCAACGGCTCACATGACTAGACGAGTAGATAAGGAGACCTCTGCCGTGTTCCTGCCCAAGTACCCCGACAGCCCGACGCCGCCCACGCACATCACCCCCACCGCGGCCGACCCGGCCCCCGCCCGGCGGCCCGTCCCTCAGATCTCCGTCAGCACCGGCGCCGTCGCGGCCATCCTCCTCGGCGGGGTCGTGCTCACCGCGCTCCTGGCCGCCGTCGCCGTCTCGGCCGTGTCCGTCGCGGTCGCCGCCGTCGTCCTGCGCTCGCTCCTCCGCGACCAGCACCGCCGCTGACCGACCAGCAGCACACCGAACCCCCGGGCCGGCCTCGATACCGCCAAGCATCCGCCGCCCCGGGGGCCCTGCTCCTCCCAGCCCAAGCCAGAAGGAGAAAGGCCATCATCACCCCCGCCACCCCGCCCCCGCTCACCGAACTCGGAGAACTGGCCGCCCTCGGCACCATGCCCGCCCTCCTACGCCAACTCTCCAGCCTCGGCGGCTGCACCCACCCGATCCGCCTCGACGGCCACCGCACCGAACACGCTCTCAACACCCGTACCGGCGAGATCGGCAACGTCCTCCACCACCTGGATTCCTCCAGCCTCCCGGCCGGTCACCTCCTGGTCCGCTGCAACAACCGCCGTACGACCCGCTGCGCGGCCTGCTCCGAGGTCTACCGCCGCGACACCTTCCAACTGATCACCTCCGGCCTGCGCGGCGGCAAAGGCGTCCCGGAACGCGTCGCCACCCACCCCCGCGTCTTCGCCACCTTCACCGCACCCGGCTTCGGCCCGGTCCACAACCGCTCCACCGGACCGACCGGTTCGGTCCGCCGCTGCCGCTGCGGCGCCTTCCATGACCAGGAGGACACCGCCCTCGGCACCGCACTCGACCCCGACACCTACGACTACGAAGCGGCCGTCCTCTGGAACGCGCACGCCGGTGCCCTCTGGCGGCGCTTCTCCATCTACCTGCGGCGGGAGGTCGCCAAGCGCGCCGGCCTCACTCAGCGCGCGTTCCGGCAGTACGCCCGGGTGTCCTTCGCCAAGGTCGCCGAGTACCAAAAGCGCGGCGCCGTCCACTTCCACGCGGTCATCCGCCTCGACGGCCCAACCGGCAACGACACCCCACCGCCCGCCTGGGCCACCGCCGAATTACTCACCGACGCCATCCAGGCCGCCGCCACCGCCGCCCGCGTAGACGGCCCCGTCATCGACGGCCGGGCACACATCTTCACCTTCGGCCGCCAGCTCGACGTACGCACCATCCGTTCGGCCGACTTCGACGGCGGCCAGGAGCTGACCGAACGGGCCGTGGCCGCGTACATCGCCAAGTACGCCACCAAGGGCGCCGAAACCGCGACCGGAGCCCTCGACCGCCCGCTGAAGTTCCTCGCCGAACTCGCCCAGCTCGACATCAGCGACCACGCCCGCCGCCTCATCCGAACCGCCTGGAACCTCGGCGCCCGCAAAGATCTGGAAGAACTCCGGCTCCGCGCCTGGGCCCACATGCTCGGCTTCCGCGGCCACTTCTCCACCAAGTCCCGCCGCTACTCCACCACCCTCGGCGCCCTCCGCAACGCCCGCGCCGGATGGCGCCGCGCCCAAGCCGCAGCAGAAACCGACACCGCCCCGGACACCACCCTCGTCCTCGCCCACTGGGTCTACGCCGGAACCGGCCTCACCAACGCCGAAACCTGGCTCGCCGAATCCCTCGCCCGCGACACCGCCCGCGAACACCGCGCCGCCCTTGACACCGAAGGAGGCGACTGGTCATGACCACCGCCACTGATGAACTCCTGACGGTCCCGGAAGTCATGGCCCGCCTTCGTCTCGGCCGCTCCACCGTCTACGACCTCATCCGCTCGCACCGCCTCGTCTCCATCACGGTCGGCCGCGCTCGTCGCATCCCCCTGTCGGCCCTCCGCGAGTTCATCGCTGACCAGATTGGGGAGGCTGCGTGATGGCACAGCAACGGAAGCGCAACCCCAACGGCGCTGGCACGATCACCAAGCGTAAGGACGGCCGCTATCAGGCCGCCGTGTACGTCCTCCAGCCGGACGGCACCCGTGCCCGAAAGTTCGCCTACGGCAAGACCTGGGCCGAGTGCGACACCAAGCGGCGCGAGCTGCTGGACAAGGTGGACAACGGCGTACCGGTGCCCACGCGGTCGGCCAAGCTCGCTGAGTGGCTGCCGTACTGGCTGGAGAACATCATCAAGCCACGTCGCAAGCGGACCACGTACGCGAAGTACGAGGTACACGTGCGCTTGTACCTGGTGCCCATGCTCGGTACGAAACGGCTCGAATCGCTGAGCGTCGGGGAGGTACGGCGTTTCCTGGGCCAGGTCGAGCGGAAGAAGTCGGCGGCGACCGCCAAGGAGTCCCACCGGGTCCTTCGTACCGCGCTGATGGCGGCTTGCCGGGAGGAGCTGATCACCCGGAACGTCGCCACATTGGTAGAGCCTCCGTCGCCGGAGTCCCGAGACCTCACCCCCTGGTCGTTGGAAGAGACCTTGGCGTTCCTGGCAGCCTCGCGGCGCGATCCGCTCTACGCGGCCTTCGTGCTCGCCATCGCGCTCGGCTTCCGCCGGGGTGAGATCGTCGGACTTCGCTGGGCGGACGTCGACCTGGACAAGCGCGAGATCCGCGTACGGAAGCAGCGGCAGCGGGTCCGTGGTGAGGTGTACGACGACGATCCGAAGGGGCGCCGTCGTCGGCAGACCTTGCCCCTGCCGGCCATGTGCGTCGCGCCCCTCCGGTGGCAGCGGATGAGGCAGGCCGCCATGCGGGAGCGCGCTGGGGAGAAGTGGGAGGAGACCGGCTACGTCTTTACCACTCGCACCGGCCGACCGATCGAGCCGCGCAACCTGTACCGCTCCTTCACTCGCGTCGCCAAGAATGCCGACCTCCGCGTGATCCGGCTGCACGACGCCCGGCACGGCTGCGCGACCCTGCTGACCGCCGCCGGGGTCGCTCCCCGGGTTGTGATGGAGATCCTTGGGCACAGCCAGATCGCGATCACGATGAACACGTACACGCACGTCGTGCAGGACACGCAGCGTGAGGCCGTGAGCCACATGGACCGGCTGCTCAAGAGGCGACCCGAAACCGGCTGACCAACGGTCGACCAACATCGACTGACCAGCGCCATTGATGTCAATCCCGGATGTCAAAGACCCCCCGTCATGATCGACGGGGGGCCTTCGCGCTGGTGGGCACAACAGGATTTGAACCTGTGACATCTGCTTTGTAAGAGCAGCGCTCTACCGCTGAGCTATGCGCCCTGGCTGGACCGACAGACTACCTTGCTTCCTGGGCTGCTTCACAAACCAGGGGCCTCAGCTCCGGCGGCGGGCCGGGGAACCAGCCCCCGAGATCGCGAACCAACCGGCCGCTGTATTCGTTCTCACTGGGTGGGAGAATGGCAGCCGGGCCTGGGGCGATGCGATCGGGAGAGGGATGTGACGGCGACACACACGCAGCCGCACGAGCAGCGAGCACGCCGTGCAGTACGCCGTCGCCCCCGCGGGGGCGCGTTCCGGGACACGATGGCTCTGCTCCTTCTGCCGCTTCCTTTGCTGGCCGCCGCGGCGCCGGCCGCGTTCGCCGGTGGCGGTACGCGGCGCTGGTTCGGGCGCGGGGAGAGCCAGCGGGCGGACGCGCAGGCCGCGAAGGATGCCGCGGCTGCGGCGTTCTACGAGCTGGACACGGCACAGCGCGACCTGCGGATCTCCATAGAGACGATCACGGCGGTCGACAGTTCGCCGGCGGCCGTACGGGCCGCGAAGGACTACGAGAACTTCGGGCGGCGGATCGACGAGGTCAGCCAGGGCTACATCAGCGCTGTCGACGCCCACGATCTCGACCGGGACGATCTCGACGCCGGTGCCGCCTCACGGGCCCGCGCCGACCTGACCCGGGCCAAGGAGGAGCTGGAGCGGGTCAAGGCCGACCTCGACCGGTTCGCGCAGGGGCTCGGCCCGCTGCTGCAGACCGCGGAAACGCAGTTGGCACGGCTCGCACCGGCGGTGGAACGGGCGCGGCAGGCCCTGCTCGCGGCGAGCAACGCGCTGGACGCCGTCCGGGCGCAGGACTTCAAGGCCGACGATCTGGCGGCCCGGCTGGCCGCCCTGTCGCCCGAGCTGACCAAGTTGAACCAGGGCGCCGGTCAGCACGGCGTGCAGGAGACGATCCGGCGCGCCGACGACGTACTGCGCCAGGCCGAGTCCGTACGGACCGAGGCGGAGCGGCTGCCCGAGAAGGCCGCGGAGATCGACAAGCGGCTGGTGTCGCTGCGGACCCGGGCGCAGGCCATCACGACGCGGGCGAGCAAGGTCGACCCCGTACTGAGCGAATTGCGGCGGCGGTACAGCGCTGCCTGCTGGCAGGACCTCCAGCATGTGCCGGACCAGGCCGCGGACGCCGTCGCGCAGGCCGAGAGCAAGGTGCGGGAGGCGCAGCGGGCGCGGGACGAGCAGCGATGGGCCGACGCCACGAGCCTGCTGGCGACCGTGCGGGCCCTGCTGAACACCACCGACGAGGCCGTCTCGGCGGCCGGCGACCGGCTGCGGCGGCTGGACGAGGTGTCCTTCGACCGCGAGAAGGAGGTCGATCGTACGCGCTTCGCCGTACGGGACGCGCAGCGTCTGGCGATGGCCGGACGCAGCACGCCCGACCCGCGGCACGCACGGCCGCTGGACGATGCGGTGGCACGTCTGGAGCGCGCGATCGCCGGTCTGGAGGGGCGGCACCCGGACTGGTGGCACTTCCTGACCGAGACGGAGGCGGTACGGCAGACCGCGTCCCGCGTCGTCCAGGATATCCGCGACGAACGGGGCGGCGGCGCAGCGGGCTGAGTCGGCTACGGTCCGGACGGTCGGCAGGAAACAGGGCGGCAGAAAGCTGGCCGACGTCGGCGCCTGCCGCCCCGGCCCTCCCGTCTCAGCTCTCCCACCCCAGCCCTCCGGCCTCCGGGGTCCGCGCCCAACCCTTCACACGCGGCTCACCGGCCCACCAGCAGGCAAGTACGCCGGCACGCCGACACGCCGGGCCCACCGGCACGCCAGCGCCCCACCCCATCGCTCCGGCGGATCCTCCCGTCCTCCCCTCCCACCCCCATGACCTGCCGCTATGGCGTTACGCCCGGTTCAGGCGGATGCTGGTGTCAGGCACGGCCCAGGCGGTTCATCGCGCTAAGGAGGCCGGAACATGGACGCTGGCCAGGCTCTGCACGGGCCCACCCGGACGCTGCGCGGCAAAGTGCGGCACACACGGCTCGACGAACATCTGCCCGTCGATCACCGGCTCAGCACGGTGTACCGCTTCGGCGCCGGTTTGATGGGGTTGGTTCTCGTCGCCTTCGGCATTCTCGGACTGATCGACAAGATCGGATTCTTCGACACGGGCGGCGACACCGTCGCGGGCCTGAACACCAACGGTGCGCTGAGCGTGCTGTCGATCATCGTGGGACTGGTCCTCTTCGGGGGCATGGTGATCGGCGGAAACCTCGCCTCCACGCTCAACATCGTGCTCGGAGTGGCCTTCCTGCTGAGCGGCTTCATCAACCTCGCCATCCTGGAGACCGGCTTCAACTACCTGGCCTTCCGCATCCAGAACGTCCTGTTCAGCTTCCTCGTCGGCCTGATGCTGCTGGTCTTCGGCATGTACGGACGGGTCTCCGGCGGCCTGCCGCACGACAACCCGTACTGGCGCGCCCGGCACCCGGAAGCGGCGCAGCGACAGCCCCGGCGCCCTGTCCCGCCCCCGCCCCGTACCGGCGCTCATGTGTCACCACGGCACGAGCCCCCTACAGGTGGCCGCCACCGCCGCCCGAAACACCGCAGACGCGCCGTATGACAAGGCCAGCCCGGGTGGCACCACCGAATCTCCGGCCTCCCCTCCCTGGATCTCCTTCCCTCTCCCTCGCGCCCCGACCTCCCACCCACCCGCCCACCGATTGATAACCCCCGCCTCGCATGCCAGCCTCTGACCAGCCACGATCAGAGGAAAGGCGGCGGCCTGTGAAGATCAGCCGTGTCGAAACGTTCCTGGCTATCCCACGCTGGATGTTCGTCCGCGTGGAGACCGACGACGGCCTCGTCGGCTGGGGTGAGCCGGTGGTCGAGGGCCGCGCGGAACCGGTACGCGCCGCTGTCGAGGTCCTGTCCGAGTACCTCCTCGGTCAAGATCCGTCGCGTATCGAGGACCACTGGCAGGTCATGACGAAGGGCGGCTTCTACCGCGGCGGCCCGGTACTCTCCTCCGCGGTCGCCGGGCTGGACCAGGCCCTGTGGGACATCAAGGGCAAGCAGTACGGCGTGCCCGTCCACCAACTCCTCGGCGGCCCCGTACGGGACCGCGTCCGCGCATACGCCTGGGTCGGAGGCGACGAACCGCACGAGATCCGGGACGCACTGACCGCCCAGGTCGAGGCGGGCTTCACCGCCGTCAAGATGAACGGCTGCGGACGGATGTCGCCGGTCGCCACCCGCGCGGAAGTACGCGCCTGCCTGCGTCGGGCCGAGACCGCCCGTGACGTGCTGGGCGATGAACGGGACTTCGGCCTGGACTTCCACGGCCGGGTCTCCCCCGCCAACGCGCGCCGCCTCCTTCCTCTGCTGGCCGAGCACGCACCGATGTTCGTCGAGGAACCCGTGCTCTGCGACTACCCGCACGCACTTCCCGACCTGGTCAACGCCTCCAACATCCCGCTCGCCCTGGGCGAGCGGCTCTTCACCCGCCAGGAGTTCCTCGCTCCTCTCCAAGCCGGTGTCGCCATCCTCCAGCCGGACATCTCGCACGCGGGCGGCATCTCCGAACTGCGCCGGATCGCCGCCCTCGCGGAGACGTACGGAGCCCAGCTCGCCCCGCACTGCCCCCTCGGCCCGGTCGCCCTCGCCGCCAGCCTTCAGGTCGCCTTCACCACCCCCAACTTCCTCATCCAGGAACAATCCATCGGCATCCACTACCACCAGGACGCCGAACTGCTCGACTACGTGGCCGACCCGGAACCCTTCCGTTTCCACGACGGTTTTCTCCTGCGCACCGACCGCCCAGGGCTGGGCGTGGCGGTCGACGAGCCCGCCGTACGAGCCGCCGACCGGCAGGGGCACGCCTGGCGCAACCCGGTCTGGCGTCACGCGGACGGTTCGTTCGCCGAGTGGTGACCGACAACCACGCCCCCGACCAACAAGCCGCACGAGGACACATCAGCGACACATCAACGACTCATCAGCGCACGCACCAGCACGCACACCACCGCGCGCGCCAGAGAGGCACAGGCCCACCGCTCGAACGGGCCGTGCCGACCGGCGCCTTCGCGATCGCCTCGCCCGTTGACTGGAAGAGCGCCCCCTCCCGGGCCGAACTGAGCTGTCTCGGCACACCTCGCGGCACCGCCGTACGTTGCCCCGGACCGCTACCTCCCCACGACCCGCCCCCTCTCCCCCACTCGCGAGCTAATCTGTCACCATGCCTCGTTACGAATACCGCTGCCGTTCCTGCGGCTCGACCTTCGAGCTGAGCCGCCCGATGGCCGAGTCCTCCGCCCCGGCCGCCTGCCCGGACGGGCACGAGGACACGGTCAAGCTGCTTTCCACGGTCGCCGTCGGCGGCGCGGCCGCCTCTCCTGCTCCGGCCCCCGGCGGCGGCTCAGGTGGTGGCTGCTGCGGAGGCGGGTGCTGCGGTTAACACCGGTCACCGGTAGTTCCAGAGGTACCGGCGGCACCGACAGCACACCGGTGCCGCCGATGGCTTCGGCTTGCCGATGGTCGCTCCGGGGCCCGGGTGCCTGCCTCGGCCTCAGCTCGGCTCCAGGGGTCCAGGCACCGCGGGCCTCGCGCTGAGCCCACCTCCCTGCGCCCAGGGCCCGGCGCCGGTTCGCCACATCCGCCCGGAGCCCGCACCCGCACCCGCACCCGGCGATCACAGTTTGCGTGCCACCGTCAGTCCGTCTGCCACAGTGAGTATCACCGCCTCTACCCGCTGGTCCGCCATGACGTGGTCGTTGAACTCCCGGATCGCCGCGGCTGCGCCTTTCACCTGCGGGTCGGTGACCGTGCCGCCGAAGAGGACGTTGTCCGCGGCGATCAACCCACCCGGCCGCAGGCGCGGCACCAACTCGTCCCAGTAGGGAATGTAGTTGCCCTTGTCCGCGTCCAGGTAGGCGAAGTCGATGTGCGGCTCGGCGGGCATCGCCCGCAGGGTGTCCAGTGCCGGTGCGATGCGCAGGTCGATCCGGTCCGCCACACCGGCTCTCTCCCACGCTTCACGGCCGTATGCCATCCATTCCTCGGACACGTCGCAGGAGATCAGCTCACCGTCCGGAGGCAGGGCCTGCGCCATCGCCAGGGTGGAGAAGCCGGTGAAGGTGCCGACCTCCACGATGCGGCGTGCACCGCACAGACGGGCCAGAGAGGCCAGCAGCGGGCCTTGCTCCTGTGCCGACTGCATCTGCGCCTCGTCGGGGAAACGCTGGTAGGTGGTCTCCACCAACTTCCGCTGAACGGCGTCCAGCGGCGGATTGTGCGCGAGGACGTAGTCGTACAGCTCCTCCGTGATCGCGGTGGATTTGCTCTTGGTCACCGGTCCTCCTCAGGCACCCAGATAGCGCAGAACGGCCAGAACGCGGCGAGAGTAGCCCGAAGTGCCCGCCAGACCGAGCTTGTCGAAGATCGCGTTGGTGTGCTTCTCCACCGCGCTCTGTGAAATGTGCAGCCTCCCGGCGATGGCAGCGTTGGTGTGGCCTTCGGCCATCTGGGCGAGCACCTCACGCTCACGAGCCGTGAGCGAGTTCAGCGGATCGGTGCGGCTGCTGCGGGAGAACAGGACGCGTACGACCTCCGAGTCGAAGGCCGCTTTGCCGGAGCCGACCCGCTCCAGCGCGTCTAAGAACTCGTCCACCTGTACGACTCTGTCCTTGAGCAGGTAGCCGACGCCTTCACTGTCCTCGGTCAGCAGTTCGGTGGCGTACCGCCGCTCGACGTACTGCGAGAGGACCAGCACACCGACATCCGGCCAACGCTCACGGATCTGCACCGCCGCCCGCAGTCCCTCGTCCGTGTGCGTAGGAGGCATCCGTACGTCCACGACCACCACATCGGGCCGCTGCTCCGCCGGCGCGCGCTCCAGCACGGTCATCAGTTCGGCGGCGTCCGCGACCGCGGCTGTCACCTCGTGGTCCTCTTCCGTCAGCAGGCGCACCAGGCCTTCCCTCAGCAGGGTCGAATCGTCGGCAAGTACTACGCGCACGGCAACTCCGCGGTGATCGTGGTCGGTCCGCCGATCGGGCTGTCCACCCGTAACCGGCCGTCCAGGGCGGCGACCCGGCGTGCCAACCCGACCAGCCCGCTTCCCGAGGCATTCGCACCGCCCCAGCCGTCGTCCTGGATCCGGACGGACAGCATGTTCTCGTCCCGGCCGACAATGACGGTTATCCCTTCCGCGCACGAGTGTTTCACCGCGTTGGTCACCGCCTCGGACACGACGAAGTAGGCGACGGTCGCCACGGCGGTCTCGGGCTCCTGGGTGAGACGACAGGTCAGCCGGACCGGGACCGCGGAACGCTCCGCGACGGTTTCCAGAGCGGCCTGCAAACCTGCTTCGTCCAACACCGTCGGATAGATGCGCCAGGCGACCTCGCGCAACTCGGTCAGGGCCTGGCGGCTTTCGGCGTGGGCTTGTCGGAGCAGTTCGACCGCATGGGCCTCGTCCTTGCTGCGCACCGCACGGCCGAGCAGCATTCCGAGGGCCACCAGTCTCTGTTGGACGCCGTCGTGCAGGTCGCGCTCGATGCGACGGCGTTCGTCGTTGACCGCGGCGACGACCCCGGCTCGGCTGGAGGCCAGTTCGGCGACCCGGCGTTTCAGATCTCTCTCGTGTGTGGGGCCGAGGAAGTGCCGCGCCAGCCGGGCTTCCAGGGCCGCCACCCCGAACACCGCCTGCAGACTGAGGAAGAGCAGGAACAGGGCGCCCACGCCGGTCTCCGCGACGTCGACCGGATGCTCGACATGGGTGAACGTCCATACCGTCGACGCCCAGAGGACTATGGTCGCCCCCGTGAGCGCGGCGAAGACCACACCCGCGCCGAGAAGTCCCAAGAGCCAGCGGACCGCGAGGTATTTGAGCGCACGCTCGTCGTCGTACCCGTAGGCGAAGTCGGCACCGCCGAACCGCAGACGGCGGCGCGCCGACTCGATGAGCCACCGGGCCACGGCCATCACCGGCGCGAGCACCTTGCGTCTCCCGCGCGGCCAGACGAAAACGCAGAGCAACGCGAGCCCCGAGAGCACGATGAACGGCAGCTCGACCGCCACCGTGCCCGCGCCGACCAACAATCCGACCGTGAGGCGCATCCCGCGCCGTGCCATCCCCCGCATGATCGAAACGCTAGTGGCTGCGACGACACCGCCGCACTGCGGAAAACCGCAGTGTTCCGTGCGGTTTTCCGCAATGTGCCGCCGCCCGCGGATTTCTAGCGTCGAAGCATGAACGAACACGCGGAAACCAGCTGGATCACCGGACTCATGGACACGCTCGGCGCACCAGGCGCCGGCCTGGCCATCGCCGCCGAGAATCTCTTCCCGCCCCTGCCCAGCGAGTTGATCCTGCCCCTGGCAGGCTTCGCGGCGGGCCAGGGCCGGATGACTCTGTTCTCCGCTCTGCTGTGGACGACGCTCGGGTCGGTACTCGGGGCCCTGGCTCTCTACGGCGTGGGCGCGCTGCTCGGCCGGGACCGGATGCTCGCGATCGCGGCCAAGCTGCCGCTGGTCAAGGTCTCCGACATCGAGAAGACGGAGCGCTGGTTCGAGCGGCACGGCAACAAGGCGGTCTTCTTCGGCCGGATGGTGCCGATCTTCCGCAGCCTGATATCGGTCCCGGCCGGTATCGAGCGGATGTCGTTACCGGCCTTTCTCGTCCTGACCACTCTCGGCAGTCTGATCTGGAATGCGATCTTCGTCCTCGCCGGCTACGCGCTCGGCGAGAACTGGGAGGAGGTGACCGGCTATGTGGACGCGTACTCGAAAGTGGTGCTGGTGGCCGCCGTGCTGGCGGTCCTGGCCTTCCTCGTCGTACGGCTCAGCAGGAGTGGACGGGGGCAGCGACGCCGCGGGTGAACGCCCGCAGGATCTCCTCGCCCGCCACGGCTCCGCGCGCGTCCAGCGCGGTGACGTGGGGAGCGTTCCACCCGGAGTCCGCCAGCTCCCCGTGGCCGGGACGCCACCCGCGGTCTGCGGCCAGCAGCAGGTCGGCGTCCAGCAACGAGTCGCCGGCGGCGAGAACCTGCGAGGCACCGGTCCGGCGGACGACTTCGGCGACGGCGGCGCTCTTGGTGAGCGGCTTCGGCACGGCGTAGACCTTCCGCCCCTGGAGCGAGACGGTCCAGCCGCGGGCGTCCGCCCACTCGGCGAGTTCCTTGACCCAGGTCTGCGGCAGCAGCGAGCGCTCGACGACGAGGTAGGCGAAGAGGCCCTCGGCCACGCGTTCCTTGAGCAACCAGGCTGGGTCGGCGGTCCGCAGCAGGTGCGTACGGACCTCGTCGAGCGATGCGCACTCCGCGCTCAGCCGGGCGGCGACGGTGCGCTGCCAGCTCGGGTCGGACTCTCCGTCGACGAGCAGGTGTCCGCCGTTCGCGCAGATGGCGAACGTCGGTGCGGGGCCAGGGAGATGGATACGCCCGTACTGCTCACGCGTGCGCGTGGTCGTGGGGACGAACGTGGTGGCGTCGGCGAGAGCGGCGAGCAGCTCCGCCGCCGTCTCCGTCATGTAGGAGAGCGGCCGGTGCTCGTAGACCTCGACGCAGAGGAGGCGGGGCGCCTCGGCGTCGGGCACGGCCAGGTCCAGTGCGGCGGCCGAATAGATGAGGGTGCGGTCCAGGTCGCTGGCGACGATCGTGCTCACGGCGCGGTCACCGCCTTGCCGTCCGCACCCGTCGCGCCCCGCGTGAAGCGGGGGTGGATCAGTCCGACACAGGTGTAGGGGAGTTCGTCGACCTCTTCGACGGGGACGCCCCGCTGTTCAGCCAGGAGACGCACATGATCGAGATCCGTTCCGGCGCCGCGCCGGGCAAGAATCTTCCAGGGGACGCGCCGGAGCAGTACCCGCGTGGTCTCACCGACACCCGGCTTGACGAGGTTGACGTCGTGGATACCGTACGCCTCGCTGATCCGCTCGACCGCGGCCCAGCCCGCCCAGGTGGGTGTCCGGTCGGCCGCGGCCAGTTCCTTCACGTCGACGGCGACCTGGTCGGCGACTTCGTCGAACCGCGCCGCGACGGTGTCGACGAGCACCCGCGAAAGGTCGGCCGGCGCGAGGTCACGGTAGAACTTGGCGCCGTGGAAGTCGTCGGGCCCGACGAGATCGTCGCGGAGTACGGTGCGCGAGATCAGACCGGAGACGGTCGAGTTGAGGCACGCCGAGGGGATGAGGAAGTCGTCGCGGGTGCCGTAGGTGTCCACGCAGCCGCCGGGATCGGCGAGGACCGCGATCCGCGGGTCGAAGCCGGGGAAGTCGCGAAGCGCCTGGGCCAGTTCCCGGGTGATGGCGCCCTTGCCCGTCCAGCCGTCGACGAAGACGATGTCCGCCGGATCGTGGTGGGCGGCGAGCCAGCGCAGTGCGGTGGTGTCGATGCCACGACCGCGCACGATCGAGACCGCGTAGTGCGGCAGGTCGAGCCCGTGAGCGTGCAGGGCCCAGCGGCGCATCAGAACGCCCACCGGGGTGCCGGCGCGAGCCAGCGAGACCAGTACCGGACGGGCGGAGCGCTCGGCGATCACCGTTTCGGTGACGGCACCGACCGCCCGCGCGATGCGGCCGGCAGAGGCCTCCAACGCACTGTGGAACAGCGCCTGGTACTGCTCGCTCGGCTGGTATTCGACGGGCAGCGACTCGGCATAGTGGGCGCCACCTGCCTGTATCGCTTCCTCGCGCTCCTCCGTCGGCGCTTCGAGGGTGATCGAGGACAGATCCTGGAGCAGCCAGCCGACCTCGTCGGGGGCGTAGGAGGAGAAGGCGGGGCCGCGCAGCGGCTCGGGGAGGGGCATCGGTCAGACCTGTCGTCGCGTGGCGTGGGACGTGTGCTTCGGGGTGGGCTCCGGCGTCTGCGGCAGCGTGCCCGCCGGTGTGTAAGAAGGGATGACGGCGAGGAGCAGCCGGTCGGTGTGCTCGGCGAGTCGGCCCAGGAGGCCGTCGGCGCCGTGGAGTTCCGGGGTGTCGCCGTGCGAGTCGGTGACGGCGACGACCGCGTCGAAGCGCCGCTGCGGGTCCGCGCCGGCCGCGACGTTGTACGCGTACCGCTCCCCCGGTCCGTCAGCCGGCCGGTCGTGGGCGGGGAAGGCCAACCGGGTACGTATGGCGTAGCCCGGGTCGTCCACGGCGAGGACCGGGGAGCGGGTGGTGGTCGAGAAGTACACCTCGGCCGATGTACAGGCGTCCAGGGCTCCGGCAAGGCGCAGCGGCGCGTACATCAGCTCTTCGTTGCCGAGGACCAGTACCCGGCGGGCGCCGGTGAGGCCATCGGCGATCCGGGTGGCCATGCCGGGCAGCGCCGTCTCCAGGCGGGACCGGTGGGCTGCGGTGAAGCCGTGGCGCCCGCCATCCGGAACGCCCTCCGGCCAGCCCAGGTCGATCCGCGCGGCTTGCACCGGGCCGCTCGGGGCCACGGGCGTGTCCGAGGCTGCGTCCCCGGCCTCACGGCTGCTCCCGCTCTCGTCACTTGCATTGCTGCCCTCCCCGGCGCCGGCCGCCGGGGCCCCCGAAGCCCGGCTCGCGGGCATCGGCACGGGCGTGGGCGTCGTGTGCTGATGGGCGGCTACGAGGGCTTGGCCGCGTTCGAGGACGTCGGCCGGGAGTTGTACGCCGCCGGCGGCCAGGGCGATGAGGTCGACCCGTGCCCCGAGGTCTGTGGCGAACTTCCGCAGCCGGCCGCGGTCCGTGTCCGAGCGCATGTCGACCAGGGCGACGACGACGTACCGCTCGCGGGGGAAGCGGGCGTGCAGCGCCTTGATGGTGTTCAGGACCGTGCGGCCGGTGGAGAACTCGTCGTCGACGAGGACCAGGGGGCCGTCGCCGGCCAGCAGCGCCGGTTCCTCCGGGAGCAGCAGGTGCGAGGTCGCGTGACTGTGTTCCTCCTCGAAGCCGCCCGCCTGCTCGACCCCCGCGACCGGCCGCCGTGTGGAGTGCAGATAGGGCGCGAGGGCCAGACCGTCGGCCACGCTGTGCCCGAGTCCCGTGGCGGTCTCGGCGTATCCCAGGACGACGGCGCGCGCCGCCTCGGTATCGCCGAGCAGTTCACGGACCTGGCGTCCGAGCCCGAGACCCGCGCCGTAGACCGTGTCCGGCCGCTGCGGTACGTGCTTGCCGAGCACGTTCGACACGAGCAGGTGCGCCCGCTTGGGATTGCGCCGCAACGCCAGCCCGAGCAGCCTGGGCAGCTCCGGCCCGCCGCTCAGCGAGACTCCGAGCCGCTGGGCGACCCACTCTCCCGTCCACACCACTGTGCCCGTCTCCTTCGTCTCTTCCGCCGTCGTCATCGTCCGTTGCTTCCTGGACGTCGTCGGCCCGGTGGGGCGGTGACCGCCAGGCTCGAACCGTTCGCCGTCTCAGGTGTGCGGAAGGCCGGCCGCCAGCAGTTCCACGAAGCCGACGCCCTCGCGGGCGACGCCGAACACCTCGGCGCGCAGCAGGGTCCGTTCGGCCCAGGCGCGATGCGGCTTGATCTCGTTCATCTTGTTCGTGTACGCGGAACGCAGCACGCCGCCGGCGCCCCGCTCGGGCCGCAGGATGTCCACGGCGTCGCTGAACTCCTCATGGCTGACGACCGAGAGGGCGTGCACCGGGGCCACGTGCGAGGGGTGGATGCAGGTCTTGCCCTGCAGGCCGTTCGCGCGGTCGAGTTCGATCTCGCGCAGCAGGCCGTCCATGTCATGTTCGATCAGAGCCGTCCGGAGTTCCTCCGCCCTGCCGAGGAAGGGGCTCTGCCGCAACTGCGGCTTGAACATCCGCTCGTGCAACCGGAAGTACTCCCACACCGGGCCGGTGACCGTGAAACCGGTGCCGTCCGCCCGGCCGAGGACGTTCACCACGTCGGCGATCACGGAGGCGACGATCTGCACGTCGTACGCGGTCATGTCGGGGGCCCGGCGCAGGCCGTAGGCCGAGCAGAAGTCGGTGACACCGAGACGCAGCGCCAGAATGCGGTCACGGTACTTGTCCACCGTGCGCGCGATGCCCCGCAGTGTCTCGCCGCGGCTCTCCAGGTGGAGGAGGTCGGGCGATTCGAGCACCGGCATCGCGAACAGCCGCCGCCCGCACTCCCCCTCCGCGCCGGTCAGCGCCTCCAGGAACGGGACGCCTCGCTCCTCGGTGAACTTGGGCAGCACGAATCCGGACAACAGTCGCACGTCACGACCCAGTCGGCGCACCAGGTCGGGAATCTGCGCAACCGCGCGCACCCGGATGAACAGCAGCGGGAGGACCGTACCGTTTTCGGCCTCCTCGCCGAGGGCCGTGAACTGCCGTACGAGGTTCTCCTCACCGGCGGTCACGTCCGCGTCGCTGATGGAGTCCTCCAGGCACAGCACCATGGACACCACTCCACGTCCGGCCTGTTTGACGATGTCCTCGGCGAGCCGTGGACGGGTGGCCGGGCTGTAGAGCGTCGCGCCGAGGGCGACCGAGAGCATGCCGGGCGGGGAGTCGGCGGTGAACTCGGCCGGCTCCTGGTGGAACAAAGCGTTCCGGATATCGGGCGCAAGATGCCCAAAGTGACGCATAGAACTCCCCGTGAGCAGGCGGGGCCGGGGCCACCCCGCGGCGACTCGCTGTCTGGATCCGGCCGGTAATCGTACGTGCGGCCGTGAGGAGAAAGTTCCCGCCCATGTGAAAAGCACGTAACCCGCACACGACGGCCAGGTGTCGCGGGCACCGGGCGGGCCACGCCGGGACGGCCCCCGCGTTGTCCCCCCGACCTCCGGGAAGGCAGGATTACGGACATGACGCACGCGATGCTGAAAGGGTCCAACGTACCCCTCGACACCACGGCGGTCCGGGCCGTCCTGCGCTGGGCCCCCGGCGCGGGAGTGCCCGATGTCGATGCCTCGGCCCTGCTCCTCGGTGCCGACGGACGCGTGCGTTCCGATGCGGACTTCGTCTTCTACAACCAGCCACGGCACCCCAGCGGCCAGGTGCGGCACCTGCCGAAGACGCAGCTGGCCGACGGAGTGGCGGACACCATCGAGGCGGACCTGTCCGGACTTGAGGCGTCGGTGGACCGTGTCATGCTCACCGCATCGGCGGACGGCGGAACCTTCGCGCACGTACGGGATCTACGCGTCCTGCTGCACGACGCCTCCTCGTCGGACGACGAGCCGGTCGCGGTCTTCGACGTAGTGCCGGAGACGGGCAAGGAGACGGCCCTGATCTGCGGCGAGTTGTACCGGCGCGGAGACCGGTGGAAATTCCGTGCGCTCGGGCAGGGTTACGAGAACGGGTTGATCGGCCTGGCCACCGAGTTCGGGATCTCGGTGGAGGAAGAGGACGAGTCCGCGGTGCAGGAAGCCGGTGCGACAGTCGGCCCGACAGCGGCCGCGTCGTCGGCCGCCACCGCACCCGCAGAGGGCTCCGGCACCGGAGCCGTCGGGGCCGGTGCCGGGTCCGGCGAGGCGGAGGGTCCGGTGTCCCCTGCGGACCCCGAGGCCGCGACACAGCACCTTCCCGACCCGAGCCCGAGCCCTGGCCAGAACCAGGCGCCAGCACCGGCGCCGACGCCCCCCGCCGCAGGCCAGGCACCGGCCCCGGACTCCGGTGTGCAGTCAGAACCGGACTCGTTTCCGCTGCCGCCGCCCACCGCTCCGCCCGCGACTGCCCCGCACGCGGCTGCGGCGTTCCCGCCTCAGCCGCAGCCCGCCGGCGGGGGTTACGGCTGTCCGCAGCACGCTCCGAACATCCCGCCGCCTCCGACTCAGCCCCCGGCTCAGCCCGCGTACGGATACCCCGGTCCGACGCCGCAACAGCCACAGCAGCCCCAGCCCTCGTACGGCTATCCGCAGCCTCCACATCAGCCTCAGCACCAGCCGTATCCGACGGGCCCCATGGCTCCGGCCGTCCCGGCGCCTCCGGCCTACGGTTACCCGCAGCAGCCGCCCGGCCCCGGCCCGGCTCCCGGGCCCGGGCTGGACCCGAACTTCGTCCTCCCGCCGCAGGGGCCGCAGTTCCAGCACCGCTGACGGGCGGGCGGCAGACCGTCACCGCTCACCCGTCACCGGCCGGCCGCTCACTCGTGGACGGCTACTCGTCACCGCTCAAGGGTTGTGGCGCCCGGCGGCAGCTTCGTTCGGGCCAGCCGTAACGGGGCCATGGCCGCCCCTTGCTCGGCGTGGAGTGAAGAATGAGTGGAGTGGAGGGTGAGCAGACCCCAGGCGCCTGCCCTCACACGGCCGACCCACAGCCGACCGTCCGCAGCCGGCCGTCCACAGCCGAACGACCAGCGGCCGGGCGGCCAGCGGACTGGGCCGCCGGATCGCCGGGCCAGCGGGCAGGGCCGCCGGGCACAGAGCAGCACAAGGCCGACCGGCCCCAGCCTCAACAGCCGCGAGTCCAGGCTCCCGCCCCGCCCTCCACACCAGCCGTAACGTTTCCCCACCCCGCCTCACCAGGCCCCACCCGTACCCCAGGGCCCACGCCCCAGGGTCCCCGGCCCCACCTCACACCTTCGACTTGTACCCTCGCCCCCACTGCAGGCCCCAGCCGTACAGGCGGTCCAGTTCGGACTGGAAGCCGTAGACGTACTTCACCTCGCGGCGGACGGTGAGTTCGCCCTTGTTGTTCTCCAGCATGAAGATGGCGCAGGAGCGGGCCTGTGGCGCGCGTTCGTCGAGGCCGATCTCCACGCGGGGGCCGCTGCTCGGGTAGAGCGTCACGACGGCGTGGGTGCGGTCGAAGGCCGGCGTTCCGTCGTAGATGTAGACGAAGATCAGCAGGCGCTTGATCTCGTCGCGGTGGTCGAGGTTGATGTAGAGCGTTTCGCCGGAGGGCGAGCCGAACCGGTCGTCGCCGCTGAGCTTCACGTACGGCGCGGCGTTGATGTCGCCCAGGAAGTTGCCGAGCGGCTGCACCACGCCCTTGGTGCCGTCCTTGAGCTCGTACAGGCAGGCCAGGTCCAGGTCGATCTTGACGACCGCCGGCCCCTGCGCCTGCACCACCTCCGGTTTGAACATCTTGCCCGGATTGCGCAGCAGGCTGCCGCCACGCTGCGAGCTGCGCATTCCGATGTCGGACGTGCGCATCTGCCAGGACAGGTTGACCCGCAGGTGCCCGGAGGCCGCGCCCTGCTTCGTCAGCGAGACGACCGGATTGCGTTTGGTCAGCTCGACCACGTACGACGCGCCACCGGCTTCGAACTTCGGCGCCCCGCCCCGACGCCAGTTGCCCAAGAACGACACCTTGCCCCACCCCATCGATCCGACCCGGAGGCCGCCCGCCCCGATGGCTCGGCGACCCGACTGCTGCGTGCGTCCCGGCTGTACCGGTCCATCCCGGCTGTGCCGGTTCTCCCCGGCCGTACCGGTTCATCCCGGCCATACCGGTTCCTCCCGGCTGTCCCGGCCGCCCCGCGGCCCGGTACGGCCGCGGGGCGGCCATGGAGTGAGCACTCCATGGCCGCCCCGCTGAGAGCGTTCCTCAATCAGGCCCTCGTCACACTCCGGAGGTGACTTCCGACTTTGCCGCGGAGTCTTCTCCCGTTTTGGCTTCCTTGCGGTTCTTGCGCACGGATGACCAGAAGGACGCGGCGATCAGAACGATTCCGACCAGGCCGGTGATGACCTCGTTGATCTCGTACTTGATCGTGGCGAGCAGGATGACGGCCAGCGCGCCGATGGCGTAGTGCGCGCCGTGCTCCAGGTAGACGTAGTCGTCCAGGGTCCCCCTGCGGACCAGGAAGACCGTCAGCGAACGGATGTACATCGCGCCGATGCCCAGACCCAGCGCCATCTCGAAGATGTCGTTGGTGATGGCGAAGGCGCCGATGACGCCGTCGAAGGAGAACGACGCGTCGATGACCTCCAGGTAGAGGAACAGGAAGAACGCGGCCTTGCCCGCGAGTCCCACGCCCGAGACGGAGCCGCGCTTGGACGCCTCGCCGTTCGGACCGGCTTCCTGGCCCGCCACCGCCGGCTTCGCCGCCGAGCCGTTCCCGGCGTCCTCGTCCTCGGCTTCCTGTGCCTCCTCGGCCTCCTCCAGCTTGTCTTCGAAGTAGCCGGAGACGCCACCCACGACCAGGTACGTCAGCAGGCCGGCGACGCCGGACAGGAGCACTGTCGCGCTCTTGTCACCTCCGCCGTGCGCGACGTCGGTGGCCACCGTCATGGCGCCGACGAGCAGGACGACCAGCGCGACGATGACGGACAGCATGTCCAGCTTGCCCATTTTGGCCAGCGGCCGTTCCAGCCAGCCCAGCCACTTGTGCTCGCGCTCCTCGAAGATGAAGTCGAGGAAGATCATGAGCAGGAACATGCCACCGAAGGCCGCGATGGCCGGGTGGGCCCCCGTGACCAGGTGCTCGTACTGCGCCTTGTCGTTGATCGCCAGATTGACGGCCTCGATCGGCCCGATCTTCGCGGTGACCGCGACGATGACGACCGGGAAGACCAGACGCATGCCGAAGACGGCGATGAGAATGCCGACGGTCAGAAAGATTTTCTGCCA
Organism: Streptomyces sp. NPDC045470; assembly: GCF_040646595.1. Lineage (NCBI taxonomy): Bacteria > Bacillati > Actinomycetota > Actinomycetes > Kitasatosporales > Streptomycetaceae > Streptomyces > Streptomyces sp. NPDC045470. The sequence continues at coordinate 752,002 of NZ_JBEZAN010000001.1, forward strand.
GAAGGCGTTCATCTTGCGCAGGATTCCGGCGTTGATGACCGCGTTGTCGAACGAGACCGAAATCTCCAGGATCGACAGGATGCCGACGATCGCTAGCCCCTGCCACCCCCAGAGGACGCCGGCCAAAGCCAGGCCGGCCGCCGTGACGGCGAACGACCAGCCAAAGGTTCTCAGGAGCACTGCCTAACCCAATCCCTCGCTGTATGGGGTCCCCCGCGCGCAGTGCGCGGCGCTTTACGAAACGTTGACCCCGAAGTCTAGAGCGATGCCTCGCAACCCCGACGCGTACCCCTGGCCCACCGCGCGGAACTTCCATTCACCGCTGTACCGGTAGACCTCACCGAAGATCATTGCGGTTTCGCTGGAGGCGTCCTCGCTGAGGTCGTAGCGCGCCAGCTCGCTGCCGTCCGCCTGGTTGACCACCCGGATGAATGCGTTGCTGACCTGGCCGAAGCTCTGGCCGCGGACATCCGCCTCGTGGATCGAGACAGGAAAAACGATCTTGTCGACCTCTTCGGGGACCGTGCTGAGGTCCACGAGAATCGACTCGTCGTCCCCTTCACCCTCACCGGTGAGATTGTCGCCCGTGTGCTCGACCGAGCCGTCCGGACTCTTGAGATTGTTGTAGAAGACGAAGTACTCGTCGCCGAGCACCCGCCCCGACCTGCACAGCAGCGCGCTGGCATCCAGGTCGAACGGCGCTCCCGTGGTCGAGCGCGCGTCCCAGCCGAGACCGACCATGACCTGCGTGAGATTCGGAGCGGCCTTGGAGAGGGAGACGTTGCCTCCCTTTGCGAGCGTGACGCCCATGGTGTTCGCATCCTCCCCGGTGACGGTGGTGCCGCGGTTGCCCACGGCTTTCATACGGGTTCGTACCTGGCCCGTACGGCACGGACACGGCCCCGGATACGCCATCCTTACGGCTCTCACCTGGACTCCGTGCGGTGCGCGTCCGCCGCGCGCCGGGATCCGGGTACCGCACGGCCTGCGTACGGGCTTCAAGCGCGCCCGGCGTCGTACTCCCCGGACAGGGGGCACGACGCCGGGCGCGAAAGGGTGATGACTCGGGTCAGACGTTGACGCCGAAGTCCTGCGCGATGCCGCGCAGGCCCGAGGCGTACCCCTGGCCGATGGCCCGGAACTTCCACTCCGCGCCGTTGCGGTACAGCTCGCCGAAGACCATGGCGGTCTCGGTCGAGGCGTCCTCGCTCAGGTCGTAGCGCGCGAGCTCGTTGCCGTCGGCCTGGTTCACGACGCGGATGTAGGCGTTGCGGACCTGGCCGAAGCTCTGCTGGCGGTTCTCGGCGTCGTAGATGGACACCGGGAACACGATCTTGGCGACGTCGGCGGGCACGCCGGCGAGGTTCACCTTGATGGCCTCGTCGTCGCCCTCGCCCTCACCGGTGGTGTTGTCGCCGGTGTGCTCGACCGAGCCGTCCGGGCTCTTCAGGTTGTTGAAGAACACGAAGTTCTGGTCGTTGGCGACCTTGCCCTGGTCGTTGGTCAGCAGCGCGCTGGCGTCCAGGTCGAAGTCCGTACCGGTGGTGGTACGGGCGTCCCAGCCGAGACCGACGAGCACCGCGGTCAGATTGGGGGCTTCCTTCGTCAGCGAGACGTTTCCGCCCTTGCTGAGGCTGACTCCCACGAGTCCTCCCTGGGTTCGAGGGGTACGAATTGCTTTGCGCCCCCATCGTGCATGGCATCAGATCAACGATTTGATCCTAGTGACCGGTTCCCACCGATTACAGGTAGCGGTACGGACACCGCGCCGATGTCGTGGCGGGAGCCGGTCGCGGCGGGAATCAGAGGGTGCCGAGCGCCTTGAGGTAGTCGTTGAGGTCACGGGCGTCGGGCAGGCCGTTGACGACCGTCCAGCGCACCACGCCCTCCTTGTCGATGATGAAGGTCCCGCGCACCGCGCAGCCCTTCTCCTCGTCGAAGACGCCGTACGCGCGCGAAGCCTCACCGTGCGGCCAGAAGTCCGACAGCAGCGGGTACTCCAGGCCCTCCTGCTCGGCGAAGACGCGCAGCGCGAAGGGCGAGTCGTTGGAGACGGCCAGGAGCTGCACGTCGTCGTTGACGAACTTCGGCAGCTCGTCGCGCAGGGCGCACAGCTCGCCGGTGCACACGCCGGTGAAGGCGAAGGGGTAGAAGAGGAGGACCACGGCCTTCTCGCCGCGGAAGTCGGAGAGCTTGATCAGCTCACCGTGCTGGTTCTTCAGCTCGAACTCCGGAGCCTTCGAGCCGACCTCGATCGCCATGGGGACCGTTCCCTTCGCAGACACCGTGCGCGGACGCCTTTGCCGTGCCCGGCGCCGTCACCGGCGTGCGGCGCGGGGCACCGCCGGCAGCGTCCGCTCCGGCGGATTCCAACAGGTTGCGGCCAACCCTACGCGCCGGGGCGCACACGCCGAGCCCCCCACCGGATCATCCGGCGGAGGGCTCGGTACGGAACGTGGGGGGCGCGGCTCAGCGCTTGCCCGACTTGGCGCCCTTGGGGGTGACCAGGCGGCTGCCGCTCCAGTCCTTGCCGGCGTTGATGCTCCTGGTCTGGGACAGGCCTGCGGTCTGCGCGGCTTCGTTGATGTCGCTCGGCTCGACGTACCCGTCGCGGCCGGTCTTGGGCGTCATCAGCCAGATCTCGCCGCCCTCGTCGATCAGACCGATGGCATCCACCAGCGCGTCCGTGAGGTCGCCGTCGTCATCGCGGAACCACAGCACGACGACGTCGGCGACGTCGTCGTAGTCCTCGTCAACGATCTCCTGGCCGATCACGGCCTCAATGGCTTCGCGGAGCTCCTGCTCGACGTCGTCGTCGTAGCCGATCTCCTGGACCACCTGTCCGGGCTCGAACCCCAGCTTGATGGCCGGGTTGGTCCGCTCCTCCGCGTGGTCCGCGGTCGCGCTCACGGATTGCCTCCTGTCATGTTTCGGTAAATGACGTGCACCCACGCGTGCGCGGGGCATTGGGCGTAGTCCACACGGGCCGGGCGGATCGCGCAAGTACCCGGCGGCCGAGACCGTCGAAACGGTGACGTTTACCGCCGTCTCGCCGCAACTGCGACCCCGCACACACGGCAAGAAGTGATTCACCCCACACCCTTTTATTGCCTTTATTACGTTTTGGCGGGGGACTGGGCTCTTTGGGGGGCGGCGCCCGTCACACGTACTTCTTCTCGGGGGTCGCACGACCGTACGGCAACCGGTTCCGGCGTGGGCGTATGGTTGCGATTTGGCCGACCTCAAAAACCGGCCTGCGAGCGCCCGTCTCTTAGGGGGTGGTTACCCACCGGTAGAGATGACGTATCCCGGTGAGCCGGTACACGATGGAAGACGGCGCGACACCAAAGCAGAGCAAGACCGAACAGCGAAGGAACAGCGTGGCTTCCGGATCCGATCGCAACCCGATCATCATTGGCGGCCTTCCCAGCCAGGTCCCGGACTTCGATCCCGAAGAGACCCAGGAATGGCTCGACTCGCTCGACGCAGCCGTCGATGAGCGAGGCCGGGAACGTGCCCGCTACCTCATGCTCCGCCTGATCGAGCGGGCCCGCGAGAAGCGCGTGGCCGTGCCCGAGATGCGCAGCACGGATTACGTCAACACCATCGCGACCAAGGACGAGCCGTTCTTCCCCGGCAACGAGGAGATCGAGCGCAAGATCCTGAACGCGACCCGGTGGAACGCCGCGGTCATGGTGTCGCGGGCGCAGCGCCCCGGTATCGGCGTCGGCGGCCACATCGCCACCTTCGCGTCCTCCGCCTCCCTGTACGACGTGGGCTTCAACCACTTCTTCCGGGGCAAGGACGACGGCAAGGGCGGCGACCAGATCTTCTTCCAGGGCCACGCCTCGCCCGGCGTGTACGCCCGCGCGTACCTCCTGGACCGGCTCACCGAGAAGCAGCTCGACGCCTTCCGCCAGGAGAAGTCGAAGTTCCCCGACGGCCTGTCCAGCTACCCGCACCCGCGGCTGATGCCGGACTTCTGGGAGTTCCCGACCGTCTCGATGGGCCTCGGCCCGCTCGGCGCGATCTACCAGGCCCGGATGAACCGCTACATGGAGGCGCGCGGCATCGCCGACACCTCCGACTCGCACGTGTGGGCCTACCTCGGCGACGGCGAGATGGACGAGCCCGAGTCGCTCGGCCAGCTGTCCCTCGCGGCGCGTGAGGGCCTGGACAACCTGACCTTCGTGGTCAACTGCAACCTGCAGCGCCTGGACGGCCCGGTCCGCGGCAACGGCAAGATCATGCAGGAGCTGGAGTCGCAGTTCCGTGGCGCCGGCTGGAACGTGATCAAGCTGGTGTGGGACCGCAGCTGGGACCCGCTGCTGGCCCAGGACCGCGACGGCATCCTGGTCAACAAGCTGAACACGACCCCGGACGGCCAGTTCCAGACGTACGCGACCGAGACCGGTTCGTACATCCGCGAGCACTTCTTCGGTGACGACCACCGCCTGCGCGCGATGGTCGAGAACATGACCGACCAGCAGATCCAGCACCTGGGCCGCGGCGGTCACGACCACAAGAAGATCTACGCGGCGTACGCGGCGGCCAAGGCCCACAAGGGCCAGCCGACGGTGATCCTCGCGCAGACCGTCAAGGGCTGGACCCTCGGTCCGAACTTCGAGGGCCGCAACGCGACCCACCAGATGAAGAAGCTGACGGCCGAGGACCTCAAGCGCTTCCGCGACCGGCTGCACCTGCCGATCTCGGACAAGGAGTTGGAGGACGGCAACCCGCCGTACTACCACCCGGGCCGCGACTCCGAAGAGATCCAGTACATGCACGACCGCCGCAAGGCGAACGGCGGGTACGTCCCGACCCGTGTCGTGCGGGCGAAGCCGCTGCCGCTGCCGGACGAGAAGGCGTACGCGGGGGCAAAGAAGGGCTCCGGCCAGCAGAAGATCGCCACGACCATGGCGTTCGTGCGGGTCCTGAAGGACCTCATGCGGGACAAGGAGATCGGCAAGCGCTTCGTGCCGATCGCGCCGGACGAGTACCGCACCTTCGGTATGGACGCGTTCTTCCCGTCCGCGAAGATCTACAACCCGCTGGGCCAGATCTACGAGTCGGTCGACCGCGAACTGCTGCTCGCCTACAAGGAGTCGCCGACCGGCCAGATGCTGCACGACGGCATCTCCGAGGCCGGCTGCACCGCCTCGCTGATCGCGGCGGGCTCCGCCTACGCCACCCACGGCGAGCCGCTGATCCCGATCTACGTCTTCTACTCGATGTTCGGGTTCCAGCGCACCGGTGACCAGTTCTGGCAGATGGCCGACCAGCTCGCGCGCGGCTTCGTGCTGGGTGCGACCGCCGGTCGTACGACCCTGACCGGTGAGGGCCTCCAGCACGCGGACGGCCACTCCCAGCTGCTCGCCTCGACCAACCCGGCGTGTGTCGCCTACGACCCGGCGTTCGGGTACGAGATCGCGCACATCGTCAAGGACGGTCTGCGCCGGATGTACGGCGAGAACAGCGAGGACGTCTTCTACTACCTCACCGTCTACAACGAGCCGATCCAGCACCCGGCCGAGCCGGCGGACGTGGACGCCGAGGGCATCCTCAAGGGCCTGTACCGCTTCAAGCAGGGCGAGAAGGGCGAGCACGCGGCCCAGATCCTCGCGTCCGGCGTGGCGGTGCCGTGGGCGCTCGAAGCGCAGCGGATCCTGGCCGACGAGTGGAACGTCAAGGCGGACGTCTGGTCGGCGACCTCCTGGAACGAGCTGCGCCGCGACGCGGTGGAGGCCGAGGAGCACAACCTGCTCCACCCGGAGGAGGAGCAGCGCGTCCCGTACGTGACGCGGAAGCTCGCCGACGCCGAGGGTCCGAAGGTGGCCGTCTCCGACTGGATGCGTGCCGTTCCCGACCAGATCGCGCGCTGGGTGCCGGGCACCTACCAGTCGCTGGGCGCCGACGGCTTCGGCTTCGCGGACACGCGGGGCGCGGCCCGCCGCTTCTTCCACATCGACGCGCAGTCGATCGTGCTCGGTGTGCTCACCGAGCTGGCCAAGGAGGGCAAGGTCGACCGTTCGCTGCTGAAGCAGGCGATCGACCGGTACCAACTGCTGGACGTCGCGGCCGCGGAGGCCGGCGAGGCGGGCGGCGACGCGTAGTCGCCCCCAGGACAGCTGACACCGAGGCGCCCCCGGCCGGAGAGATCCGGCCGGGGGCGCCTTTTCGCGTCGCTGTCACCGGTCGGCCCGGCCCCTCGGTGGCTCCGGGGGCGGGCAGGTGATCACGTACGCCTGCCGCGGGGCCCGCTCAGAACGGTGCCCCGACGGCCGTGGTGGTGATCCGGATGATCGCCAGCACTGTGTCGATCACACCGAGGACGACGGCCACCAGTGCCGGGAGCGCGCTCCCGCTGTTCCACCGGCGGCCCATCGCGAGCCAGCCGAGGAGCACGGACACCGGCCCGAGCACGATGCTCAGGATGAAGAATCCGGCGACCGCGCAGATCAGTCCGATCACGCCCAGCGTCGCGCGGTCCGGCCCGGTCCGAGGCCCCGTCCGGCCTCGTGAGCGGGGGTTGCTCCGCAGGTGGGTCCGCCATCGGGTGCGGCTGTGCTGTCCGAGGCCCGCCATCATCCCTCCCGAGGGTCGCGTGGTTCGGGCTCGGGCTCCGAGTACCCCGCGTCGCCGTACCCACTCCCCCGGTCAGCTCTCCCAGATTTTGAACGCCCTGACCTGGTAAGGGGATTCGGGCACCCAGCTACCCCCGCCCGGGTAGGTGTCGTACTCCCCGGTCTCCTCGCACTCGGCGCTCTGGTACGTGGTGACGGGCCGGCCGGTGCGGTTGGCGAACGAGGCGCCGCGGATGCCGGCGGGCAGCGTGACGCAGCTTTCGATGTCGGTGCCGGACAGTTCGTAGCTCTGCCGCTTGCCGCCGAAACCGCGGCCCGGCCAGACGCAGAACTGACCGGTGGCGCAGTCGCCCGCGGCCGGTCCCGGGTGCGCCCGGGGCCGTTGCTGCGGTGCTCCGTGCGCGGTCGGGACGCCGAGGTGGGCGGCGGCCAGCGCGGCGGCTCCGGTCAGCAGGGCGACGGCGTGGATCGTACGCATGTGCATCACTCCCCCGTGGAGTACGAAGTGGTCTGCCGCGGCGGGGTGGTCCGCCGCGGGCCGGTGATCCGAGCTTGGCCGCGTGCGGGTGCCGGAGCCAAGCCCGCGCCGGGCGTCCCACCCTGATAGGCGACGCGCTGCTGCCGGGCCGTCAACGGACGTACGGCGGCGAGCCGTTGACGTCACTTCGTCTGCGCGCGGCCGGGCGTCGTACGCCGGGGTGCGGTAAGCCTCAGGCCCGTACGGAGGACGGCACGCCTGTGGAGAAACGAAACGCGCGGCCGGCCGGAGCGGGAAGCTCCGGTCGGCCGCGCGTCGAGGCGCCCCGGCCGCCCGGCGGACGGCCGGGCACTCAGGCAGTCGGACGGCAGACGTCAGATGTGTCCGACGCCCGCGCCCGCCTCCGCGTTGGCGCCGCGCTTGGTGAACAGCGCGACGACGGCCGCGACGACCGCCACGGCACAGGCGACGGTGAAGGACAGCCCCATGCCCGACACGAACGTGTCGTGCACCGCGGTGCCGATACGGTCGACGATCTGCGGCGTCATGCCCGGGGCCTGGGCCACCTGCGGCGGCACCGCGCCGACCTCGGCGGCGGCCTTGAGCGCCGGGTCCGGCGCGCCCGGGAGCCCGGCCTTGCTCCAGTTGCCCGCGAAGTCCGAGCTGACCTTGCTGGACATCACGGCGCCGAGCACCGCCGTACCGAGGCTGCCGCCGACCTGCATGGCGGCCTGCTGGAGGCCGCCCGCCACACCGGACAGCTCCAGCGGCGCGTTGCCGACGATGACCTCGGTGGCGCCGACCATGACCGGTGCGAGGCCCAGGCCCAGCAGCGCGAACCACAGGGACATCGTCAGCGTGCCCGTGCCGGTGGACAGGGTGGTCATGCCGAACATGGCGACGGCGGTGAAGACCATGCCGCCGACCAGCGGGACACGGGGGCCGAACTTGGTGATCAGCGCGCCCGCGGCCGGCGAGCCGACGATCATCATCGCGGTCAGCGGCAGCAGGTGCAGACCGCTGTCGACGGGGCTCAGGCCGTGCACGTTCTGCAGGTAGAAGGTGACGAAGAAGAGGCCGCCCATGAAGGCGAAGGCCATCAGCACCATCAGGATCGTGCCGGCCGTCAGCGGTACGGACCGGAACATCCGCAGCGGGATCAGCGGCTCGCGGACCTTGGTCTCCAGGACCGCGAAGGCGGCGAAGACGACGACCGCGGCGGCCAGGAAGCCCAGCGTCTTCGCGTCGCCCCAGCCCCACTCACCGGCCTTGATCAGGGCCCAGATGAGGCAGAACATGGCACCGGAGAGCAGCACGATGCCGGGGATGTCGAAGGAGCGCGGGGCGTTCACGGCGCGGTGGTCCTTGAGGATCACCAGGCCCAGTACGAGGGCGAGGACGCCGACCGGCACGTTGATGAAGAACACCGACTGCCAGTTCACGTGCTCGACGAGGAGACCGCCGACGATCGGGCCGCCGGCGGTGGAGGCGCCGATGACCATGCCCCAGATGCCGATGGCCATGTTGAGCTTCTCGGCCGGGAAGGACGCGCGCAGCAGTCCGAGGGCGGCGGGCATCAGCAGCGCGCCGAAGATGCCCTGCAGCACACGGAAGGTGATGACCAGCGAGACCTCGCTGGACAGCCCGATGGCTCCGGAGGCGATGGCGAAGCCCACCACGCCTATGAGGAACGTCTGCCGGTGGCCGAAGCGGTCACCGAGCTTGCCGGCCGTGATCAGCGAGACGGCGAGCGCCAGCAGATAGCCGTTGGTGATCCACTGGACGTCGGCGAGCGACGCTTTCAGGTCCGCCTGGATGGCCGGGTTGGCGATGGCGACGATGGTGCCGTCGAGGGCCACCATCATCACGCCGATCGCGACGGAGAACAGGGTCAGCCACGGATGGCCCCGGAGTCCCTTGCGAGGCTCCGGTACGGAAAGGTCCGGCGCGGCTTGGGCAACCGGGGTCTGAGAGCTCATTCCACGAGGCTAATGTCAGCCACTGACAGTTGACAAAATAATTCAACAGTCGGTAACTGTCATTTAGCTCACAGGTATTCTGAGCAGCGGCAACAACGAGAAAGGCGGCGCAGGATGACCGGCTCCACGCCGCAGGTGACCCGACCTGAAACCGTCTGGACCGGCGGAGGTGAACCCTCCGGCGGCACCGGGACCGGCGGCCTGCGTGAGCGCAAGAAGCAGCGCACCCGCGACGCACTGATCCGCTCCGCCCTCGAACTCTTCACGGCGCACGGCTACGACGAGACGACGATCGACGAGATCGCCGAGGCCGTCGACGTATCGCAGCGCACGTTCTTCCGCTACTTCGCCAGCAAGGAGGAGGTCGTCTTCGCCGTCCACGAGATGGTGGAGGCGCGCTTCGTCGAGGAACTGGAACGGCGCCCGGCGGCCGAGACCCCCCTGGAGGCGCTGCACAGCGCCGTGATGACCTCGTGGGACGACCTCGGCGGCGTGATCCAGTCGGTGATTCCGCTCGAACTGCACATGCGGACGTACCAGATGATCGAGTCGACGCCCGCGCTCATGGCCGCCCACTGGCGCCGCTACTCGGAGCTGGAGGAGCAGATAGCCCGGCTCGTCGCGCGGCGCGAGGGCGTGGACGTGGCGACCGACCCGCGGCCGCGGGTGGTGGTCGCGGCGTTCAGCGGCGTGATGCGGGTCGCCGGGAAGGTGTGGGGCGAGGGCGAGGACGTCAGCGTGGAGTCGATCCGCGAGATCACCGAGGAGTACCTGGCGCAGATCGGACCGGCCGTGTGCGGCGACTGGCGCGGCTGAACGGAGAGCCGAGCACCCTCCGGAAGCGACGCGGCCGACCGGAAAGCCGACGCGCGCCCCGGGAGCAGCGCGGCCGACCGGAGAGCCGAGCCCTCCGAAAGCGCGCCCGTCGGAAGCGGCGCGCCCGTCGGCCGCCGAGTGCCTGCCTGAGTCCGTTTCCGCACGTCTGAGCGACGCCCGTTACCGCACCGTGTCCGAAGTGGTCCCATATGACCAGCGTGAAACGTGATATCCCTCACCCCCTCGGCGGGCACCCCGTCACGTCTCCTAGGGTGGCCCGCGGTGACTTCTTCCTTTCCGGGCCTCGGTGCCCCCTCCTTCGGTTTCCTGCAGTCCACCGCCTGGCGTGCCGCGCTCGCCCTGCTGGTGGTGTTCGTGATGCTCGCGATGACCGGCTGGACGGCCGTCAGAGGCAGCAAGGACGACGCCAACCCGCTGGCCACCGCGCGGTCCGCCTGGGAGCACGCCTCCTTCCGCGGCCACCGGCTGCCGGACACCGACTCCGCGCCCGGCGCGCTCGCCGCCTTCTTCCGGAAGCTGAGCCGTGCCGACCGGGCCACGCTCGCCGACCGCTACCCGCTGGTGGTCGGCAACATGGGCGGAGCCCCCGTCGACCTGCGCTATCAGGCCAACAAGCAGGCGTTGCGGCAGGCCGGTGAGCTGGAGCGGAAGCGGATGCACGACCGGCGGCTGACGCCGGTGGGCCGCCGGGAGGCGAGCCGGCTGATGCACCGCTTCGCGTCGATGCGCGGCCCCGGCCGGCAGATCCTCGCGTTCGACCCGGCCGGCGGCGGCCGGGCCGCCGAGGTCTTCGGCGACCTGCGGCAGGCCCGGCACGTCTCGGTGGTGGTGCCCGGCGTGGACACCAACCTCGCGACCTTCGAGCGCACCGCGCGGGCGACGAGCGCGCCCGCCGGCATGGCCAAGTCGCTCTACGACGCCGAACGGTCCGTACGCGGCGGCGACTCCCGTACGGCCGTGATCGCCTGGGCCGACTACACCGCGCCCGCCGGGCTCGGTGTCGGCGCGGCCACCGGGCAGCTCGCCGAGGCGGGCGCCGTACGGCTGAACGCGCTGGTGCGGGCGCTGCCGAAGTCGGCTTCCGTCTCACTGATGTGCCACAGCTACGGCTCCGTGGTGTGCGGCGTCGCGGCCCACCGGCTGCCGTCCGGTGTCACCGACATCGCGGTGGCGGGCAGCCCCGGGATGCGGGCGGAGACCGCCGCGGGGCTCGGTACCGGCGCCCGGGTGTGGGCGATGCGCAACCCCGACGACTGGATCCAGGACGTGCCGTACCTGGAGGTCGGCGGGCTCGGCCACGGCGCCGACCCGGTCACCGAAGCCTTCGGTTCCCGGGTGCTGTCGGCCGCCGGCGCCCAGGGGCACGCCGGGTACTTCGTGCCCGGCACGGAGAGCCTGCGCAACTTCGCGAAGATCGGGGTGGGCGCGGTCTCCTCGGTGGACTGCGCCGCGCAGGACCGGGAGTGCTCGGCCGACCTGGCCTGAGTGACGGCACGCGCTGCCGCGCCCGGGTTCGCACCGGTCCCCGGGTCCGGTTCCGTACGGCGTGAACCGGACGCGCCGGGCACGGGGGTGACATGGGGCAAAAGCGGCTTGACGCGCGTAGCGCATGATGTCCGGAAGGGGGACGGGCGGGCGACCGCCGCTTACGATGAGCCGCATGGGTGATGTGCTGGCCGGTTTTCACGCCGTCTGGGAGTTCGACACGGACTCCGTGCTCATCCGCTTCGAACGGGGGATACGCAGGCCGAAGCTGTTCCAGGCGCTCGGCGAGCGGCGCGTCCCCTACGAGGCGCTGAGGTCCGTCGAGCTGTCGCCGGGCAGACGCGGCACGGTGGTGCTGCGCGCGGTGCCCCGGCCGGGCGCCGACCCGCTGATGGAGGCTGCCGACGGCCAGCTCAAGGACGATCTCGACCCGTACCGCCTGGCGCTGCCGGCCGACCGGGAGACCCTCGCCGAGTACTACCGCGACGAGCTGCGCACCGTGCTCGGGCCCGCCGCCGCGCTCCCCGCCGACGAGCACCTGGTGGCCGCGCCGGAACCGCCGCTGACCTTCAAGGCGTACGACGGCAAGGCGTCCTTCGACGGCAGTTCGGTGGCGTTCCGCTGGTTCTGGACGGGAGCGTCGTCGGCCAAGTGGAAGTGCGGCGACCAGCACTTCCCGGTCGGCGGGCTGACCGGGGTGGAGTGGCGCTCGCCGGAAAGCGGCGCCGGGGTGCTGTCGGGCAACGGGTACCTGCGGCTGGTGGAACGCGGCGCGGAGGACCGGCGGCCCGGCGAGGCGGACCAGGACCCGGCTTCGGTGGTCTTCGGGCTGGGATACGGGCCGGTGCACGAGTCGCTGCCGTTCGCCGCCTCGGTGCTCCAGGCGGTACGGGCGGCCACGCCCGGCGCCGACGCGGGCGTCCGCCGGCCGGTGCGGACCCGCGCCGACGACCGCCGCGACCCGGCCGACATCGCCGACCGCATCCGGCAACTGGGCGAGCTGCACACGGCGGGCCTGCTGACGGACGCCGAGTTCACGTCGAAGAAGGCCGAGCTGCTGGCGGAGCTGTAGCGGCACGGGGCGGAGCTGTAGCGGCACGGGGCGGAGCTGTAGCGACGCCGGGCCGGGAGGGGCGCCCGCAGTCCTGCCAGGGAACGCCACCCGGGCTCCCGCCACCGGGGCGGGCCCCGGCCCCCCGTACCGGGGTATGACGGCGGAGGCCACCCCCGGTATGACGCCCCGGCCCCCGGCCGCCGCTTACGCTGATCAGGTCATGCAGACCACACCACGCCCCACCGGCGACCGCCCGGCCACCCGCACCCGCGTCCTGCGGGCCGGGCGGCAGGCGCTGCGCACCCTCGCCGAGGACCTCGGGAGGCCGACCGGCCCCGGCGCCGCGCTCTTCGGCCAGGTGCACAACCGCTGGCTGCGCCTGCTGCCTTACGTGGTCGCCTTCACCTTCATGGTCTCCCTGCTGCCCTCGACGGTGAACGTGCTCACGCACGACTACGGGCTCAGCGGCGGCCCGGCCGGAGCGCTGGCCACCGCTCAGACCGTGCCGCTGCTGCTCGCGGTGACCCGACCGCTCCAGGCATGGTGGGTGATCTTCGCGGCGGACGTCCTCGGAGGCATCGCGCTGGCCGCCGCGCCGGCGGGAGAGGGCCGCGCCTGGCCCTGGCCGGCCACGGTCATCATCGGCTACCTCGTGCTGATGCTGGCGCTCTCGCTGCGCGAGCGGCGCCGCACGCTGATCGCCGTCTGGGGGGCGACCGGCGCCGTGAGCGTCCTCTTCGAGCTGGTCCGGCCGGCCCGCAGCGACGGCACCTGGGTGCTGATGTTCGTCCTCTCCGGCCTCCTTCTGCTGGTCGGCGGCGCGCTCCGGGAGCGCGGGGCGGCCCAGCGCAAGCTGATCGAGCAGGAGAACATCAGCGAGGCGGAGCGTGCCATGCGCACCCTGCTGGAGGAGCGCACCCGGATCGCCCGCGAGCTGCACGACGTCGTCGCCCACCACATGTCGGTGATCACGGTCCAGGCCGCCAGCGCGCCGTACCGGATCAGCGGCATCCCGGAGGCCGCCCAGGAGGAGTTCAGCACGATCGCCGCCACGGCGCGCGAGTCGCTGGCCGAGATGCGGCGGCTGCTGGGCGTGCTGCGCAGCGAGGAGACGGAGCGGCACGGCGGTCCGGAGAAGGCGCCGCAGCCCGGTCTGGCGCAGTTGCCGAAGCTGGTCGAGGGGACGGTGCGGGCGGGGGTGCCGGTCGAGTTGGCGCTGCCCGACGGGCCGGTGGCCCTGGCACCCGCGGTGGACCTGTCGGCGTACCGCATCGTGCAGGAGGCGCTGGCCAACGTCGTACGGCACGCGCCGGGCGCGCAGACCCGCGTCTCGGTCACGGCCGACGAGGCCGGCGGCCGGCTGACCGTCCTGGTCGTCAACAACGCCCCGCCGCGCGTCGCCGCGCCGCTGGAGACCTCCGGTACGGGACACGGTCTGGTCGGCATGCGCGAGCGCGTGCGGCTGGTGGACGGCACCCTGGACACCGGGCCCCTGCCCGACGGCGGCTTCCGCGTCGCCGCCCAACTCCCCATGACAGCAAAGGACCGCCATCCCGCATGACCACTCGGGTGATCATCGTCGACGACCAGGCCATGGTGCGCGCCGGCTTCGCCGCGCTGCTCGCCGCGCAGAGCGACATCGACGTCGTCGGTGACGCGCCGGACGGCGTGCAAGGCGTCGAACTGAGCCGCCGTACGCACCCGGACGTGGTGCTGATGGACGTACGGATGCCGGAGATGGACGGGCTGGAGGCGGCCCGGCAGCTCCTGGACCCGCCGCCCGGCGTCGTGCACCGGCCGAAGGTGCTGATGCTCACCACGTTCGACGTGGACGACTACGTGTACGAGGCGCTGCGGGCGGGGGCGTCGGGGTTCCTGCTGAAGGACGCGCCGCCGGCCGACCTGATCTCGGCGGTACGGGTGGTGGCGGCGGGTGAGGCGCTGCTCGCGCCGTCCGTGACGCGGCGGTTGATCGCCGACTTCGCCCGGCAGCGGCCCGCACCGCGCAAGGACCGGACCGCGCTGCGGCTCAACGGGCTGACCCCGCGCGAGACCGAGGTTCTGGAACTGATCGCCCGCGGCCTGTCGAACCAGGAGATCGCGGAGGCGCTGGTGCTCGCCGAGCAGACCGTGAAGACCCACATCGGCCGGGTGCTGGCCAAGCTGGAGCTGCGCGACCGCGCGCAGGCCGTGATCTTCGCGTACGAGTCGGGGCTGGTGTCACCGGGCGTGAACTGACCGGACTCCGCCACGCCCCCAGGGCGGTCCCGCCGGAGTACGGGCCGATGGGGGCGGGCGGGGTGGGGGTAACCCCCTCAAGGTCCTGGGGGTGGCCGGTCGTGCTGAAGGACGAGCAGGTCAGGCACCCCCTACCCCGGTATCAGCGGACAGTTGGCCCCGCGGTGTGACGCCGTGTCACCCACCCGCTTTCTACGTTTCCCTCCGTCACGCCAACGGAAGAGGGAGACCCCACCATGTCCTTGCTGCGCCGGTTCACCCCACGCGGTAGGCGCACGCTCGTCGCGCTCACGCTGGCGGCGGTGGTCGTCGGCGGCACCGGCGGCTGGGCGGCGGGGTCCACCCAGGAGGCCGTCACCGGGCCCGCGCCGGGCGCCGCCGCCTGGCGCGCCGACCACACGCTGGGCAAGCGGCTGCCGGACCCGGCGACCGCCACCCCGGCGCAGGTCGCCCGCTTCTTCGCCGCGCTGAGCGAGGCCCAGCGGCAGGAGCTGGCGGCCCGTCACCCGTTGACCGTGGGCAATCTGGACGGCGCGCCGGTGGCCCTGCGCTACCGCGCCAACGCCCTCGCGCTGACGGCGGAACGCGACCGGCAGGCGGCCCGTGCCACCGATCCGGCCGGCACCCTCCAGGACCACCAGGAGGCCCGCCGGCTGGCCGACCGGTACACCGAACTCTCGCGCCCCGGCCGCCAGATAATCGCCTTCGACCCGCGCGGCCGCGGCCAGGTGGCCGAGGTGTTCGGTGACCTGGTGGCGGCGCGGCGTACGTCGGTGTTCGTGCCGGGCTCGGACATCGACCTGTCCTCGTCCGACCGCGCACGCGACCCGTACGGCACGCCGTCCGGCATGGCGAAGTCGCTGCGGGCCCGGATGGCCGCCGAAGCACCCGGTGTCCGTACGGCCGCGATCGCCTGGACCGGCTACACCACGCCGGTCGGTCTGGGCCCGGACGCCGCGACCGGCCGCCTGGCGGAGGCCGGTGCCCCGCGCCTGGCCCGCTTCCTGGACGGGCTGGCCGCCGCCGGCGTCCGGGCTCCCGCCCTGCTGTGCCACAGCTACGGCACGGTGGTGTGCGCCCAGGCCGTACCGCTGCTGGAGCCGGGGCGGATCGCGGACCTCATCGTCTTCGGCTCCCCCGGGATGCGCACGGACAGTGTGGCGGCCCTGCACACCACCGCCCGGGTGTGGGCCGCCCGGGACGCCTCCGACTGGATCGGCAACGTGCCGAACGTCGAGTTCCTGGGCCTGGGGCACGGTACGGACCCGACGGACCCGGAGTTCGGCGCGCGCCGGGTGCCCGCCAGGACGGCCGAGGGGCACACCGGCTATCTCGCGCCCGGCACCGACTCGCTGCGCAACTTCGCCGACATCGCGCTCGGCCGCTACGACCGGGTGCGCTGACGGCCGGTGCCGTACGCGCCCCGCCCCCACCACGCTTCCTCCCCGACCGAACCTCCTCCGAAGGAGGCCCTCATGGCCGCCCCACTCCTGGCTCCCGTCCGCAAGGCCGTCCGCACCATCGAGGGCCGCACCCCCGCCCACCGCGACCGTGCCGTCGACGGCCTGCGCGCCCTCGCGCTGCTCGCCGTGCCGACCGGGCACTGGCTGCTCGGCGGTTTCACCCTCGACCCCGGCGGCGCATTGCACAACGCGAGTCCCCTGTCCTCCTTCGCCGGCCTGGCGCCCGCGAGCTGGGTGCTCCAGATGCTCGGCATCTTCTTCCTGGTCGGCGGGTACGCCTCGGTGCTGTCCTTCCACCGGGCCGCCGCGCGCGGGGAGTCGACGGGGCACTGGCTGCGGGCCCGGCTGGCCCGGCTGGGCCGCCCCGTCCTCGGGGTGACCGCCGTCTGGGCGGCGCTGATCCCCGTACTGTCCACGCTCGGCGTGCCCGAGGCGACGCTCCGTACGGGCGCGACGCTGGTCATCCAGCCCCTGTGGTTCGTCGGCGTCTACGCGGGCATCACCGCGCTCACGCCGTACTGCGTCCGCGCGGCGCGCCGCCTGGGCGTCTGGGCCGCGGCGCCGCTGCTGGGCGCCGTCGCCGTCGTCGACTTCCTGCGGTACGGGCCGTACGCCGACGCGATGCCGTCGTGGCTGAGTCTGCTGAACCTGCTGCCGGGCTGGATGTTCGCGTACCAACTCGGCGTCGCCTGGGGGGAGAAGCGGCTGGGCAGGCGGGCCGCTTGGATGCTGCTGCTCGGTGGTACCGCCCTGTTCGCCGCGCTGCTGCTGTTCTTCCACTACCCGGCCAGCATGGTCGGCGTCCCGGGCCAGGACCGTACGAACTCGCACCCGCCGTCGCTGCTGGTCCTCGCGCTGGCCGCGGCCCAGTCCGGCGCCGCGATCCTGCTGCGCGACCGTATCGCCCGGCTGCTGCGCCGTCCTGCTCTCTGGGCGCCCGTGGTCGTCGTCAATCTCTGTGCGATGACGGTGCTGTGCTGGCATCAGACGGCGATGTTCTCGGCGGCCGTCCCCGCGTCCTTCCTCGGTGCCGTGCCCGGTCTCACCACCGCGCCGGACACCGCCGGCTGGGTCCTGGCCCGCCTCGCCTGGCTGCCGGTCTTCGCCGTGGCGCTGCTGCTCATCGGCCGCCTGACCCGCCGTTTCGAGGCGCCGTGGACCGGCGTCACGGCGGCCCGGCGGGCCGTGGCGGGGACCCTGGCGGCGGCCTTCGCGGTGTTCGCGCTGGGGCTCGCCTAGGGCGCGTCTTTCGGAGCAGCCTGGGCCCGCGGCGCCTGGCTGCTCCACACGACACGACCTGAGCCCCGGCGCGGGCGCGGGAGACGCGGCGGGCGGAGCCGATCGGGGGACGGCTCCGCCCGCCGCGCGTGCGGGGTTACTCCCGGCCCGCCGAGGTGAACGACATGTCCGCGTACCGGTCGCCCGCGACCTTGCCCGCGACGGGCGCCAGCAGCGCCAGCTCCGCCTCGGTGAGCACGAGGTGCGTGGCGGCCGTGTTCTCCTCGACCCGGCTGCGCTTGCGCGTCCCCGGGATCGGCACCACCGCCAGGCCGTGCACCTGCGCCTGCTGCTGCACCCAGGCCAGCGCGACCTGCCCGAGCGAGGCCCCGTGGGCCGCGGCGACCTCACGGACCGGCTCCAGCAGAGCCGCGTTGGCCTTCGCGTTGTCGCCGGTGAAGCGGGGCTGCCGGCGGCGGAAGTCGTCGTCGGTCAGTTCCTTGTCGGCGCTGACGAACGAGCCGGTCAGGAAGCCGCGGCCGAGCGGCGAGTACGGCACGAAGCCGACGCCGAGTTCGCGCGCGGCCGGCACCACGCCGTTCTCCACGTCCCGGCTGAACAGCGACCACTCCGACTGCACGGCCGCGATCGGGTGGACGCCCTGGGCCGCGCGCAGTTCGCCGCCGGTGACCTCGCTCAGGCCCAGGTGCTTGACCTTGCCCTCGGCCACCAGCTCGGCCATCGCGCCGACCGTGTCCTCGATGGGGACGGCCGGGTCGCGGCGGTGCATGTAGTACAGGTCGATCACGTCGACGCCCAGGCGGCGCAGGCTCGCCTCGACGGCCTCGCGGATGTAGGGGCGGTCGTTGCGGATGACCCGCTTGGCCGGGTTCAGCGGGTCGGCCGGGTCCGCGGTGATGGCGAACTTCGTCGCCACCACGACCTCGTCGCGGTGCGCCCGGACGAACGGGGCTATGAACTCCTCGTTGCGGCCCATGCCGTACATGTCGGCGGTGTCGTAGAGCGTCACGCCCAGTTCGAGCGCCCGCTCCAGCGTGGCCCGCGCCTCGCCCTCGTCGTCCGTCGGGCCGTACGCGAAGCTCATGCCCATGCAGCCGAGCCCCTGGACACCGACCAGCGGTCCGGAGGCGCCCAGCTGAACGGTGCCGATGTTCTCTGTGGTCATGCCGTCCTCAGACTCTCTCCGACGCCCGGCGGGCGTCGGCGTAAACGTCGATCTTGTAGTCGAGGACCTGGAGCGTGCTCTGCAGCTCGGCGATCCGCTGCCGTACGTCCTCACGGTGCGCGGTCAGCAGCCGTTCCCGCTCGGGGAAGGTGTGCCCGCCCTCGCGTACCAGTTCGGCGTAGCGGACCATGTCCGCGACCGGCATGCCGGTCAGGCGGAGCTTGGTCACCAGGTCCAGCCAGTCCAGGTCGCGGTTGCTGAAGCGGCGCTGGCCCGTGTGCGTACGGTCCACGTGCGGCATCAGCCCGATCCTTTCGTACCAGCGCAGGGTGTGGGCGCTCAGGCCGGTGTGCTCGGCGACCTCGCTGATCGTGTACTGGTCGCGGCCGGTCGGCCGCGGGTGCAGAACCCGTCCTTTGCAGGCCGTCGGCCGTACCGGTTCCGCCATCGTCCGGTCCGTCGCCGTCACTGTCATGCCGCGCCTCCCGTAGTTGCCGGTCGTCCCGTCGCCGGAACGTTTTCTCCGGATCTCTCACGACGGCTTCAACGCTAGAGACTTGGAGTGCACTCCAAGCAAGCGAAGACTTGACCCGGTCTTGAGGAGATCCGCGGCCGGTCGCCCTCCCGCCCCCGTCCGTCCCGGCCCCGCCACCCGGAGCGTTAGGCTCGTGGCCATGCCCTTGCAGAGCCTTCGGATGATCGAGAACTGGCCGGTGCCGACCGCGGCCGTCGCTGTCGTACGGACCGACGGGACGGTGGCCGGATCGTACGGTCCCCAGGAGCACCGCTTCCCGCTGGCCTCGGTCACCAAGCCGCTCGCCGCGTACGCCGCGCTGCTCGCCGTCGAGGAAGGGGCGGTGGAGCTGGACGAACCGGCCGGGCCGCCGGGCTCGACCGTCCGCCACCTGCTCGCGCACACCGGCGGGCTGGCCTTCGACGAGGACCGGGTGCAGGCCGCGCCGGGCGAGCGCCGGCTGTACTCGAACGCGGGCTTCGAGGCGCTCGGCGACCACATCGCCAAGGCCACCGACATCCCCTTCCCGCAGTACCTGCGCGAGGCGGTCCTCGAACCGCTCGGCATGGCCGCCACCGACCTGCCCGGCTCGCCCGCCAAGGACGGCGTCTCGACCGCCGCCGACATGGCCCGCTTCGGCGCCGAACTCCTCGCGCCGCGGCTGCTGGCGCCGCAGACGCTCGCCGAGGCGACGTCGGTGGTCTTCCCCGGCGTACGCGGTGTGCTGCCCGGCTACGGGATGCAGAACCCGAACGACTGGGGCCTGGGCTTCGAGATCCGGGACGGCAAGTCGCCGCACTGGACGGGCGCTTCGTCCTCGCCGCGCACGTTCGGGCACTTCGGCCAGTCGGGCACGTTCCTGTGGGTGGACCCGGACGCGGGCGCGGCCTGTGTCGCGCTGGCCGACCGGGCCTTCGGCCCCTGGGCGATCGAGGCGTGGCCGCCGCTCACGGACGCGATCCTCGCCGAGCTGCGCTGAACACGCGCAGCGATGCCGCGGGGGCCCGGCTCGTACGGCGGCCCGCCGCCCCCTCAGCCGTACGACGGTTCGCCCGGCATCTCCCACAGCAGGCACTCGGCGGCGCCCTCGGCGGCCAGTTCCAGATCCGCCGCGTCCGTGATCCGCGCCGCGTCGCCGGCCGCCAGGCGCTCGCCGGCCAGCCGGACCGCGCCGCGCACGACGTGCACGTACATCCGCGGCGCGTCCGGTACGGCGGACCGTTCGCCGTCGGCCAGCCGTCGTACGTGCAGCATCGACGCGGCCCCGGGCAGCGCGTACGGCGTGCCGTCGGCGATGCCGCGCACCACCTCGTACTCCGGCTCGCCGCCGGGCGCGGTGGGCGCGAGCCACATCTGCACGAACCGCAGCGGCCCGGCGCCGCCGTTGCGCTCCTCGTGCCGCACACCGCCCGCCGAGCTGAGCCGCTGCACGTCGCCGGGCCGCACCACCGTCTCGTGGCCGGTGGTGGAGTCGCGGTGGGTCAGCTCCCCCTCGACGACCCAGGTGACGATCTCGGTGTCGCGGTGCGGGTGCTCGTCGAAACCGGCGCCGGGCGCCAGCCGTTCCTCGTTGCACGCGACGAGCGGGCCGAAGCGCAGATTGTCCGGGTCGTAGTGCGGGCCGAAGGAGAAGGCGTGCCGGGTCTCGATGCCGGCCGCCGCGTCACCGCCCGGATAGCGTTCGTCGCCTCTGTGTACCTGGATCACCCGACCACCGTAGCCCCCGCCCCCGAGAGCCCACCGCGCCATCACACCGCCCCGATAAGGCAGGCTTGTCCCCGTGTCTGAACCCGCATCGCGCGACCCGCACCCGCATCCGCACACCGCGACCCTCCGCCGCCTGGAGAAGTCGTCGGGAAAGCTGGCTGCCAACGCCATCGCCCGCATGGACGCGCAGCTGCCGTGGTACCGCGCCATGCCGCCGGAGAACCGCTCCTGGATCGGGCTGGTCGCCCAGGCGGGCATCGCGGCCTTCACCGAGTGGTTCCGGCATCCGGAGACGCCGCAGGCCATCAGTACCGACGTGTTCGGAACGGCGCCGCGCGAGCTGACCCGGGCGATCACTTTGCGCCAGACCGTCGAGATGGTCCGTACGACCATCGAGGTCATGGAGGCGGCGATCGACGACGTGGCGGCCCCCGGGGACGAGGGCGTGCTGCGCGAGGCGCTGCTCGTCTACGCGCGGGAGATCGCCTTCGCCACCGCCCAGGTGTACGCGCAGGCCGCCGAGGCCCGGGGCGCGTGGGACGCGCGGCTGGAGTCGCTGGTGGTCAACGCGGTGCTCTCCGGGGAGGCGGACGAGGGGGCGATCTCGCGGGCCGCCGCGCTCGGCTGGAATTCTCCCGAACATGTGTGCGTTGTGCTGGGTACGGCCCCCGACGGGGACAGCGAGCTGACGGTGGAAGCCATCCGCCGCGCGTCCCGGCACGCCAAGCTCCAGGTGCTCACCGGCGTCCTGGGCAGCCGTCTGGTCGTCATCGCGGGTGGCTCGGACGACCCGCTCAAGGCGGCGAAAGCCCTGATCGGGCCATTCGCCGCGGGCCCGGTGGTGGCCGGGCCGGTGGTGGCCGACCTGCTGGCCGCGACCCGCTCCGCGCAGGCCGCCGCGGCGGGACTGAAGGCATGTGCCGCTTGGCCGGACGCTCCCCGTCCCGTACTGTCCGACGACCTGCTGCCGGAGCGGGCGATGGCGTCCGACCCGGCGGCGCGTGAGCAACTGGTGGAGGAGATCTACAGACCGCTGGAGGAGGCAGGCTCGGCGCTCCTGGAGACGCTGAGCGTGTATCTGGAACAAGCCAGCAGCCTGGAGGGCGCGGCGCGGATGCTCTTCGTGCACCCCAACACCGTGCGCTACCGGCTGCGACGTGTGACCGACGTCACCGGATGGTCACCTTCGGACGTACGCTCCGCCTTCACGCTGCGCATCGCGCTGATCCTGGGGCGTCTGGCCGACAGGGACGGCCAACTCTAGACTTTTGTAGAACACCGACAATTCCCCTGATGGTTCTTCGTCCCTGTCCCCACGGGCGGGCGGGACCTCCCACAAGAGAGAGTGTGAGGGTGCTCGTACTCGTCGCTCCCGGCCAAGGCGCTCAGGCGCCCGGCTTCCTGACCCCCTGGCTCGACCTCCCCGGTGTCGAAGACCGGCTCCGCGCGTGGTCGGCCGCCATCGACCTGGATCTGGTCCACTACGGCACGAACGCGGACGCGGACGAGATCCGCGACACCGCGGTGGCACAGCCGCTGCTGGTCGCGGCCTCCCTGGTGTCCGCCCGGCAGCTCTTCGCGACCCCGGGGGACGTGTCCCGGCTGGTCGGCGCCGCCGCCGGGCACAGCGTCGGCGAACTGGCCGCCGCGGCCCTGACCGGCGTGCTCTCCGAGGACGACGCGCTGACGCTGGTACGCAAGCGGGGCCTGGCCATGGCCGAGGCCGCCGCCGTCACCGAGACGGGCATGGCCGCCCTCCTCGGCGGCGAGCAGGACGTCGTCCTGCCGCACCTGGAGAAGCTGGGCCTGACCCCCGCGAACGTCAACGGCGCGGGCCAGATCGTCGCCGCGGGCACCGCCGAGCAGCTCGCCGCGCTGGCCGCGGACAAGCCCGAGGGCACCCGCCGCGTCGTACCGCTGAAGGTCGCCGGCGCCTTCCACACCGAGCACATGGCCCCGGCCGTGACGGCCCTGGAGGCAGCGGTCGCGCAGGTCACCCCGGCCGACCCGCACACCCGGTACGTCTCGAACAAGGACGGCCGTGTCGTCACCGACGGGCAGGACGTCGTGCGCCGCCTGGTGGGCCAGGTGGCCAACCCGGTGCGCTGGGACCTGTGCATGGAGACGTTCAAGGAGCTGGGCGTCACCGGCATCATCGAGGTGAGCCCCGGCGGCACCCTCGTCGGCATCGCCAAGCGCGCGCTGCCCGGTGTGCAGACCCTCGCGCTCAAGACCCCGGACGACCTCGACGCGGCCCGCACGCTGATCGCCGAGCACTCTGCCCAGGCCGAATAGGAGCCCCGAGAGCATGACCTCGAAGATCAAGCCCGCCAAGGGCGCCGCGCACGCGCGCATCATGGGTGTCGGCGGCTACCGCCCGACCCGTGTGGTGCCGAACGAGGAGATCCTCAAGCACATCGACTCCTCCGACGAGTGGATCCGCTCGCGCTCCGGCATCGCCACCCGCCACTGGGCCGGCCCGGACGAGACCGTGGCGGCCATGTCGGTGGAGGCGGCCGGCAAGGCCATCGCGGACGCCGGGATCACCCCCGAGCAGATCGGCGCGGTGGTCGTCTCGACCGTCTCGCACTTCAAGCAGACCCCGGCCATCGCGACCGAGATCGCCCACAAGGTCGGCGCGGGCAAGCCCGCCGCGTTCGACATCTCCGCAGGTTGCGCCGGATTCGGCTACGGTCTGACGCTCGCCAAGGGCATGATCACCGACGGCAGCGCCGAGTACGTGCTCGTCATCGGCGTCGAGCGGCTCTCGGACCTGACCGACCTGGAGGACCGGGCCACCGCGTTCCTCTTCGGCGACGGCGCCGGCGCCGTGGTCGTCGGCCCCGGCAAGGAGCCCGCGATCGGCCCGACCGTCTGGGGCTCGGAGGGCGACAAGGCCGAGACGATCAAGCAGACGTTCGGCTGGGACATCTACCGCCGCACCCCGGTGCCCGGCGGCAACGGCCCGGACGCCCAGGTGGCGCTGGACGAGATCCGCTACCCCGCCATCACCCAGGAGGGCCAGGCGGTCTTCCGGTGGGCGGTGTTCGAGATGGCGAAGGTCGCCCAGCAGGCGCTGGACGCGGCCGGAGTCAGCCCGGACGACCTGGACGTCTTCATCCCGCACCAGGCCAACATGCGGATCATCGACTCGATGGTGAAGACTCTGAAGCTGCCGGAGAGCGTCACGGTCGCCCGTGACGTGGAGACCACCGGCAACACCTCGGCCGCCTCGATTCCGCTCGCCATGGAGCGGCTGCTGGCGACCGGTCAGGCCAAGAGCGGGGACACCGCGCTCGTCATCGGCTTCGGGGCGGGTCTCGTCTACGCCGCGACGGTCGTTACCCTCCCCTAGGCGAGTTTCGCGCGACACCACCGGTGACCTTGTGTCCCGGTGACCGCGCGGAGCCTGTCCACATCCCCGGAACTGCAGACTTTCTACCGTTCCCCCGACCCATTACCGAAGGAGCGCCATCATGGCCGCCACCCAGGAAGAGATCGTCAAGGGTCTCGCCGAGATCGTGAACGAGATCGCCGGGATCCCCGTCGAGGACGTCAAGCTGGACAAGTCCTTCACCGACGACCTGGACGTCGACTCGCTGTCCATGGTCGAGGTCGTCGTCGCCGCCGAGGAGCGCTTCGACGTGAAGATCCCCGACGACGACGTCAAGAACCTCAAGACGGTCGGCGACGCGACCGATTACATCCTGAAGCACCAGGGCTGATCCAGCCCCGGCGCATGTCGCCACCCCGCGGTGGCGCCGTCGATTCTCAACCCCTCAACCTGTGGAGTAGGAATTTCCGTGAACGCGACCAATCGCACCGTGGTCGTCACCGGTATCGGCGCAACCACACCGCTGGGTGGCGACAGTGCCTCGACCTGGGAAGGGATGCTCGCCGGACGTTCCGGCGTGTCCGCCCTCGACCAGGACTGGGCGGCCGACCTCCCGGTCCGCATCGCCGCCGCGGCGGCCGTCGACCCGGGCGAGATCATCCCCCGGGCGCAGGCCCGCAAGCTGGACCGCTCGGCACAGCTCGCGCTGATCGCGGCCCGTGAGGCGTGGGCGGACGCCGGTTTCGAGGCCCGGGCCGGCGAGGACTCCTCGGTGGACCCGGACCGGCTCGGCACGGTCATCGCCTCCGGCATCGGCGGCGTGACCACCCTGCTGAACCAGTACGACATCCTGCGGGAGAAGGGCTCTCGCCGCGTCTCCCCGCACACCGTGCCGATGCTGATGCCCAACAGCCCGTCGGCCAACGTCGGCCTGGAGGTCAACGCGCGGGCCGGTGTGCACACCCCGGTCAGCGCCTGCGCCTCCGGTGCCGAGGCCATCGGCTACGGCATCGAGATGATCCGTACGGGCCGTGCCGACGTCGTCGTCGCGGGCGGTACGGAGGCGGCCATCCACCCGCTGCCGATCGCCGCGTTCGGCAACATGATGGCGATGTCCAAGAACAACGACGACCCGCAGGGCGCGTCCCGCCCCTACGACGCGGACCGCAACGGCTTCGTGCTCGGCGAGGGCTCCGGCGTGATCGTCCTGGAGTCGGCCGACCACGCCGCCAAGCGCGGTGCGAAGGTCTACGCCGAGGCCGTCGGCCAGGGCATCTCCGCCGACAGCCACGACATCGTGCAGCCCGAGCCGTCCGGTAACGGCATCGCGCACGCGCTGCAGAACCTGCTCGCCAACACCGACCTCAAGTCGGCCGAGATCGCGCACGTCAACGCGCACGCGACCTCGACGCCGCTGGGCGACCTGGCCGAGATCAAGGCGCTGCGCAAGGTCTTCGGCACCGACGTCGACCACATGGCGATCTCCGCCACCAAGTCGATGACCGGCCACCTGCTGGGCGGCGCGGGCGGCGTGGAGACCGTCGCCTCGGTGCTGGCGATCCACCACCGGGTGGCGCCGCCGACCATCAACATCGAGAACCTCGACCCCGAGGCCGACGCGGACATCGTCCGGGACGAGAAGCGCGCGCTGCCCGCCGAGGGCACGATCGCGGTGCTGAACGACTCGTTCGGCTTCGGCGGTCACAACGTGGTGCTGGCCTTCCGGACCGTGTGACCGGAGCCGGACCCGCCGGTCCGTGAGGTGTGCGAAGGGGCCATGCCGTGAGGTGTGCGAAGGGGCCGTGCCGTGTGGCGCGGCCCCTTCCGCGTACCCGGGGGCGGGCGTACGGTCTCTGCCGCGTGCCCGGGGACCCGGGACCGCGTACGCCTCAGAAGCTGGCGTAGTACGCCGCCGCGCCGTCCTCGTCGCCGTGCCCCTGCGCCTCCGCCCGCCGGAAGCGCTCCGCCGCGGCCGCCGCCAGGTCCATGTGCACCCCGCCCGCCACGGCGGCCTCCTCGACCAGCCGGGCGTCCTTGCGCGCGGCGGAGACCGTGAAGCTCGCCGGGTACGCGCCGGACAGGATCAGCTCCGACTTCATCCGGAGGTAGGGCAGGTCGAGCGGTCCGCCCTCGACCGCTTCGAGGAAGGAGCGGGGATCCACGCCGAGTCCCTGGGCGAGGGCCAGCGCCTCGCCCGTGCCGTTGATGACGGTGAGCACCCAGCTGTTGACGACGAGCTTGAGGCGGCTGGCCGCGCCCGAGGACGCGTCCTCGTCGACCCACAGGGTGCGCTGTCCGACGACGTCGAGGATGCGCGCCGCCCGCTCCCGTACGTCCTGCGGCCCGGCCGCGAGAACGGTCAGCAGGCCCTCCTCCGCGGGTTCCTTCGTGCCGACCACGGGAGCGTCCACGAGGTCCAGGCCGTGTTCGCGGGCGAGGGCGGCGAGCGGGGCGGTTCCGTCGGCGCCCACGGTGCTCATCTGGAGCCAGAGGGTCCGCGCGCGCAGGGCGGGGGCGCTCGCCCGTACGGCGTCCAGGACGGCCGGTCCGTCCAGCAGGACGGTCAGGACGGCGTCCGCGCCGTCCACCGCCTCGGCCGGGGTGTCCACGACCCGTACACCGTCGGCGGCCAGGGGTTCGGCCTTGGCGCGGGTGCGGTTCCAGGCGCGGACGTCCAGGCCGGCGCCGGCGAGATTGCGGGCCATCGCCGAGCCCATGATTCCGGTGCCGAGCACCGCCACTGAGGTCTTGTCAGGCATGTCCGCACGCTACGGCCTGGAGCGGGCTCCAGGGCAAGGGCGGCGTCGGCGCGCCGCCGCGGCCGCCCGCGGCCTGGTGCGGCGGGTCAGACGACCTGGTGCAGCCAGCGGACCGGGGCGCCCTCACCCGCGTACCGGAAGGGCTCCAGCTCGTCGTCCCAGGGCTTGCCGAGCAGCTTGGCGACCTCGGCCGCCAGCTCGGTCTCGCCGCCCGCCGAACGGGCGAGCGCTGCGCGCAGCCGGTCCTCGGGGATCAGGATGTCGCCGTGGATGCCGGTGACGGCGTGAAAGATGCCCAGCTCGGGCGTGGCGCTGTAGCGCTCGCCCTCGGCGGTGGCGCAGGGTTCGGCGGTCACCTCGAAGCGCAGCAGGTGCCAGCCGCGCAGCGCGGAGGCCAGCTTGGAGGCCGTGCCGGCCTCGCCCTGCCAGGAGAACTCGGCTCTCCAGGTGCCGGGGGACGCCGGCTGGCGGATCCAGTCGAGGTTGACGCGCACACCGAGGACGCCCGCGACGGCCCATTCGACGTGCGGGCACAGCGCGCGCGGTGCGGAGTGGACGTACAGAACTCCACGTGTCGTCACCGGGACCTCCAGTACGGTTCGAGGTTCGCCTTCCCCAGCGGCCTCGTGCCCGTTCCGGTCGCGGCCGGGACAGCTGCAAGCATTCTGCCCCAGTGATCACGTCGGCACCAGCATCCGAGGTTACCTACAGTAAACACCATGAGCCCCAATTTGCCGCAAAAGGGACAGTAAATGACGTGATGTAATACACGCGTGCCGACTGTGCCGGTGCCGTCGGGCGAGGACCCTACGGGTCACGGCACAAGCTACCGCGCGGCAGGCGTCAGGGGGTGACGTACCGTCGGTACCGGAACAGATATCACTCGCACGCCGGAGGGGGACAGGGGATGACCGCGGTCAATCAGCCCTTTCGGCCAAACCGGGCCCGTACCGCCGCTGCCGCCGCCCTCACGGCGGCCGCGCTCGCCGTCTCCCTGACGGCCTGCGCCGGTGATCCCGACGACGGCGGCCGGACGGCCCCGAGCCGCTCCCCCAAGCCCTCTCCCGCCTGGCGCACCGACCCCGCCTCGGTGGCCGCGGTCGGCGACTCCATCACCGCCGGGTTCGACGCCTGCTCGGTGCTGTCCGACTGCCCCGCCGTCTCCTGGGCCACCGGCACGGACCCGGGAGTGAACAGCGTCGCCCGGCGGCTGGTGAAGGATCCCGCCACGCAGAGCTGGAACTTCGCGAAGACCGGCGCGCTGATGCGCGACCTGCCCGCCCAGGTCGAGCAGGCCGTACGGAAACGGCCCGAGCTGGTCACCGTCCTGGTGGGCGCCAACGACGCCTGCCGCACCGACGTCGGCGCGATGACCACGACGACCGCCTTCCGCGCCGACTTCGAGGCGTCGCTGCGCGCGCTGCGGCGCGCCCTGCCCAAGACGCAGGTGTACGTCGCGGCCGTGCCCGACCTGATGCGGCTGTGGTCGCAGGGGCGGCAGAATCCGCTGGGCAAGGAAGTGTGGAAGCTCGGGATGTGCGGCTCGATGCTGCGCGACCCCGACGACCTGTCGAAGGCCGCGGACACCCGCCGGCAGAGCGTGCGGGACCGGGTGGTGGCCTACAACAAGGCCCTGGAGTCGGTCTGCGAGCGCGACACGCTGTGCCGCTTCGACCGGTCCGTCTTCGACTTCCGCTTCACCGGCGCGGAGTTGAGCGCCTGGGACTGGTTCCACCCCGGCCGGGAAGGGCAGCGGGAGCTGGCCCGGATGGCGTTCCGGGAGATCACCCGTAAGGGGACGTAGCAGCCCTGACGGGGCGGCACGGACACCCTTAGGGGGAAGGCCGGGCAGATCGTTCCTGCTGGGGATCCGGCGGAAACACGGGGCGCGGGAGGATGGCAGTCGGCCCGAACCACGGTGCGCCCGGGGCCCGTACACCGCTCCGCACGCCCGCACACCGCTTTCCGTACCCGGGGGGACCCACCATGACCGCACGCCGTACGACCAGGCCGGAACACCGCACCACCAGACCGGGGCACCGCACCACCCGTGTCGCCCTCGCCACGGCCGCCCTCGTCACGGTGACCGTCGCGGTCACCGGCTGCGAGCTGACCGAAAAGGTCACCGAGACCGAGCGCAGCTACACCGTCGAGGGCAGAACGACGACGCTGGACGTGACGACGCCGGGCGGCAACATCACGGTCGTCGCGGACGACACGGCCGGTGACCGGGTCAAAGTGACGGAACGGCTGGCGTACGGCGAGCGGAAGCCCGGCACCCGGCACGCCCTCGAAGGCGGCAGCCTGAAGCTCACCGCGGACGACTGCGCGGGAATCCGGGGCAAGTGCAGCGTCGCCTACGAGGTCAGGGTCGCGCGGTCGGTCGCCGTGAAGCTGCGGACCGAGGGCGGCGACATCCACGTCGAGGGCGCCTCGGGGGCCGTCGACGCGAAGACCCACGGCGGCGACATCGACCTGCGGGACTGCACGGCGAAGCAGGCGACGGCGGACACCGACGGCGGCGAGATCGACGCCCGCTTCACCGGTGTACCGGACCGGGTGGACGGCCGGAGCAGCGGCGGCGCGGTCACGGTCCGGGTCCCGCAGGGCCGTTACGCGGTGGACGCCACCACGGACGGTGGCAACCGCCGGGTCACCGGCACCGTGGACAACAAGTCGCCGCACAAGATCAAGGTGCACAGCGACGGGGGCGACGTGGAGGTACGGGCCGGGGGCTGAGGTGCCGCGGGCGCCGCGCGGGCAGGCCGTCGCGCCCCGCGCAACCGGAGCGTGGTGGCCCGCGCGGTCGGACCGTCGTGACCCGCGCGGTCAGGCCACGGTGACCTGCGCGGCCAGCCGCCGGTCGGTGACACTGCGGGCCGCCTCGATCGCGTACGTACCGTCCACGAAACGGCGGGCACCGGCCGCCTCGTCCCAGATCTCGAAGGCACGGCGCGGCAGCACGATCTCGGCCTCGGCCGTCTCGCCCGGGGCCGCCTCCACCGTCGCGAACCCGGCCAGCCATCGGTCCGGGCGGTCCGCGGGCGCCAGGCCCGCGACCCGGTCCAGGGGCGCGAGGTAGACCTGTACGACCTCACGGCCGTGGCGGGTGCCGGTGTTGCGCACCCGGACCCGGGCGCGGGCCGGGGTCGCCTCCAGGGACTCGTAACTCCAGTCGGTGTAGCCCAGTCCGTGCCCGAAGGGGTACGCCGGTGCCGGGCCCGCCTCCTCGCGGGCCCGGCGCTGCCAGGCCCGGTAGCCGATGAAGACGCCCTCCTCGTACGCGATCCGGCCGTCGGCCGGGGTGACCTGGGTGACCGGGGCGTCCGCCAGGCAGGCGGGCCAGGTGGTCGGCAGGCGGCCGCCCGGCTCGTGCGTCCCCAGCAGGACGTCGGCCAGTGCGGCTCCCGCCTCCTGCCCGGGGAACCAGCCGAGCAGGACGGCGGGCACCTCCGCGCGCCAGGGCAGCTCCACCGGGGAACCCGCGTTGACGACCACGACGGTGTACGGGTTGGCGGCGGCCACCCGCGAGACCAGCTCGTCCTGGCGCCCCGGCAGGGCCAGGCCCGTACGGTCGAAGCCCTCCGACTCGGTCTCCTCGGTGGTCGCCACGACCACGACCACGGCGTCCGCCGCCGTGGCGGCCCGTACCGCCTCCTCGATCTCCGCGTCCGGGTCGGGCCGCGGCTCCGCGTGGCCGAGCGCGAAGGTCAGTACGGGCAGGTCGGCGCCGAGACCGGTGCCGCGCGGGACGAACCGCAGCGCCACGTGCAGGGTCTGTCCGGCCGTCAGCTCCGCCTGCACGCGGTGCTCGGCGGGGTTCATGAACGCCTCGAACGGGTCGTCCGTGTCCGGGGCACAGGGGGCGTCGAACAGCACCCGGCCGCCGACGGTCAGCCGGAGCTCGCCGGTGCCGGAGACGGCGAAGGTGTGCGCGCCGTCGGCCTGCGGGGTGAACGTGCCCGCCAGCTCCACGGTGTGCAGGTTGCGCTGTGTGACACCGTCCGGGAACCGGCCCATGGCCTGCACCTTGCCGTCGAACTGCGGCTGTTCGGCGAGCAGCGCGCCGTCCGCGCCGTAGTAACGGGCGCACAGCTCGAAGCCCGCGCGGGCGTGCGGGACCTTCGTGCGGGGGTCGGCGCCGGCCGAGAAGGTGACGTCGGTGTCCGGCAGGGCGGCGCGCAGGCCCTCCAGCGGGGAGACGATCCGCTCGGGGAAGACGGTGGCGGAGCCGCCGCCCAGCACCCGGGCGTCCTTGGCCGCGGCACCGATGACGGCGAGCTTGCGGAGGGAGTGGGGGGTGAGGGGGAGGGCGCGGGGCGGGGTGTCGTTCCGGGTGGGTGCGGGCTCGTCGCGTACGGCCGGTTCGTCGCGTGCGACCGGTTCGTCGCGTGCGACCGGTTCGTTGCGTACGAGGACGAAGGCGCGGCGGGCGATCTCGCGGGCCAGTGCGCGGCCGTCGATGTGCCGCGGTACGTCCTCGGGGGCGACGGCGGCCGGGACGCCCTCCAGGCAGCCCGTGCGGGCGGCGAGCAGGAGCACGCGGCGCACCGCGTCGTCCACCTCGTCCTCCGTCACCCGCCCGTCCCGGACGGCCGCCGCGAGCGGTGCGCCGAAGACCGTGTGCGGCCCCGGCATCGCGAGGTCCAGGCCGCCGCGCAGCGCGCGTACCGTGTCGCGGGCCGCCGTCCAGTCGGAGACGTTGACCCCGTCGAAGCCCCACCCGCCTCGCAGGACGCCGTCGACCAGCTCGCGGTGTTCGGTCATCGTCACGCCGTTGACCTGGTTGTAGGCCGTCATGACGGCCCAGGGCCGGGCGGTTTCGACGATGTGCTCGAAGGGCGCCAGGTACAGCTCGCGCAGCGGCCGGGGAGCGATCCGGTTGTCGACGGTGAAGCGCTCGGTCTCGGCGTCGTTGCCCACGAAGTGCTTGACGGTCGCCCCCACCCCGCCGTCCTGGACCCCGGCGACGTACCCCGCGCCGATCACACCGGTCAGGTACGGGTCCTCGGAGAAGCACTCGAAATGGCGGCCGCCGAGCGGGGAGCGGTGCAGGTTGACGGTGGGGGCCAGCAGGACGTGCACGCCCTTGCGGCGCGCCTCCTGGGCGAGCAGCCGGCCCGCGCGGCGTGCCAGCTCCCGGTCCCAGGTGGCGGCCAGCGCGGTGGGGCTGGGCAGGGCGACGGACGGATCCTCCGCACCCCATCCCTGGCCGCGCACGCCGATCGGTCCGTCCGACATGACCAGGGACCTCAGCCCGATCTCCGGTACGGCGGGCAGCGTCCAGACGTCCTGCCCGGACAGCAGCCCGGCCTTGGTGTCGAGGTCCAGCTTCCCGAGGGCCTCCTCGACGGCCACGGCGGCTGCCGCGGTGTGGGCGCTTCGGTGGTCGGTCATACGGCTCTCCCTGGCGTGACGAGCGGCTCCGGGCCCCTGAGCCCGATTGTGACCGGTTCACCTGGCAAGTGGTAGGTACTGTTATCTTCTGGTTACCTTATGACCGGGGCGGGCGGGGTTACGCTCGCCCGGTGACTGCACGGGACCAGGTACGGCCGGGCGGCCGCCGGAGCGGCGGTGGACGCGAGGCACAGCGCGCGGAGCGGCGCGAGGCGATCCTCCAGGCCGCCATGGAGCTGATCGCCGAGCGCGGCTATCGCGGTACGTCACTCGCCGCCGTCGCCGAGCGCGCCGGACTGACCCAGCAGGGCCTGCTGCACCACTTCCCCAGCAAGGAACTGCTGCTGGTCGGCGTCCTGGAGGCGCGCGACCGCTGGGACACGGCCGCGGCGGCGGCCACCGGCGCCTGGCGCACGGACACCCTCGCCGGGCTGGTCGAGTACAACGCCGGGCGGCCCGGGGTCGTCCAGACGTACACGGTCCTGGCCGGGGACAGTGTCACCGAGGACCACCCGGCCCGTGACTTCTTCGAGCGGCGGTTCCGGCGGGTGCGGGAGGCGCTGGCCGGGGTGCTGCGGGCGGAGTACGGCGACCGGCTGCCGGGCGGGCTGACACCGGAGCGGGCCGCGCCGCTGCTGGCCGCCGTGATGGACGGCCTCCAGTTGCAGTGGCTGCTGGATCCGGCGGAGGTGGACATGCCGGCGGCGTTCGGGGACTTCCTGTCGCTGCTCGGGGCGGCCGACGGGGAGGGTGGCGCTCCGGCGGCCGGCGAGGGTGCGGTCGAGGGCTGACGGCGGCCGGTCCGCGCGGGAAGGAAGAGGATCAACCCCTTCCGCGCACGGTACGGCGCCGCTTTACTCACCCCATGAGACGCATACGCACCAGGATGGGTGTGCTCGGCGCCGCGCTGCTGACCGCGGCCCCGCTCGCCCTCACCGCCCCTTCCGCCACAGCGGCCTCCCCCGCCGCCGCCACCGCCCGGCCGGCGTCGGCCGCACCGACCGTCGAGGCGCAGCGGCTGTCGCAGCGCGCGCCGCAGGAGATCCTGCGGCGCAGCGGGTTCGCCGACGTGGCCGGGACGTTCGGCGACGGGCTCGCACGGGTGCACTCGTACGGGGCGGCGAAACGGTACGTCACGGAGGCCGGACGCGGCCTGTGGCGACGCGCGGTGGACCGCGTCCAGGGGCGAGGGCCGCAGGGCGGCGACCTGAGCCGGGACGACGACCGGCCGCTGTACTGGGCGCGGCTGGGCATGACCGAGGCGCTGCGCGAGTGGAAACCGCCGTTCCGGTTGACCGTTGGCCAACGGAACACACTGGCGGGGGCGCTGGAGCGCGGGTCGCGGGGGCAGGACTCGATCGACCTGCCCGGCGGCGGGCACGCCGGGAAGCGGACCCTGCGCGTCGTCGTGACCGGCTTCGACCCCTTCCAGCTGGACGCGGACTCCCGCCGCAGCAATCCGTCGGGGGCCGCGGCGCTCGCGCTGGACGGTACGACGGTCCGTACGTCCTCCGGGCGGCTCGCGCGGATCGAGACCGCCGTCTTCCCCGTACGGTGGGCGGACTTCGCGGCGGGCACGGTGGAGCGGACACTGCTGCCGCACTTCCGGCGCGGGCCGCGGCAGGTGGACCTGTTCACCACCGTCAGCCAGGGACGGCCGGGGCGGTTCGACCTGGAGCGGACGAACGGCGCCTGGCGGGGCGGCTATCCGGACAACGCGCGCGTGTCCCGTACCGGGACGGTGCCCGTGCCGAAGGGCGTGCCGACCGTACGGCCGCAGCCGCAGTGGACCACCACGACCCTCCCGTACGCGCAGCTCACCACCACCGCCACCGGGCCGTTCCCGGTACGGGACAACACGGAGGTGACCGAGATCCCGGCGGGCGGCGGGGCACCCGTCGAGCGGCCGGACGGGCCGACGCCGGGCTCCACGGCCCGCGCGGGCGGCGGCGGTGACTACCTGTCCAACGAGATCGGCTACCGGGCGACGCTGCTGCGGGACGCGCTGAAGCTGAAGGTGCCGGGCGGCCATCTGCACACGCCGGTCCTCCAGTTCGGCGCCGGGAACACCGATCCGGCGACCGGCACGGTCACCGATCCCGACTTCGTACGGAACCGGACGGCCATCACCGGGCAGGTGCGGAGCCTCCTGGCCGCCGCGTTGTCAGTGGCACCGGGCATCATGGAGAAATGATCGTCGCAGCAGCGCAATTCCCGTCCGCGTCCCGGGACATCGAGGGCAACGCGGCGCGGATGGCCACTCTGCTCGCCGAGGCCGCCGGCCGCGGCGCCGAGCTGGTCGTCTTCGCCGAGCTGGCCCTGACCAACTACGAGCTCGACGCGATAGCCGCCGCCCCGGAGCGGTACGCCCTCGCGCCGGACGACCCGCGGCTGGCCCCCGTCCGGGACGCGTGCCGGACGGCGGGCGTCGCCGCGGTGGTCAACGGCCCGGGCCGTGGCCCGGCGGGGACGGCGGACGGCATGACCATCGCTTCGTTCGTGTACGGACCGGACGGCGCGCTGCTGACCCGCTACGACAAGCACCACCTGTACGGCCGGGAGAACGGCCTGTTCACGGCGGGGACGGACGCGGGCGGCCGGTTCACCTTCCGCGGCCTGAAGTTCGCCCTCGCCACCTGTTACGACAACGCCTTCCCCGAGGTGGCGGAGCAGGCCGCGGCCGACGGCTGCCAGGTGTATCTGGCCAGCTCGTTCCACGACTCGGTGGAGCGCACGGAGCAGTACGCCGCCAAGGCGCGGGACACCGGGCTCGACGTACTGCTCGCCAACGGCGTCGGCCCGGGGAGCGAGAGCGTGGCCTGCGGGTACAGCGGCATCTGGGCGGCGGACGGGACAGGCCTCGCGCGCCTGGCCGACGAGGCCGGGCCGGCCGTGGCCGAGGTGGGCCGGGCCGCCGGGCATGTGGCGGCGGGTGCGGAAGGCATACGGGAGCGGGTGAACGACCGGTGATCCGTGACCGGGACAACGTCCGGCGGCGGTCTGCGGAAGGCGGCTCCACATCGCTGACGAGGCACCACAGGTGAGCGGGCGCGGGCGGGACGGCCTGCGTACGGCCGCCCCGCCCGCGTCCCCGCGGCCGTGCCCGCCGGTCAGGACGGCAGTTCGTCCAGCGTCGGGTAGGACGGCTGGGCGCCCGGCTTGGTGACGGCCGCGGCGCCCACCCGTACGGCGAAGCGGGCGGCGTCCGTGAGGGAGGCGCCGCCGGCCAGGCGGGTCGCGAGGGCGCCGGTGAACGCGTCGCCCGCGCCCGTGGTGTCGACGGCCTCGACCTTCACGCCGGGGACCCGGCCGGTGCCGCCCTCGCCGTCCACGACCAGCGCGCCGTCGCCGCCGAGGGTGACCACGACCGAGCGGGCGCCCTGCTCGCGCAGCGCCCGGGCCCAGTCCTCCGGGGTGCCTTCGGTGCGGCCCGCGAGCTGCTGCGCCTCGTGCTCGTTGACCACGAGGGGGTCGGCGGCGGCGAGCAGCTCCGGGTCGAGGCTGTCGGGGGTGGGGGACGGGTTGAGGACGACCCGGGTGCCGGTCTCCGTGGCCGTGGCGGCGGCGGCCCGTACCGTCTCCACGGGCACCTCCAACTGGAGGGAGACGGCGGCGGACGCGGCGATGACGTCGCGGGCGGCCGCCACGTCCGCGGGGGTGAGCGCCGCGTTGGCGCCCGGGGAGACGACGATGCTGTTGTCGCCGTCCGGCCCCACGATGATCATCGCGGTGCCGGTGCGGGTGCCGGACTCGACGATCACGTGCGCGACGTCCGTGCCCGCGGCGCGCTGCGCGTCCAGCAGCAGTTCGCCGTACGCGTCGTCGCCGACCCGGGCCAGCAGGCCGACCCGGCCGCCGAGCCGGGCGGCGGCGGCCGCCTGGTTGGCGCCCTTGCCGCCCGCCGACTCGACCAGGTCGGAGCCGTGCACGGTCTCGCCCGCGCCGGGCCGCCGCGCCACCCGGACCGTCAGGTCCGCGTTGGCCGAGCCCACTACCAGTACGTCGTACATCTGCTTCTCACCCATCGAATTCCGCCGCGTTCTTGCCGGTCACCAGGACCACCGGCACCTTCACCTGCTTCGGCAGCCGCTCGCCGCGCGCCGCCCTGAGCGCCTGCGCCACGGCCTGCCTGCCCAGCAGCTTGGGCTGCTGGGCGACCGTGGCGGTCAGCGTCCCGCCGCGTACCGCCGCGACGCCCTCCGGCGTCCCGTCGAACGCCACGATCTTCACGTCCTTGCCCGCCCGGGCGCCCAGCGACTTGGCGGCGCCGAGCGCCATCTCGTCGTTGGCCGCGAAGACGCCGCCGATGTCCCGGTGTACTTGGAGCATATTGGACATCACGTCCATGCCCTTGGCCCGGTCGAAGTCGGCGGGCTGCCGCGCCACCACCTGGATGCCCGGGTACGCCTTGATGCCCTCCTCGAAGCCCTGCCCGCGCTCCCGGGCGGCCGAGGTGCCGGGCTGGCCCTCCAGGAAGGCCACCTTGCCCTTGCCGCCGAGGGACTCGGCCAGCGTCTTCGCGGCGAGCCGGCCGCCCGCGACGTTGTCGGAGGCGATGGCCGAGCCGACCCGGCCGCCGTTGACGCCGCGGTCCAGGGAGATCACCGGCACGTCCGCCCGGTTGGCGACCCCGACGGCCGGCACGGCGGCGTCGGAGTCCACCGGGTTGATGATCGCCGCCTTGACGTCCTGGCTGGTGAACGTCTCCATCTGGTTGATCTGCTGCATCGGGTCGTTCTGCGCGTCGGTGATGTTGATGTGCAGGCCGCGCCGGTCCGCCTCGGCCTGCGCGCCCTCACGGACGGCGACGAAGAACGGGTTGTTCAGGGTGGAGAGGGCCAGGCCCAGGTCGGTGTCGCCGCCGCGGTCGCAGCCGGACAGGGCGAGGGCACCGGCCAGGACAGCCGCGCCGAGCAGGCCCGTACGCCTGCGGAGCGAGTCGGTGCCCCTGCCGGGCGTACCGCTGTCGAGCGGCTCCGTACGCCGCTCGCGGAACGAGCCCGTACCCCCACCGGGCGCGGCCCTGCCGGACGTACTCTTCCCGGGCGTACCCTTCCCGGGCGTACCCGTCCTGTACGTACCCGTCCTGGGCGTACCGCCGTCGAGCGGTCCCCTGGGCCACCTCATCGCGCGCTCCGGCGCCGCAGCGTGTCCAGGAGCACCGCCAGCGCGATGACCAGACCGGTGGCCACCTGCTGCCAGAACGCCGAGACGCTCAGCAGGTTCAGGCCGTTGCGCAGCACGGCGAGGATCAGGGCGCCGATGAGGGTGCCGGACGCCTTGCCGGAGCCGCCGGAGAGGCTGGCGCCGCCGATCACGACGGCGGCGATGGCGTCGAGTTCGTAGCCGACGGCGGCCTGCGGCTGGGCGGAGGTCAGCCGGGCCGCGAGGACGATGCCCGCGACCGCCGCGAACAGTCCGGACATCGCGTAGATCACCAGCTTGCGGCGCTTGACGTCGATGCCGGAGAGCCGGGCGGCCTCCTCGTTGCCGCCGATCGCGAACATCGCGCGGCCCGCGTACGTCCGGTTGAGGACCAGCGCCGCCACGAGCCCCATCGCGATCATGACCAGGACCGGAACGGGCAGCCAGCCGCCCAGCGTGTCCCCCAGCTTGCTGACCGAGGCGGGGAAGGCGATCGGCGTACCGCCGGTGATCACCAGAGCGAGGCCGCGGCCGACGGAGAGCATCGCGAGGGTGGCGATGAAGGCGGGCAGCTTCCCGTACGCGACCAGCGCGCCGGAGACCAGGCCGGCCGCCGCGCCGAGCGCGAGCCCCAGCAGGACGGCGGCCCACACCGGCAGGCCCGCGTCGGTCGCGGCCCAGGCGACCACGGTGGCGCTGAGGGCGGCCACCGAGCCGACCGACAGGTCGATGCCGGCCGAGACGATCACGAAGGTGACGCCGAAGGCGAGGATGGCGGTGACGGACGCCTGGACGCCGACGTTGAGGAGGTTCTGCCCGTTCAGGAAGTCCCCGGACAGGATCGCCATGACCACGATCAGGGCGATCAGGCCGCCCAGCGGGCCGTTCTTCAGGACCGCCCGGGTGAACCAGGGGCCGAAGCCGTCGTCGGGCGGGGCGGTGCCGACCGCCTCGGCGGCCGCTCCCGTCTTCACATCAGCGGACATCGGAGCCCTCCTTCGCGCTCTCGTTCGTCGTCGGGTGCGGTGACGTGCGCGACGCCGTCCCGTGCGGTGCCGTCCCGTGCGGTCCGGACGCGTCGGCGTCGGACCGCACCGCCAGTTCCATCACCGCGTCCTGCGTCGCCTCGTCGCCGGAGAGTTCACCGGCGAGCCGCCCCTGGGCCATGACCAGCACCCGGTCGCTCATACCGAGCACCTCGGGCAGGTCGCTGGAGATCATCAGCACCGCGCGGCCGGCTGCCGTCAGCTCGTTGACGAGCTGGTAGATCTCGACCTTCGCGCCCACGTCGATGCCGCGCGTCGGCTCGTCCAGGATCAGCAGCCGGGTGTCGGCCAGCAGCCACTTGCCGATGACGACCTTCTGCTGGTTGCCGCCGGACAGGGTCCGGGCGTGCTGCCCCAGGCCGCTCATCCGTACCTTCAGCCGGGCGGCCACCTCAGCGGCAGCGCGCCGCTGGCCGCGCCGGTCGACCAGGCCGCCGCGGGTGTCGCGGTCCAGCCGGGCCAGCGTCAGGTTGTCCTGGAGCGAGGCGTCCAGGACCAGCCCCTGGCCCTTGCGGTCCTCGGGGACCAGGCCGAGCCCGGCGCGCATCGCGGCCCGTACGTCGCCGGGGGCCAGCACCTGCCCGTCGACCTCGACGCTCCCGGCGTCGTAGTGATCCACGCCGAAGACCGCCCGCGCGACCTCGGTACGGCCGGCGCCGACCAGGCCCGCGAGGCCGACGACCTCACCGGCCCGCACCTCGAAGCCGATGTCCTCGAAGACGGGCGTGCCGTTGAGGCCGTGCCTCGTCAGGCCGCGGACGCGCAGCAGCGGCGCGCCGGGCTCGTCCGGGCGCTGCCGCGGGTACTGCTCGGCGATGTCCCGGCCCACCATCAGGCGGATCAGCTCGTCCTCGTCCGTACCGGCCGGCACCTCGGCGACCGAGCGGCCGTCGCGCAGTACGGTGACGCGGTCGCCGAGGGCGCGGATCTCCTCCAGGTGGTGGGTGATGAAGATGATCCCCACGCCGCCGGCGCGCAGTTCGCGCACGATGGTGAAGAGGGTATCGACCTCATCGGAGGTCAGAACGGCGGTCGGCTCGTCCATGATCAGGACGCGGGCGCGCAGGCTCAGCGCCTTGGCGATCTCGACCATCTGGAGCCGGGCGATGCCCAGTTCGGCGACCGGGGTGTCCGGGGAGACGTCCAGGCGTACCCGGCGCAGCAGTTCGGCGGCGCGCGCCCGCATGGCCTTCTTGTCGATCAGACGGAGCGCGGTGCGGGGTTGCCGGCCCAGGAAGATGTTCTCCGCGACGGTCAGGCGGGGGACGAGATTGAACTCCTGGTAGATGGTGGCGATACCGAGCCGTTCGGCGTCCTGCGCGGTGCGGATGTGCACCTCGTGGAGAGCGTCGGGAGGGGTGGCGCGTGAGGTGCCGGGGGCTGGAGTGGTGTCGGGGGCACCGGGGCCGACGTGATCGCCGGAACGGCTGAGGCCGCCGTTGCCGACGTGGCCTACGGTTCTGCTGTGGTCGCCGGGCCCACCGGGACCGTTGTGTTCGCCAGGGCCGCCGGGGCCGCCGGATCCACCGGGGCCACCGATCGGGCCTGGACCGTCGGCCACGAGGATGCGGCCCGCGTCGGGGCGGTGGGCGCCGGAGAGCATCTTGATCAGGGTGCTCTTGCCCGCGCCGTTCTCGCCGAGCAGGACGTGCACCTCGCCCGCGCGCAGGCTCAAGTCCACGCCGTCCAGCGCGCGCACGCCGGGGAACGACTTCGTCACCCCCTCCATGCGCAGCAGTTCGCGGCCGGCCGGTGCGTCGTCCCGAACGTCGTCGTTGACGTCGGTCATGCGCTGCCCTCCTCCTCTTGGGTTTCCTCGCGGGTGGTG
Organism: Streptomyces sp. NPDC045470; assembly: GCF_040646595.1. Classification (NCBI taxonomy): domain Bacteria; kingdom Bacillati; phylum Actinomycetota; class Actinomycetes; order Kitasatosporales; family Streptomycetaceae; genus Streptomyces; species Streptomyces sp. NPDC045470. The sequence continues at coordinate 792,254 of NZ_JBEZAN010000001.1, forward strand.
CCCGGTTCGCCGCAGGAGCGGCGGGTGACGAGGCGGGCCGGCAGCAGCACGGAGCCGGGCGCGCGCCCCTCGATCCGTTCCAGCAGGGTGTGCAGGGCGGCCCGGCCCAGCTCGCGGGTGGGCTGCGCGATGGCGGTGAGCGGCGGGTCGGTGTGTGCGAACCAGGGCACGTCGTCGTACACGACCAGCGCCATGTCGTCGGGGACGCGCAGTCCGCGCGCGCGGATCTCGTCCATCGCGCCGAGCGCCATCAGGTTGTCGGTGGCCAGTACGGCGTCGGGCGGCTCGGGCAGGTCCAGGAGGCGGCGCATCACCGCGCGGCCGCCGGTGGGCTGGAGGTCGGGCGTGGAGCCGACGCGCTCGTCCGGCAGCGCTATGCCGTGCGCGGCCAGCGCCGTACGGAAGAGTTCCAGCCGCTCGTCGCCGGTCGGCGTACCGGCCGGAGCCACGATGACCGCGGGGCGCCGCCGGCCGAGGGCGGCGAGGTGGGCGGCCAGGTCGGTGAGCGCCGCGGCGCCGTCGGCCCGTACGCACGGCGCGTCGACGCCCGGCACGATCCGGTCCAGCAGCACCAGCGGCGTGCCGGAGGCGACGACCTCGCGCAGCATCGCGGAGCCGGCACCGGCCGAGCTGACCAGCAGGCCGTCGATACGGCGGTCCAGCAGCGTACGGATGTAGTCGTCCTGCTGAGCGGTGCGTTCGGCGGCGTTGCCGATGATCAGGCTGTAGCCGAGGCCGCGCGCGGCGTCCTCGACGGCGTCGGCCAACTCGGTGAAGAACGGGTTGGTCAGGTCGCTGATGACCAGTCCGAGCGTGCCGGTACGGGCGGTGCGCAGGGCGCGGGCGACGTTGTTGGGCCGGTACCCCAGCTCCTCGACGGCGGCGAGCACCCGCTCACGCGTCTCGGTCACCGGACTCCGCCCGTTCAGCACCCGGGAGACGGTCGCCACGGACACCCCGGCCCGCTCGGCCACATCCTTGATCTTCGCCATCCCGCCCCAGCCCTTCCATGCAGGTCCGCGCAGGCAGGTCGAGGACACCACGGCGCAGGGCGTCTCGATCGCACAACGGCGTGTAATCGATTTCGTGTGGGCTTACGTAATCGATTACACGACTCCGCCGTCAAGACGGCGCGAGAGTGGCCTGCGTCACAGGAGAGTCCGATAGGGGTGACGGCAGGCGGTGGTACACCGCTCGGCTCGCCCGTCACTCGACCCCTCGGACGCCTCGCGCCACCACGTTAGCCATCGCCCGCACGACACCCCAGAGCGTTTACGGCATTGGCGCGAACCTGACACCGGGTGGGCGCCGCTCCGGCCCTGGGGCGGGTTGCCCCTGGGGCCGCGGAACGCCTCTCGGGGCGCCCAAGGAACCGCTCCTGGGCGGGCCGCTCCAAGACAGCCCGCCCCCTCCGGAGCACTCCGGGGAGACCGGCGCCCGGGTAGATCACCCAGGGGAGGCCGCCCGGGGAAGGCCGCCCCAGGACAGAAGCCCCCGGGAGAAGCCCCGACAGAGGCCGCCCCTCGGGGGACAGATTCTGGACAGGCCGCCCCGGGGGCCAGTTCCTGAGACAGACCGTGCCCGGGGGCAGTTCCTGAGACAGACCGCCCTTCAGGTGACTCCCCTAGGACAGGCCACCCTTCAGGTGACTCCCCTAGGACAGGCCACCCTTCAGGTGACTCCCCTGGGACAGGCCACCCCTCGGAGACTTTCCGGCGGCAGGCCACCCCTTGGGGACTCCCCCGGGACAAACCGCCCCTCGGGGACTCCCCTCGGGACAGGCCACCCCTCGGGGCCCCGGGACAGACCACCTCTCGGGACCCCGGGGACAGACCACCCTCAGGGCAGACCGACACCCAGGCCAGGCGCCCCCGCAGCAGACCGTCCACTCTCCCACGCAAGCCGCCCTCGAAGGAGCAGGCCCGGGGCAAGCCGCCCCCCGAAGGAGCAGCCCACGGGGCAGGCCGCTCCGAGCAGACCACCTCCCCGGGGTAGCCCCCCAGCCCATCCAGCCCATCCATCCCATCCAGCCCCTTCAGCCCTTCTCCACCGGCAGCCCACAAAGGGGCTCCCGACCCCGGAGCAGGCATGACTCTCTCCCCGCCGGACGCGTGGCCCAGAGGTGATGTCCCCGGCTCCATAAGCATCGACTGGCCGCCGGCCAAGAGCATGACCAGCGGCCTTTCCGCAGACCGGAAGGCCGCTCATCATGCGGATGGGGCGATCGATCGCTGCCGTGGGACGGCCGGACGGGGACGAGCAGAGGATGCACGCGGCCGGCGATCAACGGCATCGGTGACACCGGCGCCTTCCTCGGCCTGGCCACCCCCGCCTTCCGGACCTGACCTCCTCCTACGACAGGTCGGTCGCCCAGGGAAAACGCCGCACCCAAGCCCTCCCCTGCCTCGCTGGCCCAAGCCGACGTCCCGCCCGCGACACTCCGTGACGGGACCTCCTACGGCCCGCAGCCACCGGCCTCAGTCACCTGACCTGCGGGTCTGCGAGGAGAACGACTCGATCGGTCTCGACGTCGAAGCCGAGCACCGGATGGCCGTAGTCGCCTGCCGGGTCCATCGGCACGGGCTTGCGCAGCCACCGCCCTATCTCCCGAAGGAAGCCACGGAACACCCCAAGCCGCTTCCGGCCCTGCAACTCCCGCAGGTCGACGACGAAGACGACCTCGTCGTCGGCGCGGGATCGGAAGATCGCCAACACCTCGGCAGTCATCCGCACCCGCAGTTCCGGGCACTCGGCGTACGCACCCGCGGGGCGGGACAGCACAGACTCCGCCCGGGGCACGGGGAGCACCGTCTCCCCCTCGGAGCGCCGGCGCCGCCAGCCCCTCTCCGCGATGAGATCGAGGGCCGCCTGCCAACCCTCTGCCGAAGCACTCGCGACACGCACGTACGGCAGCGACCCCACCAAGTCCAGGCCGAAGCAGGAACGACCAAGGGCCGCACCCCCTCCAGGAGTGCGGCCCTCAGCCCGAAGCCTCGCGTCAGCCGACGGCCAACCGTCGCCGGACACCCAGTCGCCAGCCGATGCCCGACCGCCGGTCGACACCCGAACGTCAACTGCCGGTCGACGCCCGGCTGCCGGTCGATCGACGCCGGCCGATCGACACCAGCCGTCAGCCGACGCTGAGCTTGACGTCGATGTTGCCGCGGGTGGCGTTCGAGTACGGGCACACCTGGTGGGCCTTTTCGACCAGGTCCTTGGCGGTGGCCTCGTCCACGTTCGGGATGGTGGCGTTGATCTCGACCGTGAGGCCGAAGCCGCCGGACGGGGTCTTGCCGATGCCGACCTTGGCGGTCACCCGGGAGCCGGAGACGTCCGCCTTCTCCTGGCGGGCGACGACGCTGAGCGCGCCCTGGAAGCAGGCGCTGTAGCCGGCTGCGAAGAGCTGCTCGGGGTTGGTGCCGGCGCCGCTGCCACCCTGCTCCTTGGGCGGGTTGACGACGACGTCCAGCTTGCCGTCGTCGCTGGCGACGCGGCCGTCCCGGCCGTTCTCCGCGGTGGCGACGGCGGTGTAGACGACATCTACGGGCTGGATGGACATAGAGATCCTCCTGTGGTTCGCCGCGACTCGCGCCCACGATCGCGACGGCTTGGGGCCGAGCCTAGTGGCCCGGCGGAACCGGCTCCGTAAGGGGTCAGTCCGTGAGATCGACGATCATCTTGCCGGTGTTGTCACCGCGCAGCAGGCCGAGAAACGCCTCGAAACCGTTCTCGATGCCGGCGACCTTCGTCTCGCTGAACTTCAGCTCTCCCGAGCGCACCCAGGCCGAGACCTCGGAGACGAACTGCTCCTGGAGGTGGGAGTGGTCGGCGACGAGCATGCCCTGGATGCGCAGCCGCTTGCCGATGACCAGCGCGAGGTTGCGCGGCGCCGGGGTCGGCTCGGTGGCGTTGTACTGCGAGATCATGCCGCAGACGGCGACCCGGCCGTGCAGGTTCAGCGAGTCGATGGCGGCCTCCAGGTGGTCGCCGCCGACGTTGTCGAAGTAGACGTCGATGCCGTCGGGGGCGGCGTCCCTGAGCTGCTCCTTGACAGACCGGTCGGACTTGTAGTTGAAGGCGGCGTCGAAGCCGTACTCCTCCGTCAGCAGCTTGACCTTCTCGTCGGAGCCCGCGCTGCCGATGACGCGCGAAGCGCCCTTGAGCTTGGCGATCTGGCCGACCTCGCTGCCGACCGCACCGGCCGCGCCGGACACGAAGACGGCGTCGCCCTCCTTGAAGGAGGCGACCTCCAGCAGGCCCGCGTAGGCCGTCAGGCCCGGCATGCCGAGCACGCCCAGGTAGGCGGAGAGGGGCGCCAGCGAACCGTCCACCTTGGCGATCTTGGCGGCGTCCACCACGGCGTACTCGCGCCAGCCCTTGAAGTGCAGGACGTGGTCACCGACCGCGAAGCCGTCGGCGTTGGAGGCGACGACCTCGCCGACCGCGCCGCCCTCCATCGGCTCGTCCAGCTTGAAGGGCGGGCTGTAGGACTTCACGTCGTTCATCCGGCCGCGCATGTACGGGTCGACGGAGAAGTACAGATTGCGGACGAGGAGCTGCCCCTCGCCGGGCTCGGGGACCGCGGCCTCGCGCAGCGCGAAGTCCTCCGGCTTCGGCCAGCCGTGCGGACGGGCGACGAGATGCCATTCGCGGGCGGACGTGGGCAGTGCGGACATGGGCTGCTCCTCCTCGAAATGCTTCAGGTGCTGAAACAACCATGCTCCTAGATATTTCATGTTGTCAAGCAATTCGCTACCCTGGTGCCATGACTCCTCGCGCAGACCACCTGACCGCCGAGGTCGTCGAGCTGATCGGCACCGTCGTGGCCCGTTATCACGAGGAGTACGAGCACGCGGCGGCCGAGCATTCCCTGACCGGTGCCCAGGCGCGCGTTCTCGGCCTCCTCGCCCGCGAGGCGATGCCGATGCGCCGGATAGCCCTGAGCCTGAAGTGCGAGCCGTCGAACGTGACCGGGATCGTGGACCGGCTGGAGTCCCGCGGCCTGGTCGAGCGCCGCCCGGATCCGGCCGACCGCCGGGTCAAGCTGGCCGCCCCCACCGAGACGGGCCGGGCGACGGCGGCGCAGCTGCGCGACTCGCTGGACTTCGCGCGCGAGCCGCTCGGCGAGCTGTCCGTGGCGGAGCGCGCGCTGCTCAAGGAGCTGCTCCAGCGGATGCTGGGCGTCACACCGGAGTAGCGCCGCGAGCCGGGCGGACGAGAACCGGCGTCCGCCGGCCGGCGGACGCGTCCCGGAAGCCGCCCGTCCGGATGCCGCGCCTCCGGAAGCCGCCGCTCTTACTCCCGGCCGGAAGTTGTGAAGCGAACTATCGTGGCGTCATGACTGCTCAGAATGCGTCTTCCCCGAACACCACCCGTCACACAGTCGACTTCTACTTCGACCCGCTCTGCCCGTTCGCCTGGATCACCTCGCGCTGGATCCTGGAGGTGGAGGCCCACCGCGACATCGACCTGCGCTTCCGCGTGATGAGCCTGGCCGTCCTCAACGACGGCCGTGAAGGGCTGCCGGAGCAGTACCAGGAACTGCTGGCCAAGGCGTGGGGGCCGGTGCGGGTGTGCATCGCCGCCGCCCAGAAGCACGGCGAGGAGGTACTGCGCGACCTGTACACCGCGCTCGGCACGCGCTTGCACAACGACAGCCGGGAGGACTACGCCACCGTCATCGAGGAGGCGCTCGCCGAGGCGGGCCTGCCCGAGGAGCTGGCCGGCGCCGCCGACAGCACGGAGTACGACGACGCGCTGCGCAAGAGCCACCACGAGGGCATGGACCCGGTCGGCGAAGAGGTCGGCACGCCCACCATCCACATCGACGGCGTGGCCTTCTTCGGCCCGGTGCTGACGGCGATCCCGCGCGGCGAGGATGCCGTACGCGTCTTCGACGGCGCCCGGCTGCTCGCCGGTTACGACAAGTTCTTCGAGCTGAAGCGGACGCGGACGGGGGACCTGGACTTCAGCTGACCCGAAGCCGGTTGTCAGTGGCGGGACTTACCGTGGCGTCATGAACGCTTCGACGTACGACCGCCACTGCTCCGAAATCGTCGAGCAGACCGACCTGTTGAGGTCGCTCGTGCGGGGCGCGGCCCGGCTGAGGACCCCGGTGCCCTCCTGCCCCGGCTGGAACGTCGGCCAGTTGCTGCGGCATCTGGGCGGTGCGCACCGCTGGGTCGAGGAGGTCGTGCGCACCGGTACGGAAAGGCCGCCCCCCGACGGGCACTTCCGTGATCTGTCGCCGTACGCCGACGAGGACCCGGCCGTACTGGACGGCTGGCTGGGCGAGGGGGCCGCCCTGCTGGCCGAGACCCTGCGGACCGCCGGGCCGAGCGCGGAAGCCTGGGTGCCCCTCCCCCAGCTCGGCCCGGCGGCCGCGTTCTTCGCCCGCCGGATGGCCAACGAGACGGCGATCCACCGCGCCGACGCGTTCCTGGCCGAGGGCGCGCCGTTCACCCTCGGCGAGGAGACCGCCGCCGACTGCTTCGGCGAGTGGCTGGAGCTGGCCGCGCAGCCGCAGACCCTCGATCACCGCCCGGAGCTGCGGGAACTTCTCGGCCCCGGCCGCACGCTGCGCTTCCGGGCCACCGGCACGGCACCGGGGACGGCGGCCGACTGGCTGGTCGACCTCACCGGTGCGGCGATCTCCTGGCGCCACGCGCCGCGCGAGGAGGCCGCCGTCACCGTCAGCGGTCCGCTGACCGACCTGCTGCTGGTCCTCTACCGCCGGCTGCCCGCCCGCAGCCCCGGCATCGTGATCGGTGGTGATGCGGAACTGCTGGACTCCTGGCTGGAGCGGGTCAGCTTCGGGTGACGGGGGCGCTGACGGAAGCGGTATCGGCGGAGGCGCCGTCGACGGAAGCGGCGTCGACGGACTCGCGCTCGCCCGCGGCCGGCCCGCACCCGGTCGCCTTCTCCCCCGGCTCCGGAGGCTGTGTCCGTACGCCCCTGAGCAGCGCCGCCGCCAGCAGCGCGCCCAGGACCATGACGGCCGCCGCGCCGAGCATCGCCGCGTGCAGACCGCCGAGGAACGCCGTACGGGCCGCCGTGAGAAGCGCCTCGCCCGCCCGCCCCGGCAGTTCTCCCGCGACTGCCGCAGCTCCGGCCAGGGTTTCCCGTACGGTGTCCGCCGCGCCCGCGGGCAGCCCGCCGGGGACGACGCCGTCGATGTCGCCGCGGTAGACGGCGTTGCCGAGGGTGCCCAGGAGTGCCAGGCCCAGGGCGCCGCCCAGTTCGGAGCCGGATTCCAGGAGGGCGGAGGCCGAGCCCGCGCGCTGCGGCGGGGCGACGCCTAGGGCCAGTTCGGTGCCGAGCGACATCACCATGACCAGACCCGCCGCGTAGACACTGGCGCCCAGGAGCACGATCCACAGCGGGGTCTCCGCCGCCGTCCGGGACACCCACACGAACCCTCCCGCGGCGGCCAGGAAGCCGCCGGCGATGACGAACGCCCGGTCCACGCGGCGGGCGAGGGCGGTGGCGGCCGGGGCCGTGCCGCCGACCACGACGGTCGGCACGACGTTCCACAGGGCGGCCTCCAGCGGGCTCATGCCGCGTACGGACTGGAGGTACTGGGTGAAGAAGACCGCGCTGCCGACCAGCGCGAACATCGCCAGCAGGTTCATCAGGACGGAGCCCGAGTAGCCGCGGTGGCGGAAGAGTTCCAGGTCCAGCATCGGGTGCCGGGCGGTGCGCTGGCGGCGTACGAACGTGGCGGCGACCAGCAGTCCGGCCGCGACGGCCAGTGCGGGCAGCACCTCGAAGCCGTTGCGGGCCATCTCCTTGACGCCGTAGACGACCGGGAGCATCGCCGCCAGGGAGAGCAGCGCGCCCGGCAGGTCGAACCGGCCCGCCGCCGGGTTCTTGAACTCGGGCAGCAGCAGGGGCCCGGCCACGAGCAGCAGCACCATCGCCGGGGCGTTGATCAGGAAGACCGAGCCCCACCAGAAGTGCTCCAGCAGCACCCCGCTGAGCACCGGACCGAGCGCGATGCCGCCCATCATGCCGCCGGACCAGATCGCGACGGCCTTGCCGCGCTGCCCGGCGTCGTGGAAGAGGTTGCGGATCAGGGCCAGGGTGGACGGCATGAGGGTGGCGCCGCCGACGCCGAGCACCGCGCGGGCGGCGATGAGCATCTCGGCGCTCTGCGCGTAGGCGGCCAGGGCCGAGGCGACGCCGAACAGGACGGCGCCGGTGAGCAGCAGCTTGCGGCGGCCGATGCGGTCGCCGAGCGCGCCCATGGTGATCAGGAGTCCGGCCAGGACGAAGCCGTAGACATCGAGGATCCACAGTTGTTCGACGCCGCTGGGCGCGAGTTCGGCGGAGAGGAACGGTACGGCGAAGTAGAGCACCGAGACGTCCATCGAGACCAGCAGGCAGGGCAGCAGGAGCACCACGAGCGCGGTCCACTCGCGGCGCCCGGCGCGCGGAGGAGGTGCGTACGGAGTAAACATCATAGCAAGGAAGGTAGACAGGGCGCGCTTACAGCGCAAACCATAGGCACTGCAAGGGAATTGGAGGTGCATCACACTAGTGCACCCCACCTGCCGCCACCGGCGCTGTCGCGACCTTGCTACCCTCGCAGGCCCTTGGTGCACTAGTACGGAGAACCGGAGGCCGCCACCATGGACCGCCCAGTCACCCCCGCCACGGGCCCTTCCGCCACCCCCGCGACGAACCCTTCGGCCGCCCCGCCGTACCGCCGCATCGTCGCGGAGATCCGGCGGCGTATCGATACCGGCGAACTGGCCGCGGGAGACCGTGTGCCGTCGACACGGCGGATCACCCAGGAGTGGGGGGTGGCGATGGCGACCGCGACCAAGGTCCTCACCACGCTGCGCCAGGAGGGCCTGGTCAGGGCGGTGCCGGGGGTGGGCACGGTGGTGGCGGAGGCGGCTACGGAAACGGGGACGCGCGCGGACGGTGGGCCCGCGCCCCGGCCGCGCGGCAGCAGCGCTTCCGGCAGCAACGCCTCCGGCGACGGCCACCGCCCCCTCCCCGACGGTGATCACCAGCCCCCCGGCCTCAGCCGCGACCGCATCGTGCGGGCCGGCGTCCGGATCGCCGACGCCGAAGGGCTGCGCTCCCTGTCGATGCGCCGCGTGGCCGCCGAGTTCGGCGCTTCCTCCATGGCGCTCTACCGTCATGTGGCGAACAAGGACGAGCTGGTCATGCTGATGGCGGACGCCACCTTCGCCGAGATCGAACTGCCCGCCCCGGCGCCGCGGCACTGGCGCGCGCGGATGGAGGCCGGGGCCCGTCTCCAGTGGCAGCTCTACCAGCGGCATCCGTGGGTCGCCCAGTGGCTGTCGATCACCCGCCCGCAGCCGTTGCCGCACGCGATGACCCTCATCGAGTGGACCATGGGCTCGGCGACCCAGTTCGACCCGCTGACCAAGCTGCGGCTGGCCCTGACGCTGCTCAACCACGTACGCGGCACGGCGGTGGCCCTGGAGGAGGACCTGGAGGCCGAGCAGCAGACCGGCATGGACCAGGACCAGTGGATGGCGTCGCTGGAGCCGGAGTACGAGCGGATCATGGAGTCCGGTTCCTTCCCCATGTACGCGGGAATCGACGACATGGACGACGGGGGGACGCTGCGGCTGGACGCCATGTTCGAATTCGGGCTGGCCCGGCTGCTGGACGGCTTCGAGGTGTTCAGCGACGGCTGGACGGGCCGCCCGGCACACTGAGTTCGCCGCGCAGCCGCCGGGCCCGCAGCACCAGTTCCAGTTCGAAGCGGCGGTCCGGGTCGTCCACCTCGTCACCCCACAGCTCGCGTATCTGGCGCAGCCGGTAGCGGACGGTCTGCGGGTGGACGCCGAGCCGGGCGGCCACCTCGGGCGCGCCGCCGCGCGTCTCCAGCCAGGCGAGGAGGGTCTCGGCCAGCCGGCGTCCATGGGTGGGGCCGCAGTGCGCCAGGGGCTCCAGCCGCCGCCGGGTCAGGTCCTCGATGAGTTCCTCGGGCGGCAGGAGGACCAGCGCCTCGGTGTGATCGGTGCAGTGCAGAAGCTGCCCGGCGGGCAGCAGGCCCCGCTCGATCAGATCGACCGCGGTGTTCGCCCAGCGCAGCGACTTGGCCGCGTGCGCCAGCGGTACGGCCGGGCCGAGCGCGCCCGACCACCCCGCCGTGGCGCGCTGGAGCAGTTCCCGGCGCCCGGCGGCGTCCGGCTCCGGCACCACCATGCGGGGCCGCTCGCACTCCATGTCCAGGAGGACGTCCGTACCGACGGCGGGCGCGACGGACTCACGGGCGGGGCGCAGCAGTACGGCCACGGCGACCTGTGCGGGCAGCGCCCAGCCGATCCGGGCGGCGCGGTCGGTGAGCGCGGGGGCCGTGTGTGCGCGTGCCCCGGCCGCGAACAACTGGTCCATGAGGCGGCGTTGGTGCCGCAGCCGTTCGCCCGCCTGGCGGGCCGCGGCCTCGGCGAAGCCGCGTACCGATTCGGCGACCAGCCCGTCCAGGTACTCGAAGCCCGATTCAGCCAGTTCGTACATGGCCGGGGCCGGAATCGCCACCTGCTGGCCGATCTCGGCCAGCCGCCGCCAGGCCAGCCGTACGCCCAGCCGGTAGATGGCTTGCAGGGCGTCCAGACTGCGGCCCTGGATGCCCGCGCCCCGGCCGAACTCCTGGAAGATGCGCGGGTGGACGTGCGGGCTGTCCAGGCCGGCGGACATGTGCTCCACGAAGTGCTCCAGCGACTGCCGGATGCCGACCAGCGCGCGCGGCTCGCCGTACTCGTCCAGCGCCAAGGGAAGTTGCGGGTATTCGCGGCGGATCTCCGCCAGGATGCACTGGGCCAGCGCCGGGACCTCGTCCAGAGCGCGCGCGGCGAACTCCCTCACCTGCGCCGGGGGTACGTCGCGCCAGGCCGAGCGGACCGTCTCCACCACGCCTGCGGCCTCCCCTAAGGCGTCCGGTCGAAGGTCACCAGGGGCACGTTCGGCTGTTCCGGCGTGGCGTCCAGGGCGGCGACGATACCGAGGGAGGCGCCTACGGCCAGGGCGGCGGCGCCCAGCGAGGTCAGTACGGCGGCGAGCAGTCTGTGCATGGCGCGGCGGGCCCCTTCGGTGGCAGGTACTTCGAGGGTTGCGCGGCGCACCGGCCCGGTCCGGCCCGGTCCGCGGACGGCCTCGGGCGCACGCGGGACCGCACGGTGGCGGCCGCGGTGCCCTACCGCGCCGGCGGAGCGCCGGGCCGCGGCGGCCGCGGTGCCTGCCGAGTGTGTGGGGGCATTGACGGCATGTCAAGCATTCCCCTACGGTTCCCGCCCGTTCACCCGGACCACCGCCACGCCGCACGTGCACTGCCCCCGCCGCCCTCAGGAGTGCTCGTATGCGTAAGACCGCCTCACCCTTTTCCCTGGTCCTGCTGGGCCTCGGCGTCTTCCTCCTGGCGCTCGCCCCGATGCTCGCCTGGTACGTCGCGCCGCGCGCCCAGCGCACCCCGGTGGACGTCGACGTGACCACCGTCTTCACCGGCACCGGCAGCTACTTCGACACCGGGACGCTGCGCACCAGGAACAAGCAGAAGATCACCATCACCCGGCACGTACTGGGGGACGTGGCGGAGAGCGAACGCAGCGGGCGGGCCGTGTGGGACGTGTCCACGACCGTCGACACCCCGGTGACACTGGAGCTGAAGGACCCGCGCAAGGCGTTCCAGTGGACGCTGGAACGGTGGGTCACCGACCGTCGCACCAACGCCCCGGTGCACTGCTGCAAAGAGGCGCCGACCCGCTTCGAAGGGGACGCGTACCTGAAGTTCCCCTTCGACGTGCAGCGCCGGACCTACCGCTGGTGGGACAACACCCTGGGCGCCGCGGTCCCGCTCCGCTTCGCCGGCACCAAGCACGTGCAGGGGTACGAGGGCTATCGCTTCACGGGGACCGTCGCACCCACCAGGACGGGCAGCCGGCAGGTGCCCGGCCGGCTGGTCGGGCGGCCCGCGCAGGGCCAGGTGCAGGCCGAGGAGTGGTACGCGAACAGCGGGATCGAGCTGGTCGTCGAGCCGCGCACCGGCCGGATCATCAACGCCTCGATCTCGCCGCACAAGACGCTGCGGGCGCCCGGCGCGCGCACCGACGCGGTGACGCTGCTGCGCGGGTCGGGGCTGGAGTTCACACCCGCCACCCGGCGCAAGCAGGTGGCGCTGGCGGACGCGGACAGCACCAAGCTCAAGACGGTCGGCGAGACGGCACCGCTCGCGGCCGCCGTGGCGGGCGGCGGGGCGACGCTTTTCGGGGTGGTGCTGGTGGTGCGCGGGAGGCGGCGGTTCAGCTGATCCTGCGCGAAGTGATGAGGCGTCAGGCGGAGTCGGGGCGGAAATTGTCACGCCGGTGAGTAGCCGCATCGAACAGGGCGGCGAAAACTATCGAGCTCACCCACCCGCGTCCCCGTCCCCGGAGCACCGGTCCCGCACCGGCCCCCCTACCGGTCCTCGTCACCAGACCCGCACCCGCACCCCGTCCCCCGTCCCCGTCCGCAGCCCCATGCCGGCAGGTCCGCACGACTCAGTACGCAGTACGTCCCCCCACACCACTGGTACCGCACCCTGAGACGAGTTGGAGCGCACATGCCCCAGCACGTACGACCGTCCTTGTCCGCCGCACCGCCCGCACGCCATGCACCGTCCGCACGCCACGAACCGCCCGCACGCCCTGAAACGTCCGCCCGCACCACCCCACCAGTCACCCCCGACCCCTCCGAACACTCCGACCGCCCCGCACCCCCACTCCCCCACCGCATCGTCTTCCTGGCCCGCCGCGACCTGGGCAACCCCGCCGCCGGCGGCTCCGAACTGCTCGTCGACCGCATCGCCGAGGGCCTGACCGCGCACGGCCACGAGGTCACCCTGCTGTGCGGCGGCCCCGCCGCCGACCGCGGCTACCGGGTGGTCTCCGCGGGCGGCGACGCCGGTCACTTTCTGCGGGTGCGACGGCAGTTCAGCCGCCGGGTCGGCGCGTGCGACCTGCTGGTCGAGGTCTGCAACGGGATGCCGTACCTGGCGCCCCTGTGGCACACCGGACCCACGCTGTGCCTGGTCAACCACGTCCACACGGACCTGTGGGGCCTGCGCTACCCCGCGCCCGCCGCCCGGCTCGGCCGCCGGCTGGAGCACTGGGCGCTGGCGGGTACCCACCGCGGCAACCTCATGGTCGCCGTGTCGGGCTCGACCGCCGCCGCGCTGCGCGGGCTCGGTGTGGAGCGGGAGCGTATCCGGCTGGTGCACAACGGCGTGGAGGAGCCGGGGCCGCTGCTCCCCGAGGCGCCGGAGCCGCTGTTCCTGGCCATGGGGCGGCTGGTCGAGTACAAGCGCGTCGATCTGCTGCTGCGCCTGTGGGAGCGGGTGCGGCCGGTCACCGGCGGCCGGCTGGTGATCGTCGGTGACGGTCCGGAGCGCCACCGGCTGGCGGCCATGGCCGGTCCCGACGTGCACTTCACCGGCCGGATCAGCGAGCAGGACAAACACGAACTCCTCTGCCGCGCCTGGCTGCTGCTGCACCCGTCGCTGGTCGAGGGCTGGGGCCTGGTCGTCATGGAGGCGGCCGCCCGGCACACCCCGGCCGTCGGGTTCGACATCCCCGGCCTGCGCGACTCGGTCGACGACGGGGTGACCGGGCTGCTGGCGCGCGGCGAGAGTTCCTTCGCCGCGCACTGGTGCACGCTGGCGCTCAGCCGTCCGCGCCGGCAGGCGCTGGGTGCGGCAGCCGCGCAGCGCGCCGCGCGGTTCCGGTGGAGCGCCACGGTCCGCGGCTTCCGGGCCGTGGCGGCCGAGTCGTACGCCGAGGCGCACCTCGACCTCCCCGCCGGGCGGTGATGCTGAGGTGCGGGACCCTTCCCTGCGCAGATCTCTCACCCTCTTCCGCGCCTTCCTGCGCGAACAGCACGACCCCGAGCACTGCTACGGCCTGCTCGCCCGGGACGCCGCCGACCAGATCGAGCGGTACGAGCCGCTGAAGGGCCGGGTCGTGGCGGACGTCGGCGGCGGCAGCGGACACTTCACCGAGGAGTTCCGGCGCCGCGGCGCGCACGGCTACCTCTTCGAGCCCGACCTGCGCGAACTGGCCGCGCGCGGCGGTCCTTCCAGTGGCGCGGTGCTCGCCGACGGCTACCTCCTCCCCCTGGCCGACGGCACCGCCGACATCTGCTTCTCCTCCAACGTCCTGGAGCACGTGGCGGACCCGCAGACCTTCCTCAGCGAGCTGGTACGGATCACCCGGCCCGGCGGCCTGATCTACCTGTCGTTCACCAACTGGCTGTCCCCCTGGGGCGGGCACGAGACGGCGCCCTGGCACTACCTGGGCGCCCGGCGGGCCCGCGAGCGTTACCGGCGGCGTACCGGCCGGGCCGCCAAGCACACCTTGGGCGAGAACCTGTTCGCCCTGCACGTCGGCCGGACGTTGCGCCAGGTCAGGGCGCGGGACGACGTGTGGATCGTGACGGCCCGCTCCCGGTACGCGCCGTTCCTCGCCGAAACGATCCCGCGCCTGCCGGGCGTACGCGAAGTAGCCACCTGGAACCTCCTCCTCATCCTGCGGCGGTTGCCATGACCCAGACGCTCGTGTCCAGCTCCCCCGGATCGCCGGACGCCGGAGGCACCCCGGCGTCCGCGCCGGGCGCGCCGCCGCCCGGACCGCCGCGGTCCCGGCGCTGGCTGCTGGCGTTCTGGGCCGTCACCTTCGTGCTCTTCCTCGCGCCCTCCGCCGGGAAGATGACCTTCGAGACGAAGCTGGGGGTGAGCACCGACCCCTGGCGGTTCCTGAGCGACCTGGGGCAGTTGTGGCACGACCGGGCGGGCTTCGGCGGCATCACGGACCAGTACGTCGGCTACGCGTTCCCGTCCCTGCCGTACTACGCGCTGACGGACCTCGTGCACCTGCCGGTGTGGCTCGCCGAGCGGCTGTGGATGTCGCTGATCGTCACCACCGCCTTCTGGGGCGCGCTGCGGCTGGCGGAACGGCTGCGCGTCGGCACGCCCCCAGCCCGGCTGCTCGCCGCCGCCGCGTACGCGCTGTGGCCGACGTTCACCATGGTCATCGGCTCCACGTCCGCCGCCGCGCTGCCGGGCGCGCTGCTTCCCTGGGTGCTGCTGCCGCTGACGAACCACCGCGCGTCGGCGCGCTTGGCCGCCACCCGCTCCGCGCTGCTCATCCCCTTCATGGGCGGCGTCAACGCAGCATCGACTCTGGCGTCGCTGCTGCCCGTCCTGCTGTATGTACTGTCGCGTACGGGCGCCCGGCGCAGAGCGCTGCTCGTGTGGTGGATACCGGGCGTCGTCCTGGCGACCGCGTGGTGGGCCGTACCGCTGCTGCTGCTCGGGGTGTACGGCGAGAACTTCATGCCGTACATCGAGCAGGCCACCACCACGACCGGCACCATGTCGGCGACCGAACTGCTGCGCGGCGCCGGGAACTGGACCGGCTACCTCAACTTCGGCGAACCCTGGCTGCCGGCCGGCTGGACCATGGCGGCGGGCGCCGCCGCGATCCTCGGCTCGGCGCTGGCCGCCGCGCTCGGCCTGGCCGGGCTGGCCCGCCGGGACACGCCGGAGCGGCGCTGGCTGCTGCTGACGGTGCTGGTGGTGGCCGGGATCTGCCTCACGGGGTACGCCGGGGCGCTGGGCGGCCCGTTCCACGGGCTGTGGCAGGACTGGCTCGACGGCTGGCTGCGACCGTTCCGCAACATCTACAAGTTCGGGCCGGGCCTGGCGCTGGCCCTCGCGTTCGGCCTGGCGCACCTCGTCGGAGTGGCCGGTGAGCGGCGCGGTACCCGGCGCGTCCCCGGGCGCCGCCACCTCCCGCTGGTCGTCGCGCTGCTGACCGTGCCCGCGCTCGCCCTGCCGTTCCTCGACGGGACGGTCCTCCAGCCCGGCGCCTTCAAGAAGCTGCCGAGCGCCTGGGAGCGGACCGCCGACTGGCTCAAGAAGAACACCCCCGACAACCGCGCCCTCGTCGTCCCCGCCACCGCGCACGGCATCTACACCTGGGGCTCCCCCATCGACCAGCCCCTGGACGTGCTCGCCCGCTCCCGGTGGGCGCAGCGCGACTACGTGCCGTTCGGGACACCCGGCGTACGGCGCGCCCTGGACGCCGTCGAGCAGGCGCTGCTGTCCGGCTCCGAAGTACCGGGGCTGCGCGACTTCCTGGGCCGGGCGGGCCTGTACGACGTCGTCGTACGCAACGATCTCGACCCGGACCAGATCGGATACGTGCCGACACAGACCGTCAAGCGCACCCTGGAGGCGTCCGGCTACCGCCGGGTCGCCGCGTTCGGGCCGCTGACCACGGACGGGAAGATCGCCCCCGACACCCCCGTACAGATCCAGGGCCTGTACCCGCGCCAGCGCTCGGTGGAGATCTACGAACCGGTGGACACCCCGCGCCCCGGCCCGGTCACCGCCCGGCCCGTGTCGGACACCGCGCAGGTCAGCGGAGGGCCGGAGGCGCTGCTCCCGCTGTCCGCCGACCCCACGCTGCGCCACCGGCCGGCCGTGCTGACCGGTGACAACCACCCGGGCGTCGGCACCCCGCCGCTCCAGTTGACCGGCGACGGGCTGCGCCGTGCCGACACCCGGTTCGGACTGGTCAACTCCAACACGTCGTACACGTACGCGCCCGGGGAGCGGAATCACCCGGACAGCGTCCAGGACCCCGGGCGCCCGCCCCGGCAGATCCTGCCGGCCGAGGGCATCGACCACCAGACCACCGGGGTGCTGCGCGGCGCCGCCTCCGTCACCGCCTCCAGCAGCGGCAACTGGCTGTTCCACCTGCCGCAGTACGACCCGGTGCACGCCTTCGACGGCGACCCGGACACCGGCTGGGCCGAGGGCAGCGCGGGCGAACCGGTCGGCCAGTGGCTGCGGATCGGCTTCACCCGGCCCACGTCCGTACCGTCCCGGATCGCGCTGACACCGCTGCCGGGCGACGGCATGCGGGCGGCGCCGACTTCCGTACGCGTGCAGACCGACCGGGGCAGCGTCGAGAGCCCGTTGCTCACCAACGGCGCGCGGCAGCAGGTCGGAGCACCGGCCGGGGTCGCGAAGTGGCTGAAGATCACCATCACCGGGTCGCAGACGCCGCGCGCCGGGCTGTCCGGCGCGGGCTTCTCCGAGGTGTCGATACCGGACGTGCAGGTCACCCGGCTGCTGCGGCTCCCCGCGGACGCCGAGAAGTCCACGGCGCCGTCCGCCACGTACTCCCTGCACCGCGGCAGCGATCCCGGCGGCCTCTCGCCGGTCTCCGCCGAGGTGGGGCTGCACCGCCAGTTCCGTACGGGCACGAGCGCGTCGTACGAGGTGTCGGCCAGGGCTCTGGCCGTACCGGGGCCGGAACTCGACCGGCTCCTGGACCGCGTGGCCCCCCGGCAGAAGGAACGCGTCACCGCCACCGCCGACTCCACCAGCTTCGGCTCCGGCCGCTCGCTCAGCCCCCGCAACCTCGTCGACGGCGACCTGACCACCGCCTGGATCGCGGGCGACAAGCCGACCCTGCACCTGCGCTGGCCCGGCAAACGGGCCGTCGACCAGATCGTGCTGGCCGCGGCGGGCGGCATCTCCACCCGCCCCGAACAGGTCCTGGTCAACTCCCCCGACGGGGCCGCGACCGCCGGTGTCGACGAGAACGGCCAGGCCCGCTTCGACCCCATCACCACCGACCGCCTCGACATCACCATCAGCAAGGTCAAGGAACTCACCGTCCACAACCCGGTCGCCGACCAGGCCCTTCAACTCCCCGTCGGCCTCAGCGAGGTCTACATCCCGGCCCTGGACGCGCTGCGCACCCCGCCCCCCTCGGCCACCGACCGGTTCTCACTGGCGTGCGGGCAAGGCCCGCCGCTGGCCGTGGACGGCACCCTGCATGCCACCAAGGCTTCCGGACGCGTCCGCGACCTGACCGAACGCCGCCCCGTCACGGTCGAACTGTGCGCGGGCGAAGCACGCGACGGCAGCCTCGAACTCCCCTCCGGACAGCACCGGGTGGAGGCCGGCGACCAGGGCCCGCTGGCGCTGACGGACGTCACCCTCAGCCGGGGCAGCGCCCCCGCGCCCGCGAGCGAGCGGCGGTCCGTGAGGGCGGAGGACTGGGCGGGCGACCAGCGGTCGGTACAGGTGGGGACCGGCGCCGCCGCGTACCTCCAGATGTACGAGAACGCCAACGACGGCTGGCACGCGACGCTCGACGGACGCGAACTGTCCCCCGTCCGGCTCGACGGCTGGCAGCAGGGGTTCCTGGTCCCGGCGGGCAGAGGGGGGCTCGTGAAACTGTCGTACGCGCCCGCCACGACGTACGATCTCGGGCTGCTCGGCGGTGCGCTGGGCATCGCCGTACTCATCGGCTCCGCCCTGGTACGGCGCACACAACGGACGGTGCCGGAACCGCAGGCGCCGCCCGCGCCTTCCTGGGTGCTGGGCGTCGTCGCTCTCACCGTGGTCGTGGCCCTCGCCTCCGGGCCGTACGCCGTGATCGTGCCCCTGCTGGCACTGGCGGCCCGGTTCCGGCCGGGGCTCCTGGTGCCGGTCGCGCTGCTGGCCATGGTGGGCGCCGGGATCACGGCGGCGCTCGGCGCGGGCGAACCGGCCGCCGCCGACGCCGGGGCCTTCAGCGCCACGGCACAGGCGCTGGCCCTGCTGGCACTGGCGGCCGCGATGGTGACGGTGCCCGGCTCGTGGGCGCGGCGCGGGGCGCGTGCGGCAGGTGGGGCGGGGCCTCGGGGGGAGGCGGAGGCGGCAGAGGCGGCGAAGGAACCGGGGACGGGGCCGGGAGCGGCCAAGGGAGCGGGAACGGTGGCCATGCCGCCGGTCTCCGGGCCGGTGGCGTCGCGGCCGCCGGCACCGCCGCTGCCCAGACGCCGACGACGACGCGGCGCGGCTCCGGGCCGCGCACCAGCTCCGGGCGACGCGCCACCTCCGGGCGACGCGCCCCCGAGCGGCACGCCTACGAAGGACGTACCACCGAACGACACTCCACCTCACGGAACCGCGAACGACGCACCACCTCGCGGCACTTCACCTAACCGGAGCGGGGAGGAACCCACTCGATGACCGCACTGCACCCGGCACGCCGGGAACCGGCCGGGGACGGGCCGCCCGGCGCGGCGGACCGGACCGTACGGCGCATCCCGTTCCCGGTGGTCGACGAGATCACCCGGCACTGCCTCACGGAGGACGAACCGGAAACCGTGCACATCGAGGTGCACCTGCCCGGACGGCCGGACCCCGACCGGCTGCGGGCGGCGTTCCGGGAGGCACTGTGCCGGCACCCCCGCATCCTGATGCGCCAGGCTCCGCACCGCTGGTGGCGGCGCCGGTACGAGTGGGAGCTGACGGGCGTGCCGGACGTGGACCCGGTCGTCTTCCCGCCACCGGGTCCGGACGCCCTCGTACGGGCCCGGGAGCGGGCCCTGGCCGACTGTCCGCCGCTGGACGCCTCGCCGCCGGTACGCCTGGAGGTCGTCGAGCGGGGGCCGGGCGAAGACGTGGGCGAGGGTGAGAAGGGGGAGGCGAACGGCGGCACGGTGCTGCTCGTCACCATCAACCACACCGCGCTGGACGGTCCGGCCTGCCTGCGGGTGCTGGCCACCGCCGCCCAGCTCTACGGGGGCGCCGAGAACTCCCCGGCGCCCCCGCCCGTCCGCGCGCCCGGGGCCGCCACGGGCGGCGCTGCCCAGGACACGCCGCCGCTCGGCGGGCATCGCCTGGCCCGGCCGGTACGGATCGCCGCCGAACGCGGGCCCCGGAAGGCAGCCGGCCGGGGTGGCCGGAACCGTCAGGGCGGCCCGGGCGGCCCGGCCGGCCCGGACGTCCAGGAACGCCGTGGCAACGGGATGCTCATCACCGAGCTGCCCGTGCCGGCCCGGCCGCCCCGTGTCGGCGGCGTCGCCGCCTTCACCGTCAACGACCAGCTCCTCGTGGCCACCTGCCTGATGGTGGCCCGCTGGAACCACGTCCACGGGCGCCCGAGCGCCCCCGTCGTCGTGACCATGCCGGTGGACGACCGCCCACGCGGTACGGACATGCCCATCGGCAACGGCACCCGGCTGGTCTCCGTCGGGTTCGGTCCGGAGGAGGAACGGGACGCGGCGCTGCTCACGGCCGACCCTCCCGATCCGGCCGCGGTCGCCCGGCTGCTGCGGCGCACCGCCGCCCGCACCCGCTCCCTGAAGTCCGCACCGGGCTCCCAACTCGGTCTCGGCGCGGCGCTGCTGACCGCGCCGGTGCTTCCCGTCGGCGCGCGCGGCGTCCTCACGCGGGCACTGCGCACCGCCGCCGCGCCCCTGGCGTCCACCACGCTGCTGTCCAACATCGGCCGCATCCCCTACCCGCTCGACTTCGGGGACGCGGGGCGCCCCACCGCCGTGTGGTTCTCGGCCCCGGCCCGTATGCCACGCGGCCTGACCGTCACCACCGTCTCCGTCGGCGGGCGCGTCCAGTTGGCGCTGCGCTGGTCGCACGCGCTCCTGGACGACGAGGCGGGCGCCCGCCTGGGCACCCTCTTCGCCCGGTCGCTCGCGGCCACGTCCTGGACCCCGGGGGCCGGAGAAGACGGCACGGACAGCACCGGCCGCGCCGAAGGGACCGCGCCGTGACCCGGCAGGCCGCCACCGCCCGGAACGCCCCCAGGGCTACGCCGGACCGCGAACCGCGCCGCCCGCTCCGGGAGTTCTACGAGAACCCCGCCGTACCCGTCGCCTCCGGTGACGCCCGGAGCCACCGCCAGGCGCTGATGCTGGCCCGGGCCCTGGGACCGGTCCGTCCCGGCGCGCCCCCGGCCACCGTCCTGGACGTCGGGTGCGGCGACGGGAGCGCGGCCGCCGTCGCGGCCCGGGTCCTGGCCGGCCACCGCATCGTCGGCGTCGACTGGTCGCAGGACGCGTTGCGCCGCGCCGCCACCCGGGTCCCGTACGCCGTACGGGGTGAACTGGGCGACAACGGGCTGCCGTTCGCGGACGGCGGCGCCGACGCCGTCCTCTTCAGCGAGGTCATCGAGCACCTCGTCGACCCCGACGCGGCCCTCGACGAACTGCGCCGGGTACTGCGTCCCGGCGGTCACCTGATGCTCTCCACCCCCAATCTCGCTGCCTGGTACAACCGCGGACTCCTCCTCGCGGGGGTCCAGCCCGTCTTCTCGGAGGTGAGCATGCGAGGCATCCACGGACGGCCCGGCACCCAGGTCGTCGGCCATCTGCGCCTCTACACCGCCCGCGCCCTGCGCGGCTTCCTGCCGGCCTGCGGCTTCGAGGTCGTACGGATCGCGGGCGCGCCGTACCACGACGTGCCGCGTCCGCTGCGGCCCCTGGACCGCGCCGCCTGCCGTCTGCCTTCGCTGGCCTCCGTCCTGCTCGTCCATGCCCGCCGGAGAAGGGAGTAGGGCAGTGCTGTGGTGGGGCGTGGCGGCCGCTCTGCTCGCCAACGTCCTGTACAGCACCGGGTTCGTGCTGGAGAAGCGCGCCCTGTCCGCGCTGCCCGCACTGGACACCCGCCGGCCCGCCCGACTCGTCCGCCACCTGCTCGGCAGCCCGCTGTGGCTCGGCGGCTCGCTCGCCCTCGCCGCCGGTTTCGCCGCCCAGCTCGCGGTCTACCGCACCCTTCCCATCGCCGCCGCCCAGGGCATCTTCGTCTCCGGCCTGGTCCTGTTGCTCCTCCTGTCATCGGTGTTCCTCGGCGAGCGCACCACCGGCCGCGAACGCCGGAGCATCCTGGCGATCCTGCTCGCGCTCGGCATGGTCGTCGGGTCGCTCCAGGGCAGCGGCGCCGGCACCGTCACCCGCACCGCGCCCACCGGCACCCTGCTCGCCATCGCCCTGCCCTCGCTGGCCGCGGGGCTGTGGCTGTACGGGTCCGCCGAGCGGCGCGCCAAGCGCCGCCACCGCCAGCCCACCTCGGGCGTCCCCTACGGTGTGGCCGTCGGCCTGCTCTACGGCGTCAGCTCGCTCGCCATCAAGGGCGTCTCCGGACTGCTGAGCGCCCACGACCCGGCGGGCGCCGTCCGTGACGTGTTCACCTCCCCGTATCCGTATCTGCTGCTCTTCACCGGCGCGGTGGGCCTGGTGCTGTCGCAGACCGCGCTCCAGCGCTGCCGTGCCTCCCTCATCGTCCCCGTCTGCACCACCGTGACCTGTGTCTTCACCGTCGCCTGCGGCACGGTCGCCTTCGGCGAGCCGCTGCCCTCCGATCCCCTGCGTCTGGGCCTGCGCCTGGGCGGCACGGCGGTCGCCGTACTCGTCCTGCTGGCCCTGCCCAGCCAGGACGCCCCGCCACCGGAACCGGAACCGGAG
The DNA here is from genome assembly GCF_040646595.1 of Streptomyces sp. NPDC045470. Classification (NCBI taxonomy): domain Bacteria; kingdom Bacillati; phylum Actinomycetota; class Actinomycetes; order Kitasatosporales; family Streptomycetaceae; genus Streptomyces; species Streptomyces sp. NPDC045470. Next base: position 814,535 of record NZ_JBEZAN010000001.1, read on the forward strand.
ACGGACTGGGGCCTGGCACCCGCACCCGATACGCCCGCCCCTCCCCAAGGAGCTGAACCGTGACCCCCGACGACCCCCTGCTGAAGATCCTCGCCTGTCCGATCGACAAGGGCCCGCTGACCCTGCTCGTCCCGGACGACATCCTCTACAACCCGCGGCTGCGCCGCCGTTACCCGATTCTCGACAACATCCCCCAGCTCCTCCCCTCCTGCGGTGAACAGGTCACCGAGACCGAACACGAAGCCATCCTGCGCCGGCTGCCCCCGGACGAACGCCCGCCCGAGGAGCCCCGTTAGGGTGCTCGCCCGCCCTGTCGTCCGCGAACATGTCCATCATGAACCCCACCACTGACAACGGCCCGGGCGACGCATCCGGCAGCGGATCAGGCGGCGGCCCGGACAGGCCCGCCGACGGCCCCCGCGCCTTCCAGCTCGTCCTGCTGCGCCGTATGGCCGACCACCAGCCCGGCCTGGTCGAGGACGCGCTGCGCACCCTCGGCGCCTCCCGCGCCGAGCTGCGGGAGGCCAACCGCCGCTGGCAGGCGTGGACCCACTCGCCCCGGTCGCGCGGCGCGGTGCAGCGCTACCGCTCGCTGCTCGGCCGCCCCGAGTCCGTCACCGCCCGCCGCATCGGCGACCTGACCTGCGAGGCGCTGACCTGGCCCGTACCGCTCTGGCCCGATCTGCGGTTCGAGGTCCTGACCGGCCCGCAGGGCACCGCGTGGAACGCGTGGCTCGTCCGGGCGCCGGGCGCCGCCGCACCCGCCCTGCGGACGGCCGGCGACCTGGTCCCGTGGTCCTGCACGGTCGACGAGGTGGCCCGCGCGTTCGCACCGGCCCGCCCCATGGAGGGCACGGCCCCCACCCGCTGGCGGCTCGCGTTCACGGCGCCCGGCGCGGACGGTGAACCGCGGCCGACGGTCGCGGAGTTCACCTGGGGCCTGCTACAACGCACCGTCGAGTGAGGCCCGCAGGCAGTCGGCCGTGGCCGAGCCGCGCGCCGCCAGCAGGCCGCGTGGCGTCCCGGCGTACACGATCTCGCCGCCGTGCCGGCCCCCGCCGGGCCCGAGGTCGACCACCCAGTCCGCCCGCTTGACCACATCGAGGTCGTGCTCGATGACCAGGACGGTGTTGCCGCCGTCCACCAGCCGATCGAGCAGTTCCAGCAGGCCCGCCACGTCGGCCATGTGCAGCCCGGTGGTCGGCTCGTCGAGCACGTACACACTCCCCGTACGGTGCAGCCGGGTGGCCAGTTTGAGGCGTTGCCGTTCGCCGCCCGACAGGGAGGACACCGACTGTCCCAGCGTCAGGTAGCCGAGCCCGACCTCGACCAGGGCCGCCAGCTTCCGTACGGTCCCCGCCACCTCGTCGCCGCCGGCGAGGACGAGGTCGCCCGTCCTGAAGAACGCCACCGCCTCCTCCGCCGTCATCTCCAGCACGTCGGCGACCGACCTGCCGCTCAGGGTCAGGCCGAGCACCTCGTCCTTGTAGCGCCGCCCCCGGCACGCCTCGCAGGTCGAGGTCACCGGGTCCATGTACGCCAGGTCTACATGGATCACCCCGCGCCCCCGGCACTCCTCGCAGGCCCCGGCGGCGTTGAAGCTGAACAGCCCCGCCGGTACACCGTTCTCGCGCGCGAAGAGCGCCCGTACCGCGTCCATCGCCCCGAGGTACGTGGCCGGAGTGGACCGCGCGGACACCCCGATCGCCGACTGGTCGACCACCACGGCCTCCGGATGCGCCCCCACGAACGCCTCGGACACCAGCGTGCTCTTGCCGGAGCCCGCCACCCCGGTGACGACCGTGAGCGCCCCGGTGGGCACGCGGAAGTCCACGCCCTTGAGGTTGTGCAGCGTCACGTCCCGTACGGTCAGCCAGTCCGCCGGCGTACGGACGTCCGCCTTCACGCCCGTCACGCGCCGCAGCTCACGCCCCGTGGGCGTGTCGGCGGCCGCCAGCCCGCGCACCGACCCGGCGTAGACCACCTCGCCGCCGTGCGCTCCGGCACCGGGTCCCATGTCCACCACATGATCCGCGGCGGCGATGACGTCCCGGTCGTGTTCGACGACGAGAACGGTGTTGCCCTTGTCGCGCAAGCGCACCAGGAGGTCGTTGAGGCGGCGTACGTCGCTGGGGTGCAGCCCGGTGCTCGGCTCGTCGAAGACGTACGTCATGCCCGTCAGGCTGCTGCCCAGGTGGCGCACCATTTTCAGCCGCTGTCCCTCGCCGCCGGAAAGGGTGGCGGCCGGACGGTCGAGGCTGAGGTAGCCGAGGCCGATGCCGGTCAGCCGGTCCAGCGCGGTGACCGCCCGCGCCGCGACGGCCGCGCCCACCGGCTCCTCGGCCGGGTCGATGCCGCGCAGGACCTCGCTCAGTTCGGTGACCTCCAGCGCCGCCATCTCGGCGATGGACCGCCCCGCGACCTGGGACTTCAGGGCCGCCGCGGTCAGCCGCGCGCCCCGGCACCGCGGGCAGGTCCCTTCGCGTACGTAGCCGCGCACCGTGTCCCTGGTCTTCTCGGAGAGCGCCGAGAGGTCCCGCTTCACATAGCGCCGGTCGAAGTTCTCGACCAGTCCCTCGTACGTGTTGTTGTAGGCCCGCTCACCGCGCTTGACGGTGAACCCCTTGCCGTACAGGAGCAGGTCCCACTCCCGCGGGGTGTACCGGTCCAGGGGTTTGTCCGGGTCGAAGAGGCCGGACGTCGCGTAGATCTGCCAGCCCGCCGTGCCGACGGCGAGCGGCGGGAAGCGGATCGCGCCCTCGTTGAGGGAGCGGCCGGTGTCCAGGAAGCGGTCGAGGTCGATGCGGGCGGTGCGGCCCAGCCCGGCGCACTCGGGGCACATCCCGGCCGGATCGTTGAAGGAGTACGCGGTGGCCTCACCCGCGCTCGGTGTGCCGCAGCGGGAGTAGAGCACCCGCAGGATCGCGTAGATGTCGGTCAGCGTGCCGACGGTGGAGCGCGCGCCGCCGCCGAGGGGCCGCTGGTCCACGACGACCGCCGGGGAGAGTCGCTCGATGGTGTCGGCCTTGGGCCGTTCGTGTTTGGGCAACTGGTTGCGTACGTACCAGGTGAAGGTCTCGTTCAGTTGGCGCTGCGACTCCACCGCCACCGTGTCGAAGACCACCGAGGACTTGCCCGAGCCGGACACCCCGGTGAAGACGGTGATGCGCCCCTTGGGGATCTCCAGGTCCACGTCCTTGAGGTTGTGCTCCCGTGCGCCGGTGATCCTGATGCTGTCCTCGTGCGTTGCTCCCATACGGCCACGCTAGGAACGAAGTAGGTCAGAACATGGCCGCCTTCCGGGGCATCCTGAGACCATGAGCGACACCCCGGCACGTCTCCTGAAGCTGCTCACGCTCCTCCAGACCGGCCGCGAGCGGACCGGCACCGAACTGGCCGAGCGGCTGGGCGTCAGCCCGCGCACGGTCCGCCGCGACATCGACCGGCTGCGCGGCCTCGGCTACCCCGTGGACGCGGCCATCGGCGCCGTCGGCGGCTACCGCCTCGCCTCCGGCACCGCGATGCCGCCGCTCCTCCTGGACGACGAGGAGGCCGTCGCCATCGCCGTGGGCCTGCACGCCGCGGCGGGCGGCACGGTCGCCGACGTGGCGGAGACCTCCGTACGGGCGCTGGCCAAGCTGGAACAGGTGCTGCCCGCCCGGCTACGGGACCGGGTCACCGCCCTCCAGGAGGCCACCGTCCCGCTCTACGGCCTGCTCACCGGCGCTGGCGAGGCCCCGGTCACCGACCCGGCCGTACTGACCGCGCTCGCCACCGCGTGCCGCCGCAGCGAGCGGGTGCGCTTCGGGTACGCGGCGGCGGACGGCACCCCGAGCAGACGGCACGCCGAGCCGTACCGCCTGGTCAGCGCGGACCAGCGGTGGTATCTCGTCGCGTACGACCTGGACCGCGCCGACTGGCGTACGTTCCGGGCGGACCGGGTCGACGGCCCGCGGCTCACCGGAGCCCGCTGCGTACCGGACCGCCGGCCGCCCACTCCGGACGCCGCCGCGTTCGTCGCGGAATCCGTCACCAGCCATCGCGCGCGGCACCGGGCACTGGTCACGCTGCACACCACTCTGGAGGACGCGACCGCGCGGCTCCCCGCGGGCACCGGCCTCCTGGAGCCGCTCACCCCGGACTCCTGCCTGCTGCGTACGGGAGGGGACGCGCTGGACTGGCTCGCGTTCCGGCTCGGCCTGCTGGGCGTCCCCTTCGAGGTGCACGAACCGCCGGAACTGATCGCTTACTTGCACGACGTGGGCGGCCGGCTGCTCGCCGCCGCCCGGCGCTCCACGCCTCCACCGGACTCCGGCGCCCAGGCCCTGTCAGCCCCGGCGTCCCCCAACCGGACCTCCTCAACGCGCACCTGACGACCCGTTGGCACACGATGGATCACGAGTGGCCGCCGGCGGCCACTCGGCCCGTACTGCCGAACGCTCCCCGGGGAGGCACCATCCATGACCGCCAGCCTGGCACAGTTGCTCCGTTGCTCGGTCGCCGTCGACCTGGGCGAGGCCCGCACCCGGATGTACGTCAAGAACCAGGGCCTGGCGGTGGACCAGCCGACCGTCGCGGCCGTCAACATCCGCACCGGCGCGCTGATCGCCGTCGGGGACCGCGCGGAGGTGATGGACGGCCGGACGCCGGACCACATCCGCGTCGTGCGTCCGGTCTCCGGCGGCACCGTCGTGGACATCGACATGGCCCAGCGGCTGCTGCGCAACCTGGTCGACGACAAGCTGCGCAAGGCGTGGCGGCGCAGACCCACCATGCGGGCCGCGATCTGCCTGCCGTACGGCAGTGAGCCGCTGGCGCAGCGGGCCGCGGTGGAGACCCTGAACGGGGTCGGTGCCCGCCGGGTGGAGATGGTCGACACGCTGGTCGCCGCGGCGGTCGGCTGCGACCTGCCGGTGGAGCAGCCCGAGGCCACCATGATCGTGGTGTGCGGGGCGGGAACCACGCAGATCGCGGTGCTCTCGCTCGGCTCGATCGTGGCGGCGGAGACCGTCCCGGTGGGCGGCAACGCCATCGACCATGCCGTCGTGCAGCACCTGAGACTCCAGCACAAGCTGCTGCTGCCGGGTCAGTCCGTACGGCCGCTGCACCTGATGCTCTCCAGCAACGGCGACCTGGCGGCGGGCCCGACCGAGGTGCACGGCCGGGACGTGGTCAGCGGGCTGGCCCGTTCGGTCATGGTCGAGACCGAGCCGGTCCAGCGGGCCATCGCCTCACCGCTGACCACCATCCTGGACGGGATCGGATCGGTGCTGCGGCGCTGCCCGCCGGACCTGGTGGCGGACCTGGGCGAGCGCGGCATCATGCTGGCGGGCGGCAGCGCGCTGATCCCCGGCCTCCAGTCGATGATCCGGCAGGCCACGACCATGCCGGTGCACGTCGCGGACCGGCCGGACATCTGCGCGGTGCTGGGGCTGGGCGCCATGATCGAGGGCAAGGTGGAGCCGCTGCACCTCGATCCGATGGCTACCTGAGGGGCGGCCGGTACGTCTGGCCGGCCGAGGAGCCGGCCGGTACGTCTGGCCGGCCGAGGAGCCGGCCGGTACGCCTGACCCGGCCGAGGAGCCGGCCGGTACGGCTTGGCCGACCGGGACGCCTGCCCCACCGGGGAACCGGCCGGTCGGTTCCGCCGGACGGCCCGGCCCCGGCCCCGGCCCCGGCCCTCACAGCGTCCGGTCACAGCGTCCGGGTGTTCCACCCCATCACCGCGGGCCGCCCGTGCTCCTCGCCGAGGACGCCCACCGTGCCCGTCTCGAAGGTGAACAGCGCGCCCGCCGACGGCGGCAGGCCCAGCCGACGGGCCGTCAGCACCCGCTGGAAGTGCCCGTGGCCGACCAGCACCACATCGCCGTCCGCCGTGCGCAGCTTTCCCTCGATGCGGGCGAGCACCCGGTCGGCGCGCGCGCCGACCTGCTCGGGCGACTCGCCCGGGTGTTCCGGGGGCCCGGCCGTCACGCCGTCGGTGAACAGGAACCAGTCGGGGCGGGTCCGGTGGATCTCGTCGGTGGAGATGCCCTCGTACCCGCCGTAGTCCCATTCGCTCAGGTCGGCGTCGATCTCCGGGTCCGGCAGGCCGGCCAGCTCGGCGGTGCGCCGGGCCCGCTGCAGCGGGCTGGAGAGCACCGCGCCGATTTTCCGGTCCGCCAGGACCGGCCGCAGGGAGCGGGCCTGCTCCTCACCGCGGGCGGTGAGCGGCAGGTCGGTCCAGCTGGTGTGCTGGCCCGATCTGCTCCACTCCGTCTCGCCGTGGCGGATCAGGAGCAGTTCACTCACCGCTGTTCTGCCCCTCCGGCTGCTGGCCCTCCTGGTTCTGGGCCTCTGCGACGGAGGCGCGGACCTCGTCCATGTCCAGGTTGCGGGCCTGGCCGATGACGTCCTCCAGGGCCTCCTCCGGCAGCGCGCCGGGCTGCGAGAACACCGCGATGTTCTCGCGGACGATCATCACGGTCGGGATCGACTGGATCTGGAAGGCGGCCGCCAGCTCGGGCTGCGCCTCCGTGTCGACCTTCGCGTAGACGAGATCGGCGTGCTTCTCGGACGACCGTTCGAAAACCGGGCCGAACTGCTTGCACGGACCGCACCACTCGGCCCAGAAATCGATCAGGACGAAATCGTTGCCGGAGACGATCTCGTCGAAGTTGTCCTTGGTGAGCTCTACCGTGCTCATGCGTACTTCCCTGCTTCCGGTTCCGGTCTCTTTCGGTCCCGCCGCGACAACGGGTTCGTCGCCCGTCCTATTCCGCACGCCGGACCGTCCCGCACCCCTGCCCAGCAAACGCCGACCTATCCATACGAATTTCCACGCCCGTACGGCGGCGCCCCCGGCCCCCCTCACGACAGCTCCCGCCACACCCGGTCCCGGGCCAGCGGCAGCCGGGTGAAGCGCACCCCGGTGGCGGCGCGGAGCGCGTTGGCCAGGGCCGGCGCGACCGGATTGAAGGGGCTCTCGCTCATCGACTTCGCGCCCGCCGGGCCGATCGTGTCGGACGTCGATGTGAAATACACCTCGGTACGGGGCACGTCGGCGAAGGCCGGCAGCCGGTACTCGCGGAACGCCGCGGTGCACACCGCCCCGCGCCCGTCCAGCCGTACGTCCTCGAAGAGCGCCGCCCCCAGCGCCTGGGCCACCCCGCCCTCGACCTGTCCCCGGCACTGCATGGGATTGATCACGGTGCCCGCGTCCGCCACGTGCACGCTGCGCAGAATGCGGATCTCCCCGCTGTCCGGGTCGACCGCGACGCGGAACCAGTGCGCGTTGAAGGCGACCGTACGCGGCGTCCCGGCGCAGTGGCCGTACCCGGTCAGCGGCCCGTCGCCGCCCCCGCGCGCGGCCCGGTCCCGGATCAGCCCCGCCAAGGACCGCGCCGCGCGCAGCACCGCCTCTCCCCCGACCACGGTCCCGGCCGACCCGAAGGCGCCGGTGTCGTGCCCGACCGCGTCGGTGTCCGCCTGCCGTACGGTGATCCGCGCACTCGTGGTGCCGAGCTCGGCGGCGGCGATCTGGCGCAGTGCGGTGGTGGTCCCGCTGCCGGATTCGATCGATCCGACGGCCAGTTCGTACGCGCCGTCGGCGGTGAGCGTGATCCGGGCCTCGGCGAAGTGCCCGCCCGGCCCGGCCGCGGCGATCATCGACACGGCACTGCCGTGGCCCACCAGCCATCCGGGCGGTACGTCCGGCACGTTCGAGGCGGTCGGCGCGTCGGGCACGTCCAAGACGGCCGGTACGTCGGGCACGTTCGAGGCGGTCCGCGCGTTCAGCAGGTGAGAGGCATCCGGCACGCCCGGCAGGCCGCGCGCACCCGGCGCGTCCGGCTCCGCGGACGCGGAAGCCTCCCGCAACCTGCTCAGACACGCGTCCAGCCCGTAACTCCCGATGCGCAGATCGGTCACCCCGTCCATCCCGTCCACCACCGTCTCCAGCGCGTCACCGGGCCGCACCACGTTGCGCTCCCGCAGCAGCAGCGGGTCGACGCCCAGCCGACGCGCCAGTTCGTCGAGCGCGCTCTCCAGCGCGAAGACGACCTGCCCGAGCCCGTAGCCGCGGAAGGCACCGGCGGGGACGGTATGGGTATGGACGGCGAAACCGTCCGCCTTCTTGTTCGGGCAGCGGTAGAGGGCGAGGGCGTCACCGCACCCGTGCGCCAGGACGGTGCGGGCGTGGTTGCCGTACGCGCCGGTGTCGGACACCACGTGCAGTTGGAGCGCGGTCAGGGTCCCGTCCCGGCGCGCACCAACCTTGACCCGTACGGTGAACGGGTGCCGCGTCGTCGCGCCGTGGAACTGCTCGGCCCGGGTGAACTCCAGCTTGACCGGACGCCCGGTCCGCAACGCCGCCAGCGCCACGACGTCCTCGACGAGCATCTCCTGCTTCCCGCCGAAAGCACCGCCGACCCGCCCCGCGACGACCCGCACCGCCTCGGGCGGCAGGTCCAGCAGCGAGCAGAGGGAGCGGCGTACGAGGTACGGCACCTGCGTACTGGTACGGACGACCAGCCGCCGGCTGGCCTGGCCGTCACTGCCCTGCGCGCCCGGGGCCGAGGCCGGGGCGGCGGACTCGAAGTACGCGACGGCGCCATGCGTCTCCAGACTCGCGTGCTGCGCCCGCGGCGTGCGGAAGGTCTCCTCGTACACCGCGTCGGCCGCGGCGAACCCGCGCGCCACGTCGCCGGTCTCCCCGTGCACCTCACCCACCACATTGGCCACGTACGGCCCGGCCTCGGACCGCTCTCCCTCCCCTCCGGCGTGCACCACGGGGGCGCCGGGCAGCATCGCCTCCTCCGGGGTGAGGACCGCGGGCAGCACCTCGTACGTCACCTCGACCCGGCGGCAGCCCTCCTCCGCCGCCGCCTCGCTGTCCGCGACCACCGCGGCCACCCGCTGGCCCACATGGCGGACCGTGTCGTCCAGCAGCCGGGTGTCGTGCGGATCGTCCTCGGGGTGCTCGTGCTGAGCGGTGGAGAAGCGGCGGTCAGGAGCATCATGGTGAGTGAAAACCGCGTGCACGCCCGGCACCCGCAGCGCGGCCCGGGTGTCGACGGCGGTGATCCTGGCGTGGGCGTGCGGCGAACGCAGCAGTTTCATGTGCAGGAGGCCGGACAGGGCACCGGTGTCACGATCGAGGTCGAGGTCGAAGGTGTAGCGGGCCCTGCCGGTGACCACCTCCCGGCCGCCGGGCGCCGGCGCATTGCGGCCGATGGCATCGTCCACACCCGGTTCCTCGATGTGCCGAACGCCCCGTACGGCATCCTCGATGGCCCGATAACCGGTACAGCGGCACAGGTTTCCTTTGAAGGCGCGCGGCAGATCGGAGAGCAGCCCCTCATCGAGCGCGGCAGCCGTCATCACGAACCCCGCGGTGCAGAATCCGCACTGAAACCCCTGCGCCTCCAGAAACTGCCGCTGCACAGGATGCAGCCGCCCGCTCGCCTCACCGTCCGGCCCCACGTCGGCCAGACCTTCGATGGTGGTGACCGACCGCCCGTCGGCACGTACGGCCGGATACACGCAACTGTGCACGGGCTCGCCGTCCACGTGCACCGTGCATGATCCGCAATCCCCGGCGTCACAGCCCTTCTTGACGCCGAGGCAGCCACGCTCGCGCAGGTAGGTGCGCAGGCATTGGCCGGGGCGGGGCGCGGTGCGCGTGGGGGCGCCGTTGACCTCGGATCGGAAGGAAGCGCGGAGGCGCGGACGTACGGACGCGGACGGGAGCGGGAACGGGACAGCCGACCGGAACAGCGCCCGCGAAGGCGCCCCCCGCCCCGGCCGCCCCCTCCTCGGTTCCGCACCCGCCAACTCCTCCCGAATCTCCTCCCCCATCCGATACGTCATGTGCCGCCGCCACTCCGGCATCCCGTGAACGTCGTCGAACCACCCGTCGTCCGGTACGGCCCGCCCGATCGCCGCCCGCAGCTCGGAGACGGACGGCGGCTCCGGGAACCGCAGCCGCACCGGCCGTACGGTGGCGGCGGTGATCGTCAGGGTGAACGCCCCGTCCACCGGGTCCCGTGTCCCGATCAGCAGCGCGGCGGAGCGCCCGAGCCCGTACAGCGACGTCTGCCGGAACGCCGTACGACGCTCCAGCGCGCGGGCCGGCAACGTGACCGAGCGCAGCAACTCGCCCTCCGCCAGCGCGTTGCGCCCGGGGCCCGTGACGAGGTCCGCCACCGGCAGTCGCCGCGCCGTTCCGTCCACGGCCAGCAGCAGGCAGGTGCCGTCCAGCGCCGCCGTCAGGGAGACCATCGGCGCGGCGGGCAGCGCGAGGCACAGATTCCCGCCGACGGTGGCCGTGTTCCAGATTTTGAACGAGGCCAAAAAGGCACGGCAGCACTGCTCGAAGAGCACCCCCGCCGGCAACCAACCGCCACCGCCGCCACCACTGCCACCGAACCGGGACACCTCGGCAACAGTGCACGTCGCCGCGATCTCCAGCGCACCGTCCGGCAACCACCGGAACGGCTCCCAGCCCGTCCGGCTCAGATCCAGCAGCCGCCGCACCCCCGGCTGAGGCTCGGAGAAGAGGTACGTACCGCCACCGAGCCAGGCATCACCCGTCCGCCACCCCAAACGTCCCCTCGCGCCCCTGACCTCCCCGCGTTTCTCGACCTCCCCGAGTCCCCCGACCTCCAGAACCTCCCGCACCGTATGCAGATCCATGTCCCGAGTGAAACAAGCACACCCCTCCAGCAGCCGCAGCCACGCACACACCTCCCGCCCCCGCCACCCCACCCCAGTCCCCGCCACACCTCACGTTCCCGCACCTCCCCCCTTTCTCCCCCACCTCGCATCAGCGCAACTGCACACCCATCTCCCTAGCATTTACGATGCTTTTCCGCGCTCTCGCCTGGTGAGTGCGCACGGCAAGGTCAGGGCCCGAAGCCCGGCGCCCGGACGGTACGAGGAGCACACCCCATGCCGCACACCACCACCCCGCCCATCCCCGGGGGCAGCTCCGCCCCCGCCACCCTCGAACGGCTGCTGTCCGCCGTACCCGCCGACGTCCGCGCCGTCTTCAGCGCCCGCACCCTGCGCCCGCTCCTCCCCGAGCACGACAGGACCGGCACCCTGCTGCACACCCTGGAGGTCTTCCTCCGCCACGACGCCTCGTGGTCCCGTACCGCCGCCGCCCTTCACCTCCACGTCAACACCGTCCGCTACCGCGTCCAGCGCATAGAACACCTCACCGGCCGCGACCTCACCCGCCTCCCCCACCGCCTCGACCTGCACGCCGCCCTGCTGTGCCGCGCGGGGGCGACCGGTGGCGGAGCGTAGTCCGCGGCCCCTGACTCTCCACGCGAAAGGCGGGACGGCAACTGCCGCCCCGCCAGAACCGACCGGAATCGACCGGAATCGACCGGATCAGATGTGCAGCAGATACACGTACTTCCCGCCCGCGCCCGCGTTCAGATCCTTGTCATAACGCTCCCAGGGCTTCGGGGGCTGGTAGTCACGGTTGTCGGTGAGCGCGACGTCCAGCGAGTTGATCGGCGAGCCCTGCTCGGCGTTCCGCGTGTAGGCGGCGTAGATGTACTCGCCACCCGCGCCGGCGTTCAGGTCCTTGTTGAGCTTGCGGTAGCCGTGCGGGGGCTCGTCGCCCTTGGACAGGAAGACGATGTCGGTGATGGGGCCGAACGCGGCGTTGGGCGCGGAGAGCTTGCTGTCGGTCTCGAAGGCGAAGTACAGGTACTGGCCGCCGGAACCGGCGTTCAGATCCTTACTGATCTTCGTCCAGCCCTCGGGCTCCTGCTCGTCCCCTTCGAGGATCATGAGGTTGATGACAGCCATGGCGTCCGTTCCTTTCTCGTCGACGTACGGAGAAGAGGTGGGCTCACGCTATGGCCGCCACCCCTGAACCACATCGGGCGCAACCGGCCAGCGGGACGTTCGAATCAGCATCAGGTCACAGCACTGCTGAGCTGCTGACCATATGGTTCACCCCGCAAACACTCTCGAACACCGGCGCCGCGCAGCACGTGAACCACTGTCCGGTTCCGACGCCGCTCCCCTCTCGCAACACCCTGGCCCCTCTCAGACACACGGACGGCGCGAAAGCCCCGCCCCGATACGGCCGTGGGCCATGGCTCGCGGCAAATGTTCCGCCGGGGCTTCTCAACCCGCACAAGGCCGGGACGCTTCGCTTGGGCGGGGAGCGATTGTCGGCTAAAGGCTTCAACTGGCCCTGTTCTGTGACGACAGCATCGGCAATGCGTGTTCACTACTGCCTACGGGTAGTAGCGTGATCAGGTCACTTCAGGTCCACCTCGAATGCGCCTTTCAGGCGTAGACGCCGGAGTTTCCAGAAGTACATAAAAACCCGCGCTCCGCTAGGTAAAGCCACTGGTCGCGGCCTGTGGTCCCCGCGCACGCGGGGGTGGACCCGAAGTGTTGCGTGCCTTGCTGCCTGGCGGGTGGTGGTCCCAGTGGGCGGACTGACGTGGCCGCAGGGAGCAAGCTCCGGGCCACCGGTACCGCCTGCCGGGCCCGTCCCGGGCGCGGCCTCCGGCTCACTCGCTCCCCACCGCCTCAGCGGCGATGTAGCTCGCGCCATGGTGGGCTGCGGTGACGGCGGCCAACTCCGGCAACTGAGCGGCGATCTGCGCACGCAACCATGCGGTCTCCTGCGCTCCAGCCGCGTCCTGCGCCTGGGCGTGCTCACCACGCATCAGGGCCCTGCTCCGCCGCGGACTCCGTTCGGGCCGCTGTTGCGGACCGCGGACACCGGAAGGGCAAGGGCTGCGCGGACCCCGGCGACGTTCGCCGCCGCTTCCCGGTCCGGCTCCCCCGGCTCCCCGGCCGGCTGGGGAGCCTGCGCGGCGAGCCAGGCCCGGCTGCGGGCACCGAGCAGGTGCTCGGCGACACGCAGGCGTGCTTCCCGGGCGGCGGTGGCAGCGGCCTGCTCGGCCGCTTCGCTGCTGGGATGCAGGTGCCGACGGCGCAGTTGCACTGCCCAAGCCTGCTCGGTTTCCGCCTCCGCCTCGGGCCGGCGGACCCGCGTCCACAGGGCAGAGAGATCGCCATTTCGGCGGGGCGGCTCCATACCCGCGAGCTCCTGCGATGAGCGCCGGGGAGCGGGCCGCCCCGCCCCGCGGGGTCAGGCCATTTCGACGTAGCGGTGGGCCCGGTCGAAGCGCCGGGCCGCCAGGTCCCGGTGGCGGATCACCCAGTGGGCCACGCCGGAGTCCAGTTCCGTGACGTCGTCACCGCACCTCCAGGTGGCCAGGAGCGCCCAGTCGCCGGCGTCCTCTTCGGGGGCCGTACCGCCCTGCTCGCAGGGGCCGGTCTCCTCGGGCGTACGGGCGTAGTGGACGGGGTCGTTCTGGGGCGAGACGGGATGGCCGCCGATCTGCAGGACCCAGGAAGGGCGGTAGCCGCCCACGTGTGCCCAGGCGTCGCTGAGTTCGTCGGCGAGTTCGAACTGCTCGTCCTCGGGGACGTCGCCCCATCTGTCGAGGGCGAAGCTCTCCGGCATCTGCGCGCTCGGCTGGTGCCAGAGCGTGCGCAGTTCACGCGGCCGGTACGGCTCGCGCCGGCTGTGTTCGAGGAAGGTCGGGGTGGCAGGGGTCCCGGCGGGGACGTACAGCACCGCGTCGGGTACCTGTCCCTCGATGCCTTGCACATCGGTGCCGGAGAAGAAGAGCAGGTGGCCGTCGGCGGGCAGTGGAAGGCTGGTCGCACCCGGCGGGAGGGCCGCGAGGTCGACGGAGGCCACGAAGGGGTCGGACGGCTTGACCACGCCGTGCGGCAGCAGGGGGTTGCCGCCGACCCGGGCCACCAGGGGGCCGTCACCGCCCTCGGCCAGGTACACCGCCGGCAGGGTGCCACGTATCCACTCCTCCACCTCCTCCGACGCCAAACCTTGGGATATCGCCTCGGCCCGGAAGCGGTTCATTCTGTCCATGCTCGCATCGGTCACCGGGACACCCTAACGGGCCCATGAGCAGGCAGCGACAGGGCCCAACGCGCCTGCGGGAAAGGGGCTTTGCGCTCACGGCCGATGGCGACGGCCGCGCAGAGCATCGCATCGCGCACATGGCCTCGACGGCCTGCCCGCCTGCGCCCGCCGCGCGACCCGGACACCGCCGAGGATGCTGGCAGCCAGTAGCCGTGAGGCCGGCCTGCGAGTGGTCAGGCCGCAGCCTCTTTTCTTGAGCGATCGATCCAGAAAGGCTAGAGTGAGGTCATGGCAAGGACCCGGGAGTTCGACACCGAGGCAGCGGTGAGCCGCGCCATGGAGCTGTTCTGGGCGCGCGGCTACGAGGCGACCTCGGTGCGCGATCTGGCCCAGCATCTGGGCATCGGACAGGGATCCTTGTACGCCGCGTTCGGCGGCAAGGACGGCCTGTACCGGGCCGCGCTGGAGCACTACCGCACCACCCTCGCGGCGGCCGCCCTGCGTGATCTGAAGGAGGAGACGGACGCCCGCGCGGCGATCCGTACGCTGCTGACGGAGCGGATCCGCATCGCCGTCGGTGACGGCGGCCGGGGCTGCCTGGCCGTCAACGCCGTCTGCGAGCGGCTGCCGCCGGACGCGGCGACCCGGCGCACCGTGCGCGACATGCAGGAGGCGAGCCGGGAGGCGCTGGCCGAGGTGCTGCGGGCGGCGAGGGAACGGGGCGAGATCGCGCAGCGGCACGACCCGCACACGGTCGCCGCCTTCCTCGTCACCTTCCTCAACGGCCTGCTGGTCTCCTCGAAGATCACCCCGGACACGCGGGCCCTCGAACCCCTCATCGACGTCGCACTGAGCACTCTCGACTGACGGTCCTCGCGCCCCGTAGGACGTTCGGTTTCCCTGCCTTCATTCTGTAACGCACGCCCAAGAAAGTGGTGTCCCATGATGTACGACCATGACGGAGCGCCCCTGCGCACCGGCCGTGCCGCCGTCAACGGCACGAGCCTGCACTACCGGACCGCCGGGTCCGGCCCCGCGGTCGTGCTGCTGCACGGCGTGCCGAAGACCGGCTACCACTGGCGCCACCTGGTCCCGAAGCTGGCGCCCCACCACACCGTCGTCGTGCCCGACCTGCGCGGCCTCGGCGACTCCGCCCGTCCCGCGGACGGCTACGACTCCGCGACGATGAGCGACGACATCGCCGAGCTGATGGCCCGCCTCGGACACGAGACCTACGCCGTGGTCGGCGAGGACTGGGGCGCGGTGATCGGCTACCAGCTCGCCGCCCGCCACCGCGACCACGTCACCTCCCTCGTCTTCGCCGAAGCCCTCTTCCCCGGCTTCGGCTTCGAGGACCACACCGCCCTCACTCCCGAGAACGTCTCCGGCATGCACCTGTGGCACCTGGGCTTCTACTTCCAGCCCGACGTGCCCGAGATGCTGATCTCCGGGCACGAACGCGAACTGATCACCTACATGATCAAGAACGAGCGCAGCCACCCCGACACCGCCACCCCCGACGCCGTCGAGGAGTACGTACGCTGCTACTCCCTGCCCGGCGGCATCCGCGCCATGCTCGCCGTCTACCGGGCGATGCTCACCGACGCCGAGCAGAACCGCAAGGCCGCCCAGAAGAAGCTCGACATCCCCGTCCTGGCGCTCGGCGGCTCCGCCTTCATCGGCGAGCGCAACGCGGAGCAGGCACGGTTCGTGGCCCACGACGTCACCGGACACGTCTTCGACGCGGGCCACGACCTCGCGGAGGAAGTACCTGACGAGATGGCCGCCGTCGTCCTGCCGTTCCTCGCCGCACACCGGTAGCCGCCGCCCCTCCGCCCGCCAGGGCAAAACCCAGCCCCCCCCCCCGACCGCCCCCGCCACCGGACAGACCTCGGGGGACGGGAATCACCCACGCACGCCGGGACCGGCCCTCTTCGCGACCGGCCCCCGGGTGGTCCCCGCGCGTGCGGGGCCGTTTCCCATTCGTGCGCCAGTGAAGTCGGCCCCGGAGTGTGGTCCCCACCTGCACGGAGCTGATCCGAACGCCACGGAAGGCAGAACCTTCAGAGCACCCTCGCCATCGGCCAACCGGTCGTCGCCGACGCAATGGGAAGACCTGCCGCCACCTGACCGCCGGCCGCCCGGCCTCACCGGCGGCTGCCGGGGCCTCGTCGGCCGAAGCTTTCCTCCGGCGCTGTGCCGTCATCGCGGATGGTGGCCTCGCCGTCTTCCGACGCTTGCCGGGAAGGGCGCGGGCGGGGCACGCCGCATCGCCGCCCTCTGATCCGTGACGGTCACGACAGTGCTTCTGGATGCGAGACGGGCAGCACAGGCCCGGGCCGAGCGGCGATCACAACAAGTTCTTGTTCGTCCCGGGTCGGGGCCTTCCCCAACGGCCGTGGGAGCATCAACCACGACTTCCACCCCGATGCCACTCCAAAACCCCAGGTCACCAGGGGATCAGAGTCTCGACCGGGCCACACAGGCCCGCGTCTGCCTCACCACTCCGAGGCAAACGCCTCACCCAACCGACCGCTCCGACCACATTTGCGCAGGTCAGAACGATTCTTTGGTGGGGCGGGTGGGACTCGAACCCACGGCCGACGGATTATGAGTCCGCTGCTCTAACCGGCTGAGCTACCGCCCCGATACGGCGCGCCGCGCACATTTGTGCGCGCCGTCTGCCGCAGCATAGCCGCTCATACGATCTGTTGCGCGGGTGGGTCCTCGTTGGGCTGCCATGCCTGTCCAAGAGGACTTCGGACGCCGGGTGTTCGGTTCCCGCGCACAGGAAAGAGGACCCCCGCGGGGGTCCTCTTCCGTCCTGCTCCCCCGACTGGACTCGAACCAGTAACCCTCCGGTTAACAGCCGAATGCTCTGCCAATTGAGCTACAGGGGACCGAGCTCCCCCGACTGGACTCGAACCAGTAACCTGCCGGTTAACAGCCGGCTGCTCTGCCAATTGAGCTACAGGGGAATGCTCTGTGTGCCTCGAATGCACTCCGATCCGGGGCCTCCGGACGGCGCGCGCTCGCTGCTGCACATACATTAGCGCAAGCAGGGGGGTGCTCCGCCAATCGGTATGGCCGAGGGTGGTCCCGGATGATCTTCCGGTCCGCGGGTAGGCGGGCAGCACAGCCCCGCGAGCAGACGGGCAGCGCAGCCCGGCGGGCGCGCGGGTGGGCGGGCAGTACGGCCCGGTGGGCCCCTGCACAGTGCGCGCGAGCGAGACCGACGAGAGGGAAGGTGGAGCGACGATGCGCTACCGGCTGACGTTCATCACGGGACTGGCCATCGGATACGTGCTCGGCAGCAAGGCGGGCCGGGAGCGGTACGAGCAGCTTCGCAAGAGTGCCCGGCGGATCGCGCAGAACCCGGCCGTCCGGAACACCGCGGAGTCCGCCGCGCTCGGCGGCCGCGAGGTGGCCACCAAGGCGTTCGACAAGGTGTCCGCCAAGGTCGGGGACCGGATGCCGGGGCCTGTGGCGGAGCGCATCCGTGCGCTGCGCGAGCAGCGCGGCAGCGGTGAGGACGACTGGGGTACGAGCAACACCTGAGCAAAGGACCTGAGCAAGAGGGCGCGCGGGCGGCCGGGACCGGCCGTCCGCGTTCGCCGCCCCTGCCCCGGGGGTGTGAACCTGGCAGCCGCGCCGTCCCGTCCATGGGGCATCATCTGGGGGCATGGGGATAGTCGCCGGGCTGGACAGTTCGTCCGAGAGCACACGGATCGTCGTCTGCGACGCGGACACGGGTGCCGTCATCAGGCAGGGGTACGCGCCGCACCCCGCCGAAAAGGGACACGAGATCGACCCGCAGGCGTGGCTGATGTCACTCGGCGAGGCCGCGGGCAACGGGCTGCTGGAGGGCGTGCAGGCGATCGGGGTCTCCGCCCAGCAGCAGGGGATGCTGCCGCTGGACGCGGACGGCGCTCTCGTACGGGCGGCGCTGGTCGGGAACGACAAGCGGGCGCAGAGTGCCGCGGCCGACCTGATCGACGCGCTCGGCGGGCGGGCCGCCTGGACGCAGGCCGTCGGTGCCGTCCCGCACGCCGCGCAGCCGCTGACGAAGCTGCGCTGGCTGGCACGGAACGAACCGGCGAACGCGGCGCGCGTCGCCGAGGTCCTGCAGCCGCACGACTGGCTGGTGTGGCAGCTGCTGGGGCGCCCGGCGCGGCGTACGACGGACCGGGGCGGCGCGTCCGGCACCGGGTACTGGTCGGCGGCGGCCGGTGCGTACCGGCCGGATCTGGTGGAGCTGGCGCTCGGGCACCAGGTGCGGCTGCCGGAGGTGCTGGGGCCGTCCGGCACCGCCGGGTTCACGCCCGAGGGGCTGCTGATCTCCGCCGGGACGGGCGAGACGATGGCCGCGGCGTTCGGGCTGGGGGTCAGCGCGGGTGACGCGGTGGTGTCGCTGGGCGCCTCGGGCTCGGTCTTCGGCATCCATCACGAGGCGCTGGCGGACTCCAACGGCACGATCACCTCGTTCGCCGACGCGACGGGGATGCATCTGCCGGTGGTGCACACGAGCAACGCGGTACGGGTGCTGCGGGGCACGGCCGAGATGCTGGGCACCGACCTCCAGGGGCTGTCCGAGCTGGCGCTGAAGTCGACGCCCGGCTCGTACGGCATGGTGCTGCTGCCCTACCTGGAGGGCGAGCGGACGCCGCACCTGCCGCACACGGCGGGATCGCTGCACGGGCTGCGGCGCGAGAGCATGAAGCCGGAGCATCTGGCGCGGGCGGCCTTCGAGGGCATGCTGTGCGGGCTCGCGGACGCGCTGGACGTGCTGCGCGGGCGGGGCGTCGAGGTGCGCCGGGTGTTCCTGCTGGGCGCGGCGGCGGAGCTGGGCGCGGTGCAGGCGGCGGCGCCGGGGCTGTTCGGGGCGCAGGTCGTGGTGCCGCAGCCGGCGGACTACGCGGCGCTGGGCGCGGCACGGCAGGCGGCCTGGGCGCTGGGCGCGGCGCACGGCACGCTGGCTCCGCACGAGCCGCCGCGCTGGCCCGCGGCGGCCAGCCAGGTGTTCGAGCCGGGCGAGGATCTGCCGGTCGGGCAGGCGGTGCGCCAGCAGTACATCGCGGTGCGGGAGGAGAGCTACGCGGGGGCGTTTTTGTCCGCTCAGTAGGAGATGAGGGGCGTACGGGACAGGAGGCGCGTCCTCAGTCGAGGTAGCCCCGTAGCTGGTCCGCGAAGGCGTGGTCGCGGAGTTTGTTCAGGGTCTTGGACTCGATCTGGCGGATGCGTTCACGGGTGACGCCGAAGATCCGGCCGATCTCCTCCAGGGTGCGGGGGCGGCCGTCGACGAGGCCGTAACGCAGCTGGACGACCTTGCGTTCCCGTTCGCCGAGAGTGGACAGGACCGCTTCGAGGTGTTCGCGCAGGAGCAGGAAGGCGGCCGACTCCACGGGGGACGCGGCGTCGCCGTCCTCGATGAGGTCGCCGAGGGCCACGTCGTCCTCCTCGCCCACGGGGGCGTGCAGGGAGACCGGTTCCTGGGCGAGGCGCAGCACCTCGCTGACCCGTTCGGGGGGCAGGTCGAGCTGGGCGGCGACCTCCTCGGGGGTGGGCTCGTAGCCGCGTTCCTGGAGCATCCGGCGCTGGACCCGGACGACCCGGTTGATCAGCTCGACGACGTGCACCGGGACGCGGATCGTGCGGGCCTGGTCGGCCAGCGCGCGGGACATGGCCTGGCGGATCCACCACGTGGCGTAGGTGGAGAATTTGTAGCCGCGGGCGTAGTCGAACTTCTCCACGGCGCGGATCAGCCCGAGGTTGCCCTCCTGGACGAGGTCGAGCATGGTCAGGCCGCGGCCGACGTAGCGCTTGGCGACGGAGACGACCAGGCGCAGGTTGGCCTCGATGAGGCGGCGCTTGGCCATCCGGCCGAGGACGACCAGCTTGTCGAGGTCCAGGGCGAGTTGGGAGTCCAGGTCGGGGGCGAGCCGCAGGCGTTCCTCGGCGAACAGGCCGGCTTCCACGCGGCGGGCCAGTTCGACCTCCTCCACGGCGGTGAGCAGCGGTATCCGGCCGATCTCGCGCAGGTACTGGCGGAACAGGTCGGAGGACGGGCCGCCGGCCTCGGCGCGCGGCGGCGGCTCCGGGGCGATCTCCTCCACGAGAATTTCGGGCGCGGGCGGCTCGGCCTGCTGCGGCACGGTGGCCGAATCCGCAGCCGGCGCGTCGGCGAGGGTCCGGGTCTGCACGGGGGCGACCTCCAGTGTGATCGCTGCTGAGGCGGCGGATAGGCCGGGACCGTCTGCGGCCGAGCCGCTGTCCGTCCCGTACATCAAGAGCGGTTCCGCGGGGGTTTCCGGTTCCGTACGTCCGGACCCGCCGCGCTCCGAGGACTCAGGCACCGCTCCTCAGTGTGGAGTACGACACAGTCCCGCCACGAGGGGCGTGCGGGCACTTTTTGGGTCCGGACGGTGACCGGGCGGCTACGGCGGGGTGGGTACGGGGGTATGGGGGCGCGGAGGTGCGGGGCAGGAGACGCGGAGTACGGAGGCACGGCGTGCGAGGGCACGGAGTACGGGGGCACGGCATGCGGGGTACGGGATGTCCGCGGTCGAGTCCCGCGGGTACGGGGTCGCGTACCGCGCGTGCGGGGCCCTTCGCGCGGGCAGCGGCCTCCTGCGCCCGGCTGCCGGGCGCGGGCGGTTACAGCGCCGCGTAACCGCGTTCGCGGAGGGACTGGCCGTACTGCTGGAGGACCCAGAGTTCGTTCTGGACGGCGGTCAGGTGCTGGGGGTCGGCGTTCGGGCCGAGGCGCTGGAGGACGCCGCGGATCTCCGTGACGCGGCTGTTGACGGCGGCCAGCCGGACGGCGACCAACTGGACGCCCGCGTACGCCTCGTCGGGGTCACGGCGGGTGTGCAGGGGCTCCACGGCCAGCTCGGTGACCATGGCACGGACCGTGTCGTCGGGGGCGGCCTCGCGGACCCGGGCGAGGTAGGTGTTGTCGCCCGCGGCGGACAGGGTGCCGCCCGCGTCCTCGATGCAGCGGCGGACGGTGGCGTACGGGGGCGCGGTGAACTCGTCGGCGCCGTACGCGTCGAAGGCGGGCGAGACCAGGTCGGGGCGCTGGAGGGCCAGCTTGAGCAGTTCCCGTTCGACGCGGTGGGCGGGGCTGCGCAGGTTCAGGGCGGGGCCGCGCGGGCCGGCCGGGGCCTGGGCGGTCTCGGGGCCCTGCGGGCCGGCGCGGCGGCCCGTACGGGAGGAGTCCTGGCCGTTCTGGCCGTCCCGGCCGCGTTCGCGGGCCCAGCGGGCGAGCTGGCCGACCCGGCGGACGACGAACTGGGTGTCGAGGATGCCGAGCATCCCGGCCAGTTGCACGGCGGACTCGTGCTGGATGGAGCTGTTCTTGATGTTGGCGACGATGGGCGCCGCCTCGTCGAGGGCGGCGGCGCGGCCCACGGCCGTGTCGAGGTTGTGCCGGGCCACGACCTGGCGCAGCGCGAACTCGAACAGCGGCGTACGGGACTCCACCAGGCCGGCGACGGCGGCGTCGCCCTCGGCCAGGCGCAGGTCGCAGGGGTCCATGCCGCCGGGGGTGATGGCGATGGAGGTCTGGGCGGCGAACTTCTGGTCGTCCTCGAAGGCGCGCAGCGCGGCCTTCTGGCCGGCCGCGTCGCCGTCGAAGGTGAAGACGACCTCGGAGCCGGAGTTGTCCATCAGCAGCCGGCGGAGAATCTTGATGTGGCCCTCGCCGAAGCTGGTGCCGCAGGTGGCGATGGCGGTGCGGACGCCGGCCAGGTGGCAGGCCATGACGTCGGTGTACCCCTCGACGACGACCGCCCGGTTGGTCTTGGCGATCTCCTTCTTGGCGAGGTCGATGCCGTACAGGACGTGGGACTTGCGGTAAAGGGGGGTCTCCGGGGTGTTCAGGTACTTGGGGCCGTTGTCGTCGTCGCGGAGTTTGCGGGCGCCGAAGCCGACGACCTCGCCGGCGATGTCGCGGATCGGCCACATCAGGCGGCCGCGGAAGCGGTCGATGGGGCCGCGGCGGCCGTCCTGGGAGAGGCCGGAGAGGATCAGTTCCTTGTCGCTGAAGCCGCGGCCGCGCAGGAACCGGGTGAGGTGGTCCCAGCCGGCCGGGCTGTAGCCGACGCCGAAGTGCTGGGCGGCGGCCTGGTCGAAGCCGCGGTCGGCGAGGAACTTGCGGCCGATCTCGGCCTCGGGGCTGTCCAGCTGCTCGGTGTAGTACTGGGCCGCGATCTTGTGTGCTTCGACCAGGCGGGTGCGCTCGCCCTGCTGGCGGCCCGGGGTGTAGCCGCCTTCCTCGTAGCGCAGCGTGATGCCGGCCTGGGAGGCGAGGCGCTCGATGGTCTCGGCGAAGGAGAGGTGGTCGAGCTTCATGATGAAGTCGACGACGTCCCCGCCCTCTTGGCAGCCGAAGCAGTGGTAGAGGCCCTTGGCCGGGCTGACGTGGAACGACGGGGACTTCTCGTCGTGGAAGGGGCAGAGGCCCTTGAGGTTGCCGCCGCCCGCGTTCCGCAACTGGAGGTACTCGGACACGACGGCGTCGATCGGGACCGCGTCCCGCACCGCCTTCACGTCGTCATCGTTGATCCTGCCAGCCACCCCTGAATTCTACGGGTGGGGTACGACAGTCCCCGCCGGACCCGTCCGGCGGGGCTGCCGGGCCGGGTGGAAAACGGCCGGAACGCCCGGTACGGCCGTCCTCAGGCCCCCGGTTGCTCAGGCCATCAGCTCCAGGAACCGGTCCAGCCCGATGTTGCCGCCCGAGATCACCACCCCGACACGGCGCGGCAGCGGGTCGACGGCGCCGGCCAGCAGGGCGGCCAGCGCGGTCGCCCCGCTCGGCTCGGTGACGATCTTCAGCCGTTCGAAGGCGAGCCGCATCGCGGCCTTGATCTCGTCGTCGCCGACCAGCACCACCGAGTCCAGCAGCCGCTGGTTGATCGGGAACGTCAGTTCGCCGGGCTCCGGCAGCGCCTGCCCGTCGGCGATGGTGCGCGGTACGGGGATGCGGACCCGCTCGCCGGCCGCGAGCGAACGCCGGGTGTCGTCCCCGGTCTCCGGCTCGACGCCGATCATGCGGATGCCGGGGACCAGCGCGGTGGCGGCGACGGCCGAGCCCGCCGTCAGCCCGCCCCCGCCGACCGGTGTGAGCAGGGCGTCCAGCGGGCCGGCCGTCTCGATCAGCTCCAGGGCGGCGGTGCCCTGCCCGGCGATGACGTGCGGATGGTCGTACGGCGGGATCAGGGCCAGGCCGCGTTCGGCGGCGAGCCGCGCGCCGAGCGCGGCCCGGTCGCCGGTGTAGCGGTCGTACGTGACGATCTCGGCACCGTAGCCCTCGGTGGCGTCCCGTTTGGAGCGCGGCGCGTCCTCCGGCATGAGGATGACGGCGCTCGTGCCCAGCTCCCGGGCGGCCAGGGCGACCGCCTGGGCGTGGTTGCCGGAGGAGAACGCCGCGACGCCGCGGGCGAGCTGCTCCGGCGCCAGCCGCGAGACGGCGTGGTAGGCGCCGCGGAACTTGAAGGCGCCGGCCCGCTGGAAGTTCTCGCACTTGAGGTGCACCTCGGCGCCCACGAGGGTGTCGAGGGTGCGGGAACGGAGCACGGGGGTGCGGTGGACGACGCCCTTGAGGCGGGCGGCGGCGTCCCGGACGTCGTCGAGCGTGACGGTGACTCCGCTCACGGATCGGTGTCTCCCTGGGCGTCGAAGGGGGTACGGGTTCTCCCGCGCCGGGCGCGCGAACGCGCCCGGCGCCCCGGTTTCAGAGCAGCGAGTCCAGGGCCACCTGCGGATCGGCCAGCGCGTTCGGGTCGAGGACCCGGCCCGAGCGGATGAGCTGCTGGATCGGCCCGGTGACGTCCCACATGTTGACGTTCATGCCCGCCAGCAGCCGCCCCTCGCTCAGCCAGAAGGCGATGAACTCGCGCTTGCCGACGTCGCCGCGGCAGACCACCTGGTCGTACGAGCCCGGGGGCGCGTAGCCGGAGTACTCCAGTCCGATGTCGTACTGGTCGGAGAAGAAGTAGGGAATCCGGTCGTACGTGACGTCCTGGCCGAGCATGGCGCGGGCCGCGGCGGGGCCGCCGTTGAGGGCGTTGGCCCAGTGCTCGACGCGCAGCCCGGCCGGTTCGCCGTCCTCGGCGGCCAGCAGCGAGTACGGGAAGGCGGCGATGTCACCGGCCGCGAAAATGTGCGGGTCGGAGGTGCGCAGCGCGGCGTCCACGGCGACGCCGCCGCCGTGCGCCGGGTCCACCAGGGTGAGCCCGGCCTGTTCGGCCAGGGACGTGCGCGGGGCGGCGCCGATCGCGGCGAGCACGTCGTGGGCCGGGTGCTCCTCGCCGTCGTCGGTGCGCGCGGCCAGCACCACGCCGTCCTGCCCGGCGATCTCGGTCAGCCGGGCACCGAAGTGGAAGCGGACGCCGTGCTCGCGGTGCAGGTCGGTGAAGAGGCTGCCCAGTTCGGGCCCGACGACGCTGTGCAGCGGGGTCGGCTCGGGCTCCACGACGGTCACCTCGGCGCCGTACGAGCGGGCGGCGGCGGCGACTTCCAGGCCGATCCAGCCGGCCCCGGCGATGACGAGGTGGCCGTTGTCCCGGCCGAGGGACTGCAGGACGCCGCGCAGCCGCTCGGCGTGGGCGAGGCGGCGCAGGTGGTGGACGCCGACCAGGTCGGTGCCGGGGATCTCCAGGCGGCGCGGCTCGGCGCCGGTGGCCAGCAGGAGCTTGTCGTACGCGATCAGGGTGCCGTCGCCGAGCCGGACCGTGCGGGCCGCCGGGTCGAGGTGGACGGCGGGCTGGCCGAGGTGCAGTTCGATGTCCGCGCCGGCGTACCAGGCGGGTTCGTGGACGAAGACGCTGTCGCGCTCCTCCTTGCCGAGCAGGTACCCCTTGGAGAGCGGGGGGCGCTCGTACGGGTGGTCGCGCTCGTCGCAGATCAGTATGACCCGACCGGTGAAGCCTTCCGCACGAAGGGTCTCGGCGGCCTTTGCCCCGGCCAGGCCACCCCCGACGATGACGAACGTCTGGTGTGCGTCGACCACTTGCTTCCTCCTCGCTGCGGCGCGGTGCGTCCGCGTCCGTGAACGCCCCCGGTCGTGTCCCCCGTTCCCCGTTCTACCCCCCGCGGTGCTTGCGCCGCGCACTGCCCGGCGCGGGCGGTCGCGTGTCCCCGCCCGGTCGTGTGACGCGGATCTGTCATATCGCGTTCCGCGGCCGTCCACCCCGTCGTGCCCCTGTTTTGTTTCCCCGGCGCGCGGCACTCAAGCCCGAGCGTCCCGCAGCGGGCGTGCCGCGGGAAGAGGGCCCGTTCCCCGGGGAGCGCGCCGGCCCCGTCCATGGTGGCCCGGCGGCGCGGGCGCCGCTGGTCAGAGCGTGCCCCGCGGCCGGGTGAGCCGGGCGTGCAGGGAGCGTGCCGAAGCGTCGGTGAGGGCGGCGATCTGGTCGATCAGGGCGCGCATCCGGGCGGTGTCGTCGCCCGCCGCCTCGGCCCGGTCGTACAGGGCGCGGAACTGCGGGTCCAGGCCGTCGGGTGCGCGGGCGACCAGCGCCTCGGCCAGTTCGGCGATGACGACGCGCTGGTCGGCGCGGAGCGCCTCCTGGTCGGGGCGGCGCATGACGTAGCGTTCCGCGACCGCCTTCAACACGGCGCATTCCAGCCGCGTTCCGGGCGGTACGACGAGCCGGGCGCGGTGCCTGGTCAGCCTTCCGGTGCCCGGCCGGCCCGGGAGATGTCCCCACTCGGCGCGGGTGGCGGTCTCGGCGGCGAGGCAGAAGCGGCCGATGAGCTGGCTGGTGGCGTCCTTCAGCCGGGCCTGGGCGACGGCCGTGCCGTCGTAGCCGTGCGGCCACCACTCCTGGTCGAGCAGGCGGTCGAGGGCTGCGCCCAGTTCCGCCGGGTCGGCGCCGGGTGCGTAACGTTCGGCGGCGATCGCGAACACTTCGGCACGTTCGGGCTCGGCGAGCAGGCAGTTCGGGTCGACGTGGCCGGCGTGCAGTCCGTCCTCCACGTCGTGCACCGAGTACGCCACGTCGTCGGCCCAGTCCATGACCTGCGCCTCGAAGCTGCGGGACGCCTCGGGCGCGCCCTGCCGGAACCAGGTGAAGACGGGCAGGTCGTCCTCGTAGACGCCGAACTTGGGCGAACCGGGGTCGGTGGGGTGGCCGCCGCGCGGCCAGGGGTACTTGGTCGCGGCGTCCAGGGCGGCGCGGGTGAGGTTGAGGCCGACGCTGACGGCCGTGCCGTCCGTGTCGGGGACGAACCGTTTTGGTTCCAGGCGGGTGAGCAGCCGCAGCGACTGGGCGTTGCCCTCGAAGCCGCCGCAGGGCGCGGCGACCTCGTTGAGCGCCTGTTCGCCGTTGTGCCCGAACGGCGGGTGGCCCAGGTCGTGGGCGAGGCAGGCGGTCTCCACCAGGTCCGGGTCGCAGCCGAGCGCCGCGCCGAGTTCGCGGCCGACCTGGGCGCACTCCAGGGAGTGGGTGAGACGGGTGCGCGGACTGGCGTCCCACAGGTGTTCGGTGGTGCCCGGGGTGACGACCTGGGTCTTGCCCGCGAGGCGGCGCAGCGCGGCGGAGTGCAGCACCCGGGCCCGGTCCCGTTGGAAGGCGGTGCGGCCCGGGCGTTTGTCGGGCTCGGGGACCCAGCGTTCGGTGTCGGCCGCTCCGTACCCCGTACCGTCGTGGCCCGCTTCGCGGCCCGTCGTTCGTGTGCCCGTCATACGGTGACGGTAGCCGCCCCGAGGGTGTCCTGGACGCACCCGCCGCGTGCAGCGAGTGCCTGGTCGTAACGGTGCAGGACCAGCCGGGCCAGCGCGGGGTGGTCGCCGAGCGGTGCGGCGGCGGGCCCGGGGGCGGCCGCGGCGCACTGGGCGGCGAAGCGGCCGGGTGCGGTGAAGCAGGAGGCGAGGGCGGGCCGCGGGTGGCCGCGGGCGGCGAGGGCGCGCAGCGCGGCGGGGACGGAGAGCGGGGTGCCGCACGGGCCGCCTTCCGGGGGCGCCGAGGCGTAGGCGGGCAGGACGGGTACGCCGCCGAGGCGCTCGGACAGGAGCCGCGCCGTACGGGCCGTGTCGGCGGCCGATTCGGGGGCGCGCGACCCGGCGGCGGCCAGGACGACGGCGCTCGGACGCCGGGCGCCGGCCTCTTCGAGGCGGGCGTGCAGGGCTTCGGCGAGCAGGGGGTGGGGGCCGAGCGGGCGGGCGAGGTGCGTGGCGAGGTGCGGTGCGCCGGCCAGCGCGGCCGGGATGTCGTGGCCGACGTGGTGCCCGCGGGCGAGCAGCAGCGGTACGGCGACGGCCCGGCCGTCGAGCTCCGCCAGCGTGTCCGGGAGCAGGGGCGCGTTCAGCTCGATGTGGCCGAGGCGGACGACGAGCCCGGGGCGCAGCTCCCGTACCCGGTCCAGGAGGGCGGTGACGGTGCGCAGGGCGGCGGGGTCACGGCTGCCGTGCGCCACGGCTACCAGGGCGGGGCGGGAGTCGCCCGGTGGGCCGGCCGGGCGACGGGCGTCCGGTGGGCGGGCGGCCGGGGGCCGCGGGGGCAGGCCGCGCAGCCGGACCCGGCTGAGCCGGGCGCCGAGCTGGATGCTGATCTCCGTCATGAGCTGCGCCGTACTGTCGAAGGGGACCGCGGCGCACGGAAGGGCCGCGGGCGGCGGGGGCGGGGTCGACGCCTTCATGAGGGAAGCCTGGCACCGGGGCGTTGCCGGGCCGTTGCGCGGGTGTGACGGCTGGTTTCCGGTGGCTGACGGGCCGCCGGGGACGGGCGTGAGGGGTACGGGCCCGGTCCCCCGGCCTCCTCACCTCCCCCGTACGGGCACCGTGAGGCACGCTTCCCCGGCCCGTAACGCCGCCCCGGACCGGCGGAAACACGGGCGTCGCAGGCTGGCCGCATGAACGCCGCCACCCCCCGCACCCGTTCTGCCACCGCCACCCCGGCGGCCCCGCTCCCCGACTCGGCCACGGACCCGAACACGGCCCCGGCCACCCTCGCCGTCACTCTCCCGGGCCCGGACGCGCCCGTGGACACCCACTGCCCGTACTGCTCCCTCCAGTGCGGCATGGGCCTGCGCCGCCTTCCGGCGGGCGCCGCGGGCGCCCCCGCCGAGGTCGTGGAACGCCCCGCCTTCCCCGTCAACCGGGGCGCCCTGTGCGGCAAGGGCCGCACCGCCGCCCACCTGCTCGCGCCGGGTGCCCGGCTGACCGAGCCGCTGGTCCGCGACACGGCGACCGGCCGTCTCGTACCGGCGGACTGGGACACCGCCCTCGCCCGGGTCGCCGCGGGCCTGTCCCGTACCCGCGCCGCGCACGGCAAGGACGCGGTGGGCGTCTTCGGCGGGGGCGGGCTGACGAACGAGAAGGCGTACGCGCTGGGCAAGTTCGCGCGGGTGGTGCTCGGCACGTCGCAGATCGACTACAACGGCCGGTTCTGCATGTCCTCGGCCGCCGCCGCGCACCAGCGGGCCTTCGGTCTGGACCGCGGGCTGCCCTTCCCGCTGGCCGACGTCGCCCGCACCGGCTGCGTCATTCTGGTCGGCTCCAACCTGGCCGAAACCATGCCGCCCGCGCTGCACTACGTGACGGAGCTGAAGGAGAACGGCGGCCGGCTGATCGTCGTCGACCCGCGCCGCACCCGTACGGCCGACCAGGCCGACCTGCACCTGGCGCCGCGCCCCGGCACCGACCTGGCCCTCGCGCTCGGCCTGCTGCACCTGGTGGTGGCAGAGGGCCGTACGGACGAGGAGTTCATCGCGGCGCGCACCAGCGGCTGGCCGGCGGCCCGCGCCGCGGCGATGGCGCACTGGCCGGAACTGGTCGAGCGCATCACCGGCGTACCGGTCCCGCAACTCCGGTCGGCCGTGAGCCTGTTCTGCGCCGCGGACAGCGCCATGGTGCTCACGGCCCGCGGCCCCGAGCAGCAGTCCAAGGGCACGGACACGGTCGGCGCGTGGATCAACCTGTGCCTGGCGACCGGACGCGCCGGACGCGAGCACTCCGGCTACGGGTGCCTGACCGGCCAGGGCAACGGGCAGGGCGGCCGCGAACACGGCCAGAAGGCCGACCAGTTGCCGGGCTACCGCAAGCTGTCCGACCCGGCCGCGCGGGCGCACGTCGCAGGGGTGTGGGGCGTACCGCCCGAGTCCCTCCCGGGCCCCGGACGCAGCGCGTACGAGCTGCTGGACGCGCTGGGCCGGGACGTACGCGCCCTGCTCCTGATGGGCTCCAACCCCGTCGTCTCCGCACCCCGCGCCGCCCACGTCGAACAGCGCGTCAGGGCACTGGACTTCCTCGCGGTGGCCGACGTGGTGCTCTCGGAGACCGCGGCCCTCGCGGACGTGGTCCTCCCGGTGGCCCAGTGGGCCGAGGAGACCGGGACGACGACCAACCTGGAGGGCCGGGTCCTGCTGCGGCGCCGCGCCCTGCCCCCGCCGCCCGGCGTCCGTACGGACCTCCAGGTCCTCCATTCCCTCGCCGCCCTCCTCGGGTGGGAGAAGGGTTTCCCCGCCGACCCGGAGGAGACCTTCGACGAACTGCGCCGCGCCTCGGCCGGCGGCCCCGCCGACTACGCCGGCATCACCTACCGCCGGATCGCCGCCGAGGACGGCGTCTTCTGGCCCTGCTCCGGCGAGGACCACCCCGGCACCCCGCGCCTCTTCCTGGACCGCTTCGCGACCCCGGACGGCCGGGCCCGCTTCGCCCCGGTCACCCACCGCCCGGCGGCCGAGGAGCCCGACGACCGCTACCCGGTGGTGCTGACGACCGGCCGGGTGCTGGCCCAGTACCAGTCGGGCGCCCAGACCCGCCGCGTCCCGGAGCTGACCACCGCGGCGCCGGGACCGTACGTCGAGATCCACCCCCGGCTCGCCCGGCAGTACGGCATCGAGGACGGCCGGCCGGTCGCGGTGGTCTCCCGCCGCGGCCGCGCGGTGGCCCCCGCCCGCTACAGCGAAGCGATCCGCGCGGACACCGTCTTCATGCCCTTCCACTGGCCGGGGCCCGGCCGCGCCAACACCCTGACCAATCCGGCCCTGGACCCGGTGTCGGGGATGCCGGAGTTCAAGACGTGCGCGGTACGGCTGGAACGGGTGGAACAGGCGGCCCGGGCGGAGGAGGCGTAGGAGCGACGGCCGGTGCCTTCACGGCGTGCAGGCTTCGGCGACCGAGAGGCTGTTCTCGTAGAGGTGGTGGCGGGTGATGCGGCCGTTCTCGACGGTGAGGCGCAGGGCGAACGGCCCCTCGAAGGTCTTGCCCGTCGCCCGTACGGTCCCCGCCACGTGCCCCGTCAGCACGGCGTCGGTGCCGTCCACGAGGAAGGCGTCGACGGAGGCGCGCGACTCCTCGGGCACCGTGTGGGCCGCCAGTTCCTCGGCCTGGGCGGCGCATTCGGCACCCGTGGTACGGGGGCGGATCCACGGGACGACGGGGTTCTCGGCGAGCAGCCAGTCCACCTCGTCGGCGAAGAGCGCGGTGAGCCGAGCGGTGTCCCCGGCCATCCGGGCGGCGAGGAACTGTTCCACGACGGCCCGGGTGGCCTCGGCGACCGGTGTCTTGTCCGTGGCCGTACCGGGGGTGTCGGCGGTGGGGTCGGCGGTCATGGCGCTCTCCTCGCGGTGCGGCCGGGCCCGGCGGGGGACCCCGCCGGTGTGTCCGATGCTGCCGTGGGCGGGGAGGCCGGTCGATTACCCCGGAGGTAAGGGGACGGATCGGCGCCCTCAGTGGTGCCGCATCTTCCCGCCGACATTGTGGATCATCCGCTGGAGCACCTTCAGCGTGCGCACGTACTCCTCGTCACTGATGCCGTCGTGGATCCGGGCGCGCATCTCCACCTGGAGAGCGGCGCAGGTGGCGTGCAGGGCCGCACCGTCGGCGGTGATGTGCAGCCGGTCGCCGTCGGCGGTGGCGAGGCCGCGGTCGAGGAGGTCGTCGACGGCCGCGCCGATGCCGTCGGCGCCGGTGTCCAGGTAGCCCTTGAGCATGTCGGTCACCTCCGCCCGGTCGCGGCCGCCGGGGTGGTCCACGAGCTGGTTGAGCACCCACCACTGGGGCTGGTTCAGGCCGTGGCGGGCCAGGCCGGCGCGGATGTGGGTGACGGCCGCCGTGTGGGCGGCCCAGGCCCAGTAGCCGATGGGCTGACCGGCCAGTTCGGCGTCGCTGTGCGAGTACTCCATGGTGGTGCCTCCTCTGCCCGTTGCGGGCGTCGTGCCTGATGAGGAAGAACCTAGGAACTCAACCGGACTTGAGGTCAATGGTGGCGTCGGTCACGCGGCCGGCGGCCGGGGACCATCGGCGCCCCCGGCCCGGCGCACGGTCACGTACGGCCGTGCGCCTCGACCTCCTTGAGGTACGCCTCGCGGGTCGGCTCGTCCAGGAAGGACGCGCGGAAGGAGTTGCGGGCGAGGGTGCGCAGGGTCTCCTCGTCCAGGTTCAGGGCGTCGCGTACGGCGGTGAAGTTGTCGTCGGCATAGCCGCCGAAGTAGGCGGGGTCGTCGGAGTTGACGGTGACCAGCAGGCCCGCTTCCAGCATGGCGGGCAGCGGGTGGTCGGCCAGTTCGTCGATGACGCGCAGCCGGACGTTGGACAGCGGGCAGACGGTGAGCGGCACCTGGTCGGCGACCAGGCGGGCGACCAGCCGCTCGTCCTCCAGGCAGCGCACGCCGTGGTCGACGCGGTCCACGCCGAGGACGTCCAGCGCCTCCCAGACGTACGACGGCGGGCCTTCCTCGCCCGCGTGGGCCACGCACTTGAGCCCGGCCTCCCGCGCCAGCGCGTAGACCTCGCGGAACTTCGACGGCGGGTGCCCGACCTCCGCCGAGTCCAGGCCGACGGCGGTGATCCGGTCCAGGTAGGGGCGGGCCGCCTCGAAGGTGGCGAGGGCCGACTCGGCGCTCTCGTCGCGCAGGAAGCACATGATCAGGCGGGTGGTGATGCCGTACCGCTCCTCGGCGGTGTCCAGGGCCCGCGTCAGGCCCTCGATCACCGTGCCGACGGGGACGCCGCGCGCGGTGTGCGCCTGCGGGTCGAAGAAGATCTCCGCGTGCCGGACGCCCTGCGCCCGCGCGCGAGCCAGGTAGGCGTGGGTGAGGTCGGCGAAGTCGTCCTCGGTGCGCAGGACCGCCATCAGCGCGTAGTAGAGGTTCAGGAACGACTGGAGGTCGCTGAAGGAGTACGCGCGGCGCAGCTCGTCCTCGGTGGCGTACGGCAGGGTGACGCCGTTGCGCTCGGCGAGGGCGAAGGCCAGCTCGGGTTCCAGGGTGCCCTCGATGTGGAGGTGGAGTTCCGCCTTGGGGAACGGGCCGTCCGCCGCGTTCTGCGCCGGGGCCGGGGCCGGGGAGGTGGGGGGCACGCTGAATTCACACCTGTCTGCTGCTGGGACTGCCGGGGCTGCCGGGTCCTGTGTGGTTCGGGGAAGTCGTCCAGATTAACGGGGCGGCGGTGCCGGGCGGGTGGCCGGGGCGGCCGTACGGTGCGCCGTTCCCGCATCTCGGCCGCGCAGCCAGTCGCCGCCGGGTATCGGCGTGCCGGACGCGCGCAGGCGGCTCGCGAGCGGTTCGGCGGCCACGTACACCCAGGCCCGTACGGTCCGGCCGTCCGCGCACTCGGCCTCCCGCGCCACCCGCTCGTAGAGGTTGCCGGGCCCGCCCGGCACGTACCCCTCCAGCCGGTCCAGGGCGGCGCGCACCGCGTCGTGGACGTCTTCGCGCGGCGCTATGAGGTCACCGTGCACGACCGCTTCGGCGGGCCCCGGCACGGCGTACGGATACCCTGGCCCCTCGTACAGCGACACGCCTCTGACCAGCGCGGATTCCTCGGCCGCCGTACGCCCGCGCAGGCACCGGGCGTGGTTGGCCCGGCCGGGGCGCAGCGTTCCGTAGACGAAGAAGGGCAGGCGCTCGGGCTCGGGCTGGGTCGTCATCCGGCGGGCTCCTCCAGGGCGGGCGTACGGGTGGCCGGACGGACGGCCGGGGGCCTTCCTCCGTCTCCGCAACCATGCCAGGCCGTGGCGCGTCGCTGCTTACGGTGGCAACAAGAACAACGGGGGACATCCAGTGACACGTCAGACACAGAAGACGCGGCAGACCCGGTGGATACGTCGCGTGGCGGGCCGCCTGCGGTCGTGGCTGCGCCTGCCCCGGACGCGGCGCGGGCAGCGGCGGGCCTTCCAGGTCGCCGTGCTGGCGTGTGTCCTGGCGCTGCTGCCGGCGACGTGGATGAACGCCGCCGCGGCGTCCCGGGTCCGTACGGTCGAGGACGTGCCCGCCGCGCCGGTCGCCGTGGTCTTCGGCGCGGGCCTGTGGGACGGCGAGCCCTCCCCGTACCTCGCGCACCGGCTGGACGCCGCCGCCCGCCTGTACGAGCGGGGCACGGTCCGGGCGCTCCTCGTGACCGGCGACAACAGCCGCGAGGACTACGACGAGCCGGACGCCATGCGCCGGTACCTGGTCGCGCACGGCGTCCCGGCGGACCGGATCGTCAGCGACTACGCCGGCTTCGACACCTGGGACTCGTGCGCCCGCGCCCACCGGGTCTTCGGCGTGGACCGGGCCGTCCTGGTCAGCCAGGGCTTCCACATCCGGCGCGCGCTGGCGCTGTGCGGTGCGGCCGGTATCGACGCGTACGGGGTCGGCGTCGACGCCCGGCACGACGCGACCTGGTACTACGGCGGGACCCGCGAGGTGTTCGCGGCGGCGAAGGCGGCGGCCGAGGCCGCCGTACGGCCCGATCCGCGCTTCCTCGGACCGAAGGAGGACGGGGTGTCGGTGGCGCTGCGGTGACGGTGCGGCCCCGACGCACGGGGGGGCGACGCCGCCGCCGTGCAGGCCGCGTCCCCGCCGCCTCCCTCAGGCCGCGACGGCGCGGGCGTAGAGCCGGAAGACCTCCGAGCCGTAGTACGGGCTGTAGGACGTCCGGTGGCTGTCCGGGCCGGACGGGCCGCCGCCGTTCAGGCCGCCGATGTTGCCGACCAGGTACCCGGTCTTCGTCCGCTCGTCGAAGCGGCTCAGCCACGGGCCGCCCGACGTGCCGCCGTAGAACCCGCCGCACTCCATGCGCAACTGCCGCTGCCCGGTGAGCCGGCTGGTCCGTACTTCGCACCGGACGGCCTGGTCGGCGGGGTCGTTGCGGACGGTCGGATAGCCGATGACGGTGACGTCCGTGGCGTAACCGGGGGTGCGCAGCAGGATGTTGCCGCCGGTCACCGACTCCAGTGCGCGGCCTTCGCCGTCCGGTGCGACCGTCGCGAACGCGAAGTCCAGGTCCGAGCCGGGGCCGGTGGCGGTGCGTCGCGGATCGGTGAAGCCGCGTTCGACCGCCCAGACCCCGTACGGCTGGGTGGTGGCGCCGGAACGATACTGCGGGACGAAGGCCGCACGGGACCCCGGCTCGCAGTGGCCGGCCGTCAGGATGAGGTTGCGGTGCGGGCTGCGGACGACGCTCGCGGTGCAGTGGTGTGCCCGCGCGTCCTTGTCGACGGAGAACAGCACACCGACCGAGGGCACGCCGCCGAAGTGCCGGGCGGACCGGGCGGCGCCCGCCGTGGCCCGCGCGCCCGGCGCAGCGGCGCTCTTGCCGGCGCCCTCCCCCGGCGCAGCGGCGCTCTTGCCACCGCCCGCGCCTGCCGGGACGGCCGCCGCCATCCGCCCGGCCGTCCAGTACCGGGCCGCGGCCTCGCTCGTCCAGCCGCCCGCACCGCTGCCGCCGCCGTCATCGGCAACGGTGGTCGCGCCACTCGCGGGCGCCACGAGGAGGCACAGCGCGAGTCCGGCGCCGACGGTGCTCACCCGGCCGCGGACCGGCCGTCCGCCCCGGCGCCCGCGCCGCCCCGCTGATCCCCGTGCCCCGGATCCCCGCACCTCGGGTCCCCGCGCCCCGGATCGCCGTCCCACGTCAGCTCGTCTCCTCCGCGACCCACGCGAGATAGCCGGCCCCGCCCCGCGTGACGGGCGTGGCGATGATCTCCGGCGTGTCGTAGTCGTGCGCCGCGACGAGGTACGTCTCCAGTGCCTCGTACCGCACGGCCGCCGTCTTGAACAGGACCTGCCACTCCTGTGCCGTCTCGATCGCCTGCTCCCACCGGTACACGGACGTGACGGGCGCGCTGATCTGGGCGCACGCCGCCACCCGCGCCTCCACCGCGCCGCGCGCCAGCGCTTCCGCCTTCTCGGCGCTGTCGGTCGTCGTCATGACGGTCAGGAAGCCGGCCGGGCCGCCGTCCGCCGCCGCGGGCTCCCGCCGCCCGCCGTGTTCCGCCGGTTCGTCTCGCATCCGGACGCCTCCTTCGGGCACTGGGTCGCTGATCAGGTTCCTCGCATCGTACGGACCCCGGTGATCGCCCGGCCGCCGGCACCGGCCGCGTGGCGGCCACCGGCGATTCCGCAGCCGAGCGGCCATTCGGCAGCCGACCGGCCACCCGTCAGGATGGTCCGGGCCGCCCGGTGGTGCGGTGGGCGGAGGCGATACGGGTACCAGTACCGGCACCGGTGCCGGTCCCGGCACCGCGGACCCCCGATCGAAAGGCCGCGTCATGGACGACCTCAGCTCGCTCACCCGCCGCCAGCTCGACGACGCCAGGGCCTCCGCTCACGGGCGCAGCGCCCACCTCTTCCTCCAGGACGGCCCGCTCCGGCAGACCGTGATCGCGCTCATCGAGGGCGCCGCCCTGGACGAGCACGTCACGCCGCCGGCCGCCAGCCTCCAGGTGCTGCACGGCCGGGTGCGGCTGACCGGGACGAGCGACGACCGGGACCTGATCGCCGGGCAGGTCGTGCCGGTTCCGCACGAGCGGCACGGCCTGAAGGCGCTCCAGGACTCCGCCGTCCTGCTGACCGCCGTCACGGCGACGAAGTCCATGAACTGACGGCACCCGGCCGCCACCGGCGGCCCTCAGGCCAGCCACTGATCGAAACCCAGCTTGCACAGCAGCGACACGACGACCACGACCAGCACCCCGCGCACGAACCCGGCCCCCCGCTTGAGGGCCATGCGCGCGCCGACCGTACCGCCGACGAAGTTGAACACCGCGAGCAGTGCGCCCAGTTGCCACAGGACCGTGCCCTGGTAGGCGAACATGGCCAGGGCGCCGACGTTGGTGCACACGTTGACGACCTTGGCGGTCGCCGAGGACGTCACCAGGTCCATGTGCAGGATCGCGGCCAGCGCGACGACGAGGAAGGCGCCGGTGCCGGGGCCGATGAGGCCGTCGTAGAAGCCGATGCCCAGGCCCGCCACCAGGAACGCGAGCAGGAGGCGCCGCCGGGTCACGGGCCCCGAGGGCGGCGGGGCGGTGCCGAAGGCCGGGCGGAGGAGGACGAACGCCAGGACGCCCACCAGGACGGCCATGATGAGCGGGCGCAGCACTTCGCTGTCGATGCCCGCCGCGAAGAACGCGCCGCCCAGCGAGCCGCCGAGTGCGGCCAGGCCGATGCGCAGGGCGGTGCGCAGGTCGATCGGGGCCTTGCGTACGTAGGTCCAGGCCGCGGCGGCGGTGCCGACGACGGCCGTGGACTTGTTGGTCCCCAGGACGTATGCGGCGGGCGTGTGCGGGAGGCCGACGAGCAGGGCCGGCAGGAGCAGCAGACCGCCGCCGCCCACGACGGCGTCGATCCAGCCCGCCGCCAGGGCGGCCAGGCACAGCAGGAGAGTCGTCGTCAGAGATATGTCTGCGGGCACCGGGCGATCTTAAGGAGCCGGGCGGGGCGGGAGGGGGCTGCGTGGCGGGAGTCACAGGAGCGGCATGCGAGGGAGGCCCGGGGGCCGCGCAAGGGACGTGCGGTGCGCGGGTGATGGGCGGATGGCGGGCGACCCGTGACCGCCGCCCGCCATCCGTCCGTATCAGGGGCGCCCCGCCCCGGCACTGGTGGGGCGGGGCGCCGCGTCCGTCATCCGGCGAGGGCCTTGGTACGCCGGTGAGGACGGTCAGGGGCGGACCGCTGCGGGCGGTCCTTGGGGAACCGCTGCGGGCGGTCCTTGGCGGGCCGTTGCGGGCGGTCCTTGGCGGGCCGGTACGCACGGTCCGTCGTGACGCGTTGCGGGCGGTCCGGGTGGCGGTCCGTGGCCGACGGGGGCGCCGGGTCCGCCGACTTGGCCGTACGGAAGCGGGGCGTACGCAGGATCGTGTGGTAGGCGCGGGACTTGAGGACGTAGTACGCGAGGCGCGGCGTGAGGGGCTTCATACCGGCCCCGGTGTTCCGGCGTCGGCGTCCGGCCGGCCCAGCAGGTCCGCCAGTCCCTCCGCCAGGCCGCCCGCCCAGCAGGCGTGGTCATGACCGCCGTTGTACTCCCTGTACGTGACCGGATGGCCGAGGACACGCAGCGTGTCGCGCAGTTCCCGGGAGCGGGTGCGCGCGTCCCCCTCGTACCGGCCCGCCCGCAGGTGCGTCCGCAGCTCGCGGCGGCCTCCCCCGGCGAATCGTTCCGCCAGCCAGGACGGCCGTTTCGCGACGTCGGCCCCGTTCACGGGCCCCGCCCCCTCCGGCCGCCACCACAGCGCGGGCGACTGGGCCAGTACGTTGCCGAACCGGCGCGGCGCCGCGAATCCGGCGTACAGCGCGGTGAGTCCGCCCAGGCTCTCGCCCGCGACCACCGTGCGCGACGGATCGAACGTCACCGGCAGCCGACCGGACGCCCAGGGCAGCAGTTCGGCGGCGAGGAAGTTCGTGTACGCCTGCCGGCCGCCGAACTCGCGGGCGCGGGTGGCGTTGTCCACGGCGTCCGGCGCCAGCACGACCAGCGGCGGCAGCACACCGTCCGCGATCAGCCGGTCGAAGAGGCCCTGCACACCGAGCCGCCCGAACCACATGTCGCCGTCCAGGAGCACCAGCGTGTCGGCCCCGCCGTCCGGGAGCGGCCCCGGCGGTACGTACGTCCACACGTCGCGGCGGGCGGCGAGGGCGGCACTGGTCAGCCGGTGCCGTTCCACCGTGCCCCGGGCCACGCTCTCGTCCGGTCCGGCGGCCCACGGCCGCCACGGCTGCGGCGGGGCGTCGGGCAGCTCGAAGACCGAGCCGCCCTCGCCGCGCCAACGGGACGGCAGGACGTGCGGGTTGAGCGGGTCGGGCCGTGCGGCGGCGAGCAGCGGGAGCAGCCGGGCCTGGAAGTCGTCCGCGGGCTCGGAGCCCGGCGCCGACCACAGCGCCGGCGCCTCCGGCATCGCGACCGACACGTCCCCCGTATGGGCCCGTCCGCCCTCCGTCCCCGTGTCGGGCGCGATGACGTACGAGCCCCGGTAGTCGGAGGGCAGCCGGTAGGTGAGGTGCCAGACGTCGGTGCCGTGGATCCGGCGCATCAGGCTGCCCGCGAGGTGCGTGCGGTCCACCAGGCGGTTGACCAGCAGGAGGACCCGGCGGGTCCGGCCCGTGCCGCGCCACAGGAAGGTGACGGCCCGGTGCCCGGGGTCCCAGGGGAGCGGCTCGACGAGCGGGGTCCCCTGCGTGGCGGCCTCGGCCCAGAACTCGCGTACGGCGGCGTCGCGTCCGCCCGACACGGAGGCGGCCAGCGCGACGATCCGCGGGCTGTCCACGATGTCGGCGATCCCGGCCGGTGCCGGGCGCGACGTGTGCGGCGGGCCGGCGGGTACGGCTTCCCCCGCCCCCGCTCCCGCCGGTCCGCCGGAGGGTGCGCCCGGCACCGTCCCCCGTACCGCCCCCGTCGCCGTACCCGTCGCGGCGCCCGGCCGGGTTCCCCCGACCGCGCCCGTCGACGCGCCCACCGATGTCTTCATCGACGCTCCCATCGACAACCCGCTTCCCGCCCGGCGCTCCGGCGCGGGCACAGACGACTTCGGCCGGGGCCGTACGCACCGCGTGACGACCTCGACTTAGGTAAGGCTAACCTAATCGCACATCGGTCCCCGGGACAACATCCCCGGGGACGGCGGATCAGAGCCGTCGCCCGGACTCTTAGAGAGTTCTTAACCCCGCGCACTATTCACGTGTCCATGGATTCCAAGATCGCCCCAACCGGCGGCGGCCCCCGCCCCGGCACCCGTGCCCGCACCCGCACCGGTACGCGCGTGCTCGCCGTCTCCCTCGCGCTGACGGCCACGGCCTCCGTCGGCGCCTCCGGGTGCAGCAGCCAGGCCGTGGCCGGGACCGTCGGAGGACGGCACGTCGACATTCCCGTACGGGGCGGCACGGCCACCGTCGACACCGGCACCCTGGCCGTCAACGCCCGTACGGCGGACGGCAGGAGCCTGGCCCTGTCCGCCCCGTCCGGTACCGCCCTCGGCAAGCCCGGCCCGGTCGAGCGCACCGACGGCGGCGCCCGCTGGAGCTACCCGGACAAGGGCCTGACGGTGACCGCGCGCGCCGACCACGGGCGGCTGCGGGTCAGCATGAAGGCGGACCGCGACGGCTCCGTAAGCTGGCCGGTGACCGGCACCGACCGGGCCGCGTCGTCCGTCCAGTTGCCGCGCGGCGAGGGCCTGGACATCCCCGTACGCGACACGTTCTGGAACTCGGCGAAGGGCGGCCTCACAGGCGACGCGATCGACATGGGCGGCCAGCTCGAACTGCCGCTGTGGGGCTACTCCCTGGGCAAGGGGCGCGGCGTCAGCTACCTCACCCCCACCGATCTCGGCACCTCGCTGAAGTTCCGCTCCGACGGCGGGCGACTGACCACCTCCACCACCCACGACTTCAACGGTGGCGACGGCACCCGCGACTACACCGTCACCTTCGCCCTCACCGACGGAAACCCCGTCGCACCGGGCGCCGACTACCGCTCCTGGCTCTCCGAGCACGGACAGCTCGGCAGCCTGCGCGAGAAGATCAGGAAGAACCCGGCGAACGGCCGGCTGCTCGGCGCCTTCCACGCCTACGTGTGGGGCGACGCGCGCAAGGCCGGCGGCGTCGAAGAGCTGCGGAAGCTGGGCGTGGACCGGATGTGGCTCGGTTACGACGCCGGGGCCGACCCGATGGACGCCGCGGCCGTCAAGGCGGCGAAGAAGGCGGGCTACCTCGTCGGCCCGTACGACACGTTCGCCAACGGCCAGGACCCGAAGACCGCCGACTCCCCCACCTCCGTGTGGCCCGGCACGGTCTACCCCGACTTCTGCGTACGGGACGCCCGGGGCAAGCCGGAGACCGGGTTCGGCAACCGCGGCTGCTACCTCAGCTCACGCGCCTTCGAACAGGCCGAGCCCAACCACCACTACCTCGCCGACCGCACCCGCGCCATGACGGCCAACGGCGCCGACAGCTACTTCCTCGACGTCGACGCGACCGGCGAGGAGTTCCGCGACCACAGCGCCGACCACCCGATGACCAAGGCGGACGACCGCGCGAACCGGCTGGCCCGGATGCGGCGCCTGGCCCAGGACAAGAAGCTCGTCCTGGGTTCGGAGAGCGCCCAGTCCTGGGCCAACAAGGTGCTGGCCTTCAACCACGGGGCGGCCACCCCGGTCGCCGACGGCCTGTGGAAGCTCCAGCGCGACAAGGAGACCTGGGGCGCCTGGTACCCGCAGAACGCCCCCAAGGCGTTCTTCAAACCCGTGGAGCTGCCGGCCGACCTGGCGAAGGCGATGTACGACCCGGCCTACCGGGTGCCGCTGTACGAGACCGCGCTGCACAGCTCGCTCGTCAACGCCGAGCGCTGGGAGCTGTCGTACAACAAGCTGCCCGAGCAGAAGACCGACCGCGCGCTGCTGGCGATGCTCTACAACATCCCGCTGAACTACGTGCTCGACGGCCCGTCCATCAAGAAGTCCGGGCCGGAACTGGCAGCGCTCCAGAAGT
The DNA here is from genome assembly GCF_040646595.1 of Streptomyces sp. NPDC045470. Classification (NCBI taxonomy): domain Bacteria; kingdom Bacillati; phylum Actinomycetota; class Actinomycetes; order Kitasatosporales; family Streptomycetaceae; genus Streptomyces; species Streptomyces sp. NPDC045470. The sequence continues at coordinate 855,135 of NZ_JBEZAN010000001.1, forward strand.
ACTTCGCGCCGCTGCACGAGGCGGCGGGGACCGAGAAGCTGACCTCGTTCCGCCGCCTGACCGACGACAACCTCGTGCAGCGTACGGAGTTCGGCGACGGCAAGCTCACCGTCACCGCCAACTTCGGCACCACGGCGCACGCCGGCCTCCCCGGCGGCTGCGTGGACGCCGAGCTGCGCGGCGACAAGCAGCCGCGGCGCCTGTGCCCGGCGAAGGTCACGGGCTGAGTCGGCGGGCTCCGGTCATGCGACAGGCCGACGCGGCAGCGCGAAGCGCTCCGAAGCAGTAGGCGGCAGGCCGTCCCAGGCCCTCGCGGCAGCGGGGCGGGCGTCCGGTGGACGCCCGCCCCTACGCCTCGCGCTCCCGCTCTCCGCGGGCGCCCGGCCGCGCTACTCGCCGTGGCGGGCGCGCCCGCCCTTCTGCCCGGCTTCGGCGGCCCGCTCACGGTCGTTGGCGAAGTTGCCGCCGCTCTCGTGGCCGCCCTTCTGCCCGGCGTCCGCCGCGCGCTGCGGGTCGTTGGCGAAGTTGCCGCCGCTCTCGTGGCCGCCCTTCTGCCCGGCGCGGGCGGCCTTCTCGCGGTCGTTGGCGAAGTTGCCGTTGTTGGTGGACTCAGCCATCACTACTCACCCTTACTTCGTTGTGGGCTGTTTCCTTCCAGTCAGGCGGGTTGCCTTGCGCCCCAGGACCAAACACCCGCACCAGGAAGAAAATCGGCGAAGCCGACCAACCCTCCCGAAGAGCCCACGCGCACCGCGCCACGAGCCTCCACCGTCCGCCCTACGGGCAGTCCACCACCCGTCCTATGGCCCCTGCCCCTTCTCCTGTCCCTGGGGGGGGCACACGGCGCTCTCCTCACACCCCGCCCTCCCCCGTGCTGAGGGCAGCGTTCCCCGCGGGTAACAACGCGGATGCGGACGGGTAACAGCCGGACCGCACGCTGGCGGACATGACCTCGCAACAGCGTGTGGTGGTGATCGGCGGCGGAATGGCGGCCGCCCGGCTCGCGCAGCGCCTCCGCCCGGCCGGCGCCCCCGGCACCGGCGGCCCGGCGCTCACCGTCCTCGGCGAGGAGCCGCACGCGCCGTACAACCGTGTCCTGCTCGCCGAGGTGCTGGCCGGCCGGTACGCGCCCGAGGTCATCGCGCTGCCCGCCCCGCACGACGGCGTGCGGTGGCTGGGCGGGGTGCGGGCGGTACAGATCGACCGGGCGGCCCGTACGGTGCTGTGCGACGACGGGCAGGCCGTACCGTACGACCGGCTCGTCCTCGCGACCGGCTCCAACCCGGTGCTGCCGCCGCTGCGCGGCCTCTTCCCGCCCGGCCACGACGACCTTCCCGCCGGCGTGCACCCCTTCCGCGCCCTGGACGACTGCACGGCGCTCGCCGCGGCCGCCGCCCGGCCGGGGGTGCGCGCGGTGGTGATCGGCGGCGGGCTGCTCGGTGTCTCCGCGGCCCGTGCGCTGGCCGAACGCGGTGTGTCGGTGCTGCTCGCGCAGCAGGGCGAGCACCTGATGGAACGGCAACTGGACGCCGGCGCCGCGGCCCTGCTGCGCGCGCACGTCGAGGCGTTGGGCGTGGAGGTCCACACGGAGTGCCGGGTGCGCGGGCTGCGCGTCGAGGACGGCTCCGTACGCGGCGTGGAACTCGCGGACGGTTACGTGCCCGACGCCGACCTGGTCGTCCTCGCCTGCGGGGTACGGCCGCGCGTCGGGCTCGCGCGGGCCGCCGGGCTGCCGGTGGACCGCGGCATCGTCGTGGACGACGAGCTGCGGACGGCCGATCCCCATGTCCACGCGATCGGCGACTGCGCGCAGCACGACGGCGTGGTGTACGGCCTGGCGGGCGCCGCGCTCGAACAGGCGGACCTGCTGGCGCGGCTCCTCTCGGAGGAGGCAGCCCGTTACCACGGGACCCGTGCCCTCACCCGCCTCACCCTCACCGGCCCCGGTCCCGACCCCGGCTCGCCCTCCGCCCCCCTCGACCTCGCCGCCTTCGGCACCCCCTCCCCCGCTCCCGGCGACGACGTGATCCGCCTGTCCGACGCCACCCGCAGCGCCTACCGCCAGGTCATCGTCCGCGGTGACCGCCTCGTGGGCGGCATCCTCCTCGGCGACCTGGGCGCCGTCGGCACCCTCGCCCGTACCTGGGAGGCCGACGACCCGCTGCCCGCGGCGCCCCTCCTGCACCTGCTCACCCCCGAACCCAGCGGCGGTCCCCGCACCGCCCCCACCCCCGACGGAGGCTCCTGACCATGGCCGAAACCGCCGTTCCCACCCTCGTGCTCATCGGCCACGGCATGGTCGGCCAGCGGTTCCTCGAAGCCCTCGCCGACCGCGGGGTGACCCGCCGGTCCCGGGTCGTCGTGCTGTGCGAGGAGCCCCGCCCCGCCTACGACCGGGTCCAGCTCACCTCGTACTTCTCCGGCCGCACGCCGGACGACCTGTCCCTCACCGACCCCGGCTTCATGGCCCGGCACGGCATCGAACTGCACCTCGGCGACCCGGCCACCGCCGTCGACCGCGCGGCGCGCACCGTCACCGCCCGTTCCGGCCTGACGGTCCGGTACGACACACTCGTCCTGGCCACCGGCTCGTACCCCTTCGTGCCGCCGGTGCCCGGCGCGGACAGCACCGGCTGCTTCGTCTACCGGACCGTCGAGGACCTGCTCGCCATCGAGGAGTACGCCAGGAACTCCCGCACCGGCACGGTCGTCGGCGGCGGCCTGCTCGGCCTGGAGGCGGCCGGTGCCCTCAAGGGCCTCGGACTGCGCACCCACATCGTGGAGTTCCAGCCCCGGCTGATGGCGGTCCAGGTGGACGAGGGCGGCGGCAGCGCGCTGCGCCGGACCGTGGAGGAGATGGGCCTGAGCGTGCACACGGGCGTCGGCGGCAAGGAGGTCGTCGCGGACGCGGACGGTGCCGTACGGGCCATGGAGCTGTCCGACGGCTCGCGCGTCGAGACCGACCTGGTGGTCTTCTCGGCCGGGGTGCGCCCGCGCGACCAGCTCGCCCGCGACTGCGGGCTGACGGTGGGCGAGCGCGGCGGTATCCGCGTCGACGAGCGGTGCCGTACCGACGACCCGGCCGTGTACGCCATCGGCGAGTGCGCGCTGGCGGCCGACGGCAGGGTGTACGGCCTGGTGGCGCCCGGTTACGAGATGGCGGAGACGGCGGCGGCCGCGATCGCCGGCGACCGGGACGCGCCCGCCTTCACCGGCGCCGACACCTCCACCAAGCTCAAGCTCCTCGGCGTGGACGTGGCCTCCTTCGGGGACGCGCACGGCACCGCGCCGGGCTGTCTCGACGTCGTGTACGCCGACTCCCGTTCCGGCGTCTACAAGAAGCTGGTCGTCGGCGCGGACGGCGAACTCCTCGGCGGTGTGCTGGTCGGCGACGCCGAGTCGTACGGGCTGCTGCGCCCGCTCACCGGCACCGTGCCGCCGGTCGCCCCGGAGCAGCTCGTCGTGCCCGCGGGCACCGGCGCACCGGCCGCGCTCGGACCCGCCGCCCTCCCCGACGAGGCGGTGATCTGCAACTGCCACAACGTCACCAAGGGCACCATCCGCACCGCCGTCTCCGAGCACTCCTGCACCACCGTGCCCGAGGTGAAGAAGTGCACCAAGGCGGGCACCGGCTGCGGCAGTTGCGTCAAGGCGCTGACCACCCTGGTCAACGACGAGCTGACGGCCGGCGGCGCGACCGTCGACCAGGGCCTGTGCGACTGCTTCCCGCACACCCGCGCCGAGCTGTACGAGATCGTCCGCACCCGCCGCCTCACCTCGTACGCCGCACTGCTGGACGGCCACGGGCGCGCGGCGGCGCGCGGCGGCGACGGCTGCGAGGTCTGCAAGCCGACGGTGGGGTCGATCATCGCGAGCCTGGCCCCCACCGTCGGCGCCGACGGGTACGTCCTGGACGGCGAGCAGTCCGCCCTCCAGGACACCAACGACCACTTCCTCGCCAACCTCCAGCGCAACGGCTCCTACTCGGTCGTCCCGCGCATCCCCGGCGGCGAGATCACCCCGGAGAAACTGATCGCCATCGGCGAGGTGGCCCGCGACTTCGGCCTGTACACGAAGATCACCGGCGGCCAGCGCATCGACCTGTTCGGCGCCCGCGTCGACCAGCTCCCGCGCATCTGGGCCCGCCTGGTCGACGCCGGGTTCGAGTCCGGACACGCGTACGGGAAGGCGCTGCGCACCGTGAAGTCGTGCGTCGGACAGACCTGGTGCCGCTACGGCGTCCAGGACTCCGTCCGGATGGCCATCGACCTGGAGCTGCGCTACCGGGGCCTGCGCTCACCGCACAAACTCAAGTCGGCCGTCTCCGGCTGCGCGCGCGAGTGCGCCGAGGCGCGCGGCAAGGACTTCGGCGTCATCGCCACCTCCAACGGCTGGAACCTCTACGTCGGCGGCAACGGCGGCGCCGACCCGCGCCACGCCGACCTGCTCGCCCAGGACCTGTCCGACGCCGAACTGGTCCGGCTCATCGACCGCTTCCTGATGTTCTACATCCGCACCGCCGACCGCCTGGAGCGCACCTCCACCTGGCTGGAGCGCATCGAGGGCGGCCTCGACCACGTACGCGACGTGGTCGTGCACGACTCGCTCGGCCTGTGCGACGAGCTGGAGGCGCTGATGGCCGCACATGTGACGGCCTACCGCGACGAGTGGGCCGACACCCTCGCCGACCCGGAGCGCCTCGCCCGGTTCGTCTCCTTCGTCAACGCGCCGGACGCCCCCGACCCGGCCGTCCGCTTCGTCCCGGAGCGCGACCAGATCAAGCCGGATCTGCCCCTGCTGGCCGGGGCGACGCTGCCCGTCCGCACTGCTTCCGACAGCCGCACCCGCACCCTGGAAGGGACCGCCGCCCGATGACTCTCGCCGTCGAACTCCCCTCGGAGCCGCACTCGGGACAGCGATCGGACCCCACCTGGTTCCCGGTCTGCGACCCCTCCGCCCTCGTCCCCGGCCGGGGCGTCGCCGCCCTGCTCCCCGACGGCGGGCAGGTGGCGCTGTTCATGGACCGCGCGGGACGCCCGTACGCCATCGGCAACCGTGACCCGTTCACGGGCGCGTACGTGCTGTCCCGCGGCCTGACCGGCTCCGTGGGCGGCCGCCCGTTCGTCGCCTCGCCCCTCCTCAAGCAGCGCTTCGACCTGGAGACGGGCGCCTGCCTGGACGATCCGGCGGTGTCGGTGCCCGTCTACCGGGTGCGGGAGGTCGGGAGCTAGCTTCCCTCTGCACGCGTCCCGGCTCCGGTACCGCCGGGGCGAGGTCGCGGCCCGCCCGAGGCCGGGGTCGCGGCCCGCCCGGCCTGGCAGTATCCCCACCGGACCGGGCGTACGCTGGTGCCCCCGACGCCCCGACGAAGGAGCGCAGCAAGCGTGACCCGTTGGACCACGAGCCACATCCCCGACCAGACGGGCCGCTCGGCCGTCGTCACCGGCGCCAACAGCGGCATCGGCTACATCACCGCGCGCGAGCTGGCCCGCCGCGGCGCCCGTACCGTACTGGCCTGCCGCAACGAGGCACGCGGGCACGCCGCGCTCGCCCGGCTGCGCTCCGAAGTACCGGAAGCGGAGGCCGAGTTCCGACAACTGGACCTGGCCGACCTGGCGTCCGTACGCGCCTTCGCGGCGGGCCTGGACACCTTCGACGGCGACCGTCTGGACCTCCTCATCAACAACGCCGGTGTGATGGCGCTCCCGCACCGCCGTACCGCCGACGGCTTCGAGATGCAGTTCGGGACCAACCACCTCGGTCACTTCGCGCTCACCGGCCTCCTCCTGCCCAAGCTGCTGGCCACGCCCGGCGCTCGCGTCGTCACCGTCTCCAGCGGCTTCCACGTGCTGGGCAACGTCGACCTGGACGACCTCAACAGCGAGCGCGGCTACCGCCGCTGGATCGCCTACGGCCGTTCCAAGAGCGCCAACCTGCTCTTCGTCCACGAGCTGTCGCGCCGCCTGGCGCGCGCCGGTTCGCAGGTGGTGGCCGTCGCGGCGCACCCCGGGTACGCCGACACCAACCTGCAGACCGCCGGCGTACGGATGGAGGGCCGTACGGGCGCCGAGCGCGTCGTGGCGCTGGCCAATCGCGTCGTCGGCCAGTCCGCCGAGTCCGGCGCCCTGCCGACCCTGTGCGCCGCCACCGCCCCGCACATGAAGCCGGACGCCTTCCTCGGCCCCCGCACCGGCCTGCGCGGCGCGACCGCGCCGTCCCCCCGCGCCCCGTGGACGCGCAACGACGAGACGTCGGCGCGGCTGTGGGACGCGTCGGAGGAACTGACGGGCGTACGGTACGACTTCGGCGGTGCCGCCTCGTGAACGCCTCTTCCCCCGGCACGCCGCCGGACGGCATGCCCGTCTACCGTGTCCTGACCGGCCCGGACGACGCCACGTTCTGCCACCGGGTGAGCGAGATGCTCACCCTGGGCTACACCCTGCACGGCGGGCCCGCCGTGACCTTCAACGGCGAACGCGTCATCGTCGCCCAGGCGCTGCTCTGGCCGGCCGGGGCACAGGAGCCCCGGGCAGCCGGCTCGCAGGAGCCCCCGGCGGCGCAGGCGTAGCGGCCTCGGCGGCCTGTAGGCGGCCGGTCACTCCAGCCCCGAAGCCTCGAAGATCTTCCGGGCGCCGTCCCGGTCGACGCGCTCCCCCAGCACCCGCAGCACCTCGCTCCCCGACCGCAGCAGCCCGCGTTCCCGGGACAGCCGGGCGCCGGTGTCGAGGAGGTGCCACAGAGCCGGGTCGGCGGTGAGGACCTTGGGGTCCAGTTCGACGCGGTCGCCCACCGCGTCGCGCAGCACCAGCCGGGGCGCCATCCCGTCACTGCGGTGGACGAGGACCAGCAGGTCGGTACGGACCCGGCGCTCGCACAGCAGCCCGCGCACGGCGAGCCACCCCGCGCCGGCCGTCACCCGTGCCGGGAAGAGCGCCGCGAAGAGCACCACCGCGAGGGCCGTCCAGCAGGCGGCGCGCAGCGGGTCGAGGGTGCGGCAGGCGAGGTCGACGCCGAGCATGAGGCACAGGACGCCGGCCGTGCAGCAGGCCGTCGTGCGCAGTTCGGCCGTCCACCGGCGGTCGCGGTACGCCGCCGGGCCGTGCACCGGGGGTGGAAGGGCGTACCTCCTTCGCGTATGCCGTCCATCGCGCGTCACACCGCCTCTCCGTTCCATGACCGTGACGGTAGGACCGTGGCGCGCACGTCGCCGGGACCTTGACGCGACACTGACGGCGCGTCGCGGCCGCTTGACGCACCGCTGACAACGCGGCCCCGCCGTACACCGCCGCGTACCGGTGCCCGTACCACCCGGTGCCCCGGCCACCCGTCCGCATCGGTACGTCCCCGCCGGGCATCAAGAAGGCGTGAAGAAGGCCGGATCACCCGCCAAAGCCACGCCAAGAACCGGCGCGCCCGTACGAACCGGCACTCACGCTGGGCTGGCCCCGTCACCGGGGTTCTCTTCCCGCAGCGCACGGAGGTACGGCGAACGATGTCGATGGTGTGGAAACCCACGGGTGGGACCGCGAGCCGGACCACGGACCGGACCGCGAGCCCGACCGCCAGCCGGGCAACCGGCCCGGCCGCATCCCCTCCCACCCATTCCTCCTCCGGCCCGTCCCCCGCCGGTCCCGCTCCCGGCTCCGGCTCCGCTGCCGCCCCTGCCGCCGCCCCCGACCCGGACGCCCGCCATCGTCTGACCTCCGTCCAGGGCCTCGCCGCCCTCTCCCTCGACGCGATGGCCTCCGTCGCGTACGGGCCCGAGTCCATCGTCCTGATCCTGGCCGCCGCCGGTGCGTACGGCCTCGGCTTCACCCTCCCGGTGACCCTCTGCATCGCCGCCCTGCTCGCCGTCCTGGTCGCCTCGTACCGGCAGGTGATCGCGGCCTTCCCGAACGGCGGCGGTTCGTACGCCGTCGCCAGGGCACACCTCGGGCGCCGTACGGCCCTGGCCGCCGCGGCCTCCCTCCTCCTCGACTACGTGCTGAACGTCGCCGTGTCGGTGACGGCCGGCGTCGCCGCGCTCACCTCCGCGTTCCCCGCCCTCTACGGTGAACGGCTGTGGCTGTGCCTCGGTGTGCTCGTCCTGGTGACCGGAGTGAACCTGCGCGGCATCGCCGACTCGGCGAAAGCCTTCCTCCTTCCCACCGCCGTCTTCGTGGGGTCGATCCTCACCGTCGTCACGGTCGGCCTGTTCCGGGACGCGCCCGTCTCCACCGCGTCGGCCGACGGCCACGCCTCGGTCCTGGCGGACAACGCGACCTCGGTCGGCGCGCTGCTCCTCCTGAAGGCGTTCGCCGCCGGCTGTTCGGCCCTGACCGGCGTCGAGGCCGTCGCCAACGCCGTACCGTCCTTCCGCGCGCCCGCCGCCAAGCGCGCGCAGCGCACCGAGGTCGCCCTGGGCGCCCTGCTCGGCGTGATGCTGATCGGCCTGTCGGTGCTCATCGGGCGCTTCCACCTCCAGCCGGTCGAAGGCGTCACCGTCCTCGCGCAGCTCGCGGACGCGTCGCTCGGCCACAACTGGGCTTTCTACGTCGTGCAGTTCGCCACGATGGTGCTGCTCGCCCTCGCCGCCAACACCAGTTTCGGCGGACTGCCGGTGCTGATGGGCCTGCTGGCCCGCGACAACTACCTGCCGCACGTCTTCGGCCTCAAGGCCGACCGGCAGGTGCACCGGCACGGTGTCCTCGCGCTGGCCGCCGTCGCCGCCCTGCTCCTCGGCTTCTCCGGCGGCGACGTGAACACCCTCGTGCCGCTCTTCGCCATCGGTGTCTTCGCCGGTTTCACCATCTGCCAGGTCGGCATGGTCCGCCACTGGCGGCAGGAACGTTCCCCCGGCTGGCGCGGCAAGGCCGCGCTCAACGGCTTCGGCGCGCTGCTGACCGGCGTCTCGGCCGTCGTCGTCACCGCGACGAAGTTCACCGAGGGCGCCTGGCTCATCGTCGTCGCGCTGCCGCTGCTCGTCCTCGCCTTCGAGGCCGTGCACCGGGCGTACGGCAGGATCGCGGACCGCCTGCACCTGGGCCGCATCCCCGAACCGCCGCACCGCGACCGCTCCCTCGTCGTCGTCCCCGTCTCCCACCTCTCCAAGCTCACCTGCGAGGCATTGAACGCCGCCGTCTCGCTCGGTGACGAGGTGGTGGCCGTCACCGTCACGTACGCCGCTCCCGAGGACCGCCGCGCGGCGGAGTCCCTGCGCCGCGACTGGGAACTGTGGAGCCCCGGCGTCGACCTCCTCGAACTGCCCTCCGCCACCCGCACGGTCGGCCGCCCGATCGCCGCGTACGTACGCGAACTCGCCGACCGGCACCCCCGTACCCGGGTCACCGTCCTGATCCCCGAGGTCGAACCGGCCCACCTGTGGCAACGCCTCCTCCAGAACCAGCGCGGCGCGGTCGTCGCCCACGCGGTGCGCCGCACGACGGACGCGACGATCTGCCGACTGCGGTTCCGGTTGTCGGCATAGCCGAGCGGGGGTGGGGCAGGCAGGGTGGGGCACAGGTGGCGGGCTGGTATCGCTGTCAGGGTCGCGGGGCCGGAAACCGGTGGGGCACCACCGAGCCCTGCTGTCAGGATCCGTTGTTCATGCTTCTCGGACGCGTACTCGCCATCCTCTCGCTGCTCTGCGCGCTCGCCGTGACGGCCATCGGTCTCTGGCGCGGCGACGGGTGGGGCATCGGCCTCGGCGCCTTCTCGACATGCAGCGCGATCCTCACCGTGACCGTGGTGTGGCGGTCCCGGCGCCCGTAGCGATCCGCCCTCACGGCCCGACGCCGCGCCCCGCTTCCCGGAACCGGGCGGCTGGAGGTCCTGCTCCGTCGGGTCCTCCCGCTCGGGCTGGTCCGGCGCCCGGACGAAGTCGTGCGCGCCGTTGTCCGAGGACTGTCCGCCCCAGTGGGGCAGCGGCCGGTCGCAGCCGGGGCCGGGCGGGTTCCCCGTCGGCATCAGCGCCAGGTCGGAGCCGAGGAACGGCACGATGGAGTAGCCGCCGTCGCACATCGGCAGCACGTAGAACCGCTGCGCCTCCGTCTCCTTGTTGTTCGGGGCCTTGGGGGTCCCGGGGGTCCGCGAAGCGCATGCCGTCCCGGAGGTTGCCCGGGTTGACCGCCGGCCGCTTGCCCTCCCGCCCGTTCTCGAAGCTGTGGGCCGTGTTGTTCTTGTAGTAGCCCACCGGGTGGACCACCCACAGGTGCCGCTTGTTGTCGATGTTCTCCACGGGGTCGGTCTCGATCTGGAGGTCACCGTTGTAGGTGGTATCCGCCGGTGACCCGGTGGATGACCATCAGCTCGCGCCGGTGCTTCACGGAGGCGACGAAGGTGTCCAGGGTGTTGGGGTGCAAGGCTGCGCCTTTCTCCTGGTGGGACGGCTTCTCTGGGCATGCCCGTACCCGAGGCATCGGACGCCCGCACATGCCACCGGCCGGAAGCGTTCAGCGGGCACCCGCGTGGACACAGTCGATCTGGACAACGCCCACCGCACGCCGCATTGACGCGGGCGCACACGTCGCCCCGGACCGCGCGCCCGTCTGTCGCCCCGGGCCGGTTCCCGACCTTGCCCACCCCGCCGCCACGTGCGACAACGACCCTATGCCGACCTCACCGCCCCTGTACCGAGGCTTACCCCTACGCCAGCCCACCCGGCCGCCGTTCCTTCTCCCCGCCGGCCCGGAAAGCGCCGAGCTGTACGGGCCGGTCTTCGGCCACACCGATGTGACGCCTCTCGACAGCGACCTCACCCGCCACCACCCGGGCACCCCCATCGGTGAACGCATCACCGTCACCGGCCGCCTCCTGGACCACCGGGGCCACCCGGTCCCCCACCAGCTCCTCGAACTCTGGCAGGCCAACGCCGCCGGCCGCTACGCGCACCAGGGCGACCGGCACGACGCCCCGCTGGACCCCCACTTCACCGGCGCGGGCCGCGCCCTGACCGACGCCGAGGGCCGCTACGCCTTCACCACGATCAAGCCGGGCCCGTACCCGCTCGGCACCCCCGACCACGCCTGGCGCGCCGCCCACCTGCACTTCTCCGTCTTTGGCCGCGCGTTCACCCAACGCCTGGTCACCCAGATGTACTTCGAGGGCGACCCGCTCCTGGCCCACGACTCAGTACTCCACGCGGCCCCGAGCGCCGCAGCCCGCCGAAGCCTGGTCGCCACCTGCACCCCCGCTCCCCTGCTCCCGGGCCGCCCGCCGTCCCTCACCTACCACTGGAACATCGTTCTCGGCGGCCCCTCACCGACGGTCGCTCCCGCCTGACGTCCAGCTCGCACCACACCGTCTTGCCGTCCTGCCGCTCCCGCACACCCCACCGCACGGCCACCTCCTGCTCGAGCACCAGCCCGAGCCCGCCGGGACTGTCGTCCCCCGGTCCCCGTACGTGCGGCCACGCTTCCCCGCGCGCATCACTGACCGCCAGCCGTAGCACCTCCTTGCCCACCGTCAGGTGCACGCGCACGAGCCGCCCGGGCACCCGGCCGTGCGTGATCGCGTTCGTCAGCAGCTCGGACACCAGCAACTCGGCGTCGTCCACGAGGTGCCCGTACCCCCACTCCCACAGCAGCCGGGCCATCCGGTACCGCGCGAGCCGCACACTCTTGGGGAACGGCGAGTAGTCGAGCAGGTCCTCGTGGAGGACGACTTCTGTGGGGTCATGCGGAGAGATCATCGACGGCCACCTCCGGGTTACGAGCAGCGCGCACCCTTGCGCCAACTGATGCGGCCGCGCGAGCAGTTCGTTCGTTACGGAAGGTAGGGGCGCGACGGCGTCACCCACAATCGAGCGGTGCAAATTTCACCCGTGAGGGTTGCGAGCCGCCATCTCGCACCCAGACCGCTCCCCCACGAGCGAAGGTGAGCGACATGGAACGTACAGGCCAGACGCCACAGGGCAATCGCATGTCGACCGTGCTGGGCCGCCGCCTCGGCGGCGAACTCACCAAGCACCGTCTCGCCGCCGGCCTCACACAAGGCCAAGCAGCCGAGGTCATCAGCGCGTCAACCGGCAAGGTCGCCAGGATGGAGAGCGGCTGGGTCCCGATGCGCGACCCGGACATCCGCATCCTGTGCGAGCTGTACGAGGTGAGCGACCCGGCAACGGTGGGCGGGCTGCTGGAACTGGCCCGCGTGGACCGGGAACGGCGGAAGGCGAAGGGGTGGTGGAGCGAGTTTCCGGGGCTCGGCGCGATGAAGGAGTACGTGACCTTGGAGAGTGTCGCGACCGCCATCAAGACCTGGCAGGTGGCCTACGTACCCGGCCTGCTGCAATGTGAGGCGTACATCCGCGCACTGAAGCCCGACCACGACTTCGTAGGTGCACGTCTGGCCCGCCAGCGGCGCCTCGACGGCGAATCCCCTCTACGTCTTCACGCGGTGGTCTACGAGGCGGCCCTCCGCAACCTGATCGGCGGCGCAGCCGTGATGCGCCAGCAGCTCGCGCATCTGGCACTGGCCTCCGAGAGGACGAACGTATCGGTCCGCATCCTGCCCTTCAGCGCGGGGGCGCAGGTGGGCATCGGGTGCGCATACAACGTCCTCTCCTTCACCGACCCCGGCGCCATGGACGTCGTGTACATCGAGATCCCCCGCACGCAGGTCTGGATCGAAGGAGGGGACGAGGCTACGGAACATGACGAAATGTTCGAGAGAATCGCAGGGGAAGCCCTGGACGAGCCCGCATCTCGGACGTTCATCCGCAGCCTCAGCAAGGAACTGTGATTCATGCCGGAGTTCAACTACCGCAAGTCCACCCACAGCGACCCCGACCACGAGTGCGTGGAGGTGGCCTGCAACCTCTTGCACACCATCGCCATACGCGACTCCAAGCGCACCGACGGCCCCACCCTCCACGTCAGCCCCACCGCGTGGACGGCCTTCCTCGCCGCACTTCAGAGCAGCCACCCGTGAGCCCCATGTCGTACCACAAGTCCAGCTACAGCAATCCCGAGCACGAGTGCGTCGAAGTAGCCACCAACCGCCCCCACCTAGTCGCCATACGCGACTCCAAGCGCCCCACCGGCCCCACACTCCACGTCCCCCCCACCGCCTGGACGGCGTTCCTCACCACGCTCCACACCCCCACCGGGCAAAATCCCGTAACCGCCTGACCTCACCATTGTTAGGATTTGCCGGACCTTGGGGGGCTCGTACATTTCGTCGGTCGGGAGGCGTGTGACCTCTCCCTGCCCTCCGCCGCACGCGGCGCTCCGTGCCGCACATCGCCAGGAGGGCACTTGAAACGTTCCACCGCGCCGGCGCCGAGACGGTCCCGGCGGATACTGGGCGGAGCCGTCGCGCTCGGCCTCGCGGTGACCGGCGGGACGCTCGCGTCTCCCGCTGTGGCCGCGCCCGTGGAGCCGGAGGCTCCCACCTGGGACTACGTGCAGGACGTGGCGCTGAAGATCGCGCCGGGGTCCGAGATCGTCAGTGCGGGCCGTACCGGGTTCCTGTCCGTGGACCCGCAGAACAACGTGGTGTGGACGGACCATCTGGGCCGTACGACCACACTGGCCCGGGATTACGGCCAGTTCACGCACACGACGGCGCACGGCTCCGTGTCCGACGTCGTGGCGCTCGGCAACAACACCTTCGTCGGCGCCTCGACCAAGATCACGCTGCGGAACATGGTCACCGGGGCCACCACCCTCGTCGACCTGAAGAAGTACGGGTACCGCTACCTCGGCACCGTCGAGGGCCGGGTGCTCGCCGCCGAGAAGACAGCCGACGGCGGCGAAGCGGTCCACATCCTGGAGTTCCAGGGCGAGGAGCTGACCGACCGGGCCGTCACCGAACTGAGCCCCAGGTTCGGTAGGTTCCGGCTGGCGGCGGGGGCTCCCGGAAAGGCACTGCTGCGGTACGACGTGGGTGTCCCCGACACGACGGCCCTCGCCTACTCGACCGTCGACCTGGCCACCGCCCACATCGTCTCGGGCCGCAACATGCTGGGCCCCAGCACCGAGGCCGCGGCCTTGTCGAGCACCCACATGGCCTCCATCGGGACGGAGATCCGCGGCGGCGAGGAAAACTATCTGAAGACCGTCGAGCTGGGCGGCGCCTCCACGCCGAAGACGACGTCCACGCGCCTGGACGGCGTCCGCCGCCCGACCCTGGGCCTGACCGGCGACTGGGTGCTGTACGGGAACCGGCAGAAGCTCACGGAGGGGTCCGCGCCGGATGAAGCGGCCCTCAAGGCGGTCCCGGTCGGCGGTGGCACCGCCCGCAAGGTGATGGACCACGTCACGTCCACCACGCCCGCCCCGGACGGCACCCTGCTGGCGATGGGCGGCACCGTGGCCCAGGGCGAGGGGCTCTACCGGATCTCCGCGAAGGCCGGTGGCGAGGCGCCGACCGCGGAACTGGTCGCGGGCACCGGGCAGCCCACCAAGGTCACCCTGCTGGGCGCCGACGCACCGGGCACGGCCCAGCTCGACCAGCGGCCCTGGCACCCGCGCTGGCACCTGTCCCGGCGCAACGTCAGCATGACCGTCACCCTGCGCCACGTCGCCTCCGGCAAGCAGAGCGTGTCCCACCTGAACCCGGACCTGCCGGACAACAACGGTGACGGCTGGGTGGATCTGGACTGGAACGGCCTGGTCACCGTGGGCGTCCGGGACGAGGCAGCGCCCAACGGCGGCTACACCTGGGAACTGACCGCCCAACCCCGTAACGGCATCGGCCCCGCCCTCCACCAGAAGGGCTCCTTCACGGTCGAGCGCAAGCCCGCCCCGCACGACTACACCGACAACGGTTCGCCGGACGTGCTCGTGCGTGACCGGGCGGGCAACCTGTCGCTCGAAGACACCGCCCACGATCCGCTGAACCCGCAGTTCCACAGCGCCCGCCGCATGGTGGTCGGCGGGGGCTGGAACATCTACGACCAGGTCGTCGCCGTCGGCGACGTGGCCGGCGCCTCCGCCGGTGACGTGGTGGCCCGCGACCGCTCCGGCGTCCTGTGGCTCTACCTCGGCAAGGGCGACGGCACCTTCGACAAACCGCTGAAGATCGGCGCCGGCTGGAACGCGTACGACGCGTTCACCGGCGGCAGCGACCTGAACGGTGACGGCCGCGGCGACCTGCTGGCCCGGGACCGCTCCGGCGTGCTCTGGCTCTACGAGGGCACCGGCAACTGGCGGGCACCCTTCGCCCCGCGCAAGAAGATCGGCGCCGGCTGGGGCAGTTACGACAGCATCACCGCCGTCGGCGACGTGGCCGGGGCCTCCGCCGGCGACCTGGTCGCCCGCGACCGTTCCGGTGTCCTGTGGCTGTTCCTGGGCAAGGGGGACGGCACCCTCGACGGACGCGTGAAGATCGGCGCCGGCTGGGGCGGCTACCGCCAACTCGTCGGCATCGGCGACTCCGACGCCGACGGCCGCGCCGACCTGCTCGTCTCCACGCCGGACGGCAGCTCGTACGTCTACCACGGCACGGGCAACTGGCGGGCACCGTTCGCCCCACGCGAGCTGACCGGCATCAACGCACCCGCGCACGAGACCATCGCCTGACGGCAGGACGGCGACGGGCGCCCACGTGCCCATCGGGGCCGGGATCGGGTCGCTCACCTCATGACAACCCGCTCCCGGCCCCGTCGCGTTCACGTGGTCCGAGCTCCACCGCACAAGTCCTCGTGAAGCTTGGCGACGACGGCGGGGGCCAGCGCGGGCGCGTGACCCTGGACCCACTGATCGGCGAGGGTGAGGAAGCCCCTGAGGTCGTCGTGCACGGTTCGGAGAAGGGTCGGCAATGCGTCCAGGGGAAGCTCGACGGGGCCGCTCGCCGAAGCCTCCGTATCGGGCCAGACCTTTACGAGCGCCCCCTCGTGCTCGACGTGCGCGGTGGGATCGTGGCCGAGCCAGAGGTCGTCGCCGTTCAGGAGGCCGTACCAATCGCGCCAGTCCTCCAGACCGCAGCAGCAGCCCGGGGCGATCACGGTGCCGGTTGCGGTGTCCTTCAGGCGGATGCCGCCCGGCGCTGTCGCGAGGTCGAGGCTCAGCAGGTGCTCCAAGCGCCGGGTCACGGCCTCGGCCCCAGCGGCCGGCGCCGGTGCCGCTGCGCCTGCGGCCGAAGCCGGGGCCTCGTGGCCGTCGTCGTGGCCGCTGGTCAGGACGGCCATCGCCGTACCGACTTGCCGAAGTGACATCTCACCGGACAGCACCAGAAGTCGGTCCTCGCTCGGCGCGGCGGCAGGCCACCGGGCGAAGTCCACGGCGTCGTAGGTTTCCATGACGGCATCAATGATCAGCACCCATTCATTCTCGGCGGCCCGTCGGCCGGGGCGCCCCCTTTTTTGCTGGTGCCCGGCGGCCCCATGCCCTTGCCAGCCCTCCGCTCCCCACGCCCCGTAAGTCTCTGACCTCCCGGTTGTTAGGATTTGCCGGAACTTGGGGGGCTCGTACATTCAGTCGGTCGGGAGAGGAATGGCCTCTTCCTGCCCTCCGTCGCACATGCGTGGCGCACCGCGCCACGCCTTGCCTGGAGGGCACATTGAAACGTTCATTCGCGCCGGGGCCGAGACGGGCCCGGCCGTTCCGGCGGGTTCTGGGCGGAGCCGTCGCGCTCGGGCTCGCGGTGAGCGGCGGGTCGCTCGCGTCCCCCGCTGCCGCCGCCCCCGCGAAGCCCGTTCTGAAGATCACGCCGGGGTCGGAGATCGTGAGTGCCGGCACCACCGGATTCCTCTCCGTCGACCCGAAGAACACTCTCCGCTGGACGCGTTACGCGGACGGGACGACGACCGAGGTGGGCCAGGACAGCGGCCAGTACACGCAGGGCATCGCGCACGGTTCCGCGTCCGACGTGGTGGCGGTCGGCGACGACACCACCATCTCCGCGTCCCGCAAGATCACCCTGCGGGACATGGGCTCGGGTTCGTCCACCCTCGTGGACCTCGGCACGTACGGCTACACGTACGAAGGCACGGTCGGGCCCTGGGTGATCGCGGTCAAGAACCTGGAGGGCCGCCAGGAAGCCCACGTCCTCGGGCTCGTGGACGACAAGCTCACCGACCGGAAGATCGCCGGGCTGCCGGAGAAGACACGGAAGTTCACCGCGGTCGCCGGGACGCCGGGCTCGGCCCTGGTGCGGTTCACGTCCGGGATGTCGGACCACTCCCCTTTCAAGACCAACGACTACGCGGTGATCGACCTGGCCGCTGCGATGGTCAGCGACCACGGCGGGCTGATGACCGACGACTGGGCCGGTGCCGCCCTGTCCCCGACACACATGGCATCGCTCGGCTCTCTCTACCAGGGTGCCCGGCGTGTGACCCTCGCCGTCTCGAAGCGCGGGCCGGAACGGCAGCCGTGGAGCGCGGAACAGTCCGGCGTCTACAGCACCATGGTCGGCCTGGTCGGCAACTGGGTGCTGCACGGGAACACGGACAAGGTGTCGGAAGGGCACTCCGCGTGGTCCTCGGCCTTCCGCGCCAACTTCGTCGGCGGCTCCTTCGCCATGGAACGCAAGGTGCTGGACCACGCCACCTCCTCGACACCCACGCCCGAGGGCGACCTGCTGGTGATGGGCGGCTCCGTCGACCAGGGCGAGGGCCTCTACCGGGTCTCCCCCGGGGCAGACGGCGCGCCCGTCACCCGGCTCGTCGCCGGCACCGGCGAACCGACCAAGATCACCCTCCTCGCGGCTGCCGTACCCGCCGTCGCCGAACTGGGCCGTGGCCGCTGGGAGCCGCGCTGGCAGCTTTCGCGGCTCAACGCCCATGTGACCCTCACGCTGCGCCACACCGCCTCGGGCAAGGAAGGCACCATCGATTGGTTCCGGGACGAGCGGAAGCCGGGGCCGCAGTGGCTGAACATGCAGTGGGACGGTCTGCTCGACTCCGGCGGTGAGGCCATGGCCGCTCCCAACGGTGACTACACCTGGAAGCTCACCGCCGAACCCAACAACGAAATCGGCCCCGACCTGAACGTGGAAGGCAAGTTCACCGTCCGCCGCCAGTCCGCCCCGCACGACTACACCGACAATGGTTCGCCGGACGTGCTGTTCCGTGACTCGGCGGGCAACCTGTCGCTCCAGGACACGTACCACGACGCGCGGAACACGCCGCATCTTGAGGGCACGTGGTCGAAGTCGGCCGGCTGGGGCTGGAACATCTACGACCAGGTCGTCGCAGTCGGTAACGTGGCCGGCGCCTCCGCCGGTGACGTGGTGGCGCGGGACTCCGCAGGTGTGCTGTGGCTGTATCTCGGCAAGGGCGACGGAACGTTCGACAGGCGGCTGAAGATCGGCGCCGGCTGGAACGCGTACGACGCGTTCACCGGCGGCAGCGACCTGAACGGCGACGGCCGCGGCGACCTGCTGGCCCGGGACCGCTCCGGCGTGCTCTGGCTCTACGAGGGCACCGGCAACTGGCGGGCACCCTTCGCCCCGCGCAAGAAGATCGGCGCCGGCTGGGGCAGTTACGACAGCATCACCGCCGTCGGCGACGTGGCCGGGGCCTCCGCCGGCGACCTGGTCGCCCGCGACCGTTCCGGTGTCCTGTGGCTGTTCCTGGGCAAGGGGGACGGCACCCTCGACGGACGCGTGAAGATCGGCGCCGGCTGGGGCGGCTACCGCCAACTCGTCGGCATCGGCGACTCCGACGCCGACGGCCGCGCCGACCTGCTCGTCTCCACGCCGGACGGCAGCTCGTACGTCTACCACGGCACGGGCAACTGGCGGGCACCGTTCGCCCCACGCGAGGTGACCGGCATCAGGACTCCGTCGTACGAGACCATCGTCTGACGGGCCACACCGACGGCGACGACGCCGGGCGCACCCGCCCACCGGGGCCGGGGCCAGGAGCACTCAGATCATGGGTGACTGGTCCCGGCCCTGTTCCGTTCAGGCCGCCTCGACGCCGGATATCCGGTACTTCCGTATCTCCGCGTCCAGGACGGCCGTCGTCCGCCCGGCCTCCGGTCCGCTGCCGCGGAACGCGGCCAGCTCGGCGTCGGACCCCCAGCGTTCGTAGACGTTGACGCGGCCGGGGTCCAGGCGGTCGGCCGTGAGGGTGAAGTCCAGGCAGCCGGGGGCCTTTCTGGCCTGTTCGGTCACCGCGTCGCAGTCGGCCAGGTACGCCTCACGGGCGTCAGGGGCGACGTGGAGCGTGCCGGACACGATGATCATGGGCGTCTCCTTCGGACGAGCGGACGGACGAGCGACGAGCGGGCGAGCAGAAGGGCAGTCGGACAGTCGGACAGTGAATGCCTTGTAGCGAATCATGCACGAGGGGTCTGACAATCGGCCCGGGGTCGGTCTGAGCTGCGCGGACACGCGCGACGACACCGACACCCCCCGGCCGTTTTCGCGCAGGTGCCATGCGTTCTTCACGGTGGTACGGCAAAGTAGGCGCTCGCGGCGGACGGTGATCGACGATCACCGAAGCGGCACGACAGCCGGACGACGACCGACGCGCGAGGCGCGGCGGGCTACGTAGGGGGCGATCGGGCATGACTCGCGACATCGGCAGACGGCGGCTGCTCGGGGCGGCCGGAGGAGTGGCCGGAGGGGCGGCCCTCACGGCGGTCCTGGCGGCCTGTGGTTCCAACACCGGCCGCAATGGCAAGGGTTCGGGGCCGGCGCTGAGCCAGTGGTACCACCAGTACGGGGAGCCGGGCACCGAGCAGGCCGTCAAGCGGTACGCGGCCGCGTACGACAAGGCGCGGGTCAGCGTGCAGTGGCGGCCCGGGGACTACGACCGGCAGACCGCCGCCGCGCTGCTGACGGACTCCGGTCCGGACGTCTTCGAGGTCAACGGGCCGAAGCTGGACCAGATCAAGGGCGGGCAGGTCGTGGACCTGACGGCGGAGATCGAGTCCGCCAAGGGCGACTTCAACCAGTCGGTGCTCGCGCCGAAGATCTGGCAGGACAAGGTCTGGGCGATTCCGCAGACCATGGACACCCAACTGCTGTTCTACCGCAAGAGCATGCTCAAGGCGGCGGGCGTCGAGCCGCCGCGCAGCGTCGACGAGCTGGTGGAGGCCGCGCGGACACTGACCGCGCGGCACCGGAAGGACAAGGTCAAGGGACTGTTCCTGGGGAACGACGGCGGGGCCGCGGTGCTGGGCGGTACGCCGCTGTTCGCCGCGGGACTGAGCCTGATCACGGAGGACGGAAAGGTCGGCTTCGACGATCCGGCCGCCGCCCGGGTGCTCGGCAAGGTCCGGCAGTTGTACGCCGACGAATCGTTGCTGCTCGGGGCGCCGACGGACTGGTCCGACCCGGCGGCGTTCGTCCAGGGACTGACCGCCATGCAGTGGTCGGGCCTGTGGGCGCTGCCGCAGGTCAAGAAGGCGCTGGGGGACGACTTCGGGGTGCTGCCGTTCCCGAAGGACGGCGCCGGGCAGCCGGCCGTGCCCGTGGGCGCGTACGGGTCGGCGGTCAGTGCGCGCAGCAAGCACCGCGAGGAGGCCCGGGCGTACGTGAAGTGGCTGTGGGTGGACGGGACCGACAAGCAGGAGGACTTCGCCCTCTCGTACGGCTTCCACATCCCCGCCCGCACCTCGCTCGCCAAGAAGGCGAAGCAGCTCCGGGAGGACGCGGCGGCCGACGCGGTCTCGTACGCCACCGAGTACGGCCACGCCGAGCCGCTGCTCTGGACGACGCCGAGCAGCACCGCCTACCAGGACGCGCTCAACCGCGTCATCAAGGGCGGCGCGAATCCGGAGAGCGAGCTGAAGGGCGTGGTGCGCAAGGTGGAGGCCGAGTTGCAGCGGGCGAAGACGAAGTGAGGGGGACGGACTCCCGGCCCGCGACCACCGGTACGGGTACGGGCAAGGGCACGCGTACCGGCGGGCTCCTCGCGCGCCTCCAGGGGCAGCAGAACCGGAACCTGTGGTTCTGGGCGTTCGTCGGCCCGTTCGCGATCGGCCTGGCGCTGTTCACGTACGTACCGCTGGCCTGGAGCGTCTACCTCAGCTTCTTCGACGCCCACAACACGGTCGCCCCGACGGACTTCGTCGGACTGGACAACTACACGGCGATGCTCGGCGACGACGCCTTCGTCAGCAGCCTGGGCACGTTCCTGCTGTTCACCGCGTTCATCGTGCCGGCGACGTTCGTGCTCTCGCTCGGCCTCGCGCTCATGGTCAACCGGCTGCGCTTCGCCCAGGCGTTCTTCCGCTCGGTCTTCTTCCTGCCGACCGCGTGCTCGTACGTGGTCGCGGCGCTGATCTGGAAGCTGTCGATCTTCAACGGGGTGCGGTTCGGGCTGGCCAACACCGTGCTCGGGTGGTTCGGCGCGGACCAGACCGCGTGGCTGTCCACGACCGACCCGCCCTGGTACTGGCTGGTGATCGTGACCGTACGGCTGTGGTTGCAGGCAGGTTTCTTCATGATCCTGTTCCTGGCGGGGCTGCAACGGATCCCGCCCCGCCTGTACGAGGCCGCCGCGGTGGACGGCGCGCGGCCCGGCTGGCAGACGCTGCGGTACATCACCCTGCCGCAACTGCGCGCCACCTCGGTCGCCGTCGTCCTGCTGCTGGTGATCAACGCGTTCCAGGCGTTCGACGAGTTCTACAACCTGATGTCCGACGCCCGCGGCTACCCGCCGTACGCCCGCCCGCCGCTGGTCTACCTCTACTACACCGCCCTCGGGCAGGAGCAGAACCTCGGCCTGGGCAGCGCGGGCGCGGTGATCCTGGCGCTGATCATCGCCGTGGCGACCGTCGTCCAGGCCCGCTGGTTCGGCCTCGGACGGAAGGAGGACTGAGCGATGGCGACCAGGCGCACGGGGATTACGGCCAGGCCCGTGGAAACGGGACGGACGCGGCGGGCGCGCGCGCCGCGGGACCCCCGCGTGCGGGCCGGGCGCGCGCTGCGCGCGGTGACCGTCACCGTCCTCGCCGTCCTCTTCCTCCTCCCGTTCTACCTGCTCGTACGCAACGGCCTGGCCACCGAGCAGGACATCACCGCCCCCGACTGGACGTTCTTCCCGCGCGACATCCAGTGGTCCAACCTGACCGAGGTCTTCGCCGACCCGAACCTGCCGATGGCCCGCGCGCTGCTCAACTCCACCCTGATCGCGGTCTCCACGACGGTGGGCACGGTGCTGCTGGCGTCCCTGGCCGGATACGGACTGGCCCGCATCCCGTACCGGCACGCGAACCTCGTCTTCTACGCGATCCTCGGCACCCTGATGGTCCCGGCGGCCGTCACGTTCGTCCCCAGCTTCGTCCTCGTCTCGTCGCTCGGCTGGATCTCGACCCTGCGCGGGCTGATCATCCCGACCCTGTTCAGCGCCTTCGCCTGCTTCATGTTCCGCCAGTACTTCCTCGGCTTCCCCCGGGAGCTGGAGGACGCGGCCCGGGTGGACGGGCTCGGGTACTGGCGTACGTACTGGCGGATCGTGGTGCCCAACGCGCGGCCCGTCTTCGCGGCCGTCGGCACGATCGTCTTCATCGGCGCCTGGAACGCGTTCCTGTGGCCGCTGGTCATCGGACAGGACCGGGAAGCGTGGACGGTGCAGGTCGCGCTGTCCACGTTCACCACGGCGCAGAACCTCAACCTGCACGAACTGTTCATCGCCGCGGCGATCTCGATCGCGCCGCTGGTGGTCGTGTTCGTACTGTTGCAGCGGTACATCGTGGCGGGGGTGGAGCGGTCGGGGATCGACGACTGAGCGGGAGCGGGGAGTTCACGGCGAGTCGATGACGTCGGCCACCGTCGCGCCCGCGCGCGCCATGCCGGTGGCGTTCGGGTGGTACGGGGCCGCCGCCGAGCCCGGCAGCAGCCCTTCCATCCACTTCTCGCCCGGCGCGGCGCAGACACCGTGCCCGGCACTGGGCGTCCGGAGGTCGACGAAGCCCGCGCCGTTCGCGGCGGCCCGCTCGGCGAGCATCGTGTGCAGCCGGTCGAAGGTGTTCTGGAGGTAGTCGGCGTCGCCTGGCCAGACGGGTTCTCCGGGCCAGCAGCCGCCCGGCCGGAAGTACGTGCCGTACGAGACGACGTAGACCTTCGCGTGAGGGGAACGCCGGTGGATCTGTCCGAGGGCAGAGGTGATCCTGGGCGCCGTACGGGTGATCCGTTCGGCGAGCCGGTCCCGGCCGCCTGCCGTGTAGACCGACTCGCACGTCCGGCCCAGGCCCGCCGACCGCGGGTGCAGCCGGACGCAGGACGGCAGGGCGGTGCCCAGGCTGATGTCGTTGGCGCCGACGGCCAGGGTGACCAGGTCGGTGTCCGGCCGCAGCGCGTCCAACTGGGGCGGTACGAGGACGAGCTGCCGTCCGGCCAAGTCCTTGGTGGAGGCGCCGCTGCACGTCACGTCGGTGAGGCGGGCGCCGAGCCGCGCGGCGGCGATGGTCGGCCAGTTCCGGTTCGAGCGCAGGCAGGGAAGGCTCGTCTGGACCGGAATCAGCGGACCGGCGGCCGAGGAGTCGCCGAGCGCGACGTAGTGGGGTTTTCGTACGGGGAAGGCATCGGCGGCGGCCACCGGCGCGCCGGGCGCGGCCAGTACAGCGGCCAGCGCGGCAGCCGCCGCGACAACGCATCCGGCACGGCGCGGGTTTCGGGCCATCGCACTCTCCTGCTGTTCGTGAGGGGACGACCGTGACAACCACGACGATCACGGACAAGGAAGACTCCCCGCAAGACCCGGCCGCCAAAAGCGCCGGCGCGGAAACTCGGTGGCGGTGCACGGGGCTCGTGTGGGAGAACTCAGCCATGAGCGATGCCACCACTTCGGCCCGGGAGACGGCACTCACGGTCGGCGCCCACGACGCCGCCCTGGACAAGCGCCTGGAGGACGAGCTCGACGCCTTCAACGCCGCTGCCACGGACGGCGCCGAACAGGCCGAATTCTCGGTGCGGGTGACGGACACGGAGGGCGAGTTGATCGGCGGACTGAGCGCCTGGGTGTGGGGCGGGCTGTGCGGTATCCACCTCCTGTGGGTACGGGAGGACAGCCGGGCGGCCGGCTGGGGCGCGAAGCTGCTGCACGCCGCGGAGCAGGAGGCGGTACGGCGCGGCTGCGGCCGCGCGACGGTGTCCTCGTACACGTTCCAGGCGCCGGGCTTCTACGAGCGGCAGGGATATACCGAGGTCGGGCGCGTGCCGGGGATGCCGGGCGGGCACGCGGACGTGTATCTGTACAAGGAGCTGAAGGGCTGAGGCGGGCGGGGGCGGGCGGCGCCCCGTTTCCCGGACCTCCCGCATGAGGTACGGTGCGTGCCATGACCACGTACTCGACCTTCCGTGAGGCGGAGCCGCTGCGCCGCGGCCCCCACGGCGAGTGCGCGCCCCGCGGCATGACGTTTCTGCGCCGCCGCGGCCGGGTGGGTTCACCCCCGGCCGCCGCTTTCCGCTGTCGGTGACCTCCCGGGCGTGACGGCCCTCCCGACGGCAGCGTCCGCGCACCGCGGCAGCTCCGCACCCGTACGGCAGCGGCGCCTGTTCCCGTGATCCCGGTTCCTTCGGGGCCGGTACGAGCGCCGTGCCTCGCTCCGCATCTTCCGCTCCTCTCCCTCCAGGAGGACCCCTTGACGGCTACCGCCGACCACGCCGCCCCCGCCCGGCTCTCCCCCGCTCTCCGCGACCACCGCATCCCCGCCGACGGCCTCTACGAGGGCACCCGCGTCCTGCGCCGGACGCCCGAGGGCTGGGAGGACCGGCCCTACGAGCGGTTCGAGATCGTTCCGCAGGCCGCGACCATCGGCGCGGAGATCCGCGGCCTCGACCTGTCCCAGCCCCTGGCACCCGCGCTGCGCGAGGAGTTGAACCGTGCGCTGCTGGAGTGGAAGGTGCTGTTCTTCCGGGGGCAGCACCTCACCTCGGCCGCGCAGCGCGCGTTCGCCCGCCACTGGGGCGAGCTGGAGACCAATCCGCTGCTGGCCACGGGGGACGCCGAGGACGTCGTACGGTTCGACCGCAGCGCGGTGTCCACCTTCGAGAACGTCTGGCACACGGATGTGACGTTCCGCGAACGTCCGGCGCTGGGCGCCGTGTTGCAACTGCGCGAGGTCCCGCCGTCCGGCGGCGACACCCTGTGGGCGGACATGGCGGCCGCGTACGACAATCTGCCGCAGGACGTACGGGACCGTATCGACGGCGCGACCGCCGTGCACGACTTCCTGCCGGGCTTCGCGCGCTTCTACTCCGCCGAGCGGCTGGCCCCGTTCCAGGAGCAGTTCCCGCCGGTCGAGCACCCGGTCGTACGGCGGCACCCGGAGACCGGCCGCCGGATGCTGTTCGTCAACACCTCCTTCACCACCCGCATCGTGGGGTGGGAGCGGGCGGAGAGCGACCGGATGCTGCGGCTGCTGTTCCAGCAGGCGCACGTGCCGGAGTTCCAGGTGCGGTTCCGCTGGCAGGCGGGGGACATCGCCTTCTGGGACAACCGGGCCACGCAGCACTACGCGGTCAACGACTACGGGGCGGGGCGCCGGATCGCCGAGCGGGTGGCGATCACGGGGGATCGTCCGTACTGACGTGGGGCGTCCGAGCTCCCCGGGCGTGGGGCGCGGGCCGCCTCCCCCGGGCGCCGGGCCCCTCCCTCGGGTGCCGGACCGCTTCCCCCCGGCCGCCGGAACGTTACTGCACAGCCCCGGCCCCCGGCACCCGCACGTCCGCCTCCCGCGCCTCCAGCGCCGATATCTCCAGCCCCCGGGTGTCCACCCCCCGGACGTCCACCTCCGGGCCGCCCCGCAGCAGCGCCGCCCCCAGCGGCGTCAGCGTGTGCAGTACGGCGTTGCCGTGGCGCAGCGTCAGCAGCAGGCCCGCGTCGCGCAGCACCGTCGCGTGCTGGCTGGCCGAGGCCAGTGAGACGTCGACGCGCCGGGCCAGTTCGCTCGTCGTGCAGCCGCCGCCCACGCCGTGCAGGATCGCCGAGCGGGTCCGCCCGACGAGCTTGCCCAGCGAGTGGCCGGGCGAGACGGTCGGCATGACGCGGGGCGCGGGGTGTTCCAAGGGGTAGACGAGGACGGGGGTCAGGTCGGGGTCGGCGAAGGTGACGGGCGTGTGGCGGCAGAAGAACGACGGGAGCAGGAGCAGCCCCCGGCCGTTCAGGAACAGGTCGCGGTCCACCGGGTAGTCCACTTCCAGGACGGGCGGCCGCCAGCGCATCGTCGGCGGGAGCGAGGCGAGCAGGTGGTCCGCGCCGCCGTCCAGCAGCGCCCGGCCGCGGGCGGCCCGGTCCGCCTCGATACGGGCCTGGAGCAGCGGCCAGTAGGGCGCGACGGCGTTCTCGTAATAGCTCCGCAGCGCGCCGGCGAGCCGTCCGAGCGCCGCGGAATCGCCTTCGCTCAGCTCCCGCAGCCATGACGGCAGCGGCCGGGTCGCGGGCAGCCGCGAAAGTTCGGCGTGCAGTCGGGCGGGCGGGGTTGCGCGAAGTGCCGCCAGCCCTTCGTCGAGACCGAGCAGCCCCTCCGGCGGCGTCAGGAAATCCGGAAAATAGCCGCGCGTGGGAACGAGCGGCGCCAGCAGTCGTGTTTCACCATTCAACCTGCACCGTGCTTCGGAACGCCATTTGCCGAAGGCCGCGCCGGGCCGCCGGTCGCGCAGTCGGTGAAAACTTAAAACGGTCTCCCACAGCACGTCAGGGCGCGCGGCAATGCGCACCCGGGCCAGATCCGGTCCACTGAAATGGACGCGTAGCACCGAACCCCCACCAATGCTCCCTAGTCGACCCCCGGCCATCTGAGTATGCACGCAGACACAGCCTGTCACCACGCCCTTTTGGCCAGAGTTGAAAGGGGTCGCGCCAACACGGCGCGCAGGGAAAGCTGTAACTCAATTCGACGGCAGTGCGAATGGAACGGATTGCTCGATCCCGTGGGGGGTGACGAGGCAATGACCGACCGCTCAGCATTTGCCGTGGAAGGCCGTCAACCAGGCCGACATGGCTGACGGCAGCTCCCGAGGGGGGAGTCCGGAGAAAAGCGAGGGCGGCACCTCCGCACAGGTGCCGCCCTCGTCGGGTTCCGGAGCCGGTGTCAGGGTGAGGGTCGGTACGGTCTGACACCAACTCCGGTTGGCCTACCGGGTGTTACGGGTTCACCGGCTGTCGCTGCCCAGGGACTCCGCCGCCGCACGGCCCGCTTCGAGGCGGGCGACCGGGATGCGGAACGGGGAGCAGGAGACGTAGTCCAGGCCCACCTCGTGGAAGAAGTGCACCGACTCCGGGTCGCCGCCGTGCTCGCCGCAGACGCCGAGCTTGAGGTCGGGGCGGGTGGCGCGGCCGGCCTCGGCGGCGCTGCGGACCAAGGAGCCGACGCCGTCCTTGTCGATGGTCTCGAACGGGCTGACGCCGAAGATGCCCTTCTCCAGGTAGGCGGTGAAGAAGCTGGCCTCGACGTCGTCGCGGCTGAAGCCCCAGACCGTCTGGGTCAGGTCGTTGGTGCCGAAGGAGAAGAAGTCGGCCGACTCGGCGATCTGGCCGGCGGTCAGCGCCGCGCGGGGCAGTTCGATCATCGTGCCGAGGGTGAGCTTGAGGTCCACGCCGCGGGCCTGCTCGACCTCGGCGATGACCTGCTCGGCCTCCTCGCGGACGATCTCCAGCTCCTGGACGGTGCCGACCAGCGGGATCATGATTTCGGCGCGCGGATCGCCCTTGGCGGCGTTCTTGCGCTCGGCCGCCGCCTCGGCGATGGCCCGCACCTGCATGGCGAACAGGCCGGGGATGACCAGACCGAGGCGGACGCCGCGCAGGCCCAGCATCGGGTTCTGCTCGTGCAGCTTGTGCACGGCCTGGAGGAGGCGCAGGTCGTTCTCGTTGGCGTCCTTGCGGGACTCGGCGAGGGCGACACGTACGGAGAGTTCGGTGATGTCGGGCAGGAACTCGTGCAGCGGCGGGTCCAGGAGGCGGACCGTCACCGGCAGGCCGTCCATCGCCTCGAACAGCTCCACGAAGTCGGCCTTCTGGAGGGGCAGCAGACCGCCGAGGGCCGCCTCCCGGTCGGCGTCGGTGTCGGCGAGGATCAGGCGCTCGACCATCTCGCGGCGCTCACCGAGGAACATGTGCTCGGTGCGGCACAGGCCGATGCCCTGGGCGCCGAAGCGGCGGGCGCGGGCCGCGTCCTCGGCGTTGTCGGCGTTGGCCCGTACCCGCAGCCGGCGTACCCGGTCCGCGTACGCCATGATCCGGTGTACGGCCTTGACCAGCTCGTCGGCGTCGTCGGCGCCCGCGTGCATCCGGCCCTCGAAGTACTCGACGACCGGGGACGGGACGACCGGCACCTCGCCGAGGTAGACCTTGCCGGAGGAGCCGTCGATGGAGACGACGTCACCCTCCTCGACCACGATGCCGCCGGGCGCGGTCATGCACCGGCGCTTGGTGTCGACCTCCAGCTCCTCGGCGCCGCAGACACAGGTCTTGCCCATGCCGCGGGCGACGACGGCGGCGTGCGAGGTCTTGCCGCCGCGGGAGGTGAGGATGCCCTCGGCGGCGATCATGCCGTTGAGGTCGTCGGGGTTGGTCTCGCGGCGGATCAGGATGACCTTCTCGCCGGAGCGGGACCACTTGACCGCGGTGTAGGAGTCGAAGACGGCCTTGCCGACGGCGGCGCCGGGCGAGGCGGCGATGGCCCGGCCGATCATCTGCGTCTTCGCGTTCTCGTCGAAGCGCGGGAACATCAACTGGGCGAGCTGCGCGCCGTTGACCCGCTGGAGCGCCTCGGCCTCGTCGATCAGCCCCTGGTCGACGAGCTGGGTGGCGATACGGAACGCGGCGCCCGCGGTGCGCTTGCCGACGCGGGTCTGGAGCATCCACAGCTTGCCGCGCTCGATGGTGAACTCGATGTCGCACAGGTCCTTGTAGTGCGTTTCGAGCGTTTCCATGATCTGCATCAGCTCGTCGTAGGACGGCTTGTCGATGCCTTCGAGGTCGGCGAGCGGCACGGTGTTGCGGATGCCCGCGACGACGTCCTCGCCCTGCGCGTTCTGCAGGTAGTCGCCGTAGACGCCCTGCTGGCCGCTGGCCGGGTCGCGGGTGAAGGCGACGCCGGTGCCGGAGTCCGGGCCGAGGTTGCCGAAGACCATGGAGCAGACGTTGACGGCGGTGCCGAGGTCGCCGGGGATGCGCTCCTGGCGGCGGTAGAGCTTGGCACGGTCGGTGTTCCACGAGTCGAAGACCGCGCGGACGGCGAGGTCCATCTGCTCGCGGGGCTCCTGCGGGAAGTCCCGGCCGGTCTCCTTGGAGACGATGTCCTTGAACTGCCCGACGAGGTTCTTCAGGTCGGCCGCGTCCAGGTCGACGTCGACGCGGACGCCCTTGGCCTGCTTGGCCTCCTCCAGCGCCTCCTC
The DNA here is from genome assembly GCF_040646595.1 of Streptomyces sp. NPDC045470. Lineage (NCBI taxonomy): Bacteria > Bacillati > Actinomycetota > Actinomycetes > Kitasatosporales > Streptomycetaceae > Streptomyces > Streptomyces sp. NPDC045470. The sequence goes on from NZ_JBEZAN010000001.1 coordinate 884,355, forward strand.
GAAGAGGTCGCCGTCCACGCCGAGCACGGTCTTGCCGAACATCTGGATGAGGCGGCGGTAGGAGTCCCACGCGAAGCGCTCGTCGCCGGCCTGGGCGGCGAGGCCGGAAACCGACGCGTCGGACAGGCCGATGTTCAGCACGGTGTCCATCATGCCGGGCATCGAGAACTTCGCCCCGGAACGCACCGATACGAGAAGGGGGTTGTCGGCCTGGCCGAGCTTCTTGCCCATGGTCGCTTCGAGCGCTTCCAGGTGCTCACTGACCTCGGCACGCAGTGCCGCGGGCTCCTGGCCGCTGTCGAGGTAGACCTTGCACGCCTCGGTGGTGATCGTGAACCCCGGCGGAACGGGAAGCCCCAGGTTGGTCATCTCGGCGAGGTTGGCGCCCTTGCCGCCGAGAAGGTCCTTGAGGTCCTTGTTGCCCTCGGTGAAGTCGTAGACGAACTTCGAAGGCTCGGACGGGGTTACGTGGGGATCTTGTGTTTCCGGCACGGGAATCTCTCCTCGCCGCGGGCTGCCCTGACGGCGAGGAACATACCCAGATCGAAGGCGTCTGGGTACGTCCACTCGGTCGACATACGCCCGTAACCCGTCGTCCGCCAGCAGATCGAAAGTCGCGGCGGGCGGAGGTCCGGCTTCATGTCCTGAAGACATGATGGCGTGGAGCGACCAATGGATCGCTGGACGACTACGGAGTGCATTTTTCCGTCGAACAGCCGAACGCGTGATGAGTGGCACCCAGTGCCAGCATTGGAGAGGTGCACTCCTGCGCGAAACGCTCATCTGAGCGCACCCCCTATCAGGGGTGGCGAGAATCACGCCGTTGCACCGCCCCCGGTCCCGCGATGCGGACCCGGAATCGGACCGGTCGAAAGCCGAGAGGCCGGGCTTCCGCCCGGCCTCTCGCGTCGCGTTTGCTCCTCAGCCGCCCGAAGTGTCCAGTTCCGCGTCGGCCGTGACGCCCGTGCGGTCGTACGGGTCGTCCAGCCAGCCGTCCGGCAGGACCACCCGGTTCCGGCCAGATGTGCGGCCACGGGGTCCGTCCGCGCCCACGGGCCAGGGCTGGTCGAGGTCCAGCTCGCTCATCAGAGCGTCCAGTTCGTCCAGTGACGAGGCGATTGCCAGCTTCTTGCGGGACTCCGAGCCGATCGAGAAGCCCTTGGTGTACCAGGCGACGTGCTTGCGGAAGTCGATGACACCGCGCGCCTCGTCCCCGATCCACTCCCCCAGCAACGTGGCGTGCCGCAGCATCACGGCCGCGACCTCCTTGAGCGTCGGCTTCGCGTACGTCCCCGTCCCCTCGAAAGCCGCCACCAGGTCGCCGAACAGCCACGGCCGCCCCAGGCAGCCGCGCCCCACGACCACGCCGTCACAGCCGGTCTCACGCACCATCCGCAGCGCGTCGTCCGCCGACCAGATGTCCCCGTTGCCCAGCACCGGGATCTCCGGCACGGCTTCCTTCAGGCGCGCGATGGCGTCCCAGTCGGCCGTGCCGCCGTAGTGCTGGGCCGCGGTCCGGCCGTGCAGCGCGATGGCCGTGACACCCTCCTGGACCGCGATCCGGCCCGCGTCGAGGAAGGTGATGTGGTCGTCGTCGATGCCCTTGCGCATCTTCATGGTGACCGGCAGATCGCCCGCGTTGGTCACCGCCTCGCGCAGGATGGAGCGCAGCAGGTGCCGCTTGTACGGGAGGGCCGAGCCACCGCCCTTGCGGGTCACCTTCGGCACCGGGCAGCCGAAGTTCAGGTCGATGTGGTCGGCCAGGTCCTCTTCGGCGATCATGCGGACGGCCTTGCCGACGGTGTCCGGGTCGACGCCGTAGAGCTGGATGGAGCGCGGCTTCTCCGTCTCGTCGAAGTGGATCAGCTGCATGGTCTTCTCGTTGCGCTCGACCAGCGCCCGCGTCGTGATCATTTCGCTGACGAACAGGCCCTTGCCGCCCGAGAACTCCCGGCACAGCGTCCGGAAGGGGGCGTTGGTGATCCCGGCCATCGGCGCGAGGACCACGGGCGGCTGCACCGCGTGCGGGCCGATCTGCAGCTGAGTCATGAGGAGCGGGTTTCCTTCGGCGGTCGACGGGCGGACTGAGCGACCTCCCATTGTCGCGCACTCCGGCGACTGCCTCGCCAGAGCCGTGGGTCCCCCGGTCGCGGGCTCCCGCGGCGGGCTCGCCAGAGCCGTACGCCGCCCGGTCGCGGGCCCCCGCGGCAGCTTGTCGCGCACCGGCCCGCCCCGGCTCGTCGCGGGCTCCCGCGGCGGCCTGTCACGTCCACCACCGGCGGGCTCTCCAGAGCCGCCGGCCCACGTTCGTTGTACCGTTCACCTATGCCCGAGCCGAGTCACCGGCGGCGCCTGCTCGTCCTGGCGATCTGCTGCATGAGCCTGCTGATCGTCAGCCTCGACAACACCGTCCTGAACGTCGCCCTGCCGTCCATGCAGAAGGATCTGGACACCTCGGTCTCCGGGATGCAGTGGACGATCGACGCCTACACCCTGGTCCTCGCCTCGCTGCTGATGCTGGCTGGCTCCACCGCCGACCGGCTCGGCCGCCGCCGGGTCTTCCAGGCGGGCCTGGTGGTCTTCTCGCTCGGCTCGCTGCTGTGCAGCCTGGCGCCGAACCTGGAGTGCCTGGTCGCCTTCCGCATGGTGCAGGCCGTCGGCGGCTCGATGCTCAACCCCGTGGCCATGTCGATCATCACCAACACCTTCACCGAGCCGAAGGAGCGGGCCCGCGCGATCGGTGTGTGGGGCGGCGTGGTCGGCATCAGCATGGCGGCCGGGCCGATCGTCGGCGGGCTGCTGGTGCAGACCGTCGACTGGCGCGCGATCTTCTGGATCAACGTTCCCATCGGGGCGCTCGCCCTGTTCCTGACCATGCGCTACGTGCCGGAGTCGCGCGCGCCCAGGCCGCGCCGCGTCGACCCCGTCGGCCAGCTGCTGGTGATCGTGCTGCTCGGCGCGCTCACGTACGCGATCATCGAGGCACCGGCCGCCGGCTGGATCTCGCCGCTGATCCTCGGCTTCGCCGCGGCGGCCGTCGCCGCACTCGCCGGACTGCTGCTGTACGAGCGGCGCCGCACCGAACCGCTGATCGACCTGCGGTTCTTCCGCAGCGCGCCGTTCAGCGGCGCCACGGTCGTGGCGGTCTGCGCGTTCGCCGCGCTCAGCGGCTTCCTCTTCGTCAACACGCTCTACCTCCAGGACGTGCGGGGCCTGTCCGCCCTGGACGCCGGGCTCTACATGCTGCCGATGGCGGGCATGACGCTGGTCTTCGCGCCGCTGTCCGGACGGCTGGTCGGCTCGGTGGGCCCGCGGCTGCCGCTGCTGCTGGCCGGGCTGGCGACGGCGGCCAGCGGGGTGCTGTTCGCGGGCTTCGAGGCGGAGGCGGACACACCGCTGCTCTTCACCGGGTACGTGCTCTTCGGCGTCGGCTTCGGGCTGGTCAACGCGCCCATCACCAACACCGCGGTGTCCGGGATGCCCCGTACGCAGGCAGGCGTGGCCGCGGCCATCGCCTCCACCAGCCGGCAGGTGGGCGGATCGCTGGGGGTCGCGGTGATCGGCGCCGTACTGGCCAGCGGCACCCGCGTCGCCGCCACCGGCAGCCGGTTCGTCGAGGCGAGCCGCCCCGCCTGGTGGATCATCGCCGGATGCGGCGCGGCCGTGCTGCTGCTGGGCGCGCTGACCACCGGCCGCTGGGCCCAGGGCACCGCGCGCCGCGCCGCGGAACGTCTGGAGTCCTCGGGGGACCAGGCCCCGCCGCAGGGGCCCGGCGGTCAGCCCTCGGCCCGGATCAATGCCTGAAGCTGCTCCAGCCGCTCGTGCGACACCTCGTCGTCGGGCGTGTAGGTGAGCATCTTCGGGCCGTGGCTGGGGCCGGTCCACAACCCGGTGGAGGACAGCCGCAGCACACCGACGTCCCGCTGGCGGAAGAGCTTGGACTGGCTCACCGGCCGTACGACCTCCTGCCGCGCCCAGATCTCCCGGAACTCCGGCGAGGCCGCCTCCAGCCGCGCCACCAGCGCCTTCCAGGCGGGCTCGGCGACATGGCCCGCCATCGAGGCACGGAACTTGGCGGCCATCACGCGCAGCGTCCCGTGCAGATCGACCAGGCTCTCCCGCCACTCCGTGTGGGTGAACGCCAGCCACAGGCAGTTGCGGTCCTCCTCCGGGAGCGCGTCCAGGTCGCACAGCAGCCGCCCGTAGGTGCGGTTGTACGCGAGGATGTCGAACCGGCTGTTCTGCACGACGGCGGGGAACGGCGACAACTGGTCGAGCATCTGCCGCATCGGCACCGGTACGCCCGTGCACTCCTTGCCGCGCACCGGATCGGTCGCACCGGCCAGCGCGAAGAGGTGGCCGCGCTCGGCCCGGTCCATCAGCAGCGCGCGGGCCACGGCGTCCAGCACCTGCGGCGAGACCCTGATGTCCCTCGCCTGCTCAAGCCATGTGTACCAGGTGACGCCGACGGCGGAGAGGTGGGCGACCTCCTCGCGGCGCAGGCCCGGCGTTCGGCGGCGGGCGCCGCGCGGCAGGCCGACCTGCTCCGGGGTGATCCGCTCGCGGCGGCTGCGCAGGAAGGCGGCCAGCTCACCGCGCCGGACGGCGCCGTCCGTGGGCGGCGGCTGCTGCGCTGTCCCCGGGTTCCCGGTCTCCGGATTCGAGGGCCCCGGCTGCCCCGTACCCGGGTTCACCGTCCCCGGCGTCGCCGTGATCGGCTCCGTCCCCGGGATCGCTGTCCCCGGCTGCACCGTCTCCGGCATCGTGGCGGTCATGATCCCAGGATGCCGGAGCGGTCAGCCGGTTGCCAGGTAGATCCGGTACCAGGACAAGGAGACTCTGGTACCCCTCTGGGCGGCGGACGATCGTCTTCCTTGTGAGCGATACCGACGTACGCGACGTACGAACCGTCCCGACACGGGCCCCCGGGTCCGCCCCCACCCGCCCTACCGGCGCCACTCGTCCCACCCACCCCGCGCTGACCACGCTCGGCCTGGTCACCGTGCTCCTCGGCGCCGCCCTGCCGATGATCGACTTCTTCATCGTCAACGTCGCGCTGCCGACCATCGACCGCGACCTGCGCGCGGGCCCGGCCCTGCTGGAGATGGTCGTCGCGGGCTACGGCGTCGCGTACGCGGTCCTGCTCGTCGTCGGCGGACGGCTCGGTGACATGGTCGGCCGGCGCCGGCTCTACCTGTGGGGACTGGCGGCCTTCGGCCTCACCTCGCTCGCCTGCGGCCTGGCGCCGGACGCCTGGACACTGGTGGTGGCGCGCGTCGCCCAGGGTGCGGCGGCGGCGCTGCTGCTGCCGCAGGTGCTGGCCACCATTCAGGCCACGACGAGCGGAGCGCGCCGGGCCAAGGCGGTCAGCCTGTACGGCGGTACGGCCGGCGTGGCCAGCGCCGTCGGGCAGGTGCTCGGCGGGCTGCTGGTCGCCGCCGACCTGGCCGGGACCGGCTGGCGTGCGGTCTTCCTGGTCAACGTGCCGATCGCCGCGGTGGCGCTGCTGCTCGCGCTGCGCACCGTGCCCGAGACCCGCTCGCCGCATCCCAGCCGGGTCGATGTGCCCGGCACCGTGCTGCTGGCCGTCGCGCTGGTCAGCCTCCTGCTGCCGCTGACCGAGGGCCGCGCGGCAGGCTGGCCGGTGTGGTCCTGGCTGCTGCCGGCCGTCTTCCCGTTCGCCGCCGCGGCGTTCGTCGTCGTCGAGCGGCGCGCCGAACGGGCCGGACGTACGCCGCTCGTCCCGCCGTCCCTGCTGCGCCTGCGCTCCGTACGCAGCGGCCTGGCCGTGATCCTGCCGTTCTCGCTGGGTTTCGGCGGCTTCATGTTCGTGCTGGCCGTCGCCCTCCAGGACGGTCTGCGGTACGGGCCGCTGGCCGCCGGGCTCGCCCTCGCGCCGCTGTGCGTGACGTTCTTCTTCGCGTCGCTGGCCGGGCCGCGACTGGTGGCCCGCTTCGGGCGGCGGGTGGTGCTGGCCGGGTCGCTGATCCAAGGCGCCGGGCTGTTCGCGCTGGCGCTCGTCTTCCGTACGCAGTGGCCCGGAGTGTCCGCGCCCGCCCTGGCGGCGGCCATGGCGGTCCTCGGCGTGGGCCAGGGTCTCGTCCTGCCGATCCTGCTGCGCATCGTCCTCAGCGAGCTGCCGGCGGCGCAGGCCGGAGTGGGCAGCGGCGCGATGGTCACCACCCAGCAGGCCGGTCTGGCACTGGGCGTCGCGACGCTCGGCACGCTCTTCCTCACGTTGCTGCCGTCACTGGGCGTGCGGAACGCCCTCATCGTCGCGCTCCTCGCGCAGTTGGCGACGGTCGGGCTCAATGCGGTGCTCACGTTCCGGTTGCCGCGGGTGGTGCGGTAGCGCGCGGCCGGGCGGGGCAGGCCACAGCCGGGGCATTCGAATAACAGATATTGAAATCTGTCATCACACATGCCATGGTTGCGGAGAGCCGCCGCCACGCGCCGTGTTCCCCCGCGACGCGTGGCGGCCCCTCATCCACCTCCCTCCCCCGTTCCTGAGGAGCGCCCCGTGCAGACCCGCACCCTCGGCACCACAGGCCCGCAGTCCTCGGCCCTCGGCCTCGGCTGCATGGGCATGTCCGCCCTGTACGGCGACCCGGGCGACCGCGGCGAGTCCGTCGCCACCATCCACGCGGCCCTCGAAGCCGGCGTCACCCTGCTGGACACCGGCGACTTCTACGGCATGGGCCACAACGAGCTGCTGATCAACGAGGCGCTGCGCACCGCCCCCGCGGCCCGCCGCGAACAGGCGCTGACCAGCGTCAAGTTCGGCGCCCAGCGCACTGTCGAGGGCGACTTCATCGGCTTCGACGGCCGGCCCGCCGCGGTGCAGAGCTTCGCCGCGTACTCGCTCCAGCGGCTGGGCACCGACCACATCGACATCTACCGGGTCGCCCGCGTCGACCCCGACGTGCCGATCGAGGAGACGGTCGGCGCCATCGCCGAACTGGTCGAGGCCGGCCACGTACGGCACATCGGGCTGTCCGAAGCCGGCGCGGACACCCTGCGCCGGGCCGCCGCCGTCGCCCCGATCTCCGACCTCCAGATCGAGTACGCGATCATCTCCCGCGGCATCGAGGAGACGGTCCTGCCCACCGCGCGCGAGCTGGGCATCGGCGTCACCGCGTACGGTGTGCTCTCCCGCGGCCTGCTCAGCGGCCATTTCGCGCGCGACCGCGAGCTGTCCGCGGACGACTTCCGTGCGGCGAGCCCGCGCTTCCAGGGCGAGAACCTGCACCGCAACCTCGACCTGACCGACGCGCTGCGTGTGATCGCCGAACAGAAGGGCGTCACGGTCGCGCAGATCGCCATCGCCTGGGTCCTCGCCCAGGGCGAGGACATCGTGCCGCTGGTCGGCGCCCGCCGCCGGGACCGGCTGGCGGAGGCCCTGGGCGCGCTGGACGTCACGCTGGACGCCGACGACCTCGCGGCCATCGAGCGCGCCGTCCCGGCGGACGCCGCGGCCGGCGACCGCTACCCGGCACAGCAGATGGCCCTTCTGGACAGCGAACGCTGACCTTAGGGGCACGGTCGGGGAGCGTACGGGTACGGTCCGTGGAAGGACGTCTCCGCGTCCGCACCAGGACGCACCGCCCGGCGTGTCCTCGACCCGAAAGGCCCGTACGCCCGCCATGCCACCAGCCGAGACCCTGACCCCCGAACGCATCCTCGAAGTGACCGAGGACGTACTGCGCCGCTACGGCCCGGCCAAGGCCACCGTCGTCGACGTGGCGCGCGCGCTGGGCGTCAGCCACGGCAGCGTGTACCGGCACTTCCGCACGAAGACGGCGCTGCGCGAGGCGGTCACGCAGCGCTGGCTGGACCATGCGAGCTCGCGGCTGCGGGCCGTCGTCACCGAGGACGGCCCGGCGCCGGAGCGGCTGCGCCGCTGGGTGCACACGCTGTTCACCGCGAAGCGGCACAAGGCGGGCGACGACCCCGAACTGTTCGCGACCTACATGACGCTGGTCGGCGAGAGCGGCGGTGTCGTGGAGCAGCACCTCGCCGACCTGACCGGCCAACTGGCGGCGATCATCCTCGACGGCATCGAACAGGGCGCTTTCGCGCCGGGCGACTCGGCGACCCTGGCCCGCGCGGTCTTCGACGCGACCGGCCGCTTCCACGATCCGCACTACGCGGCGGAGTGGGCGCAGCCCGGCATCGAGGAGGCGCTGGGGGCGGTGGTGGAGTTGGTGTTGCGGGGGTTGCGGGCTTGACGTGACGGCGGCGATTGTCAGCGACGCCCACTACGCTGAGTGTTGACTGGATCACTTCGCGGGAAGGGCGCATCATGACAGTGATGCTCGAACGAGCGAAGATCATAGACGTCTCCCACGGCTCGACAGCCTTCCAGGAGCTGTGCCGCACCGTCCTGAGCATGGACGTGCCCGATGGCTACCGGGCGGGAATCATCGGGGGAAAGACCGTCATGTCGCCGTGTCGCTTTTCCCGAGCAGGAGCGATGTTACGGGCCCGATCCCTACGGCCTCCCCAGGAAGGACCGGGAGAGAACGGGTACGCCAAGGGCGACACCGTCGAGTTCGGCGATCCGCTGCACATCCCCGTGCCAGCTCGACACGACCGACTTCGTCGTTGCCCTCCTGGACGACGAGGAAGAGTAGGGGACGCACGGCGCCCCTCACACCCCCAGGAACCGCAACACCGCCAGCACCCGCCGATGATCCGCGTCCGCCCTCGGCAGGTCCAGCTTGGCCAGGATGTTGTTGATGTGTTTCGCCACCGCCGACTCGCTCACCACGAGCGCTCCCGCGATGCCCGCGTTCGACCGGCCCTCCGCCATCAGCGCCAGCACCTCCCGTTCGCGTTCGGTCAGCCGCTCCAGCGGGTCGCTGCGGCGGCGTACCAGCAACTGCGCCACCACCTGCGGGTCCAGCGCGGTCCCGCCGTCGGCGACCCGGCGCAGCGCCTCGATGAACTCCTCGACGTCCGCGACCCGTTGCTTGAGCAGATAGCCGATGCCGCTGGTGTTCGAGGCGAGGAGGTTGGCGGCGTACCGCTCCTCCACGTACTGCGACAGCATCAGCACCGCCGTACCGGGCCACCGCTCCCGGATCTCCAGCGCCGCGCGCACCCCTTCGTCCGTGAAGCCGGGTGGCATCCGTACGTCCACCACCGCGAGCTCCGGACGGTGCCCGTCCACCGCCGCCACCAGCGCCTCGGCGTCGCCGACCTCGGCGGCCACTTCGAAGCCGGCCGTCTCCAGCACCTTCACCAGCCCGATCCGCAGCAGGACGGAGTCCTCGGCGATCACGGCGCGGCGTACGGCGGGCGTCAGGTCGTGCACGGCAACTCCACGGTCATGGTGGTCGGGCCCCCGACGGGGCTGCTCATCCGGAACGCCCCGTCCACGGAGCGCACGCGCTGGGCGAGCCCCTTCAGACCGCTCCCCCGGGCCGGATCGGCACCGCCCACCCCGTCGTCCGTGACGACCACCCGCAGTATCTCCCCGAGGCGGGTCACGTTCACCTCGGCCCGGGTCGCCTCGGCGTGCTTGGCCACATTGTTGAGGGCCTCGGAGACGACGAAGTAGGCGACCGCCTCGACGGCGGGCGCTGCCCGGTCGGGCAGTTCCGTCCACAGCCGCACCGGCAGCGGCGCCCGCGCCGCCAGGCCGGACAGGGCCGCGTCCAGACCGAGTTCGTCCAGGACGGCCGGGTGCAGGCCGCGCACCAGACTGTTCAGTTCCTCGATGGCTTCCTTGGCGTCCCGGTGCGCCTCGTCGATGACCTGCCGCGCCTCGGGCGGCAGGTCCTTGAGCGTGGCCTTCGCCAGCCCCAGGTTGAGCGCGAGCGCGACCAGCCGCTGCTGCGCGCCGTCGTGCAGGTCCCGTTCGATGCGGCGCCGTTCGGCGTCGGCGGCGTCGACCGCTCCGGCCCGGCTCTCGGTCAGGTCCTCCACGCGGCGTTCCAGTTCCTCGGAGCGGCTGACGTAGAGGACGGCGCGGCCGACGATGTTCTCCAGCCGTACGAGGCCGCCGGCCAGGGCGGGTACGGCGGCCAAGGCCGCCAGGCCGACGGCCGTGGCGTATCCGGCCCAGGTCCAGACCCCGGCGTGATGGACCCGCCATTCCCACCCGATCGCCCCGACCCACACCAGGCTGGTCGCCGCCGCCAGTGCCGCCACGAACGTCGCCAGCACGGCGAGTTCGAGGAGTCCGAAGAGCGGGCCGATCAGGCAGTTGTAGGCCCACTGCCGCTTCCCCTCACGCCGGCGCAACCTTGGCAGGTCCGCGCCGCACAGTGTCCGGAACCGCCACCGCTGGGCCGCGGTCAGGCCGTAGGCGGCGATCAGGAGCAGCGTCACCGGGACCGGCAGCAGCAGGGTTCCGAGGTCGGACGCCGGCCCCAGGATGTCCATGAGCTGGAGCAGCACCCAGAAGATCAGCAGGGGCGGTACGGCATGCAGCGGCACTCCGGCGCCGATGAAGAGAAGATCGCGGCGCAGCCGTACGAGAGCACGGCGCAGCCGCGGTGGGGTGGTCATGGACAAACGGTATGCGGCGGCCTGACAGGCGGGCCATGAAGCCACTTTCCGCTCCGGAGGTGCAACTGGTGCCACCCCAGGTCGGACACCGGCGTTACTGACCACGGCCGCTCCCGCCGGGAGAGTGGATCACGAGCCCGAAAGCCGGGCCGGCCCGACCCGGAAAAGGCGCACCCATGGCACTCATCGCCTTCAACTCCCCCTGCACGGAACGCGCCTTCACCCTGGCGGCGCCCCGCCGTACCTGGGCGGGCCGCATCCTGACCGGCGCCGGACTCGCCCTGCTGCCGTGGATGGGCTACCTGGCGGGAACCCTGCCGCCCCCGGAGGCGGCGGCCTGGGTGGCGCTGGACGCGGTGGAAGCGGCGTGCCTGCTGGTCGCCGGCACCCGGCTGGTGAACGGGCGGCCCGGCCACCGGGCCGCCGCGGCGACGGCCGCGGTCCTGCTCCTCGCCGACGCGTGCGCCGACGTGGCGACGGCCGGGCCGGGCAGCGAGCTGGTGGGCGCCCTGGCCATGGCGGTCGGCGCGGAGCTGCCGCTGGCGATCACCTGCGCGGCGCTCGCCGTGCGACCGGCCCGGTGACGCCAGGCGGCGATCACGCGGAGCACGAACGCCGACCGGGCTGGGAAATTCCAGTCCGGCCGGCGTTCGAGGCCGTCTCTTCCGCGCGGCGGCGCCCCGCGAAGGGTCAGCAGCCGAGCAGTCGCGCGCCCAGGTACGCCTGGATCTGGTCCAGCGACACCCGCTCCTGCTTCATCGTGTCGCGCTCGCGCACGGTGACCGCGTTGTCGTCCAGGGTGTCGAAGTCGACGGTGACGCAGAACGGCGTGCCGATCTCGTCCTGGCGGCGGTAGCGGCGGCCGATGGCACCCGCGTCGTCGAAGTCGATGTTCCAGTTCTTGCGCAGGTCGGTGGCGAGGCCCTTGGCCTTCGGCGAGAGCTGCGGGTTGCGGGACAGCGGCAGCACGGCGACCTTGACCGGCGACAGGCGCGGGTCGAGGCGCAGCACCGTGCGCTTCTCCATCTTGCCCTTGGCGTTCGGCGCCTCGTCCTCGGTGTACGCGTCGAGCATGAAGGCGAGCATCGCGCGGCCGACACCGGCCGCGGGCTCGATGACGAACGGGGTGTAGCGCTCGCCGGCCTCCTGGTCGAAGTACGACAGGTCCTGGCCGGACGCCTTGGCGTGCGAGGACAGGTCGTAGTCGGTGCGGTTGGCGACGCCCTCCAGCTCGCCCCACTCCGAGCCGCCGAACTGGAAGCGGTACTCGATGTCGGCGGTGCGCTTGGAGTAGTGCGAGAGCTTCTCGGCGGGGTGCTCGTACCAGCGGATGTTCTCCTCGCGCAGGCCGAGGTCGCGGTACCAGTTGTACCGCTGCTCCATCCAGTACTCCTGCCACTGCTCGTCCTCGCCCGGCTTGACGAAGAACTCCATCTCCATCTGTTCGAACTCGCGGGTCCGGAAGATGAAGTTGCCGGGCGTGATCTCGTTGCGGAAGGACTTGCCCATCTGCGCGATGCCGAACGGCGGCTTCTTGCGGGAGGTCTGCTGGACCTGGGCGAAGTTGGTGAAGATGCCCTGCGCGGTCTCGGGACGCAGGTAGGCGACGGAGCCGCTGTCCTGGGTCGGGCCGAGGTGGGTGGAGAGCAGGCCGGAGAACTGCTTGGGCTCGGTGAACTGGCCCTTGTTGCCGCAGTTCGGGCAGTTGACCTCGGTCAGGCCGTTCTCGGGGAGGCGGCCGTGCTTGGCCTCGTACGCCTCTTCGAGGTGGTCGGCACGGAACCGCTTGTGGCAGGCGGTGCACTCGGTCAGCGGGTCGGTGAAGGTCGCGACGTGGCCGGAGGCCACCCAGACCTCGGGGGCCAGGATCACCGACGAGTCGATACCGACCACGTCGTCGCGCGAGGTGACCATGGAACGCCACCACTGGCGCTTGATGTTCTCCTTGAGCTCGACGCCGAGCGGACCGTAGTCCCAGGCGGCGCGCTGGCCGCCGTAGATCTCACTGCACGGGTATACGAAGCCACGGCGCTTGCTCAGGCTGACGATTGTGTCGATCTTGTCGGCGGCCACGGTGCTCTCTTCATTGCGACGACGAACGGGTGGACAAGGCGGCGCCCTGCACCTCATTGAGGGGCGGCGGTCGGGATGCGCGCGGGCGAATAACTCAGGTTACCGGCGGCCCTGCCCCCCGGATCAAATCGGTTCCCCGGCAGCCCGCCCCGGGGCCCGTTGTTGACAATCGTTTCCACTTTTGTTGAAAATGAGTGTCATGAACGTACGACGTCACATACCCACCGCCGTCCTGGCCGGAGCCTCCGTACTCGGCGTGCTCACCCTCTCCGCCTGCTCCGACTCGGGCGGGGGCAAGGCCGACGGCAAGCTGAACGTGACGGCGTCGTTCTACCCGATGGAGTTCCTCGCCAAGGAGATCGGCAAGGACCACGTCCAGGTCACCGACCTGACCAAGCCCGGCACCGAGCCGCACGACCTGGAGCTCAGCCCCCGCCAGATCGCCGACCTCGGCGAATCCGACGCGATCGTCTACCTCAAGGGCGTGCAGCCCGCCGTCGACAAGGCCGTCCAGCAGTCCGGTGTGCAGCACACCGTCGACGCGGCGTCCCTGACCCAGCTCAAGAAGCACGGCTCGGAGGTCGACGGCCACGCCCACACCACCGGTGACAACGGCACCGGCCACGACGAGCACGGCCACGAAGGCCACGATCACGAGGGCGACGGCAACGACCCGCACCTCTGGCTCGACCCGGTGAAGCTCGCCGAGGTCGCCAAGGGCGTGGGCAAGACCCTCGCGGACGCCGACCCCGCACACAAGGCGGACTACGCCCGTAACACCGACGACCTGGTCAAGAAGCTGACCGACCTGGACAAGAAGTTCCAGGACGGCCTGAAGAACAAGAAGTCGGACACCTTCATCACCACCCACGCCGCCTTCGGCTACCTCGCCGAGCGCTACGGCCTGACCGAGGAAGCCATCAACGGCATCGACCCCGAGTCGGGCGACGTCAGCGGCAGCCGGATGAAGGAGTTGCAGAAGCTGGCGAAGGACCACCACGTCAACACGGTCTTCTTCGAGACGCTGACCAGCCCCGCGATGGCCCGGACCCTGGCCAAGGATCTCGGCGTGAAGACCGATGTGCTCGACCCCATCGAGGGGATCACCGAGAAGTCCCGGGGCAAGGACTACGTCCAGGTCATGGAGGCCAACCTCGCGGCGCTCCAGAAGGCGCTCGGCGCCAAGTGACCGGGCGGACGGCACGGCGGCCGATGACGGGGCGGGACCAGCACGTACGGCACGACGGGAGGATGCGGCCATGAAGGACCAGGACACGGTCATATCGCTGCGCGGGGCGGGTGCGGCGCTCGGCGCGCGCCCCGTCCTGCGCGGCGTCGACCTGACCGTACGGCGCGGCGAGGTGGTGGCCCTGCTCGGCGCCAACGGCTCCGGGAAGTCCACCGCCGTCCGCGCGGTGGTCGGCCAGGTGCCGCTGACCAGCGGCGAGCTGGAGCTGTTCGGCACCCCGCAGCGCCGGTTCCGGGACTGGGCGCGCATCGGGTACGTCCCGCAGCGCACCACCGCGGCGGGCGGCGTGCCCGCCACCGTCCGCGAGATCGTCGCCTCCGGCCGGCTCTCCCGTACGAAGCTGAAGTGGCCCGGCCGGGCCGACCGGGACGCCGTCCACCGGGCACTGGACCTGGTGGGCATGGCGGACCGCGCCAAGGACTGCGTCGAAGCGCTCTCCGGCGGCCAGCACCAGCGGGTGCTGATCGCCCGCGCGCTGGTCGGCGCACCCGAGCTGCTGATCATGGACGAGCCGATGGCCGGGGTCGACCTGGCCAGCCAGGAGGTGCTGGCCGAGACGCTGCGGGGGCAGGTCGCGGCGGGCGCCACCGTGCTCCTCGTCCTGCACGAGCTGGGCCCGCTGGAGCCGCTGATCGACCGCGCGGTGGTGCTGCGCGACGGCTGTGTGGTGCACGACGGGCCTCCCCCGGAGGCCGTGGGCCAGCACGCCCTGCCCGGCCACGACCACGTCCACCCGCACGCGGACCCGGCCGCCGAGCCGGTCCGGACCGGGCTGCTGACCTGAGACGGACTGACCTGACATGGACCTCCTGAACTACGCCTTCATGCAGCGCGCGCTGCTCGCCGCCCTCCTGGTCGGCGTCACCGCGCCGGCCGTCGGCATCTACCTCGTACAGCGCCGCCAGGCGATCATGGGCGACGGCATCGGCCATGTCGCGCTGACCGGCGTCGCGCTGGGCTTCCTGCTGCGCACCTCGCCCGTGTGGATGGCCGTGCTGGTCGCCGCGCTCGGCGCGATCGCCATGGAGCTGGTGCGCTCCAAGGGCCGTACCCGCGGGGACATCGCGCTGGCGATGCTCTTCTACGGCGGTATGGCCGGCGGTGTGCTGATCGTCAACCTGGCGCCCGGCGGCTCCACCGCCAACCTCACCAGTTACCTCTTCGGCTCGATCACCAGCGTCTCCGCCGAGGACGTCACGGTCACCTGCCTGCTGGCCGCCTTCGTGATGGCCGTCACCCTCGGGCTGCGCCGGCAGTTGTTCGCCGTCTGCCAGGACGAGGAGTTCGCCCGGGTCATGGGCCTGCCCGTGCGGTGGCTGAACCTGCTGCTCGCGGTGACCGCCGCGCTCACCGTCACGGTCGCGATGCGCGCCGTCGGCCTGCTGCTGGTCAGCGCGCTGCTGGTGGTGCCGGTGGCCGCCGCGCAACAGGCCACCCGGGGCTTCGCGATGACCCTCGCGCTGGCCGTCGCCATCGGCGTCGTCGTCACCCTCTCCGGTACGGTCTTCTCCTTCTACGTGGACGTGCCGCCCGGCGCGAGCATCGTGCTGCTGGCCATCGCGGTCTTCGCGCTGATGGCGGCGCTGGCCGCCCCGCTGGCCAGAAAGCGCGCGCGGGCCGCCGCCAGAGCCGCCGAACAGTGCACTCTGGATCTGCCCGGCAGCCGCTCCCCCGGCGACGATGTCAGCGTGCCGGGGGCCAAGGGACAGGCATCTGCGTAAGCGTTGCACCCGGGCTCCGGTCATCACCTGGCACAATGGCCGGACTGATGTGCAGGGGGACGTCCCGAGACCTAGGGAGGCAACGGTGGCGAGCGCTGGATCTCCGGTGCGCGGCCGGTCGACGCGGCAGCGGGCCGCCGTGGCAGCGGCACTGGACGAGGTGGACGAGTTCCGCAGCGCGCAGGAACTGCACGACATGCTCAAGCACCGGGGGGACTCGGTCGGGCTGACCACGGTCTACCGGACGTTGCAGTCCCTCGCCGACGCGGGCGAGGTCGACGTGCTGCGGACCAACGACGGCGAGGCCGTCTACCGGCGGTGCAGCACCGACGACCACCACCATCACCTGGTGTGCCGCAACTGCGGCAAGGCCGTCGAGGTGGAGGGTCCGGCCGTGGAGAAGTGGGCGGACCAGATCGCCGCCGAGCACGGCTTCCAGGACGTCGGGCACACCATCGAGATCTTCGGTACGTGCGGTGAGTGCGCCGCCAAGGCGGCCGCCGGCTCCGCCTGACGCGGAGCGCACCGGCAGCGGCACACGGAAGCGGCCGGCCCCCTGGCTCAGGGGACCGGCCGCTTTCGCGTACGGGCTCACTGCTGCGGCGCGGGCTCCGCCTCCGGGGCGGCGCCGAAACGGCGGTCCCGCTTGGCGTATTCGAGGCAGGCGTCCCACAGGTTCCGCCGGTCGAAATCCGGCCAGAGAATGTCCTGGAACACCATCTCGGCGTAGGCGCTCTGCCAGATCAGGTAGTTGGACGTGCGCTGTTCGCCCGACGGCCGGACGAACAGGTCCACGTCCGGCATGTCCGGGTAGTACATGTACTTGGCGACGGTCTTCTCGGTGACCTTCGC
This sequence comes from Streptomyces sp. NPDC045470, assembly GCF_040646595.1. Lineage (NCBI taxonomy): Bacteria > Bacillati > Actinomycetota > Actinomycetes > Kitasatosporales > Streptomycetaceae > Streptomyces > Streptomyces sp. NPDC045470. Next base: position 900,765 of record NZ_JBEZAN010000001.1, read on the forward strand.
CGGGTCCAGCTTCCCGGCCCGCACATCGGCCGCGATGGCCGCCGCGGCGTCCGCGATCTCCGCCCGGCCGCCGTAGTTGACGCAGAAGTACAGCGTCATGACGTCGTTGTCCTTGGTCTGCTCCTGGGCGACCTGGAGCTCCTGCACCACGGACTTCCACAGCTTCGGCATCCGGCCGACCCAGCGGATCCGGATGCCCAGCGCGTCCATCTCGTCCCGGCGGCGGCGGATGACGTCGCGGTTGAAGTTCATCAGGAAGCGGACCTCGTCGGGCGAGCGCTTCCAGTTCTCGGTGGAGAAGGCGTACAGCGACAGGTTCTTGACGCCCATCTCGATGCAGCCCTTGAGCACGTCGAGGACGACGCCCTCGCCGACCTTGTGGCCCTCGGTGCGGGGCAGACCGCGCTCCTTGGCCCAGCGGCCGTTGCCGTCCATGACGACCGCCACGTGGTTCGGGACGAGCTCGCCGGGGATCTTCGGCGGACGCGCACCGGACGGGTGCGGCTCGGGCGTCTCGTACGTGCGTCGGCCGCGCCCCAGGAATCCGCGTCGTGCCATCCGGTCCACATCTCCTATGCCGTAGTGCGTGGTGCGTGCTGCCGTCGTGTCCGGACCGCCGTTCGTCTCCGGCCGGCGGTCGCCCCCGAGCTGCTGAGCCTATCTATTTCTCTACGTACCGCAGCGAGCGCAGGCCGCGCTCCAGGTGCCAGTGCAGGTAGGCTGCGACGAGCCCGCTGCCCTCGCGGACGTGCCGGGGTTCGCACGCGTCCGCCGTCGCCCAGTCGCCGGACAGCAGCGCCGCCAGCAGCCCGATGGCCTCGGAGGAGGGTACGACGCTGCCGGGCACCCGGCAGTCGCCGCACACCACACCGCCCGACCCCACGGAGAAGAACCGGTTCGGGCCGGGCAGGCCGCACTTGGCGCAGCCGTCGAAGCTGGGGGCGTAGCCGTTGACCGCGAGCGAGCGCAGCAGGAAGGCGTCCAGCACCAGGTGCGGTTCGTGCTCGCCGCGCGCGAGTGTGCGCAGTCCGCCGACCAGCAGCAGGTATTGCTGCACGGCCGGTTCGCCCTCGTGGTCGGTGAACCGCTCGGCGGTCTCCAGCATGGCCGTACCGGCGGTGTAACGGGCGTAGTCCGTGACGATGCCGCCCCCGTAGGCGGCGATGGTCTCGCTCTGGGTGCACATCGGCAGGCCGCGCCCGACCAGCTCGCTGCCACGGGCGTAGAACTGCACGTCGACGTGGGAGAACGGCTCCAGGCGGGCGCCGAACTTGGACTTCGTACGGCGTACACCCCGGGCCACGGCGCGTACCCGGCCGTGACCGCGCGTGAGGAACGTGATGATCCGGTCCGCCTCGCCCAGCTTCTGGGTGCGCAGCACAATGCCGTCATCGCGGAACAGACTCATGCGCTCCATTCTCGCGCACCCGGCGGGGGCGGCGGCACACGGGCGGGCCCGGCCGGGCGGCCCCGTACGGGTCTCCCAGGGCACTCGGAGCACTCAGCGCCCCCCGGGGGGGGCCGCCCGGGGCGCCCGGAACCGCTCAGGACGGCGTACGGGCCGCCGCCAGCAGCCGGGCGGTGTCGTCCGGGCACAGCAGCAGGGCGGCGCCCACGGTGGTCAGGACCTCGCGCTCGGACGGCAGGTACGGGCCGTCGGCCAGGGCGATCCTGGCACCCTGGAGGAGCAGCGACTCCCGGCCCGCCGGGGCCAGGTGCGGCGCCAGCGGCTCCAGCGCCTCGTGCAGCTCTATGGCCAGCGCCGTGCCGCACGGGTCGAGGCCGCCGCCGGGGCGGCCGAGGCTTCCGGAGGCGGCGCGCGACAGGGCGTTGTCGTGCGCGCCGGGCAGCCGTCCGGTGTCCGCCGCGAGCGCGGCGAGCAGGGTCAGCAGCTGGTCCTCCGTGCAGTCCGCGAAGCCGGCGGCGCGCACCGTGCCCACCGCGGTGCCGCGCACCCCGGGCGAGGCCGTGCCGCCGGCGGCCAGCACGGCCAGCGTGACGGTGTGCACGGCGTCCCTGAGCATCGCCGAGAAGCGCGTGGTGGTGGGGTGGTCCAGCGCGTCCAGCCCGAAGTGGCCGCGGCAGGCGGAGCACTCGACGACCGGGCCCGCGGTGCCGCGCGGCAGCAGCGGCACACCGAGGACGGTGAGACGCCGGCGGCCGGTCCGCCGGAGGTAGTTGCGGTCCCCGCCGCACTCGGGGCAGAAGAACTCGCCGTCGGCGACGGTGCGCCAGGACGTCCGCACACCCATCACAGCCAGCTTGTGCATCACGTCGACCCTCCGTAACGCTCCGGCATCTTTGCCGCGTTGACGTGATGTTAGCCACATCCGTGATGCGACGTCAGTAGTGCGGACCGGACCAGACGGCCGTTTAAACCGGTTGAACGCCCGAGCGCCCCCCGGCGCTCGCGGAGAGAGCCGGGGGACGCTCGGTACATCGCAGGTCACAGCCGGTGGGCGGCCCGGGTTCCGGTCAGGACCGGAAGCCGGGGGCACCGGCCGCACAACGGCCCGGTGATCAGCGGCTCGCGCGGTTGACCGCGGAGACGGCCGCCTTGATGGAGGCGCGCACGATGTTCGCGTCGATGCCGACGCCCCACAGCACCTTGTCGCCGATCGCGCACTCGATGTACGCGGCGGCCTGGGCGCCGACGCCCTCGCTCATCGTGTGCTCGACGTAGTCCAGCAGCCGTACGTCCACGTCGATCGCGTGCAGCGCGTCGAAGAACGCCGCCAGCGGACCGTTGCCGGTACCGGTCAGGACCGTGTCGGCGCCGTCCACGACCGCCTCGACGGTCAGCGCGTCGGTGCCCTCGGTCGTCGTGGAGGTCTGCGCGCTGCGCAGCGCGATCCGGCCCCAGGCGTTCTCCGGGGTCGGCAGGTACTCGTCCTGGAAGACCGACCAGATCGCGTCCGGCGTGACCTCGCCGCCCTCGGCGTCGGTCTTCTCCTGGATCGTCTTCGAGAACTCGATCTGCATCCGGCGCGGCAGGTCCAGCTTGTGGTCGTTCTTCAGGACGTACGCGATGCCGCCCTTGCCGGACTGCGAGTTGACGCGGATCACGGCCTCGTAGGAGCGGCCCACGTCCTTGGGGTCGATGGGCAGGTACGGGACCGCCCACTCCAGGTCGTCCACGCTCCTGCCCTGCTCGGCGGCCTGGACCTCCATGGCCTCGAAGCCCTTCTTGATGGCGTCCTGGTGGGAGCCGGAGAAGGCGGTGTAGACCAGGTCGCCCGCGTACGGGTGGCGCGGGTGGATCTCCATCTGGTTGCAGTACTCGGCAGTACGGCGGATCTCGTCGATCTGCGAGAAGTCGATCTGCGGGTCCACGCCCTGGCTGAACAGGTTCATGCCCAGGGTGACCAGGTCCACGTTGCCGGTGCGCTCGCCCTGCCCGAACAGGCAGCCCTCGATCCGGTCCGCACCGGCCATGATCGCCAGTTCGGCGGCGGCCACCGCGGTACCGCGGTCGTTGTGCGGGTGCACGGACAGGCAGATGTGCTCGCGCCGGGACAGGTTGCGCGACATCCACTCGAAGCGGTCGGCGTGCGTGGAGGGGGTGGAGCGCTCGACGGTGGCCGGCAGGTTCAGGATGATCTCGCGGCCCTCCTCGGGCTGCCAGACGTCCATCACGCCCTCGCAGACCTCCAGCGCGAAGTCCAGCTCGGTGTCGGTGAAGATCTCCGGGCTGTACTGGTAGCCGAACGCCGTCTCCGGGCCCAGGATCTTCTCCGCGTACTCCACGACCAGCCGCGTGCCGTCCACCGCGATCTGCTTGACCTGCTCGCGCGAGCCGCGGAAGACCACCCGGCGGAAGACCGGCGCGGTGGCGTTGTACAGGTGGACGGTGGCCTTGTGGGCGCCGCGCAGCGACTCCACGGTCCGCTCGATCAGCTCCTCGCGGGCCTGCGTCAGGACGGAGATCGTGACGTCCTCGGGGATCGCGCCCTCTTCGATGATCGACCGTACGAAGTCGAAGTCGGTGGCGCCGGACGAGGGGAAGCCGACCTCGATCTCCTTGTAGCCCATCTTCACCAGCAGGTCGAACATCTCGCGCTTGCGGGCCGGCGACATGGGGTCGATCAGCGCCTGGTTGCCGTCACGCAGGTCCGTGGACAGCCAGCGGGGGGCCTGGGTGATGCGGTTGTCCGGCCAGGTGCGGTCGGCGATGTCGACGGCCTCGTAGCCGCGGTAGCGGTGCACCGGCAGGCCGGAGGGCTTCTGGGTGTGCGTCGCGTTCGTGACGGGGGTGGGGCGGCCGACGGCGTTCTCAGCGTTCTGGGCGGGGATCGACGGATTCGTCATGGTGGCGCGGGGCTCCTCGTGTGTCCGCGGGGGAAGAGGCCGACGGGGCGAAAATCGCAGCACCGAATCCCGCGGGGAGGGGGTCGGCCTACGACAACAGACCCTCGCCGCGGCAGCTAAGGAGAAGCAGCCCGTAACGCATGATGCACCGCACCCTAGCCGAGGTGACGCGGAACCCGCGGCCCCGTATCAGTATGCGGGACCGGGCCCACGTAACCCCCGAACCACGATCTACCACACGTTTTCAGGAATCATGGCGCCAGGGAGTGACACGCTGATGACCCAGTGCCACATTGCCGTGCATGAACCCTGAAGCCACTGAGAGCCACCCCGTCTTCTGCACGATCGTGCCGCCCCACGTCCTCGACACGCTGTCCCGGCTGGAGGACACCGACCGCTCCCAGCGCGCCCTGCGCACCCTGGAGCACGACGCCCTGCAGCGCACCCGCCGCCGCATCACCACCGTCCGCGGCCTCGGCGCGCCCACCGGCACCGCGTCGGACAAGCCGAACCGCACCATCTACGACGCCAAGCGCCAAGAGGTGCTGCCCGGCAAGAAGGTGCACTCCGAGGACGACAAGCCGTCCAAGGACGCCTCCGTCAACCGCGCGCACGCGGGCCTCGGCGCCACCTTCGAGCTGTACCTGAAGGTCTACGGCCGGCATTCCATCGACGACTCCGGGCTGCCGCTGAACGCCACCGTCCACTACGGCGAGAACTACGACAACGCCTTCTGGGACGGCCAGCGCATGGTCTTCGGCGACGGCGACAACGACCTGTTCCTCGACTTCACCATCCCCGTCGACGTCATCGGCCACGAGCTGACCCACGGCGTCACCCAGCACACCGCCAACCTGGACTACTTCGGCCAGTCCGGCGCGCTCAACGAGTCCATGTCGGACGTCTTCGGCGCCCTGATCAAGCAGTACGCGCTCGGCCAGAACGCCTCCCAGGCCGACTGGCTGATCGGCGCCGGACTGCTCGGTCCGAACGTCACCGGCGAGGCGCTGCGCTCGATGAAGGCCCCGGGCACCGCGTACGACGACGACGTCCTGGGCAAGGACCCGCAGCCCGCGACGATGGACGACTACGTCAAGACCTCCCGCGACAACGGCGGCGTGCACATCAACTCCGGCATCCCCAACCACGCCTTCTACCTGCTCGCCACGGCTCTCGGCGGCAACGCGTGGGAGCGGGCGGGCCAGATCTGGTACAAGACGCTGACCGGCGGCCAACTCGACAAGGACGCCCAGTTCGACGACTTCGCCCGCCTCACGGTGGCCACCGCGCGCACCGAGTACGGTGAGGGCGACGTCCTCCAGGCCCTCCAGAAGGCTTGGTCCCAGGTGGGCGTACCCGCCACCTGATCCGCCACCATCTGGCCCGATCTGTCCGTTTCCCCGAGCCCCACTGGGTAGGAAGCCCGTCATGCGGATTCAAGTACGACGCACCGGCGGCTTCGCCGGTATCGAGCGCCACGCCGAGGTCGACACCTCCGGCCGCCCCGATGCCGCGGAATGGCACGCCCTGGCCGAGCAGGCAGCCGCCGCCGGCCGGGGTACGCCCCCGGTAGGCGTCCCCGACGGTTTCAGCTACCAGATCACCATCGACGGCCGTACGGTCTATGCCTCCGACCCCCGTCTCACCGCGGAACAGCGCAAGCTGATCAGCAGAGTGCTGAAGGAGGGCTGCTGACCGGCCACCGGGTGGCCGACTCCCGCCGCCCGCACGCCTCTTGACACCCGTTCCCGACGGTAACCAGTATCCCGGGCCATGGACGGTTCTCGTGCGCCGGGTGGGTCCTCGTCGGGTGCGCTGCCCCGCTTTCCCGCGGGGTTCGTGTGGGGGGTGTCGACGTCCGCCTACCAGATCGAGGGGGCGGTGGACGAGGACGGGCGCGGGCGGTCGGTGTGGGACGCCTTCGTGGAGCGGGCCGGGCGGGTCAAGGACGGCTCGGACGGCCGGGTCGCCACCGGGCACTACCACCGGTACCGCGAGGACGTCGCGCTGATCAAGGAGCTGGGGGCCGACGCGTACCGGTTCTCGGTCGCCTGGCCGCGGGTGATGCCGGACGGCGGCCCGCGGGTCAACGCAGCGGGGCTGGACTTCTACGACCGGCTGGTCGACGAGGTGTGCGCGGCGGGCGTCCGGCCGGTGCCGACGCTCTTCCACTGGGACACGCCGGAGGCCGTCGAGGCGGCGGGCGGGTGGCTGGAACGGGACACGGCGCGGCGGTTCGCGGCGTACGCGGACGCCGTGGCGGCGCGGCTCGGTGACCGGGTGGACCGGTGGATCACGCTCAACGAGCCCGCCGAGCTGACGCTGCTGGGATACGGGCTGGGGCAGCACGCGCCGGGCCGGGAGCTGGGGTTCGGGGCGCTGCCCGTGGCACACCACCTGCTGCTGGGCCACGGGCTGGCCGCGCAGGCGCTGCGGGCGAGGGGTGCGGGCGGCATCGGGATCGCCAATTCGCACGGGCCGACGTGGGCCGCGTCGGAGTCGGCCGCCGATCAGGAGGCGGCCGGGCTGTACGACCTGCTGCTGAACCGCCTGTTCGCGGAGCCGGTGCTGCTGGGGCGTTATCCGGAGGAGGAGCTGACGGGGCCGCTGCTGTCCGGGGCCGGTCCGGTGGACGAGGACCTGCGGATCATCGGTGAACCGCTGGACTGGTACGGGGTGAACTACTACCAGCCGACGAAGGTGGGCGCGCCTGCGGCGGAGGGCGCCGGACCGGTCGACTTCGCGGGGATCGAGCTGCCGCCGGGGCTGCCGTTCGCGCCACGGGAGATCAAGGGGTACCCGCTGACGGACTTCGGGTGGCCGGTCGTGCCCGCGGCGCTGACCGAGCTGCTGACCGGATTCCGCGACCAGTACGGCGACCGCCTGCCGCCCGTCGTCATCACCGAGAACGGCTGCTCGTACGAGGGCGTCGAGGACCGGGAGCGGATCGCCTTCCTGGACGGGCACCTGCGGGCCCTGCACGACGCGATCACCGCCGGGGTCGACGTCCGCGGCTACTTCGTCTGGTCGCTGCTGGACAACTTCGAGTGGGCGGAGGGCTACGCCCGCAGGTTCGGACTGGTGCACGTCGACCGCGACACGTTGACCCGGACCCCGAAGGCTTCGTACCACTGGCTGCGGGACGCGCTACGGGCCCAGCGGTGACCGACGCGGGGGCCGCGGGCACGCCCGGGGACTCCGCGGGCACGTCCGGGGACCTCGCCGAGCCGGCCGAGCGGGTGGGCGGCGGCTGGACCGCGGCGCTGGCGCTGGCCAACGGGGCGATCTGGGTCGGCTGGTACGGACCGATCCAGGTCCTGCTGGCCCTCCAGGCGGCCGGGCTGGCGCCGCCCGGCTCGTCGAAGGAGTCGGTGCTGGCGTGGGTGACGGGCCTGGGCGCCGCGGTGTCGCTCGTCGCCAACCCGCTCTTCGGCGCGCTGTCGGACCGTACGGTGTCGCGGTTCGGGCGCCGTACGCCGTGGATCGCGGCCGGAGTCCTCGGCGGCGCGGCGGCACTGTGCCTGCTGGCGACCGCCCGGAACGTCGCCGTGATGGCGGCCGGGTGGTGCCTGGTGCAGCTCACGCTGAACGCCGCCTTCGCGGCGGTCACCGCAGCCGTACCGGACCGCGTCCCGCACCTCCGGCGCGGTGCGGTGGGCGGCTGGCTGGGCGCGGCGCAGATCCTGGGCGTGGTGACCGGTACGGGCCTGGCCACCGTCGCGGGCGGCGTCACGGCGGGGTACCTGGCCTGCGCCGGCTTCACGGTGCTGGCCACGCTGCCGTTCGTACTGCGGCACCGGGACCGGCGGATCGGGCCCGGCGACCGGCCGCCGTTCGCGTGGCGGCCGTTCCTCGCCGGGTTCTGGATCAGCCCGCGCCGCCATCCCGACCTGGCGTGGGCGTGGCTGACCCGCTTCCTGGTCAACCTCGGCAACGCGATCGCGCTGCTGTACCTGCTCTACTACCTGCGCGACGCGCTGCACCGGCCCCGCCCGGGGGACGGCGTGCTGATCCTGACCGCCGTCAACGGGGTGATGCTGCTCGCCACCGTCGTCGTCGGCGGGGTGTGGTCGGACCGTTCGGGCCGCCGCAAGCCGTTCGTGCTCTGGTCCGGCGTGATCATGGCGGCGGCCACCGCGCTGCTCGCCGGGTGGCAGACCTGGACCGGCGCGCTGGTCGCCGCCGCGCTGCTGGGCATCGGCTTCGGCGTCTTCACGTCGGTGGACTTCGCCCTGATGACGGACGTGCTGCCGGCCGCCGCCCACCGGGGCCGGGACCTCGGCGTCATCAACGTCGCCAACTCGCTGCCGCAGGTGGCCGCCCCCGCGCTGGCCGCGCCGGTCGTGACCTACCTCGGCGGCTACCGGGTGCTGTACCTGGTCGCGGCGGGCATCGGGCTGGCCGGGGCGCTGCTGGTGCGGCGGATCCGCGGGGTGGAGTGAGGAACGGCCGGTCTCAGCGGTCCGGTCTCAGCGGTCCGGCCTCAGAAGCCGAGCTTGCGGAGCTGCTTCGGGTCGCGCTGCCAGTCCTTGGCGACCTTCACGTGCAGGTCGAGGAAGACCGGCGTGCCGAGCAGCGCCTCGATGTGCTTGCGGGACTTCACCCCGACGTCCTTGAGCCGCTTGCCCTTGGGGCCGATGATGATGCCCTTCTGGCTGGGCCGCTCGATGTAGACGTTGGCGTGGATGTCCAGCAGCGGCTTGTCCGCCGGGCGGTCCTCGCGCGGCAGCATCTCCTCGACGACGACCGCGATGGAGTGCGGCAGCTCGTCCCGTACGCCTTCGAGCGCCGCCTCCCGGATCAGCTCGGCGACCATGACCTGCTCGGGCTCGTCGGTGAGGTCGCCCTCGGGGTAGAGCGGGGGGCTCTCCGGGAGCATCGGGACGAGCAGGTCGGCGACGAGCTGCACCTGCTGGTCGCCCACCGCCGACACCGGAATGATCTCCGCCCACTCGATGCCCAGCTCCCGGCCGAGCTGGTCGACCGCGAGCAGTTGCTCGGCGAGCTGCTTGGAGTCCACCAGGTCGGTCTTGGTGACGATGGCGATCTTCGGGGTCTTCTTGATCCCGGCCAGCTCGGCCGCGATGTAGCGGTCGCCGGGGCCCAGCTTCTGGTCGGCGGGCAGGCAGAAGCCGATCACGTCGACCTCGGCCCAGGTGGTCCGTACGACGTCGTTGAGCCGCTCGCCGAGCAGGGTGCGCGGCTTGTGCAGGCCCGGGGTGTCGACCAGGACGAGCTGGGCGTCCGGGCGGTGCACGATGCCGCGCACGGTGTGCCGGGTGGTCTGCGGGCGGTTGGAGGTGATCGCCACCTTCGTGCCGACCAGAGCGTTCGTGAGGGTCGACTTGCCCGCGTTCGGGCGGCCGACGAAGCACGCGAAGCCGGCGCGGTGCTGGGCGGAGGACTCTGTACGAACGCTCATGGCGCCCATTGTCCCCGATCGGCGGGGCCGTGCCGACCACCAGGGCCGGGCTCCGGCCGTACGGGACGGGCGGCCGGGCTCAGGGCGCGGCGCCGACCCGCTCGGCCGGCGGCCGGTCCGGCGCCCGGCGCGCGTCGATCCGTTCCCACAGGGTCAGCATCGGCGACGCCATCACCGTCGTCACCAGCGCGACCACGACCAGCACCGCGAACATCGACGGGGTGACGATGCCGGCCGCCAGGCCGATGTTGATCGCGATGAGCTGCATCAGGCCCCGCGCGTTCATCAGCGTGCCGATGCGCAGCGCCACCCCGCCCTCCTCGCCGGCCAGCCGCGCGGCCAGCCAGCAGGCGCCCAGCTTGCCGAGGACGGCCACGGCGACACAGCCCGCGGTGAACAGCAGCAGGCCGGGCGAGGCCAGCAGCGCGAAGTCGGTGTTCAGGCCGGAGTAGGTGAAGAACAGGGGCAGGAAGACGATCCGGCTGATGGGCGCGATCGTCTCGACGGCCCGGTCCACCGCCGCGGCGCGCGGGAAGACCACGCCCAGGCTGAACGCGCCGAAGACGGCGTACAGGCCGATGCGGTCGGTGTACCAGGCGGCGATGAACAGCACGACGACGGTGATCAGCAGCAGCTCGTCGGGGCTGCGGCGGTTCACCAGGCCCGTGAGCCGGGTCCCGGAGCGGGCGAGCAGGACCAGGGCGACCACCAGGCCGGCGCTCCCGGCGAGGGCGACGACCAGCGGCCCGCTGCCGGTGCCGGTCAGGCTCAGCACGCCGGCGAGCAGGACCCACGCCAGCGCGTCGTCCACCGCTCCGGACGCCAGGGACAGCGAGCCGAAGCGGGTGCCGGTCAGGCCCCGCTCGGTGATGATCCGGGCCAGCATGGGGAACGCGGTGATGGCCAGGGTCACGCCGACGAAGAGGGCGGAGACGGCGACGGACACGTCCGCCGGGAAGACGTCGACCCGGCCGTGCACGGCGTAGGTCAGCCCCACGCCCAGCGCGAGCGGTACGAAGATCCCGGCCCCCGAGATCATCGCGGCCGGCCTCGCCACCGCCCGGATGCCGGCCGAGCGGAACTCGTACCCGGTCTGGAACATGAAGACGACCAGGCCGATCTGCCCGGCGACGTACAGCGCGGGCCGCAGCTCCGGCGGGAAGAGGGCCGTCTCCAGGCCGGGCGCCAGCAGACCCAGCACGGACGGCCCGAGCACCACCCCGGCGACCATCTCCCCCACCACGGGCGGCTGGCCCAGCGCGCGCAGGGCGCGTCCCACGAGCCGGCAGACGAGCAGGATGACGACGACGGCCAGGAAGAAGACCGGCCCTAACTCCGTGACGGTCATGGCGGAGGGTCCTTCGGCTCGCGGGGAGGGTGTGCGGATCAGGCGTACGGGCCGGGCGGGCGGACGTACGGACCGGGGGTGCGGGTCAGGTTCGCGGATCAGGGAGGCGGATCAGGCGTGCGGATAAGGGCAGCGCGCCGGTCCGTCGGTGCCGGTCGGCAGCGGGGCCCCCTGGGTGTCGTGGGCGGCGAAGTACCGCTCGGCCGGACGCAGGCGGCGGGCGTCCAGCACCATCCACGTACCGAGGACGAGCTGGACGCAGCTGCGCCACACGTCCTCCCACCGGTCGCGCACCCGCAGGAAGGCGCGGGCGGCGAACAGCCGGTGGGGCGGCAGCGGGCGGTCGCGCCGGACCAGCAGGCAGGGGGCACGGTGCGGGATGGAGCGGGTGTGCGCGACGTCGGAGTGGAGGGTGAAGCGGCTCAGTACCTCGCGGGTCGCGGCGCGCATGACCAGCGGGGCGAGCCGCCAGGCCGGGCAGGGCCGGTTGGCGGCGACGCCGAACGGGATGTGGTGCTGGTTCTTGGCGACGAGGTGTTCCCAGCGGGCGGGGTCGAAGACGTCCGGGTCGGCGTAGCCGGTGGCGTGGTAGTCGGGGTAGTTGAAGCACAGGACGGAGCCGGCGGGGATGACGGCGTCCGGGCCGAGCGGGATGTCGTCCGTGCTGATGCGGTGGGCGACGCCGAAGAGCGGGTAGAGGCGCAGCGTCTCGTCGAGGACGTTGGCGAAGTACCGGTCGTCGTCCGGCGCGGCGGCCAGCTTCCGCTGTACGTCCGGGTGTTGCGCCAGGACGAGCAGCAGGTGGGCCATGGCTTCGGAAAGCTGGACGACGGCCGTGTTGAAGAAGGTGCCCTGGAGGTAGTACGCCTGCTCCTCGGGGGTGAGGGAGCCCGGCAGGTGGCGCGGCGGCACGTGTCCGGCGGCGATGCGCTGCCGCAGGTGGCGGGTGAGCCGGGCCCGGCGGGCCAGGTGGCGTGGCCGGGTGCACTTCAGGGCGTCGACCACGTCCTCGGCGTTGTCGACGATCAGGCGCCGGACGTCGGCCGGGCACGGTTCGCGGAAGACGAGGCCGTAGAAGAATTCCGCCCAGACCGGCATCATCAGGTCGCGCAGCCGTACGAACGTGGCGCGGCCGACGCCCCGTCCGTCGAGCACGGCGGCGGTGCGGCGGGCCGCCGCCGCGGACAGGTCCTGGCTGGGCCCGGCGAGCACGGTGAGGGTGGTGCGGGCGACGTCGTCGTAGCGCGGGCCGTCCTCCAGGTGTTCCTGGTGCACTTCGGGGCCGGGCGCGAGCCAGTACCAGAAAAGGTCCGAGAGGGCGGCGCCGCGGCTGCGGCCGTTGGCGGCCGGGTGGGAGTAGACCTCCTGGAAGCGCTCGGCGGGGACGGCGGCGTTCGGGAAGGCGATGCCCTCGTCGCCGTTGATCCGGGCGAAGAGCGCGACGCGGGCGGCGACGACGGAGCGCGGCAGCCAGTACGGGACGGAGAGGGCGGCGGCCGTGGCGGCGAGCAGCCGGACGGTGCGGGGGCGGACGGAGAGCCGGGGGCGGCCGGGTACGGGGAGGCGGCCGGTGGCCCGGGCGCGGCTCATCCGTCCGCCCCCTTCCGTACGCCCCGGACGCTCCCCCGCGCGACGACGAGGTCCGGCCCGAGGTCGGCCGGGCCGGCGCCGCCGCACAGTGCCAGCACGTGGTCGAACTCCGCGCGCAGCAGCTCCAGTACGTGCCGGACGCCCTTCTCGCCGTCCGCGGCCAGTCCCCACAGCACCGGACGGCCGACACCGACGGCCGACGCGCCCAGCGCGAGGGCCACGGCGGCGTCGGAGCCCCGGCGGACGCCGCCGTCCAGGAGGACCGGCACCCGGCCCGCGACCGCCTCGGCCACGGCGGGCAGCGCCTCGACGCTCGCCGGTGCGGCGTCGAGCTGCCGGCCGCCGTGGTTGGAGACCAGCAGTCCGTCCACGCCCTCGGCGACGGCGATCCGCGCGTCCCCGGGGTGCAGGACGCCCTTGAGCAGCACCGGCAGCCGGGTCCGCGCCCGCAGTCTGCGCAGGTCGTCCCAGGACAGCCCCGGGGACATGGCGATGTCGCGGGGGCGGTCGTCGGGGGCGCCGGGCAGGCCGCGCATGTTCTCGGCGGCCAGGCCGGCGGGCAGGTCGTCGAAGCCGTGCCGGGCGTCCCGCTCGCGGCGGCCGAAGACGGGTGAGTCGACCGTGACGACCAGCGCCGAGCAGCCGGCCCGCTCCGCCCTGCGGACGAGCGCGAGGGTGACGTCCGGTTCGGGCTGGAGGTAGAGCTGGAACCAGACGGCCGCGTCGGCCTGCACGGCGCGGGCGGCGGCGGTGACCTCGGCCACCGGCACGGTCGCCGCCATGCCGGTGACCAGGACCGTGCCGGCGGCCGCCGTCGCGCGGGCGGTGGCCAGCTCGCCCTCGGGGTGCGCGAGGCGGTGGAAGGCGGTGGGCGAGACCAGGACGGGCAGCGCGAGGCGGTCGCCGCACAGCGTCACGGACAGGTCGCGGTCGGCCGCCCCGCGCAGGACGCGCGGCAGCAGGGCGAGCCTGCGGAACGCCGCCTCGTTCTCGTGGAGCGCCGTCTCGCCTCCGGCGCCCCCTGCGAAGAAGTCGTACACCCGGGGGTCCAGCCGCTCCCGGGCCCGCTCGCGCAGGTCGGCGAGGGTGGGGATCACGGCCGGGCCGCCGGGGCCGGGCCGGTGAGCCGGGGGCGCAGGAAGGTCCGCAGGGGTACGCGGTGGACCTCCTCGCTGTCCCACTCGTTCTCCAGGTTCTCGGTGAGGTGGTGTTCGGCGGTCGCCTTGCCGGGGGCGGCGCCGTCGAAGGCGCGCACGACCGGGTGCAGATAGCGGCCGTCCAGGCCGGTGGTGTCCTGCTGGGAGACGCGGCCGGCGGTGATGTCGAAGGGGTTGACCTTGTCGTGGTCCTCGCCGTATTCGAGGGTGACGGTGAAGTAGGAGCCGACCTCGCCGAAGCCGCCGTCGGCGACGGCGGTGTGCAGGTGGTCGACGGGGACTTCCTCGCAGTAGCGGACCGCGCCGTCCCGGTCGACGAGCACCGCGTCGCCGAGGAAGCCGAAGACCTGGAAGAGCGCCGAACTGCGGTTGACGCGGGCGATCACGGCGTCGGTGACCGCCTCGGTGGTGGCGGGCAGGGCGCGGGCGGGCCAGGGACGGTCGTGGTGGCGGGCTTCCAGGATGCGGTGCAGGGCCCGTACGCCGTACCGGAAGCCGTGGATGAAACCACTGGTCGATTTCTTGAAATCGCGCACCTGGGTGATGGTGCCGGCGAAGTACAGACCGGGGATGTTCGGGGATTCCCAGGCGTCGGTCTGGGCCGGGAAACGGTCGTTGACGGCGAGTTCGGGCCGGCAGTCCGGGGCGAATATCGACGGATCGAAGCGGAACCCGGTGGCGAGGATAACCCGGTCGTAAGCGATGTCCTTGACGACCTCGTTGACCCGGGAAAAGGACACGGACACCACGTAGGAGCCGTCCGGCTGCTGCCGGATACGCTCGATGTTTCCGTCCAGCACCGCGTTCTGCAATTTGAGCTGATAGGTGTCGAGGAAGTTGTTGTTGACGGCCCGCAGGTGTCCCACGAAATGGGTCTGCCAGGCGAGCTTCAGCGAGCCGGGCCCGGCGACGTGGATGACGGCGGCGGTCTCGATGAGGTTGTCGGCGGTCTCGAACGCGGAGTTGGCACGGCCGATGATCAGCACCCGCTGCCCGGTGAAACCGGCCGGGTCGACGGAGACCTCGTCGTAGCGCTCGACCGTCTCGACGCCCTCGATGGCGGGGATGTACGGGCGGGTGACGCCGGTCGCCACGATGATCCGCCGCGCGCGGTAGGCGGTGCCGTCGGCGGCGCGGGCGAGGAAGTCGCCGGGTCCGTCCGGACCCCCGTACGGCCGGGATATCTCGGTGATACGCGTGTGGTGACGGACGCGGATGCGGTGGGTGGCGGCGAAGTCGGCGAGGTAGCCGACCATCTCGTCGGCGTCCGGGAAATAGCGCGGGGTGCGGGCCGTGAACAGCGGGGTGCGCTCGTCGGAGAGCAGCGAGTTCCAGTCGGTGCGCATGTTCAGCTCGGGGTCGTCCCACCCGGTGTGCACCTTGTTGATCGAGATGAGGGTGCGGTGCCGGGGAAAGCGGGTGAAGAATTCACCGGGAGCCGCGCCCGACTCCACGATGAGATGGCTGCGCCCGGCCTGTTGCAGGAAATATCCGGCTTGCAATCCCGCGGGGCCGGCACCGACCACCAGATAGTCCATCGTTTCGTCGTGGCTCACGCAATTCTCCTGTCACCTGCGGGGGTATGGAGATGGAGCGGAAGCCGACAGTACTTGAGTATTAAAGAACGGCACCAGAGTGCATATAAGTGATCTGCGTCACACTCAATCCAAGGTTTGCGAGTACGCTGCACAAGCCAGTGTCACAAGGTCCGGGACTTTTACCCGGAACGCCCTTCTGTCGCGCACCGGCGGGTCGCCGCATTACTCTCCCGCACTCCCGGCCCCGCTTGCCCCGCCGGTCCCGTGACACATTTCAGCCGTTCACACCCACCGGAGCGGACACGAAATGAGCCAGCCGACCGCAAGTCCTTTCCCACAAGCCCTCGTCGACGCCTTCCACCGGCAGCCGGACGTACCGGCGTTCGAACACCGGGGGCGCGCCGTTCCGCGCCGTGCGGTCCTGGACCTGACCGGCCGCTGTGTGCGCGGACTGCGCGCGGCGGGCGTCGGCCCGGGGTCGTCCGTCGCGGTGGCCGCCGGCGTCACCCCCGAGGCGTTCGCCCTGCACCTCGCGGTGCGTCTGCTGGGCGCCCGGCTGACCGGCCTGCGCCCCGGCCTGCCACCGGGCCATCTCGCCCGCGTCCTGGCCGACGGCGTCGACGTCCTCGTGCACGACGAGCCGTCGGCCGCCACCGAACTCCTCGCAGCGGTCGGCCCCGGCACCCGGCTCGGCCTGGAAAAGGACCTGCTGACCACCCGGGAACCTGCCTCCCCCGACGACCTCGTGGCACACGGCCGCCCGGACGACATCGCCCTGATCACCCTGACCAGCGGCAGCACCGGACAGCCCAAGGAGTGCGCGCACACCTACCGCAGCCTGACCGCGAGCTGGTCGTGGCAGCCCGCCCGCCGGTCCGCGCGGACCGGCGCCCTCGCGGCGGCTTACGCGCGCTTCCTGCTCTTCGGCACCCTCACCAGCGCGGTGATCTTCGAGCACCTGGGACTGTGCCTGCTGGGCGGCGGCACCGCCGTCATCCCGGAGCCGCCCCTGTCCTTCCCGGAGGTCTTCGCACGGCACCGCATCACCGCCTGCCTGCTGACCGTCCCCCGGCTGCACCACATCCTCAACTTCCTGCGCACCGCCCCCGACGACACCATGGACCTCACGAGCCTGCGGGCTCTCCTCGTGGCCGGATCTCCCCTGGCGCCCCACCGGCTCGCCGAGGCGGCCGAACGGCTCGGCCCCGTCGTGCACCAGGGCTACGGACAGACCGAGACCGGCATGCTCACCCTGCTCACCCCCGACGACCTGGCCCGCCACCCGGACACGGCGTACGGCTCGGTGGGGCGGCCCCTGGACGGGGTGGACATCGACGTACGGGACCCGGCCGACGGGCGGCCCCTCCCCGACGGCGCCACCGGTGAGATCTGGGTCCGTACGGCCGGAGCGCTGGCCGGTTACCGGCAGGACGAGGAGGAGACCCGCGCCGTCCTGCGGGACGGCTGGGTGCGCACCCGCGACCTCGGCCGCCTCGACGAGCACGGCTTCCTGCGGCTCACCGGGCGCACCCGGGACGTCGTCATCGTCAACGCCGTCCTGCACTACGCGGGGGCGATCGAACAGGCCCTGGCCGGGCACCCGGACGTCGACCAGGCGTACGTCGTGGGCGCGCCGGACGAACGGACCGGCGAGGCCGCCCACGCGTTCGTCGTACCGGCGGCGGACCGGCGCCCCGGCCTCGCGGCACTGCGTGCCCACGTCGCCGCCGCGCTGGGCCCGGCGAGCGTGCCCGCCACGATCACCGTCATACCGGAGGTGCCGGTGGCGGCGAGCGGCAAACCGGACAAGAAGGCGCTGCTGGAGCGGGTACGGGCGGACCGGGCGGCGGAGTGAGGACCGCCGCCCTCAGGCCCGGCCCGTCAGCCCGTCGATCGGCTCACACGCCGGCCCCTCAGCCCGTCGATCAGCCCTTACGCCGGCCCGTCAGCCCGCGGGCCGTCACCCACCCCTACGTCAGCCCGCCTGGACCGTGGCCCGCAGCGTGCCGTCCGGACCGGCGACCAGCACCGGCGTACCGGCGCCGCCGAGGTCCCGCACGGCCGCGCGGTCCTCGTCCGAGGCCGCCTCCGCCTCGGTCACCACGGCCGCCGCCTCCAGCGACCGCGCGCCGCTCGCGACGGCCATGGCGACCGCCGTACGCAACGCGCTGAGCCGCAACGACTCCAGGGCGACGGTCCCCGCGACATAGGTGCGCCCGGTCTCGTCACGGACGGCGGCGCCCTCCGGCACCCCGTTGCGGGCGCGCGCGGAACGGGCCAGCGTGATGATCTTGCGGTCTTCCGGGTCCAGCGGTGCGGCTTCGCTCATACGGGCGAGCATATGCGTCCGGCGGCCCGGCGGGCACGAGGGGGCGCGTACGGCGGTGGCCGGTGCCGCCGCGTCACCCCGCCACCGAGAACATGCCGCCCCGGCGGCCCTCCGGCGAGGTCAGCCACTCCAGTTTCGCTCCCGTGTCCGCCTCCGCCGTACGGCGCGGATTGTGCAGCACGATGGTCAGATCCGGACGGGCCGGGACCCGCAGTTGGGTGGACTCGAAGAGCAGCGTGCCGACGAGCGGATGCTCCAGTTCCTTGTGGACCTGCCCGCCGTCCAGCACGTCCCCGCGCGCCCACAGACGCGCGAACTCCTCGCTGGCCCCGGACACGTGCCGGACGACCGCCTCGTACCCCTCGTCACCGGGCCGCTCCGACCACGCCGCCCGGTACTGCGCCACGACCGTCGGCGCGTTCCGGGCCCAACTGGCGGCGCGGGCCCGGTAGACCGGATCGGTGAAGTACGCGATCAGGCAGTTGGAACTGGAGCCCTCCTGGCCGTGGTTGAGGACGATCCGCGACGCCTCGTTGAAGGCGATGTTGTTCCAGTACGGATCCATGATGTGCGCCGGGAACGGCATCCACGCGTCGATCAGCCGTTGCAGCCCCTCGCACATGTCGAGCGCCGCGGGATCCGGGTCCGGCCGCAGCGGCGGGTTGAGCCCGGCCAGCACGTACAGGTGCCGTCGCTCCACGCCGCTCAGCCGCAGCACCCGCGCCACGGAGTCCAGCACCTGCGGCGAGACGGTGATGTCACGCCCCTGCTCCAGCCACTGGTACCACGAAGCGCCGACCCCGGCGAGCACCGCGACCTCCTCACGGCGCAGCCCCGGCGTCCGGCGGCGCCCGCCGTCGGGCAGGCCCGCGTCGGCCGGGCTGACCCGGGCCCGGCGGCTCATCAGGAAGTCCCGCAGCTCCTGCCGGCGGCGCGGCTCGGCGCCGTCCGGGCCGCCGGACTCCCCTGTCGTCGGTACGGATTCCGCCCGTGCGGACTCGCTCACGCCGTTCCCCCTGTCGGCCACGACTTTCCGGCCGCCACCACGGCCGCCGCGTCCGGGCCGTGCCTGGTGGTCCGGACACCACGATAAGTTCCCGCTCCCCATGCCGTATTCCTGGGCCGCAGGCTCCTCGTATGCCGACCGACACTCTTCCGCCCGCCCCCGCCGGCCTCACCGACACCCCCGCGCCCTCCCCTGCTCCCGCATCCGCGACCGCACCCGCCCGTATGACCGCCCGCGCCAAACTGACCCTTCTCCTGCTCTGCGCCGCGCAGTTCATCGTCGCGCTGGACTTCTCGATCCTGAACGTGGCGCTCCCGGTCCTCGGCCGGGATCTCGGGATGGGACAGGCCGACCTCCAGTGGGCGGTCACCGCGTTCGCGCTGCCGTCCGGCGGATTCCTGCTGCTGTTCGGGCGGATCGCCGACCTGTACGGGCGGCGACGGCTCTTCCTCACCGGGCTCGCCCTCTTCACGGCGGCCTCCCTGCTCGCCGCGCTCGCCTGGAGCCCGGCCGTCTTCCTGGCCGGGCGCGCACTGCAAGGGCTGGGCGCCGCGGTCATCGTGCCCACCGGCATGTCCCTGCTGACCACCACCTTCACCGAGGGCCCGCAGCGCGAACGCGCCCTCGGGATCAGCGGCACCCTGCTCTCGACGGGCTTCACCATCGGCATGGTGCTCGGCGGCACGCTGACCGACTCACTCGGCTGGCGGTCGACGATGGGCGTCCTGGCGGTGGCCGGGATCGCCGTACTGGCGGTGGCGCCCGCGCTGCTCGCCGAATCCCGGCACCCCGAGCGTCCCCGGATCGACATACCCGGCGCGGTGACCGTCACCGGCGGCCTGCTCGCCCTGATCTACGCCCTGTCCACCGCCGCCGAGACCGGCTTCGGCCGCCCGGACGTCCTGGTCGCGCTGGCCCTCGGCGCCGTCCTGCTCGTCGTGTTCGTCGTCGTGGAGTCCCGGGCCGCCCAGCCGCTGGTCTCGCTGCCGATGCTGCGCCGCCCCACGGTGGCGTGGGGCAGTCTGGCGGGCCTGGTCACCTTCTCGATGATGAGCGCGGTGGTCTTCCTGCTGACGCTCTACCTCCAGGAAGTGCTGCGCCTCTCCGCCTTCCTCACCGGCCTCGTCTTCGGCGTGCAGGGACTCTTCGCGGTGGTCTCCGGTATGGTCGCGCCGAAGGTGATCGGACGGATCGGCGCCCGCCGCACGCTGGTCACCGGACTGGCCGTCCAGGCCGTCTGCACCGCCGCGCTGCTGGCCGTGGGCACGGCCGCGTCCGGCGTCTGGTGCGCGACGGCCGCCGTGACGGTCGCCTGCTTCGGGCATCTGTGGGCGATCGTCTCGTACGGAGTGATCGTCACCTCCGGTGTGCCGGACACCGAACAGGGCCTGGCCACCGGCCTGGTCACCAGCTCCCAGCAACTGGGCCTCACGGTCGGCATCCCGCTGCTGAGCGCTCTGGCGTCGGCCCGCGTCACGGCCCTGCGGGCGGACGGCGCGAGCTTCGCGGACGCCACGCTCGGCGGCGTCCGGCTGGGGCTCGGCGCGGACGCGCTGCTCGTCGCGGTGGTCGCCACGCTGGCCGCCGTCGGCCTCTCCCGGGCGGCCCGCCGGTCCCGTACGCCCTACACGCCTGCGAAGTAGGCCGACGGAGTGGTGCCCAGCGCCCGCCGGAACATGGCCGTGAAGGCGCTGGGCGTGGCATAGCCGAGGCCGGTGGCGACGGAGGTGACCGGAGTTCCCCTGGCCAGCAGGGTGACCGCGTGGACGAGCCTGGCCTGCTGCACCCAGCGGGCCGGGCTCATCCCCGTGGCGGCGGCGAACCTGCGGTGCAGACTGCGCGGGCTCAGATGGGCGCGGGCCGCGGCGCACGGGGTCGTCCAGTCCTCACCGGGGCTGCGCCGGATCGCCGCGCACAGGTCGCGCAGCCGGGGGTCGTCCGGGGCGGGCAGGTGCAGGGCCGGTACGGGGCGCGGCGCGAGTTCGTGCAGGAGCAGGTCCATCACCGTGCCGTCGCGGCCCCGTACGTCGTACTCCACCGGAAGCCGGGTGGCCTCGTCGATCAGCTCCCGCAGCAGCGGGGAGACCGAGACGACGGTGGGCGCGTCGGGCAGCCGCCAGGCGGACTGCGGCTCGATGTAGAGGGTGCGCATGGCGACCGCGCCCGCGCAGGTCATCGCGTGGGTCAGCCCGGCGGGCACCCACACGCCACGGGTGGCGGGCGCCACCCACACGCCGTGCCCGGTGGCCACCGAGATCGCGCCGGTGGTGCCGTAGATCAACTGGGCCCGGGGGTGCCGGTGATCGGGGATGTGGTGGCCGTCGGGCAGGTCACGGGCCATCGCGGCGACCGGCCGGGGCACCCGCTGGTAGTCCTCCCGGTCCTCGCTCTTGCCGTACACGCCGCCTCACTTTCCGCCTTCCCCCACCTGGCACGTTCTCGACAGAACTTGGCACTCCCGCACAAGCCTGCCACGCCCGCCCCGGCCTAGCGTCGGCTCATGTGATCGAACCAGCTTCCGCGCCCCCGCGCACCGACCGCCCGCCCCGCTCCGGCCTGACCCGTCCGACGGCCCTGCTGCTCGCCGCCACCAGCGCCGTCACCGCCGCCAACGTCTACCTGAACCAGCCGCTGCTGGGCGCCGCCGCCCACTCCCTCGGAGTGGCCCCGGACGTGCTCGGCGCGGTGCCCACCGCCACCCAGCTCGGCTACGCGGCAGGCATCCTGCTGCTCGTCCCGGCGGGCGACAGCCACGACCGCAGGCGGCTCATCCTCGGCCTCGGTACGGCGTCCGCGCTCGCCCTCGCCGCCTGTGCCCTCGCGCCCGGCGTGACCTGGCTGGTGGTGGCCGGCTTCGCGGTCGGCCTGCTCTCGCCCGTACCGCAGCTCGTCACACCGCTCGCGGTGGCCCTGGCGGCGGGCGGCGGCAACGCCGGCCGGGGCCGGGTCGTCGGCACCGTGCAGGCCGGTCTGCTGGTCGGGGTGCTCGCGTCCCGCGCGTACTCGGGGGCGCTGGCGGAGCAGGTGGGCTGGCGGGCGGTGTTCGGCTGCTCGTGCGTCCTGACGCTGCTGACCATGCTGGTCCTGAGCCGGGCCCTGCCCCGCGTCCCGGCGGCCGCGACCGTTTCGTACCGGTCCACGCTCGCCTCACTGCCGCGGCTGTTCGCCGCCCACCCGCCGGTCCGGCGGATCACCGTGTCCGGCGCGCTGGTGGGCATCGCGTTCGGCGCGTTCTGGACCACGCTGACGTTCCTGCTGGAAGGCGAGTACGGGTACGGGTCGACCGAGATCGGCCTGTTCGGGCTGGTGGCCGCGGCGAGCGCGCTGGCCTCCCCGTACGCCGGACGGCTGGCCGACCGGCTCGGGCGGCGCGGCGCGCTCGCGGCACTGATCGGGCTGGTGATCGCGGGGTGGCTGCTCCTGCTGCCGGGCGGCGGCTCGCTGTGGTGGCTGCTGGCGGGTGTGGTCGTGCTGGACGTCGGGGTCTGGGGCAGCCAGGCAGCCTCGCAGACCTCACTGTTCAGCCTTGATCCCGCCGTCCACAGCCGCCTCAACACCCTCTACTTCACCCTGCGCTTCTCCGGCATCGCCGTCGGCTCGCTGGCCGGCACGGTGGCCTGGTCGGGCGGCGGCTGGCCCGCCGTGGTGATCACCGGGACCACCACGGCGCTCGCCGGGCTGTGCGTCGCGGTCAGCCCCGACCGCTTCGCACTCCGTCGCCGCGGTCAGTCCTGACCGGCCGCGCCGCCGTCGCCCCTGACCGGCTCGCACAGCACCGTGACGATCTTGTTGCGGCGGCCGGCCGGGGCCTCCGCGGTCAGCCGCAGCGCCTTCGGCGAGAGTGTGGACGCGTTCTCGCCGAGGTCGATCTCGGCCGTCGCGCCCGCGATCGGCACCCGGCCCAGGTGCTTGGCGAGCAGCCCGCCGACCGTCTCCACGTCCTCGTCGTCCAGCTCCGCGAAGCCGTACAGCTCACCGAGGTCGCCGATGTCCAGCCGCGCGGTCACCCGGTACCGCCCGTCACCCAGGTCCTCCACGGGCGGCAGCTCCCGGTCGTACTCGTCGGTGATCTCGCCGACGATCTCCTCCAGGATGTCCTCGATCGTCACGATGCCGGCCGTACCGCCGTACTCGTCGATGACCACCGCGACGTGGTTGCGGTCCTGCTGCATCTCGCGCAGCAGGTCGCCGGCGTTCTTCGTGTCGGGCACGAAGACGGCGGGCCGCATCGCCGTGGAGACCAGCTCGGTCTCCGCGTCCCGGCTGATGTGCACCTTGCGGGCCAGGTCCTTCACGTACACGACGCCGACCACGTCGTCCTCGTTCTCGCCGGTCACCGGGATACGGGAGAACCCGGAGCGCAGCGCGAGGGTCAACGCCTGGCGGATGGTCTTGAACCGCTCGACCGAGATCAGGTCCGTCCGCGGCACCATCACCTCCCGCACCAGCGTGTCGCCGAGCTGGAAGACGGAGTGCACCATACGGCGCTCCTCGTCCTCGATCAGCGACTCCTTCTCCGCGAGGTCCACCAGCGAACGCAGCTCCGCCTCGGAGGCGAAGGGGCCCTGGCGGAAGCCCTTGCCCGGCGTCAGCGCGTTGCCCAGCAGGATCAGCAGCCGCGGGATCGGCCCCATGATCCGGGCCAGCGGCAGCAGCACGTACGCCGCGGCGGTGGCGGTGTTCAGCGGGTGCTGGCGGCCGATCGTACGGGGCGAGACGCCGACGGCGACGTACGAGACCAGCACCATCACCGCGATGGCCACGGTCAGCGCCTGCCACGTCTGCTCGAAGGAGCGCAGACAGGCGTACGTCACCAGCACCCCGGCCGCCATCTCGCAGCCGACGCGCACCAGCAGCGCGACATTCAGATAACGGACGGGGTCGGCGGCGACGGCGGCCAGCTTCGCGCTGCCCCGCCGCCCGGACCGCACGGCTTCCTCGGCACGGAAGCTGGTCGTACGGGCGAGCCCCGCCTCGGCACACGCCGCGAGCCACGCGACGACGACGAGCAGGACCGCGACCGCGATCAGCTGGGTGGTCACCGGAACTCCCGCCGTCAGGTGACGGTCGGGGCCGGCGACGGACCCGTCAGCCCGCGCTCGGCACGCCAGCCGTCGATGATCGCCGCCTGGAGGCCGAACATCTCGGCCTTCTCCGAGGGCTCCTCGTGGTCGTACCCGAGCAGGTGCAGGACGCCGTGCACGGTCAGCAACTGGAGCTCCTCGTCCATGCTGTGCCCGGTCGGCGCCTCCGCACCCTGCTTCTTGGCGACCTCCGGGCAGAGCACGATGTCACCGAGGAGCCCCTGCGGGGGCTCCTCGTCGTCCTTGGCCGGCGGACGCAGCTCGTCCATCGGGAAGGACATGACATCGGTCGGACCCGGCAGGTCCATCCACTGGAGGTGGAGCTGTTCCATGGCGTCGGCGTCGACGACGATGACCGACAGCTCGGAAAGCGGGTGGATACGCATCCGGGCCACGGCGTAGCGGGCGACATCCAGGATCGCCTGCTCGTCGATGTCCGTTCCGGACTCGTTGTTGACGTCGATCGACATGTGGTGCTGCTTCTCGTTTCTCAGGTGCGCCGGCCGTTGTGGCTGTTCTGGCCGTTCTGGCTGTCGTACTTCTCGTACGCATCGACAATACGGCCGACGAGCTTGTGCCGGACGACGTCCTGGCTGCTGAGCCGCGAGAAGTGCACGTCGTCCAGCCCCTCCAGGATCTCCTGGACCTGCCGCAGACCGCTCTTCGTACCGCCCGGGAGGTCGATCTGCGTGACGTCACCGGTGATGACGATCTTCGAGTCGAACCCGAGGCGGGTGAGGAACATCTTCATCTGCTCGGGGCTGGTGTTCTGCGCCTCGTCCAGGATGATGAAGGCGTCGTTGAGGGTGTTGTGCGTCAGCAGGTAGTCCTGTGTGACGTACAACGAGTCCTCGGCCGCCACCTGGATGCACACCGCTTCCTCGCGCCCCGCAGGTTCGATGGAGTCGATGAACCGCATCGGCCGTCCGCCGCCCCCGGCCGCGTGGTACTTCTCGGCCTTGCGGGTGAGGCGGAAGGGCTCGATGCCTTCGGGGAGACGGATGTCGACGATGTGCGCGTCCCGGCGATAGCCGCCACGAGCCGTCCCTTGCTTCCGGCCCTCGGCCGCCCGGCGGCGGCTGTACGCGACGCCGCCCAGCGACTGGACCAGCGCGATGACGTCGTCCCGGAGCAGGATCGAGGTCGTCGTGTACTGGATGCGGCAGGTCCGGTCGGCCTGGGTCACCGGGTCGCCGTCGGAGTCGAGCAGTCCCTGAAGGACGGCGAGCCGGACCTCCGTGGAGTTCTGGAGGTAATCGTCCGGCACGAACTTCGAGTACGACCCGGTGCCGAGCAGATCCAGGGCCCGCAGGGCGCCCGTGACCGGGTTCTCCAGCGTGACGACGTCGCCCGGCGCCTTGACGCGGTTGAGCACGTGGTCGACGTCGTTCTTCCGCCGGACGGACACACCGGGCAGCACCGTGCCGAGTGCGGTCGCCAGCTCCGGGTCGGCGGTGGAGTACGAAGGCGTCGTGCTGCCTGTGAGGCAGCCGTCACCGAGCAGCAGCCCCAGCGCGTACGGGTCCATGGGAACGGCGCGCTCGGGGAAGCAGACCGGAGCGGTGAGCAGCGGCAGCTCGTAGCGGCGAGCGTGTGCCGCGCGGAGGTTGCCGATCATCTCCTGGGTCTCCAGGACCCGCCACGGCTTGTCCCGGCGCTTGTCCGACGCGGTGCGGACCGTCCACAGGTGCTCGCCGCAGCACAGGGTCCAGGAACCGTCCTGTGCGGTGACGCGGTAGATGTCCCTCTCACCCTGCGGGTAGACACCGATGACCGGGGTGGGTTCACCATTGGAACCGATGACCAGGTCACCGACATGGAGGTCACCGATGGGACGCCAACCATCCGGTGTCAGCACATTGGTGAACGTGGGCTGGCTGCGACCACGCATATAAGCCAGCGGCGCCACCTCGATCGTCCCCGCCGCCATCAGCCGCGGGATCGAGTCCGGGTCGAGCATGTCGTGCAGGGCGTCGTACAGCGGGCGCAGGTACGGGTCGATCTTTTCGTAGAGGGTGCCGGGGAGGAAGCCCAGGCGTTCGCCGGCCTCGACGGCGGGGCGGGTCAGGATGATGCGGTTGACCTGCTTGGACTGGAGG
This sequence comes from Streptomyces sp. NPDC045470, assembly GCF_040646595.1. NCBI lineage: Bacteria > Bacillati > Actinomycetota > Actinomycetes > Kitasatosporales > Streptomycetaceae > Streptomyces > Streptomyces sp. NPDC045470. The sequence goes on from NZ_JBEZAN010000001.1 coordinate 926,646, forward strand.
GCCTGGACCGCCTTGGCCATGGCCAGGTAGGTCTTGCCGGTGCCGGCGGGGCCGATGCCGAAGACGACCGTGTGCTGGTCGATGGCGTCGACGTAGCGCTTCTGGTTCAGGGTCTTGGGGCGGATGGTGCGGCCGCGGTTGGAGAGGATGTTCTGGGTGAGCACCTCGGCGGGGGTCTCGCTCGTCGCGCCCTCGCCGTCCGCCGCCGAGCGCAGCATGGCGATGGAGCGTTCCACCGCGTCCTCGGTCATCGGCTGGCCGGTGCGCAGCACCAGCATCATCTCGTCGAAGAGGCGCTGGATGAGAGCGACTTCCGCGGGGTCGCCGGTCGCCCGGATCTCGTTGCCCCGTACGTGGATGTCGGTGGCCGGGAAGGCGTTCTCGATGACCCGCAGCAGGGCGTCTCCGGACCCCAGGACCGTCACCATCGGGTGCTTGGCGGGGACGGTGAACTGGGCGTGCGCCTGCGGTCGTGTAGGTGTCTGAGTCATGGGCCGGCTCTCTGGCCTGCTCATCCCCCATTCGTTGCGCTGCAAAGACGGTGCCCGGCAGCTCGGCTCCTTGGGATACCCAGGGTACGACGGTGCACTGACAGGCCCGAAGCCTTTTCCGGCGTTCTCCTGTTCTCGTGTTCCTCCGGTGACGGAGAGCGTACGGCCGGGTGTCCCGCGGTCGGCCGGGCGTTCACCTGGGGGCGTGCGCGCGGCGCCCCGCGCGCAACCTCACGCGGGGCGGCGGAATCCGAGGGTCGGCAGGGCGCGGGCCAGCGGCCAGGCGCGGTCCGCGGTGGGCAGCAGGGCGTCCAGGAAGGCGTAGCGGCGGCGCAGCTCGGCTGCGTCCTGGGTACGGGCCGACGGAGCGGCGGCGCCGTCCGGAGTCCGCCCGTACGCTTCCGCCCGTACGATGCGCTGCCACCAGGCGGCGATCTCGACCCAGCCCGGCGCGGACAGCGAGCCGCCGAATTCCTGTACGGAGAGCGCGGCGGTCAGTCCGGCGAAGGCGAGCCGGTCGGCCAGTGGCCAGCCGGCCAGCGAGCCGGTGACGAAGCCCGCGACGAAGACGTCGCCGGCGCCGGTGGGGTCCATGGCCTCCACCGCGACCGCGGGCACCTCGGCGGTCTCGCCGGTGCGTCCGTCGACCGCGTACGCGCCCTCGGCGCCCAGGGTGACCACGGCGATCGGCACCCGGTCGGCCAGCTTGCGTGCGGCGGCGCGCGGGCAGTCCAGGCGGGTGTAGCGCATCGCCTCCTCCGCGTTGGGCAGGAAGGCTTCGCAGTGCTCCAGCTCGGCGAGGTCGGCCGGGTCCCAGCGGCCGGTGTCGTCCCAGCCCACGTCGGCGAAGATGCGGCTGCCGCGGTGGGCGGCGCAGCCGAGCCAGCCCTCGGGGCGGCCCGGCTCCAGCGAGGCGACGCAGGCCCGGGACGGCGGCGGGCAGCCCGGTGCGTGCTTGCCGTCGAAGGCGGTGCGGGCGGGGCCGCTGGGCGCTTCGTGGCCGTGCGAGACCATGGTGCGCTCGCCTTCGTACGCCATGGAGACGGTGACGGGAGAGTGCCAGCCCGCGACGGTGCGGGACAGCGACAGGTCGACGTGTTCGCCGCGCTCCAGCGCCTCCCAGCAGTACTCGCCGTACATGTCGTCGCCGAAGGCCGCGGCGAGCGAGGTGCGCAGGCCCAGGCGGGCGAGTGCGGTGGCCATGTTGGCGACGCCGCCGGGGCTGGAGCCCATGCCGCGGGCCCAGGACTCCGTGCCGCGTACCGGGGCGGAGTCCAGGCCGGTGAAGATGATGTCCAGGAAGACCGTGCCGGTGAGATAGACGTCGGTGGCCGGATCGCCTCCGGTCCGTACGGCGGCCAGGGGGTCGAGCGCGGGCGCGGGGCCCGGCGGGACGTGGCCGGCCGGGCCGTTGCCCGGGGTCCGCTGGACATCGTGTGCGCTCACCGTGCCTGCCCCTCTCATCCGTGCGCGTGACGCCAGTCTGCCCGATGCTGCGGTACGTTCCGGCTCATGAGGCTCACGATTTTGGGCGGCGGGGGTTTCCGGGTACCGCTCGTGCACCGCGCGCTCCTGGACGATCCCGCGCAGGCCGTCACCGAAGTGACCCTGTACGACACCGATCCGCGGCGGGTGGCCGTCATCGCCTCCGTGCTGGCCCGGCAGGCGGAGCGGCGGACCGGGCCCGGCCGGCCGTCCCCCGTTCGCGTACGGGTCGCCGAGTCGCTCGACGACGCGCTGCGCGGCACCGACTTCGTCTTCTCGGCGATCCGGGTCGGCGGCACGGCGGGCCGGATCACGGACGAGCGGATTCCGCTGGACGCGGGGGTGCTGGGGCAGGAGACGGTGGGTGCGGGCGGGGTGCTGTACGGGCTGCGCACGGTGCCCGTGGCGCTGCACATCGCCGAGCGGGTGGCGGCGCTCGCGCCGGACGCCTGGGTCGTCAACTTCACCAATCCCGCCGGGATCGTCACCGAGGCGATGGCGCAGGTGCTGGGCGAGCGGGTGATCGGCATCTGTGACTCGCCGGTCGGGCTGGTGCGGCGCGCCGCGCGCGCCGCGGGCGCCGATCCGGACCGGGTGACGTACGGCTACGTGGGGCTCAACCACCTGGGCTGGCTGCGCTCGTTGACGGCCGAGGACGGCACGGACCTGCTGAAGGGACTGCTGTCGGATTCCCGTGCGCTCACCTCTTTCGAGGAGGGCAAGCTGTTCGGGGCGGACTGGCTGCGGGCGCTGGGCTCCCTTCCCAACGAGTACCTGCACTACTACTACTTCCGCCGCGAGACGCTGGCCTCGGTGCGGGACGCGTCCGAAACCCGCGGGGAGTTCCTGGACCAGCAGCAGAGCGGCTTCTTCGAGGCGGCGTCCGGCGGCTCGCCCGAGGAGGCGTACACACTCTGGGAGCGCACCCGGCAGGAGCGCGAGGAGACGTACATGGCCGACAGCCGGGAGGCGTCCGGCGGCTGGCAGCGGGACACCTGCGACATGGAGGAGGGCGGCGGTTACGACCAGGTGGCGCTGGCCGTGATGCGGGCCGTCTCGGGTGACCGGCCCGCGCGTCTCATCCTGAACGTACGCAACGGCACGACCGTGCCGCAGCTCGCGCCCGAGGCGATCATCGAGACGGTGTGCGAGGTGGACGCGGACGGCGCGCGGCCGTTGCCGTGTGCGCCCCTGCGGGAGGACCAACTGGGGCTGATGCTCCAGGTCAAGGCCGTCGAGCTGGCGACGGTCGAGGCGGCGGAGTTCAAGGACCGGGACGCGGCGCTGCGCGCGATGGCGCTGCACCCGCTGGTGGATTCACCGGCGGTGGCCGCCCGCATCCTGGAGCGGGCGGCCACGGACTGACCCGGGCCGGGGCTCAGTGCCCCCGCTTCACCCACGCGTCCAGGTGCGGCGCCTCGGCACCGATCGTGGTGCCGTCGCCGTGCCCGGTACGGACCTCGGTGCGCGGGGGCAGCGTCAGCAGCCGGTCGCGGATCGAGGCGACGATGGTCGGGAAGTCGGAGAACGACCGGCCGGTGGCGCCGGGGCCGCCCTGGAAGAGGGTGTCGCCGGTGAAGACCGTGCCGTGTTCCCCCAGGTCCGGTGCGTACAGGCAGACCGCGCCCGGCGCGTGGCCGGGAGTGTGCAGCACGGTCAGGTCGACGCCGGCGACGGTGAGCACCTGGCCGTCCGCCAGCTCCTGCTCCGGTGCCCGGTCCGGGTGGGTCTGCTGCCACAGCGGCAGGTCCGCCGGGTGCAGGTGGACGGGCGCGCCGGTGCGGGCGGCGAGGGCGGGGGCCGCGTCGATGTGGTCGTTGTGCGCGTGCGTGCAGATGATGGCGCGCAGCGTACGGCCGTCGAGCGCCGCGAGGATCGCGTCGGCGTCGTGGGCGGCGTCGATGACGACGGCCTCGGTGTCGTCGCCGACGATCCACACGTTGTTGTCGACGTCCCACGTACCGCCGTCGAGCGCGAAGGTGCCGGACGTGACCAGGTGGTCGATGCGGGCCGTCATCAGAGCGTCACCACCGAACGCAGCACGTCGCCCTGGTGCATCCGCTCGAACGCCTGCTCGATACCGTCGATGCCGATGGTCTCCGTGACGAAGCCCGCCAGGTCGATCCGGCCCTGCTGGTGCAGGTCGACCAGCATCGGGAAGTCGCGGGACGGCAGGCAGTCGCCGTACCAGGACGACTTCAGCGCGCCGCCCCGGCCGAACACGTCCAGCAGCGGCAGCTCCAGCTTCATCTCCGGCGTCGGCACGCCGACCAGGACCACCGTGCCGGCCAGGTCGCGGGCGTAGAACGCCTGCCGGTAGGTCTCCGGGCGCCCCACCGCGTCGATCACCACGTCGGCGCCGAAGCCGCCGGTCAGCTCGCGGATCGCCTCGACGGGGTCGGCGGCGCGCGAGTTCACGGTGTGGGTGGCGCCCATCGTCTTGGCCATGGAGAGCTTGCGGTCCTCCACGTCCACGGCGATGATCCGCGCCGCGCCGGCCAGCCGGGCGCCGACGATCGCCGCGTCGCCCACGCCGCCGCAGCCGATCACCGCGACGGTGTCGCCGCGGCCCACCGCGCCCGTGTTGATGGCCGCGCCGATGCCGGCCATCACGCCGCAGCCCAGCAGCCCGGCCACGGCCGGCGACACCTCGGGGTCGACCTTGGTGCACTGCCCGGCCGCGACCAGCGTCTTGTCCGCGAACGCGCCGATGCCGAGGGCGGGGGTCAGCTCCGTCCCGTCCTTCAGCGTCATCTTCTGCCGCGCGTTGTGGGTGTCGAAGCAGTACTGCGGCCGGCCGCGCTTGCAGGCCCGGCACTTGCCGCACACCGCACGCCAGTTGAGGACGACGAAGTCCCCGGGCGCGACGTCGGTCACACCGTCCCCGACGGACTCCACGACGCCCGCCGCCTCGTGCCCGAGCAGGAACGGGAACTCGTCGTTGATTCCGCCCTGCTTGTAGTGCAGGTCCGTGTGGCACACCCCGCACGCCTGCACCTTCACCACGGCCTCGCCCGGTCCGGGATCCGGCACCAGGACGGTCTCCAGCCGCACCGGCTCGTTCTTCCCCGGCGCGATGACGCCGCGCACTTCCTGTGCCATCGGGACAGCTCCCTCCAAAGATCACGTACGGGATGAATACGGTACGCGTCCCCGGCGCCGGAAGCGCCGGTGCGTGGGTGGGCCGGCGACCGCGGGGCGCCGCTCACCACCGCGGCACCCGGGGCGTCACCCACCCCGGGTCGGCGGCCCGCATCGCCGCCGCGTCGTCGCGGTCGCGGAACGTGCCGTCGTCGGCCAGCCAGCGCGCGTGCAGGGCCGCCAGCCGGTCGCGGTCGAGCGTGACGCCGAGGCCCGGCGCGTCGGACACCGGCAGTGCGCCGTCGGTGAAGGCGAGGCGCTCGGTGAGGACGTCCTCCGTCTGCCAGGGGTAGTGGGTGTCGCAGGCGTGGCGCAGGTCGGGGACGGTCGCGGCGACGTGGTTCATGGCGGCGAGGCTGATGCCGAGGTGGGTGTTGGAGTGCATGGACAGACCGACGCCGAAGGCGCGGCAGATCGCGGCGAGTTCGCGGGTGTTGCGCAGGCCGCCCCAGTAGTGGTGGTCGGAGAGGACGATCTGGACGGCGTCCCGGGTGAACGCCTCCCGGATCTCGGCGAAGGTGGTCACGCACATGTTCGTGGCGAGCGGGAGGTCCGTACGGGAGGCGACCTCGGCCATGTGGGCGGTGGTGGCGGCGGGGTCCTCCAGGTATTCGAGGACGTCCTGGAGCTCGTGGGCGGCCTTCAGGGAGGTCGGGACGCTCCATGCGCCGTTCGGGTCCAGGCGCAGCGGGCGGCCGGGGAAGGCGGCGGCCAGCGCCCGGATGGCGGCGATCTCCTGCGCGGGCTCGAAGACGCCGCCCTTGAGCTTGAAGGAGCGGAAGCCGTACGTGTCATGGAGGCGGCGGGCCTGGGTGACGATGCCGGGCGGGTCGAGGGCCGCGCCCCAGTCGTCGGGTTCGCCACGGCCGCCGGGATGCGCGGCCCAGCGGTGGAAGAGGTAGGCGCTGTAGTCGACACGGTCGCGGACCTTGCCGCCGAGCAGGGCGTGGACGGGCAGGCCGGTGAGCCGCCCCCAGGCGTCCAGACAGGCGACCTCGAAGCCGGAGAGGACGGAGAGCCGCAGCTTGTCGGCGGTCTGCACACCGCGCAGGCCGCCCGCGGTGACCTCACCGTCCCCGGTGGCCGCCGGGGAGTCGCCGCACACCTCGGCGGCCAGAAGCGGCAGTACGTTCAGGTCCGTGACCGGGCGGCCGATCAGCGCTTCGGCCAGCGGGCCCGCCAGGTCGAGGTACTTCGTGTCGCCGTAGGTCTCGCCGAGACCGGTCGCCCCGCCCGCCGTGGTCACCTCGACGATCAGGCGGGGTGTGTAGGGCTGGTGGACGCCCTGGGTGTTCAGCAGGGGCGGGTCGGCCACGAGGACCGGGGTGAGGCGGATGGCGGTGACGGTGGTGGGAGCGGTCGGCGCCCGGGGCGCCTCTGTCTGCGTATGTAGACATGATCCGTCCATGGGGACGGAGAGTAGGGAGGCGGGCCTGGGGCGTCAATGGGGGCCCGGGCAAGTCGGGCGGGGTACGGACGAGTTGGGCCGCGGGAGAGTCGGGCGCGACTCCGGTGGGCGCGGCGATGCGCCACGGGGCGTCTGCGTACGGTATGAGTGCCCCAGCTCGAAGCAGTGGCGGAAGTTGTGGACGAGCGGGGTGAGCGGCGCCAGCCACTGCACCACGGGCAACAGACCGGGGCCCGGCAGGCTGAGCACCAGTCCGGGCAGAGATGGGGCGAGGCTGAACGTCCCGTCGCACCGACCCTTCCCGGCCAGCCTTTGCCAATCGTTGAATCTTCGCGCGTAGATGTCCGTGTAAACGCTCTGTTAAACCTAGGTGGCCCCCACCGGTTCACCTAGGAGCAGCACATGCGCCACCCTCTCCTCTCCCGCCGTCGGGTCCGTCTCGGCGCCGCGGCCGCCACGGCGGTCGTCGCCGGTACCGCGGCGTTCGGCGTCGGCCAGGCCACCGCCGAGCACTCCGTACCGCGTACGGACAAGGAGATCCCCAACCTCACCCAGGTGCAGGACAAGATCAAGGCGTACTACGGCGACACGGTGACCGCGGACGGGCAGCACCACGCCTCGCCGCACAGCAACTACGCCAAGCAGGTGCGCGGCATCACGGACTCGGCCCGGCGTTACCTCGACAAGGTCGCCAAGGACGCCGGCAAGCACCACCACGGCAAGAAGCCCGCCATCGTCCTGGACATGGACGACACCACCCTGCTGACGTACAACTACGAGCTGCAGGTCGGCTTCCACCACACCGAGGCGGCCCAGGACAAGTACCTGGCGAGCACCGACATGGAAGCGGTCTACGGCATGGACCGCCTCGTCAACCGGGCACACCGCCAGGGGATCGAGGTCTTCTTCGTCACCGGCCGCAAGGAGGCGCAGCGCGAGTGGAGCGTGCGCAACCTCAAGAACGTCGGCTACGGCGTCCCGCTCGACCGCGCGCACGTCTACCTCAAGGACAAGAAGAACCCGCCGGCCTACCTGCCGTGCGGCGCCACGTGCACGACGGTCCAGTTCAAGTCCGGCACCCGCAAGCACATCGAGTCGCGGGGCTACGACATCGTCGCCAACTTCGGCGATCAGTACAGCGACCTGAACGGCGGCTACGGCGACAAGACGTTCAAGCTGCCGAACCCGATGTACTTCCTGCCCTGACCCGGCACGGACTCCGGAGGCGGCAGGCTCCTCAGGCGCGCTTCGGCACCGGTACGCGCATCAGGTCGCGGGCGACGGTCAGTTCGCCCGCGAACCCGGCCGCCCGCGCCTGACGCTCGAACTCCGAAGGGTCCGCGTAGCGCTGGGAGAAGTGGGTGAGGACCAGGTGGCGCACGCCCGCGTCGGCGGCGACGCGCGCCGCCTGGCCCGCCGTCAGGTGCCCGTGGTCGGCGGCCAGCCGCTCGTCCTCGTCGAGGAACGTCGACTCGATGACGAGCAGGTCGCAGCCCTCGGCGAGGGCGTGCACCCCGTCGCACAGCCGGGTGTCCATGACGAAGGCGAAGCGCTGGCCCCGCCGTACCTCGCTCACCTCGTCGAGGGTGACGCCGTTCAGCTCCCCCTCGCGCTGGAGCCGGCCGACGTCGGGCCCGGTGATGCCGCGCGCGGCGAGCCGCTCCGGCAGCATCCGGCGCCCGTCCGGCTCCACGAGGCGGTAACCGAACGACTCGACCGGGTGGGAGACCTTGCGCGCCTCCAGGACGTACGACGGGGTACGGGCCAGCACCCCGTCGGCGGCCACCGGCTCCTCGCCCAGCCGTACCGTCTCGCGGTAGGCGGTGGCGTACCGCAGCCGGTCGAAGAACCGCTGCCCGCTCGCCGGGTAGTGCGCGGTGACCGGATGCGGCACCCGGTCGAGATTGATGCGCTGGATGACGCCGGCGAGCCCCAGCGAGTGGTCACCGTGGAAGTGGGTGACGCAGAGCCGGTGCAGGTCGTGCGCGGCGACCCCGGCCCGCAGCATCTGCCGCTGGGTGCCCTCACCGGGGTCGAACATGATGCCTTCGCCGTCCCAGCGCAGCACGTAACCGTTGTGGTTACGGTGCCGGGTGGGCACCTGGCTGGCGGTGCCGAGGACGACGAACTCGCGTACGGACACGGTGCTGCGGCTCCTTCGCCCCGGTCAGACCAGGTGCTGGAGGTCGCGGCCGCCCAGTACGTGCGCGTGGGCGTGGAAGACGGTCTGGCCGGCGCCCGGACCGGTGTTGAAGATGATCCGGTAGCCGGTCGCGTCGACCTTCTCGTCGGCGGCCACCGCGGCGGCCTCGCTCAGCACCTCACCGGCGATCCGCGGCTCGGCGGCGGCCAGCTCCCCGGCGTTCGCGTAGTGCACCTTGGGGATCACCAGGACGTGGGTCGGCGCCTGCGGGCTGATGTCCCGGAAAGCGACGGTCGTCTCGGTCTCCCGCACGATCGTCGCGGGCACCTCGCCTGCCACGATCTTGCAGAACAGGCAGTCGGCCTGCGGTTCTCCCGCCACCGGTGGGCTCCTCCCGGGTCGCCGGCCGGTACGCGGCGGCCCCGTCCGTCCGGAGCCGGGCCGCCCGTACCGTGCCGTGTCGCATCACCATCACGTCTACGGACCGGATGGTACCGGGCCGCCTGCGCGGGGTGGTGCGGCGGCCGGGGTGCGGGGCACGTGCGGCGGCCGGGAGAGGTGGGGCGAGCGGGGTCAGCGTTGCGCTGCCCAGGTGTGCTGCTGGTCGGGGTTCTGCTGGTCCTGGTGGTCGTCGTTCTGGCCGTCGTGGTCGTTGTGGCCGTCGTGCCCGTTCTGACCGTCATGGTCGTTCCGGCCGTCGTGACCGCCCTGGCCGTCGTGGTCGTGGGAGCCGTCCGTGCAGGTGTCGCTGGGGGACGGGTCCGGGTCGGGATCGGGGTCCGGGTCGGGGGCGGGCGCCGTGACGGTGACCGTCACCGGCGGGGTGTCCGGCGGGTCGTCGGTCGGGTCGTCGGACGACTGGCCGCTGCTGGGCGGCTGGACGGTGCGGGTCACGGTCGGCCGCTGACTGCCGGTCGGCTCGTCGGCGTCGCAACTGCCGAGCACGCTCACCCGGAAGACGACCTGCCCGGCGACGCGCGCGGTCAGGTTTCCCCGTACGCAGCGCCCGTCGACCGCGGAGGTGACCCGCCCGGTGAGGGTGATGTCGCTCCCCCGGGCGGTCTGCCCCTGGCAGTCGACGGTGGCGACCGACTTCCGCTGCGCCGTGGCCGTCGGGTTCACGGTGGCCCGCTGGTCGCCCTGGAGCGTCGCCGTACAGCTCAGCCAGCTCACGTTCACGCCGATGCGCTCCAGCGCGCGCGTCCCCGCCTGGTCGGTGGTGACGGCGACCGACGAGGTGTTCAGCCCGCCGGCCGGCTCGCAGGCGGACACTCCGGCGATCGCCGCGCCCACGGTGCCCGCCACCGCGAGCAGTCTGCCGCGCCGGGTCCGGCCGGACCGTGCGTACCACTCCCGCCCGTGCCGTACGTCTCGTAAGCGCCCCATGGCCCTCATGTCCGGCAGCTTCCCACCGCCGCAGGCGGACCGACAGCCCCGGCTCGGCCAGTGTGGGTCCGCCCCCTCATGGGCTCGCGGCGCACCGCGCCGACTTCACTAAGCTGATCGGGCACGGCCCGCCATCACCCCACGACCAGGAGTCATCCACCATGGCAACGACCCGCACCGCGCAGACCCACTGGGAAGGCAACCTGATGGAGGGCAAGGGCAGCGTCGCCCTCGCCTCCTCCAACGTCGGCACGTTCGACGTGAACTGGCCGGCCCGCGCCGAGCAGCCGAACGGCGTCACCAGCCCCGAGGAGCTGATCGCGGCGGCCCACTCGTCCTGCTACTCGATGGCCTTCTCGCACGGCCTCGCGGGCAAGGGCTACACCGTCGCGGCGCTGGACACCAAGGCCGACGTGACCTTCCAGCCTGGTGAGGGCATCACCGGCATCGTGCTGACCCTCAAGGCCAGCGTGCCCGGCCTGTCCGAGGAGGACTTCCAGGCCGCGGCCGAGGACGCGAAGAAGAACTGCCCGGTGAGCCAGGCGCTGGCCGGCGTCAAGAACATCACCCTCCACGCCGAGCTGGTCTGATCCGGCCGACGCCGAAGCGGCGGGGCCGCGGCGTGCGTGACGCCGCGGCCCCGCCGCGCTTCAGGCTGTGTCGCGCCGTCCCCGTCGTGCGTCCCAGCCGTGTGTCCCGGCCGTGCGCCCCGGTCGTCTGTCGCGCCGTCAGCTCCAGCGGCCGGTACGGCCCAGCAGCAGCGCGGTGGCCGCCGTACCCGCCGTCGACGTCCGCAGTACGCTCCACCCGAGCCGGTACGCCTTGGCGCCCGCCTCCTCGAAGGCCGCCAACTCCTCCGGCGACACGCCCCCTTCGGGGCCGACCACGAGCACGATCCGCCCGCTCGACGGGAGTTCGGCGGCGGCCAGCGGCGCACTGCCCGCGTCGCGGTCCTCGTGCAGTACGGCGGCGAAGTCCGCCTCCGCGAGGAGCGCCGCGACCTGCTTCGTCGACATCAGGTCGGCGACCTCGGGAAAGCGCAGCCGGCGCGCCTGCTTGCCCGCCTCGCGGGCGGTGTTGCGCCACTTGGCGAGGGACTTCGCGGCCCGCTCGCCCTTCCACTGCGTGATGCACCGGGACGCGGCCCACGGGACGACGGCGTCCACGCCGGTCTCCGTCATGGTCTCCACGGCCAGTTCACCGCGGTCGCCCTTGGGGAGGGCCTGGACGACGGTGATGCGCGGCGTCGGCTCCGGCTCGGTCTGCGTACCGGTCACATCGACGACGAGCCGGTCCTTGCCCTCGGCGGCCCGCACCACGCCCACCGCGCCGCTGCCGTGGCCGTCCGTCAGCACCACGGGTTCGCCCGCGCGAAGCCGCCGTACGGAGACCGCGTGCCGCCCCTCCGGCCCGTCCAGCACGGTCTCCCCCACGCCCGGGACACTCCCGACGAGAAACACCGGCGCCGTCACAGCGCACCCCCCAGCTCGCCCGGGAGCCCCGGACCGGCCTGGTAGCTCTCCGGCGCACCGGAGCCCCGCGCGTCTTCCCGGACCGATCCGGCGCGCGCCGCCTCCAGTTCGGCCACCAGCACCTCGACCAGTTGCCCGGCCGGCAGCTCCCGCGCCAACCGGTGCCCCTGGCCCGCCCACAGCGCCATGCCCTGCGCGTCGCCGGTCTTGGCGGCGGCCTTGCGCAGGCCCGAGGTGAGGTGGTGCACGGCCGGATAGGCGGCCGGGGCGTACGGGCCGTGCTCGCGCAGGAACCGGTTCACCAGGCTGCGGGCCGGGCGCCCGGAGAAGGCCCGGGTCAGCTCGGTCCGCGTGAACAGGGGGTTGGTCATCGCCTGCTTGTGCAGCGGATTCGCGCCGGACTCCGGGGTGACCAGGAACGCCGTACCGAGCTGCGCCATCGACGCGCCCGCCGCCAGCACCGCGGCGATCTGCGAGCCGCGCATCAGACCGCCGGCCGCGACGATCGGTATCTGCACGGCCTCCCGCACCTGCGCGATCAGCGACAGCAGCCCGACCCCGGCACCCGTGCCGTCGGCCTGCGGGTCGTCGCGGTGGGTGCCCTGGTGGCCGCCGGCCTCGATGCCCTGGACGCAGACCGCGTCGGCGCCGGACCACTGCGCGGCCTGCGCCTCGGCCGCCGTGGTGGCGGTGACGATCGTGTACGTACCGACCTTGGCGAACCCGTCGAGGACGGCGCGGGTCGGACACCCGAAGTGGAAGGAGACGACCGGAACCGGGTCCTCGCGCAGGATGGCGAGCTTCGCCTCGTACCCGTCGTCGACACCTTCGTACGGATCGATGTCGTCCAGCGGCGTCTCGTACCAGGCCGACTCGCCCGCGAGCTGCTCACGGTAGACCTCGACGGCCGCGTTGTCGGCCAGCGAGGGCTGCGGCATGAAGAGGTTCACACCGAAGGGGCGGTCGGTGAGCCCACGTAGCTGTTTGATCTCCTGATACATGCCGTCCGCGGTCTTGTACCCGGCGGCCAGGAAGCCGAGTCCGCCGGCGCCGCTGACGGCGGCGGCCAGCTCCGGGCGGGCGACGCCGCCTGCCATGGGGGCCTGCGCGATCGGATGACGGCAGAGATCGGTCAGCGCTGTGGGCATGCCCACATCGTGTCACGCCGCACGCGGGTGCCCGAACCGGGCCCGGACCCACCAAGATCAAACACGTCCGGCGATCAGGGCAGTTCGGGCAGGCGCCGAGGGCTCCGGGGACACCGGACGACGAACGGCGGCCGGACTCAAGCCCGACCGCCGCCGTGTGCCGGACGTGGGGTCACCGCCCGCTGCCGTGCCTGTCCGGGGGACGACCCCCGGACCCCCGGCACGACAACCCGCCTACCGCCCGTTGAACGCATCCTTGAGGCGCGAGAACAGCCCTTGCTGGCCCGGCTGGAACTGCCCCGTCGGGCGTTCCTCGCCGCGGAGCTTGGCGAGCCGCCGCAGCAGCTCCTCCTGCTCCGCGTCCAGCTTGGACGGCGTGATGACCTCGACGTGCACGATGAGGTCGCCGCGCCCGTTGCCGCGCAGGTGGGTGACGCCGCGGCCGTGCAGCGGGATCGACTGGCCGGACTGGGTGCCGGGCCGGATGTCGATCTCCTCCACGCCGTCCAGCGTCTCCAGCGGGCACTTGGTGCCCAGCGCCGCCGCCGTCATCGGGATGGTGACCGTGCAGTGCAGGTCGTCGCCGCGCCGCTGGAACGTCGGGTGCGACAGTTCGTGGATCTCCACGTACAGGTCGCCGGCCGGGCCGCCGCCGGGACCGACCTCGCCCTCGCCCGCGAGCTGGATGCGGGTGCCGTTGTCCACACCGGCCGGGATCTTGACCGTGAGCGTACGGCGGGAGCGGATCCGGCCGTCGCCGGCGCATTCCGGGCACGGGGTCGGCACGACCGTACCGAAGCCCTGGCACTGCGGGCACGGCCGCGACGTCATGACCTGGCCCAGGAAGGACCGGGTGACCTGCGAGACCTCACCGCGGCCGCGGCACATGTCACAGGTCTGCGCCGAGGTGCCCGGCGCCGCGCCCTCTCCCGAACAGGTCGTACAGACGACGGCGGTGTCCACCTGGATGTCCTTGGTGGTCCCGAAGGCCGCCTCGTCCAGTTCGACGTCCAGCCGGATCATGGCGTCCTGGCCGCGCCGCGTGCGGGACCGGGGTCCGCGCTGCGAGGCCGTGCCGAAGAACGCGTCCATGATGTCGGAGAAGTTGCCGAAGCCCGCGCCGAAGCCGCCGGCCCCGCCGCCGCCACCCGCCTGCGAGAGGGGGTCGCCGCCCAGGTCGTAGACCTGCTTCTTCTGCGGGTCCGACAGCACCTCGTAAGCGGCGTTGATCTCCTTGAACCGCTCCTGGGTCTTCGGATCCGGGTTCACATCCGGGTGCAGCTCGCGGGCCAGCCGCCGGAAAGCCTTCTTGATCTCGTCCTGCGAGGCATCGCGTCGTACGCCCAGGACCGCGTAATAGTCCGTGGCCACTTACGACTCCGCGAGGATCTGTCCGACGTAACGTGCCACTGCGCGTACCGCTCCCATCGTTCCGGGGTAGTCCATGCGGGTCGGTCCGACCACGCCGAGTTTGGCGACTGCCTCGTCGCCCGAACCGTAACCGACCGCGACGACCGATGTGGACGTCAGGCCCTCATGGGCATTCTCATGCCCGATGCGTACGGTCATGCCGGAGTCCTTGGCCTCCCCCAGCAGTTTGAGGAGCACCACCTGCTCCTCCAGTGCCTCCAGCACCGGCCGGATGGTCAGTGGGAAATCGTGCCCGAAGCGCGTGAGATTGGCGGTGCCGCCGATCATCAGCCGCTCTTCGGTCTCCTCCACCAGAGTCTCCAGCAACACGGACAGCACTGTCGAGACCGTGCCCCGGTCCTCCTGCTCGAAGGACTCCGGGAGATCCTGCACGAGCTGCGGCACGTCCGTGAACCGCCGCCCCACCACGCGGCTGTTCAGCCGCGCCCGCAGGTCCGCCAAGGAGGTCTCGCCGAACGGCGCCGGGCAGTCCACCATGCGCTGCTCTACCCGGCCGGTGTCCGTGATCAGCACCAGCATCAGCCGGGCCGGCGCCAGCGACAGCAGTTCCACGTGCCGCACCGTGGACCGGGTCAGCGACGGGTACTGCACGACGGCGACCTGCCGCGTCAGTTGCGCCAGCAGCCGTACCGTACGGCCCACGACGTCGTCCAGGTCGACGGCGCCGTCCAGGAAGTTCTGGATGGCGCGCCGCTCGGGGCTGGACAGCGGCTTGACGCCGGCCAGCTTGTCGACGAAGAGGCGGTAGCCCTTGTCCGTCGGGATGCGCCCGGCGCTCGTGTGCGGCTGGGCGATGAAGCCCTCGTCCTCCAGCGCGGCCATGTCGTTGCGGACCGTGGCGGGTGAGACACCGAGCTGGTGCCGCTGGGTCAGCGCCTTGGAGCCGACCGGCTCCTCGGTCCCGACATAGTCCTGGACGATGGCGCGCAGCACTTCGAGTCTGCGTTCACTGAGCATCGCGCACACCTCCAGTCCGGCCGTGTCACCGGCGCGCGGCCGGGTTCTTCCGGGTCGTCTTCCCTGGCACTCATCAGGGCCGAGTGCCAGACCCTGACCAAGTGTACGGCCGGGTCGCACGGGCAGGGCAAGGGCGGCGGTACCGGAGTCGTGCTCCGGGCTCCCGCGAAATGCGTACCCCGTATGCCGCCGGGCATCCGGAACCTCCCGGTCCGGCGGGCAACGCTATCGCGATACGGCTAGCGTCTCGGTATGCGTACGACTTGGGAAGAGGCCGGGTGGGAACGGCTCGGCGCGGGCGTCGGCCGGCGCCGGATGCCCGGCTGGGACGAGACGGCCGGCGCCGTCGTCGGCTCGTCCGGCGTGCTGATCGTCGACACCGGCGCGACGCTCCGGGACGGCGCCGAGCTGCGCCGGCAGCTACGCGGCATCACGGGGCGGAACGTGACACATGTCGCGCTGACCCATCCCCATTTCGATCATGTGCTGGGCACCGCGGCCTTCGCGGGCGTCCAGGTCTTCGGCGCGGCCGGGCTCGACGAGTTCCTGCCGCGGGCCCAGGACGACCTGCGGCGCGACGCGGTGTCGCACGGCGTGGACCCGGACGCCGCCGCGGAGGCCGCCGACCTGCTCGTGCCCCCGCACCACCTCGTCTCCGGCGAACGCACCGTCGACCTCGGCGACCGGCAGGTCCTGCTCGCCAACGTCGGCCCCGGCCACACCGCGCACGACCTGGTCGTCCTGGTCCCCGGCACGCACGGCTCGCCCGAGGTCGTCTTCTGCGGCGACCTGGTCGAGGAGTCCGGCGAACCCCAGGCCGGACCGGACGCGATCCCCGGCCGGTGGCCCGCCGCCCTGGACCGGCTGCTGGCTCTCGGCGGCGAGGACGCGGTGTACGTACCGGGGCACGGAGCTGTCGTGGATGCCCGATTCGTCCGTGAGCAACGCGACGCGCTGAGCCGCCGCTTCGGCGTGTCGCGGTACTGACCGGCCATCCCTTCTTATCGTCTGTCCAATGCGCAGCAGAGAGTACGGCCCGGACCTCACCCCGCCGTGGAAGAAGCAGCAGCCGGCCCCCGAGGTCGAGGCCGAACCGGACCTGGTCGTCGAAGAAGCCGTCACCGGATTCTGCGGCGCGGTCGTCCGCTGCGAGAAGACCGCCGAAGGCCCGACCGTCACCCTGGAGGACCGCTTCGGCAAGCACCGGGTCTTCCCGATGACCGCGCGCGGCTTCCTCCTGGACGGCAAGGCCGTCACCCTCGTACGGCCCTCGTCGCGCACCGCCGCACGCGGACCGGCCCGTACGGCGTCCGGCTCGCTGGCCGTCCCCGGCGCCCGCGCACGGGTCGCCCGCGCCGGGCGCATCTACGTGGAAGGGCGCCACGACGCCGAGCTGGTGGAACGCGTCTGGGGCGACGACCTGCGCATCGAGGGCGTCGTCGTCGAATACCTCGAAGGCGTCGACGACCTCCCGGCCATCGTCCGCTCCTTCTCCCCCGGCCCGGACGCCCGCCTCGGCGTCCTGGTGGACCACCTGGTCCCCGGCTCGAAGGAGTCCCGGATCGCGGCCTCGGTCACGGACGAGAACGTCCTGGTCGTCGGCCACCCGTACATCGACATCTGGGAAGCGGTGAAACCGTCCTCGGCCGGCATCCGCGCCTGGCCGTCCGTCCCCCGAGGCCAGGACTGGAAGACCGGCGTGTGCCGGGCCTTGGGCTGGCCGGAGAACACGGGCGCGGCGTGGCAGCGGATCCTCGGCTCGGTCCACTCGTACAGGGATCTGGAGCCGGCGCTGCTGGGGCGGGTGGAGGAACTGATCGACTTCGTTACAGCGCCGGACTGAGCGACTTCGGACCCGTTACGGGCGGGAGTGGGGTTTGGCGTCGGGAAGGGTTTGGAACTCACTGGTGTCCAGCTCGACGCCGAGGAGGTCGAGCGGTACGGGGTCGCCGAACTTTGCGATGCGCTGCACGGCGTAATCGGCGTACTCACCGGTGCCGGCGGGCTCGGTGAGCAGGACACAGTGGGCCATGATCGGGTCGATGATCAGGTAGGCGGGGATCTTGCCGGCGGCGTAGATGCTGCGCTTGGTCCTGGACGATCCGGTTGTGGACCATGTCAGGCCCGGCCGTCATCACAATTTCCCCCCGCAGGAGTTCCGTCTTATATCCCTCGGGAACCTCAAATTCCTCGAAGAACGCGACAAGGGGGTGAGTGGTCGGTCGGTCATCCACAGCCGTCGTCTCCGTGGTCCTCCGCTTCACGCCGTCGCCCATGAGTACGACAGCAGGCTAGGGACCAGCGTAGGGCGATCCGCACGGGAAGCACATGATTCACCCAGCCGGGTGATCAGTCCACCAGATCCCGCACCACCGCGTCCGCCAGCAGGCGTCCGCGCAGGGTCAGGACGGCGCGGCCCTGTTCGTACGGGGCGGGTTGCAGGAGGCCGTCGGACAGGGCTCGGGCGGCGGCCTTGGCGCCGGCCGGGGCGAGGAGGTCCAGGGGGCAGCCGGCCGCGAGGCGGAGTTCGAGGAGGATGCGTTCGACGCGGCGGTCCTCGTCGGTCAGGAGTTCGCGGCCCGCGCCCGGGGACCGGCCCTCGCCGAGGGCCTGCGCGTACGCGCCGGGGTGCTTCACGTTCCACCACCGGACGCCGCCCACGTGGCTGTGCGCGCCGGGGCCCGCGCCCCACCAGTCCGCGCCCGTCCAGTACAACTCGTTGTGGCGGCAGCGGCCCGCCTCCGTCGTGGCCCAGTTGGAGACCTCGTACCACTGGAAGCCGGCCGCGGACATCGCCTCCTCGGTGATCAGATAGCGGTCCGCGTGCACGTCGTCGTCGGTCATCGGCACCTCGCCGCGCCGGATCCGGCGGGCCAGCTGGGTGCCCTCCTCGACGATCAGCGCGTACGCGGAGACGTGGTCGGGCGCCGCGCCGAGCGCCGCGTCCAGCGTGGCCCGCCAGTCGTCGTCGGACTCGCCGGGCGTCCCGTAGATCAGGTCCAGGTTGACGTGTTCGAAGCCCGCCGCGCGCGCCTCGGCGACGCAGGCTTCCGG
This sequence comes from Streptomyces sp. NPDC045470, assembly GCF_040646595.1. Lineage (NCBI taxonomy): Bacteria > Bacillati > Actinomycetota > Actinomycetes > Kitasatosporales > Streptomycetaceae > Streptomyces > Streptomyces sp. NPDC045470. The sequence continues at coordinate 944,762 of NZ_JBEZAN010000001.1, forward strand.
GCGGCCCGGGGTGTGCGTACGGTCCAGGATCTTCAGGACGTGCTGCCGGGCGCTCTGCATGCCGAAGGAGATCCGGTTGAAGCCGGCCTCCCGCAGTTCGGCGAGGTAGCGCGGGTCGACGGACTCCGGGTTGGCCTCGGTGGTGACCTCGGCGCCGTCCGCCAGCCCGAACTCGTCACGGATCGCGGCGAGCATCCGCCCGAGGTCGGCGGCCGGGAGCAGGGTCGGTGTGCCGCCGCCGACGAAGACCGTCTCGACCGGCCGGGGGTCGTCGCCGAGCACCTTGCGGGCGAGCCGGATCTCCTCGGCGACGGTTTCCGCGTAGTTCTCCCGCGAGGCGAGCGCGCCGCCGGAACCGCGCAGCTCGGTGGCCGTGTACGTGTTGAAGTCGCAGTAGCCGCAGCGCGTCGCGCAGTACGGCACGTGCAGGTAGAACCCGAGCGGCCGGGCGGCCGCCCCCGTCAGGGCGTGACCGGGCAGCGACCCGTCTTCGGGCATGGGCTCACCGTCGGGGAGTGCGGAAGGCATGTGGTCCATTGTCCGGCATCGGACGGGGAGCGAGGGGAGCGCCTGCGGGCGGCCGGTACGGAGCAGTACGGGGGGGCACAGTACGGGACAGGGCGCGGGGCGGTGCGAGGCCGTGGCGGGCGACCGGTGCAGGGGGCCGCCCGGCCGCCTCCGTCCGTCCCGTCCCGCCGCGTCCCGCCCTGCCCGCTACCGCTGCCCGGTCGCCTGGAGCACCAGCAGCGCCAGGTCGTCGTCCGGCGGCGTGTCCGCGAACGCGTGCACCGCCCGCCGGATGTGTTCGGCGACCGCGGTGGCCCCCAGGCCGGCGCAGGCGGCGAAGTGGTGGGCCAGGCCGTCATCGTCGTCGAACTGGCGGTGGCCCGAGCGCCGCTCCGTCACCCCGTCCGTGACGCACAGCAGCGTCTCGCCGGGGGCCAGCTCGAAGGACTCGGACTCGTACGACGTGTCCTCCACCACTCCGACCAGCATCTGCGGCGCGGCGGCGATCCGTACCGCGCCGTCCGTGCCGAGGACCAGCGGCAACGGGTGCCCGGCGCTGGCCAGGGTGCACCGGGCGCCCGGCGTGCCGTCGGCGTGCGGCTCGATCTCGCCGTACAGGAGGGAGAGGAAGCGGGTCTGCTCGCCCTCGGCGCGCAGTTCGACGGAGGGGTCCAGCCCGCTGCCCGCGGCGGCGACCGCCGCCGTGACGGCCGCCACCGAGTCCGCGGCCTCGCGCGCCATGGTCTTGTTGAGCCGGTCCAGCACCTCCCCGACGCCGAACCCGTCGCGGGCCAGCAGCCGCAGGACGGGGCGGGCGAGACCGGTGACCGCCGCGGCTTCCGGGCCGTTGCCGCACACGTCGCCGAGGGCGAAGCACCAGCGTCCGTTCCCGGCGTGGAACAGGTCCCAGAAGTCGCCGCCGGCCCAGGCGCCCTCCCGCGGCTCGTACACCACGGAGGACTCCAGACCGGGGACGGCGGGCCGGCCCCTGGGGAGCAGACGGCGCTGGAGCACCTGGCTGATCCGTTCCTGGTTCCGGTACGCGCGGGCCGTGGCCAGGGCCCGCGCGACCCGGCGGGTCAGGTCCTCTATGAGGCCCACGACCTCGTCGGGGAAGCGCATCAGCCCGGCCCGCCCGATCAGCAGCGTGCCGTGGTCGCGGCCGCCGGCCACCAGGCGGCAGGCCAGTGCGGCGCCACCGGGCCCGTACCCGCTCGGCTCCTGCGGCCAGGGCCACGGCACGGCGGCCCCGGCGCCGTCCCGCTGCGGGCCGGGGACCGGCATCACCGGCGGGTCCTTCTCCAGAGCCATGCGCAGGGCGTCGATGCGGCTCTCGCTGGAATGCCAGACGCGGGCGAGCCGCGGGGCCTCGCCCGTGCCCTCCCGTCCGCCGCCGTGCAGCCAGACCGCGCACCAGTCGGCGAGGCGCGGTACGACCAACTGGGCGGCGAGGAGCGCCACCTGTTCCTCGTCGAGCTGCCCGGACAGCAGGTCGGACGCCTCCGCGAGGAAGGACAGGGCGCCGTGGTTGATCCAGTCCGCGTCGGTCCGCCGCGCCGGGGAGCGGCGGGCGGGCGTGGGGGCGAGCAGTTCGGCGGCGCGCAGGCCGCGCTGCAGTTCCAGGTCGTGGTGGGAGAACCGGGCCGGCGACCCGTAAGCGCGGTGCCGCGGGCCGGCCGGGAGCCGGAACCACACGGTCTTCAGGTCGCGCCGGTACGTGATGCCCCAGGACTCGGCGACGGCGCCGACCAGTTGCAGGCCGTGGCCCCGGCTCTCGTTCTCGGAGGCCGACTGGCGCGCCCGTACGGCGCGGGCGGGGTGGTGGTCGGAGACCTCGATGACGACCACGGTGCGGGGGTTGTCCGGGTTCGGGGCCGGGTTGGGTTTCGAGTTCGGGGCCGGGTTCGGGGCCGGGTTCGGGGCCGGGGCTGCGTCCGTGGCCGCGCCGGCGCCCGCGCCCGTGCCCGTGCCCGCGATCGCGCCTGCCTCCGTATCCGCTGCCGTGCCCGTGTCCAGGTCCGTTTCCAGGCGGCACAGCAGTTCCACGGTGGTGCCCGCGTGCACCACGACGTTCGTGACCAGCTCGCTGACCAGCAGGACCGCCTCGTCGGCGAGGCGGTCACCGATGGCGTCCGCGCCGGGCAGCGACCGGGTCACCCAGTCGGCCAGGACGGCCCGCACGAACTGGCGCGCCGCCGCGGCCGCACGCGGATTGCCGGGCAGACTCGACCGGCGGACACTGTCCCGCCCGTCGGTGGCGGGCCCGGCGCCGCAACCGGAAGCCGGTCTGGAGGGCGGGGCGGCGGGGGCCTCCATGCGGGCGACTTCGGCAGGGGTGCCTTCGGCAGGGGCGACCTCGGCAGATACGGCTTCCGCAGGATCGGTTTCGACGGATACGGCTGCGGCGGGAGCGGCAGGTGTCTCCGTCATCTCCGGAGTCCCTGGCGTTCCCGTCATGTCCGGCGTCTCCGGAGCCCCCAGCATCTCCGGCGCCCCACACGACTCGCCGGCCCCCTCCCGCGCACCGGCCCCCTCGCCCGCACCCGGCCCCATGGCCGAATCCGTCACCTCGGCCTCCCTCGCCCCGGTGGCCGGATCCGTCGCCTCCGTCGCCCCCTCCCCCACGACCGCCGCACCCGTCGCGCCGACCGTCTCCATGGCTGGGTCCGTGTCCGCCTCCGTGCGGGAATCCACCGGCCTGCCTCCTTCGGAACGTGCGTCGGTGAACTCCCCGTGCGGCCCGCCGAAAACCGCCCCGCCCTCACCCGACGGCCCCGCGCCCTGCGCGGACGGCCCCGAGTCTTGCGCCGACGGCCCCGCGCCCTCCGCCGCCGGGCCCGTGTCCACGGCCTGCGGGCCCCAGGCCCCGGCCTGCGGGCCCGTACGGGACGCCTCCTCCGGGGGAGCCCCGGCAGGGGTGCTTCCGGGAGCCGCCGCCCCGCCGGGACCGCCGCGGCCGGGGCGGAACGCCGCCCGGACCACCGCGGCGCCCCGGTCCGGGGCGTCCCTGTCTGACGAAGTTGTCGTCCTCATTGAGCAACTCCCGAGCAGTTCCGCAATAGCGCCGAATACGCCACTCCCAGAGTGACAGACTGAGCGCACCCATAAGCACCGAGTTACTGAAGTGGGGAGACATGGCGGTCGATTCGGCAGTGCCCCGAGTGTCCCTCGATACGGGCGGTGACGTCGTGCGCGCCGCCGATCTCAGACCGCTGCTGACCGCTCTGACGTCGATGGCGGCCGGAGATTTCCGTACGCGACTGCCGGTGGCCCAGGAGGGGCTGCTGGCCGAACTGTCCGCGGTCTTCAACCAGATAGCTTCCCGCAACCAGCACCTGTCCGACGAGTTGTTACGCCTGCGGTCGGAGGTCGTGCGCCAGGGCCGGCTGGACGAACGGATGTCCGCCAGCCCGGGTCCCGGCACCTGGGCCACCTCCGTACAGGCCGCCAACGCCATCATCGACGCCCTGGTCATCCCGACCACCCAGGCCACCCAGGTGCTGGACGCGGTGGCGGGCGGCGACCTGACCCTGCGGGTGGACCTGCACGACGGCAACCGCCCGCTGCGCGGCGACCGCCGGCGGCTGGGCCGGGCGGTGAACCGCATGGTCGACCAGTTGTCGCTGTTCACCGGCGAGGTGACCCGGGTGGCCCGCGAGTCCGGTACGGAGGGCCGGCTCGGCGGGCGCGCCAAGGTGGCCGGGCTGTCCGGGAGCTGGCGGGACGTGACCGAGGCGGTCAACACGATGGCGGCCAGGCTGACCGCCCAGGTGCGGGACATCGCGCTGGTGACGACGGCGGTGGCCCGCGGCGACCTGACCCGGCAGGTGACGGTCGAGGCGGCGGGCGAGCTGCTGGAGCTGAAACTGACCGTCAACACGATGGTCGACCAGCTCTCCGCCTTCGCCGACGAGGTCACCCGCGTCGCCCGCGAAGTCGGCACCGAGGGACAGCTCGGCGGCCGGGCCCAGGTGCGGGGCGTGTCGGGCGTCTGGAAGGACCTCACCGACAACGTCAACTTCATGGCGTCCAACCTGACCAGCCAGGTGCGCAACATCGCCCAGGTGACCACGGCGGTGGCCAACGGTGACCTCAGTCAGAAGATCACCGTGGACGCGCGCGGCGAGATCCTCCAGCTCAAGTTGACCGTCAACACGATGGTCGACCAGCTCTCCGCCTTCGCCGACGAGGTCACCCGCGTCGCCCGCGAAGTCGGCACCGAAGGGCGGCTCGGCGGCCGGGCGCACGTACGCGGCGTGTCGGGCGTCTGGAAGGACCTCACCGACAACGTCAACTTCATGGCCGACAATCTCACCTCCCAGGTGCGCAACATCGCCCTGGTGGCGACGGCGGTCGCGGAGGGCGACCTGGGCCGCAAGATCACGGTCGAGGCGAAGGGCGAGATCCTGGAGGTGAAGTCGACGATCAACACGATGGTCGACCAGCTCTCCGCCTTCGCCGACGAGGTCACCCGCGTCGCCCGCGAAGTCGGCACGGAAGGCAACCTCGGCGGCCAGGCGCAGGTGCGCGGCGCCTCGGGTGTCTGGAAGGATTTGACGGACAACGTCAACTTCATGGCGTCCAACCTGACCTCCCAGGTGCGCAACATCGCGCAGGTGACCACGGCGGTGGCCGACGGCGACCTGTCGAAGAAGATCACGGTCGACGCGCGCGGCGAGATCCTGGAGCTGAAGGACACCGTCAACTCGATGGTGGAGCAGTTGCGGGCGTTCGCCGACGAGGTCACGCGGGTGGCGCGCGAGGTCGGCACGGAAGGCAATCTGGGCGGCCGGGCGCAGGTCCGGGGCGCGTCCGGGGTCTGGAAGGACCTGACGGACAACGTCAACTTCATGGCGTCCAACCTGACCACGCAGGTGCGCAACATCGCGCTGGTGGCCACCGCGGTCGCCCAGGGCGACCTGTCGAAGAAGATCGACGTGGACGCGCGCGGCGAGATCCTGGAGCTGAAGACCACGCTCAACACGATGGTCGACACCCTGTCGTCGTTCGCGTCCGAAGTCACCCGGGTCGCCCGCGAGGTGGGCAGCGAAGGGCAGCTGGGCGGGCAGGCCCGGGTCGAAGGGGTGTACGGCACCTGGAAACGGCTGACGACGAACGTCAACGAGCTGGCGTCGAACCTCACCACCCAGGTCCGGGCCATCGCCGAGGTGGCCTCGGCGGTGGCGGCCGGCGACATGACCCGTAACGTGACCGTGGAGACCCAGGGCGAGGTCGCGGAGCTGCGCGACAACATCAACCTGATGGTCTCCAACCTCCGGGAGACCACCCGCGCCAAGGACTGGCTGGAGTCGAACCTCGCGCGGCTGGCGGGGCTGATGCAGGGCCACCGGGACCTGATGGAGGTAGCCGACCTGATCCTGCGGGAGCTGACGCCGCTGGTGAACGCCCAGTACGGAGCCTTCTTCCTGGCCGACACCGACCGCGACGACCTCCAGATGGCCTTCATCGCCGGGTACGGCTCGTCCCTGGACACCACGATCGACACGCCGGGCTCCATGGACCACGGCCTGGTGCGCCAGGCGGCCCTGGAGAAGAAGCGCATCCTGGTGGAGGACGCCCCGCCGGACTACATCAAGATCAATTCAGGGCTGGGCGAGGCCAACCCGGCGACCGTCGTCATCATCCCGGTGCTGTTCGAGGACCAGACGCTGGGCGTCATCGAGCTGGCGTCCTTCTCCCGCTTCTCCGACGTGCACCTGGCCTTCTTCGACCAGTTCGTGAACACCATCGGCGTCGCCATCAACACCATCGTCGCCAACTCCCGGACGGAATCCCTGCTCGGCGAGTCGCAGCGGCTGGCCCGCCAGCTCCAGGAACGCACCGACGAGCTCCAGCGACGGCAGGCGGAACTCCAGCGGTCGAACGAGGAGCTGGAGGAGAAGGCGGCGCTGCTGGCCAGCTCGTCCCAGTACAAGTCCGAGTTCCTGGCGAACATGTCGCACGAGCTGCGCAACCCGCTGAACTCGCTGCTCATCCTCGCCCGGCTGCTCGCCGACAATCCGGACGGGCACCTGAACGAGCAGGAGGTGCAGTTCGCGATCACGATCCACCGGTCCGGGTCCGACCTGCTCCAGCTCATCAACGACATCCTCGATCTGTCGAAGATCGAGGCGGGCCGGATGGACGTACGGCCCAAGCGGCTGCCGCTGATCAAACTGCTCAACTACGTCCACGACACGTTCCGGCCGATGACCCTCGACCGGGGGCTGGCCTTCGAGGTGTCGGTGAGCGAGAACGTGCCCAAGGAGCTGTTCTCCGACGAACAGCGCCTCCAGCAGGTGCTGCGCAACCTGCTCTCCAACGCGGTGAAGTTCACCGCCGCCGGCAAGATCGACCTGCGGGTGAACCGCTCCGGGGACGGCACGATCGCCTTCACCGTCACGGACACCGGCATCGGTATCGCGCCGGAGAAGCTGCCGGTCATCTTCGAGGCGTTCCAGCAGGCGGACGGCACCACCAACCGCAAGTACGGCGGTACGGGCCTGGGACTGTCGATCAGCCGCGAGATCGCGGGGCTGCTCGGCGGCCGGATCACCGCGAGCAGCCGCCCCGGCGTCGGCAGCGTCTTCACCCTGCACGTGCCCATCGACTGCCCCGGCTACGCCGAGCCGCTGGACAGTCTGGACGGCGGTGAACAGCGCGCGGACGGGGCGCTGCAACTGGGGAAGACGCCGCGGCACCACCCGCGCTCGGGGCCGCCCGCCCCGCGCGACGAGGCGCCGTGGCCGACCACCACGCGGCTGGAGGACTGGGTGAGCGGGCCCTCGGGCACGTTGCTGTCCGGCTGCCAGGTCCTGGTCGTCGACGACGACATCCGCAATGTCTTCGCCCTCACCAATGTGCTGAGCCGGGTCGGCATGCGGGTCCTCTATGCCGAACACGGCCGGGAGGGCATCGAGATGCTGGAGAAGAATCCCGGTGTCAACCTGGTCCTGATGGACATCATGATGCCGGAGATGGACGGTTACGAAACCATTCGCGCGATCCGGCGTACGCCACGCTTCGCGGATCTGCCCGTCATCGTGCTCACCGCGAAAGCGATGCCCGGCGACCGCGAGAAATCCCTGGAGAGCGGAGCCAACGAATACGTCCCCAAACCCGTCGACGTGGACCGCCTGCTGGCAGTGACCGTCGATCTCCTGTCCCGGCACGCCTCCGGCACCCCGGCCCCGGGCGGTGAATCAGGCAAGCACGACCCCGACGCGACCTTTCCGAGGTCCCAAGGCACCGAAGGCCCATCATGACCCATGCACCCGACACCGGCGCCGGCGCCGGAACCGACGACCGGGCGGGCATCCTTCTCGTCGACGACATGGAGGACAACCTCGCCGCGCTCGAAGCGGTCCTGGGCTCGCTCGGCGAGCCGCTGGTCCGGGCCCGGTCCGGCGAGGAAGCCATGAAGGCACTGCTCCGGCAGGAATTCGCGGTCGTCCTGCTGGACATTCTCATGCCCGGCATGGACGGATTCGAGACCGCCTCCAACATCAAGCGTCTCGACCAGACGAAGGACATTCCGATCATCTTCCTGACCGGGACGGACAGCGACTCCGGATTCGCCTTCCGCGGGTATTCGACGGGCGCCGCCGACTACCTCACCAAGCCCTTCGATCCATGGGTGCTCCGCGCCAAGGTGAACGTCTTTCTCGACCTGCACCGCAAGAACCGGCAGTTGCGACGACTCATAAAGCAGGACCACGCCCGGATGGGCGAGTTGGCGGACCGAATCTCCGAGATCGAGCGACGCCTTTCCGGCAGTTCCGACCCCGGTGTACGCGATCTGACCGAGAGCGTGGCCCGCATGGGCGAATCGGTACGGGCGCTGCGGCGGGGGCGGTAGCGGCCCGGGGGGGGCGGGGTTCGGGACCCGTACGGGCTCCGGGCGGTACGGGCATCGGCGGGCACCGGTGCCCGTACCGCCCGGAGTCGGCGCGGCCGCCGCCGTCGGGGGCACAAGCCGCTACACCCCACGAGGCACAGCAGCCCCTTCTGGCGCAGCCGTCACGCCTCGCGGGCGCCCTCGTACATCTCTTCCAGCAGGTCCTTGAAGGCCCGTTCCACCACCGGCCGCTTGATCTTGAGGCTGGGGGTCACCTCGCCGTGCTCGATGTCCAGGTCCCGCGGCAGCAGCCGGAACTTGCGGATCTGCTGCCAACGCTGGAGCCCCTCGTTGACCCGCTCCACGTACCCCTCGATCAGTTCGCGGGTCCGCGCCGCGCCCACGACCTCGGCGTACGACTTCCCCTTGAGGCCGTGCTCGGCGGCCCAGCCCATGATCGTCGGCTCGTCGAGGGCGATCAGCGCGGTGCAGAAGTTCCGGTTGGCGCCGTGCACCAGCACATTGGAGACGAACGGGCAGACCGCCTTGAACTGCCCCTCGACCTCGGCCGGCGCGATGTACTTGCCGCCGGAGGTCTTGATCAGGTCCTTCTTGCGGTCGGTGATCCGCAGATAGCCGTCCGGGGACAGCTCGCCGATGTCGCCGGTGTGGAACCAGCCGTCCGACTCCAGCACCTCGGCCGTCTTCTCCGGCAGTCCGTGGTAGCCCGCCATGATGCCGGGCCCGCGCAGCAGCACCTCGCCGTCCTCGGCGATCCGCACCTCCGTGCCGGGCAGCGGCTTGCCGACCGTGCCGGTGCGGTACGCCTCGCCGGGGTTCACGAAGCTGGCCGCGCTGGTCTCGGTGAGTCCGTACCCCTCCAGGATGTGGATACCGGCGCCGGCGAAGAAGTAGCCGATCTCGGGGGCGAGGGCCGCGGAACCGGAAATCGCGGCGCGCAGCCGGCCGCCGAAGGCATCACGCAGCTTGGCGTAGACGAGCGCGTCGGCGATCTTGTGCTTGGCGCCGAGGGCGAAGGGGACGGAGGCGTTGCCGGTGCGGCGGAAGTTCTCCTGGGAGGCCTTGGCGTACTCCCGTGCCACGCCCGCCGCCCACTGGAAGATCTTGTACTTGGCGGCGCCGCCCTCCCGGGCCTTGGTCACCACGCCGTTGTAGACCTTCTCGAAGATCCGCGGTACGGCCGCCATGTAGGTGGGCTGCACCACCGGCAGATTTTCGATGATCTTGTCGACCCGGCCGTCCACCGCGATCACATGCCCGACGGAGATCTGCCCCGCGGTCAGCACCTTCCCGAAGACGTGCGCCAGCGGCAGCCAGAGGTACTGCACGTCGTCCTCGGTGACCAGGCCCGTGGCCTGGATCGCCCGCGCCATGTACGACCAGCAGTCGTGCGGCAGCCGTACGCCCTTGGGCCGGCCGGTGGTGCCCGAGGTGTAGATCAGGGTCGCGAGCTGGTCGGCGCGCAACGCCGCGATCTGCTCCCGTACGCAGTCCGGGTTCTTCTCCAGGTGGGCGGTGCCGCGCCGCTCCAGTTCGGCGAGGGAGAGCACCCAGTCCTCCGGGTCGCCCTCGGCGGGCTGCGCGTCGGCTTCCTCGATCACCACGACATGGGCCAGTTCCGGCAGGTCGGCGCGCTTCTCGCGGGCCTTGGCGAGCTGCCCCGCGTCCTCGGCGATCAGTACGCGGCTGCCGGAGTCGGCGAGGATGTACGCCGTCTCGTCCGCGTTGGTGCTGGGGTAGACGGTGGTGGTGGCCGCGCCGGAACACAGCACGCCGAGGTCGGTGAGGATCCACTCGACGCGGGTACTGGCGGCGAGCGCCACCCGCTCCTCGGCCCTGACGCCCAGCGAGATCAGGCCCGCGGCCACCGCGTACACCCGCCGGGCGGCCTCGGCCCAGCTCAGCACCTTCCAGTCGTCGGGCCCCCGGCCCGCGGCGGACGGCACCGGATAGCGGTACGCCTCGTGGTCGGGGGTTGCCGCGACACGCTCCAGGAAGAGGGTCGCCACGGAAGGTGGCCGGTTCTCGATCAGCGTCTGGGTGTCCGTCACGGCATCCTCCGGGGCCCGCTACGTTGCTGGTGACTCGCGAGTAACCTTCGAGCAGTGATCAGACTAGAGTGCGTCGCGCCATGGCGTAAGGGGCTGCGGCGGACTGGTTCAGGAGGGGACCAGCACGGTGGATGCCCCGTACACGTTTCGCCCTGACCGGGTGCGGGGTGGGACTCCGGTGGGCTGCCGGAGCGGATGCACGCTGCCCTGACCAGCGCCGATGCCCGCCATCCCAGGCACGGACGGTGGGGCCGACCGGTACGGGCGGGGGTGCCCACCGGTACGGGCGGGAGGCGGGCTGCCGTGTGAGCGAGGTCATCGGGTTCATCCCGCACACCGGTTACGGACCTGGCGTACGCCGTTCGTGGGGTACGGCTTCAGCCGATCGTGTGATCTGGAGGTGCGCCGCCGCCCGCGCGCCGGGCGGGCCGGCCCCGAGGTGCGGAGTCCGGAGGTACGAACTCCGGAAGCGCGGACGCGGGCGCACGGGCAGGCGGCGGACGGCCGGTCAGCGGCCGAGCGAAGCGGCCTGGAGGCCGATGCCGTCGGCGCTGGGCGCGTTCGAGGCGGCCGAGTCGCCGACCATGTGGCCGACCTTCTCGTCGCCCCGCAGCGTGCCGTTGACCTTCTTCAGCCCGTCGCCGAGGGAGGTGACGGCCTTCTGCGCACCGCCGACCGTCCCGCTGACGCCGCTCTTGAACTTGTCCGCCCCCGTCTGGTCGGCGAAGGCGGGCGCGGCGACGCCCACGGACAGCGCGGCCCCGGCCAGCAGCACGGCGGCCTTGGTGTACTTCATACCCATCCCTTTCCGGCGCGGCCTCCTCTCGGCGGCACGGCACTCATGCCGCCCGGACGCCCCTGGGCCGCCCGGAACTCCGCTGCCACCCACGACAACGGTGTCCGGCGCGTCCCGGAAACCGCCTGGCCGCCGATTTCCCCGCCGACCGCCCGGATGCCGTACGGACCGGACGCCCGTTCCGTGACAGCACTCAGCCCCCGGCCGGGATCGGCCGGGGGCTGGACGCGCGGGCGGCGGAGGCTGGACGCGCGGGCGGCGGAGGCTGGACGCGCGGGCGGCGGAGGCTGGACGCGCGGGCGGCGGAGGCTGGACGCGCGGGCGGCGGGCGGCCGGCCCACAGGCCCGGACCGCCCGCCTACGCGGCTACTTCTTGCCCTTGGAGTCGCCGTCGGAGTCGGAGGACAGCACGGCGATGAAGGCCTCCTGCGGGACCTCCACGCTGCCGACCATCTTCATCCGCTTCTTGCCTTCCTTCTGCTTCTCCAGCAGCTTCCGCTTACGGGAGATGTCACCGCCGTAGCACTTGGCGAGCACGTCCTTGCGGATGGCGCGGACCGTCTCACGGGCGATGACCCGGCTGCCGATGGCGGCCTGGATCGGCACCTCGAAGCTCTGCCGCGGGATCAGCTCGCGCAGCTTGGCGACCAGCCGCACGCCGTACGCGTACGCCTTGTCCTTGTGGCAGATCGCGGAGAACGCGTCGACCTTGTCGCCGTGCAGCAGGATGTCGACCTTGACCAGGTCGGCGGCCTGCTCGCCGGTGGGCTCGTAGTCCAGCGAGGCGTAACCGCGGGTCTTGGACTTGAGCTGGTCGAAGAAGTCGAAGACGACCTCGGCGAGCGGGAGGGTGTAGCGGATCTCGACCCGGTCCTCGGAGAGGTAGTCCATGCCGAGCAGGTTGCCGCGCCGGGTCTGGCACAGCTCCATGATCGCGCCGATGAACTCGCTGGGCGCCAGGATCGTGGCCCGTACGACCGGCTCGTGGACCTTGTCGATCTTGCCGGTCGGGAACTCGCTGGGGTTGGTGACCTCGTGCTCGGCGCCGTCCTCCATGTCCACGCGGTAGACCACGTTGGGGGCGGTGGCGATCAGGTCGAGGCCGAACTCGCGCTCCAGGCGCTCGCGGATGACCTCCAGGTGCAGCAGGCCCAGGAAGCCGACGCGGAAGCCGAAGCCGAGGGCCGCGGAGGTCTCCGGCTCGTAGACCAGCGCGGCGTCGTTGAGCTGGAGCTTGTCCAGGGCGTCGCGCAGCTCCGGGTAGTCGGAGCCGTCGAGCGGGTACAGGCCGGAGAAGACCATCGGCTTCGGGTCCTTGTAGCCGCCCAGCGGCTGGTCGGCTCCCTTGCTGAGCTGGGTGATGGTGTCGCCGACCTTGGACTGGCGGACGTCCTTCACGCCGGTGATCAGGTAGCCGACCTCGCCCACGGACAGGCCGTCGGCGGCCTTCATCTCGGGCGAGTTCGTGCCGATCTCCAGCAGCTCGTGGGCTGCGCCGGTGGACATCATCCGGATCCGCTCGCGCTTGCCGAGCGTGCCGTCGACGACCTTCACGTACGTCACGACGCCGCGGTACGCGTCGTAGACCGAGTCGAAGATCATCGCGCGGGCGGGCGCGTCCTTGACGCCGACCGGGGCCGGCACGTCGCGGACGACCTTGTCGAGCAGCTCGGCGACGCCCTCACCGGTCTTCGCGGAGACCTTCAGCACGTCCTCGGGCTCGCAGCCGACGAGGTTGGCCAGCTCCTTGGCGAACTTCTCGGGCTGCGCGGCCGGCAGGTCGATCTTGTTCAGCACCGGAATGATCTGGAGGTCGTGCTCCATCGCCAGGTACAGGTTGGCGAGGGTCTGCGCCTCGATGCCCTGGGCGGCGTCCACGAGGAGGATGCAGCCCTCGCACGCGGCGAGGGAGCGCGAGACCTCGTACGTGAAGTCCACGTGGCCCGGGGTGTCGATCATGTTGAGGATGTGGGTCGCGCCACTGTCCTCGTCGCTGCGGGCCCAGGGCAGCCGGACCGCCTGGGACTTGATCGTGATGCCGCGCTCGCGCTCGATGTCCATGCGGTCGAGGTACTGCGCGCGCATCTGCCGCTGCTCGACGACGCCGGTCAGCTGGAGCATCCGGTCGGCAAGCGTGGACTTGCCGTGGTCGATGTGCGCGATGATGCAAAAGTTACGGATGAGAGCCGGGGCGGTACGGCTCGGCTCCGGCACGTTCGTAGGGGTCGCGGGCACGCAGGGTCCATTCAGAGAACGCGGGTAGGCGGGACTCGGTTGTTTTTCGTCCCCCCATGGTCCCATGCGCGGCGGTCCTGGTCCGGTTTGGGAGGCCGAGGAGGCTGCTGGTAGCCTGGTCCACTGCGCTTTGTGCCCTCTCTCGTACGAGGCGCAACTCGAAATTCCAACGAACCTGAAAAGGCTCTTTCGTGGCGAACATCAAGTCCCAGATGAAGCGGATCAAGACCAACGAGAAGGCTCGTCAGCGCAACAAGGCTGTCAAGTCCTCGCTGCGTACCGCGATCCGTCGCACCCGTGAGGCCGTGGAGGCCGGTGACCTGCAGAAGGCCGCCACCGCCCAGGCCGAGGCCGCCAAGAAGCTGGACAAGGCCGTCAGCAAGGGTGTCATCCACAAGAACGCCGCCGCCAACAAGAAGTCGGCGCTGGCCAAGAAGGTCGCGGCCCTCAAGGCCTGACCTGTTCTGACGCTTCACCACTGCCGGTAAGGGCCCAGCGGCCCCTCTCTCCGCTCCTTCCGGTGCACCACCGCGCCGCACACGGCCTGCGTTCGCCACGCGGGTGCGGCGCACACACAGCTTGAGACGAAGGACCTCGCGGTCGCCCTTTCCCAGGGTGGCGCGGGGTCTTTTGTCGTTGTCGTGGGGGGGGCGGGGGTGGGGGCGCTTGGGCATGGGGGCGGGCGCGAGGTGGCTGTGGGACGGGGGCGGGGCGGGTGCGGGGCCGGTGTGGCGCGGGTGCGGGCTGGTGTGGGGCGGGGGCGGGGGCGGTATGGCTCAGGTCACGCTTACGGCCATGTGGCCGGTTCGGGTCCGCTACGCTGCCGCGCATGTCGATTCCGGGGGACCAGCACCATCCCTACGCGCAGCCACAGCCGTCCGCTCCCTCCCAGCCACCGCCCCTGCCGCACCAGCCGGGGGCAGGGCCGGGGCCGGGGGCAGGAGCGGGACCGGCGCCAGGAGTAGGACCGGGGCCGTACGCGCCCGGGGTGCCGCAGCACAATCCTTACGCTCAGGGGCCTGGGCCTGGGCCTGGGGCTGGACCCGGGTCCGGCGCGGGCGGTACCGGTGGCGGAGGTACGGCGCAGCACTGGCTGTGGGCGCTCGGCGGGGCGGTCGCCGCTTCGGCGATGGGCGGGGCGATCCTCTTCGCCGTCGGTGCCTTCGGGGACGCGCGGCCCGATCCCGACCTGGCGGGCTACTCGTACACGTCCGACCTGTGCGACCGGACCGCGTTCACGCCGTTCGAGAGCGCGAACTTCAAGATCAAACCGGCCGGGGGCTCCTCGTCGTCGGGGTCCTCCGGCAGCAGCGCGCAGAATCCGCAGTACAGCGGTGTCCAGCAGGGCGCGCTGGACTCGATGTGGTGCAACGCCGAGCTGAAGCCGTCCGGTGCGGACGGCAACGACTACTCCTCGACCTGGGTCTACAGCAGCGCCACCCTGCACAAGAAGACCGACCCGGCGGCCGAGTTCGCGGACAGCTACCGCGCGTACGGGAGCCAGCGCAGCTCGATCTCGTACCAGGTCACCCCGGTGCCGGGCATCGGTGACGAGGCGTACCTCGTCCGCCGGTCCGACGACAGCAGCGGCTCGTACGTGATCCTCGGGGTCCGCGACGGCTGGGCGACCTACCAGCTCACCTGGTCGAGCTACACCTCCCGCAGCAGCTCGGCGAAGCCACCGACGACCGAGCAGGTCACCGGGATGCTCAAGGCGAGCGCGACGGAGACGCTCCGCAAACTGCGGAGCTGAGGCCGGGCCCCGGCCCTTTCCGCTCCCCCGGCGGTCAGCGGGAGCGGGCGGCGCGGGCGATGGTGACGACGGCCTTCTCCAGTGCGTACTCGGGGTCGTCACCGCCGCCCTTGACGCCGGCGTCGGCGTCGGCCACCGCACGCAGCGCCGTCGCCACGCCGTCCGCCGACCAGCCGCGCATCTGCTGCCGCACCCGGTCGATCTTCCAGGGAGGCATGCCCAGCTCGCGGGCGAGGTCGCCTGGGCGGGCGCCACGCGGGGCGGAGGCCAGCTTGCCGATGGCGCGGACGCCCTGGGCGAGCGCGCTGGTGATCATGACGGGGGCGACGCCCGTCGACATGGCCCAGCGCAGCGCCTCCAGCGCCTCGGCGGCCCGGCCCTCCACGGCACGGTCCGCGACGGTGAAGCTGGACGCCTCGGCGCGGCCGCGGTAGTAGCGGGCCACGATGGCGTCGTCGATGGTGCCCTCGATGTCGGCGACCAGCTGCGAACAGGCCGAGGCCAGTTCGCGCAGGTCACTGCCGAGCGCGTCCACCAGCGCCTGGCACGCCTCCGGGGTGGCGGACCGTCCCGCCGTACGGAACTCACCGCGCACGAAGGCGAGGCGGTCGGCGGGCTTGGTCATCTTGGCGCAGGCGACCTCCCGCGCACCGGCCTTGCGGGCGGCGTCCAGCAGGCCCTTGCCCTTGGCGCCGCCGGCGTGCAGCAGCACGAGGGTGATCTCCTCGACCGGGGAGCCGAGGTACTTCTTGACGTCCTTGACCGAGTCGGCGGACAGGTCCTGGGAATTGCGGACCACCACGACCTTGCGCTCGGCGAACAGCGACGGGCTGGTCAGCTCGGCCAGCGTGCCCGGCTGGAGCTGGTCGGGGGTGAGGTCGCGCACATCGGTGTCCGCGTCGGCGGCGCGGGCCGCCGCCACCACCTGCTGCACGGCGCGGTCCAGGAGCAGGTCCTCCTGGCCCACGGCGAGCGTGAGCGGGGCGAGCGGGTCGTCGTTTGCTGCTTTCCTGGCCATCGCGCACCAGCATCCCACGCCCCACTGACAGCGACGCCACCGACAGCGATGCCACTGACGGCGGCGCCACTGGCAGCCGCGTCACTGGCAGCCGCGTCACTGGCGGTGGCATCACTGGCGGTGGCATCACTGGCGGCGGCGTGGTGCCCGGCCCGCGCCGCCGGACGACGACCGGGACAATGACCGGGTGAGCGATGTACGACATGTTCTGGTGCTGCCCGACCGCGACTCCGCCGAGGAGGTCGCCGAGGCGCTGGCCGAGCGCTTCGGCGTCACGGAGGAACCCCAGCTCGTCCGGGACGCCCTGGCGGGCGAGGACGACGCCGAGGACGCCCAGTGGCTGGTGGTCGTCGAAGATCCCACCGGGGTCCACGACCCGGCGAAGCTGGACGCCCTGGCCGATGAGTACGAGGGCTGGCTGGAGGCCGAGTGACGCGTCGGCCGTCTGCCGGGCGCGCAGCGCCCGCCCGTAAGGTGCCGCAGCCGGGGCAGGCGCACGTCAGCCGCGCAGCTCCGGTATCCGGTCCAGCGTGATGCCGAAGTGGGTGCGGTAGGCGGGGAGCACCTCGGCCTCGGACAGTTCGCGCTCGTCCCGGCCGCCGTCGGCGTCGGTGATCACGAGCGTACGGCCGGAGAGGGTGACGCGGCCGGTCTCCGTCAGCCGGGAGCAGACCAGTGACCGGGTGAAGGGCGAGTCCGGCGAGGTGCGGTGGTACCAGCAGCCCGCCGCGAAGTCGGCCAGGGCACGCGGCCGCTGTTCCAGCCGGTACTGGGGCACACCGTCCCGCAGGACGTCGAGGTCGCCGTCGGCGGTCTCCTCGATGCGGAACAGTCCGGCGGGGTCGGGCTGTTGGTCGCGGCTGTCCAGACGGAGCGGGTACTGGCTGTTCCTGCCGAAGCCGATGTCGGCGAGCCACGGTCCGCCCTGTCCGTCGGCGGTGTGGACGCGCAGCGCGAGGTGGTCGTACGGGATGCCGGGGCCTTCCGGGCCGAAGACCCGGGCGGCGAGCAGTTCGACGCGGTAGCCGAGGGCGCGGAGCAGGGCGGCGAAGGCGCCGTTGAGTTCGTAGCAGAAGCCGCCGCGTGAGGCACCGACGACCTTGTCCACCAGCGGCCTGTACTCCAGAGCCACGTCCTCGGCGAGGTGGACGGAAAGGTTCTCGAAGGGGACGGTCCGCAGGTGCCGCAGATGCAGGTCGTGCAGCGCCTCGGTGTCGGGCACCGCCGGACGGTCGGCACCGATTCGCCGCAGGTAGGCATCGGTACGCGCCTGGTCGAGCGGCTCGGCCCGCATCCGCTCGGCATCCGAGGGCCGACCGGCCGCCTTCCCGCCGTCCGCAGGGGGCGGGGATTGCGCAGGGGTCGGGGGCTCCGCAGGGACCGGAGATGACGCCGATGCTGGGGAATCCTCCTGAGCCTGGGACGGCGCCGACGCCGCGGGGGCCGCCGAGGTCGGGGACGCCGGCGGTCCCGGAGATGTCGGCGCTTCCTGAGGTGTCGGCTGCTGGGAGGTCGGCGGTCTCGGCGGGACGGGCTGGGACGCGGACCGGGTCTGCGGGGAGTCCATCAGGTGCTCGTCCTCTCGGTCGCGAACCAGCGGCGGGTGCGCTCCGCGGCGGGTCCAGGGACGCCGGCCAGGAGGTCGGCAACGGTCTGCTTGGCCAGTTCGCGGCGCCAGGCCAGCTCGGCCCTGCGCATCGCGGTGGAGATGCCGCAGGGGCGGCGGAAGTCCCGGTCGGGCGCTCCGGAACCGGGGCCCTGGCGGCGGATCTCGGTGCACCGGAAGACGTCGTCGGTGCCCTCGATGGCGGCGACGACGTCCATCAGGGAGATCTGCTCGGGCGGCCTGGCCAGCCGGAAGCCGCCGCGGGCGCCCGGGGTCGAAGTCAGGACACCGGCCCGGACCAGGGCCTGGAGCCGCTTGTTCAGATACGCCTGGGGCAGATCGAAGGAGGCGGCGAGCCGGGCTGTCGACACGGGACGCGCGTCGCCGAGCGAGGCCAGGGTCACACAACAGTGCAGGGCCCATTCGACGCCCTCGCTCATCCTCATATTTCTGGAGTTTACAGGTCCTGATTAACGGGGTGGCCGGATGCGACAGGTCCCCTGCCGTCACCGGCCGCGCTAACAGCGGACGAACCTCTGATGACGGGATGCCGAAGGCGTACCGGGCCGCCTCCCCTGTCCCTGCATTGCAGGCATTCCGCCATCCGATCGGCTGTGCGAGGTAGTCGTGCCCCTGCCGGACACCGAGACGCTCCTCGCCGCTGCGGGTCTCGTCGCGACGGCCGTGCTCTGGGCCGTTCAGCGGTTCCTGCCGGGCCGCAAGAGCGTCGGTTACCGCGTCCGGATGGACACCGCGATCGGCATGAACCCGCGGGACGCCCACAGCCTGGTGCAACCGCGGCTGCTCAGGCAGGGCCAGGAGATCACCGACGCCACTCTGGCGCTGCTGCGGTTCGAGAACGACGGCGGCGAGGACATCGTGCGGCAGGACTACCAGGAGCCGCTGACGGCCGAGTTCACCGGGCGCACGGTGATCGGGGTGGAGGTGCCGGACGCCAACCCGCCTGACCTGGTCGGGATGCTCACCCGCAACGGCGGCGGTCTGCGGCACGACGGTGGCCGGCTCGTCATCCCCAGGGTGCCGTTGAACGAGCGTGACCACTTCAAGCTGCTGGTCCTGTTGTCGGCGGAGGACGGGAACGGGGACCGGAACGGAGGCGGGGCGCACCGCAGCCGTGGCGGGGGCGCGGGCGGCGGCCGGCCGGGCGAACTCGTCGTCGGCGGGTTCCTCAGCGGCGGGCGGATCCGGCGCAACGCGCAGCGCTGGGGACCGCGCGAACTGGGCCTCGGGCTGGGCGGCGTCTGCATCATCCTGGTCGGCCTGCTGGGCGGGCTGTTGCTCAACGGGCCCACCGGGGCGGCAAGTGCGGAGAGCGCGACCGGGCGGCTGACCGTCGACGGCTCCAGCGCCTTCGCACCGCCGATGCAGGACATCGCCCGGCAGTACACGGCCCGCTGCCGGGGAGCCGAGATCGAGGTGGCGGAGAGCGGCAGCCTGTCCGGGCTGGGGCGGCTGAACCGGGCCAGGAGATCCGCGCCGGCCGTCGGTCCGACGTTCCTGGCTGTGTCGGACGTCGCCGCGCCGGCCATCTACCGGGAGCCGGCGGGGCGGCGGGCCGGCGTCATCCTGCTCGGCATGGTCGTCAACGGCCGGACCGGCGTCGGCAACCTCACCTCCGAGCAGGTGCGCGGCATCTACGACGGCCGGTGCACCCACTGGAAGCAGCTCGGCGGCAGCGACCTGCCGGTCCGCATCGTCGGCCGGGACGCGGCGTCCGGCACCCGGCGAGCGTTCGAGACGGCCGTGCTGCGCGGCTCGGAGCCGGACACGGTGTCATCGTACGAATGCAACGGCAAGGACCGGGACGCGGCGGCCCGCGTCACGCGCTGCGAGGTGCACAGCACCGGCAGCCTGCCGGACACGGTCGGCCGCGTGCCGGGCGCGATCGGGTACGCGGAGGAGTACGCGGCGGCCAAGAATCCGCGGGTGACCCGCGTCCGGCCGAACGGGCGGGAGCCCGACATCGAGTGGGCCGGTCAACATGGCTATCCCTTCTGGACGGTGGAGTACCTCTACACGTACGGGCAGCCCGAGGCGGGCTCGCTCGCCGCGAAGTTCCGGGCGTTCATGGACTCCGGCACGGCGAAGAACATCCTGCGCAAGTACCGGCACGTGCCGTGCGCCGACCTGGCGAGCGCGCCGGGCTCCGCCTGCGGCCCCTGACGGTGGTGGTCAGCCGGTCCGCGCCGCCCAGTACCGCGACGGCGCCGTCGGTGTCCGTACGCAGCACCCGTGCTCCTTGAAAGCGCAGCGACTGGACGGTGCGCGGCGCCGGATGACCGTACGGGTTGCCGGCGCCGCAACTGATCAGGGCGACGCGCGGCGCCAGGCGGCGTATCAGTTGCGGGTCCTGGTACGCGGACCCGTGGTGTGCGACCTTGAGGACGTCCACGGCGCTCAGGTCGGGGTACGCGGTCGACAACGCTTGCTGCGCGACCGGTTCGAGGTCGCCGAGGAGAAGGAAGCTCAGCCCGGCGGTGCGCAGCAGCAGCGTCACGCTGGCGTCGTTGGGACCCTCGACAGCACGTGAGGCGGGCGCGGAAAAGGGGTGGCCCGGTCCGGTGCCGGGCGGCCACAGGACCTCCCAGCTGAGCGGGCCGACGCTGCGCCGCTCCCCCGGCGTGGAACCGACCACCGGCACGCCCGCGGCCGCCGCGGTGCGGTGCACGAAGGCGGCCTGCCCGGGCGGCTCGGGCAGGGTCGTGGTCTCGATGGCACCGACCGAACGCCCGCGCAAGGCGCCGGGCAGTCCGCTGACGTGGTCGGCGTGAAAGTGGGTGAGGACGAGCAGCGCGATACGGCGTACGCCCAAGTCGGTCAGGCAACGGTCGATGGCGTCCGGCTCCGGGCCGGTGTCCACGACCAGGGCGGTGCCCTCCCCCGCCGCGAACACCAGACCGTCGCCCTGCCCCACGTCACAGGCCACCGCTCGCCAGTCAGGAGGCGGCCAGCCGGTGACGACACGGGTGACCGGGGCCGGCCGCAGCACCGCGACGAGCAGTGCCAGGACGCCGAGGACGCACAGCCAGGGCCGACGTGACATCCGCCGTCCCACCGGGACGAACGCCACCGTCACGACGGCCAGCAGCAGCGCTCCGGCCCATCCGCCCGGCCAATCCGCCTCCGCCCCGGGCAGGCCCGCCCCCGTACGGGCCACACCGGCGATCCACTCGGTCGGCCAGCTCGCGCACCAGGCCAGGGCGTGGGCCAGGGGCGGCGCGAACGGTGCGGTGGCGAGTGCCGCGAACCCCAGGACGGTGGCCGGGGCGACGGCGATTTCGGCCAGCAGGTTGCAGGGGACGGCGACGAGACCGACGCGTGCGGCGAGCACCACGACGACGGGCGCGCAGACCGCCTGCGCCGCGGCCGCCGCGGCTAGCACCTCGGCGAGGCGGGGCGGCACGCGGCGGCGTTGCAGGGCCGCGCTCCAGCGAGGGGCGAGGGTGAGCAGGGCGCCGGTGGCCAGTACGGACAGCAGGAAACCGTAACTGCGGGCGAGCCAGGGGTCGTAGAGCACGAGTACCAGGACGGCGGCGGCGAGCGCGGGGACGAGCGAACGACGGCGTCCCGTCCCGATCGCCAGCAGGGTGACCAGTCCGCAGGCGGCGGCGCGCAGCACGCTGGGGTCGGGGCGGCAGACGATCACGAAGGCGAGGGCGATCGATCCGCCGATGAGGGCGGTGGTGCGCAGCGAGAGGCCCAGGAGCGGTGCCAGACCACGGCGTTCGGCCCGTACGGCGAGGTGGGGCGGGCCGATGAGCAGCACGAGCAGGATGGTCAGGTTGCTGCCGGAGACGGCGAGCAGGTGGGTCAGGTCGGTGGTGCGGAAGGCGTCGTCGAGGTCGGGCGGTACCCGCGCGGTGTCACCGACCACCAGGCCCGGCAGGAGGGCACGGGCATCGGGGCTCAGGTCGTCACTGGCCTCCCGGAGTCCGGCCCGCAGGTCACCGGCGAGTCGCTGCAACGCGTCGGGGGCGGCCAGCACGTGCGGTTCTGATCCCGTGGTGACCCGTAGGGCGGCCGCGGCCCGGTCGGACGGCCGGAGGGGTGGTGCCGCGCGGGCCGCGACCCGGACGCGGGTCGAGGGCAGGAGGCGCTGCCAGTCGGCGAGGCGCTTCGTGCGGTGCACGACGACCAGTACGGGGGTACGGGTGGCGGTCACCGAGCCGTCCGGTGCGGTGACGCGGAGGACGTCCGCGGTGAACACGACGGCGGGCGGCGCTTGCCGGGCGCCGCTCACCCGTGGGCGGGTCAGCCGCGGATCGCCGGTCAGCTCCACCTCGGCCGTGACCGGGGCGTGCCGGCGCGCCAGTTCCGGCAGCGGGCCGCGCCGTACGTCCGCCGCGTGCAGAGCGGCGGACGCGGCTCCGGCGACCGCGCCGAGCAGCACTGCGGCGAGGGCGACCGAGGCCCCGGCGGCCCGCCGTCGCGGCCGGCGGACCGCGGCGACGACCACGACCGCCGCCAGCACCACGGCCGCGGCACACACCACCGCCACCGAGCCGCCGGACCACCCCAGGGCCAGTGCCGCCGCACCCCACGCGGCCGCCGCGGGCCCGGCCAGTCGAAGATCGACGGCTTCATCCGGCCGGCGGGGATCGGCGGCGCCGTAGGGGGAGGATGCCGCCGCGTGGACGGCGGTTCGGTCGGCCGTTCGGCCGGGGGTGGCGCCGGGTGCGGTGCGGGGGCCGGAGGGCTGGGGCGGTGGGGGCGGCGTGGTGGGGTACGGGGTCATGGCTGGACCAGAGGCCGCAGGTCGGCGAAGCGGCGGTCGCCGATGCCGTTCACTTCACGGAGCTGTTCCACGGAGGTGAAGCCGCCGTGTGCGGTGCGGTACTCGATGATGTGCCGGGCGAGGACGGGGCCGACTCCGGGCAGGCTGTCGAGCTGTTCCGCGGTCGCGGTGTTCAGACTGACGGGGGCGGCTCCGGCGCCCGTACCACCGGACGCGCCGGCGCTCCCGGAAGCCGTGCCGCCGCCGGTGCCCGCCCCGGCAACCGCTCCGGCCCCGGCTCCCGTGGCCGCTCCGGGGCCCGTGCCCGCCCCCTGACCTGCCGCGCCCGGCGCCGCCCCTGCGACATCCACGGCGATCTGCTCCCCGTCGACCAGCAGCCGCGCCCGGTTCAGCCCTCGGGTGTCCGCACCGTCCAGCACTCCGCCCGCCGCTCTCAGCGCGTCGGCGACCCGGGCTCCCTGCGGCAGGCGATGGATGCCGGGACGGTGCACCTTCCCGACCACGTCGACCACGAGGAGCCGTCCCGCGGCGGTCGGCGGCGCGCCTCCCGGCGTCGGCGCAGCCACCTGCGGCTGCGGCACCGGGGCGGGAGTCGGCAGCGCCGGGGCCCGGGCGGCGGGCGGTACACGGACGGGCTCGGGCCGGGCCACCCAGAAGTGGTGGACCGCGAAGGCCACCGCCACCGCGAACACCACGACCAGGGCAGCCAGCGTCTTGGGGGCGATCGCGCATCTCGACTGCACCCACAGCGGCAGCCGCTCCCGCACGGCGAGCGCCAGCCGGGCGGCACGGTCGGGAGGTGCGCCTTCGCGGGCGGCCTGGGCCCGGTCAGCGGTCAGGTCGTCATCGGCTGACGCGGCTGGGGTGTCGGGAGTGCCTGGAGTACCGGGAACGCTCGGAGCACCGGAAACGCCTGAAGCCGACAGGTCGCCCGGAGACGGTGGACTGCCCGACGTCGGTGGACTGCCGTCCGCTTCCGCAGGGCTCGCACTCCGGTCCGGGCCAGGTGGGCCCCGGAACAGGCCCGCGGCCCGCGTACG
The DNA here is from genome assembly GCF_040646595.1 of Streptomyces sp. NPDC045470. Classification (NCBI taxonomy): domain Bacteria; kingdom Bacillati; phylum Actinomycetota; class Actinomycetes; order Kitasatosporales; family Streptomycetaceae; genus Streptomyces; species Streptomyces sp. NPDC045470. Next base: position 968,382 of record NZ_JBEZAN010000001.1, read on the forward strand.
TACCGCCGCGGCGGTCTCCGCACGCCGGGCGGCCCGCCCGCGTGGTCCGGAGCTGGAGCCAGGGTCGGAGCCCCAGCCAGGGCCGGTGGCCGACCCATCGAAGGGATTGGTTACGGAGAGTGATTGTGGCGTCATGCCCGCGAACGTTAGACACTTCGCGCCGATCCCGCTGCGAGCCGTCAAATCCCGGGGATAACCGGCCCGTTGTGGATAACCACGTCACCCGAAGGAGGCCTTCCGCGCCGGCCAAGGAGCATCTCCGCGCTATCCGAGGAGGATTCCGCGCTAACGCGGCGAGACCACAGCCCCCAGCAGCCCCGGCCCCGTGTGCGCCCCGATCACCGCTCCCACCTCGCTCACATGCAGCTCGGCCAGCCCCGGCACCCGCTCGCGCAGCCGTGCCGCGAGCGCGTCCGCCCGTTCGGCCGACGCGAGATGGTGCACGGCGACATCCACCTGCGCCTCCCCGGCCCGCTCCACGGCGATCTCCTCCAGCCTGGCGATCGCCTTCGACGCCGTACGGACCTTCTCCAAGAGGTCGATCCGCCCCTCGGCGAGCTGGAGCAGGGGCTTGACCGCGAGGGCCGAGCCGAGGAGCGCCTGCGCCGCCCCGATCCGGCCGCCCCGTCGCAGGTAGTCGAGGGTGTCGACGTAGAAGTAGGCGGACGTCTGCTCGGCACGCTTCTCGGCCGCGGCCACCGCCTCGTCCAGGCTGCCGCCGGACTCCGCGGCCTCGGCCGCCGCCAGGGCGCAGAAGCCGAGCGCCATGGCGACCATGCCGGTGTCCACGACCCGCACCGGTACGGGGGCCGCGGCGGCCGCCAGCACCGCCGCGTCGTACGTGCCGGAGAACTCCGAGGACAGGTGGAGCGAGACGATGCTTCCGGCCCCCGCCTCGGCGATGGCCCGGTAGGTGGACGCGAAAGCCTCGGGGCTCGGCCGCGATGTCGTCACGTACTTGCGCTTCTGCAGGGCCTGGGCGACCGATCTCGCCGAGATCTCGGTGCCCTCCTCCAGGGCCTGGTCACCGAGGACGACGGTGAGCGGTACCGCCGTGATCCGGTGGCGCTGCAGTGCCGCCCGCGGCAGGTAGGCCGTTGAATCGGTGACGATCGCGACATGGCGGGACATGACTGGGAGGTTATCCGGGGATCCCGGAGGCCGACAGTGCGGGCCCCTACCAAGATCCGCCGACGTCGGACGGTACCGGGAGGAAGACGCCCGGCAGCGACTGCCGGTTGCTCGCCCCGGCCGATGTGCTCCCTGCCGCCCGCCCCTCCGCGCTCAGGTCGTCCGCTCCGTGCGCGGTGCCTTCTGCCATGCGTACGTGGGCTGCGTACGCGGGTCCCGGGCCGTGATGGCGGGCGTCTCGTCCTCGGCGGACCCCCACGGCTTCCGCCCCGCGGCCCCTTCCGAAGAAGCCCCGGACGCACCCCCGGGCGCCGCGGCCCCGTCGGCAGCCGCCGGGCCGCTCCCGGACGCCTCGATGCGGTCCTCCAGCGGCTCCTTCGACCAGTGCCGCAGCGCTCCGGCCTCCATGTCGATCTGCTCGCCGAGCGCGGCGAGGTCGTCGTCGGCGAACTGCCGTGCGCGGTCCCGGGCGGCCCAGCGCAGCGACTCCGCGGAGTGTGTGATGCGCTCCAGCCGCTCGCGCAGCTCGGGCAGCCGGGCCGTGACGCTGGCCTTGTCGGGCTCCCGCTCCAGCCGCTTGAGTTCGTCGTCCAACTCGTGACCGTGGGCGCTGAGCCGCTCGAAGAGGCCCAGCGCCTCGGTCAGCGAGGTGTCCTGCTCGGCGCCGGTGTGCAGCACGTCCTGGGTGGCCCGCATGGACGTACGCAGCGACAGCCGTAGCTGGGCCAGCTCACCGGCCACACCGGGCTGGGTGAACTGCCGGGCCCTGAGCGTGGTGTCCTCGACGGTCCGGCGCGCCTGTGCCACCCCGCGGTCCACCCCGCGCTTGGCCGCCTTGACGGCCTTGACCGTGACGAAGACGCCGGCCGCGACGAGCAGCAGAAAGAGGAGCCCGAAGATCGCGGCGACGGCTTCCATGGTTTCTCCTCGATGGCAACGGCGCGGTGGGCGGAGGCGCCGGGGTTCCGGCTCTTCCACCGTAAACGCCAAGGGCAGGTCGGGGGTTCCCTTCGAACCCCCAACCTGCCCTTAGTGGTCATCCCTCAGCCATGCCCCCGAAGGGCCACGGCACCGGGATCAGCGCGTCACGCAGGGACGATGTTCACCAGCTTCGGCGCCCGCACGATCACCTTGCGGATGCCCGCGCCGTCCAGCGCCGCCACGACCGCCGGGTCCGCCAGCGCCGCCGCCTCCAGGTCCGCGTCCGATACGGACGGCGAGACCTCCAGGCGCGCCTTGACCTTGCCCTTGATCTGCACGACGCAGGTCACGGTCTCGTCGACCACGTAGGCCGGGTCGGCGACGGGGAAGTCCTGGTGGACGACCGAGTCGGTGTGGCCCAGCTTGCGCCACAGTTCCTCGGCGATGTGCGGGGCCAGCGGGGCGATCAGCAGCACCAGGCGCTCGGCCACCGAGCGCGCGACCGGGCCGCCCGCCTTGGTCAGGTGGTTGTTCAGCTCCGTCACCTTGGCGATGGCGGTGTTGAAGCGCAGGTTGGCCAGGTCCTGGCCGACGCCGTCGATCGCCTTGTGCAGCGCGCGCAGCGTGTCCTCGTCCGGCTCGGCGTCGACGACGGTGGCCTCGCCGGTCGCCTCGTCCACGACGTTGCGCCACAGCCGCTGCAGCAGACGGTACTGGCCGACCACGGCGCGGGTGTCCCACGGCCGGGAGACGTCCAGCGGGCCCATCGCCATCTCGTACAGGCGCAGGGTGTCCGCGCCGTACTCCCCGCAGATCTCGTCGGGCGTGACGGCGTTCTTCAGGGACTTGCCCATCTTGCCCAGGACGCGGCTGACCTTCTCGCCCTGGTAGTAGTAGGCGCCGTCGCGCTCCTCCACCTCGGCGGCGGGTACGGCGATGCCGCGGCTGTCGCGGTAGACGAACGCCTGGATCATGCCCTGGTTGTACAGCTTGTGGAACGGCTCGGAGGACGCGATGTGCCCCAGATCGTGCAGCACCTTGGACCAGAACCGCGCGTACAGCAGGTGCAGTACGGCGTGCTCCTGGCCGCCCACGTACAGGTCGACACCGCCGTGCGGCTGCCCCTCGCGCGGGCCCATCCAGTACTGCTCGACCTCCGGGTCGACCAGCGCAGAGCCGTTGCGCGGGTCGGTGTAGCGCAGCTCGTACCAGCAGGAACCGGCCCAGTTGGGCATGGTGTTGGTCTCGCGGCGGTACTTCTTCGGGCCGTCGCCCAGGTCCAGCTCGACGTTGACCCAGTCCTCGTTACGGGACAGCGGGGTCTCGGGCTGGGTGTCGGCGTCGTCCGGGTCGAAGGTGCGCGGCGAGTAGTCGTCGACCTCGGGCAGCTGCAGCGGCAGCATCGACTCGGGCAGCGCGTGCGCGACGCCGTCCTCGTCGTAGACGATCGGGAAGGGCTCGCCCCAGTAACGCTGGCGGCTGAACAGCCAGTCGCGCAGGCGGAAGTTGACGGTGCCCTCGCCGATACCGGCGGCGGCCAGCCACTCGGTGATCTTGATCTTGGCGTCCGGGACGGTCAGGCCGTCCAGCGTGATGTCGGCGCCCGCCGAGTTGACGATCTTCGCCTCGTACGAGTCGAAGGCGTCCTCCCAGGTGGCGGGGTCCTGGTCACGGCCGTCCGACGGCTCCACGACGCAGCGCATGGGCAGCTCGAAGGCGCGCGCGAAGGCGAAGTCACGGCTGTCGTGCGCCGGGACGGCCATGATCGCGCCGGTGCCGTAGCCCATCAGCACGTAGTCGGCGATGAAGACCGGGACGCGCTCGCCGCTGACCGGGTTGGTCGCGTACGCGCCGGTGAAGACGCCGGTCTTGTCCTTGGCCTCGGCCTGCCGCTCGACGTCCGACTTGGCCGCGGCCTGCTTGCGGTACGCGGCGACGGCCTCGGCCGGGGTGCCGTACCCGCCGGTCCAGACCTCGTGGGTGCCCTCGGGCCAGGCGTCCGGGACGATCGAACGCTCGCCGGAGACCAGCTCGTGCTCGGGCGCCAGCACCATGTAGGTGGCACCGAACAGGGTGTCCTGGCGGGTGGTGAAGACGGTGATCTTCCCGTCCCCTACGGGGAAGTCCACCCGCGCGCCCTCGGACCGGCCGATCCAGTTGCGCTGCTGCAGCTTGATGGCGTCCGGCCAGTCCAGCCCGTCCAGGTCCTCCAGCAGACGGTCCGCGTAGGCGGTGATGCGCATGTTCCACTGGCGCAGCTTGGCCTTGAAGACCGGGTAGTTGCCGCGCTCGGACCGGCCCTCGGCGGTGACCTCCTCGTTGGCCAGCACGGTACCCAGACCGGGGCACCAGTTGACCGGCGCGTCCGAGGCGTACGCCAGGCGGTACTCGCCCAGGACCTCGGCGCGCTCGGCGGCGCTCAGCGCGCTCCAGGGGCGCCCGTCCGGCGTCGTACGCTCACCGGCCTCGAACTGCGCCACCAGCTCGGCGATGGGGCGCGCCTTCTTCGCGTCGGCGTCGTACCAGGAGTTGAAGATCTGGACGAAGATCCACTGGGTCCACTTGTAGTAGTCCGGGTCGATCGTCTCGACGGAGCGGCGCGGGTCGTGGCCCAGGCCCAGCCGGCGCAGCTGGCGCCGCATGTTGACGATGTTGGCCTCGGTGGAGACCCGCGGGTGCGTGCCGGTCTGCACGGCGTACTGCTCGGCGGGCAGGCCGAAGGCGTCGAAGCCCAGGGTGTGCAGCACGTTGTGGCCGGTCATGCGCAGGTGGCGGCCGTACACGTCGGTCGCGATGAAGCCGAGCGGGTGGCCCACGTGCAGGCCCGCACCCGAGGGGTACGGGAACATGTCCATGATGAACTTCTTGGGCTTGGCCACCAGCTCCGGGTCGCCCGCCAGGTCGCCCTTCGGGTTCGGGGCCTCGTACGTGCCCTCCGCCTCCCAGAAGTCCTGCCAGCGCGCCTCGATGTCGGCGGCCAGCGCTGCCGTGTAGCGGTGCGGCGCTGCCACCTCGGCAGCCGAAGTCGTCTCGGTCATCGTCCTCAAAGCTCCATCGGTCGTCTCTGCCTGCGGCTACTGCGAAAAAGTGCGACTTTTGCGGAAACAAAAAGACCCCTCGCACAGGAGGGGACGCCGCGCCGATGCCGACCGGAAGCTCACCGGTCGGTACTGATCAGCGCGGCCCGCTAAGCAGAAGGCGTACGGCACGCATGGCGTCAGGGTACCGCAGGGGCCGCCGGGCCCGCTGGGAGCCGTCCCGCCGCGGAACGGACGGCGGCCCGGCGGGCGGGGGCTCCAGGGCGGGGCGGAGGCGCGTGGCGGGCGTCCGCGACCGCCCTTCAGGGTCCGCGGGGCGGCTTCCTCTGGACCCGCGCCACGGTTCCGTCGGACCGGCACCACGGCTCGGTCGGACCCGCGCCACGGCTGGCCCGGACCCACGTCACAGCTCGGTCGAACCCGGTCATGGCTCGGCCGGATCCGGTCACGACACGGTCGACCGGGCCTGACAGGCGTGCTCGGCCGATTCCGACCAGCTTCCTCGAACGAGCCTCACGGACTCCCCCTCGGCCAGGACCGAGGAGCCTCTTCGGTACCGACGCCGCTCCTCGGTCCGGACGAACCTCCTCGGGCAAGCCCGGTACCGACTCCCTCGAACAAGCCCGACAGCCGACGGTAGCAGCGCGCCACCCCGCAGCACTCCGCTTACGGAAAGCCCGCCGCCCCGATCCCGCACCGCCCTACTTTTCCCGCATGCGTCCCCACCGCAAGAGCCGTGCCGCCTCCGGCCCGCGGCCCCCCGGCTTACCCCGCCTCCCTGTCCGTCTCCCGTTCCGCCTTCCGGGCCGCCACCCGGGCCTGTCCCGCCCCTCCCCCGGCCCGCGCCGTCATGGCCTCCGGGTCAGCCCGCGCCGCACCACCCCTCCAGGACCGGCGACGGCCCCGGTCCCGGTCCCGCGCCGCCCGCGCCTGCGCCGCCGCCCCGCAGTCGCCGCCGGGGCCGTCGCCGCCCTCGCCCTCCTCCTGCTCTCCGGGACCGACCCGCTGCGCGGCTTCCTCGACTTCACGGGCGGTGTGCTGACGCTCGTCTCCCTCACGGCCGCCGTCGTCTGGGGGCTGGTCGCCGCAGGCCGTACGCTCCTGCTGCCCCGCAGCCGGCTGCTCGCCCAGGGCGTCCACCGGGCCCTGGGCACCGCCTCGCTCGGCTTCCTGGCCCTGCACATCGCGGTCAAGGTCGCCGAGGGGCACGCGCACGTACTCAACGCACTGCTGCCGTTCACCAGGACACCCGCCGGCGCTTCCGCACTGATCGGCTTCGGCGCCGTGGCCGGCTACCTGATGGTGCTGGCCGCCGCGACCGGCGCGCTCCGCAGCGCCTTCGCCGGCCGCGGCCGGGCCTCGGAGCGCTGGCGCGCCCTGCACGCCTGCGCGTACCCGGCGTGGTGTCTGGCGCTCGTCCACGGCCTGAAGGCCGGGCGCGCCCCCTCCGGGTGGGTCACCACCGGGTACGCGCTGTGCCTGGCGGCCGTCGCCGCCGCCCTCCTGGCGCGCGCTTTCCTCCCGCACGTCCTACGGGCCCGCCTGCGCGCCCGTACTGCCGGCCCCCCGCCACCTCCACCGCCCCAGCCCCCCGCATCCCCGTACTCGGACTCCTCACCGTCCGACTCCGCGCCGCCGTACGGACGGCACGCGCTCCACCCCGTCCCGGCCCCTCCCGCCTCGCACGGCAGGAGCCGACCGTGACCGGACCGCTGCCCGACGTCCCGCCCGTCCACGCCATCGGCCCGCCCCGGCTGACCGCGGGCTTCGACGAGGCCGAGCGCCTCGGCCGCCGGGCCCACCTGCTCACCCACGGCTCACCGCCGTCCCTGTCCATCGACCGGCTGACCGAGCTGGCCGGCGCCATCGCCCTGCGCGGGCGTGGCGGCGCGGGCTTCCCCCTCGTACGGAAGCTGGAGGCGGTGGCCCACCACGCGCGGCACTCCGGCGTCCGGCCAGCGGTCGTGGTCAACGGCTGCGAGGGCGAGCCCGCCTGCCGCAAGGACACCGTCCTGCTGTGCCGCGCGCCGCACCTCGTCCTGGACGGCGCGCTGCTCGCCGCCGAAGCCCTCGGCGCCCGCACGCTGGTGGTCGGCGTGACCAAGGACACGGCCGAGCGGTCGGTGCGGGACGCGCTGGCCGAGCGCGGGCTGAGCGACCGGCGGCGCGGGCGGTCGTTGCGTGCCCGGCTCGTCCGCGTACCGGAACGACTCGTCTCCGGTGAAGCGTCCGCGCTGATCCGGGCCGCTGAGGGCGGTCCGGCGCTGCCCCCGGGGCGGCGGGTGCGGGCCGCGGAGTCCGGACTCGGCGGCGCGCCCACGCTCTTCTCCAACGCCGAGACGTTCGCGCAACTCGCTGTCGCGGCCCGGACGGGCGCCCACCGGTACGCCGCGACCGGCGCGCCCCACGAACCCGGCACCCTGCTCCTGACCGTGTCCGGCGCGGTGCCCTCCCCCACCGTCGTCGAGGCACCGAGCGGGGTGCCGCTCCCGTACGTCCTCCAGATGTGTGCCGCCGACCCGGTCCCCGGCGGCGTCCTGGTGGGCGGCTACCACGGCGCCTGGCTGGACGCCCCGACCGCGTACGGGACGGTCGTCACCCGCGAGGCGCTCGCAGCCGGCGGCGGGGCACTTGGCGCGGGCGCGGTGCTGCCGGTACCCGCAGGCACCTGCCCGCTCGGCGAGACCCTGCTCGTAGCGCGCTGGCTCGCCGCTGAGTCATCGGGCCAGTGCGGGCCCTGCCGCCTGGGCCTGCCCTCCGTGGCAAGCGCGCTGGCGGACGCCTTGGCGGGCGGCGGACAGGCAGCACTGGAAGGCGTACGGCGTGCCACGCAGACCGCGAACGGGCGCGGTGCCTGCAAACACCCCGACGGCGCCGTGCGGTTCGTGCTCTCCGCACTGGGCGCCTTCCCGGACGATCTCGCCGCGCACACCCTGGGCGGGGGCTGCGGTCGGGAGACCGCCGGCGTTCTTCCCCTCCCCGCACCGGAAGCAGCGGAGGCGGCCGACGGTACGGGCACGGGTACTGCGGGCTCGACGGCTGCCGCGAGCCGGTTGGCGGTGGACTGGACCCTGTGCGAAGGGCACGGCCTGTGCGCCAGGCTGCTCCCCGAAGCCGTACGCCTCGACCCGGACGGATACCCGCTCCTCCCCGACACCGCCCTCCCGCCCCGGCTCCACCACCGCGCCCAGCGCGCGGTCAGCCGCTGCCCCGCCCTCGCCCTGCGCCTGGAGAAGCCCTGACGGCTACCGCTCACACGGTCGCGGAGTCCGCCCGTCACCGGCCGGCCGCGGACGGCACCTGAGCGCGGCCGGCCGGAGCCCGGAAAGCCTCGGCGTCCCCGATCACCTCTTCGGCGCGGTTCCGCCGCTCGTACATGCGGCGGTACCGGTCTCCGACGAGGTCAGGGTCGGCCTCACCGCCCGGGATGACGCCGGAGGCGACGGTCACCGTGCCGACGTGAAGCCCTGCCGGTGCGCGTTCGGTGTGCAGGGTGAGCGCCCAGTTCCGCAGGCCGGACATGGCCACCCCGACATTGGCCGGAAAAGGTGCCGGGATCGTGGAGGAGATACCGGTGGTCAGCAGAAGCGCACCGTCGCCTCGCTGACGCAAGTCCGGCAGTACGTGCTGCACCGCGATCACGGCGCCGAGCACGTGCAGCTCGAACTGAGCCATCACGTCCGCAACCGAGGTCTGCGCGGCGTGCGTGATCGGCCCGGTCGGACTCGGACTGAATTCCAGGACGTCTATCGGCCCCAGCGCGCTTTGCACCGCGGAGAGGGCCGCCGTGCGGCTCTCGCGATCGCGGATGTCGGCGGGGGTGCGGCGGCGGCGATGCCGGACCCGGCCCGTTCGCCAACCAGGGCGTCCAGCTTCTCCTTGGTCCGCGCGATCAGCCCGCCCCGGAACCCACGGCGCCCGATCGCGCGGGTCACCCCCATCTCCACTCCCGGCCCCGCACCGACCACCACGCGCGTATTCGCCATAGCCGTACCCCTCCGGTCGCAGTGTCCGGCGGGACAAATGGAGCATCCTGGTCATCGGGCAACTCCGCGACGCACACTGCGCTTCGGCGAACCGCACCGCGCCGTCACCGGCATCTCCCAGCGGATGCTCACGCCGACGCTGCGACAGTTGGAACGCGACGGCCTGTTGCCCCGTACCGTCCACGCCTGCGTACCGCCACGCGTCGATCACGCGCTGACCGAGCTCGGCACGACGCCGCTGGACTCCGTCGTCGCGTTCGGGGAGTGGGCCACCGCCCACCGGAAGGAGATCGGCGCCAACCGGCGCCGCTACGACGCGGCCCATCCGCCACGGAAACGCCCCCGACCCCGGCAGTCCGCACCGGCTCGCCACACCACGCCGTCACGCCGCCGCGTCTTCGGGAAACGAAAAATCCCGTCCGATCTGTCAGATCGGACGGGATCTCATGAACCTCCGTGAGTCACCTCACGAGCGGCCCTTCTGTGGAGCTAAGGAGAATTGAACTCCTGACCTCCTGCATGCCATGCAGGCGCTCTACCAACTGAGCTATAGCCCCTTGCTGTGGTCCGCCGCGGTTCTTTTCCTTGCGGCTCCCCGCTGCGGCATCGCCTACATTACACGGCCCTCCCCGCCTTCTGCCAAATCGGTTGTCCTGGGGCCCCGGGGGAGGGCTCGATGTACTGTCGGCGGGCCGTGCCCGATTCGTCCTGGGGAGCTGTACGCCGTGTCCGCGCTGGAGCTGGAACAGTCCGCTGCACCCGGCGGTCCCTCCCCGCTGAGGGGCTTCGTCCGCCGCCGTCCGCTGCTGGTGGCGGCCGTCGGCTGTGTGCTGTCCTTCGCCGCCTTCTGGGTCGCCCAGCGGCTGGCGCACGTGACGATGGTCGACCTGATGGTCTACCGCGCCGAGGGCTGGACGGCCCGCAACGGCGAGGACCTCTACGACATGGTCGCGACCTCGGCGCACCTGCCCAACACCTATCCGCCCTTCGCGGCGCTGCTGTTCACGCCGCTCACGCTGGTCGGTGTGCCGGAGATGCGTACGCTCGCCACCCTCGGCAACCTCCTGCTGCTCGTCGCCGTCACCCACCTCGGCCTGCGGCTCGCGGGGCGGCCGAAGCGGGTGCCGCCGCTCGCCGCGGCGCTGGGGGTGGCCGCGCTGCTGGTCTGGTGCGAGCCGGTGTGGACGACGCTGCGCTACGGACAGATCAATCTGCTGCTCGCCGTCCTGGTCCTGTGGGACCTGACCCGTAAGGACACCAACCGGTGGGCCGGTGTCGGCATCGGTCTGGCGGCCGGCATCAAGCTCACTCCGGCCCTCTTCGCCGTCTTCCTCGCGCTGGCCGGGCTCGTACGGGCGTGGCAGCGCCTGCGTGCGGGCGCGGGGCCGCGGGACGCGTGGAACCCCTGGCTGCGACAGGCCGCCGTCGCCTGTCTCACCTTCCTGGGCACCGCGCTGCTGTCCGCGCTCGTCCTGCCGCACGACTCCCGCCGCTTCTGGACGGAGATCATCTTCGCCGCCGACCGGGTCGGCGAGGTGGAGATCACCGCCAACCAGTCGCTGCGCGGCGCACTGGCCCGGCTGCTGCACACCCACGACCCCGGCCTGTGGTGGCTGGCGGCCGCAGCCGTCGTGGCCGTCCTCGGGCTGGCCGTGGCGGTCGGCGCGTTGCTGCGCGGCCGCCGGGCCTGGGCGGCCGTCGCCTGTGCCGTGACCGCGCTGCTGGTCAGTCCGATCTCCTGGTCGCACCACTGGGTGTGGGGCGTACCGATGCTGATCCTGCTCGGCTCGGAGGCGATCGGCCGCGGCGGCTTCGGCAGCCGGGCGGGCCGGCGCTGGTGGGCGGGAACGCTGGCGATGGGCCTGCTCTTCTGCTCGTTCGCGCTGTGGTTCGTGCCGCACCGCTACCACCACCACGAGGAACTGCACCAGAACGGCGGCCAGATGCTGCTGTCCGGGATCTATCCGATCGCCGGGCTGGTCTTTCTGGCCCTGACCGCCGTGCTGGTGCGGAGGGACGGTGCGGGTGGCGGCGGTCCGCTGCCGAGCACAGGGCAGAGTGCGGCCACGCCGGACGCCGGCCCGGCGGCGGCCACACCGGGGCGCTGAGCAAGGACGCCGGGCCGGGGTGCCGGGCCGCGCGGCTGAGCCGCCGCCCGGCCGCGCACCAGCTCCGTCTCAGCGCCTACACCCTCCCCCCTCTCAGCCGTGGCCGTGCCCGCCCGGCGGGTGGTGGTGGAACTTCAGCACCTCGCGCGGCATGACGACGAACGGCCGCATCATCCCCATGTCCTCGTGCTCCAGCAGATGGCAGTGGTACATGAAGCGGCCCGTCGCCCCCTGGAAGCGGGCGAGCACATTGACCATCTGGCCCGGCGGAACCTGTATGACGTCCTTCCAGCCCTGGTCGCCCGGGGATATCGGGGCCGTACCGCCGTAGGCGAGCGGGACGCGGGTGCCGCCGACCTTGTTGTCGTACGGGCTGCCCGGGTCGCCGTCCGCCGGATAGCGGTCGCGGCTCAGGACCTGGAAGTCCACGAGGTGGATGTGCATCGGGTGGACGCCGGCGCCGCCCAGGTTCAGGAAGCTCCACTGCTCCCAGTCGCCGAGCCGGACCGTGTGGCCCAGCGTGTCGTCGAACATCCGGGCCTTACGACGGTACGTGCGGGTCTTCCCGTCCGCGCCGTGGATCTGGACGACTCCTTCGACGGGGAACTCCAGGCCCGTGTCGGGGATCTCCTCCATCTCCCACATCTCCGGGTGGAAGTTGCCGACCGGGCCGGGCGGGGTGAGGACGACGAGCCGGTGCTCGTGGTGGGGCGCCGAGCCGTGGGTGAGCCGCTCGAAGGACGGGGAGATCACCTGCGGGAGCACGAACGGGTCACGCACCTGCGTGGTACCGACCCGGAACTGCAGTACGTCCGGATACGCCACCCCGGGTGCGGCGTTGACGAGCCGGAGCGTACGGCCGCGCAGCCGGCCGAAGTCGATGAGCAGGTCCATCCGCTCGGCGGACGCGACCGGCAGCGGGCCGTCCACCGGGACCGGCCGCGGCAGCAGGCCGCCGTCCGAGCCGATCTGCCACACCGCGCCCGTCACGGGCGCGCCCGTCGCGTCGTCCACCAGGCGGAGCTGGAAGGTGCGGGCGTTCGCCGCGTTCAGCACGCGGAAGCGGTACCAGCACGCCGCGACGTCGGCATGGGGCCAGATGACCCCGTTGACGAGGGTGTACGGGCCGGTGAAGGGCAGGGAGACGTTCTTGCCGTCCTTGTCCTGGGTCACGACCTGCGTCTTGTGCAGCAGACGGCCCGTCAGGCGGCCGTCCTCGTCCGTGTCGAGATTGCGGTCCTGGATGACCAGCGGTATCTCCCGCCTGCCGGAGGGCAGTTGCAGCATGTCCTCCTCGTCGTCGCGGACCAGGTACATCCCGGCCAGGCCCGCGAAGACGTTCCACCGCGTGATGTCCATGGCGTGGTCGTGGTACCACCAGCACGTCGCACGGTGGTCGTTGGGATACTCCGAGAGCTGGGAGTCACCGGGCGAGACGGCGTTCTCCGACCAGCCGTCGTTGCCGCCGCCGGTCACCGCGCCGTGCAGGTGGGTGACCGTCCAGGGCGGCAGGTCGGCGACGCCTTCCACGAGTGTGCTGTTCGCGCGGCCCGGCTCGTCGGTGGGCAGGGGCGCGCCCGGTAAGGGCTTGGCCTCGGCGGCGGTGACCGGATAGCCGCCGGTGAGACGGTTGTGCCAGTTGACGCGGAGCCGCCGGCCGCGGCGCACCTCGATCGTCGGGCCCGGGTAGTGCCCCTCGTACGCCCATACCTTCGTGGGCGGGAGTTCGGAGTGCAGCCGGACCCAGGTGGTGGTCTGGTCGATGTCGACGCCGCGCAGCGCCTCCTTGCGGCCGGGCCGCAGGACGGGCGGGATACGCAGCTCGTCGACGAAGGGTGTCAGTCCGGCCGCGGCTTCCCGCTTGGACGGCGCGTCGGACGGCCGTTCCGGCGCCGCTTCCCGGACAGGATGAATCGTCAGATCACTCACGATGCGACCCCCGTGTCGCTTCCCCCGTGCCGCCGGCCGTCTCCGGCGGCAGCTTCACCCGTTCAACGCCGCGCCATTCGCACGGAGTTCCGCCTTCCACCAGAAATTTCGTACTGTGCTCGCAACCGCAGCTCATCCAGCTCACGCGGTACCTGACGGCCCATCCGTGGCCGAAGCCGGGTGGCCGTCACGAACCGTCACAGGGGCAAGGGACCAGAGGTCAGTGCCGGCCGCCGCCGGGCGCCCGCACCGCGCTCAGGCGGTCGCGAAGGAATAGAAACGCTTCAGCGTGCAGTGTTCGTCGAGCAGGCGCCCGTAGATCGGCTCCCCGTCGAGTTCGCGGTACGTCTCGATCGGGTCGCCTTTTATGACCAGGGCCCGCGCGCACTCCTCGCACCAGTACTGGTACTCGGGGTTGACCGGCTCCATGTCCCGGACGATCGGCGTCCCGCTGCCGCACCAGTCGCATTTCCTGCTGTGAGCGCCCATCAGTCAGCTCCAGCTGTGGCCGCAGGCCGTACAGACGAACGAGATGCCGCCGTTGTCGCCCAGCACCTGCGCCACGTGGGCCGAGCCGCAGGACGGGCACTGGAGCACGGCGCCGTGTGCGCCACCGGCGGGGCGGGCCGGACGGGGAGCGTTCTCGGGCAGCGGGCCGGCGCTCTGCGCGGGAGCGGTCGCATCGAGCAGGTCGTCGACCTCCTCCATGATGCTCGTGGGCATCGCGTTCTCTCCTCCCCTGCCGGCGCCGTCCGAATTCTGCCACGGACCGCCGACCGGGTCAGTCCCGCCGCCGTACCCGTTGTACCAGCACACCGCCGTACGACGGCCGGAGCGCCGGAGGGACCGGCGTCGAACGCGGGCGGGCCGCGCGGCCCCGTATCGCGGGCTTCCGACAAGGTCTGCCCCGTTAAGCACCGGTTCGTGCGCCCGTCCGTGCACGAAATGATCCCGCCTCCCAGAGTGGGAGACGGGATCATCCGAGGTGTGGAGCTAAGGAGAATTGAACTCCTGACCTCCTGCATGCCATGCAGGCGCTCTACCAACTGAGCTATAGCCCCGGGTCTTGTTCCGCTCCTCCGGGGTTTTCCCCGGCGGCGCCGCGAACAAGAAGAACTCTAGCCTGCGACCAGCCCAAATGTGAAATCCGGTCGCTCCGGGCCCCCGGAGAGGCGGCCCGCCGGGCCGCAGGGGCCGGTCACGGGACCGCTCAGTCGTCGTCGCCGAGCACCGGCTCCGGCAGTGTGCCGGCGTTGTGCTCCATCAGCCGCCAGCCGCGGGCGCCCTCGCCCAGGACGGACCAGCAGCAGTTCGACAGCCCGCCCAGCCCCTCCCAGTGGTGGGACTCCAGGCCCAGCAGCCGACCGATGGTCGTACGGATCGTGCCGCCGTGGCTGACGACGACCAGGGTGCCGCCGTCCGGCAGCTTGTCGGCGCTGCGCTCCACGACGGGGGCCGCGCGGTCGGCGACCTCGGTCTCCAGTTCGCCGCCGCCGCGCCGTACGGGCTCGCCGCGCTTCCACGCCGTGTACTGCTCCCCGTACCGCGCCACGATCTCCTCGTGGGTCAGGCCCTGCCAGGCGCCCGCGTACGTCTCGCGCAGCCCTGGGTCGTGCGTGACCTCCAGACCGGTGACGGCCGCCAGCTCACGGGCCGTGGCGGCGGCCCGGCGCAGGTCGGAGGCGATGATCGCGTCCGGATCGAGGGCCGCGAGCAGCCGGGCGGCGCGCCGCGCCTGCGCCACGCCCTCCCCGGTCAGCTCGATGTCCGTGGAGCCCTGGAAACGGCGCTCCAGGTTCCACGCCGTCTGGCCGTGGCGCCACAGGACTATCCGGCGGCCACGGCCGCTGCTGGTGCCGTTCAGCTCAGGTCTCCGTCCTGCTCGGCCGCCGTGGCCTCGGCGTGCGCGGCGGCCTTGCCGCGGGTGGCCTTGGCCTCCTCGGGGAGGTCCAGCTCGGGGCAGTCCTTCCACAGGCGTTCGAGGGCGTAGAAGACGCGCTCTTCGCTGTGCTGGACGTGGACGACGATGTCCACGTAGTCGAGCAGCACCCAGCGGGCCTCGCGGTCGCCTTCGCGGCGCACCGGCTTGGCGCCCAGGTCCTTGTTCAGCCGCTCCTCGATCTCGTCGACGATCGACTTGACCTGGCGGTCGTTGGGGGCCGAGGCCAGCAGGAACGCGTCGGTGATCGAGAGCACGTCGCTGACGTCGTACGCGATGATGTCGTGCGCGAGCTTGTCGGCGGCCGCCAGCGAGGCGGCCTTGATCAGCTCGATGGAGCGGTCGGTGGCGGTCACAGTCCAGCTTTCGGGATGAGTGGTCAGGTACCCACCAAGGGTCTCACGGACCGCCGACACTCCCACCTGGCTTTACGGGCGGGGCCCGGCGCCCCCAGGGGAAGCCGGGCGGCCGGGCCCGTCGGCCCGTACCGCCCCCGGACTACCGGGCCGCCCGGCCCGTACCCGCCCGGCTTCCCTCAGCCCTTGTAGTCCTGCCCCAGCACCACTGTCACGTCGGCGTTCGAGGCGGCCTTGCCCTGCTTGACCGCGCCGGCCGGCAGGCCCAGCGTCTTGGCGGCCTCCTCGGCCTTCGCCTTCTGGGCGGCGTCCGCGTACGTCACCTCGGAGGCCGGCCTGGCCGCCGCGGTGCCGCCGTCGACGAACGAGTAACCGCCGTTGACCAGGGCGATCCGCACCTTGTCGGTCGCTTCCTTCTTGCCGGTGGCGTTCTGGACAGCGACCCTGGGGGTCGAGCTGGGGTCGGCCTTCTTGACCGTGCCGCCGAGCACCTCCTTGACCACACCGTCCGCCGCCTGCCGGCTGAGCGTGCCGTCCTGCTGCACCGGCAGCAGGGTGGTCCCGTAGGCGCCGGCCTTCGCCAGCTCGGCGCGCTGCGCGAGCGAGCTGCCCAGCTCCGCCTCGGTGAGCGGCGGGTCCAGCACCTGGAGCAGCGACTTCACGGTGGCCGTGGCGCCGTCCGCGTCGCTGGAGACCTTCTTCAAGGTGGCCTGCATCACCTGGCCGAAGCGCTCCAACTGCTTGGTCTGCGGCTCGCCGGGCGCCTGGAAAGTGGCGTACGCCACGGCCGCCTGGCCGTTCAGCTCCTGGCTCTTGCCCTGTTTGACGAGCGGGCCGTCGCCCTTCTTGGCGGCGGGGACGGTGACGTCGGTGTCCAGCGTGATGCCGCCGGTCGTCTCGACCAGGTTCTCCAGGTACGGGGTGTCCAGCCGCCAGCTGGCCTTGATGTCGGCGCCGAAGAGGGTGTTCAGGGCCTCCCTGGTGGGGTCGATGCCCTGGTCCTTGACCGACTTGGCCAGCGTCGTGGACCCGCCGTCCTCGGTGGAGACCGCCAGGCTGTTCGGGAGCAGGACGGTGGTGCCCTTGTGGGTGCTCTCGTTGTCCACGAGGAGCGCGGTGGAGCTGTTGCCCTTGGGGTCCTTCAGGTGCACGACGAGCACATCGCGCTTCTCCCCGGCGCCCCCGGCCTCCTTGCCCGCCTCGGCGCCCGAGAGGCCGGGCAGTTTGCCCGCCCACCAGAGATAGCCGACGCCGCCGAGGAGCAGCAGGACCAGCAGCACGATCAGCATGACCTTGCGGCTGCGGCCGCGCCGTTTGGCCTCCTCACGCCGCTCGGTACGGCTCTCGGTGAACTTGAGCCAGTCGATGACGTCCTCGGAGTCCTCGGTCGGCTCCTCGATGAACGAGAACTGCTCGGTGCGGTAGTCCGTGTCCGGAGCGCTGCCGGGGCCCGGTGCGGCACCCTGGCCCGGCGCACGGCCCGCGGCCCCCGTGTCGCCCGGGGCCCCGTCACGCGGGCCCTGCGCGGCGGCCTCCCGGGCGGGCTGCCCGTACGGCTGGTGCTCCGGCTCCTGGTAGGCGACCTGCTCGTACGAGGGCTGCGCCGACTGCTGCGGGATCCAGCCCTGCTGCTGTTGTTGCTGCTGGGTCTGCTGCGGCAGACCGTGCTGCTGGGGCTGGTGGAACTGCTGGGGCTGCCCGTACGGGTCGTACTGCTGGGGGTACTGCGCCTGCTGGGGCGTCTGCTGCGGCACCTGCTGATGGCCGTACGGGTCGTAGCCGTATCCCTGGTGCCCCGCGTCGGCCTGGCCCGCTCCCTGCTGCCCCGGAATCTGCTGCCCGGCGCCCGGCTGCCCGCCCTGCTGCTGGTGGCCGTACGGGTCGTACGGACCCGGCGCGCCGTACGGGTCGTAGCCCACCGGCTGCCCGTACTGGTCGTACGCGGGCTGCTGCGGTGCTTCCGGGTACACCGGCTGCCCGTAGGCGTCGTAGGTGTACCCCGGCTGCCCCTGCTGGTCCTGGGCATACGGGTCCCGCGGCACGTACGGGTCGTGTCGGTCGTTCACCGGTGCCCCTTTCCGTGAGCCCCGTCGGCGGCCGTCGTCGGCGGCCGTCGGCAACAGATGTCAACGGCCGTCGTGGCCGGTCAGGTCCTCGCGGTACAGGTCGCGCTTGTCGATGTAGCGCACGACACCGTCCGGCACCAGGTACCAGACCGGGTCCCCCTGGGCGACGCGCGCCCGGCAGTCGGTCGAGGAGATGGCCAGCGCCGGCACCTCGACCAGGGACACCGCCCCTTCGGGAAGCCCGGGATCGGCGAGTATGTGCCCGGGCCTGGTCACCCCGATGAAGTGGGCGAGTGAGAACAGCTCCGGCGCGTCGTGCCAGGTGAGGATCTGGCCGAGCGCGTCGGCGCCGGTGATGAAGAAGAGATCCGCGTCACGGTGCTGCTCGTGCAGCTCCCGCAGCGTGTCGATGGTGTACGTCTTGCCGCCGCGGTCGATGTCGATCCGGCTCACGGAGAACTGCGGGTTGGACGCGGTCGCGATGACCGTCATCAGATAGCGGTCCTCGGCCGGCGACACCGTCTTGTGGCTCTTCTGCCACGGCTGCCCGGTCGGGACGAATATGACCTCGTCGAGGTGGAACTGGCTGGCCACCTCGCTGGCGGCGACCAGGTGTCCGTGATGGATCGGGTCGAATGTCCCGCCCATCACTCCGAGCCGCCGCTTCACGGGCCCTGTCTGCTCTCCCATGCGTGCAGACCCTACTGGGCGCTGCGCGGTGCCGGGGTCCCGGTGCCCGCCCTCAGCGGTCCCGGTTGAAGCGGGTGGTGATCCAGAGCAGCAGGAGCAGGGCGATCAGTGCGCCGCCACCCGTGACGAACGGGTTGAGGCTCTCGTGCGCGCCGCCCTCCTGACCGCCTTCGGCGAGGGTGACCAGGTGCTGTGCGGTGGTGTGCAGGCTCATCGTCGGCAGAACCAATCCGGGATGGGGTCGGACAGAGACTTCCGCCACATCGTATGCGCGAGCTCACGCGTGTCTCACGCCGACTCCGCCGGGAGGGCGTTCGCACGCCCGTCCGCGGGGCCGCTCCGGGTCCGCGAGGGGTGGGCCGTCCGGGAAGGGGCGGGTCAGTCCCGGTCGTCGTGGCCGTCCTGGCCGTCCTTCCCGTAATTGCGCAGCAGGACCCATGCGAGGAACACGGCCCCGAGGATGCCGACGATCAGGACGGTGCGCAGGATCCATCCCGGGCCGTCGTTCTTCGAGGTCTCCGCCGCGGCGGCGAGCAGCACGCTCGTGTTCGGCATGACTGAAGCGCTCCCTTTGTACGGGCATGTGGGCATCTGCGGGCCCCGGTGCGCTCGCCAGCGTACGCCTGGGCATCCAAATGGCTGTCAGTGGCGTCCTCTAGTCTGAATCACACGCAGTCGAACAGGGGGAGGCCCCAATGACGGAGAGCCCAGGCGGCAGCGAGCGCGTACCGAGCCGGGACCGCAGGCGGTTCCCCGGGATCTCGTCCCGCGCCTACGAGCACCCGGCAGACCGTTCCGCGCTCGTGGCCCTGCGCAAGCTGAGCGGGTTCGACACCGTCTTCAAGACGCTCAGCGGCCTGTTGCCGGAGCGCAGCCTGCGGCTGCTGTTCCTGTCGGACTCGGTGCGCGTCAGCGACCAGCAGTTCGCGCACCTCAACGACATGCTGCGGGACGCCTGTTACATCCTGGACCTGGAGAAGGTCCCGCCGATGTACGTGAACCAGGACCCCCAGCCGAACGCCATGTGCATCGGTCTGGACGAGCCCGTCATCGTGCTGACCACGGGCCTGGTCGAGCTGCTCGACGAGGAGGAGATGCGCGCGGTCATCGGCCACGAGGTCGGCCACGCGCTGTCCGGTCACGCGGTGTACCGCACGATCCTGCTGTTCCTGACGAACCTGGCGCTGAAGGTCGCCTGGATCCCGCTGGGCAACGTCGCGATCATGGCGATAGTGACGGCGCTGCGCGAGTGGTTCCGCAAGTCGGAGCTGTCGGCGGACCGGGCCGGGCTGCTGGTCGGACAGGACCTGCAGGCGTCCATGCGCGGACTGATGAAGCTGGCCGGCGGCAACCACCTGCACGAGATGAACGTGGACGCGTTCCTGAAGCAGGCCGAGGAGTACGAGGCGGGCGGTGACCTGCGCGACTCCGTGCTGAAGGTGATGAACATGCTGCCGCGCAGCCACCCGTTCACCACCGTGCGGGCGGCCGAGCTGAAGAAGTGGGCGGCCAGCCGCGACCACCAGCGCATCATGGACGGCCACTATCCGCGCAGGGACGAGGACAAGGACACCTCGGTGTCCGAATCCTTCCGTGAGTCCGCCGCGCACTACGCCGAGTCGGTGCGCACCAGCAAGGACCCGCTGATGGGTCTGGTGCGCGACATCGCCGGCGGCGCCGGTGACCTCGGCGGCAAGCTGCGGGACACGGTCTTCCGCGGCGGCTCCCGACCCGGCGGTACGGGCGGCTCGGGCGGTGCGAACGGGTCGGACGGCGCTAACGGTCCGGACGAGCCGGGCCCGGCTGGGAAGTAACCGCCAGTTTCCCGCACAGCCCCGTGTTCGAACGGCCGCGGGCGTACGGGTCGGTGGCCGCCGGCCCGGCGTCCCCGGCCCGTTGCCCCGCGAGCAGCGGCCGCAAGGCGCTCGACGCGTCGGCGGAGCAGGACATCGGCCCCGCCTGGAGGTTGCTCTCCAGCACCTCCAGGCGGTGGTCGTCCAGGTCGTCGCGGCTGATCCGGAAGCGCAGTTCGCGGCGGACGGTGAACAGCGAGGCGGCCGGGGCCTGTTGCCCCGCCGTGGCCTCGGCACCGGCCCCCGCGCCCCCGGCCGCACGGGCACCGGCCCCAGCACCCGCACCCGCACCCGCACCCGCACCCGCACCCGCCGGGCGTACCGCGTAGGCGAAGGTGAAGTCGGCGCTCACCTCCAGCGCGTCCGCGCCGACCTCGGTGGCCGACAGGGTGCCGGTCACCCGCACATCGGTGTCGGCCAGTTCCACCTCGTCCGGGTCGAAGCGGGTCAGCCAGCCGGTGGCCGCGTGCCGCCCGTCGTCGGCCGGGTGCGCCAGACTCCGGTCGAACTGGTCGAGTTGGCCGGGGTCGAGCAGCAGCCCCACCGGCCGTACGGAACCTCCCGTCAGGGTGGCCGGGTCGATCGAGGAACGCACGATGTAGTCCTTGGCGAGAGTCAGGGCGGAGACGACCTGACCGTCCGAGAAGTGCTCGGTCCGCGAGACCGCGGGCAGGTTCACGCCCGCCGCGCCGATGCGGTACTGCGCCGCGGGGCTGCGCGCGAAGAGGTCGGCCGGTTTGCCGCCCGGCACGGCGCCGTCCGGCGCCAGCGGCACGACCGTGGACCGCAGCGGCTCCGCCGCCATCGGCTCGGGTGGCCGGTAGGGGTGGCGGACCCCCATGTAGATCGCGGTGCCGAAGGCGATGACGATCAGCAGGGCGAGGAGCACGGCCTGCCGGGCGCCGCCGAGCCGGGCCCAGGCGTGCCGGGTGCGCACGGCCCGTGCGTGGTCCTCCATGCGCTCCCTCGCCGAGTACTCCTGAAGGCGTGCAGCTCGTACGAACGATTCGTCGAAGACGACGGATCGGTATTCGTCCTCTCCGCCTCCCGCGGCGCCCCCGGGGGTCCCTTCGGGAGGGTCACCAGCACCGGCCATACCACAAGGGTAGGTCTGTGGAGGCGCCGATAAACGCCCTGGTACGGGACAAGTTCGGCGGGTTCTGCCGGAGCTGTGTCCCCCGCTTGCGGTGGCCGGACCCGTTCGCGGGAGCCGCCCGGCGCGCCCGGGGAGGCGTGCGGGCCCCGGCTCTCAGCCGGTGCGCGGAGCGGCGGAAGCCGGGGGCGGCGTCGACTCGGCCGAGGCGGACGCCGACGGCACCAGGCTGGAGCGGACGGGCGGTACGCCGTCCACGCCGCTGGTCGCGGGCGGGGGCGCCGGAGTCTGCGTGCGCCCGCCGGACGCGCCGCGGTAGACCGCGGAGAAGGCGAGCGCGACGAGGCCGATGCCCATGAGAACGGCGAGCACCCAGGCCACCGGGCGGTGCCAGCGGACACTGCCGCGGTACGGGCGCAGGGCGCCGCCGTACGGGCCGTACGGTCCGTGGGGTCCGTACGCGTCCGGATCCGCACCCCGCTCGCGGGCGGCGCCGGTGCCGCGGCCGTAGCGGCGGCCCGGGGTGCGGGGCCGGCCGTCCTGGGCGTCGTCGGCGTCCGGGTCGGTGCCGTACCCCGGGCGGGCGCGGGCGGCGTCGGCCTCGGCGCGTGCCTGGGCGGCGGCCAGCATCCGTTCCACCGCGGTGGGTTCGTGGAAGCGCGCGGACCGCACGAAGTCCTCGTCGAGGACCACGGAGGCGAAGTCCTCGTCCGCTTCCCCGTGGCTCGGCTGCCTGTGCTCGTCGGGCTCCTCGCCGTCCGGGAACGGCTTGCCCCCCACGTCGTCCGGCACCCGTCCAGACTAGCCCGGGGCGGTCGGTCGTGGGCGGGTAGCACGGGAATTCGGCCGCGGACCGGAGGACGGCACCTGGCACCGGTCCCGCCCCGGCCCACCCGAGTCCCCCGCCCGCACCATCAGCGCATGCGGCCGTCAGCGCGTGTGGCCGTCCCCGGTGACGACGTACTTCGTCGAGGTCAGCTCCGGAAGCCCCATCGGGCCGCGGGCGTGCAGCTTCTGCGTCGAGATGCCGATCTCGGCGCCGAACCCGAACTGGCTGCCGTCGGTGAAGCGGGTGGAGGCGTTGACCGCGACCGTCGTGGAGTCCACGAGCTGGGTGAACCGGCGGGCCGCCGCCTGCGAGGTGGTGACGATCGCCTCGGTGTGCCCGGAGGACCAGCGGCGGATGTGCGCCACCGCGGCGTCCAGGTCCTGCACGACGGCCGCGGCGATGTCGTACGAGAGGTACTCGGCCGCCCAGTCCTCGTCCGTGGCCGGCGCGACCAGGCCGGGGCCGGCCTGCTGCCACGCGGTGTCACCGTGCACGATCACCCCGGCCTGGGTCAGCGCCTCCAGCGCCCGCGGCAGGAACGTCTCCGCGATGCCCGCGTGCACCAGGACCGTCTCGGCGGCGTTGCAGACGCTGGGCCGCTGCGCCTTGGAGTTGATCAGGATGTCCAGCGCCATGTCGATGTCGGCGTGCTCGTCCACGTACACATGGCAGTTGCCGGTGCCGGTCTCGATCACCGGGACCGTGGACTCCTCGACGACCGTACGGATCAGCGAGGCGCCGCCGCGCGGGATCAGCACGTCGACCAGGCCGCGCGCCCGCATCAGCTCGCGCACCGAGTCGCGGCTCTCCCCCGGCACCAGCTGGACGACGTCGGCCGGCAGCCCGACGCTCGCCACCGCGTCCCGCAGCACCTCGACCAGCGCCGTGTTCGAGGCGTAGGCGGAGGACGAGCCGCGCAGCAGCACCGCGTTGCCGGCCTTCAGGCACAGCGCGGCGGCGTCCACGGTCACGTTCGGCCGGGCCTCGTAGATGATCCCGACGACACCCAGCGGGACGCGGACCTGCCGCAGGTCGAGGCCGTTGGGCAGGGTGGAGCCGCGCAGCACCTCGCCCACCGGGTCGGGCAGCGCCACCACGTCGCGGACGTCGGCGGCCATCGCGGTGACCCGCTCGGGGGTCAGGGTGAGCCGGTCCACCAGGGACTCGCCGGTGCCCGCGGCCCGTGCCTTGGCGACGTCCCCGGCGTTGGCGGCGACGATCTCTTCGGTACGGGCCACCAGGGCGTCGGCGATGGCGAGCAGCGCGCCGTCGCGCGCGGTGCGCGGCTGCGGCGCCAGGACGGCCGCCGCCTCCTTGGCGCGCCGGGCGGTCTCGATGACGGGTGAGGAGTGCGCTGATTCGCTGGTCATGGCGGAAAGCGTAACCGGGCGGCGGAGTGCGGTCCGGCCGCCTTCCATCTGGCAAGACGTCGTGGCCCGCGCCCACCGGTACGGGCGCCGCGGGCCACGGTCCGCCGCCCGCCGGTACCGGTGCCCCTGCGGGTGCCCGCAGGGGCACGGGTGTCAGTACGGATGCACGCCCACCCGGGACGCGGGCGGCGGCCCGTACCCCTCGGCGACGCGCTGGTGGTACGTCTCCCGGTCGATGACCTCCAGGCCGACGATCTCCCACGGCGGCAGCCCGGCCGAGGAGCGGTGCTCGCCCCACAGCCGCAGGGCGACCGCCGCGGCGTCGTGCAGGTCGCGGGCCTCTTCCCAGTAGCGGATCTCGGCGTGGTCGTTGGCGTAGCGGCTGGTCAGCAGGAAGGGGTGGTCGTGGGCGAGCTGCTCCAGTGCCCGCCGGACCTCCTGGACGGGGGCCTCGGCCCCCGAGACGCTGAGGGTGACGTGCCACAGCCGGGACGCCTCGCGGCGCCCGGGCGACGGCCGCTCGGACGTCGCCCCGCCCGGCCCGGCACGGTCCCCGGACGCGGACCCGCCGGCCGGTCCGGCGGGTCCCACGCTGGTCAGTGTGCGCTCCGCCGTCCCTCGGGGCAGCGCCCCTGAGCGCCCTCGTCTCACCGGCGGCCTCCTGTTATGCGTATCGCTCCGCTCGTACCCACGGGGGCGGAGCCGATCGGTGCTGTCTTCCGTCACCGGCACCGGCCCGCCGCCGGCTGCGCCGCCGCGTACGGACCGCTCGGGTCAGCGCGGATCGCGCTGCTCCGGGGCCCGGTCGCGGGCGGTTCCTCGGCAGTGGTCCGGCACTGCTGTCCCTCGGCGCGCACTCGCGCGCGGCGGACGGCGCTCCCCGGACGCCGTCCCCGCAACAAAGTTGACCAGCCCGCGGGCCGTCGCGGGGGCATTTTCGAGAAGGTCTCCGTGGAAAGGCTGGTCTTTGGACCTTTCCTGCCACTTGTTTCCCTGTTGTGACGGCCGTCAGTGGTGCAGTACGACCAGATCGTCCCGGTGCACGACCTCGCGTTCGTACGCGGGCCCCAGCTCGCGGGCGAGGTCACGGGTGGAACGGCCGATCAGCCGCGGGATCTCCCGCGCGTCGAAGTTGACCAGGCCACGGGCGACGGCGCGGCCCGCGGTGTCCCGGAGCTCGACCGGGTCGCCGGCGCTGAACTCCCCGTCGACCGAGGCGATGCCGGCGGGCAGCAGCGAGGAGTGCCGTTCGACGACGGCCTCGACGGCGCCGTCGTCCAGCACCAGCGCGCCGCGCGGGGTGGAGGCGTGCGCCAGCCACAGCAGCCGGTCGGCGGAGCGGCGGCCGGTGCGCAGGAAGTGGGTGCCGGTGGGGCCGCCGGCCAGGGCGTCGGCGGCGTGCACCGCGGAGGTCAGGACGACCGGGACACCGGCCGCGGCGGCGATCCGGGCCGCCTCGACCTTGGTGACCATGCCGCCGGTGCCGACGCCGGCCCGGCCGGCGCTGCCGATCGAGATGCCTTCCAGGTCGGCCGGGCCGCTCACCTGCGCTATCCGGGAGGTGCCGGGCAGGCTCGGGTCGCCGTCGTAGAGCCCGTCCACGTCCGAGAGCAGCACGAGCAGGTCGGCCCGTACGAGGTGGGCGACCAGGGCCGCCAGCCGGTCGTTGTCGCCGAAGCGGATCTCGTCGGTGGCGACGGTGTCGTTCTCGTTGACGATCGGTACGGCACCCATGGCCAGAAGCTGGTCCAGGGTCCGGAAGGCGTTGCGGTAGTGGGCGCGGCGGCTGGTGTCGTCCGAGGTGAGCAGGACCTGGCCGACGCGGCGGCCGTAGCGCGCGAAGGAGGCGGTGTAGCGGGCGACCAGCAGGCCCTGGCCGACGCTGGCGGCGGCCTGCTGCCGGGCCAGGTCGCGCGGGCGCCGGTCCAGGCCCAGCGGCGCCAGGCCGGCCGCGATGGCGCCGGAGGAGACCAGCACGATCTCCTTGTCCTGGTGCTTGGCCAGCACGTCCACCAGCGCGTCCACCCGGTCCGCGTCCAGACCGCCGCTCGCCGTGGTCAGCGAGGACGAACCGACCTTGACCACGATCCTGCGGGCGTCCGTCACGTCCTGCCTTGCGCCTGCCACTGCCTACCCCTGTGCTCGCCTGTGCGCCGCCGCGTACGGACGGTCCCGTGTCCGGGAGGTTCCGTACGGGTGTTTCCGTACCACCGCAATCTACGGCAGGGGGACCGGCGGGCGCCCGTCGGATTCCCACGGCCCACCCCGCCGGCCGTTGTGGGGCTCACCCTTGAGGCGGCGCGGAACGGCGTACGGCACGGGAAAGGCCCCCGGGAGCACCGGGGGCCTTCCGCACGTACGTACGGCCGCGGGAACGGACGACGGCACGGACTCAGAACGGACGGAAGTCCTGGTACTCGTCCTCCGCCTCGTCCCGCGCCGCCTCGCGGTCGCGGCGGCGCTGCGCGGCCGGGCGCGGCGCCTCCATGCGGTGGTCCTCACCGCGGCGGCCGAGCATCTCGGCGCCCGCCGCCATCATCGGCTCCCAGTCGAAGACGACCGCGTTGTCCTCGGGGCCGATCGCGATGCCGTCGCCGGCCTGCGCGCCGACCTTGCGGAGCTGGTCCTCGACGCCGAGGCGGTTGAGGCGGTCGGCGAGGTAACCGACGGCCTCGTCGTTGTTGAAGTCGGTCTGGCGCACCCAGCGCTCCGGCTTCTCGCCGCGGACGCGGAAGAAGCCCTCGCCCTCCGGGGTGACCGTGAAGCCCGCGTCGTCCACGGCCTTCGGGCGGATGACGATACGGGTGGCTTCCTGTACGGGCTTGGCGGCACGGGCTTCGGCGACGATGCCGGCCAGCGCGTACGACAGCTCCTTGAGGCCGGTGCGCGCGACGGCCGAGACCTCGAAGACGCGGTAGCCGCGCTCCTCCAGGTCGGGGCGGATCATGTCGGCGAGGTCCTGCCCGTCCGGGATGTCGATCTTGTTGAGGACGACCACCCGCGGCCGGTCGTCCAGGCCGCCGTACTGGGCCAGCTCCGCCTCGATGATGTCGAGGTCGGAGACCGGGTCGCGGTCCGACTCCAGGGTCGCGGTGTCCAGGACGTGCACCAGCACCTCGCAGCGTTCGACGTGCCGCAGGAACTCCAGGCCCAGGCCCTTGCCCTGGCTGGCGCCGGGGATCAGACCGGGGACGTCCGCGATGGTGTAGACGGTCGAACCGGCCGTGACCACGCCGAGGTTGGGGACCAGGGTGGTGAACGGGTAGTCGGCGATCTTCGGCTTGGCGGCCGAGAGCACCGAGATCAGCGAGGACTTGCCGGCGCTCGGGTAGCCGACCAGCGCGACGTCCGCGACGGTCTTGAGCTCCAGCACGATGTCGCGGGCCTCGCCGGGCTCGCCGAGCAGCGCGAAGCCGGGGGCCTTGCGGCGGGCGGAGGCCAGCGCGGCGTTGCCGAGGCCGCCGCGGCCGCCCTGCCCCGCCACGAAGGTGGTGCCCTGGCCGACCATGTCGGCGAGCACGTTGCCCGCGCGGTCCAGGACGACGGTGCCGTCCGGGACGGGCAGGACCAGGTCCTGGCCGTTCTTGCCGGCGCGGTGGTCACCGGCGCCGGGCTGGCCGTTGGTGGCCTTGCGGTGCGGGTGGTGGTGGTACTCCAGCAGCGTGGTGACGTCCTGGTCGACGACCAGGATCACGTCGCCGCCACGGCCGCCGTTGCCGCCGTCCGGGCCGCCGAGCGGCTTGAACTTCTCGCGCATCACGGAGGCCACGCCGTGGCCTCCGTTACCCGCGGCGACATGCAGCTCGACGCGGTCCACGAAGGTGGTCATGGTGGGAATGCCTCCAGATACGACGGAATTGTCTCTGTACTAACACGCCAAGGGCGGACCGGCCTTCCCGCGTACTGCGGGGAGAGGCGGTCCGCCCTCGGAGTGGTGCTGCTGAGCTATCGCTCGATGCCGGAGTGGTGGGTCACTCGGCGATCGGAACGATGTTCACGACCTTGCGGCCACGGTGGGTGCCGAACTGCACCGCACCCTCGGCCAGGGCGAACAGGGTGTCGTCGCCGCCACGGCCGACGCCCGTGCCCGGGTGGAAGTGGGTGCCGCGCTGGCGGACCAGGATCTCACCGGCGAGGACGGCCTGACCGCCGAAGCGCTTCACGCCGAGCCGCTGAGCATTGGAATCGCGACCGTTCCGAGTGGACGATGCGCCCTTCTTGTGTGCCATGTCTCCTCAGTCCCTTACTTCGCCGGCGAGTCGATGCCGGTGATCTTGATCGCCGTGTACTGCTGGCGGTGACCGATCCGCTTGCGGTAGCCGGTCTTGTTCTTGTACTTCAGGATGTCGATCTTGGCGCCCTTGTGGTGGTCCACAATCTCCGCCTGGACCTTCACCCCGGCCAGCACCCACGGGTCGCTGGTAACCGACTCGCCGTCGACGACGAGCAGCGTCGAGAGCTCGACCGCGTCGCCAACCTTGCCGGCAGAAATCTTGTCAACCTCGACGATGTCGCCGACAGCAACCTTGTGCTGACGACCACCGCTACGCACGATTGCGTACACGCGGATCTCACTCTCTCGCTAGATACGGGACCACTGATGCCAGCCGCTCACACGGGTTCGTGAGATCCCGTGGAATCCGAGTGGACGAGCGGCCTCCCCCGGCGGACCGGGAGGTGTTTGCTCAGGGGTTTGGCGTACTACAGACGCCGACGGTCAAGGTTACGGGGCCTTGACCGGGGGGTCAAACCGGCCCCGGGCACGTGGGCCCGGGGCACGGTCCGTCCGGTTCAGTCCTCCGTCGAAGCCGACACCGACGCGGCCGGGGCCTGCTCGGCGGCGGCGGTCTTCTTGGCCGCCGCCTTCTTCGTCGTGGTCTTCTTCGCGGTGGTCTTCTTGGTGGCGGCCTTCTTGGTGGCGGCCTTCTTGGCCGGGGCCTTCTCCGCCGCCGCCTTCTTGGCGGTGGTGGTCTTCTTCGCCGCCGCCTTCTTCGTCGTGGCCGTCTTCTTGGCCGCCGCCTTCTTCGCGGGCGCCTTCTTGGCCGCCTTCTTCGCCGCGGTCTTCTTGGCGGGCGCCTCCTCGGCGGCCTCCTCGACGGCGTCCGTGCTCACGGTGGCGTCCGTGCCCGCAGCGGCGTCCACGGGAGCCTCCACGGCCGGTTCGGCGGCTTCGGCGACCGCTTCGGCAGCCGGCTCGGGCGCGGGCTCGGCGACCGGCTCCGGTGCGGCCTCCGCCGCCGGGGCCTCCTCGGCGGCCTTGGGCGAACCCGCGGGAGCGGTCGCCTTACGGGTCGCACGACGGCGCGGACGGGCCGGTGCGGGCTCCGCGGCCGGTTCCGGCTCCACGGCGGGCTCCGGCTCGGCGGCCGGCGCCGGCTCGGCGGCCTCCACCACGATCGCGGCGGCCTCGGACGCCTTGGGCGCGCCCGCCGGTGCGGACACCTTGCGGCTGGCGCGACGGCGGCCACGGCCGCGTGCGCCGCCGGCTGCCGCCTCGGCCTCCGCCGGGCTGCCGAACCACTCGTCGGTGTCGGCCACCGCGGGCTGCAGCTCCGCCTCGGTCACCGCGACGGGCTCCAGCTCGGGGTGCTCGTCGGCGCGCGCGGTCTCCGCGTCCTGGTGCTCGTCGTGGTGCTGGTGGTCGTGCTGCTGGTGGTCCTGGCCGGACCCGCCGCCCTTGCCCTTCTTCTTGCGCTTGCCGCCACCGCCGCCGGCCGAGGCCGGCTGGTCCATGTGGACGATGACGCCGCGGCCGTTGCAGTGCACGCACGACTCGGAGAAGGACTCCAGCAGGCCCTGGCCGACCCGCTTACGGGTCATCTGGACCAGGCCCAGCGAGGTGACCTCGGCGACCTGGTGCTTCGTACGGTCGCGGCCCAGGCACTCCAGCATCCGCCGCAGCACCAGGTCCCGGTTGGACTCCAGCACCATGTCGATGAAGTCGATGACGACGATGCCGCCCAGGTCGCGCAGCCGAAGCTGGCGCACGATCTCCTCGGCCGCCTCCAGGTTGTTCCTGGTCACGGTCTCTTCGAGGTTGCCGCCCTGACCGGTGAACTTCCCGGTGTTGACGTCGATGACGACCATGGCCTCGGTCTTGTCGATCACCAGCGAACCGCCGGAGGGCAGCCAGACCTTGCGGTCCAGCGCCTTCATCAGCTGCTCGTCGATGCGGTACGTCGCGAAGACGTCCACGTCCGAGGTCCACTTCTGGAGGCGGTCGGCCAGGTCCGGCGCCACGTGCGAGACGTAGCCGTGGATGGTCTGCCACGCCTCGTCACCGCTGACGATGACCTTGGAGAAGTCCTCGTTGAAGATGTCGCGGACGACCCGGACGGTCATGTCGGGCTCGCCGTACAGCAGGCTCGGCGAGCTGGTGGAGCCCGCCTTGGCCTTCTTCTGGATGTCCTCCCACTGCGCCTGCAGGCGCTCCACGTCGCGGCGCAGCTCGTCCTCGCTGGCGCCCTCGGCGGCGGTACGGACGATGACGCCCGCGTCCTCGGGGACGATCTTCTTCAGGATCTGCTTCAGCCGCGCCCGCTCGGTGTCCGGCAGCTTGCGGCTGATGCCGGTCATCGAGCCCTCGGGCACGTAGACCAGGTAGCGACCGGGCAGCGAGACCTGGCTGGTCAGGCGGGCGCCCTTGTGGCCGATCGGGTCCTTGGTGACCTGCACCAGCACGGACTGGCCGGACTTCAGCGCGGTCTCGATGCGGCGCGGCCCGTTGGCCATGCCGAGCGCCTCGAAGTTGACCTCGCCCGCGTACAGCACGGCGTTGCGGCCCTTGCCGATGTCGACGAAGGCGGCCTCCATCGACGGCAGGACGTTCTGCACCTTGCCGAGGTAGACGTTGCCGACGTACGAGGTCGACTGCTCCTTGTTGACGAAGTGCTCGACGAGCACGTCGTCCTCCAGGACGCCGATCTGGGTGCGCTCGCCGCTCTGGCGGACGACCATCACCCGCTCGACGGCCTCGCGGCGCGCCAGGAACTCCGCCTCGGTGATGATCGGCACCCGGCGGCGGCCCTGCTCGCGGCCCTCGCGGCGGCGCTGCTTCTTGGCCTCCAGACGCGTCGAGCCCTTGATGGACTGGACCTCGTCGGACGGCTCGTCCTTCTTGCGGGGCTCGCGGACCTTGACGACCGTGCGCTCCGGGTCGTCGCCGCCCTGCTGGCCGGCGTCCCCGTCACCGAGGTCACCGCTGCGCCGGCGCCGGCGACGGCGCCGACGGCTGCTGCTGGAGCCGCCGCCCTGCTGGTCGTCGTCGTCCTCCGCGGCGGACGCGGCCTGCTCGGCCTGCTCCTCCTCGGCGGCCGGCTGCCCGGCGTCGGACGGCCCGTCCTCACCGGACTGCTCGTCGCTGCCGTCGGCGGCCTCGCCGCGACGGCGGCGGCGGCCACCGCGACGGCGGCGGCGGGAGGGGCGGTCGCCCGACTCGTCGTCGCCCTGCGCGGCGTCGCCGCGCTCGTCGTCGGTGTCGTCGTCGGAGTCGTCGGTGTCGTCCTGGATGGCCTGCGTGTCCTGGACGGGCTCGGCCTTCTCCGCCTTCGGGGCGGGCGCCTGCTCGGCCGCGGGCTGCTGCTCGGGCTCGGCGGCGGCTCCCCGGCGGCGACGGCGGCGGCCGCCGGACGCGGGCTGCTCGTCCTGCTCGGCGGCGGGCTCCTCGGCGGCCTGCTCGGCCGCGGCAGCGGCAGCCGCGGCGGCGGTCTCCGGGGTCTGGAACATCGGCTCGGTGAAGACCGGCGCCTGGAACACGGCCGTCGGCGGACGGCGGTCACGGCGGCGGGAGCCACGGGCGGCGGGCTCCTCCGGCGCGGCCTCGGCCTCGGCGCGCGGCTGCTCGGCGGTGGCCTGCTCCTGCTGTGCGGTCTCGGCCGCACGGTCGGTACGGCGGCGCGAGCGACGGCGCGGCGTGTCACCGGAGCCGGACGCCGGCTCGGCGGCCTCGGCGCCGGAAGCGGCGGGCTGAGCGCTCTCCGCGGCCTCGGCCGCCTGCGGGGAGCCCGCGGGGGCGGTGGCCTTACGGGTCGCACGGCGGCGCGAACGGGCGGGCTTGGTGTCCTCGGCGGGCGCGGCCGGAGCCTCTTCCTGGGCCTGGGCCGCGGCGGTCTCCTCGGCCTCGTCCTCGTCCTCGGCGTCCGCCTGCGCCGGGGCGGCCGCCTGCGGCTGCTCGGCGGCGGGCTGCGGCGAGCCGGTGGGCGCGGTGGCCTTACGGGTCGCACGGCGGCGCGAACGGGCGGGCTTGGCGTCGTCGGACGCGGCGGGCTGCTCAGGGGCGGCGGGCGCGGCGGCCTGGTCGCCGGACGCGGCCTGCGCCTCGGGGGCCTGCGTCTCGGCGGGCGCCTCGGCGTTCGGCGAGCCGGCGGGCGCGGAGGCACGGCGGGTGGCGCGACGGCGGGGGCGGGCGCTCGGCGCCTCGTCCTCGGCGGCCGGCTGTGCCTCCCGCGGGGCCGGCGCCGCGGCGGCCGGAGCCTCGGCGGAAGTCTGTGCGGTCTCGGCCGCCTGCGGGGAGCCCGCGGGGGCGGTGGCCTTACGGGTGGCGCGGCGGCGGGTGCGCGCCGGCTTGGCGTCGTCGCCGGAGACGACCGTCGAGGCGGCGCCCTGGTCGTCCTGCGCGGCGCTCACGGCCGCGCTGCCGGTCGCCTCGGTACCGCTGTCCGCGGTCACCGGGCTCCCGGCGGTGGCGCTCGCCGCCCCCGAGGGCGGGCCGGCCGGCCGGGAGGCGGCGCGGCGCCGACGGCGCGGCGGCAGCGTGTCGCTGGGGGTGCCGCCCTCGGAGGACTGCTCCGAAGGGCCGCTGGGTTCGTTGGGCTCAATGGGTTCGAGCATGCGGGCGGTTCTCCCGTCACGCTCCCGGGCGCCGCGCCTGGATCCGGACGCGGCCCGCCGGTGTGGCACGGTGCCGCCCTCCGGGGCGCGGGCGCCGCACGGGAGCTGTCGTCTCGCTCGCCGGGCCCGTAGGTCGGGGACCGGCGAAAGTCTGCTGGTCAGTGCGTCTGCCGGACCGGGGTGGCTCCCTGGCTGATCGGCGACGCGACGACGGCGGTCCTGTGCAGAACCGTCCGGCGCCTCGCGGCGCTCAGCCGGCGGCCGTTGTTGTGCCGGCCTCGGCAGCGTCGCGGTCGGGCGCGAGCGGGTCGGTCACCGCGCCGGTCTCCTCATCGAGCAGCCCCTGCGCCAGCCTGGTCACCGCTGCGGGGACCGGCGGCGCCAGGTCGGCCGTAGCTCGGAGGCCGGACAGGACGTCGTCGGGTCGTACGGCAGGTGTCAAATGCCGAACAACCAGCCGCAGTATCGCACAGGCTTTGCCGTCCGGCCTATCGCCCTCGGGGGCGACGGCTTCCAGGCGGGTGACCGCGCCGCGCGCGTCGAAGGTCCGCATGCCGTTCTTCGTACGGCGTTCGACCTGCACTTCTTCGGCGGCGAGGAACGTCTCGGCGGCCCGTGCCGCCTCGGCCGGCTCGACGCCGTCGAGCCGCAGCTCCCACACCGACGCCTGCAACCGGTCGGCGAGGCCGGAGGTACGGGCCTCCACCGCGTCGGTGATGTCCAGACCGGCCGGCAGCGACTCGTCGAGCAGCTCCCGGAGCATGGCCGGATCGCGGCGCTCGGCGAGCTGGATCTCCAGGTACTCGGCCTCGCTGCCCGTACCGGTCGGCGCGGCGTTGGCGTACGACACCTTGGGGTGCGGGGTGAAGCCCGCCGAATAGGCCATGGGGACCTCGGCGCGGCGCAGCGCCCGCTCGAAAGCGCGCTGGAAGTCGCGGTGGCTGGTGAACCGGAGGCGGCCGCGCTTGGTGTAGCGCAGTCGGATGCGCTGCACCGCCGGTGCGGGCGGCGGGCCTTCGGGCTGTCGCTTGCCCAGTGTTACTTCTCCTTGGTGTGAGGGCGCTGCCGGACGTCACCCCGCGCGGGGCGGGGACGGTCCGTCCGGATGACGCCTACCCGGCGTCGCCCGGCCCGGGCCCCCGCCCAGGCGAGGACACGTCGCGCCCGGACGTCTTACCTAGAGTACGTGCCCGCGGTACCCCGGGTTCCCGCCGGGGCCGCGGCATCGCGGCGCGCTCCTGCTGCCCGGGTGCTCCGAACAGGGCCCGCCGGAGGTCGGCGCGGGTCTGCCGGACGGACTGCCGGGCGGCGGCCAGCCCCTGCCGTACGGACCGGCCGGCCGCGCCCGCCGCGCGCCGCACCGGGCGCCACAGGCCGTCCCGTACGGCATGGCCCACCGGGGTGAGAACGGTGCGGTACGCCCAGCGGAACGGCTCGACGAAGATCCACCGCAGGAGTGTGCCGAGGGCCCGGCCGACGGCCCGGGACACGTACCCGGCCACCCGCCAGCAGTGACCGAACGCGGCACCGGTCTCGCGCACGACGACGGTCACGGCGCCGACGACGGCCCGGCCCACCGGGGCGAGGACGTACCGCCACACCGCGACGGCCGGTACGACGACCGTCCACCGTACGAGGGCGGTGACGGCGGCCGCGATGCCGCGGGCCAGCCAGGCGACGCCGTGCCCGACGGGCGTCAGTACGTGCCGGTGGCACCACTGGGCGGGGAGCACGACCAGATGACGGCCGAGCCAGGCCAGCCCCGCCCCCAGCCCACGGACCAGCCGGCCGAAGCCGCCCGCGAGCCGCCTGAAGGCATGACCCACCGGAGTGAGGACCCAGCGGTACCCCCAGAGCGCCGGCGCCACGACCAGGTGACGGACCAGCCAGGCCACGGCCACCCCGACGGCCACCCCGGCCGGCACCAGCACATACCGCCACAGAGCGGCCCACGGCCAGTAGAACAGCGCCTTGGCCAGCCAGAGCAACGCCGTACCGAAAGCCCGCGCGGTCCAGGCGATACCGTGTCCGATCGGCGTGAGGACCCGGCGGTACACCCAGGTCAGCGGCGCGACGACGAGGACGTGCCCCAGCCAGGACAGCCCGCGCCCCACAGGGCGCAGCACCCCGCGGTGCACGGCACGGCCGCAGGCCGCGAGCGCGTCCCACACCATGCGCACCGGCACCACGAGCACCAGGACGGCAATCCGCACCGGCAGCCGGACCACCCGCGTCAGGCAGCCCTCTCCCGGCGCGTACGGCTCCGGCACCCGGTCCCGTTCGTGCTCCTTGACCAGCGACGGCCCACCCGTGGACTCCATCCGGTTTTCTCCCCCTCGCACCCGTTATGGGCACCGACGCACACATGCCGCGGCCCGGCCGCCGCATCGCTGCGGGGGCCGGGCCGGGGCACGGGCCGTGGCGCGCTCGCGCGCCTGGATCGCTTACTTGACGACGGTCAGCGGCAGCAGCTTCTTGCCCGTCGGGCCGATCTGGATGTCGAGATCGAGCTGCGGGCACACGCCGCAGTCGAAGCACGGGGTCCAGCGGCAGTCCTCGACCTCGGTCTCGTCGAGGGCGTCCTGCCAGTCCTCCCAGAGCCAGTCCTTGTCCAGACCGGAGTCCAGATGGTCCCAGGGCAGGACCTCCTCGTACGTCCGCTCACGGGTGGTGTACCAGGCGACGTCCACGCCGTACTCGGGCAGCGTCTCCTCGGCGGCCTTCATCCAGCGGTCGTACGAGAAGTGCTCGCGCCAGCCGTCGAAGCGGCCGCCGCCCTCGTAGACGGCGCGGATGACCGAGCCGACGCGGCGGTCACCGCGCGAGAGCAGGCCCTCGACGATGCCGGGCTTGCCGTCGTGGTAGCGGAAGCCGATGGAGCGGCCGTACTTCTTGTCGCCGCGGATCTTGTCGCGCAGCTTCTCCAGGCGCGCGTCGGTCTCCTCGGCGGAGAGCTGCGGCGCCCACTGGAACGGCGTGTGCGGCTTGGGCACGAAGCCGCCGATGGAGACCGTGCAGCGGATGTCGTTGGAGTTGGCCACCTGGCGGCCCTTGGCGATCACGTTGACCGCCATGTCGCCGATCTGGAGGACGTCCTCGTCGGTCTCGGTGGGCAGGCCGCACATGAAGTACAGCTTCACCTGCCGCCAGCCGTTGCCGTAGGCCGTGGCGACCGTACGGATCAGGTCCTCTTCCGAGACCATCTTGTTGATGACCTTGCGCATCCGCTCGCTGCCGCCCTCGGGCGCGAAGGTCAGTCCCGAGCGTCGGCCGTTGCGCGTCAGCTCGTTGGCAAGATCGACGTTGAAGGCGTCGACGCGGGTCGACGGCAGCGACAGGCCGATCTTGTCTTCCTCGTACCGGTCGGCGAGGCCCTTGGCGATGTCGCCGATCTCGGTGTGGTCCGCGGAGGACAGCGACAGCAGGCCGACCTCCTCGAATCCCGTGGCCTTCAGACCCTTGTCCACCATCTCGCCGATGCCGGTGATGCTTCGCTCCCGCACGGGGCGCGTGATCATGCCTGCCTGGCAGAAACGGCAGCCGCGGGTGCAGCCACGGAAGATCTCGACCGACATCCGTTCGTGGACGGTCTCGGCCAGCGGGACGAGCGGCTGCTTGGGGTAGGGCCACTCGTCCAGGTCCATGACGGTGTGCTTGGACACCCGCCACGGGACGCCGGAGCGGTTCGGCACGACGCGCGAGATGCGCCCGTCGGCCAGGTACTCCACGTCGTAGAACTTGGGGACGTACACGCTGCCGGTCCTCGCGAGGCGGAACAGCAGCTCGTCGCGCCCGCCGGGACGGCCCTCGGCCTTCCAGGCGCGGATGATGTCGGTGATCTCCAGCACGGCCTGCTCGCCGTCGCCGACCACCGCGCAGTCCAGGAAGTCGGCGATCGGCTCCGGATTGAACGCCGCGTGACCGCCCGCGAGGATCAGCGGGTGGTCCTCCGTACGGTCCTTGGCCTCGATCGGGATGCCCGACAGGTCCAGGGCGGTGAGCAGGTTGGTGTAGCCCAGCTCGGTGGAGAAGGAGACGCCGAGCACGTCGAAGGCGCTGACCGGGCGGTGCGCGTCGACCGTGAACTGCGGCACCTTGTGCTCGCGCATCAGCGCTTCGAGGTCCGGCCACACGCTGTACGTGCGCTCGGCGAGCACGCCCTCGCGCTCGTTGAGGACCTCGTAAAGGATCATGACGCCCTGGTTGGGCAGCCCGACCTCGTAGGCGTCCGGGTACATGAGCGACCAGCGCACATCGCAGGAATCCCAGTCTTTGACGGTGGAGTTGAGCTCTCCACCGACGTACTGGATGGGCTTCTGGACATGCGGGAGAAGCGCTTCCAGGCGCGGGAAGACCGTCTCGACAGGCATCGCGGCGTCTTTCATGAGCTGGCAGGGGTGACCATCCAGCGTACCTCGGGAACGCGGCCCTGTTGACGAGACCGCCCTGGTGGGCAAGGGGTGACGGCGCGCGGACGGTGGGTCACCGGGCGGGCGGCGGCCCGCCGGGCGTGGCGCGGACCCGTGCTGCCCGCCACGCCACGGTCACCGCCACGGTCGTCGCCGCCGTCCCGCCCCCGCCCACCGGCTCACCCGCGGCGCGTCACCCGCGCAGTTTCCTGCGGTGTGCCGGCTTCGACGCCTTCCGCCACACCCCGGGCAACTCCCGCTCCCCGGCCGCCGCGACCGCCTCCTCCCGCCCGTACAGCAGTCCGAAACTGAAGCCGCCCTCTCCCGCACCGTGCGCCTGTACGGCGAGGTCCCGCAGCGCCGCTCGGGCCAGCACGCTGTCCTGGTGTTCGCCGAGCAGTTGCTGCACCCGCTTCATGCGGGTGGCGAACTTCTTCGCCGGACGGCCCAGCACCGGCGTCGCCGCCTCCGCCGCGTACCGCACCCGCTTGGCCGCCTTGCGGGCGGCGTGCAGCGCCTCGTCGCGTTCCGGCCCGGGCGGCGCCGCCAGCGCGGCCGCCATCCGCCCGTCCAGCCGCCGGTAGTCCTTGAGCACGGCCTTCGCCATCGTGCGCCCCGGCGGGCGGGCCGCGGCCGGACGCAGCGGCGGGTCCGCCAGGAGCGTGTGCAGGCTCTCCAGCAGCGCCAGGTGCCGCGCCCCGTCCAGGACCGCGAGCAGCGACTGCCGGGAGCCGAGACGGCGGCGCTGCGACCACAGGCGCAGGCGCGCGGCCACCGGGCCCAGCCGCAGCTCACGCGGCAGCTCCCGCAGCCCCTCCCGCAGCCGCTCCGCCAGCACCTCACGGTCCCGGTCGACACCCAACTCACCGGCCAGCCACTTCAGTTCGTCGCTGATCGGATCGGTCACCGACCGGTCCAGCACCGCACCGTACGAGCGGAAGGCGCTGCGCAGCCGGCGGGTGGCGACCCGCATCTGGTGCACCGAGTCGGGTACGTCCCGGCGGACGGCCGGGTCCAGCTCGACGAGGGTGCGGATCTGCTCACGGACGTAGGCGAGGACGGCGTCACCGGCGGTACGGAGGCC
This sequence comes from Streptomyces sp. NPDC045470, assembly GCF_040646595.1. Taxonomy (NCBI): domain Bacteria; kingdom Bacillati; phylum Actinomycetota; class Actinomycetes; order Kitasatosporales; family Streptomycetaceae; genus Streptomyces; species Streptomyces sp. NPDC045470. The sequence goes on from NZ_JBEZAN010000001.1 coordinate 1,006,013, forward strand.
GGCGGACCGGGGGGACACGCCGGCTTTTCCGGCCTTGCCGACCTTGCCGGGCTTGCCGGGCTTGGTCACCTTGCCGGGTTTCCCGGCCGGGTCGGGCTTCCCCCGCTTCACCCGCTCCTGCGGCTGCTGGTCCGCCGTCTCCGCCAGCGCGCGGGCCAGCTTGGACGCCGAACTCGCGGGCCGTACCCCCGCGGCCGCGAAAACCTCCTCCACGGCGTCCAGGAGAGCGGGAGTCGCGTCCCCCACCAACTCCACCTCGATCTCGCGCCAGCGGACACCGACCGTCACCCGGCTTCCCGCAGACTCCTGGCCGTGGTCCTGATCGTGGTCGTGGTCGTGGTCGTGACCCTGACCCTGGTCCGGCCCCGCACCGTCCACCCGGTGCGCCACCACCTCGTCGACCGCCACCTCGGCGAGCGGCTCTCCCCGCTCGCTCTCCAGCACCCGCAGCGTGCGCCGGGTCCGCAACTGCGCCACCGGCGCCAGGCGTGCGCCGCGCACCCGCGAGCGCACCAGCGCCGCGAGCTCCGGCGGTACCCGGTCGGCGAGCGGCATCCGCACCTCGTCCCGTACGCCGGGGGCGACCGGCAGCTTCAGGTGCCAGCCCGCGTCGCCGCCCCCGGTGCGCCGCCGCAGCGTGACGCCGTCGGCGGCGAGCCGTTGGTCCGGGGTGTCGTAGTAGGTGGCGAGCAGGACTACGGTGCCCTGGTCCGCGACGGCCGCGACCCCGGCGACGCCGGTCAGGTCGGGCAGTTCGGTGCTGTCATCGGCCTCGTACTTTCGCTCGATTTCCCGCACGGTGTCCGCCATGGATCGAATCTAGCCGCGTGTGCGGCGCCGAGGCAGTCCCCGACCGGACGTTCCGACGGTGGCGCGCCACCCGCCGGAGGAGTTCCGGGCTGGCCACGCGGCGTCCGCACCGCAATCAGTTCATCTCCGCACGAACACCTGCGAATGCCGGACAGCTCCTTTCCGGCCGGTTGCGGAAATACGCCGTCTTGCCGTCGGCAGTTGCCGCTCGGACGATCGGTCCCCTCATCCCGCGTGCGGACCGCGGCGGCCACGAGGGCCGCGGTGCGTCCGCGCGCCCTTTCGCGAGGAGAGCGATGACCACCAACGGCCGCCAGAGCCTCAGTCCCGATGCGGCACGGCAACTCGCCACCGCCACCAAGACCACGCCGCAGATGCGCGGCATCACCCCGCGCTACCTGCTGCGCGCCCTGCCGTGGGTGGACGTCGAGGCCGGTGTCTACCGCGTCAACCGCCGCCGTACCTTCATCCTCGGCGACGACCGGATCAGCACCTTCTCCGAGGGCGACAGCCACCGCATCGTGCCCGAGGACCTGCGGGAACTGCCGTTCCTGCGGCAGGCCGACGAGGGGCAACTGCGCGAACTGGCCGAGACGTGCGACGAGGTGACCTTCGAGGCCGGGCAGTTACTGTGCTCGGAGAGCGACAGCGCGGACCGGCTCTGGGTGCTCGTACGGGGCCGCGCGGAGAAGCGGGTGACCGGCCGCTACGGCGAGGACGCGCTGCTGGAGATCGTCGGCGACGGCCAGTTCTTCGACCTGGAGGCCTGGGCCAAGGGCGAGACGCTGCCGTACCGGGTCCGCGCCCTCACCCCCGGTGTCGCGCTGTGCGTCCACCGCTCCAAGCTGGCCGAACTGGCCGACCGCGACGAGTCGTTGCGCACCTCGATGGAGTCCTACTGCTCCGGCGAAGGGCCCACGCCGGGCGCCGAGGCGCCGGTCGACCTGGCCTCCGGGCACGTCGGCGAACCGGTGCTGCCGGGCACGTACGTGGAGTACGAGGACGCACCGCGCGAGTACCACATGAGCCTCGCCCAGACCGTGCTGCGCGTGCACACCCGGGTCGCCGACCTGTACAACCAGCCCATCGACCAGACCCGGGCGCAGAGCAACCTGACCGTGCACGCCCTGCGTGAGCGGCAGGAGTCGATGATGCTCAACCACCCGGAGTTCGGCCTGTTCAACCAGGTCGCGCCGGGGATGCGGGTGCAGCCGCGCACCGGCGCGCCGACGCCGGACGACCTGGACGAGCTGCTGGCCAAGGTGTGGAAGCAGCCCGCGTACTTCGTGGCGCACCCGCGGGCGATCGCCGCGTTCGGGCGCGAATGTACCCGCCGGGGTGTGCCCCCGGTGACCGACACCCGGTTCGGCAGTCCGCTGCTGACCTGGCGCGGCGTGCCGCTGCTGCCGTCCGACAAGGTGGGCATCAACGGCGCGGGCACGACGGAGATCCTGCTGATGCGGGTGGGCGAGGCCGAGCAGGGCGTGGTGGGTCTGCGCCCCAGCTCGGTGCCCGACGAGGCGGAACCCGGCCTGTCCGTCCGCAACATGGGCGTGGACCAGAAGGCCATCACCTCGTACCTGGTCACGGCCTACTTCAACACCGCCGTCCTGGTCGAGGACGCCCTGGCCGTCCTCCAGAACGTCGAGGTGTCCAAGTACCATGACTACTCCTGAGGTCACGGGGCTCACGGCACCGCTGAGCGCGCTCCTGGGCAAGGGGACGAAGGCCGGCACCGCGACCCCGGCGGCGTCGCCTGCCGCCGGCACGGCCCCGGCCGGGCCGGCGAACACGGCACCGGAGACGTCAGCGGCCGCCTCACCGGCCACGGCACCGAGCATGGGAGCGGCTCCGGGCGCGGGGGCGACCGTCGTACCGGCCGCGGCCATGGCGGGCCTGCCGGGCATGCCGCCGGTTCCGAGCGCGGGCTCCGGCAGGGGCGGCGCGTCGTCAAGTGCCGCACCCGGTACGGCGTCCACGGCCCCCGGAGCGGAGCACTACCTCGGCTTCGACACCGTCCCGGGCATGAGCGCGATACCCGGAATGAGCGCGGCCCCGGCTACGCACGCGGTCCCGGACACGAACTCCGTCCCGGCCACGGGCGCCGTCCCCGGCGTGGGCGCGATCCCGGCCACGGGCGCGGCCCCTGCCGCGAGTGCCGCCCCGGCCCCCGACACGGCCACCACCGTCCCCACCGCTCCCACCGCTCCCGCCGTTCCCGCAACCGACCCCACCGCCGGTTCCGTCCCCCAGCAGTTCCCCGGTGCCCAACGCGGCGCCTTCTCCCCGGAGATGGCGCGCCGCGACGTCCCGATCCTGCACCGGCTGGTCAACGGCCGGCCGCTCGTGTGGCTCGACAACGGCGCCACCACGCAGAAACCGCGCCAGGTGATCGAGGCCGTGTCCGCGTTCTACGGCTCGGCCAACTCCAACATCCACCGCGGCGCCCACACCATGGCCCGCGACGCCACCGCCCTGTACGAAGCGGGCCGGGCCGCCGTCGCGGACTTCCTGGGCGCCCCGTCCCCCGAGGAGATCGTCTTCGTCCGGGGCACCACCGAGGCGATCAACCTGGTCGCCCAGACGTGGGGGCGGGCCAACGTCGGTCCGGGTGACGACATCCTCGTCCCCGTACTGGAGCACCACTCCGACATCGTGCCCTGGCAGCAGCTCGCCGCCGAGACGCACGCCCGGGTGGTGCCGGTCCCGCTGCTGCCGGACGGGCAGATCGACCAGTTCGCCTATGCCGACCTGCTGTCCTCCCGTACCCGCCTGGTGGCCGTCAGCCATGCCTCCAACGTGCTGGGCACCGTCCCGCCGGTGGCGGAGATGACGGCGCTGGCCCACCGCTACGGCGCCAAGGTGCTGGTGGACGGCGCGCAGGCGGTGGCTCACTTCCCGGTCGACGTGCAGGCTCTGGACGCCGACTTCTACGCCTTCTCCGGTCACAAGCTGTTCGCGCCCACAGGGATCGGCGCGCTGTACGCCAAGCCCGAACTGCTGGCGTCGATGGCGCCGTGGCAGGGCGGCGGGAACATGATCGAGTCCGTTTCCTTCGACCGCACGACGTTCGCGCCCGCACCGCACCTCTTCGAGGCCGGTACCGGGCACATCTCCGGCGTGGTGGGGCTGCTCGCGGCCCTCGACTGGCTGTCCTCCTTCGACCACGAGGCCATCGCCGCGTACGAGGCCCAGTTGCTGGCCTACGCGCAGCAGGTGCTGGCGGCCGTACCCGGCCTGCGGGTGCTGGGCGAGGCCCCCGACCGCATCGGGGTGCTGGCCTTCACGCTCGCCGGGCACGACTCGACGGCGGTGGCGCAGGCCCTCGACCTGGAGGGCATCGCCGTCCGCTCAGGGCATCACTGCGCGCAGCCGGCCCTGGCCCACTACGGCCTGGACAGCGCCGTACGCGCCTCCCTGGCCCTCTACAACACTCCCGAGGAGGTGGACCAACTGGCGGCCTCCTTGCTGCGGCTCCAGCAGGGAGCGTGATCTGAACGGGAGTGCCCGCCCCGCCTCCGGGACGGGCACCCCCCGTTCCCGCCCCCCGTGCGGGAGCGGAGCGCCGTGCTCGGCAACCCTCCTCCGGGCCTGCCCGTCACCTGCCGGTACAGTGCGTTCCTTGACCGGCGCACATCAGAGCAGGGGGGAACGATGCTCGCGCATCTGACGGACACCGCACGCCAGTTGGCCGCTGTCCTCTGGCAGCAGCACACGGTCTACCGGGACCGGACGGGCGGGGTGGTCATACGGGGCGAGCACGTCCAGCGGTGGATCAGCCTGTCCGTCACCGGGACGCGGGGCGAGGTGCTCTTACGGGCGGGCCGCATCCTGGACGGCGGTACGAGCGCGCCCGCGCGGGCCGAGACGGTGATGCGGCTGGACAGCGGTACGGACGAACTGGCCGCCGCCTGCCGTCGGCTGCTGGCCGACACGGCCCTCAGCGGCGTCTCGGAGGCTCCCCGGGAGCCCCGGGCCGGCCGGTCCCGGCCGCAGGCCCGGCAGCGGGCGGGCGGGGCGCGGATCGCCCTGTGGGTGCTCCTCGCCACCGTGACGAGCGCCGCGGTGCTCGCCGCGCTCGTCGCCTACAGCTCCTACCGCGCCGCCCGCTGACGTACGGACGTGCCGTACGGATGTGACGTACGGCCGGCGCGGGTCAGGCCGACACCGGCCGCTGCACGTGGATGGACTGGAGCAGCCCTATGGCGATCCAGACCGCGAACATGGACGTGCCGCCGTACGAGACGAACGGCAGCGGGAGCCCGGTGACCGGCATGATGCCGAGCGTCATGCCGATGTTCTCGAACGCCTGGAAGGAGAACCAGGAGACGCAGCCCGCCGCGACGATGGTGCTGTAGAGCTCGCTGGCCTCGCGGGCGATGCGGCAGGCACGCCAGAGGACGACGCCCAGCAGGACGATGATCAGGCCCGCGCCGAGGAAGCCCAGCTCCTCACCGGCGACGGTGAAGATGAAGTCGGTCTGCTGCTCCGGGACGAACTGGCCGGTGGTCTGGCTGCCCTGGAAGAGACCGGAGCCGGTCAGCCCGCCGCCGCCGATCGCGATGCGTGCCTGGTTGGTGTTGTAGCCGACGCCCGCCGGGTCCAGGCTCGGGTTGGCGAAGGCGGCGAAGCGGGCGATCTGGTAGTCGTCCAGCAGGCCGAGCTGCCAGATGGCGACGCAGCCGACGACGCCTGCGCCCACCAGCCCGAGGATCCATCGGTTGGAGGCGCCGGAGGCGAGCAGGACGCCGAGGATGATCGCGCCGAGGACCATGACGGAGCCGAGGTCCGGCATCAGCATGATGATGACGACGGGGATCGCGGCCAGGCCGAGGGCCTGCACGACGGTGCGGTGATCGGGGTGCGGGCGGTCGCCCGCGTCGACCCGGCCCGCGAGGATCACCGCCATCCCCAGTGTGATCGTGATCTTGGCGAATTCGGCGGGCTGCAGGGAGAGCCCGCCGGGGATGGCCAGCCACGAGCGGGAGCCGTTGATCGTGGCGCCCACCGGCGTCAGGACGAGCAGCGACAGCAGCAGCGAGAGGACGTACAGGATCGGTACCGCCCCGCGCAGCGTGCGGTGGCCGAGCCAGATCGCGCCGGCCGCCAGGGCCAGGCCGATGCCGGTGTTCAGCAGATGGCGCAGGAGGAAGCCGAACTCGTCGCCGTGGTTGAGTTCGGTGCGGTTGCGGGTCGCGGAGAAGACCAGCACCGCGCCGATCAGGGACAGGGCCAGGCAGCACAGCAGCATGACCCAGTCGAGCCGGCGGACGACCGAGTCGCGCGCCGTCAGCCTGCCCCAGGCACCGCGGTCCGGGGAGTAGCGGCGGACGGTGAAGCCGTTCGCCGTGTGCGAGCTGGTCACGGTTCCCGCCTTCCGGGCGCGGCGGACGGCGGGGTGACGGCGACGGGCTTGATGGGCTGCGCCTGGATCGTGCCGTCGCCCAGGATCTTGGGCAGGCCGGTCTGCGGCCTGGGCAGCAGCGCGGCCTTCTCGTCGATCTTGCCCTTGTCGTCCACCCCGTACAGCGCGTTGTAGATCTTGCGCACGGCCGGGCCGGCGGAGCCCGACCCCGTACCGCCCTGGGAGATGGTCATGACGATCGTGTAGTCCTTGGTGTACGTGGCGAACCAGCCCGTCGTCTGCTTGCCGTAGACCTCGGCGGTACCCGTCTTGGCGTGCATCGGGATCTTGTCCTGCGGCCAGCCCTGGAAGCGCCAGGCGGCGGTGCCGCGGGTGGCGACACCGGCCAGCGCGCCGTCGATCTGGGACAGCGTCTTGGCCGTCACCGGCAGCTTCCCGTGCGCCTTGGGCTCGATGTTCTCGATGTGCTTGCCGTCCGGGCTGACGATGGCCTTGCCCACGGTCGGGTTGTACAGGGTGCCGCCGTTGGCGATGGCCGCGTAGATCGTCGCCATCTGTATCGGGGTGACCTGGGTGTCGCCCTGGCCGATGGAGTAGTTGACGGAGTCACCGGCGCGCATCTTCATGCCGGACTCGCAGTTCTCCCTGGCGATCTTCGAGACGTAGTCGTCGCCGGTCCGGCCCTGCTTGCACCAGCCGTCCTTGTTGGCCTCCCAGTACCGCTTCTTCCACTGGCGGTCCGGAACCCGGCCGGTGACCTCGTTGGGCAGGTCGATGCCGGTCTCCTTGCCGAGGCCGAACTGGTGTGCCGTCTTGTAGAACCAGTCGGCCGGGTTCTTCGGCTTGTTGCCGCCGTCCTTCTGCCACTGCTGGTAGGCGAGGCTGTAGAAAACGGTGTCGCAGGAGACCTCCAGCGCCCGGCCGAGGTTGATCGGGCCGTAGCCCTTGGACTCGAAGTTCTTGAAGACCTGGCCGCCGATGTTGAAGGAGGCGGTGCAGGGGTAGGTGCCGTTGAAGTCGTATCCGGCGTTGACCGCGGCCGAGGTCGAGATGACCTTGAAGATCGAGCCGGGCGCGGCCTGCCCCTGGATCGCCCGGTTGAGCAGCGGGTAGTTGGACTCCTTTCCGGTCAGCTTCGCGTAGTCCTTGCCGCTGATGCCGCCGACCCAGGCGTTGGGATCGTAGGACGGGTTGGAGGCCATGGAGACGACCCGGCCGGTCTTGTTCTCCATGACGACCACGGCGCCCGCGTCGGCCTTGTAGTTGGTGCCGGTGTTCTTGTCGTGGGTGCCGCGGGCGTCCTTCATCGCCTGCGCCAGTTCCTTCTCCGCTATGGCCTGGACACGGGCGTCTATGCTCGTGACGACGTTGGAGCCGGGAACCGCCTTGTCGCTCTTGGCCTTGCCGATGACCCGGCCGAGGTTGTCGACCTCGTAGCGGGTCACGCCGGCCTTGCCGCGCAGCGCGCTGTCGTAGGTGCGCTCCAGCCCGGACCGGCCGATCTGGTCGGAGCGCAGCAGCGGCGAGCGGGTGTTCTTGGCCTTCTGGATCTCGTCGTCGGTGACCGGCGAGAGATAGCCGAGGACCTGCGCGGTCTCGGCCTTGCCGGGCGCGGCGTAGCGGCGTACGGCGGTGGGCTCGGCGGAGATGCCGGGGAAGTCCTCGGAGCGTTCGCGGATCTGGAGGGCCTGCTGGGTGGTGGCCTCGTCCGTGATCGGGATGGGCTGGAAGGGCGAGCCGTTCCAGCAGGGCTGCGGGGTCTTGGCGTCGCACAGCCGGACCTTGTTGCGGATCTCCGTCTCCGACATGCCCAGGACCTTGGCGAGCCGGCCGAGCACGGCCTTGCCGTCGTCCTTCATCTTCAGCAGGTCGGTACGGCTGGCGGAGACGACCAGGCGGGTCTGGTTGTCGGCGAGCGGGATGCCGCGGGCGTCGAGGATGGAGCCGCGGGTGGCCGGTTCGACGACCTGCTGGACGTGGTTGTTGCGGGCCTCGTCGGCGTACTCCCGGCCGTTGCGGATCTGGAGGTACCAGAGCCGGCCGCCGAGGGTCAGCAGCAGGGAGAAGACGAGGATCTGGATGGCGATCAGCCGGATCGTGACGCGCGAGGTACGGCCGGTCTCCGGAATGTTGGTCACAGTCGCTTGACCCCCTTGATGCGTCCTGCCCTGTTACGGGCCGATCTGCCGAGCAGTCCGCCGCGCTGGCCGCCGATCCGGGCCGGCTTGGCCGGGAGGTTGGTGCGCATCGAGCGGCTCGCCTTCAGGCCGGTACCGGAGCCGATCCAGCCGTGCACGCTCTTGCGGCCCTTGGCGGAGCCGCCTTGCCCGCCGGCGGCGTCCGCAGCCAGCGGGTCGTGGTCCGTCCTGCGGGCCAGCGCCATCACCAGGGGTACGGCGAACGGGGCCAGCAGCAGGTCGTAGAGCGTGGCGGTGAACAGCAGCCAGCCCAGGCCGACGTGCCGGGCGGCGGAGTCGCCGACGAGCGAGCCGACGCCCGCGTACAGCAGCGTCGAGCCGAGGGCGGCGGCGACCACGACGACCAGCGGCATGGTCGCCGAGCGGTGCTGCCCGGTGTCCGGCTTGGTCAGCCCGGCCACGTACCCGATGACGCACAGCACCAGCGCGTACCGGCCGATGGCGTGGTCGGAGGGCGGCGCGAGGTCGGCGAGCAGCCCGGCGCCGAAGCCGACCAGGGCGCCGCTGACGTGCCCGTACACCAGGGCGAGACCGAGGACGACCAGGAGCAGCAGGTCCGGTGTGGCGCCCGGGAGCTGGAGCCGCGCCAGCACACCGACCTGGACCAGCAGGGCCACGACCACCAGCGCGGCGGAGAGCAGGATCCTCTTGATGCGCATCGGTCAGCTCCTGGGGGAGGCGCTCGCGGTGGGGGTGGCCGTGACGGTGACCGTCGGCGTCGGCTTGGGTTTGGCGGGTTTCTGCGGCAGCACCGTGTCGCGCGGGTCCTCGCGGGGCGGCTGGACGACCACGCCGACGATGTCCAGCCGGGAGAAGCCGACGAACGGGCGGACCTGGAGGGAGCGGGTCAGGTCGCCGTTGGACGGGTCGACCTTGACGACCCGTCCGACCGGGACGCCGGGCACGAACGGCTTGTCGGCGCTGGAGCCGAAGGTGACCAGCCGGTCGCCCTTCTTCACCTCGGCCTTGCCGTTGAGGAGCTGTACGCGCAGCGAGTCGCCGCCCTGGCCGGTGGCGAAGCCGATCTCGTTGGTCTTCTCCATCCGGGTGCCGACGGTGAAGTCCGGGTCGTTGGCGAGCAGGACGGTGGCGGTACTGCGGCCGACGGTGGTGACCCGGCCGACCAGGCCGTCGCCGTTGAGGACGGTCATGTCGCGGGCGATGCCGTCCTGGGAGCCGGCGTCGATGGTGACGGTCCAGGAGAAGCCCTGCGCCGCGCCGATGGCGATGACCTGGGCGCCCTTGATGCCGTACTGGCCGGTGCCGGCGGTCTTGAGCATCTTGTCCAGCTCGGCGGCCCGGTTGCGGTTGCGGTCGGCGGAGCCGAGCTTCGCCTTGAGGGCGGCGTTCTCGCGTTCCAGGACGCTGATCCGGGTGTGCCGCTCGCCGGAGTCGCGTACCGCGCCGACCGCGTTGCCCACCGGGTCGACGACCGTGGCGATGCCGCTCTCGACCGGGCCGAAGGCCGCGGCGGCGGCCTGCCGGGCGGGGGCGAGCGGGGACCGTTCGCCGCCGCGGATGTCCACCGTGATCAGCGCGAACGCGATCGCGACCAGCAGCACCAGTAGCAGCCGGCTCTCTCGTGTGTCCCTCACGTGCGGCGGCCGTGTCCTTCCTCGTAGGACCGGCCGGCTGCGGGCCCGCGCCGGTCGCGCTGGGGAGTGCGGTTGTGCCTTTGTGCGCAGTGCGCGCCCGTCGGGGCGTGGTGCTTGTATATCAACGATCCGCCGTACGGACGATCAGCCGCCCGTACGGCGGAATGTCGGATTCCTCAGCGGCGCGGCTGGGAGTCCAGTACCTGCTGGAGGGCCTCGAACTCCTCGACGCACTTGCCGCTGCCGAGCGCGACGGAGTCGAGCGGGTCCTCGGCGATGTGGATCGGCATGCCGGTCTCGCGGCGCAGGCGCTCGTCGAGGCCGCGGAGCAGGGCGCCGCCGCCGGTGAGCACGATGCCGCGGTCCATCACGTCGCCGGACAGCTCCGGCGGGCACTTGTCGAGCGTGGTCTTGACCGCGTCGACGATGGAGTTGACCGGCTCCTCGATCGCCTTGCGGACCTCGGCCGCCGAGATGACGACGGTCTTGGGCAGGCCGGAGACCAGGTCGCGGCCGCGGATCTCGGTGTGCTCGTCCTGTTCCAGGTCGTACGCCGAACCGATGGTGATCTTGATGCTCTCGGCGGTGCGCTCGCCCAGCAGGAGGCTGTACTCCTTCTTGATGTGCTGGATGATCGCGTTGTCCAGCTCGTCGCCGGCCACCCGGATCGACTGGGCGGTGACGATGCCGCCGAGCGAGATCACCGCGACCTCGGTCGTACCGCCGCCGATGTCCACCACCATGTTGCCGGTGGCCTCGTGGACCGGCAGGCCGGAGCCGATCGCGGCGGCCATCGGTTCCTCGATGATGTGCACCTGACGCGCACCGGCCTGGGTGGACGCCTCGATGACCGCGCGGCGCTCGACTCCGGTGATGCCGGAGGGGACACAGACGACGACGCGCGGGCGGGCCAGGTAACGGCGCTTGTGGATCTTGAGGATGAAGTAGCGGAGCATCCGCTCGGTGATCTCGAAGTCGGCGATCACGCCGTCCTTCAGAGGACGCACCGCGACGATGTTGCCGGGGGTGCGGCCGATCATCTTCTTCGCCTCGGCCCCGACGGCCAGGATGCCGCCGGTGTTGGTGTTGATGGCCACGACCGACGGCTCGTTGAGGACGATCCCGCGACCCCTGACGTACACCAGCGTGTTGGCGGTCCCGAGGTCGACAGCCATGTCACGGCCGATGAACGACATGTTGTTCCCCATGAGGATACGTCTGGCCTTCCCAACTGGAGCGAATGCTTACTTGAGGTCGGCAGGTGTGGTGCGCCGGGGCGCGGAAGCTCCATCGTAGTCACGAAGTCCCCACCGCTCGAACGCGGTGCGGGGTTCCTTCGCCATTGTCGGCGGAACACGGACCCGCCCCCTTCAATGGGGACGTCGTGTCGCGCCGAAGCGTTCCCCCGTTCGGAGCGCGGATACCGCGGGGTGACCGACGGACCGCCGGTCACCCCAGGTCACCGGGGGTCGGGGTGACCTGATGTCAGGAACGGCCCGGGAAGAAAATCTTGATTTCACGCTCCGCCGACTCCGGCGAGTCCGAGGCGTGGACGAGGTTCTCCCGGGTGATGGTCCCGAAGTCGCCGCGGATCGAGCCGCCGGGCGCCTTGATCGGGTCGGTCGGCCCGGCCAGCGCCCGTACGCCCTCGATGACCCGCTCGCCCTCGACGACCAGGCTGACCACCGGGCCCGACGACATGAACTGCACCAACGGCTCGTAGAAATCCCGGCCGACGTGCTCGGCGTAGTGCTGTTCCAGGATCTCGCGGTCCAGGGTGCGCAGCTCCAGCGCGCTGATCGTCCAGCCCGCCTTGCGCTCGATACGGCCGAGAATCTCACCGACCAGGCCGCGGCGGACCGCGTCGGGCTTGAGGAGGACGAGCGTGCGCTGGCTCACGGGAGGGGCTCCTTGGGTGACGTGCGACAGACGGCAGGTGCCCTGAGGCTACATGGGTGACGGCGTTGGGCTGTACGCGGTACCGGGGCCGGGCGGAGGGCCGAACGGGTGATGCGGGCACGGTTTTCGCACGTGTGAGCGATGGGGTCCGGGTGGCGGCCCGGCGGGCCCGGGACCGGTCCGGACCGAATCGGGTCGGGTCGGACCGGGTCGGGTCGCACAGGACCGGACCCGGAAGCCGTGGCTACGCCGTACCCGGCTGCGGCCCCTCCTCCGCCTGGGCCGCCCACCGGGCCTTCGCCTCGTCGATCTTGCGGCCGAAGTGCACCGACGCCCACCACAGCGCGGCGAAGACCGCGCCGAGGAAGAACATCGTGCCCACCACGAAGCCGCTGGCGATCAGGGCCACCTGGAGGGCCCAGCCGAGCTGCACGCCGCCGGGGCGGGTGAGCACGCCGCACAGCAGGACGCACAGCACCATCGCGACGCCGCTGACCGTCCAGACCGTGGCCGTGGAGTGGCCCGAGGTCTGCATCGCGACCAGACCGGCGAACCCGATCACGAAGAACTCGCCGATCAGCGTGCTCGCACACAGCGTGCGCATGGTCAGTTCCTTCCCAGGAGCAGCCGGGCCTCGCCGACCGTGATCACGGAGCCGGTGACCAGCACGCCGGCCCCGGAGTACTCGCCCTCCTCCTCGGCGAGGGTGATCGCCGCCTCCAGCGCGTCGTCGAGCCGCGGCTCGACCTGCACCCGCTCGGAGCCGAAGATCTCCACCGCGACGCCCGCCAGCTCGTCCGCGTCCATGGCGCGGTGGCTGGAGTTACGGGTCACCACGATCTCCGCGAAGATCGGCTCGAAGGCTTCCAGGACGCCGCGTACGTCCTTGCCCTCGCTGGCGCCGAGCACCCCGACGAGTCGGCTGAAACCGAACGCCTCGCTGACCGCCTCGGCCGCGGCCCGCGCGCCCGCCGGGTTGTGCGCCGCGTCCAGGATGACGGTCGGACTCTTGCGCACGACCTCCAGGCGGCCCGGCGAGGCCACCGCGGCGAACGCGGAGCGGATGGTGTCGATGTCCAGGGTGCGGGCGTGCTCGGAGCCGATGCCGAAGAACGCCTCCACGGCGGCGAGCGCCACCGCGGCGTTGTGCGCCTGGTGGGCGCCGTACAGCGGCAGGAAGATGCCCTCGTACTCGCCGCCCAGGCCGCGCAGCGTCAGCAACTGGCCGCCGACCGCCACCTCGCGGCTGAGCACGCCGAACTCCATGCCCTCACGGGCGACGGTGGCGTCCACCTCGACGGCGTGCTTGAGCATCACGGCCGCCGCGTCCACCGGCTGCTGCGCCAGGACGACGGTGGCGTCCTTCTTGATGATCCCGGACTTCTCGCCGGCGATCAGCTCGGGTGTGTCGCCGAGGCGGTCGGTGTGGTCCAGCGAGATGGGCGTGACGACGGCGACGTCACCGTCGATCACATTGGTCGCGTCCCAGGTGCCGCCCATGCCGACCTCGACGACCGCGACGTCCACCGGGGCGTCCGCGAAGGCCGCGTACGCCATGGCGGTGAGCACCTCGAAGAAGGAGAGGCGGTACTCCTGCTGGCCGTCGACCATCTCGACGTACGGCGCGATGTCGCGGTACGTCTCGATGAAGCGTTCGGCCGGGATCGGGGCGCCGTCCAGGCTGATCCGCTCGGTCACGGACTGCACGTGCGGGCTGGTGTACCGGCCGGTGCGCAGCTCGAAGGCGGACAGCAGGGCCTCGATCATGCGGGCGGTGCTGGTCTTACCGTTGGTGCCGGTGATGTGGATGGACGGGTAGGCGCGCTGGGGCGAGCCCAGGACGTCCATCAGCGCCTCGATGCGCCGCACCGACGGGTCCAGCTTGGTCTCGCCCCAGCGGCCGGCCAGCTCGGCCTCCACCTCGCGCAGCGCGCGGTCCACCTCGGGGTCCTCGGGACGGGCGGGGACCCCGTCCCCCTGGGGCGGGCCGGCCTGTGCGCGCAGGGTACGGCTGCCGGCCTCGATCACCGCGAGGTCGGGGTCCCTGGTGGTCTCGGCCTCCACCATCTCCTCGAAGGGGTCGGCCTGGCCGTCCGGGCCGGGGATCGGGTCGGGGTCGTCGTTTCGGGGGCGCTCGTCGCTCACGGCTCCAGTCTACGAGCCACCACCGACACCGGTGGGTGGCGGCCTGCGGCCGGGGCGGGACGGCCCGCGACTCCGGCCGCGACGGGACGCCCGCCCCCGGCAGGTCCCGGCACTACGACAGCGCCGCCTTCATCATCGCCTTGGCCACCGGGCCCGCCAGGCCGCCGCCCGAGATCTCGCTGCGGGCCGCGTCGCTGTCCTCGACCATGACGGCGACGGCCACCTGGTGGCCCTTGCCGTCCTTGGCGTAGGAGACGAACCAGGCGTACGGGGTGCCCTCGTTGTCCACGCCGTGCTGGGCGGTGCCGGTCTTGCCGCCGACCGTCAGGCCGTCGATCTTGGCCTTGGAGCCGGTGCCCTCGTTCACGACGGTCTCCATGGACGACTGGAGTTGCTCGGCGGTGCGCTGCGAGATCGCCTTGCCGCACTTCTCCGGCTCGTACTGCTGGAGCGTGTTGCCGCCGCTGTCGGTGAGCTTGTCGACCATCTGCGGTGTCTGGAGGTCGCCGCCGTTGGCGATGGCCGCGGAGACCATGGCCATCTGGAGCGGCGTCGCGGTGTCGTCGAACTGGCCGATGCCGGACAGCGCGGTCTGCGCCTTGTCCATGCCCTGCGGGTACAGGCTCTTGCCGGCCCGTACCGGGGTGTCCAGCTTGCCGTTGTTGAAGCCGAACTTCTCGGCCTGCGCGCGGACCTTGTCCTGGCCCAGGTCGGCGGCCATCTTCGCGAAGACGGTGTTGCAGGAGTACTGGAGCGCGGTGCGGATGGTCGCGTTCTTGCAGGGCGCCGACGCGCTCTCGTTCTTCAGCGTGGTGCGGGTGCCGGGGAGGACGTACGGGTCGGGGCTGTCGGTGGCCTCGTCCACGGAGGAGTACAGGCCGTTCTCCAGCGCGGCCGCCGCGACGACGAGCTTGAAGGTGGAGCCGGGCGGCAGCGGCTGCCGCAGCGCACGGTTGATCTCGGGGTGCTTCTTGTCCGCCGACAGGTCCTTCCACGCCTGCTGGTCGCCGCTGCCGGAGCCGGCGAACTTGCCGGGGTCGTACGAGGGCGTGCTGACCATCCCGAGGACCTTGCCGGTGGCCGGGTCCAGGGCGACCGCGGCCCCGGTCTTGTTCCCGAGCGCCTCGTAACCGGCCTTCTGCACCTTGGAGTCGATGGTGGTGGCGACATCCCCGCCCTTGGGCCGCTGGCGGGTCAGCGCGTCGCCCGGGTTCTGCAGGCGGCTGTCGGAGCCGTCGAGGAGGTCGCCGTACAGGCTCTCCAGTTGGTTGCTGCCGAAGATCTGCGAGGTGAAGCCGGTGACGGGGGCGTAGAGCGGGCCGTTCTTGTACGTCCGCTTGTTCCTGAGGGTGCCGTCGGTGGCGGTGGAGCCGGTCACCGGCTGCCCGTCCACGAGGATGTTGCCCAGCGGATTCGCGTACTTGGCTATGGAAACGCGTGGATTGTGCGGATCGTCCGTGAACGTGGACGCCTTGGCCCCCTGCAGCCAGGTGACCCACGCCAGGAGCGCGAGGATCAGCAGGACGCAGAAGACCGAGACGCGGCGCAGGGGTTTGTTCATGGGTGGCGCGGCTCCTCGTCGCTGGACGGTGGTGCGGCCGACTACGTACGCCGTACGTTTCGCCGGAAAGTCCCGTTTGCGGGCCCCATGGTCCCCCGTCTCGATGAGAGGCCGATGAGAACGCGGCGGCCGGTGCCCCGCCGTGACGCACGCCTCCGATCCCCGCCCCCGGGCAACGCACCACCCCCTGCCCGCATCTTCCCCGGCGGGCTCTGTGAGCCTTGACCGACACGGAGATCCGGCGAAGACCGGAAGAGAACGGGCCCCGAGGGGCGGCGGACGTACGGCCGCCGGGAGAAAACAGGAGCTGAAAAAGCGTGCGCGTGCCGGCAATCAGTCAGCGGATGCACTTGGTGCTGCTCACCGCGTGGACCGTGCTGTGGTTCGTCGTGGTCGAGCCGAACGGGGGGTTCTCCTGGCACTACCTGCGCACCGGCGGCGAGCTGATCTACCAGGGCTCGTCCGGCGACGGCACCGGCGGCCTCAACCTCTACGCCCACCACCCCGAACTCCAGATGGGCCCGGTCAGCTTCCTGATCGCCGGTCTGTTCAACCCGTTCCCCGAGCACACCGGACAGTTCCTGGCCGCGGCCCTGATGTCGCTGCTCGGCCTGGTGATCGTGGTGCTGGCCGGCCGCAGCGCCGCCTGGCACTTCCTGGGCACCGGCACCAACCACCAGCGGCTGCGGCAGCGCGTCCTGATAGCCGGCCTGGCGTTCATCCCCATGTGGATCGAGGTCTCGGTCCGCTTCGGGCACCTGGACGACGTGCTCGCGCTGTTCTTCACCGCGCTGGCCGTACGGTCGGTGACCCGCGGCAACGCCGCGCTGACCGGCGTCTTCCTGGCCCTCGCGATGGACTCCAAACCGACGGCGCTGGCCTTCGTCCCGCTGCTGCTCGCGCTCCCGAAGGAGAAGTGGCTGCGCGCGGGGCTGTGGATGGCGGGCCTGGTCGCGGTGGCCTGGCTGCCGTTCTTCATCGGTGACATGAACTCGTTCTCGGCGGCCGAGTTCGCCATCCCCAACCACCCGGCGTCCGCACTGCGCTGGCTGGGCGTGGCCGACCCGGAGACGCCCGGCTGGGACCGGCCCGCGCAGTTCGCGCTGGGCCTGCTGCTGGGCTGTCTGGCGGTGTGGCGGGGGCGCTGGGCCGCCGTCGTCCTGCTGGGCGCCAATGCCCGTATCGTCCTGGACCCCAGCGTCTACACGTACTACACCGCGTCCGTACTGCTCGGCACGCTGCTGTGGGACGTCATCGGGCAGCGCCGGCTGGTGCCCTGGTGGAGCTGGCTGGCCCTGCTGATCCTGTACGGCAGCGTCTTCGTGGTGCCCGACGACTCGGCGCGCGGCCTGATCCGCCTGGCGTTCGTGGCCGTGTCGACGGCGTACGTCCTGCTGTGGCCGGTACGGGAACGCGGCGACCGGCGCGGCTCGGGACGGCGCAGGCCCCCCGCCCGTACGGACGAGGGGCCTGCGGAGCCGTACGCGCCGGGAGTCGTCCCGGCGCCGGGCGCTACGCCTTGGGCAGGGCCGCCAGCTGCGCGCTGATGCGCACGATGTCGGCCTCGGCCGTCTCCAGCCGCGTACGGATCTTGGCGACGACGTGTTCCGGGGCCTTGCCCAGGAACGCCTCGTTGCCCAGCTTCCCGTTGGCCTGGGCCTTCTCCTTCTCGGCCGCGGCGAGGTCCTTCGACAGCCGCTTGCGCTCGGCCTCCACGTCGATGGCGCCCGACAGGTCCAGCGCGACGGTGGCGCCCGCGACCGGCAGGGACGCGGTGGCGGTGAAGTCCTCGCCCGCGGGCTGGAGGCGCAGCAGCGAGCGCATCGCGGCCTCGTGCGCGGCGAGCTGCGTACCGGCCAGGTCCAGCCGGGCCGGCACCTTCTGGCCGGGCTGGAGCCCCTGGTCGGACCGGAAGCGGCGGACCTCGGTGACGACCTGCTGGACGGTCTCGATCTCCCGCTCGGCGGCCGCGTCACGGAAGCCGCTGTCGGCCGGCCACTCGGCGATCACCAGGGACTCACGGCCGGTCAGCGTCGTCCAGAGGCTCTCCGTGACGAACGGCACGATCGGGTGCAGCAGCCGCAGCGTGACGTCCAGGACCTCGCCGAGGACGCGGCGCGAGGCGTCGGCGGCCGGGCCGCCCGCCATGAACGTGGTCTTGGACAGCTCGACGTACCAGTCGAAGACCTCGTCCCACGCGAAGTGGAAGAGGGTGTCCGACAGCTTGGCGAACTGGTAGTCGTCGTAGTACGCGTCCACCTCGGCGACGACCGTGTTGAGCCGGGAGAGGATCCACCGGTCGGTCGCCGAAAGCTGCTCGGCCGGGGGCAGCTCGCCCTCGACCGTCGCGCCGTTCATCAGCGCGAAGCGGGTGGCGTTCCAGATCTTGTTGGCGAAGTTGCGGGAGCCCTGCACCCAGTCCTCGCCGATCGGCACGTCCGTGCCGGGGTTGGCGCCACGGGCCAGGGTGAAGCGGACGGCGTCCGAGCCGTACTTGTCCATCCAGTCCAGCGGGTTGACCGCGTTGCCGAAGGACTTCGACATCTTCTTGCCGCGCTCGTCACGGACCATGCCGTGCAGGGCGATGGTCTTGAACGGCGGGGTGCCGTCCATCGCGTACAGGCCGAACATCATCATCCGGGCGACCCAGAAGAAGAGGATGTCGTAGCCGGTGACCAGGACCGAGTTCGGGTAGAACTTCTCGACGCTCGGGGTCTTCTCCGGCCAGCCGAGCGTGGAGAACGGCCACAGACCGGACGAGAACCAGGTGTCCAGGACGTCCGTGTCCTGCGTCCAGCCCTCGCCCGTCGGCGCCTCGTCGTCCGGTCCGACGCAGACGACCTCGCCGTTCGGGCCGTACCAGACCGGGATGCGGTGGCCCCACCACAGCTGACGCGAGATGCACCAGTCGTGGAGGTTGTCGACCCAGCCGAAGTAGCGGGACTCCATCTCCTTGGGGTGGATGTCCACCTTGCCGTCGCGGACCGCGTCACCGGCGGCCTGCGCCAGCGGGCCGACCTTGACCCACCACTGCATGGACAGCCGCGGCTCGATGGTCGTCTTGCAGCGCGAGCAGTGGCCGACCGAGTGGGTGTACGGGCGCTTCTCGGCCACGATGCGGCCCTCGGCGCGCAGCGCGGCGACGATCGCGGAGCGGGCCTCGAAGCGGTCCAGGCCCTCGAAGGGGCCGTGCGCGGTGATCACACCGCGCTCGTCCAGCACCGCGAGGTTGGGCAGGTCGTGCCGGCGGCCGATCTCGAAGTCGTTCGGGTCGTGGGCCGGGGTGACCTTGACCGCGCCGGTGCCGAACTCCGGGTCGACGTGCTCGTCGGCGACGACCGGGATACGGCGGCCGGTCAGCGGCAGTTCGATCTCCGTGCCGACCAGGTGACGGTAGCGCTCGTCGTCGGGGTGGACCGCGACGGCGGTGTCGCCGAGCATCGTCTCGGCGCGGGTGGTGGCGACGACGATGGAGGCGTCGCCCTCCCCGTAGCGGATCGAGACGAGTTCGCCCTCGTCGTCCTGGTACTCCACCTCGATGTCCGAGATGGCCGTCAGACAGCGCGGGCACCAGTTGATGATGCGCTCGGCGCGGTAGATCAGCTCGTCGTCGTAGAGCCGCTTGAAGATCGTCTGGACGGCCTTGGACAGGCCCTCGTCCATCGTGAAGCGCTCACGCGACCACGCGACGCCGTCACCCAGGCGCTTCATCTGCCCGGAGATCTGCCCGCCGGACTCGCCCTTCCAGCGCCACACCCGCTCGACGAACGCCTCCCGGCCCAGGTCGTGACGGGAAACGCCCTCCTTGGCCAGCTCGCGCTCGACGACGTTCTGGGTGGCGATGCCGGCGTGGTCCATGCCGGGCTGCCACAGCGTCTCGTAACCCTGCATCCGCTTGCGGCGGGTGAGGGCGTCGATCAGGGTGTGCTCGAAGGCGTGCCCGAGGTGCAGGCTGCCCGTGACGTTCGGCGGGGGGATGACGATCGTGTACGGCGGCTTCTCGCTCTTCTCGTCCGCCTCGAAGTACCCCCGCTCCACCCAGCGCTCGTACAGCGGCCCCTCTACCTCGGCCGGCGCGTACTGGGTCGGCAGTTCAGTGGGGCTGCTGTTCGTCGGCCCGCCGTCTCGGGGGCTCTGCTGAGTGTTCTCGGTCACGACGCTCAGTGTACGGGCGCGGATGTCGCAGTCTCGAATCGGTTTGGCCCCTGGCGCACCGGCTGACAGTGGCGTCGTACAGGATGTTGGCGACGCACAGACATCAACTGTGACGGGCGTCATCGGACGCCGTCAGTCGCCACGAGGGGAACCCGCTCCATGAGCTTCAACCAGCCGCCTCCCGGCCCGTACGGCCAGCCGCCGCAGCAGCCGGGACCGTACGGTCAGCCCGCGCCGCAGCCGGTCGGGCAGCCTCAGTACGGCTACCCCCAGCAGGGCGGCCAGGTCCCCCCGCAGCAGCCCTACGGCTACCCGCAGCAGGCTCCCCAGCCCGGCTACCCGCAGCAGCCCCAGGCGCCCTACGGCCAGCCGCCGCAGCCCGTCCCGTACGGCCGGCAGCCCGGGGGCTACGGCCAGCAGCCGCAGAACGGCGGCAAGGGCAAGGGGATGAAGATCACCCTCGGCATCGTCGCGGCGGCGGCCGTGGCGGGCATCGGCGTGGGCGCCTACTACGCGTTCGGTCCCGGCGGGGACGTGAAGCCCTACACGATCTCCATGCCGGACAACCTGCTCGGTACGTACAAGAAGGCGGCGGGCAAGGCCGGGACGAAGGACGAGTCCAACGACGCGGAGACCAAGGCCCTCGGCATCACCGCGGGCACCAGCGTCCAGGGCAGCTACGCGAACGACAAGGGGCAGCCGCTGCTCGTCACCGGTGTCTACGGCAAGGTCGCCGACCCCAAGAGCACGGTGAACAAGATGGTCGCCCAGATCGAGAAGAAGTCGGAGCGGACGGACACCCAGGGCGCGAAGCTGGAGACCGTCACGCCGGTGACGGAGTTCTCGCCCGACGGCTTCGACGGCTCGGTCATGAAGTGCAAGGCCGTCAAGGGCACCGCGTCGAGGGCCGGCCTCACCGCCACGTCCACGGTGACGTGGTGCATCTGGGGCGACTCCAGCGCGGTGGGCATCGTCATGAACAACGGGGTGGAGACGCCCACCAAGTCCACCGGCGCCGCCTTCTCGGCCGAGCGGTTCTCCGAGAAGACCCGCGAGATCCGCGACGCGGTGCGCCACGAGAAGTGACGGCCGCGGCCGTACCGTCAGGGGGAGGACACGTCATGAGCTTCGACCAGCCGCCGCCAGGGCCTTACGGGAGCAGCGGGCAGCCGCCCCAGGGGCCGTATGGCGACAGCGGGCAGCAGCAGCCGCAGGGCGGGGGCTTCGGGGCGCCTCAGGGGCCGCCGCAAGGATCACCTCAGGGGCCGCCTCAGGGGCCGCCTCAGGGGCCGCCGCCCGGTCCGTACGGGTACGGTGCGCCCCAGCAGCCGCAGGCCCCGCAGCAACCGATGCAGCAGCCGGTGCAGCCGCCCCCGCAGTTCCCGCAGTACCCGCCGCCGGGCCCGCCCGGTCCGCCCGGCCCGTCCGGTGGCGGGAGCACCGGCAAGATCATCGCGGGGGTGGCCGCCGGTGTCGTGCTCGTCGGCGCCATCATCAGCGGGGCCGTGATGCTCGTCTCGGGTGACGGTGGCGACGGCCCCCCGCGGGCCCGTGGCGGCGCGTCCGCCCCTCCGGAGGCCGGTTCCGACGCCTCCGGCTCGTCCGAGGAGAAGCCGTCCGCCGAGGACGACGGGCGGCGGATGCGGCTGACGACTCCCAGGACGGTCGACGAAGGCGCGTACACGCTGGAGAAGGACAAGGCGGCGCTGGAGCGCGACGGCCACAAGCTGGGTTCGCCGCCGCCGGGCATCACGCAGGAGATCGCCCGCTACCGGGGCACCCGCGGCAGCCGGCCGACCGGCCTGATGATCTCCGGCGGCTACGGCACCATCGACGACCCGGAGAGCGTGGTGGACAACATGTTCCGCGGCGTGGCCACCGGGGGCACCACGGTCGTGCGGCAGCGCGAGACGTTCCGGCCCGGCGGGGCGGACGGCACCGTCAAGATCGACTGCGAGGTCGTACGGAACCCGGCGTTCGGTTACGCGCCGGTCTGCGGCTGGGCCGACGGCTCGACCGCCGCCGTGCTGCTCTACCTGAACGGCGAGCTGCGCTCCTCCTCGGACGTCGACCTGTCGCAGTACGCGGACACCACCGCCGTGGTGCGTGGCGAGACCCGTACCCCGCAGTAGCCAGGACGCCGGGCCGCCGCCACGCGAAAGGGCCGCCCGGCGACCGGTGTCGCGGGGCGGCCCTCGCCGTCCGTGCGGGGGGAACGGACGGCGCTACGCGCTCTTCTCGTGGTGCTCGCCCGACTCGCCGCCGCGGTTGCGCGGTACCAGGGTCGGGTTCACGTTGGAGTGCACGACCTCTTCGGTGATCACGACGCGGGCCACGTCCTTGCGGGACGGGACCTCGTACATCACCGACTGGAGGACCTCTTCCATGATGGCGCGCAGGCCGCGCGCGCCGGTGCCGCGCAGGATCGCCTGGTCGGCGATGGCCTCCAGTGCCGGGCGGTCGAAGTCCAGCTCCACGCCGTCCAGTTCGAACAGGCGCTGGTACTGCTTGACGAGCGCGTTGCGCGGCTCCAGGAGGATCTGGAGGAGCGCCTCGCGGTCCAGGTTGTGCACCGAGGTCAGCACGGGCAGCCGGCCGATGAACTCCGGGATCATCCCGAACTTCACCAGGTCCTCCGGCATGACGTCCTGGAGCTGGTCCTTGGACTCGATCTCGCGCTTGGAGCGGATGTTGGCGCCGAAGCCGATGCCCTTGGCACCGGACCGGGCCTCGATGATCTTCTCCAGGCCCGCGAACGCGCCACCCACGATGAACAGCACGTTCGTCGTGTCGATCTGGATGAACTCCTGGTGCGGGTGCTTGCGCCCGCCCTGCGGCGGCACCGAGGCGGTGGTGCCCTCCAGGATCTTCAGCAGGGCCTGCTGGACGCCCTCGCCGGAGACGTCACGGGTGATCGACGGGTTTTCGCTCTTGCGGGCGACCTTGTCGATCTCGTCGATGTAGATGATCCCGGTCTCGGCCTTCTTGATGTCGAAGTCCGCGGCCTGGATCAGCTTGAGGAGGATGTTCTCCACGTCCTCGCCGACATAGCCGGCCTCCGTCAGCGCCGTCGCGTCGGCGAAGGCGAACGGGACGTTGAGCATCCGGGCGAGCGTCTGCGCGAGCAGCGTCTTGCCGGAGCCGGTGGGGCCGAGCAGCAGGATGTTGGACTTGCCGAGTTCGATGCCGTCGTCGCCGCCGCGCGCGCCACCGTTCTCACCCGCCTGGACCCGCTTGTAGTGGTTGTAGACGGCGACCGAGAGCGCCTTCTTGGCGGGCTCCTGGCCTACGACGTAGCTCTCCAGGAACTCGTAGATCTCCCGGGGCTTGGGCAGTTCCTCCCAGCGGACCTCGGAGGTCTCGGCGAGCTCCTCCTCGATGATCTCGTTGCAGAGGTCGATGCACTCGTCGCAGATGTACACACCAGGCCCCGCGATGAGCTTCTTCACCTGCTTCTGACTCTTCCCGCAGAACGAGCACTTGAGCAGGTCGCCGCCGTCACCGATGCGTGCCACGAGGTGCTTCCCCTTCGCCTGGGATCCGCATTGCTCCGCGGACCCGGGTGCTTGCCTATCGACGGTACCTTGCCGGGCCCCCCGTACGGGCCCCCCTTGGACCGACTCGGTCAACCCGGTCCAAGGGGGCGTAGTGTCCGGCTCACTTCTGGACGGTACGCGATCAGACCGAGGCGGCCGTCTTGCGGGTCGAGACGATCTGGTCGACCAGACCGTACGCCAGGGACTCCTCGGCGGTCAGGATCTTGTCGCGCTCGATGTCGTCGCGGATCTTCTCGATCGGCGTGGTGGAGTGCTTGGCCAGCATGTCCTCCAACTGCGTACGCATCCGGAGGATCTCGTTGGCGGCGATCTCCAGGTCGGACACCTGGCCGCGGCCGGTCTCGCTGTACGGCTGGTGGATCAGCACACGGGCGTTGGGCAGCGCCATCCGCTTGCCGGGGGTGCCGGCGGCGAGCAGCACGGCCGCGGCGGAGGCCGCCTGGCCCATGCAGACCGTCTGCACGTCGGGCTTGACGAACTGCATCGTGTCGTAGATCGCGGTCAGCGCCGTGAAGGAACCGCCGGGCGAGTTGATGTAGATCGAGATGTCCCGGTCCGGGTCCATCGACTCCAGGCACAGCAGCTGCGCCATGACGTCGTTGGCCGACGCGTCGTCGATCTGCACGCCGAGGAAGATCACGCGCTCCTCGAAGAGCTTCGCGTACGGGTCGTACTCGCGCACGCCCTGCGAGGTGCGCTCGACGAAGCGCGGGACGATGTAGCGGGACTCGGCGGGCAGACCCTGGAACTCTGCCTGCGGGGCGTCGTGGCGCTCGTAGAGGCTACGGCCGGAGAAGTTGTTCATCTGGAGGTTCACCGTCCTGGTGGCGGTCAAAAGGGCTGGAGTCGGCTGCGTGGCGAGTCGTCCGGGGCTCAGGCCCCGGTGCCGCCCCCGCCCGGAACGCCCGCCGCGGTGGTCATGACGTCGTCGATGAGGCCGTACTCCTTGGCCTCCTGCGGGTCGAACCAGCGGTCGCGGTCGGAGTCGCGGGTGATCTGCTCGACGGTCTGGCCCGTGTGCTGGGCGGTGAGCTCCGCCATGCGCTTCTTGGTGTGCAGCAGCCGCTCGGCGTGGATCTTGATGTCCGACGCGGAGCCCGCCAGGCCCGCGGAGGGCTGGTGGATGAGGATCTCGGCGTTGGGCAGCGCGAAGCGCTTGCCCGGGGTGCCGGCGCTCAGCAGGAACTGGCCCATCGAGGCGGCGAGGCCCATGGCGATGGTGACCACGTCGTTCTTGATGTACTGCATGGTGTCGTAGATCGCCATGCCGGCCGAGATCGAGCCGCCCGGGCTGTTGATGTAAAGGAAGATGTCCTTGTCCGGGTCAGCGGCGAGGAGCAGCAGCTGCGCGGTGATCTTGTTGGCGATGTCGTCGTCGACCGGCTGGCCGAGGAAGATGATCCGCTCGCCGAGCAGCCGGTTGTAGACCTGGTCGCCGAGGCCACCGAAGGTCGGCTCAGCGGCGGCGGAAGGCATCGGGATCGTCACGTGTCCACCTGCTCGTTGTCGGACGGCCCAGGGCCGTCTCAGCGTCGTCTTCTGGGGCGCGGGGAGGGCGCGGCGTGCTCCGCCGGCGCCGGTTCGGCTGGTCCCCTGCCCTCGTATCTACGGACCCTAACGCGCTGGTCGGCGGGCGCCATCCCGCATTGTCAACTGTTCGCTGTGAGCGCAGGCTCACCGGCGTGCACGGACCCCGACGACGTACGGGCCCGAACACGCGGGCGTGGCGTGTTCGGGCCCGTACGTCTACTGGCGCTGCGGGGCGGCCGGGGCCGCCCCTGCCACCGGGGTGGCCGGGGCTCAGCCCTCGGTCTTCTCGGCGTCGGTGCCCTCGGCCTCGGAGGCCTCGACGGTCTCGGCCGTCTCGTCCTCGTCGTCCAGGTCCACGACCTCACCGTTGGTGTCCTTGACCGTGGCGGCCTCGACGACGACCGCGAGGGCCTTGCCGCGGGCGACCTCACCGACGAGCATCGGCACCTGGCCGCCCTCGACGACGGCCTGGGCGAACTGGTCGGGGGACATGCCGGAGGACTGCGCGCGGCGCATGAGGTGCTCGGTGAGCTCCTCCTGGCTGACGTTCAGCTTCTCCTTGTTGACCAGCTCGTCCAGGATGAACTGGGTCTTGATGCCCTTCTCGGCCTGCTCCTTGGTCTCGGCGTCGAACTCTTCCTCGGTCTTGCCCTGGATCTCCAGGTACTTCGCGAGGTCGAGACCCATCTGGCCGAGCTGGTGGTTGACCAGGTTGTGCTTGCGGGTCTCGATCTCGTCCGCGAGCAGCTTCTCCGGCATCGGGACCTCGACCAGCTTCAGCAGCTCGTCGAGGACCTTCTCCTGGGCCTGGGTGGCCTGGTCGTACTTCTTCATCTGGGCGAGGCGCTTGGCGCTGTCGGCGCGCAGCTCCTCCAGCGTGTCGAACTCGCTCGCGAGCTGCGCGAAGTCGTCGTCCAGCGCGGGCAGCTCACGGGCGGCCACGGCGGTGACGTCGACCTTGACCTCGGCCTCCTTGCCGGCGGCGGAGCCGCCCTTCAGCTCGGAGGTGAAGGTGCCGGACTCGCCGGCCTTCAGGCCCTTGACGGCGTCGTCGATGCCGTCCAGCAGCTCGCCGGAGCCGATGGTGTAGCTGACGCCCTGGGCGACGCCGTCCTCCAGCACCTCGCCGTCGACCTTGGCCTCCAGGTCGACGGTGAGCACGTCGCCGTCCTCGGCGGCGCGCTCGACCGGGGTGGTCGAGGCGAAGCGGTCGCGGAGCTGCTCGACCGACTTGTCGATGTCCTCGTCCGACACCTCGACGGCGTCGACCTCGACCTCGATGCCGGAGTAGTCCGGGATCTCCAGGGCCGGGCGGATGTCGACCTCGGCGGTGAAGGTCAGCAGCTCGCCGTCCTTCAGCTCGGTGATGTCGACCTCGGGCTGCCCGAGGACGTTGAGCTCACCCTCGTTGACCGCCTCGGTGTAGAACTTCGGGAGCGCGTCGTTGACGGCTTCCTCAAGCACGGCGCCGCGACCGAACCGCTGGTCGATGACTCGGGCCGGGATCTTGCCCTGGCGGAAGCCCTTCACCGTGACCTGCTGGTTGATCTTCTTGTACGCCGCGTCGAGGCTGGGCTTGAGCTCCTCGAAGGGCACCTCGACAGTGAGCCGAACCCGAGTCGGGTTCAGGGTCTCCACGGCGCTCTTCACGGTTCGGTCTCCTTGGGGCTGACTTCTGGGGTTCTGCTTGAGATCTGCCGGCGCCTGGAGCCCAGGCGCCCTGCGGACCGCGCCCGGGAGAAAGACACACGGGCACGCAGCTTGCATAGTAACCGCAAGCGGGTTGGCACCCGCAATGTGATCTTGACGGGCGCCTTACGGGCCCGTCCGGACGGACCGGCCCGGGCCGCGGAGCCGGGGCCCTGCCGACGGCGGGCGCGCCGCGCCCGGAGCGCCGGACGCCGGGCCGGAGACCGGGCCGGGACGTCGTACGGCCGAACGCCGGACGGCTGAACATGAAGAACCTGCTGGTCGGGGTGGCCGGATTCGAACCGACGACCTTCCGCTCCCAAAGCGGACGCGCTACCAAGCTGCGCCACACCCCGTCGGTGCGACACGTAGGGTACATGGCTGTGGACGGCACGGCTGCCGGATATCCACGGGCACGGGCCGCGAACCAGGGGGCGCACGGTGCACCGGCGGGGGCGCACGGGGCCGCGGACGGCCGCCGCCACCGGCGGGAACGGGGCGGAGTGTGCGGTGGGCCCGGGTGACCCGCTACGATGCACTGCGTGCCGCGGTCACCCGACCGGCGGCGCATGCGGGCGTAGCTCAATGGTAGAGCCCCAGTCTTCCAAACTGGCTACGCGGGTTCGATTCCCGTCGCCCGCTCGGTGTGGTTCAGGGCCAGGTCCGAGGTCTTCCCGGGCTTGGCCCTGAGTGTTTTCCGGGACGGGGGCCATGGCCAGGAGGCGGTACGTCGCCCGAGGCGTGCCCGGCGGCTACCGGATCCGGGACAATCGGGGACGGCGCTGGTGGGGCGACCTCTACGAGCTGTGCCCCGACGAGCTGGTCGAAGAGCTGAACGGCGGAGCCGACCCCGCGAAGCTCACGGCGCTGATGAAGCGGTACCGGGCTCTGAAGCGGTAGCCCCGGCCGCCGCGGAAGTCCGGCCGTCATCGCCGCCCGGCTGTCGTTTCTTGTCGCCTCCCGACCAGGTCCGGCCCGCGTCCCCAGGGCGCTCACTAAGGTGTCGACATGGAGATCTGGCTCAATCCCGCGTGTTCCAAGTGCCGTTCCGCCGTCCAACTGCTGGACGAGGAGGGGGCGGACTACACCGTACGCAGGTATCTCGAACAGCCCCCGACCGCCGTGGAGTTGCGGGAGGTGCTGGACCGGCTGGGGCTGGAGCCGTGGGACATCACCCGCACGCAGGAGGCCGAGGCGGCGGAACTGGGCATCGGCGGCTGGGAGCGTACGGACGCCACGCGGGAACGGTGGATCGCGGCGCTGGCCGAGCGGCCACGGCTGATCCAGCGGCCGATCATCACGGCGGACGACGGCACGGCGCTGGTCGGGCGCAGCGAGGAGGCCGTGCGGGAGGCGGTCGCGCGGAGCGGACGCGACGACCGCTGATCGTCCCGGCCGGGCCCGTGCACGGCGGGTGCGGGCCCGTGGCGCGCTAGAAGCTGATGTTGTTGATCGTCTCGGCCACCGAGTTCAGGAACCGGTTGATGGACGGCGCGATGCCGGTGGAGGCGAGGAAGAAGCCGAAGAGGATGGCCACCAGCGCCGGTCCCGCCTTGAGCGACTTGCCGCGTATCAACACGATCATGATGATGCCCAACAACAGCACGACGGACAGCGAAAGAGCCACAACTGATCACACCCTCGGTCGGAACGCCTGGCCGGCCCCGGAAGCATGCAGCCGCGCACACCCCCGCTCGGCACCATCGTGCCACCAAGTCACTGCCCAGTGGAGGCGGGTGGCGAATCATCGGCCAAGGCTTTGCCCGCGAACCGGACGGCCGCCCCGCCGGGCACGGGCGGACACCGGTCCGGGGCCCGGGAATTGACGCCCCGGCACCCTTTCGGCCGGGCGGCCGGAACCGTGCGCAGCGCCTGGCCGGATGACGCCGCACGGACCGGACCCTTTTTGTGCACACGTGAATTCCTGAGGCGGGTGCGCGGCCGGCGGACGGCTGCCGCACCGACATACCGGCAGCGAAGCGGACATCGCCCCCGGGTCCACGTCGGGGCATATGCCCTCGGATAAGCGGATGACGCACCCCCGGACCGGATATTCACCGGCCCACCGGAAAATGCACGAAAGGGCGCCTGCAATACCCGGAGTCCGCCACCCGAAAGGGAATTCCCGCCGCGCCGCGCCAGTATTGCACATTCGGCGGAGAAGGTTTTACGCATTTCCCGGCCGCCACTAGGGTGCGTCAGATGTCTCCCGCTGCGCCGACCCCACGACGTGTGCTGCCCCCGGCCGCCGGGCCCCCTGGCCGGGACGCGGCGGCCCCCGCCCCGGACGCCCCGGGCGGAGGGCCACGGGCCGCCGGGCAGGCGGTGACGGAGACCGCGCGGCCCGCCGCCGGGGCGGCTCGGGACGCCGCCGGGAGCGGCCGGAGAGCCTTCTTCGACAATGCGAAATATCTGGCGATCGTGCTGGTCGCGATGGGGCATTCCTGGGAGCCGCTGACCGGCGGGAGCCGCACGGCCGGGGCGCTCTACATGACGGTGTACGCCTTCCACATGCCGGCGTTCATCATCATCTCCGGCTATTTCTCCCGCGGTTTCGATCTGCGCCCGGACCGGTTGCGACGCCTGATCACCGGTGTCGTGGTGCCGTATGTCGTCTTCGAGACCGCCTACACGCTCTTCGCGCGCTGGGTGAACGACGACCCGGACCTGCCGGTCAGCCTCCTGGACCCCTGGTATCTGACCTGGTTCCTGGCCGCGCTGTTCGTGTGGCGGCTCACCACTCCCCTGTGGCGGATCGTCCGTCGGCCGGTCCCCCTGGCCCTGACCGTGGCGGTACTGGCGTCCGTGTCCCCGGAGGTCGGTGACGACCTCGACATGCAACGGCTGCTCCAGTTCCTGCCGTTCTTCGTCCTGGGGCTGAACCTGCGGCCCGAGCACTTCGCGCTGGTACGGCGGCGGGCGGCGCGGATCGTGGCGGTGCCGGTCTTCGCGGCCGCCCTGGCGCTGGCCTACTGGGCGGTTCCGCGGATGACCTCGGCGTGGTTCTACCACCGGGAGAGCGCGCAGGAGTTGGGGGCGCCCTGGTGGGCGGGGGCGGTGATGACGCTCGCGATGTTCGGCTGCTCGCTGGTCCTGACCGGCTGCTTCCTCGCGTGGGTGCCGGCCCGCCGTACGTGGTTCACGGTGCTGGGCGCCGGAACCCTGTACGGCTACCTGCTGCACGGCTTCCTGACCAAGGGTGCCCGCTCCCGCGGCTGGTTCGACGATGCCGCGTGGCTGCACTCGCCGCTCGGTGAGGTCGCGGTGAGCCTGACGGCGGCAGCCGCGGTGACGGCGCTGTGCACGCCACCGGTCCGCAGGGCCCTGCGCTGCGTGGTGGAGCCCAGAATGGCGTGGGCGTTCCGGAAGGAACCGGTCCCCGGGACTGGAGGAGCGGGCTGACGGACACCGGCACGCCCGCCCGGCCCGCTCAGGCCGCGGCCGTCCGGCGCGGGTGGCCGGCCAGGGCCGCCGTCCGGGCGGCGACCCGCTCGGGCGTGGGGCGCTCCAGGCTGTCGGCGAGCGTGCCGTCGGCGAGGAAGAGGACCCGGTCGGCCCAGGAGGCCGCCACCGGATCGCGGGTGACCATGACGACCGTGGTGCCGAGCCCGTCGGCCGCGTGCCGCAGCAGGCCGAGGACCCCGGCGGCGGTTCCGGTGTCGAGCGCGCCCGTCGGCTCGTCGGCGAAGACCACGTCCGGCCCGGTGACCAGGGCGCGGGCGACGGCGACGCGCTGCTGCTGGCCGCCGGAGAGCCGGCCGGGGCGCCGTCCCGCGTGCGCGCCGAGGCCGGCACGGGCGAGCGCCTCGGCGGTGCGCCGCCGGTCGGCGCACCGGCCGGCGAGCCGCATCGGCAGGGCGACGTTCTGCTCGACGGTCAGCGACGGCAGCAGGTTGAACGCCTGGAAGACGAAGCCGAGGCGCTCGCGGCGCAGTGCGGTGAGCCGGTCCGCCCGCAGCCGGGTGAGGTCCGTACCGCCGACGCGGACCGTGCCGCCGGTCGGCCGGTCCAGGCCCGCCGCGCACCGGAGGAAGGTGGACTTCCCGGAGCCGGAGGGTCCCGTCACGGCGGTGAAGCTGCCGTGCGGCAGGACGAGGTCGATGCCGCGCAGGGCGTGTACGGCGCCGGCTCCGCCTCCGTACTGCCGCCGGACGCCGCGCAGCTCCACGGCACAGGCGCCGCGCTCCTGCCGCCGCCCGCCCCGGCCTTCGTCACGCTGATCCATCACGCCACCCCTCGTCTCGTACGTCCGGTCGCTCTGTGACCGTACGGAGCGGGGGTGAACCTGGACCATGGCGGCTGCCGGTGGCTTCCGGGTGGGGAAAACCCCAGGCAGGGCTCTCGTCGGGAGGCCCGGGAAGGTCCCGGAGGCGGGTCGGTGAAGGAGCGGGCAGGAGCGGGTGAGGCATGTGGTGCGCACAGGGGTGCCGGACCCGAAAAGTCGTTTGGTAAACTAACCATTGACGCCTTCTTGACTCCCCCTTGACCGAACATCGTCCGGCCGAACCTCTGGAGGAGCCATCGGACACGCAGAAACCCTCCTCGCGATGGGCGGGGCCTTCCTGGCCGCAGCCGTCCTCGCCCGCCTGGGCAGCCGCATCGGGCTCCCCACGATCCCCCTGTTCATCCTGGCCGGGATACTGCTCGGCCCGCACACCCCCGGTATCGCCCTGGTCGACGACCCGCACGAGCTGGAGATGCTCTCCCTGCTGGGTCTGGTGCTGCTGCTCTTCTACCTCGGCCTCGAATTCCACCTGGACGACCTCAAGGAGGGCGGCCGGAAGATGGCCGTCGCCGGAGCCGCCTATCTGGCGCTGAACGTCGGCGCCGGCCTGGTCTTCGGCTTCCTGGTCGGCTGGGGCACCTCCGAGGCACTGGTCCTGGCCGGGGTGCTCGGCATCTCCTCGTCGGCGATCGTCACCAAGGTCCTCATGGACACCGGCCGGCTCGGCAATCCCGAGACCAAGCCGATCCTCGGCATCATCGTGGTCGAGGACGTCTTCCTCGCGCTCTACCTGGCCGCGCTCCAGCCGGTGATCTCCGGCGCCGACTCGATGACCGCGGCGGCCCTCGACGCGGGCAAGGCGTTCGGCTTCCTGCTGCTGCTCGCGGTGGTCGCCCGCTGGGGCACGTCGGTGATCGGCAAACTGATCGCCACCAAGGACAACGAGCTGCTGGTCATCTCCTTCCTGGGCGCCGCCGTCTTCGTGGCGGGCGTCTCGGAGTGGTTCGGCGTCGCGGACGCGATCGGCGCGTTCATGGTCGGTCTGATGCTCGGCAGCACCGGTTCCGGCAAAAAGATCATGGAGCTGGTGCACCCGCTGCGGGACGCCTTCGGCGCGATCTTCTTCTTCGCGTTCGGGCTCTCCATCGACCCCGGCGACCTGCCGTCGGTCGTGTGGCCGGTACTGATCGCGGTGGCGCTGACCCTGCTGATGAACGTGCTCGCGGGGCTGGTCGCCGCCCGGATCTACGGCTTCGGGCCGCGCCCGGCCGCCAACATCGCCACCGCGCTGCTCGCCCGCGGCGAGTTCGCGCTGATCCTGGCGACGATGGCGGCGGGCGCCGGGCTGGACGAGCGGCTGGCGCCGTTCATCGCCGGGTACGTACTGATCCTGGCCGTCCTGGGACCGCTGGCGGCCGGCCGGTCGGCCTGGCTGGCGCGGGTCCTGCCGGGCGGCGGCAACCCTGACCCGGACGCGCCGGCGGGCGGCGGGCGGCCCGAGCCCGCGGCCGCCGGCAGGTAGCACGGCCGTACGGCTCACCGCCGCCGGGCGGGTCCGGCGGGCACGGCATCGCCCGGGGCTCGCGCGGCAGCGGGCGCCCGGCCTCCGAGAGCGTCTTGGGGTTGGCCGGCACCGCGTACCGGCCCTGGGCCGCCGCGTCCCGCTCGGCCTCGCCGGCCAGTCCCCCGTGCGTCAGGGTCAGCCGGACGACCTCCCCGTACGGCTCGATGCCGAACGTCACCGTGGAGACGCCGGGGCCGGTCCGGGCCGCCCCGCCCCGGGCTCCGCCCACGTGGTCACCGGCCGCGTGGGCGGACTGCTCTCCACCACCGCCCCTCGACGTCGGCGATGCGCGAACCGTCGGTGCGCCGGTGCTCCCGGCGCGAACCCGGCTGCCGGTCGAAGACATGGCGGTGCCCCCAGTGGGCGGCGGTCAGCCCGGGATCGGTGAGGGCGTGCCGGACCTTCTCCGGCACGCCCTCGACGTACGTGACATAACCGAAGGGGAAGGTGCCTGCCATGCGTCCTCCGCGGGTGGTCCGGGCCGGTCGGGCCGCCCACCGTACGGTTCAGTCGCGGCAGATCAGCAGCAGCGCGCGGTCGTCGTTGACATCCTTGGCCACGGCTTCGATCAGATGCCAGGCGGCACCGACGAAGCCGCCGGCCACATAGCGGTCGGCCTCGCCGGTCAGCCGGTCGATGCCCTCCGCGATGTCCCGGTCGGCGGCCTCCACCAGGCCGTCCGTGAAGAGCATCAGCACGTCGCCGGGGCGCAGCGTCCCTTTGACCGGGTCGAACTGCGCCCCGTCGTACACCCCGAGCAGCGGCCCCTCCGCCGCTTTCTCCTCCCAGCGTCCGGTGCCCGCGCTGAGCTGGAGGGCGGGCAGGTGCCCGGCGGACAGCAACTCGTAGTCGCCGGACTCCAGGTCCAGCACGAGGTGGATGGAGGTGGCGAAGCCCTCGTCCCAGTCCTGGCGCAGCAGGTAGCCGTTGGCGGCGGGCAGGAAGCCGTGCGGCGGCAGCGAGCCGAGCAGGCCGCCGAAGGCGCCGGACAGCAGCAGCGCGCGGGAGGCCGCGTCCATGCCCTTGCCGGACACGTCGGTCAGCACGACTTCGAGGATGTTGCCCCCGTGCGTACGGGAGGCCACCACGAAGTCGCCGGAGAAGGACTGCCCGCCGGCCGGGCGCAGCGCCATCTCGCGGTGCCAGCCGGCCGGCAGTTTCGGCAGCTTGCTCTGGACGCGGATACGTTCACGCAGGTCGAAGAGCATGGTGCCGCCGCGCCGCCACGGCACGCCGACCCGGCTGCGGAACTGCGCGACCATCAGTCCGGACAGGCCGACCGCCGCGACCACCAGGACCGTGCCCGGGGTGATCCGGTCGCGGCCCTGGTCGTACGGGCCGAGCAGCGACGCCTCGACGATCAGGGCGGCGGCGGAGGTGCCGTACAGGGCGAGCAGGTTGGCCGGGCGGAGCAGCAGCCCGCCGGCGAGCACCGGCAGTACCAGCGCGGTGGGCGCGATCCAGTCGGGGCGCCAGATGGTGCCGCAGGCGATGGCGGGAATGGCGATCAGGAGGGCGACCAGGGCGATCCAGTCGGAGCCGTCGCCGCGGAAGTAGTCGACCCCGGCCTTGCGCACGCTGATGCGGGCCCGGTGCACCGCCTTGCGCCACCGGGCCGTCGGGGACTCCGCTCCCGTGCTGCTCGCCATTGTTCTGGGACCTTATCCACCCGTTCGGCGGCGCGTCGATTCACGGCACGCCGCCTGGCGCAATCACCGGGAAACGGCGTTCGAAAAACGGTCGCGCGGGCGGAAGACGTGCTGCTACCCATGGCCTATGACGACCGAGTTACGGCAGCTGCGTCCGGACGACTGGGCCGACTGGTACGGGAAGCTGGAGCGGGCGTTCGGCGGCACCCCCGAGGCGCCCGAGGAGCGCGCCCTGTGGCGGCGGCTCGGCGAGCCGGAGCGCTGCCTGGACCTGCGGGACGACGGCGAGACCGTCGGCACGGCGGGCGCGTACTCGTTCCGGCTGACGGTGCCCGGCGGCGCCGTGCTGCCGGTGGCCGGGGTCACGCTGGTCAGCGTGCAGCCCACGCACCGGCGGCGCGGCCTCCTGCGCACGATGATGCGCCGGCAGCTCGCGGACTTCCGGGACCGGCGCGAGGCGCTGGCCGTGCTGACCGCCTCCGAGCCGGCGATCTACGGGCGCTTCGGGTACGGCGCGGCGTCCGAGGCGGTGAGCATGACGCTCGACACGCTGCGCCAGTCGGTCCGTGTGCCGGACGGAGCCGACGACGTACGGCTGCGGCTGGTCGACCCGGAGGACGGGCTGGCGGACTGCGAGAAGGTGTACGAACAACTGGTCACCGGCCGGCCCGGGATGCTCGCCCGGCAGCCCCACTGGGAGCGGCTGCCGCTGCTCGACCCGGAGGCCGACCGGGACGGGGCCGGGCCGCTGCTGTGCGTGCTGGCCGAGGTGGCCGGCGAGGTGCGCGGGTACGCGCGCTACGCGGTCAAGGCGGGCTGGGACGGGGGCGGGCCCGACGGAACGGTGGTCCTGCGGGACGTCGAGGCGCTGGACCCGGTGGTCTACGCGGCGCTGTGGCGCTACCTGTTCGGCATCGACCTGACGTCACGGCTGACGGTGCGCAACCGCCCGGCCGACGATCCGCTGCTGCACCTCGTGGACGACATGCGGCGCTGCCGGATCGGGGTGCGCGAGTCGCTGTTCGTACGGCTGGTGGAGGCCGGCGAGGCGCTCGCGGCGCGGACGTACGCGGCGCCGCTGGACGTGGTCCTGGACGTGGCGGACCCGTTCTGCCCCTGGAACGAGGGCCGGTGGCGGCTCTCCGGCGACGAGAAGGGCGCCTCCTGCGAGCGGACCACCGACCCGGCCGACCTGACGCTGTCCGTACGGGAGCTGGGGGCCGCCTACCTGGGCGGGTTCACGCTGGAGGCGCTGGCCGGGGCGGGGCGGGTGCGCGAGCTGCGCCCGGGTGCCCTGCGGGAGGCGTCGATGGCGTTCGGCGCGTACCGCAAGCCGTGGCTGCCGCACGGGTTCTGAGGGCCGGTGTCCGCCCCCTGCCCGGCGCTGGTCCCGGGCCCGGCGGCCGTCCGGGGCGGGCCGCTGACCCGCCCCTCACCTGCGTGTCCATCGTTTCGGTGGGAACGGCACCGGCACACCCCACGAACGGCTCATCCGGCGACTGACCGGGTGGGACGCCGACGAACGCCCGGCTGACGTCACCGAGCTCAGCCGGGAAGAGATCCTGCGCGTCCGTGACCTCTTCGACCGCCGCCTGCCCCGGCGGGGACGGACGAGTGGCTTGCCTGCGCGGCCTACGAAGGGACCCATGACCTGCGACCCCACGTGCCGGCCGCCGTCCCCCCGGCTGAAGTTCGAGCCGTGGCTGGACTCCTTCGTCGACGGGACAGTCCTTTCGCGCCAGGCGGCCCGAGGACTCGGGGTTCACTTCGGCTGGCAGCCGGGGCACCAGAAGAGATTGCGGTTGGCCAGGGCCGCGGTGCGGATCTCGGAGCGGCAGATGTGGCACTCCTGGCGGGCCCGGCGGTAGACGTAGACCTCACCGCCGTGGTCGTCGACGCGCGGCGGGCGACCCATGGCCTCGGGGAGGTGTTCGGCGCGTACCGTGTCGATGCGGTTGTGCCGGACGCCTTCGCGCATGAGGGCGACCAGGTCCGCCCAGACGGCGTCCCATTCGGACCGGAGAAGATCGCGGCCGGCACGGTACGGGTCGATGCCGTGCCGGAAGAGGACCTCGGCGCGGTAGACGTTGCCGACGCCCGCGATCACCTTCTGGTCCATCAGCAGCGCCGCGACCGACGTACGGCTGCGGGAGATCCGCGCCCAGGCGCGCTCGCCGTCGTCCTCGGGACGCAGCGGGTCGGGGCCGAGCCGGTCGTGTATCGCCTGCTTCTCGGCGTCGGTGAGCAGCGCGCAGGCGGTGGGCCCGCGCAGGTCCGCGTAGGCGGTCTCGTTGGCCAGCCGCAGCCGTACGGTGTCGGTGGGCGGCGGCGCCGGGGCGTCGCCGAAGGCCAGCTTGCCGAAGAGGCCGAGGTGGATGTGGACCCATCCGGCGGGCCCGAAGCCGAGGAAGAGGTGCTTGCCGTGCGCCTCGGCAGTGGTCATGACCTGGCCGTCGATCAGCGCCGCGCTGTCGGAGAACTTGCCCTGGGGGCTGCTCGCCCGGACCGGCGCGCCCTCGAAGAGCGCACGGTGGTCCAGCGCGAGGCGGTGGATCGTGTGCCCCTCGGGCATGGGTCGACGCCTCCTCGGCGGAGTGGGGACGGGGGCCGTGCGGCGGCCGCCCGCGCCGTCGGCGGCGCGAGCGGGACGGCGGGTGGGCTCAGTCCTGCTGCGGGTGGTGTGCCGGGATCTCCGGCAGCTCGCCGGTGGTCTCGTAGCGGGAGAGCATCTCGATGCGGCGGGTGTGCCGCTCCTCGCCCGAGTACGGCGTGGCCAGGAACGCCGCGACGAAGCTGGTCGCCTCGTCCTGGGTGTGCATCCGGCCGCCGACCGAGATCACGTTGGCGTTGTTGTGCTCACGCCCGAGCTTCGCGGTCTCCTCGCTCCAGGCCAGCACCGCCCGTACGCCCTTGACCTTGTTGGCGGCGATCTGCTCGCCGTTGCCGGAGCCGCCGATGACGACGCCCAGGCTCTCCGGGTCGGCCGCGGTCCGCTCGGCGGCGCGCAGGCAGAACGGCGGATAGTCGTCCACGGCGTCGTAGATGTGCGGGCCGCAGTCGACGGGCTCGTGGCCGTGGGCCTTGAGCCACTCGACGAGGTGGTTCTTCAGTTCGAAACCGGCATGGTCGGAGCCGAGATACACGCGCATGTGCCGAGTGTTGCACGGACGTGTCGTCCGCCGGGCCCGGGGTAGGCGTCGCCGGTCCCCCCGGCCGCCATACGTGCGATGTACACGCGGTGACGTGCGGAAATGAGATCCACGCAACGATCCGGATGCAGATCTTCCAAAACGACCGTTAACGCGGTTCTAATGCGGGGACTCGACACCGAGAACCACAGAAGGACGGTGCACATGGGCGCGCATCCGCCGACCATGAACGCGGGCGAGGCGGCCGGCGGCCCCGGCTCCCCCGACGGAGGCCGGTCACCCGCCGGGCTCCAGGCAGGTCTCAAGAACCGCCATCTGTCGATGATCGCCATCGGCGGCGTGATCGGCGCGGGCCTGTTCGTGGGCTCCGGCGCCGGCATCGCGGCGGCCGGCCCCGGCATTCTGATCTCGTACGCGCTGACCGGCCTGCTGGTCGTCCTGGTGATGCGGATGCTGGGCGAGATGGCCGCCGCCTCCCCCACCTCCGGCTCGTTCTCCGCCTACGCGGACCGGGCGCTGGGCCGCTGGGCGGGCTTCACCATCGGCTGGCTGTACTGGTTCTTCTGGTCGGTCGTGCTGGCCGTCGAGGCGACCGCCGCCGCCTCGATCCTCACCGGCTGGGTCCCCGCCGTCCCGCAGTGGGCGTGGGCGCTGCTGGTGATGATCGTGCTGACCGGCACCAACCTGATCTCCGTCGGCTCGTTCGGCGAGTTCGAGTTCTGGTTCGCCGGCATCAAGGTCGTGGCGATCGTGGTGTTCATCGTGGTCGGCGCGCTGGCGATCTTCGGGCTGCCGCCCGGCGACCACGCGGTGGGCCTGTCGAACCTGACCGGCCACGGCGGGTTCCTGCCGAACGGGCCCGGCGCGATCCTCTCCGGCATGCTGCTGGTGGTCTTCTCCTTCATGGGCAGCGAGATCGTCACCCTGGCGGCCAGCGAGTCGCCGAACCCGGTGCAGGCCGTCCGCAAGGCCGTCAACAGCGTCATCTGGCGGATCGCGCTCTTCTACCTCGGCTCGATCGCGGTGATCGTGACGCTGCTGCCGTGGGACGACCCGGCGCTCGACAAGAGCCCGTACGTGGCCGTGCTGAGGTCGCTGGACATCCCGGCGGCCGGCACCGTGATGGACGTCGTGGTGCTCACCGCCGTGCTGTCCTGCCTGAACTCCGGCCTGTACACCGCCTCCCGGATGGCCTTCTCGCTCGGCGAGCGCGGCGACGCGCCGAAGTCCTTCGCCCGGGTGAACAAGGGCGGCGTCCCGGCGACCGCCATCTGGGCGTCGGTGGCCTTC
Organism: Streptomyces sp. NPDC045470; assembly: GCF_040646595.1. Lineage (NCBI taxonomy): Bacteria > Bacillati > Actinomycetota > Actinomycetes > Kitasatosporales > Streptomycetaceae > Streptomyces > Streptomyces sp. NPDC045470. The sequence goes on from NZ_JBEZAN010000001.1 coordinate 1,044,394, forward strand.
GGCTTCGTCGCGACGATCTTCAGCTACACCTCCAAGGACACCGTCTTCGAGTTCCTGCTGAACTCCTCCGGCGCGGTGGCGCTCTTCGTCTGGCTGGTCATCTGCTTCTCGCAGCTACGGATGCGCAAGGTCATCGTGCGGGACATGCCGGAGCGGCTGACGGTACGGATGTGGCTGTACCCGTACCTGACGTACGCGACGATCGCGCTGATCCTCTTCGTCGTCGGCTACATGTTCTACAACCCCGACGGACGCAAGCAGATGGTGCTCTCGGTGGTCGCGGCCGTGGTCGTGCTGATCGTCGGCCTGGTGCTGGACCGCAGGCGGCGCGCCAAGGACGGCGCCGGTGCGGCGGCGGACGGCGGCGGCCCGGAAGGTCAGGGGGACGTCCGGAAGGACTCCTTGACCCGGTCGTAGGCGCGCAGGGCGGCGGCCTCCGCGGAATCCAGGTACCAGAGGCTGAGCTGAAAGGTCCGGTTCCCGGCCCGGAAGCCGAGCTGCCGCCCGTGCGCCGGTTTCCCGTCCCGGGTGTAGGCGAACTCCCACTCGACGGCGGGGTACCCCTGGAACGTGGTGCGCTCCAGCCGGACCCTGCGATAGCCCGGCACGTCGTGCTGCTGCGCCTCGTACTGCTGCCAGACCGCCAGCAGGTCGCCGCCGGAGGACGGGTCCTGCCGCGCCGAGACGAGCGTGGAGCCGTCCTTCGTGCTGTACGTGATGTCGCTGGCGGACTCCTCGGTGCGGTTCCAGCCGGCCGGCGGCACCCAGCTGAAGCCGTCCTCGGTACGGCGGGCACCGGACGTGGCCGCCGGGTCGCCGCTCCCGGTGCCCGTACCGGCGCTGGGGCCGGCGGCGGAAGGGCGGCCGGCTCCGGCGCCGGCCGTACCGCCGGGGTCCGCGCCCTGCGTCGCGACGAGGATCACCACGACCGCGGCGGCGGACGCGAGGACGCCGGTGGCGGCGAGCAGGGCCTGCCGCTTGCGGCGGGGGTGCGCCGGTGGAGCCGAGGGGGCGGGTGGGACTGCGGGGGCGGATGCCGCGGGGGTGGCGGGAGCCGTCGCGGGCCGAGAGCCGCTGTCCGTGCGGGGAGCGGCGGACGCCGCCTCGACGCGGTCCCGTGCCGGGTCGGCCACCGTGGGCGTACGGACGTCCACGACTTCCGCCGCGTTCAACGGCTTTGTCGGGTTCGCCGCCGCGGCCCGGCGTACCAGCGGGCCGAGCCGTGTCTCGACCTCGTCGAGGGTGGGGCGCGCCTCGGGTGCCTTGTTCAGCAGGGCGGTCAGCAGCTCGCGCAGCGGGCCCGCCGCGGGCGGGATGGCGGGCTCCTCGTGCAGCACCGCGTGCAGCGTGGCAAGGGTCGTGGCGCGGGCGAACGGTGACTGCCCCGCGACAGCGGCGCACAGCGTGGCGCCCAGGGACCACAGGTCGGAGGGCGGCCCCTGCTCCTGTCCCGCCACCCGTTCGGGCGCCATGTAGTCCGGCGAGCCGATGAGCATCCCGGCCATGGTCAGCGCGGTGGCGTCCTGTATGGCGGCGATGCCGAAGTCGGTCAGTACGACGGTGCCGCGGTCGTCGATCAGGACGTTGCCGGGCTTGATGTCCCGGTGGAGTACGCCCACCGCGTGCACCTCGCGCAGGGCACGGGCCAGTCCGGCGCCGACCCGGGCCGCCGCGTCCGGGGCCAGCGGGCCGTCCTGGGCGAGGACCTGTTCCAGGGAGCAGGCCTGGACGAGCTGCATGACGATCCACAGCCGGTCGCCCTCCTCGGCCACGTCATGGACGCGCACCACATTCGGATGGTCGATACGGGCGGTGGCGCGGGCCTCGCGCAGACTGCGTTCGCGCTGCACCACGCTTTCCTCGCCGGCGTGTTCGTCGATACGTATTTCCTTGACCGCGACGCACCGGTCGAGAATTTCGTCCTGGGCGCGCCACACCCGCCCCATTCCGCCGCGTCCGATCAATTCCAGCAGCCGGTAACGGCCGGCTGCCAGTCGCCCGGGCCCCACCTCGCTCGCATTCCCCACCATGCCCAGCCCCCACAGCACCCGCGGAATCTTGTGGTACCCATCAAATACCTCGGTAGAGGACGGGGAAAAGGGGGGTTCAAGAATGTACACAACCCGACAGGGGAAACGGGCGTTCATGGTGGCCGCGACGGCGGCCGTACTGGCACTGCCGGCCGGTTCCGCGGCCCTGGCGGCCGAACCCGTACCGGGCAGCAGCGCGGGCGGGAAGGCCGGTCCGAGCGCGCCGGCGGGCTATCGGATCACCACGGAACTGCCAAAGCGGATTTCCGTCGACAACCGCACCGGAAAGACCGAACTGACCGCCAAGGTCACCAACAAGGGCGCCGCCAGGACCGGTGCCGTACGGCTGACGGTCGCCGGTTTCCAGGGGCTGACGGTCGACAACGTGGCCGGGTGCACGAAGGTGCCCGAGGCGCGGCTGCCGAAGGGCTCGAACAGCGCGTACTCGTGTGCCATCGGCTCGTTGGCGAGCGGAAAGAGCCGTACGTTCGAGGTCACCGCGCATTTCGATCTGAACCGGCAGGGGCAGATCTGTCTGCCGGTGACCTCGGGAAACACCGAGACCTTGCTGTGGCAGCAGGGCCCGGTCCATTTCGGCACCCGGAATCCGGTGTCCGACGCGCCGGACACCCCGCTGATGCTCAACACCGTCAACGTGCCGGCCGGTTCGTCGACCGCCACGCCGGGCCCGTCGGAGTCGGCGGCTCCCGGGGAGCGGCTGCCCGAGACCGGTGCGCCGTCGGTCCTGCCGCTGGCGGGCACCGCCGCGGGCCTGCTGCTCCTCGGCGGTGCCGGAGTGTGGATCACCACCCGCAGGTCGTCCCACCGGTGACCAGGATGCGTACGGGCAAGGGCCGGACGGGCTCAGGACGGGCGGGGCGCACGCGGACGGTCCGTACGCGTGCGGAAAGCCGACGGGCCCCGTACCGCCACGCGAAGTGGTGGTGCGGGGCCCGGTCCGGTCCCGTACGGAGGGACGGCGCGCGCGGGGTCAGCCGCGGCGGCCGAGCAGCTTCCACGCGGTGGGCAGCGCACCCATCGCCAGCGCGGCCTTGAGGGCGTCGCCGATCAGGAAGGGGACGAGACCGGTCGCGGCCGCCTGGCCGAACGACATGCCGGTGCTCAGCGCGAGGAAGGGCACGCCGACCGCGTAGATCAGGGCCGTGCCGACCGCCATGGTGCCGACCGTGCGCAGCGGGCCGCGGTCGCCGCCGCGACGGGCCAGCGCGCCCACCGCGGTGGCGGCGAGGAGCATGCCGAGGACGTAGCCGAAGGTCGCGCCGCCCGCGCCGGCCGCGCCGCCCGCGAACCAGGGCAGGCCCGCCATGCCGAGCAGCGCGTACAGCGCGAGGGAGGCGAAGCCGCGGCCCGCGCCGAGCGAGGCGCCGACGAGCAGGGCGGCGAAGGTCTGGCCGGTGACGGGGACCGGGGAGCCGGGGACCGGGAGGGCGATCTGCGCGGCGATGCCGGTGAGCGCGGCGCCGCCGACGACCAGTACGGCGTCGCGGACGCGGGCGCGGGTGGCGCCCGCTGCGGGCAGCAGATCGGCGAGGACCGCACCGGGCCTGGTGGTTGCGTCGGCAGTGCTCATCGGAACTCCGCGGGGTGTGAGGTGGAGCGGGGACAGGGTGGGACGCGATGACGTTAGTCCAGCGCCCCGGAGCCGATCATCGTGTGGCGGCGACAAAGGCGCAATGGTGTCCTTGGAGACTTCCGTACAACGCCACGGCCCGTGGGCCGAACCGCCTCGTCAACGGTCTTCGCAGGTCACGTGATGCTCGTCACGGCCGTCGCCCCGGACGGGTGCGCATTTTGTGGTAGCGCGCGGCGGGCGGGGAAACTGGGGGACAACGTGGAGCCCTGTGGGGTTCCCCCAAAACCCTTTGTGAGAGTACGAGCCCATGCACGACGCACCCACCGCCACCGGAACGCCACCGCCGGGCGATGGCGCCGGCGGGCGAGAGCCGCTGTCCGCCGGGCTCAAGCAGCGCCATCTGACCATGCTCGGACTGGGCGGGGTGATCGGCGCGGGCCTGTTCGTGGGCTCCGGCGCGGGCATCGCGGTGGCCGGCCCCGGCATCGTCCTCTCCTACCTGATCGCGGGCGCGCTGGCCATGCTGATCATGCGGATGCTGGGCGAGATGTCCTCGGCGATGCCCGCGTCCGGCGCCTTCTCGGTGCACGCGGAGCGCGCGCTGGGCCGCTGGGCGGGCTTCAGCGTGGGCTGGCTGTACTGGTTCCTGCTGGTGGTGGTGCTGGCGGTGGAGGCCACCGGCGCGGCGCAGATCGCCAACGGGTGGGTGCCCGCGGTCCCGCAGTGGGGCTGGGTGCTGATCTTCATGCTGGTGTTCACGGCCGCCAACCTCACCGCGGTCAAGAGCTTCGGCGAGTTCGAGTTCTGGTTCGCGACGCTGAAGGTCGCCGCGATCGTGCTGTTCCTGGTGCTCAGCCTGCTCGCGATCTTCGGGGTGCTGCCGGACACCGAGGCGGTCGGGCTGGCCAACCTCACCGGGCAGGGCGGGTTCCTGCCCAACGGCTGGCAGGGCGTGGTCTCCGGTGTCCTCGCCGTCGCGTTCGCCTTCGGCGGTCTGGAGGTCGTGACCATCGCCGCGGCCGAGTCCGACGACCCGGCGCGCAACGTGGCGCGCGCGGTGCGCAGCGCGGTGTGGCGCATCCTCTTCTTCTACGTGGGCTCGATGCTGGTCGTCGTGACGCTGCTGCCCTGGTCGTCGATGCAGCCGGGCAAGAGCCCGTACGTCGCGGTGCTGGACAGCATCGGTGTGCCGGGCGCGGGCCAGATCATGAACGTGGTGGTCTTCGTGGCGCTGCTGTCGGCGCTCAACGCCAACCTCTACGGGTCCTCGCGGATGGTCTTCTCGCTGGCCGGGCGGGGCGAGGCACCGCGCTCGCTGCTGAAGGTGACGGCGGGCGGGGTGCCGCGCCGGGCGGTGCTGTCCTCGGTGGCGTTCGGCTTCGTCTCGGTGCTGCTCAATCTGCTGTGGCCGGACACGGTCTTCCTCTACATGCTGAACGCGGTCGGCGCGGTACTGCTGTTCGTCTGGGCGCTGATCGCGCTGTCGCAGCTACGGCTGCGGCGGCAGATCGAGCGGACGGCGCCGGAGAAGCTGACCCTGCGCATGTGGGCGTTCCCGTATCTGACCTGGACGGCGCTGGCGGCCATGCTGGCGGTGCTGGTGCTGATGCTCACCGACGACGGGGCCCGGCCGCAGTTGCTGTGGTCGGCCGCGGCGACCGGTGCGGTGCTGGCGGTCGCGGGGCTGCGGGAGCTGCGGATGCGGCGGTCCGGCCGCTGACGGGCGGCCGCGCGGAGGGCGGGTGACGGGCCTCGCGGGAGCCGGGCGACCGGCCGGAATCGGCCGCCCCACTTCCGCTCCGCGAACACCCGGGGTCACGTCTCACAACGGTGTGAATACGACCGGTCACGATCACGTCTGAATACCGAACAACTGCTGCACGACTGTTGCCCTCAGCGGACACGGACACTCAAACTGAGCGCGTTTTCCCGTCGATCGTCTCGCTCGCTCTCACTACATGGGACAGGTACGACCATGAATCGGACACCTTCGTCCACCACGCCCGAGCGCGAGCGGACCGGCCAGGTCCCGGGCGCGGACGGCACCGGCAGCGCGGCGGACCCGGGCACCGGCGCCCCGCTGTCCAACGGGCTCAAGCAGCGCCATCTGTCGATGATCGCTCTCGGCGGTGTGATCGGCGCCGGGCTGTTCGTCGGCTCCAAGGAGGGCATCGCGGCGGCCGGCCCGTCGATCGTGCTCGCCTACGCCGTCTCCGGCTGCCTGGTCATGCTGGTGATGCGGATGCTCGGCGAGATGGCGGCGGCCAGTCCCGCCTCCGGATCGTTCTCCGTGCACGCCGGGCGCTCGATCGGCCCGTGGGCGGGCCTGACCACCGGCTGGATGTTCACCGCGCAGTTGTGTGTGGCGGTGGCCGTCGAGGCGATCGGCGCCGCCGGGATCATGACCGGCTGGTTCCCCGGCACGCAGCCATGGATGTGGGTGCTGCTGTTCATGGTGGTCTTCTGCGGCGCCAACCTCGCGGCGGTCAGCAACTTCGGTGAGTTCGAGTTCTGGTTCGCGGCCCTGAAGATCACCGCGATCGGCATCTTCCTCGTCCTGGGCGTGCTCGCCGTCCTCGGTGTGCTGCCCGGCACCTCCGCCCCCGGTGCCAGCCACCTGACCGGCGACGGCGGCTTCCTGCCCAACGGGTCGGACGGCCTGGTCATCGGCCTGCTGGCGTCCGTCTTCGCCTACGGCGGCCTGGAGACGGTGACGATCGCCGCCGCCGAGTCCAAGGACCCGGTGCGCGGTGTGGCCCGCGCCGTGCGCACCGCGATGTGGCGGATCGCCCTGTTCTACGTCGGCTCGATGGCGGTCATCGTCACCGTCATCCCCTGGAACAACGCGGACATCGCCAAGAGCGGCCCGTACGTCGCCGTCCTGGACTACCTGGACATCCCGGCGGCCGGGCAGATCATGAACGTCGTCATCCTGATCGCGCTGCTGTCCGCGATGAACGCGAACATCTACGGCTCCTCCCGGATGGCGCACTCCCTCTCCGCCCGTGGCCAGGGCCCGCGCTTCCTGCGCACCGTCAGCGGCGGTGTGCCGCGCCGCGCGGTGATCCTCTGCTCCGCCTTCGGGTTCCTCGCGGTGCTGTTCAGCTACTGGTGGCCGGAGACCGTCTTCCAGTGGCTGCTCAACATGGTGGGTGCGGCCATCCTGGTCGTGTGGGGCTTCATCGCCGTCGCACAGCTACGGATGCGCCGGCGGCTGGAGCGCGAGGAGCCCGGGAAGCTGGTCGTGCGGATGTGGCTCTTCCCGGTGCTGACGTGGGTCGCGCTGGCCGGTGTGGTGGCGGTGCTGCTGCTGATGCTGCGGGACGAGAACCAGCGGGTGCAGCTCTACTTCACCGGCGGGTTCGCGGTGGTGCTCGTCGCCGTCGGTCTCGCCAAGCAGCGAATGGCGCGTCAAAAGGACGCCGGGTAAGCGAAAGTAAGGCTTACCTCACCAAAAGCAGAAGTGCGGTAAGGCTTACCTCACCAGAATGCGCCGTGCTTTTCCGGAGGCGGTGCCGGACCTCGGACCGAGGTCGGGCACCGCCTCCTTCTTTTGGCCCAGACTCCGCCCCTCGGCGGGTCGGTGATCACTCATGCTGGTAGCGTGCAGTTGCAAGTCGATTGCAATTAAAGGTCGTAAGCAGCTGGAGGGCTCGGCATGGCCACCTACAATCTTCCGGAACTTCCGTACGACTACGCGGCGCTCGAACCCGTCATCAGCCCTGAGATCATCGAGCTGCACCACGACAAGCACCACGCCGCGTACGTCAAGGGCGCCAACGACACCCTGGAGCAGCTCGCCGAGGCGCGCGACAAGGACCAGTGGGGCTCCATCAACGGCCTGGAGAAGAACCTCGCGTTCCACCTCTCCGGCCACATCCTGCACAGCATCTACTGGCACAACATGACCGGTGACGGCGGCGGCGAGCCGCTGGACAAGGACGGCGTGGGCGAGCTGGCGGACGCCATCGCGGAGAACTTCGGCTCGTTCGCCAAGTTCAAGGCCCAGCTGACCAAGGCCGCGGCCACCACCCAGGGCTCCGGCTGGGGCGTCCTGGCCTACGAGCCGATCACCGGCCGCCTGATCGTCGAGCAGATCTACGACCACCAGGGCAACGTCGGCCAGGGCTCGGTGCCGATCCTGGTCTTCGACGCCTGGGAGCACGCCTTCTACCTGCAGTACAAGAACCAGAAGGTGGACTTCATCGAGGCGATGTGGCGCGTCGTCAACTGGCAGGACGTCGCCAAGCGCTACGCGGCCGCCAAGGAGCGCTCCAACGTTCTGCTGATCGCTCCCTGATCCCGGCGCCCCGCGGCGCACCGGTGAGCGTCCTGCCTCGTGATCGTCTTCTCAACCTTCACCCGGCAGGCGGAGTAAGGAAGGACCCCCGTGAGGACATGACTCACGGGGGTCTTTCTGTACGCCGCGGCGCGGAGCATGGTGGCACCATGCCGGACCAACCGATGCTCTACTGCTCCACATGTGACGAGGACGAGCCGCACCGGTCACCCGAGGGCGAGCGGGAGCGGCAGTGGCTCCGCGAGCTCACCGGCAAGGACTACGTCGAGGACTACTGGATCTGCGCACGCGCCGGGTGCCGGAACATCCGCTACCGGTGGACGGGCACGACCTTCGACCCGCCCCAGCGGATGCCCGTCTTCGACTGACGGCGCCGGGGCCGGCCCGGCGGCGAGCGCCCGCCCCGGCCGCTCAGTCGAAGACCGGCCCCCGCGTCCGCGTCCGCTTGATCTCGTAGAAGCCCGGGATGGACGCGACCATCAGCGTGCCGTCCCAGAGCTGCGCGGCCTGCTCGCCCTTGGGGGCCGGGGTGATGACCGGGCCGAAGAAGGCGATCCGCTCGCCGTCGGCGCCGGGGACGGCGATGACCGGGGTGCCGACCTCCTGGCCCACCAGGTCGATGCCCTCCTTGTGCGAGGCGCGCAGTTCCTTGTCGTACGCGTCGGTGTCCGCCGCGTCGGCCAGCCCGGCAGGCAGCCCGGCCTCCTCCAGCGCGGCCACGATCGTCTCCCGCGTACGCGGCAGGCCCTGGTGGTGGAAGCGGGTCCCGAGCGCTGTGTAGAGGCGGGCCAGTGCCTCCTGGCCGTGCTCCCGCTCGGCGGCGACGCACACCCGCACCGGTGCCCACACCGCGCCGCCGGGACGGTTCTTCTCCCGGTACTCCTCCGGCAGCTCGTCGAGTTTGTCCTCGTTCAGCACGCCGAGGCTCATCACGTGCCAGCGCACGTCCACCGGGCGCACCTGCTCCACCTCCAGCATCCAGCGGGAGGTCAGCCAGGCCCACGGGCAGGACGGGTCGAACCAGAAATCGGCCGTGGTCCGGTCGGTTGCGGCAGCGGTCTGGGACACGATTGCTCCTCGAACGTTCGGGTCGGCGGCCGGACGGCGGACCGGCCACCGGCTTCAACCGGGGCGCGGCGTGCCATGATTCCCAGTGTTCGATATACGAGACGAGGACGAGGGAGTCGCGTCGTGCCCGGTGAGAATCTGACCCGAGACGAGGCCCGGGAGCGGGCCGCACTGCTGAGCGTCGACGGGTACGACGTGGCGCTGGACCTGCGGTCGGCGGTCCAGGAGGGCGAGGCCGCGCGCACCTTCCGCTCACGCACCACCGTCCGCTTCCGGTGCGCCGAGCCCGGCGCCGCCACCTTCGCGGACCTGGTGGCGCCGTCCGTCACCGCCGTCACCCTCAACGGGCGGGAGCTGGACCCGGCGGAGGTCTTCGACGGCACCCGGGTCGCCCTGGCCGGCCTGGCCGCGGAGAACACCCTGGTGGTCGACGCGCAGTGCGCGTACAGCCGGACCGGCGAGGGCCTGCACCGCTTCGTCGACCCGGAGGACGGCGAGGTCTACCTCTACACGCAGTACGAGCCGGCCGACGCCCGCCGGGTTTTCGCGAACTTCGAACAGCCCGACCTGAAGGCCCCGTTCCGCTTCGAGGTGACCGCGCCCGACGGCTGGGTGGTGCTCAGCAACGGCGCCCAGGAGGGCGAGCCCGAGGGGGGCACGTACCGGTTCGCCGAGACGCAGCCGATCTCGACGTACATCACCGCCGTCGTCGCCGGCCCGTACCACTACGTCTCCGACACCTACCGGCGCACCCTCGCCGACGGCACGGAGCTGGAGATCCCGCTCGGCGCGCTGTGCCGCAAGGGGCTGTCCCGGCACTTCGACCCCGCGGACATCTTCACCGTCACCAAGCAGGGCCTGGACTTCTTCCACGAGCACTTCGACTACCCGTACCCCTTCGGGAAGTACGACCAGGCGTTCGTGCCCGAGTACAACATCGGCGCGATGGAGAACCCGGGCTGTGTGACCTTCCGCGAGGAGTTCGTCTTCCGCGGCAAGGTGACCGAGGCGTCCTACGAGCGCCGCGCCAACGTCATCCTGCACGAGATGGCGCACATGTGGTTCGGCGACCTGGTCACCATGCAGTGGTGGGACGACCTGTGGCTCAAGGAGTCGTTCGCCGACTTCATGGGCGCGCTGTCCCTGGTGGAGGCGACCCGCTTCACCAACGGCTGGATCACCTTCGCCAACGGCCGCAAGGCGTGGGCGTACCGCGCCGACCAACTGCCCTCCACCCACCCGGTCACGGCCGACATCCGTGACCTGGAGGACGCCAAGCTCAACTTCGACGGCATCACGTACGCCAAGGGCGCGGCCGTCCTCAAGCAGCTCGTGGCGTACGTGGGACGGGACGCGTTCCTGGAGGGCGCGCGGCGTTACTTCAAGCGCCACGCGTACGGCAACACCCGCCTGACCGACCTGCTGTCCGTCCTGGAGGAGACCTCGGGACGCGACCTGGCCACCTGGTCGCGCGCCTGGCTGGAGACGGCGGGCGTCAACGCGCTCACGCCGCAGGCCACGTACGACGCCGAAGGCCGCGTCACCGAGCTGAGCATTCTCCAGGAGGCCGCCCCCGAGCGTCCCGAACTGCGGCCGCACCGCGTCGCCGTGGGCCTGTACCGACGGGAGAACGCGGACGGCGCCCTGGTCCGCTACGCCCGCGCCGAGCTGGACGTCTCCGGCCCGCGCACGGTCGTCACCGAACTGACCGGCGCCGACCGCCCGGAGCTGATCCTGGTCAACGACGACGATCTGACGTACTGCAAGGTCCGTTTCGACGAGCGGTCGCTGGAGACGCTGCGCGGCCACCTCGGCGAGATCACCGAACCGCTGTCGCGCGCGCTGTGCTGGTCCGCGGTGTGGGGCCTGACCCGCGACGGGCTGATGCCCGCCCGCGACTACCTCGACCTGGTACTGCGCTTCGCGGGCCGCGAGTCGGACATCGGCGTGCTCCAGTCGCTGCACTCCCAGGCCGGCTACGCGCTCACCCACTACACGGCGCCCGAACACCGCGACCTGGCCGCGCAGGCGCTGGCCCAGGGCGCGCTGCACGAACTGCGGCTGGCCGAACCGGGCAGCGGACACCAACTGTCCTGGGCCCGGTTCTTCGCCTCGGTGGCCACCACGGCCGCCGACCTCCAGCTCCTCCAGGGCCTGCTGGACGGCACCGCGAAGATCGACGGCCTGGACGTCGACCAGGAGCTGCGCTGGACGTTCCTGGAACCGCTGGCCGCGCACGGCGCCGCCGACCAGGCCGCCGTCGACACCGAACTGCGGCGCGACGACACCGCCTCGGGCCGCCGCCACCACGTACGGTGCCTGGCCGCCCGGCCCTCGGCCGAGGTCAAGGCGCGGGCCTGGGCGGACGTGGTGGAGTCCGACGAACTGTCCAACGCGCTGGTCGAGGCGACGATCTCCGGCTTCGTGCAGGCGTCGCAGCGGGAGCTCACCGCCCCGTACGCGCCGAAGTACTTCGACGCCGTCGAGCGGCTGTGGCGGGAGCGGTCGATCGAGATCGGCATGGCCGTGGTCCGGGGGCTCTTCCCCGCCCACCAGGACCGCCAGGAGACGCTGGACGCGGCGGACGCGTGGCTGTCCGGGCACGCGGACGCGTCGCCCGCGCTGCGGCGCCTGGTGTCGGAGGCGCGCGACGACCTGGCGCGGGCCCTGCGGGCGCAGTCCTGCGACGCGCAGGCCGCACGGTAGCCGTTGGCGCCCGGGTGCGGGCCCCGGCCGTCCGGCCGGGCCCGCGCACCGGCGTCAACTCCGCCCGGACCGACCATTTTCGGCGCTCGAACGTCCGTACTTTAGGACGGCGTTGTCCTGGTTTGTCGACGGGCGTGTAACAGGCGTTAGGAGACGGGGCGGCGGCGGGAATGGCCGGGACATGAACCACACTTCCCCAACCTCCGGCGGGGAGTCCCCCACCCCGCTCTCCCCCCGCCCGCTGCACGACCGCCCCGGCCGCGGTCCCCGCGTACTGACCGGCCGCCAACTGCGCGAACACGGCATCGGCGCGGCGGAGACCGCCGAGCGGTGCCGCCCCGGCGGCCCCTGGCAGCAGGTGCTGCCGGGCGTGCACCTGCTCCACCCCGGCCCGCCCACCAGCGAGGAGCGCCTGCACGCGGTGCTGCTGTACGCGGCGAGCCGGCCGTCCGCCGTCCCCGCGCAGGCCGGCCCGGCGCCCGCCCAGGAACCGATGATCACCGGGCTGGCGGCGCTGGCCCTGCACCGCTTCTCCTCCGCTCCCCCGCTGCTCTCCCTGGACCGCATCGAGGTGCTGGTGCCGCGCACCCGGCGGCTGCGCTCCACCGGCTTCGCGCAGGTCGTCCGGGCGCAGGTGATGCCGCAGCCGCAGCAGGTCACCGGGGTGCCGGTGGCCCCCGTGCCGCGGGCCCTGGCGGACGCCGTCAGCGCACTCTCGGACGCCTGCACGGTCCGCCGGCTGCTGACCGAGGCCGTCCGGGCAGGCCACTGCGAAGCGACGGCGGTGGTACGGGAGTTCAACCAGGCGCGGCTGCTGAGCCTGCCGCACGTGGTGGACGCCGTACACGCCCTGCTGGCCGAGGGCCGCGCCCTGGCCGAGGGCCGGCTCTACGACCTGGTGCGGCAGTACGGCCTCCCGGACCCGCTGTGGAACGTGGACCTGCGGCTGCCCGGCGGCCCGCACCTGGGCGGCGTGGACGCGTACTGGCCGGAGCAGGCCGTGGCCGTGGAGATCGACGCGCGGGTGCCGCGCCAGGAGGACGAGGCGCTCCAGGCGCAGTACGCCCACCAGCGCGAGCACCTGGAACGGCTGGGCATCACGGTCGTCCGCCTCAGCCCGCGCAAGCTGCGCGACGCTCCGGAGCAGCAGGCGGCGGTGGTCCGTACGGCCCTGATGGCGGCGGACGACCACGAGCCGGGGGCGTACGTGGTGGTGCTGCCGCGCTGAGGTCCGCCGCAACGGTGTACGGGGCCGTCGCTCAGCGCCGTCTCAGCAGCAGCTCGGTGTTGCGGTCGCCCGGGTCACCGGCGAGATCGCCGCGGGCTCCGGGGGCGTTGCAGGACAGTTCGCGGTAGAGCGCCGCCAGTCCCCGCTGCGACAGGTCGCCGAAGTCCGTGCGGTGCGGCGCGTGCGACTCGACCAGAGTGGTGAACAGGGACAGCGTGCCGTCCCGGTTGTCCGTCACCTCCACGACCCGCGCGAGCTGCGGGAAGTCGATGTGCGAGGCGGTGGTGACCTCCCAGAAGGTGCCGTGCGGGGTGATGAGGTTGCGGTGACTGTGCCCGTTGATCCAGGCCAGCACGTTGCGGTGCCGGGAGAGCAGGGCGACCAGTTCGGGTCCGCCGTGCCGCCGCTCGGCGGGGCGGGACGGGTCGGGCAGGGTGTTGTCCATGGATGTGCTGGTGTGGTGGCTGAAGACGAGGACGTGTTCGTGCGCGTGCGCCCGCAGCGTGCGGTCGAGCCAGCGCAGTTGCCCCGAGCCGACGGAACCGGTGTGGTGGCCGCCGGGGTCGGTGGTGTCGAGGCTGATGCCCACCACGTCCTCGGCGATCCGGAACGTGTAGTGGAGCCGGTCCGCGTCGAGGTCGTCCGCCGTGTAGCCGTGCCCGTGCGGCCCCGGCCCGGTGTACCGGCGATCCAGGTGCGCGCGCAGGTAGGCGGGGCGGGTGAAGGGGACACGGCGCTCGTCCGGTGTCACGGAACGCGCCCGCTTCCCGTGCGCTCTCAGCAGGTCGGCGAACTCCCGTCTGCCGGGGCCCGGTCCGTGACGTACCGCCAGGTAGGCGCGGATGGCCTGGTCGGCCGGCAGCAGTTCCAGCTTGCGTCCGCCGGTCGCGACCTCCGCCAGGAACGGGTCGTCGGGGGCGCAGCAGCCCGCGGGCAGCGAGTCGTGGTTGCCGACCGTCGAGTACCAGGGCAGGTGCAGGCCGGGGCTGGTGACCGTACGGGTCGCCGCTTCCAGGAAGCCGGGTATGCCGGGGAAGCCGCGCAGCTTGTCGGCGTCGCGCAGGGCGCTGTCCGGCTGCCAGTACAGCGGGTGGCCGCTGTTCTGCACGCCTTCGTAGTGCCGCGGGTCGCCCGAGTTGGGGGTGATCCGGCCGCCGCTCAGCGCGGTCAGGAACCAGTCGAGTTCGATGCTGGAGTTGTTGTCCGTGTTGTCGCCCGTGGTCATCGCGAAGGACAGCGGCGCCCCGGTGGCGGGCCCGCCGGGCAGGCTGTTGACCCGCTCGACGAGGGAGACCGCGCCCGCGACGGACAGTGCCTCCTGGGGGCGCCAGGCGCCCGCGGACCGCACCCGCAGGTACTCGTGGCGCAGCGGGTGCTGCACATCGACCACGTGCAGGTCGGTGAGCTGCACGAAGGCGGCCAGTACGGTGCGCCGGTCGTCCCGGCCGGGGCGCGCGGCGGCGAGGTCACGCCGTACGACGCGGTCCCAGCCGGGGCCTTCGGCGAGCCTGCGGTACCCCGCCGCTGCGCCGCCCGGGGTGGCGACCGAGGCGAGGGTGGTGCCTTCGGTGTAGGGGACGCGGGGAACGGGCGGCGCGGCGACCGGTTCCGGTGCGACGAGGGGGGCGGCGAAAGCGGCTGCCGCCGCGTCAGGACCGGCGGCGGGCCGTGGACCGCCGGCTCCGTACGCCAGCGCGAACGCGGTCGTGGCGCCGACGGCGCCGGTGGCGGCGAGGAAGGCACGGCGGTCGACGGCGGGGGCGGCGGGGCCGGTCGGGGCGGCGGACCGTGTACGGGACATGCACGAGCTCCCTGGTACGGACGGGACGGCGGCGAGGGCGGCGCGGAGCGCCCGTAACTGCCCTCTCACCAGGAGGCATTGGCAGCGGGTATGGCCCACGGGTGAACCGCGCCGCAACGCCGGCCGCCGATCGCCGGACAGGGATCACGGCGGACGCCGATGGTCACCGGGCCCTCGGACCGGGTGCGGCCGGCGGCCACCGGAGGTTCATCTCACGGGGTAGTCGGGCGGCGGCCCGGGCCGGCCGGAGGCCGGGGACGGCACCGGCCTCACGCCCCGCACATGCCACCCGAATGTTCACAAACTTGTGATCACGCACCTCCCCAAACCCCACCCCCTTACGTCATATTGAGCGGTTATACGGGTTCGATTTCCGGACCCTCCACCCCGAAGAGGTGTGCCATGACCCCCGACACAGGACGCCCGCCCGCGGGCCGGGCAAGACGCACGGCCCGGATCGCGGCCGTCGCGGCGATCGCCGTCGCCGCCGCGGCCGGGCCCGCGCTCACCGCGGCCGGCGCCGCCTTCGCGGCAGGCACCGACGCGGACCCCCGAATATCCGCCGGCACCACGTCCGCGCCGAAGTCCCCGCACGACAAGCTCGGTTCGCAGGACGCCGAACTGCTCGCCCGCGCCAAGTCCGGCGGCGCCCGGTTCGTCTCGATGATGCTGGCCACCGCGCCGGGCTCCACCGAGCAGGCGACCGCGGGGCTGGACTCCCTGAAGGGCGCCTCCGTCGGGCGTACGGACGACAAGCTCGGTTACGTCCGGGCCACCGTGCCCACCGCGCAGGCCGACGCGGCCATCGCGAAGATGCAGAAGCTCTCCTCCGTGCACGCCATCGACCTCCGGCAGGAGATCAAGCTGCCGGACCCGCGGCCCGGCGCGGACCGCGGGCACAAGGGGAAGCCGCAGGCCGGCAGTTACCCGGCGCCCGGCAAGGGCACCCCGGCGAAGAACCCGTACCAGCCGTCCTTCGAGACCGGCGCGGTGGACTTCGTCCGGGACCACCCGAAGGCCGACGGCCGCGGCGTGACCATCGGCATCCTCGACTCCGGTGTGGACCTGGCACACCCCGCGCTCCAGAAGACCACCACCGGCGAGCGCAAGATCGTCGACTGGGTGACGGCCACCGACCCGGTCAGCGACGGCGACCAGACCTGGCGCCCGATGACCACTGCCGTCTCCGGCCCGTCCTTCAGCTACGGCGGCCGGACCTGGAAGGCCCCCGCGGGCTCGTACCGGATCAGCACCTTCGCCGAGGCCGCCACCACCGGCGGCGACATGAAGGGCGACCTGAACCGCGACGGGGACACCACCGACCGCTGGGGCGTGCTGTACGACCCGGCCGCCGGGACCGTGCGCGTGGACCTGAACGACAACGGCGACTTCACCGACGACCAGCCCATGAAGCCGTACAAGGACGGCTTCGGCATCGGCTACTTCGGCAAGGACGACCCGAGCACCCCGATCGCCGAGCGCATCCCCTTCACGGTGGAGATCCGCAAGGACGTCCCGATGGACCCGTTCGGCGGGGACTGGGCGGGCAAGAAGGCCGACTTCGTCAACATCGGCGTCGTCGAGTCGGAGCACGGCACGCACGTCGCGGGCATCACCGCGGCGAACGGCCTGTTCGGCGGGAAGATGAACGGCGCCGCCCCCGGCGCCAAGCTGGTCTCCTCGCGCGCCTGCACCTGGAGCGGCGGCTGCACCAACATCGCCCTCACCGAGGGCATGATCGACCTCGTCACCCAGCGGGGCGTCGACATCGTCAACATGTCGATCGGCGGCCTGCCGGCGCTCAACGACGGCAACAACGCCCGCGCCGAGCTGTACACCCGGCTCATCGACACCTACGGCGTGCAGCTGATCATCTCGGCGGGCAACAGCGGCCCCGGCGCCAACACCATCGGCGACCCCGGCCTGGCCGACAAGGCCGTCAGCGTCGGCGCGTCCATCTCCAAGGAGACCTGGGCGGCCAACTACGGCTCGGCGGTGACACGGAAGTACGCCATGCTCCCGTTCTCCTCCCGCGGCCCGCGCGAGGACGGCGGCTTCACCCCGGTCATCACCGCGCCCGGCGCCTCCATCAACACCATCCCCACCTGGGAGCCCGGCGGCCCCACCGCCGAAGCGGGCTACGAGCTGCCGCCCGGCTACGCCATGCTCCAGGGCACCTCGATGGCCGCACCGCAGGCCACCGGCGCCTCGGCGCTGCTGCTGTCCGCCGCGAAGCAGCAGCGCGTCGCACTGCCCCCGGCGAAGCTGCGCACCGCGCTGACCTCGACCGCCAAGCAGATCAAGGGCTTCCAGTCGTACGAGCAGGGCTCCGGCCTGATGGACATCCGGGCCGCCTGGTCCGCGATCCGGCACGGCGCCGCCGCCCATGAGTACACCGTCCGCGCCCCCGTGAAGACGGCCCTGTCCGACGTCCTGAAGACGCCCGGCTACGGCACCGGCCTGTACGACCGCGAGGGCGGCCTGAAGGTCCGGCAGTCCCGGACGTACGAGGTGACCATCACCCGTACCACCGGCCCCGACCGCCCCGTCCGGCACGAGCTGGACCTGATCAACAACGACGGCACCTTCGACCTGCCGGACGAGGACGGCGCGGTCTGGCTGCCGCTGAACCGGCCGGTCACGTTCGAGATCACCGCCAGGCCGCGGACCGCCGGCATCCACAGCGTCACCGTGGACCTGGACGACCCGCGCACCGAGGGCGTCGACCGCAAGATCCTCGCCACCGTCGTGGCCGCCGAGCCGCTGGCCGCGCCCCGCCACGCGGTCGTCAAGACCGGCACCGTCCAGCGCAACGCCACCACCTCGCACTTCATCACCGTGCCGAAGGGCGCCAAGGCCCTCCAGGTCTCGATGAGCGGCCTCGCGGCCGGCAGCCAGACGCGCTGGATCGCCCTCAGCCCGCAGGGCGTCCCGGTCGACCCGACCGGCACCCCGAACTGCTACCCGAACTACCCCAACCCCGCCAACACCTGCGACCCGACGCGGCGCACCTACAAGAACCCGGCGCCCGGCGTCTGGGAGATCGAGGTCGAGTCGCGGCGCACCTCGCCGCTGCTGGACAACCCGTACACGGTCACCGCGGCCGCGCTCGGCACCACCTTCGACCCGGCCGTCCGCGTCCTGCCCGAGGCCAAGGTCGGCAGCCCGGCCCCGGTGGCCTGGGAGGTCACCAACGCCTTCGCCGCCGTCGAGGGCACCCTCAAGGGCGGCGAGCTGGGCTCGTCCCGCACCGAACGCCCGACGATCAAGGAAGGCGCGTCGCAGCGGTACGAGATCGTCGTGGGCAGCGGGGTGTCCCGGCTGGACGCCGCGATCGGCGCGCCCGCCGACGCCAAGGCCGACCTGGACCTGAGCGTCCTGCTCGGCGGCAAGGTCGTCGCCTCGTCGGCGACCGGCACCTCGGACGAGGCGGTCAGCATCGCCAAGCCCGCGCCGGGCACCTACACCGTCGTCGTGGACGGCTACGCGATCCCCGCCGGCAGCACCGCCTACGACTACCGTGATGTGTATTACTCCGCCGGACTCGGTTCGCTCAAGACGGACGAGTCGAAACCGGTGAAGCTGGGTAGCGGAGCATCGACGCAGGTCACGGCCGAGGTCGCGGTCGCGGGCCCGGCTCCCGCGGGACGCGAGTTCTTCGGCGAGGTCCAGCTGCTGAACGCGTCCGGAACGGTCACGGGCAGCGGCGGCGTGCGCATCGAAAAGGTCGTGCCGTAGCGGCCTGAGATAGTGGACAGTAACGGGGCGGGTGCCCTCGACGGCGCCCGTTCCGCTGCTGTACGTACCGAACAAGGAGTGCCATGAGGATCGGAATCGTCGGAGCCACCGGTCAGGTCGGCGGCGTGATGCGGGGCATCCTCGCCGAGCGGAACTTCCCGGTGGAGCAGCTGCGACTGTTCGCCTCGGCCCGCTCCGCCGGGCGTACGCTCCCGTGGCAGGACACCGAGATCACGATCGAGGACGCGGCCACCGCGGACTACTCCGGCCTGGACATCGTGCTCTTCTCGGCCGGCGGCTCGACCTCCAAGGCACTGGCCCCCAAGGTCGCCGACGCGGGCCCGGTCGTGATCGACAACTCCTCCGCCTGGCGCATGGACCCCGACGTCCCGCTGATCGTCTCCGAGGTCAACCCGCAGGCGATCTCCGAGCGCCGCAAGGGCATCATCGCCAACCCGAACTGCACGACCATGGCCGCCATGCCGGTGCTGCGCCCGCTGCACGCCGAGGCCGGGCTGGCCGCGCTGGTCGTCGCCACCTACCAGGCGGTGTCCGGCAGCGGTCTGGCCGGCGTGGCCGAACTGGACGAGCAGGTACGCAAGGCCGTCGAGCAGGACGCCACCAAGCTCACCCACGACGGCGCCGCCATCGACTTCCCCGAGCCGGACAAGTACGTCCGCCCGATCGCCTTCAACGTGCTGCCGATGGCCGGCTCGATCGTCGACGACGGCCTGAACGAGACCGACGAGGAGCAGAAGCTCCGCAACGAGAGCCGCAAGATTCTGGAGATCCCCGGCCTGAAGGTCTCCGGCACCTGCGTCCGCGTCCCGGTCTTCAGCGGCCACTCACTCCAGGTCAACGCCCGCTTCGAGCGCGAGATCACCCCGGAGCGCGCCACCGAGCTGCTGGCCGGCGCCCCCGGCGTCGCCCTCTCGCACGTCCCCACCCCGCTCCAGGCCGCCGGCCAGGACGCCTCGTACGTGGGCCGCATCCGCAAGGACGAGACGGTCGACCACGGCCTGTCGCTGTTCCTCTCCAACGACAACCTGCGCAAGGGCGCCGCCCTGAACGCGGTCCAGATCGCGGAGCTGGTCGCGGCGGAGCTGCGCGGCTGAGCCGTCTCCGCCTGTGCCGAGGGCCCGTACGGATCTTCCGTACGGGCCCTCGGCGTCGCCGTGCCGGGCTACGGCCGCCGCACCTCGAAGTGGAAGCACCCGTACTCCAGCGCGCGGACGTGCACCAGCGCCACGTCCGGCTGCGCGAACGCCTCCGCGAGCGCCGCGTCGAACCCGGCATCCGCGTCCTCGGGGATCTCGAAGAGCCGCCCGCCGACGATGTGCCCGTTCGCGTCGTAGCGCCGCAGCGTCCGCAGGGCGCCCGGCCGCGTGAACGGGTACCCGGTTCGCTCGGCCTCCGGCCCGCCGCACTCCCCGGCGTGGACGAACACCGGCCCGCACTCGTCGTACGCCCCGGGCCGGGCCCGCCGCTCCTCGGCCCACCGCCGCAGCGGCGCGTACGAGACGAGCGCGACCCGCTCACCTTCTTCGATCGGCCGCAGGCAGCAGCGCAGCGGACTGCCCACGCTGCCGATGCGGTCACTCGCGGACCCGGCGGCGTAGGGCTCCATGGCCCGGCCGGAGTCGTCCGCGACGCGCAGTTCCTGGAGGGCGGTTTCGGGGATGGGGAGGGGTGTGTACGTCGTCATACGTACAGGGTGGGCGGGCGTTCGGCCCGTTTCCGGCGGGAATCGGACGTGGAGGTCGGCGGGCCTACGGCAGCTTGGGCGGATACGGCTTGAACCGCGTGGTGTCGACCGCGAACGAGAACGGCTCGGGCAGCGGCACCGGGTCGCCGAACCGGTACGGGTCCACCCGGCGGTAGGTCAGGTGATCGGGCTGGGAGTACAGCTCGATCATGCACTCGTTGGGGTCCACGAGGAGGTAGAGGGGGATGCGGCTCATCGCATACCACATGCGCTTCTTTATGTAGTCGCTGTCCCGGTCGGAGGAGACGACTTCCACGACGAGGTCGACGCGGTCGGCAGGGAGCGGGTTCGGGTTGGCCCGGACCGCTTCCTCGGTGGTGATCGCGAGATCGGCCTTGGGCTCGAAACTGGAGATTTCGGAGATGAGCGCCTGCTCGGGCAGCACCATTGTCCCCTCGCTGATCATCTGCGCGGTGAGCAGAGCAACGATGTAGTTGTGGAACGGTGCTGCCGACGCCTGCACAACGATCTTTCCGTCGATGAGCTCGATCTTGAGCTGGTCCAGCTCGGGGACCTTCTCCAGAAAGCGCAGCAGTTCGTGGCCCTTCTCGCCCCGCATGATGTCCTCAACAGTGTCGTGATGCATCAGGGTCATCGCGGCGCCTCCTTTCAGCCGGAGCGTACGGTCGGCGGCCGCTCTGAAGCGCACGATATCCGTCGTTGCCCTCTATCGGGTGATCCCGCGCCGCGTGGAAGGATGGCCCAAAGTCCGATGCGAAGGAGATGAACGGGTGCCTGGCACGAATCTGACCCGCGACGAGGCGCAGCAGCGGGCGCGGCTGCTGAGTGTGGACGCGTACGAGATCGATCTGGACCTCTCCGGTGCGCAGGAGGCGGGTGAGGGCGGTACGTTCCGCTCGGTGACCGTGGTGCGTTTCGACGCCGCCGAGGCGGGTGCGGAATCGTTCATCGACCTGGTCGCGCCGACCGTGCACGAGGTCGTGCTCAACGGTGAGAGCCTGGACCCCGGCACGGTCTTCGCGGACTCCCGGATCGCGCTCGCGGGGCTGCGGGAGGGCCGCAACGAGCTGCGGGTCGTCGCGGACTGCGCGTACACCAACACCGGTGAGGGCCTGCACCGCTTCGTCGACCCGGTCGACCAGCAGGCCTACCTCTACACGCAGTTCGAGGTGCCGGACGCCCGCCGGGTGTTCGCCAGTTTCGAGCAGCCGGACCTGAAGGCGACGTTCACCTTCACCGTCACGGCCCCCGAGGGCTGGACGGTGATCTCCAACTCGCCGGCGCCCGAGCCGCAGGACAACGTGTGGCGCTTCGCGCCGACGCAGCGGATCTCCACCTACATCACCGCGCTGATCGCCGGTCCGTACCACAGCGTGCACAGCTCCTGGGAGGGCGACGGACGCTCGGTGCCGCTGGGCATCTACTGCCGGCCGTCGCTGGCCGAGCACCTGGACGCGGACGCGATCTTCGAGGTCACCCGGCAGGGCTTCGACTGGTTCGAGGAGAAGTTCGACTTCGCGTACCCGTTCGCCAAGTACGACCAGCTCTTCGTGCCGGAGTTCAACGCGGGCGCGATGGAGAACGCGGGCGCGGTGACCATCCGCGACCAGTACGTCTTCCGCTCGAAGGTGACGGACGCCGCGTACGAGGGGCGTGCCGAGACCATTCTGCACGAGCTGGCGCACATGTGGTTCGGCGACCTGGTCACCATGGAGTGGTGGAACGACCTGTGGCTGAACGAGTCGTTCGCCACCTACACCTCCATCGCCTGCCAGGCGCACGCCCCGGGCAGCCGCTGGCCGCACGCCTGGACCACCTTCGCGAACTCGATGAAGACCTGGGCGTACCGGCAGGACCAGCTTCCCTCCACGCACCCGATCATGGCCGAGATCCGTGACCTGGACGACGTGCTCGTCAACTTCGACGGCATCACGTACGCCAAGGGCGCTTCCGTCCTCAAGCAGCTCGTCGCCTACGTCGGCATGGACGAGTTCTTCCAGGGCGTGCAGGCGTACTTCAAGGCGCACGCCTTCGGCAACACCCGCCTGTCCGACCTGCTCGGCGCGCTGGAGGAGACCAGCGGCCGGGACCTGAAGACCTGGTCGAAGGCGTGGCTGGAGACGGCCGGCATCAACGTGCTGCGCCCGGAGCTGACGGTCGCCGAGGACGGTACGGTCACCTCCTTCGCCGTGCGCCAGGAGGCCCCGGCGCTGCCGGCCGGCGCCAAGGGCGAGCCGGTGCTGCGCCCGCACCGCATCGCGATCGGCTGCTACGACCTCAAGGACGGCAAGCTCGTCCGTACCGACCGGATCGAGCTGGACGTGGACGGCGAGCGCACCGAGGTGCCCTTCCCCGCCGGCACGCCCCGCCCGGCCGTCATCCTCCTCAACGACGACGACCTGTCGTACGCCAAGGTCCGCCTGGACGAGGACTCGCTGCGCGTCGTCACCGAGCACCTGGGCGACTTCACCGAGTCGCTGCCGCGCGCGCTGTGCTGGGCGTCGGCGTGGGACATGACGCGGGACGGCGAGCTGCCCACCCGCGAGTACCTGGAGCTGGTGCTGTCGGGCATCACCAAGGAGTCCGACATCGGCGTCGTGCAGTCGCTGCACCGCCAGGTGAAGCTGGCGCTGGAGCTGTACGCGGCCCCGGCCTGGCGGGAGACCGGTCTCGCGAAGTGGACCGAGGCGGCGCTGGAGCAACTGCGGGCCGCGGCCCCCGGCAGCGACCACCAACTGGCGTGGGCGCGCGCGTTCGTCGCCACGGCCCGTACCGACGCGCAGCTCGACCTGGTCCAGGGCCTGCTGGACGGTACGCAGGAGCTTCCCGGCCTGGCCGTGGACACCGAGCTGCGCTGGGCGCTCGTCCAGCGGCTCGCCACGACCGGCCGCGCCGACGAGAAGGTCATCGAGGCGGAGCTGGAGCGCGACCGGACCTCGGCGGGCGAGCGGCACGCCGCGGCCGCGCGGGCGTCCCGGCCGACCGCCGAGGCGAAGGCGGAGGCCTGGGCCTCGGTCGTGGAGAGCGACAAGCTGCCCAACGCGGTGCAGGAGGCCGTGATCGGCGGCTTCGTCCAGACCGACCAGCGGGAACTGCTGGCACCGTACGCGGAGAAGTACTTCGCCGTGGTCAAGGACGTCTGGGACAGCCGCAGCCACGAGATGGCCCAGCAGATCGCGGTCGGCCTGTACCCGTCCCTCCAGGTCTCCCAGGAGACCCTGGACGCGACCGACGCCTGGCTCGCCTCGGCCGAGCCGGGCGCGGGCCTGCGCCGCCTGGTGACGGAGTCCCGCTCCGGCATCGAGCGCGCGCTGAAGGCGCAGCGGGCGGACGAGGCGGCCGCGTAACGGCGCGCCGGACACGCTGGAAGCGCCCCGGACCGGGTGGTCCGGGGCGCTTCGCCGTCCGGGGCGCTTCGCCGTCCGTACCGGACGCCGGTGCGCACGCGGGCATGGTGCCGCCCGGCAGGCGGCGCGTCGGGCACTGCCGTCTGCCGGGCGAGCCGGTCGCCGCCGGGCCCCGCCCCCCTCCGGCGGGGCCCGGTGCGGGCGCGGTACGGAGCCCGGTGCGGGCCCGGTGGGGCGTCGGGTCAGCCGTTCAGTTCGTCGAAGCGGCGGACGAGGGCGGCGCGGCCGGTGTCGGTGAGGTCGCCGTGCAGGCGCATCCGGGCGAGGCCGCCGTCGGGGAAGACGTCCAGCCGTACGTGGGTCGCGGTCACCGGGCGCGGGAGCGCGAAGCGGTGCGGGGTGTCGGGCTGGAGCCTGGTCCGCGGCAGGATCTCGAACCAGGACGCGTCGTCCGCCGGGTCGGCGGTCTCCGCGTCGCAGCCGTGGAGCGCCGCCCAGCCCGCCGCGTTGCCCTTCAGGTACGCGGTGTCGATCTCGACGGCGCGTATCTCGCCCTGTGCGGCGAGGCGGAACCGTACCCAGTCGTTGGTGTCGCGCACGCGGCGGCGGCGGTTCTCCCAGCCGTCGTCCATCTTGCGGGACAGGTCGGGCTGGATGAGCTGCGCGGGCGAGGAGTAGAAGCGGTCGGAGGCGTCCTCGACGACGCCGCCGTGCATGACGGACGCCAGGTCGACGGTGCCGAGCACGTCCAGCCACGCCGGGTCGGGCACGACCTCCCCGTACACCCGCAGCCGGGCGACGCCGCCGTCCGGGTGCTGCCTGAGCCGCAGGTGGGTGAAGCGGCGCTCCAGGGTCACCTCGAAGCCGTTGGCGGCGTGGCCGCGCACCGGCGTACGGGGGACGATCTCCTCCCACTTCACGGCGTCGGCGAGCAGGTCGGCGGGGCCCGGGCTGCCGGGGAGCGCGGTGGCCTCGACGGTGATCTGCTGCGGGTAGTTGCCGCGGAAGTGGGCGGTGTCGACGACGACGCCCCGGACGACGCCGGGGGCGGCCAGGCGGATCAGCGCCCAGTCGTGCTCGTCGTCGGTGGGGAAGGGGTGCGCGCCGTCGGCTCCGCGCCGCCGCCGGGTCTCCCAGCCGTCCATGATCTTGCCCTTGTGGCCGAAACGCTCCGGGTCGAAGACCGCGGGGCCGGGCTTCAGCAGGTTCTCGCGCTCGGCGAAGAACTCGTCGTTCGCGGCGATGACGCCGGCGCCGAAGCGGCGGTCGGCGAGGTCGACGAGCGAGGTGAAGGGGAAGTCCCCGCCGCGGTAGTCCGCGTACGGGTCGCCGCCGCCGTAGGGGGCGGCGTCGTTGGCGTGCGGGTCGGTGGCGGAGGCGGCGGCCGGAGTGCTGGTCATCTCTGCCCTTCGGTGAGGGGGTGATGTGACGCGGACTCCCTGACGATGGCAGGAACGTTTGTTCCAGGTCTATCGAAAGTTTCTGGAGGTTATGTTCAGGCAGGCTGAATGGTGGGGGTCAGTGAGCCGCTTCGCCGGGCGGTACGGCCGCCCTCTCGGCGGCCCGCCGGAGCGCGGCCAGCACCCGCGCCAACCCCGGCGCCCCCTCCGCCCCGCGCCGTACCGCCGCCACGACATGCCGCCGCGGCTGGTCGGCACGGAGCACCCGCACCGTCACCGCGGCGCCGCCCCCGTCCTGTACGGGCTCGGACCGGCCCCGCGACCCCGACATCGCCATCCTGGGCACCAGCGCCACCCCCATGCCCGCGCCGACCATGGCCAAAATCGCGTCCCAGTCGGCCGCGGCGTGCGCCCGTTCCGGGACGAAACCGGCGTGCTCGCACGCGGTCGTCGTGATCTGCGACCAGGGGCCGCTGCTCCCGAAGATCCACTGCTCGCCCGCCAGATCGGCCAGCCGCAGCCCCGGCTCGTCCGCCAGCGGATGGCCCGCGGGCAGCGCCACGTCCAGCGGGTCGGCGAGCAGCGCGAGCCGGGTGAACTTCGGGTCGCGCGGCGTCGGCGCGTGCGCGGCCAGCGACAGCGCGAGGTCGACGCTGCCCTCCGCCAGCAGCTCGTACGCCTCCGCCGCCTCCGCCTCCCGTACGGACACCGCGAGGCCGGGGTGCGAGCCGCGCAGTTCCCGTACGGCGGGGACCACCAGCGCGGGGATCGAGGTGGAGAACGCGCCGACCCGCACCTCCCCCGCCTCGCCCTGGAGGTAGCCGAGCAACTCGGCGTCCGCGCGCTCCAGTTGCGCGAAGACGGCTTCGGCGTGCCGCAGGACGAGGTGCGCGGCGTCCGTCAGGCGTACGCGCCGGCCGTGGGCCTCCAGGAGCGTCACCCCGAGCTGCCTGGCCAGCCCGGTCAACTGCTGCGACACCGCGGACGGCGTCAGATGCAGCGCCTCGGCGGCCGCCGTGACCGTGCCCAGCTCGTGCAGGGTCCGCAGGATGCGCAGCTTCTTGATGTCCCAGTCGGCCATGCGGGCAGCGTACGCAGACGGAAGGGCGGTCCCCCTACCCCCGTGCCGCCCGGCGGGCATCCCGGGCCGCCAGCCGCTCGTCGAACTTGCGCGCCTGGTCGTCCAGCCCGCCCATGAACATCCCCAGCTCCTCCTGGGCCCGCAGCCCGGCCGGGCCGAGGCCGCCGATCTCCAGGACCTTCAGGTAGCGCAGCACCGGCTGGAGCACGTCGTCGTGGTGGATGCGCAGGTTGTAGATGCCTCCGATCGCCATCCGGGCCGCGGCGCGTTCGAAGCCGGGCATGCCGTGTCCCGGCATGCGGAAGCCGGTGACCACGTCCCGTACGGAGCACATGGTCTGGTCGGGCGCGAGCTCGAAGGCGGCGGCGAGCAGGTTCCGGTAGAAGACCATGTGCAGGTTCTCGTCGGTGGCGATGCGGGACAGCATCCGGTCGCAGACCGGGTCGCCGGAGTGGTGGCCGGTGTTGCGGTGCGAGATGCGGGTCGCCAGTTCCTGGAAGGCGACGTACGCGATCGAGTGCAGCATGCTGTGCGCGTTGTCCGACTCGAAACCGGCCGACATGTGCGCCATGCGGAAGTTCTCCAGCTCCACCGGGTCCACGGCCCGGCTGGTGAGCAGGTAGTCCCGCATGACGATGCCGTGCCGGCCCTCCTCCGCCGTCCAGCGGTGCACCCAGGTCCCCCAGGCGCCGTCCCGCCCGAAGAGGGTGGCGATCTCGTGGTGGTAGCTGGGCAGGTTGTCCTCGGTGAGCAGATTGACCACCAGGGCGATCCGCCCTATGTCGGTGACCTTGGACTGCTCGGGGGCCCACGGTTCGCCGCCCATGACGCCGTCGAAGTTCCGGCCGTCGCTCCAGGGCACGTACTCGTGCGGCATCCAGTCCTTGGCGGCCTTCAGGTGCCGGTTGAGCTCCTTCTCGACGACCTCTTCGAGGGCGTACAGCAACCGGGCGTCGCTCCATGCGGCCTGGCCGCGCTCATCTGTGTGGCGGTCGGGGGCAATGGTCACGGATACTCCTGGGGACGGGGCTACCTACGGGTCCGTAGGTTACGCCATCGTAGGTTAGGTCCGCGTCAAAACAAGCCCTCGCCGGAATCCCGCCCTCCGCGGCAGGGGAGCGGCGGCCGGTGCGGTATACGCGGGCACGAAAAAGAGGGCGCCCGCCGGTTCTCACGAACCTGCGGGCGCCCTCGAAGAGGCGTGGGGAGGAGTCCTGGATCAGGCCTTGGACTGCTTGCGGGACTTGTCGCCGGCCATGACCAGGCCGGCGATGACCAGGAAGAGGACGATGGGAGCGGCGACATAGAGGCCGAGCGTCTGGACGACACTCAGTCCCGGACCCGGGTCGTCACCATCGTCGCGGGTGAGCGCGAACGCGGGGGACGACATCAGCAGCATCAGCGCGGTGCCGGCCGTGATGGTTCCGGCGCGCAGGGCGTTCTTCTTGACCAGATTGCTCACGAGGTCAACGTATCGGACGCCGTTCACCCTCGCGCGCCCGGGGTGGCCTAACGGTTGACCCGGCGCGTCGAGGGCCGCTCCGCGACCGCCCGAGGGGGCGCGCCCGGCCGGTTCACGGCCGGGACAGATGGGCCGTCACCGGCGTCAGGTGCGGGGCGGCGCGGGCCGCGAGGACCCGTACGCGTACGGCGTCGGCGGTCACCGGCGCGGGCAGCGCCAGGACGCGCCGGTGGCCGACGGTCGTCCCGCCGGCGATCCGCCGCCAGGTCCCGCCGGTCCGCGCCTCGACGGCGAACCGTTCCACCCGCTGCCCGTACCGCACCTCCTCCCCGAGCCCGACCCGGTCGAACGTGACGCCGCCGGGGCGTGTGGGCACGGGCCGGCCGCCCGCCGCCCGGCCGCCGGCCAGGAGATCCGTCCCGTACGTCGCCCGTACGGCCCGCCCGAAGCCGGCGAGGGCGGCGGCATCCGCCGCGCCGATCCGCCCGTCGCGGCCCGGCGGCACGTTGAGCAGCAACGACGCGTTGCGGCCCACGCTCTTCTCGTACAGGCCCAGCAGTTGGGCGGGCGTCTTGGGCCGCTCCCAGGGGTGGTGGAACCAGCCGGGCCGGATCGAGACGTCCGCCTCCGCCGGATACCACTGGAGGTACTTGGTGGTGGGTGCGAGCACCTTGGCGCGGGAGCCGATGTCGGCGTCGGTGGAGTCGTTGGGCAGGCCGCCGGAGAGCACCGACCAGGGGTCGACGGCGGACGGGGTGACGCTCCACTCCGTCTCGCGCGCCACACCCCGTTCATTGCCGACCCAGCGCACGCCCTGCGGCCCCTGGAAGACGACGGTGCGCGGCGAGAGGCGGCGGATCGTCTCGAACCACTGGCGCACGTCGTACTTCTGCGTGATCCCGGCGTCCGCCCACGGGTTCGCGCCGTCCAGCCACAGCTCCTCGACCGGACCGTACTGGGTGAGCAGTTCGTAGACCTGGTTGAGGTAGTACGCGTCGTAGTCGTCGGCACGGACGGTGAAGGAGGGCAGCCGGCCGTCGCGTACGGCGTCGGCGCGGTCGTCACCGGGGACGAGGGTGGGGAGGGTGCGCTCGGTGACGGGGCTGCCGTTGCCGAAACGGCCCAGCCCGGCGGGTGCCCGGCCGCGGTCCGCCAGGGCGACCCGCTCGGGCAGGCTGAGCGGCTTGCCCTCGGCCTGCTTGCGCCGGACCTCCTCGACCCAGCGGGCGTGCCGGGCGTGCGGCAGTTCGGCGCCGTCGGACGGGGAGAGGTAGAGGCCCACCGCGAGCCCGGCCTTGCGGGCCGCCCGTACGTACGCGCCGACGACGTCCGGCTGCCCGGGGCTCGCCTTCACGGTGTGCGGGGTGTAGCGGCTGGGGTAGAGCACGAAGCCGTCGTGGTG
Source organism: Streptomyces sp. NPDC045470 (assembly GCF_040646595.1). Taxonomy (NCBI): domain Bacteria; kingdom Bacillati; phylum Actinomycetota; class Actinomycetes; order Kitasatosporales; family Streptomycetaceae; genus Streptomyces; species Streptomyces sp. NPDC045470. The sequence goes on from NZ_JBEZAN010000001.1 coordinate 1,073,277, forward strand.
CTTCACGGTCAGCATGACCTGTTCGGCGCCCGCCGCCTTGTACGCGCGCATCCACTGGTCCGCATCGACACGCGGCGGCGCGAACCACTTCGGGTCCTCCGTGCCGGAGCCCCACTCGCGGCCGGTGAAGGTGTTCATGCCGAAGTGCGTGAACGCGGTGACCTCCCGCTCCTGCCAGGCGCGCTGCGCGGCGGTCGGCACGACGTGGGCGGCCTTCTCGATGATCCGCGCCGGGGTGTCGCAGGGCAGGACGGTCATCTGGGAGGCGGGGTGCACGGGGCCCTGGCAGGGAGCCGCGCCGGATGGACGGGCGAGGACCGGCGGCCGGTCGGGTTCCGGCCGGCCGGCGGCGGTGGCCTGGAACGGCAACGGCAGCGCGAGGGCAGCGGCGGCGAGCGCCGAGACGGTACGGAAGCGGGAGCGTGATCGGCTTCTTGCCATGGTTCCCTCCAACTCCCCGACCGGGAGGGGTCGGATCTCTTGGACGGCGTCCACGGCATGGTGCCGTACGGCCGGGGCGGCCGGAAGACGGCCGCACGACGGGTGCGGGCCGCCGTACTTTCCGGCCGTACCGGCCCGACTACCGCCGCGAAATGCGCAGTTCCCTCATCAGCGCATGGAGGCGGGGAGAGGCGGTGATCTCCTCCAAGGACAGCGGGCGCCCCGCCGGATCGGCGATCGGCAGCCGCCAGTTGGGGTATTCGTCCCATGTCCCCGGGAGGTTCTGCGGCCGCCGGTCGCCCACCGCGTCCGGCAGCCACACCCCGACCATGCGGGCGGGCGTCCCCAGCAGGTAGCGGTGCAGGGCCTTGACCGCCGCCTCCTCGTTCCCCCGCCCCTCCGGCAGCAGCCCCAGCCGGTGCAGCGTCTCCAGCCACTCTCCGACCTCGACCGCCTCCGCCGCCTGCTCCTCGTGGAGCGGGCGGTCCAGCAGCCCGAGGCCGTGCCGGAGCGCGGCGTGCTGTCCGGTGAGCCGGGCAGCCGTGCTGGGCAGGTCGTGCGTGGTGACGGTGGCCAGACAGTCGGCGCGCCAGTCGCCGGGCGGCAGCGGCCGGGCCGGCTCCTTGGTGTAGTCGCGTTCGAACCACAGGACGGACGTGCCGAGCACCCCCCGTCCGGCCAGCTCCGTACGGACCACCGGCTCGACCGTCCCCAGGTCCTCACCGATGACGGCGGCGCCCGCGCGGTGTGCCTCCAGGGCGAGGACGGAGAGCATCGCCTCGGCGTCGTAGCGCACGTACGCGCCCTCCGTCGGCGGCCGACCCTCCGGCACCCACCACAGCCGGAACAGGCCCATGACGTGGTCGATGCGCAGGGCGCCCGCGTGCCGCAGCAGGCCGCGCAGCAGACCGCGGTACGGGGCGTAGCCCTGGGCGGCCAGCGCGTCCGGCCGCCAGGGCGGCAGGCCCCAGTCCTGGCCGCGCGAGTTGAAGGCGTCCGGCGGCGCGCCCACGGACATGCCGGCCGCGAAGGCGTCCTGCTGGGCCCAGGTGTCGGAACCGGAGGGGTGGACGCCGACGGCCAGGTCGTGCACCAGACCGATGCCCATCCCGGCCTCCTCGGCCGCGCGCTGGGCGGCGGCGAGCTGCTGGTCGGTGAACCACGCGAGGCGGCAGTAGAAGTCGATGCGGTCCAGCAGGCTGCCGCGCATCCGTGCCGTCCGGGCCGAGCGCGGGTCGTCCAGGCCGGCGGGCCAGCCGCGCCAGTCGGACCCGTACCGCTCGGCCAGCGCGCACCAGGTGGCGTGGTCCTCCAGGCTCGTGCCCTGCTCGGCGAGGAAGTCGCCGTAGGCGGCGCGCCGCCCGGGGCTCAGCGGCACCTTCCAGAGCAGCTCCAGCGCTTCCTTCTTCAGCTCCCACACGGCGTCCCGGTCGATCAGCGCGCCCTTGCGGAGCACCGCATCGCGCAGCGTCCGGGCCCGTACGAGCAGCGCGTCGAACCGGGACCTGGCGTCGCCTTCGAGACAGCCCAGCTCGGGGACGTCCTCGATGCGCAGGTGGACGGGGTCGGGGAAGCGGCGGGAGGAGGGGCGGTACGGCGAGGGGTCGGTGGGCGCTCCCGGTACGGCCGCGTGCAACGGGTTGATCTGCACGAAGCCGCTGCCGAGCGTGCGTCCGGACCAGGCGGCCAGGTCGGCGAGGTCGCCCAGGTCCCCCATGCCCCAGGAGCGGCCGGAGAGCAGGGAGTAGAGCTGCACCATGAGGCCGTGGGTACGGCCGGGCGGCGCGGGCATCCGGTCGGGGGCGACGATCAGGTGGGCGCGGGCGGAGCGGCCGTCGGGCGTGTGGGCGCGCAGGGTGTGGATGCCGAGGGGGAGACGGCCCACGGTGCCGCCGGGAACTCGGTCGGGGATGCGAGCGGAGGCTCGGCGCGGTGTGCGGGCACCGTCCCGGTCCCGGGCGGGCGGCTCGTACCCGTCCTCCGGGCGGCCTCCGGGGTCCGGGCCCCAGTCGAGCACCTCGCCCGACTCGGTCTCCACCCGCAGGGCGGTGCCTTCGGGCAGGCGCGAAAGCTTCGGCGGGCGCCCCGGGCGCACCACGACGGTGGGCGGGAGCAGGGCCCGGCCCGCGCCGTGGTCGTACGCCTCCAGTGCGGCGCGTACGGCGTGCGGAGTCGAGGCGTCGACCCCGAGCGCGGCGAGGACGGCGACGACGGTGTCGTCACCGACGTGTTCGATACGGCCCGGTGCGGGCTCATAGGACGTGCACACACCGTGCAGACCGGCGAGCCGCGGTCGGCCCATCAGACCTCCATGGTCTCCGTACCCAGGCCGGCCGCGGTGGGCTCGCTGGTCAGCGGCAGCTCGGCGGCGATCGGGGACTCACTGGTGAGCGGGGCGGCGTCGGCGAGCGGGGGCTCGCTGGTCAGCGGCAGTTCGCAGAAGCAGAGCGAGCCGGAGCCGTCCAGGCCGGAGTCGGGGTCGGAGACGCCGTCGAACAGATCCGGCTCGACGGGTTTCTCCGGCCGGAAATCTTCCGGCTCGGAGGGTTTGACGCGCTCTGCCGGGTACTCGGGGGCGGACGACAGTGCGTCGAGGAGAAGCTGAGCGGACGCGGCCACGGAGGGCCTCCCGTTCGTCGGTAGTGGGACACGACCTGCCCTACCCACTCCGGGCGGTCGCAGACGTATCCATTCAACCAACGTGGTCCAGGTCACACATCCCTCGTGCAGGCGATTTGCCGGTGGCGGACGGGTGACGGCGCACGGCTGCCCACCGGAGAGGCTTTCCGGCGGAAGTCCTTCGGCGCCCCGCCGCGCCTCCGCCGCCCCTCCCCGGGAGCCCCCGAGCGCCCCTGGACACCCGCGTGACACGTCGCGACACGCCGGTCGCACAGGGCAAACCCGGCACTTGGTGTACTGCCGTTGACACCCTCACCGCCATAGTGGTGGGCTCACTGCCGAAGGCTGGTCCGGCGGGTTTCCACGGGGTACGAGGCCCCCGCCGCGTCAGCCGGCTCAGGGGCGCGCGGCCGCGGGGCGGCCGGGCTGCGGCCGTCCGGTGCGTCACCGGTCGGCCGGTGAGTGGGACGACGGGGACTGAGGAGAGACCGTGCGAGTCCGGAGCGGCGTTCGGGACGCCGGAAGGGTCGGCAGGCAGGGCGAGGGAACCGGCGGGGCCGGGGAGGGCAGAGCGGAAGAGGGCGACGCCTTCCGGGCCGGGGATGCCGCGGCCCGCCGGTCCGGGGATGCCGCCGCCCCGCTGACCGGCCCCACCAGCATCGGTGCCGGCAGCCTCGACCCGGGCGGCATCGGCCGTTTCGGCGCCGTACGGGCCGGGGCTCGCGCGCGCGTCGGGGCCACCGCCCTCGCCGCCGCCGTCATCGGCGGGCTCCTCGGCAGTACCTCCCCCGTCCACGCGGCCCCCGCCGACCCGGCCGTCGGCACGCCCGACCTGCCGGGGCAGTCCGACGGCACCGGCCGGGCCGTTTCCGCCGGGCAGTTGCCTGCCGTGTGGCCGCGCCCGCAGTCGATGCGGTCGGGCGGCGCGTCCGTAGCGCTGGACGGCGAGGCCACCATCGTCGCCGGTCCGGACACCGACCCGTACGCGCTGAGCGCGCTGCGCGCCGTGCTGCGCGACGCCGGGGTCCGTACGGTCCACGAGTCCGCCCCGGGCCGGGCGCTGCCCGGCGAGGGCCCGGTGTTCCGCGTCGGCGGCCCGGACGCCGAGACCGCACTACGGGCCCTGCGCGCGCCGGCCCGCGGGGACCTGCCCGCCGGCGGCTACCGTCTCGCGGTCGGCGAGGTGGCGGGCCGGGACACGGTCGCCCTGGACGGCGTCGGCCCGGACGGCCTCTTCCACGCCGTACAGACCCTGCGTCAGCTGGTCGTGGAGCGGTCCAAGAACGACAGCACGGCAGGCGGTGGCGAGGCCGACCGTGGCGAGGCCGGCGGCAAGGAGCTGGCCGCGGCCGTCGTACGGGACTGGCCCGGCACCGCCGTACGCGGCACGACCGAGGGCTTCTTCGGCCAGCCCTGGACCCGCGAGCAGCGCCTGGCCCAGCTCGACTTCATGGGCCGGACGAAGCAGAACCGCTACCTCTACGCGCCCGGCGACGACCCGTACCGCCAGTTCCGGTGGCGCGACCCCTACCCGGCGGCGCAGCGTGCGGACTTCCGCGCGCTGGCCGCCCGGGCCCGTGCCAACCATGTGACGCTGGCCTGGGCCGTCTCCCCCGGGCAGGCCATGTGCATGTCCTCCGAGGACGACCTGAAGGCACTGCGCCGCAAGGTGGACGCGATGTGGGCGCTGGGCGTGCGCGCCTTCCAGCTCCAGTTCCAGGACGTCAGCTACAGCGAGTGGCACTGCGACGCGGACGCCGACACCTTCGGCTCCGGCCCCGAGGCCGCCGCGAAGGCGCACGCCAAGGTGGCGGACGCGCTCGCCGCCCACCTCGCCGACCGGCATCCCGAGGCGGCGCCGCTCAGCCTGGTGCCGACCGAGTACTACCAGGACGGCTCGACCGCCTACCGGAAGGCGCTGGCGGCCGCGCTGTCCGACCGGGTCGAGGTCGCGTGGACCGGCGTCGGCGTCGTCCCCCGCACCATCACCGGCGGCGAACTGGCCGAGGCCCGCGAGGTCTTCGGCCACCGGATGGTCACGATGGACAACTACCCGGTCAACGACTACGCGCAGGACCGTATCTTCCTCGGCCCCTACACGGGCCGCGAACCCGCCGTCGCCGTCGGCTCCAGCGCGCTGCTGGCCAACGCCATGGCACAGCCCACCGCGTCCCGCATCGCCCTGTTCACGGCCGCCGACTACGCCTGGAACCCGCGCGGCTACCGGCCCGGCGCCTCCTGGCAGGCCGCCATCGACGATCTCTCCGGCGGGGACGCCGCCTCCCGCGCCGCGCTGCACGCGCTGGCCGGCAACGACGCCTCCTCGGTCCTCGGCACCGACGAGTCCGCGTACCTCAAGCCGCTGATCGAAGCGTTCTGGAAGGCCCGCGCCGACGCCACCGACAGCGACGCCCGGGCCGACGACGAGCAGTACACCAGGGCCGCCGCCCGGCTGCGGGCCGCCTTCCACACGATGAGCGGCGCGCCGGAACGCCTCTCCCCCGGCCTGGCCGACGAAGTACGTCCTTGGGCGCGGCAGTTGGCGCGTTACGGTTCGGCGGGCGAGCGGGCCGTCGACATGCTGGTGGCGCAGGCCCGCGGCGACGGCTCCGCCGCGTGGACCGCACAGCGCGCCGTCCAGGACCTGCTGAAAAAGATCAAGAAGAGTCCGGTGACGGTCGGAAAGGGCGTTCTGGGCCCCTTCCTCGACCGCGCGATGACCGAGTCCGACGCCTGGACCGGCGCCCGCTCCGACCGCTCCGACACCGCCCCGCCGCCGGACCAGGCCGCCCACCCCACCTCCCTGACCGTCCCCTTCGGCCGTCCCCGCCCGCTGACCGCGGTCACCTCGCTCACCGAGCCGAGTCCGTCCGCGGCCGCCGTGTCCGTGGAGGCGCACGTACCCGGCGAGGGCTGGCGGCGCCTCGGCGGCCTCTCCGGCACCGGCTGGACGCAGACCGAGGCGCGCGGCATGAAGGCCGACGGCATCCGGCTGGCCTGGAAGGACGGCGCGACCGCGCCGTCCGTGCACTCCTTCACCCCGTGGTTCGCCGACACCCCGGCGGCGGGCCTGGAACTGGCGCACGACGAGATCGACGCCGACACCGGCGGCACCTTCTCCGTGGACGCCCGGATCTTCTCCCGGCGCCCCGCCGACGTGGAGGGCAAGCTCACGGCGAAGGCGCCCGAGGGCTTCACCGTACGGGCGCCGGAGCACGTCACGGCCCCGCGCGGCGGCACGGCCACCGCCCGCATCCGGGTCACGGTCCCGCGCGACGCCAAGACCGGCACGTACGAGATCCCGGTCACCTACGGCGACCAGAAGCGGACACTGACCGTCCGGACCTACCCGCCCACCGCGGGCCCCGACCTGGCCCGCGGCGCCGCCGCCACCTCCTCGGGCGAGGAGACGCCCGAGTTCCCGGCCGGCGCCGCCACCGACGGTGACCCGAAGACCCGCTGGTCCTCCCCCGCCCAGGACGACGCCTGGCTCCAGTTCACCCTGCCGCGCCCCGCCCGCCTGGGCCGCCTCACCCTCTCCTGGCAGGACGCCTACGCGGCCGCCTACACGGTCCGGGTGTCGTCCGACGGCGTCACCTGGCGTACGGCAGCCACCGTCCGCGACGGCAAGGGCGGCCGCGAAACCCTCCGCATGGACGCGAAGGACGTCCGCTTCGTACGTATCCAGGGGGACAAGCGCGCGACCCGCTTCGGCTACTCGCTGTGGAGCGTGGAGGCGTACGCGGTGAAGGGCCCGGACCGGCCCGTACCGCCGCCCGCCCGGCCGTCCGGCCCCGGCGGCGGCCGGCCCGGCACACCGGCGCGGCCGGCGAAGACCGGGGGCACCTCCGGGAGCGGCCCGTCGGCCCACGAGGCATGGCCGGGCGACGGGCGGTAACGGGCGCACGACCGGGGCCGGGGCCCCGGTCCGTCCGATCCCCGCTCACCACACAAAAGACCCGGACCTATGCCGATACGGCATCGATCCGGGCCAGCGCGTCATCCGCCCCGTACGGCTGCAGATATGGCAGCCACCGGGGGTCCCTATGCCCCGTGCCGATGATCCGCCAGGCCAGGCCCGACGGCGGCGCGGGCTGATGCCGCAACCGCCAGCCGATCTCGGCGACATGCCGGTCGGCCTTGACGTGGTTGCAGCGGCGGCACGCGGCGACGACGTTCTCCCAGGTGTGCTGCCCGCCACGACTGCGCGGGACGACGTGGTCGACGCTGGTTGCGACGCCACCGCAGTACATGCACCGCCCGCCGTCCCGGGCGAAGAGGGCACGGCGGGTCAACGGGACGGGGCCGCGAAAAGGCACCCGCACGAACCGCTTGAGGCGGACCACACTGGGAGCGGGCATCACACGGGTCGCGCTGTGCATCAGGGCGCCGGACTCCTCAAGGCTGACGGCCTTTTCGTTGAGGACGAGGATGAGCGCGCGGCGGAGCGGTACGACGCCGAGCGGCTCGTACGACGCGTTGAGGACCAGGACATGCGGCACGGGTGCCTCCTTGTACGCCGGCGGCGCGTGGCTCGCGCCGGGACGATCTCTCCACAGTGTCCCCCGGTGCCTGGTCGGAGCGCCACCATCACCGGGTAACGGGTCCGAGGTGTTTTCGACCACACCGCTTTACTTCCCCCCAAACAGTCCCGTAATTGGTCCGGTCACTCTCGAACACCGGCGCGGACCGCCCTCGTTGCCCCGTTAGTGTGGTTGGTCTGCCCGGGGCACGGTAAGTCCCGACCCGGGTCTGCTGTCCCACACGGAGGTTCCTGCTGTGTTCTGGTCCGCTTCCCCAGCCGCCACGCCGCCCGGCGCGCACCGCCGGGCGTCGCTCGACGACGCCACGGAAAAGGCCACCAACGCCGCCGGATGGGTGGAGGAGAACTGGGCGACCTGGCTCACGTCCGCCCTGCAGATCGCGCTGATCATCATCATCGCCGTCATCCTGCGGCATGTGATCCGGCGCACGATCACCAAACTCATAGAGCGGATGAACCGCACCGCGACGGCCGCCCAAGGCACCGCGCTGGGCGGGCTCCTGGTCAACGCCGAACGCCGCCGCCAGCGCTCCGAGGCCATCGGCTCGGTACTGCGCAGCGTCGCGTCCTTCGTCATCATGGGCACCGCCGCCCTGACGGTGCTGTCCGTCCTCAAGATCAACCTGGCCCCGCTGCTCGCCAGCGCCGGCGTCGCGGGCGTCGCCATCGGCTTCGGCGCCCGCAACCTCGTCACGGACTTCCTCTCCGGCGTCTTCATGATCCTGGAGGACCAGTACGGCGTCGGCGACGAGATCGACGCGGGCGTGGCCACCGGTACGGTCGTCGAGGTCGGCCTGCGCGTCACCAAGCTGCGCGGCCCCAACGGCGCCATCTGGTACATCCGCAACGGCGAGGTCAAGCGCATCGGCAACCTCAGCCAGGGCTGGTCCACGGCCGCCGTCGACGTCATGATCGCCCCGGACCAGGACCTGGACCGCGCCCGCGAGATCATCACCGCCGTCGGCGATGAGATGTCCAAGGCCGAACCCTGGAACGAACAGCTCTGGGAGGCCGTCGAGATCCTCGGCCTCAGCGAGGTCCACCTCGACTCCGTCACCATCAGCGTCTCCGCCAAGACCATGCCCGGCAAGGCCCCCGGAATAGAACGCGAACTCCGCTGGCGCATCAAGAAGGCCCTCGACGCCGAGGGCATCACCTTGGCCCCGCGCCCCCTCCCCACCCCAGCGGACGAACCCCAGACCCCCGACCCCACCGCCGCCGTATCGGCCCCGTCGGCCCTGGCCAGCCCGACGTCCCCACAGTCCCTGGCAACCACACCGATTCCGCCGCCGAACTTGGGGAAGTGACCGGGCGCACATGAACCCACCCTCGACATGATGTTCGATTCACGGGTGGGTTCGTGTGCTCCCTTGCACGTCTTACTCGAACGGGTGAGACGCAGACGAGAGCGCCGCGGACGGGGTGCGGCCGGGCCGGACGCCTCAAGCCCCCTGGAGCTTGTAGTCGTAATAGTCCGTCGGGCCGGTCAGGACGGCCTGGAAGTACAAGGGCTCACCGTCGGTGTCGAGCGGCACTTCGTGCCCGGCCTCACGCGTGAAGCCCAGCGAGAGCTGAGGAACGCAGGCATACAGGCCTTCGTCCAGAACGGTCAGCCCCATGTCTCCCAACTGCCGGAGAAGCTGCCGGGCCGGAGTGCGGAAGACGTCGATGCCCTGGAATCGAACCGTGATCTCTTCCGGCCCGGGGCGCGGAATCCACACCTCGGCCGCGGTAAGTGTCCTGCCGTCCTCGAAGTGGAAGACGACCTCGAACTGTTCGTGCAGAACAGTGGCTTTCATGTAACGAACCGGGTCGGCGACCCCATTGTCCTGCACCTTGACCCGGCCCCACTCCGAGGCCTGGGCCTTGACCCTTTCCGCTGCCGCGCCGAGCGGAAAACCGGTGATGCCGTGGGGCGGGTCCAGTTCGATGTCCATGCCGGTCATTGTAGGAGGCACGTTCTGATCTTCCATCCGTTGTCCGCCAAGTATTTCTGGAAAGGTTTGTTGTAGGGGAGGTGGTCCACCATCTCCTTGATGGCGGCGTCGTACTTGGTGCCGTGCACGCGCCGGATCTCGTCGATGTCCTTCTTCATCGCCTCATCGAATTTGCCCTGGGCGATGAGCGCTCGCTGATCCGCGCGCCACTTGTCCGGTCCTCGGCCCGTACCGGTGCTGATGAACGCCCGGTGGTCGTCGTACTCCATGCGGATGGCCGGCCCCGCGCCATAACTGAGTTGTGCGCCCCCTACTCCCAGATATGCGGCCCTCGCCGGCACATGGTTACGCTCGTACCTGTTGCTGTCACTGCCATCGGTCCAGTTGCTCGGCGCCAGACTGCTGTGGGATCCGCCCCAGCCGACAGGTTGTTTCTTCGCGAGGCCGAGGGGGTCGATCCAGAACAGCGGGTTCGGGACGTAGGCGTGCGGATTGGGACCGCCGTCCAGGCCGAGAGGGTCGGAGCTGATGTACCGTCCGGTGGCCGTGTCGTAGTACCGGAAGTAGTTGTACTCAAGGCCCGACTCGGCGTCGTGGTACTGACCGGGCCGCCCGAGCGGGCAGGCCCTGTCCTCGCCGACGGCCCCGAGGAGGTTCCAGCCCCAGATGTCGGAGTGGTCGGCCCAAGCGATACCGCCGTCGACGGACACCAACTCTGCGGGAGTGTCGGTCAGGTCAGCGACGATCGCGTAGAAACGCTCGTCAACGGCCCGTTCCGCCGAGGAGCCAGGGTGCCAAGCGCGCTCGGTCTGCGCAAGAGGGCTCCACGTGCCCGGTTCCCAGTCCCAGCTCAGGGTACGGCGACTGCCGTCGGCCAGTTCCCGGTACTGCTCGGCCAGCTGTGCGCCGTCCCAGACGAAGAGACACTCCTCAAGGGCTACGGTGCCCCCGTCCCGCTCCTCTGTCCTTCGCTTACCGACGCGTCGGCCCAACGGATCGTAGTGGTAGGTCCATGTACCCCGCCTGGGGGTGTCGAGCCGGACCAACTGATCATCGTTGTTCCAGGTGTAGCGCCATTCGTGCCGCTTCCCCGAGAGGGTGCGTACGATCTTGCGTACGAGGCGGCCTCGGCCGTCGTAGTCGTAGGAGGTCCGGCCTGCGGAGCGCAACAGCGTACCGGTGTACGCGCGTTCTCCGGAGGTCGGGCCGTCGGGGCGCCGGGTGTCGTGAGCGTACGTGATGTTGCCGAGCAGGTCATAGGTGTAACGCTCACTCCATGACTGCGCCCGCACCCCACTGATGCGTCCCGCCGGTGTCAGCTCGAAGTCTTTCCGGCCGCGCAGGCAGTCGGTCACGACCGTAGGCATTCCGTCGGCGCGATAGCCGTAGGTACGCTCCTGCACGCTCGTGTACGGGCTGCCGCCCGCCGCTGTTTCGTCGAGCGCCCACACGGACTGCGCGGCCAGCCGGCCGCATCCGTCCCAGGTCTGCGTCAGGGCAGCACCATTGCCCCAGTAACGGGCCGTCTCCCGGCCCCCCGCGTCACGTGCGAACGTCAGACTGCCGATGGGCGTGGTGAGACCCATCGGCCGGCTGTCGGCGTCATAGGACCACGTGGAGACCATGCCTGTGGGCGTCGTGCGGCTGGTGCGACGGCCGAGCGCGTCATAGGTGTAGGCGGTGGTTCGTCCACCGACCGTTTCGGTCAGCACACGCCCGACAGCATCGTAGGTGTACTCGACGGCGCTCCCTTGATCGGCCACCCGGTGCAGCAGGCCGTTCTCGTCGTAGGTGAGGGAGGTCGTCCGGCCGTCGCTGGTGCGATGCTCGATCAGGCGGCCCAGTACGTCGTAGGTGTACTCAGTCGTACGGCCACTGGCGTCGGCGGTCTCCAGCAACTGATCGGCGCCGTCCCGCCGGTAGGTGAAGATCCGCTCGTTGAAGTCGGTCTCGCCGATCAGGTGGCCGGCATCGTCATAGCGATAGCGCCATACCGCGCCGTTCATCGTGACCGACAAGAGACGGAGTTCGGTGTCGTAGGTGAAACGGTGCACTTCTCCGTCGGGCAGTGTCCGGGCCGCGAGTTGCCCGGAGGGCCCGACTTCGAAGCGGGTCACCGCACCGGCCTGGTCACGCTGCTCGACGACGTTGCCCTCACCGTCGTGAACCCACGTCTCTTCCGCGCCGTCGGGGTGAATACGGCTTGTGATCTCTCCCTCGACCCGGTACTCAAGGCAGGTGGTGGCCCCCAGCGGGTCGGTATGGGAGACGAGACGACCGAAGGCGTCGTAGGAGGCGCGCGTCGTGCTACCTGTTGCGCCCGTCACCGCGGTGACCAGTCCGGCGGCATTGGTGGTGATGTGCTGTGTACCGCCAAGAGCATCAGTGACGGATACCAGACACCCACGATCGTCGTACTGCCGTACGGTGCGGGCGCCGGCCGCGTCACTCGTGGTGAGCAGATTTCCTCGTGCGTCGTAGGTGAATGCGCTGAGCACAGCGTCATCACGGCGAAGGGCGGCCAATTGGTGCAATTCGGTGTAATCGAGCTCCATGGTGCCGCCCTCGGGATCGACGATTCGTACCGGATCGCCATGGGCGTTCAGCGTGAAATGTGTGGTACGGCCGAGTTCATCGGTGCGGGAGACAACGCGTCCCAGAACGTCGCGTCCGGTGTGTGTGGTGTGCCCCAGCGGGTCGACCGTCGTGATGACACAGTTCTGGTCGTCGTAGTGATACTCGGTCGGATGCCCAAGGCTGTCGGTGACGACGGTCACCCGTCGAACGGCGTCATAATGGAAGCGCGCGGAGAGTTCTCCGTCTCCCCCGGTACCCCTGGTCACCCGGCCACTGTCGTCGTACTCATAGGTATAGGCGTGGCCATTACGGTCGACGCAAGCGATGATCCGGTCTGCGTCGTCATATTCGTACTCGTACGGCAACCCGGAAGAATTGACTACGCCGACAAGCCTGCCGTCCGGCGAGTATTCGTATCCGACGATCGTGGTGCCCTGGCCCTGTTCGGAACCGTCCAGCAGCCGCAGACTGCCGATACGCAAGCCCGCCGACGTAAGCGTCGTGTCCACAGCGACGCGATAGCCCCCGGTGTGGCGAATTTCGACGGGGTGCCCCGCCTCGTCGCGAAGGAAGTCGATCCGGTGTTCGTTCCGGTCCGACAGCCGAGTGATCGTGCGAGTAGCGCGAAAGGCTCCGGCGACGGTGCCTGACAGGGCGAAGTGCCGGGTCCAGCCACGGTCAGGTTCCTCGATACGGACGGTGTCCGTATGTGGGTCCCAGGTCAGCGGCCAGCGCGCCCCATGCTGCGGGAAGACCTGTTCGCCCGCACTGGTGGGCAGGGGGTAATGCAGGATCTGGGCGTCATCGCCTGCGTAGTGGATGCCCTTGCTGTCGATCTCGATGCGCTGGTCGACAGTGGAGGACCACCCCGGGCCATGCAGGCGACCGCCGACGTAACCAGACGCGTACGCCCGGCGCAGGACAAGGGGCAGCAGGCCGGGAAGCTCCAGGTCCTTGGCATTGGTGACCATCTGGCCGGATACCACGTCGACGGGGTCACCAGCTGTGTGACAGCCGATGTTGCCGTGCGAGTGCTGGCCTCCCTTACTGGGGCCGGCGAGTGACGCGCCACGCTTGTCCGCCCGGTCGGCACTCCCCTTGCCGCCTCCGCCACCGCCGCTCCCCTTCGGCCCCGCCGGATCCTTCTTCCCGCCCTTGCCCAGCCCGGAGAAGTGGCTGGAAAGCTTCTGATCGTTCTCCTTGTGGTTCTTGGCCATCTGTTTGACGCCGCGGGTCATGCTGTCGTCGAGGTGTTTGGCGGACTTCTTGACCGCGTCCTGGAGACCGTCGATGACCTTGTCGATCATGGGGTTGACCGCATCCGCGATCGCGTCCTTGCCGCGCGTGCGGCCATGGTGGCTCTTGGCGCGGCCGATCTTGCCGCCCGCGTTGTTGCGGAAGTGGCCGCCGGCGCTCTGCAAGCCGGTGACGGCCTTGTCGTGGGCGTCGTGGTCGAAGGTGAAGCCGCCGCTGCCGGGACCGCCACCTGCACCGCCGCCCCCGCCGCCCGCGCTCAGCAACTGCATCGGGCTGCCGGCGGCGTCCTTGGCGCCTTGGACGCCCTGGGAGAAGCCCGCCTTGCCCGCTTTCGCCGTCTGGCCCAGGTCGACGCCGTCCTTGACACCCAGCGCGTTGGCGCCGAGCTGGACGACCAGGTCGCCGACCATCGCGCCCAACGCCTCCTCGACGGGGGTCAGGGCGATGCTGACGACCTGTTCGGCGACCTGCTGGCAGACCTCCTTGAAGAGGCGCTTGACGATGACACGGGTGGTCTGGGTCGCCGCCAGGGCGCCGAGTTCGGACAGGCCGAAGGTGAAGGGGGCGGCGGCCTGCGCGGCGATGACCTCGGCGGCCAGGATGCCCAGCTGGACGATCGCGCCCAGCTTGGCGCCCTCGATCAGGACGGCGACACCGTCCAGCGCGGTGGCGGCCAGCTCACCGCACTGGGCGAGTTTGGCCAGGTGGGTGCCGTTGACCTTGCTCCAGTGGGCGTTCAGGGCCTCCGCGGCCTGGCCCCCGCCCGCCGAGGAGACCAGCGCCTGCACCGCCTCGTGCGCCTGACCGGCCCCGTCGTTGATGTCGCCGGCGAACTCGCGCATGGCCGTCGCCATCTCGCGGTAGTCGTCCTCATCCACATTCGGCCAGGACACGCCGATGATGTCGAGAATCTCGTCGGCCCACCCCGGCAGTACTACGCCCATGCAGAACACACCCCCCGTTGAGCACACCTGGACACACTGGTAACAGTCCGGAGGACGCTGCCACCTGCGTAAACGGTTCTTCAAGAGAGGAACGAGCCGACTTTCCCGCCTTCTTTGGCAGGTCCATGACGGCACTGTGACGGCACATCGTTCACTCCGTCACCTGTATGCAGTCGTTTACCACCTCCGCTCCGGGTGACTCGGCTGATCATGGAGACCGAGATCAGACTGCGCGTCGACGGGCAGGCGCACGAGCTGACGGTGGATACGCGGACCACCGTGCTCGACGCGTTGCGGGAGCGGCTGGGGATCACCAGCCCCAAGAAGGGGTGCGACCACGGGCAGTGCGGGTCGTGCACCGTGCTGCTCGACGGGCGGCGGGCGACGACCTGTCTCGCGCTGGCCGTGTCGTACGACGGGTCGGAGATCACCACGGCCGAAGGGCTGGGCGAGGACGGCGAGCTGCACCCCGTTCAGCAGGCCTTCGTCGACCATGACGCGCTCCAGTGCGGATACTGCACGCCGGGCCAGGTCTGTTCGGCGGTGGGCGTGCTGCGGGAGGCGGCGCAGGGGTGGCCCAGTGTGGTCACCGAGGTGGGCGCGGAGGGGGACATCTCGCCGGGAGCGCTGGATCATGACGAGATCGCCGAGCGGATGAGCGGCAATCTGTGTCGTTGCGGGGCGTATGTGAACATCGTTCCGGCCGTAGCGGCCGCCGCCGAGGCAGCGGGAGCGGGCCGGTGAAACCGTTCCGGTACGAGCGGCCCGCCGACGCCGCCGGGGCCGTGGCCACCGTGGCGGCGCACCCCGGGGCCGCGTTCCTCGGCGCCGGGACCAACCTCGTCGATCATCTGAAGCTCGGTATCGCCTCCCCCGACCTGCTGGTCGACGTCAGCCGGCTGCCCCTGGACCAGGTCGAGGAGCTGGACGGCGGTGGCCTCCGGGTGGGGGCCACCGTACGGAACGCCGACCTGGCCGCGCACCCTGCCGTACGGTCGCGCTACCCGGTCCTCTCCCAGGCCCTGCTCTCCGGCGCCTCCGGCCAGCTCCGCAACCTCGCGACCACCGGCGGCAACCTCCTCCAGCGCACCCGGTGCGCCTACTTCCAGGACCCCAGCGCCCCCTGCAACAAGCGTGACCCCGGCTCCGGCTGCGCGGCGCTGGAGGGCTGGACCCGCTACCACGCCATCCTGGGCGCCTCCTCGCACTGCGTGGCCGTGCACCCTTCCGACATGGCGGTGGCGATGACCGCCCTGGACGCGGAGGTCGTGACGCTGGGCCCGGACGGCGAGCGCCGGATCCCGGTCACCGCGTTCCACCGGCTGCCCGGTGACGCGCCGCACCGCGACACGGTGCTGCGGCACGGCGAGCTGATCACCGCCGTCGAGCTGCCCGCGCTGCCGTACGCCACCCGCTCCCGTTACCGCAAGGTCCGCGACCGTGCCTCGTACGCCTTCGCGCTGGTCTCCGTGGCGGTGGCGCTCGACCTGGAGGACGACGGCCGCACCGTACGGGAAGCACGGATCGCGCTGGGCGGGATCGCGCACAAACCGTGGCGGGCCGAGCGCGCCGAAGAGGCGCTGCGCGGGCTGCCGGCCACCGAGGAGAACTGCCGGGCAGCGGCCGAGGCGGAGACGGCGGACGCGCATCCGCTACGGGACAACGCGTTCAAGGTTCCGCTCGTGCACAACACGCTGGTCGCGGTCGTACGCGACCTCGTAGGACAGGGGGCCCCGGAGGCTCCGGGCGGTCTGGAGGGATCGCGATGACGACACGTACGTCCGAGAGCCGGACCCCGGACCCGGCCGCCCGTCCCCGTGCCGTCGGCGCCGACCGGGAACGCGCCGACGCCCGCGACAAGGTGCTCGGCCGGGCCCCGTACGCCTTCGAACACCCGATGAAACGTCCCTGCTACGCACACGCCGTGCTCTCCTCCGTGCCCCGCGGCCGCATCACGGCCGTCGACACCGAGGCCGCGTGCCAGGAGGACGGCGTCATCACCGTATTGACGTACGAGAACGCCGAGCGGCTGGCGTCCACGGACGACGCGGAGCTGGCGATCCTCCAGGAACCCGAGGTGGCCTTCCGCGGGCAGATCGTGGGGGCGGTGGTGGCCGAGAGCCCGGAGGCCGCCCGGGAAGCGGCGTCGCTCGTGCGCGTCTCGTATGCCGAGGAAGCGCACGTATCCGAACTGAAACCGGGCGAGAGTGAGCTGTATCGGCCGGAGACGGCCAATGGTGGGGCGGGTACGGACAGTGAGCTGGGCGATCTGGACGCCGCCATGGAGGCGGCCCGGGCGGACCCGGGCGCGGTCGCGCTGGACGAGACGTACGCGACCGCGATGACCCACTGCAACCCGATGGAGCCGCACGCGACGATCGCCGTGTGGCAGGGCGACGAGCTGACGCTGTACGACTCCAGCCAGAGCGTGCACGGGCACCGCGACACGCTGGCCGAGGTGTTCGGCCTCGACCGGGCGCGGGTGCACATGATCTGCCCGTACGTCGGCGGCGGCTTCGGTTCGAAGGGCGAACCGCACGCCCACTCGGTGCTGGCGGCGCTGGCCGCGCGGGCGGTGCCCGGTCGGCCGGTCAAGCTCGCGTTGACGCGGCAGCAGATGTTCACCCTCGTCGGCTACCGCACCCCCACGTACCAGCGGGTTCGGCTCGCGGCCGGTGCGGACGGGCGGCTGACCGGCATCGGCATGGACGCCGTCGAGCAGACCTCGCGGATCAAGGAGTTCGCCGAGCAGTCCGCCAACCCGACCCGCACCATGTACGCGGCGCCGCACCGGAAGACCACCCACCGCCTGGCCGCCCTGGACGTGCCGGTGCCGTCCTGGATGCGGGCGCCCGGCGAGTGCCCCGGCATGTTCGGGCCCGAGGTCGCGATGGACGAACTCGCCGAACGCCTCGGCCTGGACCCCGTCGAGCTGCGCGTCCGCAACGACGCGCCGACGGACCCGGAGACCGGCAAGCCCTTCTCCAGCCGCAACCTGGTCGCCTGCCTGCGCGAGGGGGCGCGCCGCTTCGGCTGGCAGGACCGCGACCCGCGTCCGGGCGTACGGCGGGAGGGCCGCTGGCTGATCGGTACGGGCGTCGCCTCCTCCGCCTACCCGGTCAACCGCCAGCCCGGTTCGGTCGCCGCGGTCCAGTACCGGGACGACGGGCGCTACCGGATCGGCATCGGCGCCGCGGACCTGGGCACCGGCGCCTGGACCGTACTGGCCCAGATCGCCGCTGACGCGCTGGACGTTCCGCTCGACCGCGTCGAACTGCGCATCGGCGACACCGCGCTCCCGAAAGCGACCGTCGCGGGCGGGTCCTCCGGGACGGCGATGTGGGGGTCGGCGATCGTGGCGGCGGCGGAGACGTTCCGCAAGCGCCACGGACACGACCCGTCGCCCGGCGACCACGCCCAGGCCGAGACGCCCGGCAATCCGCACGCCGAACGTTTCGCCATGCACGCCTTCGGGGCACAGTTCGTCGAAGTACGGGTGGACGCCGACACCGGCGAGGTACGGGTCCCCCGCCTCCTCGGCGTCTTCGCCGCCGGCCGCATCATCAACCCGCGCACCGCGCGCTCCCAGCTCATCGGCGGCATGACGATGGGCCTGTCCATGGCCCTTCACGAGGAAACCGTGACGGACCCGCGCCACGGCCTCTTCGTCAACCACGACCTGGCGAACTACCACATCACGGCCAACGCGGACGTCCAGCAGATCGAGGCCCACTGGATCGACGAGGACGATCCGTACGTCAACTCCCTGGGCGCCAAGGGCATCGGCGAAATCGGCATCACGGGGACGGCGGCGGCCGTCGTCAACGCGGTCCGGCACGCGACGGGGGTACGGGTGCGGGAGGTGCCGGTGACGTTGGACAAGGTGCTGGAGGGACTCAGTAACGGTCCGCCTTCAGGGCAGTGAGGAAGGCCGCCCAGGCCGGGGCGGGGAACAGCAGGCACGGCCCGCCCGGGCGCTTGCTGTCCCGTATGGGGAGGAGTGAGCGGGCGGGAAGGCCGTCGGCTATCTCCAGGCATTCACCCTGGCCGCCGCTGTACGTGCTCTTGCGCCAGGTGACGCCCGTGAGATTCATGCCGTGAACTCCTCGGAGACGGCGATGCGTTTGATCCTGGCCACCGACTCATCGGGGGACAGGGCCGACCTTCGGGCGTCGTCGAAGAGGTCACGGTAGCGCGCCACCTCCGGTTCCCGCTCCAGCCAGATGTGGCCGGTGGGGTGCTCCATGAGAACAACGTCCAGGGCCGACACCTGCGGGAGGCTCAGCAGCAGGTAGGGCCCGAACATACCTCCATGGGCGCCACGCGAGAACGGGAGGACCTGAACCGTCACGTTCGCCAGCTCGGTCATGGCGACGAGGTGTTCCAACTGCGCGCGCATCACATCGACGCCGCCCACCCGTTGATGCAGCACGCCCTCGGCCACGACCGCCCAGACGGACAGCGGCTGTTCAGCGGTCAGCCGCTCCTGACGGGCAGCTCTCACCTTGACGAACTGCTCGATCTCGTCCGGTGTCCGCCAGGCTTTGGAGGCGACGGTCACAGCCCACGCATACGCCGGCGTCTGCAGCAGCCCCGGGACCAGTTGGCTCTGAAACGTCCTGATGCTGTCGGACGCAGCCTCCAGGGCGATGTAGTCACGGTAGGCGTCCTCCAGCACCGGCCCGTACTGGTCCCACCAGCCCTCGCGCCGCCGTGGGTTGACGGAGCGGGCGAGAGTGGTGAGCCGCTTCAGGACGGCGTCGTCGCCGATCCCGTACGCGTGCAACAGAGCCGTCAAGTCGGGGACGCGCACCGGAACGCGACCGTTCTCGATCCGGCTGATCTTCGCCTTGGTGCAGTCGAGCGCTTCGGCGGCCACTGCCGTGGACAGCCCGGCAGCTTCCCGGTACCGCCTCAGCTCGTCGCCCAGTTGCCGGCCGAGCACGGTGGACGGCTGGGCGGTGACGTTACGTACGGACATGCAACCTCCCCTGGGGAGCGCCAAGTTTGGCGACTCGCAAGCGCGGGGTGCAACACAACTTCACCCTTTCGTGGCAGCGAGAAACGTTGCTCGAAGTGGCCGCCCGGGTGCGGTCTGCTGTACGTCCGTCCTCATCCCCTTCGAGGGTTTCGCCATGAACGAGATGTCACTGCTTCGCCCAGCCCCCGTGACCCATCACTTCCCGCGGAACCGGCGCAGCCCCGGCCGGGCGCGTGCGGCCTATCGGGAGTGGGCGGCTGCCCAGGAACTCGGCCCCGCGACCGTCGAGACCGGTGAGCTGATTCTCGGCGAGCTGACGGTGAACGCGGTGCCGGCCGCCAGCGGGCCGGGGCGATGGAACGAGGTGCGGTTCGCGCTCGACCAGGCGGCGCTGCGCGTCGAAGTATCGGACGCCGGGGGGCGGCGCCCCGGTCGTCCGGGTGCCGAAGCTGCTCGACGGGCACGGCCGGGTCATGGTGATCGTCAGCACGCTCGCGGACGGGCGGGGCGTGACCGTCAGGCCGGGGCAGGGTAAGACCGTCCGGGCGGCGCTGAAACTCAGTGGTCCAGACCCATTGACGGCGTACTGACGCGGCGCTTACGTTCCTGTGCATCGATTGGAAACTTTCCTAACAGATCGCGCAGCGAAGGGCGGGGCGGGCGTCATGGCCGGAGGGCAGGGCGGGCAGGGGACCCCTGGGACGCCGCGGGTGTTGCGGGCCATGAACGACCGGGCCGCGCTCGACCTGCTCGTGGCGCAGGGGCCGTTGACGCGGACCCAGATCGGAGAGCTGACCGGGCTGTCCAAGCCCACCGCATCGCAGTTGCTGGGGCGGCTGGAGGCGGCCGGCCTGGTGCGGACGACGGGGAACGTGACCGGGCGGCCGGGGCCGAACGCCCAGCTGTACGAGGTCGCTCCGGACGCCGCGTACGTGGCCGCGCTCGCCGTCGACCAGGGCGGGATCACCGCCGCGGTCGCCGATGTCACCGGGCGGGTGCTCGGTGAGGAGCGGGTCGGTACGGATGCCGTGGGCGAGGGTGCGCCGAGCAGGACGGCGCGACTGGTGGCGGCCGCCGTGGACGGCGCGCTGGCCAAGGCCGGTCTGGAGCGGGAGCGGCTGCACGGGGCGGTGATCGGGACGCCGGGCGCGCTCGATCCGCAGACCGGGGTGCTGCGGTACGCGCCGCACCTGCCCGGCTGGCAGTCGCGGACGCTCCGAGAAGAGCTGGCCGGGGTGCTGGGCGTGCCGATCCTCATCGAGAACGATGTGAATCTGGCAGCGGTCGCCGAGCAGCACGACGGCGCCGCGCAGGATGTCGATGACTTCGTGTTGGTGTGGGCCGACGAGGGGGTCGGTGCGGCCATCGTGCTCGGCGGGCAGTTGCTGCGCGGGGCCACCGGTGGCGCGGGCGAGATCGGCTACATGCCGCTGCCGGACGCGCCGCTCGCGCGGGACGGCGACCGCAGCGCGGCCCGGCCGGACGCCGGCGGAGGCTTCCAGCGCCTGGTCGGGGCGCCGAGCGTGGTGGAACTGGCCCGGGAGTACGGGGTACGCGACGCTCGTACGGTCGAGGAGGCGCTGGCCGACGACGGGGTGCGGGCCGAGGTCGCGCGGCGGCTCACGACCGGGCTGGCCGCGGTGGTCGCCGTCGTGGACCCCCGGCTGGTGGTGCTCTCCGGCGAGGTCGCCCAGGCGGGCGGCGAGCCCCTGCGGGAACTGGTCGAGGGGGAGTTCACCGGGCTGGCGCTTCCCCGGCCGGAACTCCGCCTCAGCAATATCGAGGGGAACCCGATTCTCATCGGCGCGCTGCGAACGGCGCTCGCCGAGGCGCGTAACACCGTGTTCGACACGGCCTGATGAGACGGTACAGCGGTGACGTGACGGGCCGATTATCCTCCGGCCACCGCACCGCCAGCGTCGGCGCGGTCGCGGGCGCCGCAATTCCCGCGCACCTCAACACCCGCAGCACCTTCTGTCACCACCCCTGCCGTAAAGGAAGTCCGCCATGCGTCCGCGTATGCGCATCTGCCTGTCGGCGGCGCTCGCCGGAGCCGGTCTGATTCTTTCGGGCTGTGCCAATCCGAGCGTCGGCAGCGATCGCGACGATCCCACCCAGCCCGTCACGCTGAAGTTCTGGCACGGCTGGTCCAACACCGCCGAGGTGAAGGCGATCGACGACAGTATCGCCCGCTTCGAGAAACTGCATCCGAACATCACGGTGGAAACGGTCGGCAACGTCAGCGACGCGACGGTGAACCAGGCGCTGCGGGCCGGCGGAGACGACGCTCCGGACGTGGTGTCGTCGTTCACCACCAACAACGTGGGGCAGTACTGCTCGTCCGGCATGTGGGTGAATCTCGACCCGTTCATGAAGAAGACGGGGGTGGAGAAGGCGAAGGTCTTCCCCAAGACCTTCCTGGACTACACGCAATACCAGGGAAATCAGTGCGCCCTGCCGCTGCTCGCGGACTCCTACGGGCTGTACTACAACAAGGACGCGTTCAAGGAGGCCGGTATCGAGCGGCCGCCGCGCACCATGTCCGAGTTCAAGCGCGACGCGGCCAAACTGACCAAGCGGAAGCCGAACGGGTCGCTGGAGCGCGCCGGGTTCGTACCGAACTTCCGGCTGTACCAGAACAGCCCGGACCGGCTGTTCGCGCAGTGGGGGCCGACCTATTTCGACAGCAAAGGGAAGGCGCGGCTGTCGAAGGACCCGAGCAGCAAGCAGTTCTTCGCGACGCAGCGTGAGCTGATGGACGTACAGGGCGGTTATGCCGCGCTGGAGAAGTTCCGTACGTCGTTCGGTGACGAGATGTCGTCGCAAAGTTCCTTCATGACACAGAAGGCGGCGATGCATCTGGACGGCGAGTGGCGCGGTCTGATGCTGAAGGACGCGAAGGCGAAGTTCGACTGGGGGACGGCGCCGCTGCCGGTGCCGGACGATCAGCCGGAGACGTACGGCCGGGGCTTTCTGACCGGCACGGTCGCGGGAATCGCGCACAGCAGCAAGCACCAGAACGCGGCGTGGGAGCTGGTGCGGTTCCTGACGGTGGACACGGACCAGGTGGTGCGGTTCGCCAACGCCATCCGCAATGTGCCGTCCACCATCGAGGCCCTCAACTCGCCGAAACTCGATGCCGACCCGTCGTTCCGCACGTTCCTCGACATCGCGCGGAACCCGCACAGTACGGCGCTGCCGCCGTCCGTCAACGGCGGGCAGTACGTGGTGTCGCTGCAGGACTTCTCGTATTCCGTCGAGGCCGGAAAAGTGCCCGACCTCGACAAGGGCCTGCGCGAGCTCGATGCCCAGATAGACGCCGACAATCTCCAGTCCGTGAACTGACGGAGTCCTGCCATGTCCCTCGTCGAATCCCCCGAGCGTCCGGCGGTCGCCGCCGCGCCGGGTCCCAAAGCTCCCGCGCTGCGCCGCAAGCACATCCGGCAGCGGCTGCGTACGCTCGGTTTCCTCTCCCCCTGGCTGGTCGGTTTCAGCGTCTTCTTCGGCTATCCGCTCCTCGCCACCGTCTATTTCTCGTTCATGCACTACAACCAGATCCAGCAGCCGTCGTTCGTCGGGCTGCGGAACTGGAAGTACGTCTTCACGCAGATGCCACTGTTCGGCCCGGCACTGTGGAACACGCTGTGGCTGGTCGTGGTGATGGTGGCGCTGCGCGTGGTCTTCGGGCTGGGGATCGGGCTGCTCGTCACGAAGATCAAGTCGGGTGTCGGATTCTTCCGTACCGCCTTCTACCTGCCGTACCTCGCCCCGCCGGTCGCGGCGACGGTCGCGTTCGTCTTCCTGCTGAATCCCGGCACCGGACCGGTCAACGGGCTCCTGGAGGCCGTCGGCATCCCGGCGCCCGGCTGGTTCAACGACGCGGCCTGGGCGAAGCCGTCGCTGGTCATGCTGTCCCTCTGGGGCATCGGCGACCTGATGGTGATCTTCATGGCGGCACTGCTGGACGTACCGAAGGAGCAGTACGAGGCTGCCGAGCTGGACGGGGCCGGCGCCCTGGCCAGGTTCCGGTACGTGACCTGGCCGTCGATCACGCCGATCGTGATGTTCGCGGTGGTCACCGGCGTCGTGCAGACCATGCAGTACTACACGCAGGCGCTGGTCGCCGGGAAGCTGGCCTCCGGCGTGAACATCGGCCCCGGCTCGGTCATCCAGCCCGGGTACCCCGACCACTCCACCCTCACCGTGCCGCAGCTCGTCTACTCGCTCGGCTTCCAGAACTTCAACACGGGCGCCGCGTGCGTGCTCTCGCTCGTGCTCTTCGTGATCGCGATGGCCGTCACCACCCTGCTGATGCGCAAGCGCGCCGGCCTGCTCCCGGCGGAGGACTGAACCGACATGACCACGACGACCCTGAGGGCGGGCAGCGCGCCGGCCCGTACCGGCTCCACCGACCGGGGGCCCGCCGCGGCCCGCGCCCGCCGCAAGCGGCTGCTGCACTGGATCGCCGTGCACGCCGTCGCCATCGCCGCCGCGCTGTTCTTCGTGCTGCCGTTCGTGTTCGTCTTCCTGACGTCCGTCATGAGCGACGACCAGGCGATGAGCGGTGAACTGTGGCCGCACGAATGGAACTGGTCGAATTACGCGACGGTCTTCACCACCCCGGGTTTCCTGGACTGGTGGAAGAACTCGCTGATGTACGCGGGGCTGGGCACGCTCTTCACCGTCTGCTCGGCGATCCCGGTGGCGTACGCGCTCGCCAAGTTCCGTTTCCGTGGCCGCCGTACGGCGATGGTCCTGGTGATCTCGACGATGATGCTGCCGCCGCAGGTCATCGTCATCCCGATGTACCTGGTGTGGGCGCAGCAACTGCACCTGTCCGGTTCGCTGTGGCCGCTGCTGATCCCGATGGCGTTCGGTGACGCGTACTCCATCTTCCTGCTGCGGCAGTTCCTGCTGACGATTCCGCAGGAGTATCTGGAGTCGGCGAAGGTGGACGGCTGCGGCGAGGTCCGCACCCTCCTGCGCATCGTCGTGCCGATGGCGAAGCCGGGGATCGCCGCGGTCGCACTGTTCCAGTTCTTCTACTGCTGGAACGACTATTTCGGCCCGCAGATCTACGCCGCACAGAATCCCGCCGCCTGGACGTTGAGTTACGGACTCGAATCGTTCAAGAGCGCGCACAGCGTCAACTGGAACCTGACCATGGCCGCGACCCTGCTCGTCATGGCTCCCGTCATCATCGTCTTCTTCTTCGCCCAGAAGGCTTTTGTCGAAGGCGTCACGCTCACCGGAGTGAAGGGCTGATCGATTCATGCTGTCGTCCGCCGGGGGAACGCCCCCGCACCCCCATCTCAAGATCGCCGTGGTCGGTGGAGGATCGACCTACACCCCCGAACTCATCGACGGGTTCGCCCGGCTGCGGGACGCGCTGCCGCTGGCGGAACTGGTCCTGATCGACCCGGCCGCCGACCGGCTGGACCTGGTCGGCGGCCTGGCCCGGCGGATCTTCGCCCGGCAGGGGCACCCGGGCCGGATCTCGTGGACGTCCGACGTCGACGCCGGCGTGGACGGCGCCGACGCCGTCCTGCTCCAACTGCGCGTGGGCGGGCAGGCCGCCCGCAACCAGGACGAGACCTGGCCGCTGGAGTGCGGCTGTGTCGGGCAGGAGACGACCGGCGCGGGCGGGCTGGCCAAGGCGCTGCGCACCGTCCCGGTCGTCCTGGACATCGCGGAGCGCATCCGCCGCCGCAACCCCGACGCGTGGATCGTGGACTTCACCAACCCCGTCGGCATCGTCACCCGGGCCCTGCTGTCGCACGGCCACAAGGCCGTCGGCCTGTGCAACGTGGCCATCGGCTTCCAGCGGAAGTTCGCGCGGCTGCTCGGCATCGCCCCGGAGCGGGTCGAGCTGGAACACGTCGGGCTGAACCACCTGACGTGGGAACGGTCCGTGAAGGTGGACGGCGAGGACGTGCTGCCCCGGCTGATCGCCGAGCACGGCACGGCCATCGCCGAGGACCTGCACATGCCGCGATCCCTCGTGGACCGGCTCGGCGTCGTGCCGTCGTACTACCTGCGCTACTACTACCAGCACGACGAGGTCGTGGAGGAGCTGCGCAGCAAGCCGTCGCGCGCGGCGGAGGTCGCGGCCATCGAGAAGCAGTTGCTGGACATGTACGGCGACCCGACGCTGGACGAGAAGCCGGAACTCCTGGGCAAGCGCGGCGGCGCGTTCTACTCGGAGGCGGCCGTGGCACTGACCTCCGCGCTGCTCAGCGACACCGGGGACGTGCAGATCGTCAACACGTTCAACAACGGCACGCTGCCGTTCCTGCCCGACGACGCGGTGATCGAGGTACCGGCGACGGTGGACGCGTCCGGGGCGAAGCCGCTGCCCGTACGACCGCTGGAACCGCTGTACTCCGGGCTGATCGCCAACGTCACCGCGTACGAGCACCTGGCGCTGGAAGCGGCCCTCAAGGGCGGCCGGGACCGGATCTTCGAGGCGCTGCTCGCCCACCCGCTCATCGGCCGGATCGCGTACGCGGACCGGCTGACCGACGAACTGATCGCGCACAACCGGGAGCACCTCACGTGGCTCTGAGCGAAGCCGAGGGGGGCGGGGTGGTGGCCGGGGAGGGCCGGGCGGTGGCCGGGGGCGCGTGCACGTCGTCCTCCGCCGGTCCGGGCGCCGACGCTCCGGCGCGTGCCGCCGATGCTCCGGTGCGCGCCGCCGACGGCCTGGCGCTCGCCGTCGACGCGGGCAACAGCAAGACCGACGTGGCGCTGGTCGGCGCGGACGGGACGGTGCTGGCGACGGCCCGCGGCGGCGGCTTCCAGCCGCCCGTGGTCGGCGTGGCGCGGGCCGTCGGCGACCTGGCCGTACTGGTGGACGCGGTACGGGAACGGGCCGGCGTGACCGGCCCGGTGGGCCAGGTGTCGGCCTACCTGGCCAACGCCGACCTCCCCGCCGAGGAGACCGAACTGGCCGCGGAGATCACCTCGTACGGCTGGGCCCCTACGGTCACGGTCGCCAACGACACCTTCGCGCTGCTGCGCGCCGGGCTCCCGGATCGCGTCGAACCGGTCGGCGTCGCCGTGGTGTGCGGCGCCGGGATCAACTGCGCGGGGCTGGGACACGGCGGCCGTACCGCGCGGTTCCCGTCCATCGGGCGGATCTCCGGCGACTGGGGCGGCGGCGGGCACCTGGCCGAAGAGGCCCTGTGGTGGGCCGCACGGGCCGACGACGGACGCGGCGAACCGAGCGCGCTCGCCCGCGAGGTGCCCGCCTACTTCGGGCTGGCGACCATGCCGGAACTGATCGAGGCGCTGCACCTGGGCCGCATCCCGCGTGAGCGCCGTTACGGGCTGACGCCGCTGCTGTTCGCGGTGGCCGCCGCCGGCGACGCGGTCGCGCAGGCCCTGGTGACACGGCAGGCGGAGGAGATCGCGCTGCTGGCGTCGGTCGCGCTGGACCGGCTTGGCCTGCTGGACGAGCGGACGCCGGTGATCCTGGGCGGCGGTGTCCTGGCCGCACGGCACCCGCTCCTGCACGACCAGGTGACCCGGCTGCTGGCAGCGCGCGCTCCGAAGGCGGAGCCCCGTGTGGTCACGGCCCCGCCGGTCCTGGGGGCCGCCCTGCACGCGCTGGACCGGGCGGGGGCGGGGACGGAAGCGTATGCGCGGGTGCGGGAGGAGTTCGGCTGAGGGGGCGTTGCCGGGTTCGGCTGGGGGCGTTGCCGGGGCCGGAGGAGGTGCGCTGCTGCCCGGTTGTACGCGGGAGGTCGCAGGCGGGAGACCGTACGCCGGAACCTCGTACAGCGAAGGCCCGTACGCCGGAACCTCGTACGCCGAAAAGCCGTACACGCGTGCCCATTTCGGGAACCGCGCCGACGGACCGCGCGTCGTGGGGGGCGGGGACAGGGGAAAAGCCCACCGGACGGGAGGATTCGGCGGGGCCTGATCCGCACATGATCCAGGCAATAACGGTGTGGTTGTCAGTCCCTGCGGCCATACTGACTGCTGGCCGTGCATCTGTTCCCGTGTGCCCGTCGCGCGGGGCCGGGGCCGCCGTCCGCGACCAGGGGGAGGTTCCGTGTCCAACCCGCAGACCGGCACTGCGCCGCCGACGTCGCCGTCCGGCCGCGCCGCCGGCTCCCCCGCCGCCTCCGCGGGCACGGGCTCCGCTGCCGGACCGGGCCTCGGCGGTGCGTACCCGGGCGGCGCGGACCCCGCCCAGGCCGCCCGGCGGCGTACCGCCTGGGCCGACGGGGTGGACCAGCTCCGGGCCACGGCCACGACCGAGCCCGGACGGCTGCGGATCATCGGCGCCGTACTGGCCTTCCTCGTCCTGGCGTTCGGCGCCGCCACGGCCTGGCAGGTCGCCGACCGGTCCGCCGCCGCGCGCGACGTCGTGGAGCGCAGCCAGCCGCTGACCGCCGACGCCGCGGACATCTACCGTTCGCTCGCCGACGCCGACACCACCGCCGCCGCCGGTTTCCTGGCGGGCGGCAAGGAGACCCAGGCCACCCGCGAGCGGTACGAGACCGACATCGCGACGGCCGCCCGACTGCTGGCCAAGGCCTCGTCCAACACCAGCGGTTCGGACGCCGCGGCCCGCCAGATAGGAAAGCTCAACAGCCTCCTCCCCCGGTACACGGGCCTGATCGAGACGGCCCGCACCAACAACCGTCAGGGCCTCCCCCTCGGCGGCGCCTACCTGCGCTACGCCAACGCGCAGATGCGCGACGAACTCCTCCCGGCGGCGCGCGGGTTGTACACGACCGAGACGGCGCGCCTGGGCGAGGACTACGACGCCGCGAAGGCGTGGCCCTGGCTCGCGCTCACCGCCGGGGTGCTGGCGCTCGGCGCCCTCACCTGGGCCCAGCGCCGCAACTACCGTAGGACGAACCGCGTGTTCAACCGCGGTCTGCTGGCCGCCACGACCGCCTCGGCCGTCGTGCTGCTGTGGCTGGTGGCCGGGCACTCCGTGGCCCGCTCGGGCATGAACACGTCGTACGAGAGCGGGGCCAGATCACTGAAGGTCCTCAACGAGGCCCGTATCGACGCCCTCCAGGCCCGCGGCGACGAGAACCTCACCCTGGTCGCGCGCGGCGCCGTGGTGACCAAGGACCAGCAGGACTTCTACGAGGTCGGCTACCGCGCCGGCATGCGGGACCTGGCGGGCCCTGGCCGTTCCGGCGCCGCCGCGGCGGACAGCAGACTGGGCACGGCCCTGACGCTCGCGGACGACGACACGGGCCGGCGCCCCGTCCGGGAAGCGGTCGAGACCGTACGGCAGTGGCAGGCGCGGCACGCCGAGGCCCGTGCCGCGGACGACCAGGGGGACTACGACCGGGCGCTGGCCAAGGTGATCGGCGGCGAGGCGGCGACCGGCCAGTCCTTCGACCGAGTGGACAGCCGGCTGGCCCAGGCCCTGGCCCATGAGCAGCAGGAGTTCCGGCGGGCCGCGGACGACGGGCGCGGGGCGCTGGACGGGCTGGTGGCCGGTGCCGTGGTGCTGGCCGTCCTGGGGGCGACGGGCGCGGTGCTGGGCATCGGGCGCAGGCTTTCGGAGTACCGGTGATGGGGCCTGGTGATGGCGACATGACGAAGCGCGCGAGGGGTCTGCGGAACCTGCGGGCCGCGCTGGCCCCGGTGGCGGCGGGCGTGTGCGTGATGGCGGCGGCAGCCACCGTCCTCGTCCCGGTGCTCGGCCGGGACGCCCCGGCACCCCGCCCTCTGCCGCACGGGACGAGCACCACGCGCGCCGACGCCACGGCCGCGGACTGCACCCCCGGCAACGCCGCCGCGAGCCTGCGGCCCTCCCCGGACGACGGCCCCGCGGTGGACCGGATCAAGGCCCGGGGCCGGCTGATCGTCGGCGTCGACCAGAACACGTACCGCTGGGGTTACCGCAACCCCGCCACCGGCGACCTGGAGGGTTTCGACATCGACCTGGTGCGGGCGATCGCCGAGGACATCCTCGGCGCCGACCCGAAGATCACGTTCCGGGCGATCCCCACCAACCAGCGCATCCCCGCCCTCCAGGAGCGCACCGTCGACCTGGTCGTACGGACCATGACCATCAACTGCGCCCGCAAACGCCAGGTCGCCTTCTCGACCGCGTACTTCCAGGGCGGACAGCAGGTCCTCGCGCCGAAGAACTCCTCGATCACCGCCTTCGACGACTCACTGAAGGGCAAACGGGTCTGTACGGCGGCGGGTTCCACGGGCGAGGCCCGGCTCGCCGAGGAGCGGCACGGCGCCCGGGTCGTGACCGTACCGAACCAGCTCGACTGCCTGGTGCGCCTCCAGCTCGGCGAGGCCGACGCGGTGGTGACGGACAACGCGCTGGCCGCGGCGCAGGCCGCGCAGGACCCGACGGTGCAGCTCAAGGGGAAGCCGTTCACCGACGAGCCGTACGGGGTCGCGGTCAACCGTGCCGACACCGACCTGGTGCGGCGGGTCAACAAGGTGCTGGAGGACTACCGCGACGGCGGCAGCGGGAGCCGGTGGATGGCCGCCTACAAGAAGTGGCTGCAGGCGGACCTGCCCGGCATAACCAAGGCGCCCGAGCCCCAGTACAGCGACTGATCCGTGCGGGGGCGCGGGCGCCGCGGCGCATATGGGGGGGCCGGGCGGCGGGGTCGGGCGGCCCGGCCACGTCGGCCGGGCGGGAGTCGGGTGGCTCGTGGCGGGCCGGTGGCGTGCCGCGGACCGGCGTTCGCCCGCCGGTCGCGTCACCATGGAAGGAGCACCGCGGGCGCGGGGCCGGAGGGAGGGGAGGCAGCAGGGGCGTGCGGCAGGACCGCATGCAGGTGGGCGGCACACAGTTGCTCGCATGCGGCCGGGGCGATCGCGGTTGCCCGCATACGGCTGGGGCGATCGCAGTTGCCCGCATGCGGCTCGGGAAGCACGGCAGCGCCCGTCCCGTACCGCCGCACGGAAGCGCCCGCTCCGCCGTAATCGCCGCACCGGCTGCACACGCCGCAACCACCGCGACGACCGCGACCGTCACGACCGCCGCGCACAGCACGCACATTGGAGAGGTGATCGATGGGGGCCCCTGGACCCTTCCCCGGCTCTCCGGGGAAGTCCCAAGATCCGGTGCTGAGCCGGGAGGAGGTGGACCGCGCCCTGGGCCGGCTCGCTGCCGAGTACGAGGCGATCGAGACCTCGCTGCTCGCCCTCCAGGACCACGCGGGCCGCAGGCTCCTGGAGGGCGCCGAACTCACCGGCCTCACCAAGGAGCGCTGGGCCGCCACCGAACAGTCCATCACCGTGCTGTGGGCGCATTTCGACGCGTACACCAAAGCGCTCACCACCGCCCGCGAGCTGCGCGCCCGGCGTCGCTGGCCGTCCCCCGACGATCTCGCCGAACTGACCGAGCTGCTGCGCGGCACCCGCGTCACCGTCTCCGGCGCGGCCGCGGGCGGCGGCTCACCGCAGCCCGGCGGCGGCCCGGCCCGGCTGAGCGAACAGTTCAGCCTGGACGAACTGGTCGAGCGGATGAACGGCCTGTACGCGTCGGCGCTGGACGTGATCGTGTCCGCCGACGCCGTATGGTCCACGCTGCCCGCCCGGATAGACCTGCTCGCCGCCGAGCTGCGCCGGACCCTGTCCCTCGCGCGGTCGGTCGGCGTACGCCCCGGGGAGCACCCGACCGGCGACGATCTGGAGCGCATCACGTACGAACTGACCCAACTGCGCGCCCAGGTGGTGTCCGACCCGCTGGCCTACTGGGTCCCGGACGCCGACCGCAGCGCCGCGCCCGGCGGCGGCCGCCCGGACACCGCCCGCTACGACCGCGCGGCGCTCGCCCTGGAGGACGCCCGGCGGGAGATCGAAGCGGTCCTGGACGTACGGCAGGACGCCGAGCGCCGGCTGATGCAACTGCGCGACGTGCTCTCCCGCGCGGACCGGACGCTCACCGAGGCGCGGCAGGCCCGCGGCGAGGTGCTCGCGAAGATCGCCGCCTCCGAGGTACCCGCCGTCAGTGGCCCGTCCACGGCGCTGCACGAGCAGTTGGCCACCGCGGCCGAGTACCGCCGGCACGCCCAGTGGCACCGCCTCTCCCCCTTGCTCGACAGCCTCGAACAACGCGCCGATGACGAACTGCACCGCGCCCGCGAATCGTTGACGGCGGTCACCGCCCCACTGGCCGTACGGGCCGAACTCCGCGGCCGCCTGGACGCGTACAAGGCGAAGGCCGCACGGCACGGCCTGGCCGAGGACCCGCTGCTGATCGAGCGCTACGACGCCGCGCGGCGGATGCTGTGGAGCGCGCCGTGCGACCTGCGGGTGGCCGAACAGGCGGTACTGCGCTACCAGCGGACGGTGGCCGAGGCGCTCCAGCCACCGGGACCGGACCGCGGACCGGCGGACGGATCACAGGGGGGAACATGAGCGAGGAGCGGACCGGCGGCGTCCCGTGCCAGCGACGCGAGTGCCCGGGCACGTACGAGGACGTGGGCGGCGGCGAACGGTACTGCGACACGTGCGGCCTGGCGCCGGTCGTGTCGCCGGAAGGGATGGTCGGCTCGCCGCCCACGGGGGTCACGGCGGCGGGGCGGGGGGCGGCCGGAGGGGTGGGGTTCGGGGAACCCGGGGGGTATGAGAGTTCGGGGGGATTTGCTGGTTCGGAGGGATTTGCTGGTTCGGGTGGGGCGGGCGGGGCCGGTGGTCGTCTCGGTCCTGACGGTTCGGCGGGCTCCGGTGGGGCGGGCGGGGCCGGCAGGGCCAGTGGCTCCGCCGGGGCCGGGGCGGCGGAGGGGCGCGGTTCCGTCTCCGGGACGTCCGCCGGCGGGCGTACGTCCGCTTCCGCTTCCGGCTCCGCCCGTTCCTCGACCTCGCGGCGCTCCGTCTCCGGCCGCCTCTCCCGCGCCCTGCCGGGCGCCTCGACGCGCTCGATGTCCGTGTCGGTACGCAGCGCGGGCCGCGGTTCCGGTACCGGGTCCGGACCGTCCCGCGGGCGGCTGGGAGCCGGTTTGGTGGCAATACCGGAAGTACCGCGTCCCGACCCGCGTACGGCCGTCCTGGAGAACCCGGAGGTCCCCGAGCGGAAGCGGTTCTGCAGCCGCGGCGACTGCGGCGCGCCGGTGGGCCGGGCCCGCGGTGACCGCCCGGGCCGTACGGAAGGTTTCTGCACCAAGTGCGGCCATCCGTACAGCTTCGTGCCCAAGCTGCGCCCCGGCGACGTGGTGCACGGCAGCTACGAGGTCGTCGGCTGCCTGGCACACGGCGGTCTGGGCTGGATCTACCTGGCGATCGACCGCGCCGTCTCCGACCGGTGGGTGGTCCTCAAGGGTCTGCTGGACACCGGCGACGAGGAAGCCCTCGCCGTGGCCGCGTCCGAACGCCGCTTCCTCGCCGAGATCGAGCACTCCAACATCGTCCGCATCTACAACTTCGTCGAGCACCTGGACCGTACGACCGGCAGCCTGGACGGCTACATCGTCATGGAGTACGTCGGCGGGAAGTCCCTCAAGGACATCGCCAACGAGCGGCGTACGGCGCACGGCCGCCGCGATCCGCTGCCGGTCGAGCAGGCGTGCGCATACGGCATCGAGGCCCTGGAGGCGCTCGGCCACCTGCACAGCCGCAACCTCCTGTACTGCGACTTCAAGGTGGACAACGCCATCCAGCAGAACGACCAGCTCAAGCTGATCGACATGGGCGCGGTCCGCCGGATGGACGACGACGAGAGCGCGATCTACGGCACGATCGGCTACCAGGCGCCCGAGGTCGCCGCCACGGGCCCGTCCGTCGCCTCCGACCTCTACACGGTCGCCCGCACCCTCGCCGTGCTCACCTTCGACTTCCAGGGCTACACCAACGTCTTCGTGGACTCGCTGCCCGACCCGGACAACATCGAGGTCTTCCGCACGTACGAGTCCTTCTACCGGCTGCTGGTACGGGCCACCGATCCCGACCCGGCGCGGCGGTTCTCGTCGGCGGAGGAGATGGCCGAGCAGCTCACGGGGGTGCTGCGGGAGGTCATGGCGCTCCGGACGGGCGAACAGCGGCCCGCGCTCTCCACGCTGTTCGGGCCGGAGCTGCGTGTCGTGGACACGGACGTGGTGGCGCGCGCGGAGGGGGATACGTCGCTGCTCGGTGCGCGTGCGGTTCCGGTGCGGCAGAAGGGGCGGAAGGGGTGGGTGGGGCGGAAGGGGAAGTCGGTGGTCGGCCCGGCCATCGGGATCGGGGCGCCTGGGGGTGTGGGTACGGATGGGGGTACAGGTGGGAGCGGTGGTACGGCTGCGGTCGGCGTCTCCGCGCGGCAGGCCGCCGCCTCCCAGGCCGCTGTTCCCGCGCAGGTGGCCTACGAAGTCACGTCGGCCACCGGCCCGCAGACGATGAGCGGCGCCGCCGGAACGACGACCGGAACGGTGGCCGAGCCCGTCACCACGTCCGCCTCCGGAAGCACCACGGGAAGCGCTGCCGGAAGCACCGCCGGGGTGGCTGCCGTGACACCCGGCGGCGTACGCGGCGCGCCCGCTCTCCGTCCGCTCGACACCGGCCTCGCCGTACTCGCCCTGCCCGTACCGCGCGTCGATCCCGCCGACCCGAACGCGGCTTTCCTGGCCGGCTTGCTGGCCGCCGCCCCCGCCGAACTGGTCAGCGCCCTGCGCGCGGCCCCCGCCGACACCATGGAAATCCGGCTGCGCAGGCTGCGGGCCCACTTGGAGACGGGGGACGGCGCGGCGGCCCTGCGCGAACTGCGCGCCGTCGAGACCGAGCCCGGCCAGGGCTGGGACGAGGACTGGCGGGTGGTCTGGTACCGCGGCCTGGTGGCGCTGACGAACGACGACCACGAGACGGCGGCCCTGTCGTTCGACGCGATGTACGACGCCTTCCCCGGCGAGCCGGCGCCGAAGCTGGCGCTCGCCGTCTGCGCCGAGGTGCTGGGGCAACTGGACAACGCGGCGGAGTACTACCGGCTGGTGTGGGCCACCGACCACAGTTACGTCAGCGCGGCGTTCGGACTGGCCCGGGTGCGGCTGGCGGCCGGCGACCGGGCCGGGGCCGTGGCCGCCCTGGAATCCGTACCGGAGTCCTCCATTCACTACACTGCGGCGCGCATCGCGGCCATCCGGGCCCGGCTGCGGCAACGCCCCGGCCACGACGCACTGCTGGAGGACCTGCGGTCGGCGGCCGAGCAGGTCGAGCGGCTGGCGGACTCCGGGCTGGACGCGGAGCGCCGCGAACAACTGACGACCGAGGTGCTGGGCTGTGCCCTCGACTGGGTACTCTCCGGTAGCCGCGGTGCCGAGCAGCAGGGGCGTACATTGCCGTCCGGGGCCCCCGGCCCCGGCTCCGGCGGCACCGCCGCCCGGCCCGGTCTGCTCGGCAGCGCACTGGACGAACGCGGCCTGCGGTTCGGCCTGGAGCGGTCGTTCAGACTGCTCGCCCGGCTGGCGCAGCGCGGCGAGGAAAGGATCGAGCTGGTGGAACGGGCCAACCGCTTCCGCCCCAGGACGTGGGTGTGACATGGGTGTGACAGGGCCGTTCCGGTGTGCGAGCTGCAGCGAGCCGCTCGAACCGGGGGACAACTACTGCGGATTCTGCGGCGCCGACGTGGTGGCACCCGCCGGGCCGGGCGGGGCCGGTGACCGCCCCACGGTCCCGCTGGGCGACACGGCGCATCCCGCGTCCGGGGCGGGGGCCGCCCCGCCGGGACCCGTGGCGCTGCCCGCGTCGTTCTTGATGCCGGGGGCGGGAGGGGCGGTGGTGGGGCAAGAGGGCCCGGGGGCTCCGGGAGCTCCGGGGGCTCCGGGGCAGGTTCCGGCGTCGCCGTCCGTGCCGTCCTCGCCGCCCTCGTCGTCCGTACCGCCGTCGCCGTCCGTCTCGCCGCCGGCAGTCGCCCCGCCACCGGTGGCCGCGCCTGTCCCGGCTCCGTCGTACGGCGGGCCGACCCCGTCGTACGACGCGGAAGCCCGGCACGACAGCGGACCCGCGTACGCGTCGGGACCGGCCCACGCGAACGGATCGGTGCAGACCCCACACGTCCCGCACGCCCCACACACCTCACACACCCCACACCCACCGCACGCCCCCGTACCGCCGCCGGCCTCGCCGGACTACGTACAAGGAGGGCAGCGGGCCCACGCGCCGGCCGGGGTCGGCGTGCAGACTCACGCGCAGGGCGACGCACAGTCCTGGGCACCCCATGCGGAGGCAAGCGTTCCGCCATCGGCCGGCAGTCCGTACGGAGGCCATGCGCACCAGGCCGCCGCCTCCCACGGCGGAGCGCCGGACCCCCGTATCGCCGGTTACGACCTCGCCGCCGAGGCAGCGCACCGCTCAGCGGACGCGAGCGGCACCGGCCCGGAGCCCGGCCCGACCGGCCCGACCGGTCCGACCAACCCGACCGGCCCCGGCCCGCAGGCGCCCGGCGGACCGGCAGAAACACCAGCCCACCCCTCCGCCACTCCCGCCGTCTCCTCCCCCACCCCTGAACACCAGACCCCCGCCCAAGGCACCCGTATCTGCGCGCTCTGCCACGCGGGGACGGTCACCGGCGACGGTTACTGCGAGAACTGCGGCCACGCCCAGCCACGCGAACGCGACCACATGGAGCGGGAGCTCCCGGGTGTGGCCGCGGTCACCGACCGGGGCCGCCGCCACCACCGCAACGAGGACTTCTTCGCGGTCGCCGAGGGAGCGTTGCCGGACGGCTCGCCCGCCGTACTCGCCATCGTCTGCGACGGCGTCTCCTCCGCCTCTCGGCCCGACGACGCGTCCGCCGCCGCGTCCGGCGTGGCGGCGCGGACGCTGCTGGCCGCCCTGCCCGGCGGTACGCACCCGCAGCGGGCCATGCACGAGGCGATCCTCGCCGCCGCCAAGTCCGTCAATGCCCTGGCCGCCGTGCCCAACCAGGCCCAGCAGCACGACCCGTACCGCCAGCAGAACGCCCCCGCCTGCACGTTCGTCGGCGCGGTGGTCGGCGGTGGGCTGCTCGTCATCGGCTGGGTCGGCGACAGCCGCGCGTACTGGGTCCCCGACGACCGCAGCGCGCCCGCCGTCCGCCTCACCGAGGACGACTCCTGGGCGGCGCAGATGGTCGCCAACAACCTGATGTCGGAGGCGGAGGCGTACGCGGACGACCGGGCGCACGCCATCACGGGCTGGCTCGGCGCCGACGCGTACGAACTCGAACCGCACACCGCTTCCTTCAAGCCCGACGGACCGGGTGTAGTGGTGGTGTGCACGGACGGGCTGTGGAACTACGCCGAGGCCGCGGAGCAACTGGCCGCGGTGCTGCCGGAGGATGCGCACGACCGGCCGCTGCACAGCGCGCGGACCCTGGTCGCCCACGCACTCACCGGTGGGGGCCACGACAACGTAACAGTGGCGGTGATGCCGTTCCCGGCGCCACCGGGACGGGCAGGATCGGCCTGAGCGTCCGCCCGGGGCGCGCCACCCGCCCTCGTCGGCCACGGTGGCCGGGAGCCGTGCTGCTCCCGGCCCCGCCCGGCTGACCCGTATCAGGAGCAAGGCGCCAACGGGGGGATGGTCACGGGGACTTCCGCCCGCCCAGGTGTCTCTTCACCGCCGCGACGACTGCGCTGCGGAGCCTCGCGGCGGCACAAAGGAGCGGAACAGATGGCCAATTTCTCCAAGTCCGGCGTGCCGCGGTTCGCCGCCGAGGTGTACCAGAACGCGTACCTGCCCGAGGGCGGGCGCGAGGTGAACGCCATCGTCACCGTCACCGCCACCGGGGGCGGCACCAGCGGTCGGCTGCCGCTCTTCGCAGCCGGTACGGACCCAGCCGGGAGCGGGAGCGGGGCCGGAACCGGAGCCGGGGCCGGAGCCGCCCGCAGCCACGGCGGCGTACGGCACGCCGGCGTCGTGATCATGGTGGACTGCTCCGGCTCGATGGACTACCCGCCCACCAAGATGCGCAACGCGCGCGACGCGACGGCCGCCGCGATCGACACCGTACGGGACGGCGTCGCCTTCGCCGTGGTGGCCGGTACGCACCAGGCCGCCGAGGTCTACCCGGGCGGCGGGCGGCTCGCCACCGCCGGCCCGACGACCCGCGCGCAGGCCAAGGAGGCACTGCGCAAGCTGAGCGCCGGCGGCGGCACCGCCATCGGCACCTGGCTACGGCTGGCCGACCGGCTGCTGGCCGACGCGGACGTCGCCGTCCGGCACGGCATCCTGCTCACCGACGGACGCAACGAACACGAGTCGCCCCAGGAACTGCGCGCCACCCTCGACGCCTGCGCCGGCCGCTTCACCTGCGACGCCCGCGGCGTCGGTACGGACTGGGAGGTCAAGGAGGTCACCGGCGTCGCCTCGGCGCTGCTCGGCACGGCCGACATCGTCGCCGACCCGGCCGGGCTGGCCGCCGACTTCACACGGATGATGGAGGCCGCGATGGGCAAGGAGGTGGCGGACGTCACCCTGCGGCTGTGGACCCCGCAGGGCGCGCAGGTGGCCTTCGTGAAACAGGTGGCACCGGCCGTCGAGGACCTGACCGGCCGCCGTACCGAATCCGGCCCGCGGACCGGCGACTATCCGACAGGTTCCTGGGGCGACGAGTCCCGCGACTACCACGTGTGCGTACGCGTCCGGGCCGCCGAAGTGGGCCAGGAGATGCTGGCCGCGCGGATCTCGCTCGTCCTCCCCGCACCCGACGGTGGCACGCAGACCCTGGCCCAGGGGCTCGTACGCGCGATCTGGACGGACGACATGACCGCTTCGACCAGTATCAACCCCCACGTCGCCCACTACACGGGACAGGCCGAACTGGCCCAGGTCATCCAGCAGGGACTGGATGCCCGCAAGTCGGGCGATGCGGACGGCGCCACGGCGAAACTGGGCCGGGCCGTGCAACTGGCGAGCGCGTCCGGGAACGAGGACACTGCGAAACTGCTTGCGAAGGTGGTGGACGTCGTCGATGCGGCGACCGGTACTGTGCGACTGAAGGCGAAGGTCACAGAGGCGGACGAGATGACGCTCGAAACGCGCTCGACCAAGACAGTTCGCGTCAAGAAATAACAACTAGACGTACTACCGAACACAATCGGTACTGAGGGGGAAGATCCGACATGCCGACCTGCCCGAACGGCCATCAGTCGGTGGCCGAAGACTGGTGCGAGGTGTGCGGCCACCGGATGGCGGGCGCTGTTCCCCCGCCGCCCTCCCTGCCCGCGGGATTCCTCAACACCCCTCCGGCCGGCCAGCCGACTCCGCCGCCGTCCGCTCCGCAGGGCGGCCCGGGCCCCCGGAACGGCCCCGGGGCCCCCGGCGACACCGGCGCTCCCGGAACCCCCGGCGCTTCGGGCGCTTCCGGCGCTTCCGGCGCTCCCCAGGGCGGGCAGGGCTTCCCCGGCCAGACCCCGCCGCCTCAGCAGCCCCTCTCGCCACAGCAGACCCCTTCGCCGCAGCAGACCCCGCCGCCGCACCAGGCTCCGGCCCCCCAGCCCCCGCTTCAGCAGGCTCCGCCCCCTCAGGCCCCGCCCGCGCCCGCACCGCAGGGCCCGATGGGCCAGGGCCCCGGCCCGGCTCCCGCCCCCGGCCCGCACGGCAGCCAGGGCGGTCACGGCAGCCAGGGCTCCCAGGGTGGCCAGGGCGGCTACGGCTTCCCGCCCCCGGCCCCGGCTCCCGGCCCGAACACCCCGGCGCCCCCTCCGCAGCAGGGCTTCGGCCCCGGCCAGCAGTCCCAGCCGGGCGCCCAGCCGGAACTGTGTCCCCAGTGCCGTACGCCGCGCGAGGCGATGGCCCCGTTCTGCGAGGAGTGCCGCTACAACTTCCTGACGCACTCGGCCACCTCGTACGCTCCGCCGCCCCCCGCCCCGCTGGGCGGCCCGGGTTCCCAGGGCGGCCAGGGCGGTTACGGCTTCCCGCCCCCGCACCAGGGCCCGCCCACCCCGCCCCAGCAGTACGAATACCAGGGCTCCCGCCCGTCGCAGATCAACCGCCCCGCCGAACCGCTCTCCCCGGACCAGTCGGGCCAGTTCGGCTCGCCCGACCAGCCCGGTCCTTTCGGCCGGCCCGACCAGCCGGGTCAGTTCGGCGCTCCCGACCAGCCCGCCCCGTTCGGCAACCCCGCACCCAGCGGCCAGCCCGGCCAACCCGGCCCGCACGGAGCCCCCGCCAGCCGGCCCGGTCCGACGCGCCCGCCCCGGGCAGCCGACGACGACTGGCCGCTGCCTCCCCCCAACTCCCAGTCTTCTCCCCAGTCCCCGCCCCAGACTCCGCCTCCGCAGCCCGCGCAGCCGGGGCCGCAGGGCGGCCAGGACCACAGCCAAGGCGGTCACGTCAGCCAAGGCGGTCAGGGCGGCCCGGGCTCCCAGGGTGGCCAGGGCGGCTACGGCTTCCCGCCCCCGCACCAGGGCCCGCCCACCCCACCCCGGCAGCAGGGCCCGTACGAGCCCCAGCAGCCTCCCCAGCAACAGCCGCCGCAGGCCTCGTACGACCCGCAGGCCGCCCAACAGGCTCCGCCGCAGGCTCCGTTCGAGCCGCAGCAGCCCGCCCCCTTCGGCCAGCCGCCGCAGCAGCCGGACGCACACCAGCAACCGCAGCCCGACCAGCAGTGGAACCAGCCCGCACCGGGGCCCGCCGCCCCGCCCGGACCGCCGCCGGTCGTCGGTGACGGCTGGGTCGTGGCGATCGCCCCCGACCGCGAGTACTTCATGGCGATGATGGGCCGCAGCGGCCCGGAGGCGGCCGGCCTGAACCTGCCCGCCTACTCCCCGGAGCAGCAGATCCCGCTCACCGGGACCCAGATCGCCATCGGCCGCCGCCGGCACAGCACGGGCGAGTCCCCGGACATCGACCTGGGCCGTCCCCCGGAGGACCCGGGCGTCTCGCACCAGCACGCCCTCCTGGTCCAGCAGTCCGACGGCAGTTGGGCCGTGGTCGACCAGAACTCCACCAACGGCACCACCGTCAATCTCGCCGAAGACCCGATCCAGCCCTACGTCCCGACCCCTCTCCACGAGGGCGACCGCATCCACGTGGGCGCCTGGACCACCATCACCGTCCGCCGGGCCTGACGACGGCAGTCCCCCGGCAGACAGGCCAAGGCCCGGAAAACGGCAGAAGGCGTCGGCTTCAGTGCACCCGCTGCGGCCGGCGCTTCCTGCTGTCGGACACCGTTCCCGCGAGATGCGGGGCAGCATCCATCCGTCCTAGCTCCCTGGCAACACCCACCGGTGCGGGCCCTCGGGAGAATCGAGCCACGCGTACTGACCAGTGCCGTGCACGGTGACGCCGAAGCGTTCCCGCGGGGGGCGGTTCTGCTGGTGCCACAGGGTGTGGGCTTCTTGCGGGGTGAGGGTGTCGGCGGTGAGGGTGCGGAGGAAGTGGAAGCGGTCGTCGCGGAGGGCTTCGCGGGGGAGGTGGTGGCGGCTTCGGTGTCGTCCGCCGCATTCGGCGGGTGGGCCGGGCTGCTCGGGGGCATCGGGGTGGGGCGGCTGTGCGGTGGGGTCGGGGCGGGCTCGCAGGGGGACGAAGTAGGCGGGGGTGGCCAGGAAGCGGCCCTCCGCCCGTACGGCATCGGGGTCCGTCACGCGGAGCGCGATCAGGCCGGTCGCCAGAGGGGCCAGGATCAGGGCTCCGGGGGCGGACTGCGCGATCCACGCCGGCGGGACGGCGGGCAGGGCGCAGGTGGCGATGATCCGGTCGTACGGTGCGCGTTCCGGGCAGCCCCGGGCGCCGTCGCCGGTCACCACGGTGGGGTGGTGTCCTGCGGCGGCCAGCCGGTCGCGCGCCGGGCCGGTGATCTCCTCGTCCAGGTCGACGGTGGTCACGTGCTCCGCGCCCAGCCGGTGGGAGAGCAGGGCGGCGTTGTAGCCGGTGCCCGTACCGATCTCCAGGACGCGGCAGCCGGTGTCCGAGGGCTGCTTCTCGGCCTCCCCTGTCTCCCTGGCCTCCTTCGCCGCTTCGATCTCTTCGACGCGCAGTTCTTCCAGCATGATCGCCATCAGCGACGGCTGGCTGCTGGTCGACACCAGCTCGCCGTCCCGCATGTACGTCGCCAGCGCCCCGTCGGTGTAGACGCCTTCCAGCCAACGTGCCCGTCGCGCGGGGTCGGGATCGGAGCCGGAGAGCCGCTCGTAGCCGCGGGGTGTGGCCACGAAGTAGTACGGGACGAAGAGGTGCCGCGGAACCTCTTGGAAGGCGGCCCGCCAGCGCGGGTCGCCGAGGTGGCCACCCGCTCTGATCTGCCGGATCAGCTCGGCGCGGGCCGCGGCCGTCGGCTCGTGGTCCGGCTGCTGACCGGACGGTGTACCGCTCATGTCTCCACTGTCCTACGTCGCAGGTCCTCGGCCGAGCACGCCGGCACCGCCGAGTCGTCTGACACCATGGACGGGTGAACAAGATTCCGCGCGGCACGCTTCAGGAACAGACTTTTTACGAGCAGGTCGGTGGCGAGCCGACGTTCCGCCGCCTGGTGCACCGTTTCTACCAGGGGGTGGCCGAGGACCCGCTGCTGCGGCCGATGTACCCGGAGGAGGACCTGGGCCCGGCCGAGGAGCGGCTTGCGCTCTTCCTCATGCAGTACTGGGGCGGCCCCCGTACGTACAGCGACGGCCGTGGCCACCCGCGACTGCGGATGCGGCACGCGCCCTTCACCGTGGACCGCGCCGCCCACGACGCCTGGCTCAAGCACATGCGGGACGCGGTGGACTCTCTGGAGCTGTCCCCCGAGCACGAGACGCAGCTGTGGAACTACATGACGTATGCGGCGGCGTCGATGATCAATACGGCTGAGTGAGGCCGTAGCGGCTCAGGCCGACGCGGGTGGGGCGTCGGGGCGGGGCGTGAGGACCGGGCGTGTCCTGTCCGGTCGGCCTCTGCCCACCGGCCTCTGCCCGCCCACCCCGCGCTGACGTGGCCTCCTGGCGGACGTCTCAAGCGGGTGTCACCGGGAGCGCCGACGGCCCGCCCGTGCGGACCGCGACCGACCCGTACGGTGTCCGCAGCCGTAGCCAGCCGCCCGCGGCCAGCAGGGTCAGCGCTGGCGGTTCCGCCAGTGCGGCTCCTGCTCCCGCGGAGCCGGAGCGGGAACCGGAGCCGGAACCGCGGCCATCGCCCGCCAGCCCGTGAGCGCCGGCCTGCGCCTCGACCCGGACGGGACGCAGGAAGCCCAGGGACTGCGCGGCGTGCGCGGCGCGCAGCGGCAGGTGGGTGTCGCCCAAGGTGCGGGACCAGATCTCGCGGCCGATGCGGTCGCGCTCGGCGCGCGTCCGGCGTTCCGGCGGCAGCGCCTCGTCCCGGGCACGGAACTCGGCGACGGCGAGTGCGACAGTCCTGCCCAGCGCCTGCGGCGAGGGCAGTCCCGGCATCTGCTGCCAACCGCCCCGGGGCGGCAGGACGCCG
Source organism: Streptomyces sp. NPDC045470 (assembly GCF_040646595.1). NCBI lineage: Bacteria > Bacillati > Actinomycetota > Actinomycetes > Kitasatosporales > Streptomycetaceae > Streptomyces > Streptomyces sp. NPDC045470. The sequence goes on from NZ_JBEZAN010000001.1 coordinate 1,115,874, forward strand.
GCCCACGGCGGGCCGGTGACGGCGGCGGGCAGCGTCAGGGTGTCCGCCGCCTCGTCGATGCCTTCGAGCAGGTCTCCGGCGGAGACGGTGAGGTCGAGACCGGCGGCGGGAGAGGCACCCGTACCGGCTTGCGGGCCGGTACCGGTGCCGGCCCCGCTGCCGGGGGGCCCGGTCGGCGCCAGGCGTGCCGTACGGATCGCCAGCACCTCGAACGACGGCGGGCGCCCGAAGACGGCGAGCACCCCGCCACCCGCCTGCAACCGCACCGCGGCGGCACGGTCGTAGTGAATCAGCCGGGCCAGGAAGGCGGCGAGATCCGCCGCCTCCCCGGCATCGGCCAGGCGCAACGCCGTCATGCGGCGACGGCCCCCTCCTGCTGCTGGGCGCCGTCCGCGTCGTCCGCGCCGTCCGGGTCGTCCATGTACTCCTTGAGGAAGGACTTCTCCTCGGCGGTGATACGGCGGGGCCGCTCCGCGCCGAAGTCGTACGGGACGACGACGGTCGAGGCGCGGACGTACACCGTGTCCTCGTCCTTGATCTCGTAGGCGATCGTCATCGACGCGGCGCCTATCTTCGTCACCCACGACTCGACGGTCACCGGCGCGTGCCGGTGCACCAGCGGCCGTACGTAGTCGATCTCATGGCGGGCCACGACGGACCCGCCGGAGAAGGACGTACTGCCCTCGCCCGGCGCCAGCCGCCACATGAAGTCGATCCGCGCCTCTTCCAGGTAGCGGATGAACACCGCGTTGTTGACATGGCCGAAAGCGTCCATGTCGGACCAGCGCAGCGGGCAGGAGTACAGGTGTCGCACGCGGCTCAGCCCCGGGTGAGCTTCTTGTACGTGGCGCGGTGCGGACGAGCCGCGTCCGGGCCCAGCCGCTCGACCTTGTTCTTCTCGTACGACTCGTAGTTGCCCTCGAACCAGAACCACTTGGACTCGCCCTCGTACGCCAGGATGTGCGTGGCGACGCGGTCCAGGAACCAGCGGTCGTGGGAGACGACCACGGCGCAGCCGGGGAACTCCAGCAGCGCGTTCTCCAGCGAGGACAGGGTCTCGACGTCGAGGTCGTTGGTCGGCTCGTCGAGGAGCAGCAGGTTGCCGCCCTGCTTGAGGGTGAGCGCCAGGTTCAGGCGGTTGCGCTCACCGCCGGAGAGCACACCGGCCGGCTTCTGCTGGTCCGGGCCCTTGAAGCCGAACGCCGAGACATAGGCGCGGGACGGCATCTCGACCTGGCCGACGTTGATGTAGTCCAGCTCGTCGGAGACGACGGCCCACAGCGTCTTCTTGGGGTCGATGTTGGCGCGGTTCTGGTCGACGTAGGAGATCTTGACCGTGTCGCCGACCTTGATGCTGCCGGAGTCCGGCTCCTCCAGGCCCTGGATCATCTTGAACAGCGTGGTCTTGCCGGCGCCGTTCGGGCCGATGACGCCGACGATGCCGTTGCGCGGGAGGGTGAACGACAGGTCGTCGATGAGGACCTTGTCACCGAACGCCTTGTTGAGGTTCTCGACCTCGACGACGATGTTGCCCAGCCGCGGGCCCGGCGGGATCTGGATCTCCTCGAAGTCCAGCTTCCGGGTCTTCTCCGCCTCGGCCGCCATCTCCTCGTAACGGGACAGCCGCGACTTGGACTTGGCCTGGCGGCCCTTGGCGTTGGAGCGGACCCACTCCAGCTCTTCCTTCAGACGCTTCGCGCGCTTGGCGTCCTTCTGGCCCTCGACCTTCAGGCGGGTCTGCTTCTTGTCGAGGTAGGTGGAGTAGTTGCCCTCGTACGGGTGCGCACGGCCGCGGTCGAGCTCAAGGATCCACTCGGCGACGTTGTCGAGGAAGTACCGGTCGTGGGTGACGGCGACGACGGTGCCGGCGTACTGGGCGAGGTGCTGCTCCAGCCACTGCACGGACTCGGCGTCCAGGTGGTTGGTGGGCTCGTCGAGGAGGAGCAGGTCGGGGGCCTCCAGCAGCAGCTTGCACAGCGCGACGCGGCGCTTCTCACCACCGGAGAGGTTGGTGACCGGCCAGTCACCGGGCGGGCAGCCCAGCGCGTCCATGGCCTGCTCCAGCTGGGTGTCCAGGTCCCAGGCATTGGCGTGGTCCAGGTCCTCCTGGAGCTTGCCCATCTCCTCCAGCAGCGCGTCGGAGTAGTCGGTCGCCATCAGCTCGGCGACCTCGTTGAAGCGCTTGAGCTTGTCCATGGTCTCGCGGGCGCCGTCCTGGACGTTCTCCAGGACCGTCTTGGACTCGTCCAGCGGCGGCTCCTGGAGGAGCATCCCGACGGAGTAGCCCGGGGAGAGGAACGCGTCGCCGTTGGACGGCTGCTCAAGACCGGCCATGATCTTCAGCACCGTCGACTTGCCGGCGCCGTTGGGGCCCACGACACCGATCTTCGCGCCCGGCAGGAAGTTCAGCGTCACGTCGTCAAGGATGACCTTGTCGCCGTGCGCCTTACGCGCCTTGCGCATCGTGTAGATGTACTCAGCCAAGAGAAACCGTCCGGCAGTCTGGATCTGTCATGGTCAATGCGGCTCCGCCGCGTGGGCCGATGAGCGGCTCCGCCGCGCGAGGGCAGATACACCCCATCTTGCCGTACGGCCAGCCCGCGAAGGAAACGAGTACCTCGGGGGCACGGGGATTCGGGGTGGTGGGGCGGGTGGCGGTGCGGGTGTCGGGGCGGGCGTCGCGGTGGGGTGGCGGGCCGTGGGTGCCAGGTCCTGAGCCTTGGTCCCGGCCGGGCTTGCCGCCGCGCAGAAGGACTCTGCGGGGCGTCACCCCTCCCTGACACCTTGATCCCGGGCGGGAACGCCGCCGCCCTCCGTGGCCGAGGAGCGGTTTCGCTCGGCCACGGAGGGCGGTGGGTGGTGCGCGTACGGTCATGGGCGGCCGGGGCCGAGGCCGTGGGCGCGCCTCGTCAGACCGGGGTCAGGGCTGCGGCACACTTCGTCAGACCGGGGTCAGGGCCCCGGCGCACCTTGTCATGCTGGGATCACGGCGGCCGGAGCGTGCCTTGTCACTCCGGGTTCCGGGGAGCTTCCGCGCCCCGGAACCCGGGTGACGTCCGTACCTCGGTGATCTCGGTGACCTCGGTTACGGGGTGACGCCCGCCTTCTTCTTGCGCAGGAAGAAGACCGCGCCGCCGCCGACGACGACCAGTGCGGCCGCGACGCCCGCGATCACCGGGGTGGCGTTGCTGGAGCCGGTCTCGGCGAGGTCGCCGCCCGCGCCGCCGCCGGTGCCGCCGGCGCTGGTGCCGCCGGCCGAGGCCGGGCTGGGCTGCGAGGAGGGCTTGCCGGGAGTGGTGCCGGCGGTCTTGCAGTCGAGGACGCCGGTGAAGGTCTTCTTGAAGCCGCCCTCACCCGCGATCGTGATCTCGTACGCCTGGTCCTCGCCGACCGGGACGGTGATCGTCTCGGACTTGCCCGGCGCGATCACGTGCTCCTTGCCGGAGAGCTGGAACTTGAACGGCGCGTCGCCCTTGTTGGAGGCCGTGACGTCCACGCCGCCCTTGGAGCAGTTCTTCTCCGCGGTGACGGCCGGGGCCGCGCCCTCCTTCTTCCAGGAGGCGGTGGCGGTCGCGGTGGCGGTGGACTCGCTGGAGCCGGCCAGGATCATGGTCTGGCTCTTGACGGTGCCGACGCTGCCGGTGAAGGCGCGACCGACCGAGACCTTCGTGGCGGCCTGCGCGGTCAGCGAGGCGGCGCCGTCCTTCGTGCCGGCGGGCACGTCGAAGAAGAGCTTGGTGCCGTTGACCGCCTTGGTGACGGGCTTGCCGTCGGCGCCGACCACCTTGACACCGGCGGGGGTACCGGCGGCCGGGGAGACGGTCACGCTGTTGGCGTTGGTGCGGACCGTGACCGGGCCGAGCTTGCTGCCGGACTTGCCGGAGACGGCCGGCGAGTCCAGCTTCAGCGACGCCTCGGGCTCGGCGAGGCTCTTCGCGTTCTTCTCCAGGTAGTCGGCGAGCTTCTCGGCCGCGGGATCGACGGCGTCGACCTTCACGTGGTCGGAGAAGCGCCAGATCGCGACCTGGGTACCGGCGGCAGCGGTCTTCTCGCTCAGGCTCCCGGCACCGGCCTTCTGGGCGAGCGAGGCCAGGTCGTTGACCTGCGGGTAGGAGTTCTGCAGGATCCAGCGGATCTTGCCGGCGTCCTGGTTGTCGTGCAGCGACGAGGCGCTCCAGGGCACCTCCTTGTACTTCGCCAGTTGCTGCGTCGGCGTGCCGATGTCGATGCAGTACGTCTGGAGGGTGCCGCCGTTGTCGACCTTCATCTCGAAGAGCCCGGCGCCGATCCGCTGGTCGTGGCCGTCGGCGTGCAGGACTGCCTGACCGTAGGTCTTCAGACCGTCGAGCGTCGCACTGGCGCCGCCGTGGACCGGCGCCGCGTCGTCAGCCGCGGCGGGACCCGCGGTGGCTATCGCGCCCGCCGCGACCAGGCCCGACGCCAGGACCGCGGCGGCAAGGCGGGCTGCGCCCCGCCTCTTCACTGAAAGCATGAATTTCCCCTCTGGGCGAGGCGGGATCGATTGGGGAGTTGCCTCGCCGGAATGAACCCAAAGAACTCAACAGCCGAATAAGTCAGGCCCCCGTGAGTACTCGTGAGTACCCGACGGATCCTAGAGAGCGGGCGCAACACGATCCCCCGCAATACCGTCCTATAAGCGATCCGAATCGCAATCGTTACCAACCACACCCCACTTGACCTGGCAATATCGACAAATCACCGGGACTTTCCGGGCACTGATCGCTTCTCCGGCGTACTGCGCATCGGGGATGCGGCAGAGGGTCAGGCCGAGGCAATACCGCCCTTCTCGCGAGTGGGTGTCGGGGGCGGCGACGACCAGTCAGGTTCGGTACCGGACACGGAGTCTGGGGGCGTTGCGAAGTCTGCGGGGATCGGGGAGGCAGAGGGCGATGGGGAAGCGGCGGGCGTCGGGGAAGCGGCGGGCGCTGGAGAGGCTGAGGGCTCTTGTGGGGACGGAAGGGATGGAGAGGGCGCCGGGAGCGGAGGGGCCGCGGCGTCGGTGGCCCCTCCCCCGCCACCCGGTCGGCCGTTCGGCGGCGTGGGATCCGTACCCGTCCGGTTGATCCGCCGGAAGGCGGAGGTGCCACGCGACAGGTCGTGCCCGACGGCCACGGCGTCCACCTCGACCGACACCCGCCGCTGTCCGCCCTTCTCCTCGGGCAGGTCCCGCTCCCACACCCGCATGCGGCCGTGCACGACGAGGGGTTCGCCGCGCGAGACCGAAGCGGCCAGGTGGTCCGCCAGCGACCGCCACGCGCGGACGGTGTAGAAGCTCGGGTCCCCGTCGACCCAGCACCGGCGCTCCTTGTCCCAACGCCGCGCGGACGTCGCCAGACGGAACCGCGCCGCCGAATCACCGGTCGTCGTCAGCCGGTGCTCCACCGCCGTCGCGGCGTTCCCCACCAGCGTCACCATCGTTTCGTACACAGCCGTCGCCTCCCCCGTCGTGGGCCCCGGCGGGCCCTGCGGCCCGGTCCCGGGCCTGCGTGGAACCCATGCTGCACGGAATCGCCGGAGCCCGCCGGGCCCTGTGTGCTACCGCGGGGTTGTGGACAACTTCGTCACCCCGGCGGGGGCTTCATCGAGTCGAAGCGTCCTCACAACGCCCCGGCGGGGCAGCGCCCGGAACCCGGCGCCCCGGCCCTCCGCCCCGCCGCCTCACAACCCGGCCGCCACCGCGTACTGCTCCCGCACCTCCCGGTAGCGCAGCAGTTCGGCGGCGACCGGTTCCAGCACCGCGGCGCGGCCGCAGCCCGCTGCCGCCGTACGCAGCCGGCGTTCCGCTTCCTGGCCGTACCGGCGGGCCGCACCGCGCCCCGACACCCCGCACACCCACGACACGACCGGGCCGCCCGTCGCCCCGATGGCCGTCACCAGCAACGCGGACAGCCACTCCCCCGCCTCCGCCGCGCCCACCACCACGGCCAGCAGCCACAGCACCCCGGTCACCAGCAGCATCGTCAACAGCCCCTGCGCCACGGCGGCCACCGACCACCACCGCGGCCGCACCAGCGGCCCGGCGCGCAAGTCCCCTTCCGAGACCGCCGCCGCCCGGTCCAGCGCCTCCGGCAGCCCCTCGGCACCCCGGAACGCCGCCTCGCGCACGGCCTGCGCCCAGGGCGCCGGAAGCCCTTCCGACGCCTCCCCCGCCACGGCCCGTACGGCCTGCTCGACCAGCGGCCGCGCCGTCGCCCGCCCGTCCACCGGTACCCAGCCGCTCACGGTGCCGTACTCGTCCTCACCGCCCGCTTCGTCCGCTGCGTCCGCCTCCGTGTACGCGTCCGGGTACGCGTCCCGGTGCCACAGCTTGGATCGTCCCGTACGCCCCGGGCTCGTCCGCCCGGACCGCCCGCGCACCGCCCCCGGCCGCCGTCTGCGCAGCCTCAGGCGCAGCCACGGCGTGCCGCAGGCCCGTTCCCCGTGGCGCAGCCAGTCGCGTTCCGCCGCACTGCCCATCGCCCCGGCACCGACCGCCTCGGCGAGCCAGTCCTCGAACTCCTCCCGAGCCGCCTCCGTCAGCCCGTACCGCCCGTCGGCCACGTACACCGGCCACAGCCGCCCCGCCGCCGCGTCCACGTCCGCGGTCAGCCGCCGGTCCGCCGCGCCGCGCTCCGCGACGAACTGGCGGAGCGCCTCCCTCAGGTCCCCGACGCCCTCCCCGGTGGCCGCCGACAGTGCCAGTACGGCGGCGCCCGGTTCGCCGTGCTCACCGAGCGCCAGACCGTCCTCGTCGAGCAGCCGCCGCAGATCGTCGACCACCTGTACGGCGGCGTCCCCCGGCAGCCGGTCCACCTGGTTCAGGACGACGAACATGACCTCGGCGTGGCCCGCCAGCGGCCGCAGATACCTTTCGTGCAGCACCGCGTCCGCGTACTTCTCCGGGTCGACCACCCAGATCACCGCGTCCACCAGCTCCAGCATCCGGTCGACCTGCTCACGGTGCCCGGCCGCGGCCGAGTCGTGGTCGGGCAGGTCCAGGAGAACGAGACCGGGCAGCGTGGCCGAGCCGGCGGCCGGCGCGTGCCTGCGGCGTACCGGTACTCCGAGCCGGTCCAGCAGGCCGTGCGCGCCCGGCTGCCCACCCGACCACACGCAGGCCACCGGCTCCGAGGTCGTCGGCCGGCGCGCCCCCACGTCCGAGTGGTCCGCCCCCACCAGCGCGTTGAACAGGGACGATTTTCCACTGCCGGTGGCTCCCGCGACGGCGATGACAGTCTGTTCCCCGGACAGCCGGTAGCGCTCGTCGGCCGCTCCGAGCACCCGTCCCGCCTCGGCGAGCGTCGCCCCGTCCAGGCGCGTCCGGGACAGTCCGACGAGTTCCCGGAGAGCGTCCAGGCGGGGGCGCAGCCGCTGCGCGGGGGTGGGCCGGGCTCCGGGGCCTCCAGGGGATCGGGAGGACCTGGTCCCGCCTGGGGCCACAGAGTCTTCGTGGTCTTGGGGGTTACCGCGTTCTCTGGTGCTTCTGGTGCTCTTGGTGCTTCTGGTATCCCTGGTGCCTCTGGTGTATCTGCTGTCTCTGACACCTCTGAGCCCCTTGGCGGTCCGAGGGTCAGGGGCGCACTCCTTCGCCTCCTGTGCACGGCCGCGCCGGCCCCGTGGCTCCTGTACGGGCTCCGCGGGGTCCTGGAGTACGGCGAGTACGGCTTCGAGTTCGCTGTCGCCCTCGTCCTCCCACTCCTGCCAGTCGCGCTGCTGGTGCCACTCGTCCCCGTCGTCCAGCCATCCGTCCCCGCCCTCGTCCCCGCCCGGGTGGGATCTCCGATCCCGGTCCTCCCACTCCAGCCACTCGGGCCACTCACGCCAATCGGGCTGTCTGCCTTCGCGCGGCTCCGCCGCCGCTTCCCGCGCACGGGCGTGGCGCCGCTCGGCTGCGGGCCTCGCGTCGGCACCGTCCTTCGCGCGGCGTGCGATCAGCCCGTCGTTCCAGGAGGAGAGCGCCTCGACCGGCTCCGAGGCCGGCCGGGCCGCTGCCGCCTCCGGGGCCGCCGGGTCTGCCGGGGCCACCTGGCCTGTCAGGGCCGCCGGGGTTGCCGAATCTCCCGAGGCACTCGAAACCTCTGAGGCTGCCGTCGAGGCCGTCGCGGAGACCGCGTCTGCGGCCTCCGCCGAGTCGACGGCGGCCCTCACCGGCTCGGTGGCCAAGACCGTGTCGGCAGCCATCGGCAAGTCGGCAGCCATCACCGGCTCCCCCGCCACCACCGACCGCGCTCCATCACCCCCTCCCGCACCCCGGCTCGCACCCACACCCACATCCCCGCCCGCGCCCACATCCCCACCCACATCATCCGTACGCCCCACACCAGCAGTCACCGCGTCACCTTCTCCTTCTGCAGTAGAGACAGCGCGGCGATCAGCGCGGCCTGGTGGTCCGGCCGTACGCCCAGCGACTCCAGCGGCGTCAGGCGCCGCTCCCGTTCGCCGTCCAGCGCGCGCTGGAGGTACGTGTCGAGCAGTCGGCCGCCCCGGTCGCGCAGCCGTACCGCGGCCTGTGCGCCCAGCAGGTCGGCGAGGGCCTCGCCCGCTGTACGGGCCCGGCGTCCACCCAGCAGGGTGGTGGCCAGCAGCGCCGCGGCCTCCTCCGGGTCGGCGGCGGACTTCGCGCGCTCCCCGGCCCGCGCCCCGCGCGCCGCGCGTCCGCCGCGTGGCGCGCGCGCTTCCCGTACGCCTTCCTCCGCCAGTTCCTCCAGGCAGCGCCGCCACCGCCGTACGACCACGCCCAGGCGGGCGGCCGAGGCCGCGGCGTCCGCCACCTCCGTCAGGGCCGCGTCCGCCGCCGCGGGGTCCCGGCGCCACGCCTCGGCTGCCCGCTCGTCGGCTTCTTCCACCGCGCAGCGCAGCAGGGAGGCCAGCCCGTGGGTCAGGGCGTCCAGCAGTTCGTCGGGGCGCCCGCCGAGTTCGTGGTCCCGCCAGTGGGCGCGGGCGTCGCCGGACAGCACCTCGCCCTGTTCGACCTCGCGGCGTACCCGGATCGCGGCCTCCTCGTACGCCTGCTCCACCTGGTCGGCCAGCCGCAGGGTGGCGGCGTGCTGGGAGGCGGAGGCCCCGGCGAGGGCCGGCATCCGGGAGCGCAGCGAGGCCAGGACGCCGGCGGTGGTACGGGCGGCCGCCGCGTTCCGGACCTCGGGGTCCTGCGCGTGCCGTTCCAGCCAGCGCCGCAGCGCCGCCACCGCCGTGGCGGGCAGCAGCCCGCTGCCGCCGCCGGCCGATTCGGGCAGTTCGGGAATGGTGAAGCGGGGTACGTCGCCGAGCCCGGCTCGGGTCAGCAGGGCGGCGTACCGCGCCGAGATGTCGGTGGCGATCTGGTGCGGCACCCGGTCCAGCACGGTGACGAGGGTGACGTCGTACTCCTTGGCCGTACGGAGCAGGTGCCACGGCACCGCGTCCGCGTACCGGGCGGCGGTGGTGACCAGTACCCATACGTCGGCCGCGCAGATCAGCTCGGCGGCCAGCTCCCGGTTGCGGGCGACGAGCGAGTCGATGTCGGGGGCGTCCAGGAGGGCCAGCCCGCTGGGGAGGGCCGGGTCCGTCTCGATGCGCAGGGGCGCCATGCCCACCGCGCTCCGCGCCGCGCCGCCGCCGTCCTCCTCGTCCGCACCTTCGTAGGTGTACTCGCACTCGCGTTCACACGCGTCGTCGTACGCGTCGAGTTCCTCGGGGCCGTCCTGCTCGGGCACCCAGACCCGGGTGAACTGCGGCAGTACCCGCCGCCCCGCGAACCAGTGGTGGTCGTCGGGGTGGCACACGAGTACCGGCGTACGTGTCGTGGGCCGCAGTACACCGGCCTCGCTGACGCGCCGGCCCACCAGAGAATTGACGAGCGTGGACTTGCCGGCCCCGGTGGATCCGCCGACGACCGCGAGCAGCGGAGCCTGAGGAGCGCGCAGCCGGGGCATCACATAGTCGTCGAGCTGGTCCAGCAACTCGGACCGGGTACGCCGGGCGCGGGCGGCGCCGGGCAGTGGCAGCGGGAAGCGCGCGGCGTCGACGCGGTCGCGCAGCGCGGACAGGACGTCAAGGAGCCGGGGTTGTACATCCAAGGTTGCCACTCGTGCAGAATGCCCAATTTTGGCAGGTTTTTGAAGCGTATAGCCCTCTGTGCGTGCCGCGTAAACCCGTACAGATCGGGATCAGCGACGCATGAGGCAGCCGCGATCAAAGGGGCTCAGGCATAACGAGTGCACAACACCCGACGCGTGAGGCCCCAAAAACGGTGCAGAATTCGTACCTGCCTGCGATTATCGGGACCGCTTCACCGAACCTCCACAACGTGCCACGGAGGTGAAGCAACCGGGACGAGGCACACGGAGCCCTATCCTTGTCGGCGGCCCGTGTGATCCACGCCCACCACCTGGCCCCCGTAGCTCAGTGGATAGAGCAGGTGCCTTCTAAGCACTTGGCCGCAGGTTCGAGTCCTGCCGGGGGCGCCACTTCTTCGGCCGTCGAGACTGCCCGGGTGGCGCGGTCGCCGCGCGGAAGCGGCAGCCGCCGTACGCCCGGCTACTTCGCCTGTTCGCGCTTCAGCAGGCGGCGCTCGCGGACGTTGGGATGGCGGACGATCACGCCGGCCATGCCGGCGGACCCGGTGAGCCGGATGAGCGGCGTGTCCGGGAGCCGCTCGGGGGTGGTCTTGTTCCTGAGGGCGCCGAGGCCCGTCGCGACACCGTCGCAGTTCGCGGCCCACCCCTCCGGGATGACGACCGTGACGCCCGCCATCTCCCCGTGCACCTCCACCTCGACTTCCGGGAGTCGGCACTCGGTACGGGTGAAGTCGAGCCGGACGCCGCCCATGCCGCCGTGCGCGGTGATGTGCGCGGGCACCTCCCAGCGCCCCGTACGGGACGCGCCGTGGATGCCGCCCTTGAGGACCAGCGCCTCGCCCGGGTCCGCCGCGGAGACGGCCTGCGGCAGGTCGGCGGTGAGCGGCGCGAGGTCGGCGAACGTCTTGGCGGTCAGCGCCCGTTCCAGCCGGTCGTCCAGCTCCGCGAGGTCGATCCGGCCCTCGGCCGCCGCCTCCCTCAGCCGTTCCACCACGGCCTCCCGGTCGGCGTGGGAGGCGCGCAGTTCGCCCCAGGAGGCGGATTCCGGAGTCTTGGCGGTCATGAGCCGATGATACGAACGATCCGGACAACAGCGGGCCCTGTACGGAGAGTACGAGGGGTGGACCAGCCACCGGATCCGCCCGCAGGGTGCTGTCCCCCTGGGCCGCGGTGAGGTTTGCCCCACCCTGATACGGGTTCTGGCCCGACTGCTTCCGCCGGCTTCTCGCACCAGCATGGAAGGCGATCACCCCATCACCTTCATGACGGACCCCCGGCAGGCCCGTGGCACGCCCATGCGCCGACCGTGTGCGAGAAGAGGAAAGCTGCCATGCGGAACGCCTTCATACGGGACGCCTCCCTACGGGAAGCCGCGATGCGGAATGCCTCCGTACGGGAAGCCGCGATGCGGAAAACTGCCGTGCCGCGTGCCACGGACAGGGCGGGTTCCGGAGCATGAGCCTGGACGAGCGGTCCCGTCCGCACATACCGCTGCCCGGCACGACCGGCCGCCTCCCGGTGATCCAGCGCGACCGGGCCGTCGACGGACTGCGGGCGCTGGCCCTGCTGGCCGTGCCGACCGGCCACTGGCTCGTCGGCGGCTTCGTCCGCGACCCCGACAGCTCGCTGCACAACGCCAGTCCGCTCTCCGCGTTCGCGCCGCTCGCACCGATCACCTGGGTGCTCCAGATGCTGGGCATCTTCTTCCTCGTCGGCGGCTACGCCTCCGTGCTGTCCTACCGGCGCGCCATCGGGCGGGGCACGTCACCGGGCGACTGGCTGCGCGGCCGGCTGGCCCGGCTGTTGCGGCCCGCCGTCGGCGTCACCGCCGTATGGGCCGTGCCGGCCGCTGTCCTGTACGCGGCCGGGGTTCCCCTCACGACGCTGCACACGGCCGCCACACTGGTCGTCCAGCCCCTGTGGTTCGTGGGCGTGTACGCGGTGGTGACGGCGCTGACGCCGTACTGCATGGCAGCCTCGCGGTGGCTCGGGGGCTGGGCGGCGGCCCCTCTGGCGGCGGTCGTCGCTGTCGTGGACTTCCTGCGTTACGGCCCGTACGCCGACTCGGTCCCGTACTGGGCCACACTGATCAGCGTCATCCCGGGCTGGCTGTTCGGCTACCAACTGGGCGTCTCCTGGGGCGAGAAACGGCTCGGCAGGCGCGGCGCCCGGCTGCTGCTCGTCGGCGGCGCCGCCCTCTTCGCGGTACTGCTCCTCGTCTTCCACTACCCGGCGAGCATGGTCGGCGTCCCCGGCCAGGACCGTACGAACTCCCACCCACCGTCCCTGCTGGTGATCGCCCTGGCCGCGGCGCAGTCGGGCGCGGCGATCCTGCTCCGCGACCGGATCACGGCCCTCCTGCGGCGGCCCGCGCTGTGGACGCCGGTGACGGCCGTCAACCGGTCCGCGATGACGATCCTGTGCTGGCACCAGACCGCCATGCTGGCCGTCGCCGTACCGGCCTCGTTCGTCGGTACGACGGTGGAGGGCCTGACCACCGCGCCGGACTTCGCCGCCTGGATGGCGACCCGGCTGCCGTGGCTGCCGCTCTTCGCCGTCGTCCTCGTCCTCGTCGCCCGGGTGGCGCGGCGGCTGGAGATGCCGTGGACGGGGATCTCCCGGGGGCAGCGGGTGTGGGCAGGGGTGCTGGCGGTGGGATTCGCGGCGTTCGCACTGCGGCTGACGGTGGTGTGACGGTGATGACGGCGATGTGACAGTGAGGCAGGGGCGCCCCGAGCGCCGTCGGAAAGCGAAGAGCACCCGTTCCGGGACCGGAGCGGGTGCTTTCGCGTGGGGCAGGCGGCAGGCGGGAGGCTCAGTCGGCCATGGCCTCCGCCAGGCTGCGCGGCCGCATGTCGGTCCAGTGCTCCTCGACGTAGTCCAGGCACGCCTGCCGGCCCTCCGGGCCGAACACGCTCTGCCAGCCGGCCGGGATCTCCGCGAACGAGGGCCACAGCGAGTGCTGGTTCTCGTCGTTCGTCAGGACGTGGTACTGCGCCTCCGGGTCTTCGAAGGGGTTCGTCATGCGAGTGGCCTCTCGGTGAGGGAGTTACCAGTGGAGAATTGGATTATGCGTGAGGTTGCGCCGGCGTCGAAGTGCGGGGGGAGGAAATGGCGGGATTTGTGGCTGTTCCGTGCGGTTCGGCGGGATGCGTCAGGGAGGGGCGAGGTACGTCCGCGGGCGAGGTACGTCCGGAGGGGTGACCTGCGTCCGTAGGCGTGATCTACGCGAGATCACGCCTACGGAAGTCTGGGCGTACGTCCGAGGGCACCCCGGTAGCGGGCACGGAAAGGCGCGAGGGCTGCGGTGCCAGTGAGGCCCCGCAGCCCTCGCGCCCGTTTCTCGATAATCGATTTTCCATCCCCCGCCCGCTCCCCGCGGCCCTCAGCGTCTCCCGGGGCCCGCCGCATGACGTCGGCGGAGCGTGGGCCACACCGGCAGCAGGGTGCCCGCCGCGACCGTCACCGCCACCACCGCCACGATCACCCCGGCCTGCGCGGGCGGCAGGTACGGCAGCGTCCCGGCCAGCGGCAGGCTGAGCGCGATCAGCGGCACCAGCGCGACCACCGCGCCGACCACCAGGCCCGACAGCCCCACGACGGCCGCCTCGATACGCAGCATCCGCCGGATCTGGCGCCGTCCCGCGCCCACGAGGCGCAACAGTTGGATCTCCTGCCGACGGCCGATCATGATGAGGGTGAGGGTGCTGAGTACGGCGATGACGGTGAAGCCGCCGATCACGCTCACCGCGACCACGGTGATCACTTCTCCGACGCCCCGGTCCTCGGCTTCCCGCTGCTCCCCGGCCGGGTCCGGCACGAGACGCGCGCCCGGCGCGGAGTCCGCCAGTACCCGCTGCACGGCGGCCTGCACCCGACCCGCCGGGGAGTCGAGGCCGAGCAGGACGCGGGAGTGCAGGGGCGCGGCCATATGGGGCGCCAGCTCCTCGGTGGCGAAGAGGAAGTCGCCCAGGGCCAGCGAACGTTCGTAGATGGCCGCCACGCGCAGCGAAACGTTTGCCCCGTCGCCGTACCGCAGCGTGACGGCGGACCCGATACCGAGCCCCAGCGACCGCGCCCGGTCCTTGCCCACCGCGACCGTGCCACGGCCCAGCTTCGCCGTATCGCCCTCGACCACGCCCGGGTCCAGTACGCGTGGCAGCGCCGCGGGGCTGACCGCCAGCACCGGCAGCCGGTCCAGTCGCGGGTCGCCGAGGTCGTCCCGCGCCAGGACGACCGTGCTGTGCAACACTCCCGAAGCGGCTGCCACGCCCGGTACCCGCCGGACACGGTTGGCCGTCTCCTCCGTGATACCCGGGCCGTCCGCGACGACCGCCAGGTCGGCGCGTACCGCGTCCTCACCCTGCCGGCCGCCCTGCCGGTCCAGCGTCGCGCCGCCCGAGAGCTGCACCGTGACGAAGGCCACCATCAGCACGATCGGCGTGATCGCGGCGCCCAGCCGACGTGAGTTGGCCTGTGCGGCGGCGGCAGCCAGATAGCCGCCCGCTCCGCCGAGCCGCCGTGCGGGCGCGCCGAGCACCCGCAGGGCGCCGCGGGCGATCCAGGGGCCGAGCAACGCGCACCCGATCACCAGCGTCACCGCCGCGGTGCTCGCGGCCATCGCGGCCACCTCGCCGAACTGGAGCACCGCCGTACCGGCCGACGCCACACCGAGAAACAGCGTCACGAGACCGGTCACGGTACGGCCGCGGCCCGGCCGCTCCGGCTCGCCCTGCGCCTCGCCCATCGCCTGCGCGGGGCGCACCCTGGCGATCCGCCGGCAGGACAGGGTGCCGGCGATCCACGCCACGAGGACGGTCAGTCCGGCGGTCAGCAGGGGCACCGCGTACAGCCACCAGGGCGTGGGCAGTTCGAGGCCCGCGGGTACGGCGTCGCGGCTGCGCAGCAGGCGGAGCAGGAGCCCGAAGACCGGTACCGCGCCGACCGCGCCGGTCACGGCGGCGACGACGGCGACCGTACGGACCTCCCGGCTCACCGTCGCGCGCAGTTGCCCCGGCGTGGCGCCGACCGCGCGCAGCAACGCCATCTCACGGGCACGCTGGTGCACGGCCTGCGCGACCGTGCCGGCCACCACGAGTACGGCGATCATCACGATGAGAGCGCAGACCGACCCCAGCAGTTGCAGCAGACTCCAGCGGCTGGGAGCCGCGTCGAGGAACTCCGGTTCCCCGCGGCTGTCGCCGGTCAGCACTCGCAGCGCGGTGCTGTCCTCTTTGTAACGCTGGCCGGCGGTGACGCTGCGGGCCGGATCGGCGCCGTCCAGTGCCGCACGTACCCCGGCGTGGATCTTCTCGTCACTCACCCCGGGTTCGGCGAGTACACCGATGGCGTCGGTGCTCCCGGGGTGCCCGGCCAGTTGCCGCGCGCGCTGGTCGGTGAAGAAGACGGCGCCCTGGTGTCCCAGTCCGGTGCGGTCGCCCTGCCCCTTGGGGGCGGCGATACCGCGGACCTCGTATGTCGCGGGGGCGCCGAGCGACTGCACCGTGATCTCGTCACCCACGCGTACGCCCGCGCGGTCGGCCAGGTGGCCGTCGAGGACCACCTGCCGGGGGCCGGTGGGGGCGCTTCCTTCGCGCAGCGTGAAGGGAGCGAGGGCGGCGGCTTGCCAGGAATGTCCGTAGATGGGGGCGGAGGTGGTCTCGGGGTCGGGGGTGGCCTTGGGGTCGGAGGAGGGGGCGGCGGATGAGGTGGAGGTGGGCTTCGCGGATATGGCGACCGGGAAGGCATCGTCCGCGACGGCGGCCCGTACGCCCGGCACGGCCGCGATCCTGGGCAGCACCGAGCGCGGCACCCGCACCCGTTCTGTCAGCTCCGTCGACGTCGAGTGGGTCTCGCCCAGGGCCTTCACCGTGTAGCGGGTGCTCTGGTCGCCGGTGACGACCGCGGCGGCGCCCGCGTAGCGCTCCACCCGCGCGTGACCGGCCACCGCGGACAGCGTGGCCAGTGCGAAGCCGCCGAGTACCAGAGAGGTGAGCACCAGTACCGCGAACACCGCGGCCCATGCCTTGCGGTGCAGCTTCAGCGAGCGGGCAGCGAGAAAGCGGGCGGTACGACCGGTGCGTACGGAGCTGTCGTGGGGCGCGTACGTCATGGCCTCGCGCCTCCGCCCAGCCGCTTCATCGCCTGCGCGACGCCGTCGGGCTGCGGCTGGTCCAGTACGCCGACGACGCGCCCGGCGTCGATGAAGAGCGCCCGGTCCGTCCAGGAGGCGGCGACCGGGTCGTGGGTGACCATCACCACCGTGTGCCCCGCGCGGTCCACCGCGCCGCGCAGCAGGGTCAGTACGTCGATGGCGGTGACCGGGTCGAGGGCGCCGGTCGGCTCGTCCGCGAAGATCACTGCGGGGTCGGTGACCAGTGCCCTGGCGATGGCCACCCGCTGCTGCTGCCCGCCGGAGAGCAGCAGCGGGGAATCGTCGGCCCGGTCCGCCAGCCCCACCGACTCCAGGACGCGCAGCGCCCGCGCCCGTACGTCCGCGCTGTCCGGTGCCTCGCCGCCCAGCAGCAGCGGCAGCGCGGCATTCTCGACGACCGAGAGCGAAGGCACCAGGTTGAGCGACTGGAAGACGAAGCCGACGCGTTCACGGCGGAGCCGGGTGAGGGCGGCTTCGCCGATCCGGGACAGGTCGGTGCCGTCGATGCGTACGGTCCCCGAGGTCGGCCGGTCCAGGCCGGCGGCGCACTGGAGGAACGTCGTCTTGCCGGAGCCGGAACGTCCCATCACGGCCACGAAACTGCCCCGGGGAACCGTGACGCTGACGTCGTCCAGGGCGGCTACGGTCCCGACGCCGCGTCGGTAGCTGCGGGTCACGGACTCCAGCGTCAATGCGGCGCCGTCGTCACCGGGTGCGCGGAGCGGCTCCGCGTCCCTCGTCGCTCTGCCGCTTTCCCGCGGGCGAAGCCTGATCATTCCGTAACCCCTCCGGCCTTGCGCTTGCTCGCCGATGTTTCGGCTGCTCAGACGCTATGAGCGGAGCGTGGCGGTGACGAGGGCGTCCGCACCCCACTTGAGGGGGCACTCAGCAACACCATGGGGGTGGGGGCGACGGCACCGGGCGGCGGGGGACGGGAGGCGGGAGACGGGAGGCGGGAGACGGGAGGCGGGAGACGTGGGGCGGGACCTCGCAGGCAGGAGCCCTGTACGGCCGGGGAAGGCCGACGAACGGCCGGCGGACGCCCACATGCGAACGCTGACCGTCCAGGAATCAACCCCGAACGGCCAGCGCACGATCATCGGCAATCAATCAGCCGACGGCTTCGGTCGATCAGCTACCGGCGAGCGAGTGCAGATACCGCATCAGCGTCATCAGTACGTCCCGGCTGGAGGTGCGCAGCCGGGCGTCGCAGTCGATGATCGGCACCTCGGCGGGCAGGTCGAGGGCGCCCCGGATCTCCTCGATGGCGTGGACGGGGGCGTCCGGGAAGGAGTTGATGGCGACCACGAAGGGGACGCCGCGCTCCTCCAGGCGGCCGATGACGTCGAAGCTGACCTCCAGTCGACGGGTGTCGATGAGGACCACCGCCCCCAGCGCACCGTCGAACAGTCCGTTCCACAGGAACCAGAAGCGCTGCTGGCCCGGCGTACCGAACAGGTACAGCACCAGTTCGTCGTTGAGGCTGATGCGGCCGAAGTCCATCGCCACGGTCGTCGAGGTCTTGCGCTCGACACCGACGATGTCGTCCACGCCGACACCGGCCTGAGTCATCGTTTCTTCAGTGGTCAGTGGGCGGATCTCGCTCACCGATCCCACCAGGGTCGTCTTGCCGACCCCGAAGCCGCCCACGATCACGACCTTGACCGCGGCGGCGGCCGTCTCGGGCAGTTCGTCCTCGCTCCGCGGCCCCTGAGCGGGGCGCTCGACGAGCGTTTCAGAGCTTTTGAAGTCCATGGATCACCGCCTCAATAAGGGCACGGTCGGGAAGTTGGGCGGGAGGTACGGGCGCGCGTGCCACCACCCGCCCGTCGGCCAGCAGGTCACCGAGCAGGACGGTGACCACGCTGACCGGCAACTGCAGGTAGGCGGAGAGCTCCGCCACGGACAGCGGGGAATGGCACAGCCGCATGATCGACGCCTGCTCCGGCTGCATCCCCGGCTTCGGCCCGGCCTTCGACACGATCAGCGTGACCAGGTCGAGGGAGGTGGTGTGGCCGGAGGCGCCGCTGCGCCCGCCGGTGATCACATAGAGCCGCTCGGGGCTCTGTTCCTCCCAGTCCTGGTCCGCTCCGCTCATGCCGTGTCCCCGCTTCGCCCCGCCGTACCCGCGCGCGGCCCACGCCGCCGGCCGATCCGCTCGCTGCGCCCGCTCATGCGTCCTGTCCGTCGTGGCGCGGTGGGCTGCTGAGGTGCTCGCCGATACGGGCCACCAGGTCCCGCATCCGCTGTCCTATCAGCCCGGCGTCCACACCCTCATCGGCCAGGACGGCGAGGTACGCGCCGGCGCCCGCCGCCATCAAGTAGAAGAAGCCACCGTCCAGTTCGATCACGACCATGCGCATCCGGCCGTCGCTGTGCGGGAACTCCGCGGACACCGCGCCCGCCAGACTCTGGAGTCCGGCGCAGGCCGCCGCCAGTCGGTCGGCGGTATCGGTTTCCGTACCGTACTGGGCCATGCGCAGGCCGTCCGAGGACAGCACGACCACGTGACGGGTCTGCGGAACGCTCTCCGCGAGATCCTTGAGCATCCAGTCCATGTTGGGCCGGTGCTGAATCATGGCTACTCACTCTTTTCCGACGACTCGTCACTCTTCTCACTGGCTGCACTTGCGGCACTGACTGAAGTCCCCGTACCGGCGGCCGGGCCCGGGTGGCCGGCCCAGCCGGCATCCGGGCCGGGACGCTCGGCGGCTCCGCCCCACCGGCCCTGCTGGTCCTGCTGGCGCTGCCGGCCCTGCCGGTCGTTGGCCGACTGGCCGTACTGGTCGTACTGGCCGTGGTCCTGCTGCCCTTGGCCCGGCTGACCGTACTGGTCGTACCGGCCGTGGTCCTGCTGGCCGTACTGGTCGTGGTTCGGCTGAGGTTGGGGCTGGGCCTGGGCGTGAGGCTGGGCCTGGGCCTGGGCCTGGGCGGGAGCCGGGGTCGGCGGCTGGGCCTGCTGTCCTCGGGGCGGCTGCGGCTGCGACTGGCCCGAGGCACCCGACCCGCTCTCGCCGGACAGGCCGCTCTGGAACGCGGCGAGCCACATACCGGGCTGCACCGGCGCGGCCTCCTCCGTCCCGGCGGCGGGAGACGTGGGAGCGGGTGCCGCGTGGGCGCCGGGGGCCGCCGGGGGCACGGGCGCGGTGACGCGGGACTTGCGGCGCCGCTGCGGCAGTCCGTTGGCGGTCCGCTCGGTCACGAGAGGAAGGTCATCCTGGGTCTCCTCCCGGACGTCGTCCCGGAACTGCGGGGGCGCTGCCGCGGCGGCAGGCGCGGGCGCCGCGGGTACGGACAGCGCGGCCGGAGCTGGGGCAGACTGCGCGGGCGGGGTCGCCGCGGCGTGCCGGGGACCGGCGGCCTGCGGGGCCGCGTTCACCTCGCGGCGCTCCGTACGGACCGTACGCGGGCCCGAGGACGCGCCGATGCCGTGCGCCCGTCCGGTCGCCGCGGCGGTGGTGATCAGGTCCTGCGGAACGATCAGTACCGCGCGGACACCGCCGTACGCGGAAGGCCGCAGCGACACATGGAAGTTGTACGCCTGCGCCAGCCGGCCGACCACGGCGAGACCCAGCCGCGGCGTCTCCCCCAGGTCGTTGACGTCGATGCCCTGCTGTGCCTGCTGGAGCATCCGCTCGGCCCGCGCGCGGGCCTCCTCGCTCATGCTGACGCCGCCGTCCTCGATCTCGACGGCGATACCGGACTGCACCTCCACGGCGGTCAGGTGCACCCGGGTCTGCGGCGGGGAGTAGCGGGTGGCGTTGTCGAGCAGCTCGGCCAGCGCGTGGATCAGCGGTTCGACGGCGGTGCCGACGACCGCGACCTCCGAAACGGAGTGCAACTCGACGCGCTGGTAGTCGATTATTCGCGACATCGCGCCGCGCAACACGCTGAACAGCGGGACCGCGCGGCTCCACTGGCGGCCCGGGCGCGCGCCACCGAGAACGGCGATGGAGTCGGCGAGACGGCCGATCAGCGCCGTACCGTGGTCCAGGCGCAGGAGGTCGCCGAAGACCTCCGGGGACTGACCGTGCCGGTCCTCCATGTCCCGGAGTTCCTGCGCCTGTTGGTGGACGATCGCCTGCACGCGGCGGGCGATGTTCACGAAGGCGCGCTGCGCGGACTCGCGCAGGTCCTCCTCGGCGACGACGGCGTCGAGGACGGAGCGCAGCACCGCCTGGTGCGCCGCGGTGAACTCGGGCGTCAGTCCCGACTCCCGCCCCTGCCGCGTCACCTCCTCGGTGATCGCCGCGTGCACGTCCTCGGGAAACTCGCCGCGGCCGAGCCGGGCCACCACGTCGGGGAGCAATTCCTCGGCCAGCCGTACGGTCTCGGCCTCCTGCCGGCCCAGCGCCGCCTGCTGCGCCGCGGCCTGCGCACGGAGCGCGGCGAGCGCCCGGCCCCGGCGGGTGACCTCGCCGGTGACCAGCGCGACCGCCACAGTGGCGACCGCGCCGATCCAAACCACCGGCGTAGTCGCCTGCGGGGGGACCGTCACCGCGGCGACGGCCGCGGCCACGGCGGTCGCCGCGGCGGGCAGTATCCACGCGAGAACCGAGGCAGGACGCGGCCCCTCGGGCGACGATCCTTCTCGAACCATCTGCACCCTAAAACCCTCAAAACATCGACAGATCACAGGACGTCTAGCGGGTCCCAGCTCCCCGTTCGGCGCCGCCACAGAGGTACCTGCGGTAACTGCCTTCATACACTGGGCCGGTAGTAGCATAACCGCCTTTGATCAAGGACTGACGCCAGTTCACTCCTCGGTCTCCGCAGGCGGATCCGCGCCCTCCGCCGGGGTGGCCTGTGGCGGAGCGCGGGCCGGGACAAGTGGATGAAGAAACGGTTACCTGGAGCTGGATCGCCCGTGGATTCAAGGCGCATGGGCGCCGGCGGTTACCGTTACCGGTCACCCGTTGGCCGTGCGACGTCGGTGCCATCCGCCAGGCGTCCACGCCCCGCTCGTCAGGCGTCCACACCCGGTTCGTCAGACATCCACGTCTACGTCCGTGTCCACGTACACATCCGTGTCCACGTCCACTTTCACGTTCGCGTCCGATCAGAGCTCTTCGCCCGACAGCAGCGGTTCGAAGCGTTCGTAGGCCGCGTAGTCGCGGAAGTGCCGTGCGTACAGGTCGGCATCCTGTGTCAGGTCCTCGTCCAGCGCCGCACTCACGTCCACCACGCACTTGAAGCACCAGGACACCGTCTCGCCCCGGTCGTTGAGGTAGCTCGTCTCCCGGGAGCGGGCTCGCCGCTCGGCCCGGCGCCGCGCGTCCGCCTCGTCCGTCGCGTACACGAGCAGCACACTCTCCTCGTACAGCGGATCACCGCCGCCTCCGCCCCGCGATCCGCCACCGCTCTCACCCGGCGTTCCGCCACCCTCGCCCGGCGTTCCGCCACCCTCGCCCGGCGACTCCATGAGGACCACCGCGATGTACGGTCTGGGCCCGCTGTCCCGGACCTCTTGCTGTCCGCCGGTTGCCACGGCGCGCTCACCGTCCTCGACGACCGACCGGGCGTGTGCCACGGCCCAGCGGCGTTGCGGGACCGAGCCCGTCCGCACCCGTTCAGCCGGCTGGAAGACCTTCGCGTTCAGCATAGGAGCCCGCTTCCCGCAACCGGCCCCGTGTCGATCATGAACGCCAACCGGTTCAGCATGATCGTTCCTCCAGGGTGAACGCTGACTCACCACGACCGGCCTCGCAGCCGGCGCAATCATCTTCACCCGTTTCAGGGGTTCCCGCACGTCGACGGCTTCCGGCGGGGGACGGACGGGAAGCGGGCCCGCCGGCTCGGCACGGCGCCGCGCGCCTCAGAGCCGTACGGCCTTCCGCGGCTGCTCCATGGCTCCGGCCAGCAGCCCCTGCAGCGTGGCGAATTCGTCGACGCACCGGCCCGTACCGTTGACCACACAGTCCAGCGGGTCGTCGGCGACCACCACCGGTACGCCCATCTCCTGACGCAGCCGCTGGCTGAGGCCCCGCAGCAGCGCGCCGCCACCGGTCAGCGCTATACCGCGCTCGATGATGTCCCCGGAGAGCTCGGGCGGGCACTCGTCGAGGGTGCGGTGCACGGCCCGTACGATCGCGTCGACCGGTTCGGCGAGCGCCGAACGGATCTCCTCCTCGGTGATCTCCTGGATCCGCGGCAGCCCGCTGACGTGGTCCCGGCCGCGCACGGTGTAGGACGTACGGCGCTCGGGCTCGCCCTCCTCGTCCACGTCGACCGGGGTCCAGGCCGCCGAGCCGATCGCGATCTTGATGTCTTCGGCGGTGCGCTCGCCGATCGCCAGCGAGTGCTTCTTCTTCACGTACGAGATGATCGCCGCGTCCAGCGCGTCGCCCGCGACCCGTACCGACTGGGCGGTGACGATGCCGCCCATCGAGACGACGGCCACCTCGGTCGTACCGCCACCGATGTCCACCACCATGCAGCCGACCGGCTCGGCCACCGGCAGACCGGCGCCGATCGCCGCCGCCATCGGTTCCTCGATCAGGTGCACCTCACGGGCGCCGGCGCTGCGCGCCGAGTCGATGACGGCCCGCCGCTCGACGCCGGTGATGCCGGAAGGCACGCAGATCACGACCCGCGGCTTGGAGAAGCGGCGGGTGGGCAGCGCCTTCTTCATCAGGGCGCGCAGCATCTGTTCGGCCGCGTCGAAGTCGGCGATCACCCCCTCCTGGAGCGGGCGCATCGCGGTGATGCCGGACGGGGTGCGGCCGATGGTGCGCTTGGCCTCCGACCCGACGGCGATCACCTCGCCGGACGCGTTCACGGCGACGACGGACGGCTCGTTCAGGACGACGCCCTTGCCGCGTGAGTAGACCAGGGTGTTGGCGGTGCCGAGGTCGATGCCTATGTCGTACGTACCGGACGAAGTGCTGGACGCCATGGGAGGTTCGCTTGCTCTCTCTCGACTGGACGACAGGGCCCCGCGCGCAGGGCCCTCGAACATCGCGCCCCGGGCGGCACGGATGGCTCGCTGAGCCGCTCGGGCAGTGAAGTCCACCGAGCTCGTCAAGCTCGCCAATGGCGCCATTTGCGGGCAATTATCAAGACTACAGGCGGCGCCGAATGGTTCCGGGTGGCGCCGGGCGGTTCGGCGACACCGGACGGTTCCGCTCCGACACAGCCGGCCCGACGTGTCCGGCCCGACGCCTTCAGCCCGACGCGTCCAGACCGACGCCTTCAGCCCGAGGCGGACGTCCGCGGGATTCCCGGTCCGCCGTTCTCCCGCGCCACCCTGGTGCCTCCCGTGTCCCCCACTTTCCGTGTCTCTCCGGTATCCCCCACTCTCCGCAGCCCTCCCGTGTCCTTGGCCCCCCGCGTCGCCCGGTTCTTGCCGCCGGGGCCCCGTGACAGGGCCTCGGCCAGGTCGTCCAGCGCGTCCAGGAGCAGGTCGGCGCCGCGCAGCGCGACGCCGCGGGTCTCCGACTGCGCGACCCACTCCTCCCATACGGCGCGCAGCGCGCTCCAGTCCAGGTCGCGCCGCTCCCGTACGGCATCGACCGCGCGCGGCAGGGACTCGCGCAGCTCTTCCGTGAACGTCTGGGCACCCGGTGAAGGTTCCGCGTCCTTGTCCGGAAGATGCGCTTCCAGAATCATCACCACCCGGCCCATCGTGGACAGGGCGGACTGTGCCGACGCTGCCGCGCTCAGCGACAGCCCACGGTGGCGCACCGGTTCCTTCTCGGCGCGTGCCTCGCTCTCCTCCCAGGCGGCTCGGGCCGCGCGGGCGTCCAGGAGGGCTTCGCGGACCTGGCGGGGGCGGCGTTCGGCGGGCCGCGCGTAGATGTCGAAGACGGCGACGGCGTACCGGCCGTTGGCCTCCAGCCACTGGGCCAGCCGTTCGCGCAGCCGCGGCGTCTCCCAGGCGGGGAAGAGCGCGTAGGACAGCATGGCCAGCAGTCCGCCGAGGAGGGTGAGGACGACACGTTCCTGCACGGTCTGTTCCCAGCCGGCGCCCGCGATGCCGAGCAGGAAGACGACGTACGCGGCGACGCACGCCGAGGTCACCGACACCCCCGTACGCATCAGCAGGTACATCGCCAGGACGCACACGACCGCCAGCGCCGCGCTGACGTACAGGTTCGGATGGGTGAGGCCCATGATCGCGCCGCCCACCGCGACCCCGACCAGGGTGCCGATGAACCGTGCGACACCGCGCGAGTACGTCTGCCCGAAGTCGGGCCGCATCACCATCACCGAGGCCAGCGGCGCCCAGTACCCGTGGCCGAAGGGCAGCGCCTGGCCGATGAGGTACCCCGTGGCGGCCACCGCGCTGACCCGCAGCGCGTGCCGGAAGATGTGCGAGGACCAGCGGATCTCCCGGCGTACGGCACGCAGTGCCACCGGCACCAGCTTCGGCACACTCGGGCGCAGCAGGTGCCCGCGCTCCGCCTCGGTGGTGGGCCGGGTGGCCTGGACGGGCTCGTCGGTGAACTCCACGGCGTCGGCGAGCAGCGAGATCAGCCGCAGCGCGGAGCGGCGGGCGGCGCCGGTCAGCCGCGGCCCGTCACCGTCCTGCGGCATTTCGAGAGTGGCCATCGCCTCGGGCGGCAGGCGTACGGGTTTGCCGCGCCGGATGGCGGTCGCGACGGCGTCCAGTACGGTGGCGGCCGCGCCGAGCAGTTCGCGCGCCCGGTCGCGTTCGGGCCCTTCCACCGGCGCGCCGACGACCGGGTCGGCGAGCGACGCCAGGACCGGTCTGACCTGCTCGGCCAGCGCCCGGGGCCCGTGCAGCTGGACGGGGCGGCGCTTGGCCTGACGCGGGGTCACGGCGGAGGCGAGGCGCGCGTTCATCAGGGGCTGCGGGTCGAAAGGGGCGACCGGGTCGTGCCGCAGCCGGCGTGCGTAGTCCGCTTCGGCGGCCAGCGCGTCGGCGAGCGCGTCGCGCTGCACACCCCAGGGCCGTACGGGAAAGAGCACGATGAGCGCGGCCTGGACGAAGCCGCCGAACGCGATGATGGCCGCGTGCTCCAGGGCACCGAGGATCGAGGTCGGCAGCGTGACGGTGACGAGCATGACCGAGACGGTCTGGGTGCCGACCAGCCCGGACACCGGCCCGACCGACCACGCCAGGCCGGCCAGGAAGGTCCACAGGGAGAGCAGGACCAGGAAGCCGACGATGTGCGCGGCGGCCAGGTAGCCGAGGAAGGTGGAGACGGAGAGGCCGCCCGCGACCGCGAGGGCCAGCACGGGCCGGGGCCGCCAGCTGCGCTGGAAGGTGGCGATGCCGGCGGCGAACGCG
The DNA here is from genome assembly GCF_040646595.1 of Streptomyces sp. NPDC045470. NCBI lineage: Bacteria > Bacillati > Actinomycetota > Actinomycetes > Kitasatosporales > Streptomycetaceae > Streptomyces > Streptomyces sp. NPDC045470. The sequence goes on from NZ_JBEZAN010000001.1 coordinate 1,141,339, forward strand.
CCGAAGGCCGACGAGACGGCGAGGGCCGGGTTGCCGAGATAGAGGCACAGGCCGATGACGATGGCGACCCCGACCGAGCCGCGGATCGCGATCAGCGGGGTGAGCTTGGCCTTCTCGATGGTCAGCCCGGAGCGGGCGGTCTTCTTCAGCGCTCGCGACCAGGTCATGCCCCCGAGAATACGTACTCGCAAGCGCCGAAACGGAATGATCTGCGCCGGTTTGCGGACGGGTCGCGACGGGCACTCGGACGGGTTCACGCAGGGGGTGCGGAGGGGCGTGCGGAGGGGTGCCCGGGTGGGCGCGCGGGCGGGCTGCCGACGGCGGTGCGGGCGCGGGCGGGCGTGCGGGCGGGCGGGCGCGGTCGCGCAGACGGGGTAGCCGCTCGGACGGGACGGCCCGGACACCGCCGAGGCGGACCAGCCGTAGAGCCCGCCCGCCGCGCAAGCTCCCCCCTCCCGGCGATTCGCCGAGAAAATCACCGTAAAGGCGGTTTCTGCGACAGGTAAACCGCGCAGGTCACAGACGTGTCTCGCCGACGACGCCGATCCGCGTGGGCAACCCGACCGCCGGGAAGGGAAACCCCTGCACCGGCCGCACCCTCTTGTTCGGCAGCCGGACGCCCTCCGGCCCGCTCAGCAAGGAGAAGGTCCCGTGCGCAAGACCCTGCTCACCCCGGTGGTCGTACTGACCACCCTGGCCGCCCTCGCCGCCACCGCCGGCTGTGGCTCGGGCGGATCCGACGACACGCCGGTGCGCTTCGGTGACGCCCCCGGGTCCGGCTCGCACGGCGCCCAGCGGCCGGGCCAGGCATCGCTCGCCCGGATGCCGACCAACCCGATCAGCTTCAAGGAGCAGCGCAAGGTCGGCGGCGCCGGGGACGGCACGCCGATCGGTGTGGCCACGTACCACGGCCCCAAGTCCGGGTTCACCGGGAAGGTGTGGGTATGGGCGCCGCCGGAGTACTACGAGAAGAAGAACGCGGACAAGGGATTCCCGGTCCTGATGGCGCTGCCCGGCGCCGAGGGCTACCCGGTCAACTACTGGATCGGCGGCGACCTGAAGCTGGAGGAGAATCTGGCGCAGTGGTCGAAGGAGGGCAAGAGCCTGCCGTTCATCGTCGTGATGCCGGTGCTCAACCCCGACGCCAAGCAGTACTACGACGCCAGCGACATACCCGGCCGGCCGAAGATGGGCACCTGGCTGAACGAGGACGTCCCCGACTTCGTCCGGCAGAACTTCCGTACGCTCAAGGGGCGGGACGGCTGGGCGATCATGGGGTCCTCGTCCGGCGGTTTCGCCGCGCTGAAGAACGTCCTGCAGCACCCGGAGACCTTCAAGGCCGCGATACCGAGCGGCCCGGACATCGTGCCGGACTCACCACTCTGGCGCGGGCACGCGAAGGAGCAGCGGGAGAACAACCCCGAGGTCCTGGCCCAGCGGCTGATCGCCAAGGGCGGGCCCGATGTCTATCTGGGCTTCCAGGACGGTTCCAAGGAAGCCACGGTCGTGCCGAAGGTCAAGAAGTTCATCGCGCGCTACGGACGCGGCCCGGTCAAGACGCGGCTTCAGACGGTGGCCGGCGGAATGCACGGCGCCGACACCTACGTGAAGGGGATGGGCGAAGGCACGATGCAGTGGATCAGCGCCCACATGCAGGGGCCGGCGGAGTAACTTCCGCCCCTTCCCGCGCACAGGGCCCGTCCGGCCCACCGCATCGTGTCCCCTCCTTCTCGCCCCTCCCTCGGACCCCCGGGAGCGCGCCTCACTCCGCGGACTTCGCCCGCGCGCGCCCCGCGTCTCGCGCCCCTGGCCTCACACCGAGCAGGCCACGTCCAACAAGGCGATGGGCCGCGTCGCGTCCAGGTCCACGTACGCGGTGAAGTGTTCCTCGCGGTTCCCGCTCCAGTACGTGGTGACGGTCGCCCAGCCGACGCGGGCGGACTGGGCGGTGGTGACCTTGCCCACGGAGATGTTGCGCGGCGTGTTCTGGGCGCACAGCAGCAGGTCGTAGTCGGGCGTCTCGGCTGCCTTCTTCTTGAGCTCGGCGGAGACCTGGTGCTCGCGCTTCCAGGCGCTGGGTCCGTGCTTTCCGTAGAAGGAGACCAGGAAGCGGCGGATCTCCTCGGCGGTGTAACGGCCGTTCGGGTCGGTACGCAGGTCGGCCCGGGACTGCTGCTGTACGGAAGCGTCCGGGGCGGCAGCGGCCGGAGCGGCGGAGGCGGCGGGTGCGACAGCCAAGGTGAGGGCCATGGCGGTCGCTATGGCGATGACAGTGGCAGTGCCGGTAATTGTGGAAGTGGCGGTGCCGGTACCAGCGGCAGTACCGGTCGCGGTGGTGCGCGAAGCGTGACGGAGCATGAGATGTCCTCGACTTCCGACTTCTGTCCTATGTGCGCATTGCCGGTCTTCACCCACTGAGACAACCGGGAGTCCGAGTTGGTTGCGGGCTTTCGCACCCACCACCCGACTGGAGCAACGAGCCCGCCGGGCCCCACTCCGCTACGACACGATGTCCTTCTTCCCGAACCCCCGGAACGCCAGCGCGAACAGCACCAGCGCGTACGCCACGGAGACCGCCGCCCCCTGGAGCATGCCCGTACCGTCGAGCTGCGGCTGGAGCGCGTCGGCCCAGGCGAACTGCCAGTGCGCCGGCAGGAAGTCGCGCCACTGCTCCAGGGCGGTGACCTGGTCCAGCACATTGCCGACGATGGTCAGGCCGACCGCGCCGCCGACCGCGCCCAGCGGCGCGTCCGTCACTGTGGAGAGCCAGAAGGCGAGGGCCGCCGTGACGAGCTGGCTGACGAAGATGTACGCGACGGCGAGCGCGAGGCGGGGCAGTGCGTCACCGGCGGCGAGCGCGCCCCCGGTGGGCAGTTGCAGCGGCCCCCATCCGTACGCGGCGGTTCCGACGCCGAGGGCGACCAGCGGCAGCAGCACCATCGCCGCCGCGCTGAACAGCAGGGCCACGGTGAGTTTGCTCAGCAGCAGCCGGGTGCGCGGGACGGGCGCCGCGAGCAGATAGCGCAGTGAGGACCAGCTCGCTTCGGAGGCGACCGTGTCCCCGCAGAACAGCGCCACGGGAACGACCAGCAGGAAGCCCGCCGAGACGAACAGGACGGTCGCGGTGAAGTTGGCACCGGAGGCGGTCGCGGTGTCCATCAGGGTGACCCGGTTGTTGCGGCCGCCCGGGTCGCCGCCGATCGCGAAGGCCGCGACCAGGACGAACGGCAGGGCCGCCAGAATCGCCCCGATGACCAGCGTGCGGCGCCGTTTGAGCTGCCGCATCGCCTCGACGCGCAGCGGCAGGGTCCGACGCGGGCGGTAACCGGGAGCGTGCGGCGCGCCGGACACGGACGAGCCCGCGGGCCCGCCGGAGAGCGTGGAGCCACTGGCGCGCGCGGGCCCGTCGGAAGGCGCGGGCTGCCCGTCGTGGCCGGGCTCGGTGACAGGGGTCACCGGTCACCTCCGATCATGGTGAGGAAGGCGTCTTCCAGGCGACGGTGGGGGCCGATACGGGCCACCGGGATCTCCAGCCGGAGCAGTTCGGGCAGCAGGCGCGAGGTGCTCGTCGTGCCGTCGAGCGTGACGAGCAGCCCCTCGTCGGCCCGGACGGCCGCCGCGATCCCGGGCAGTGCGGCCACCTTCTCCAGGAGGACGTCGGACAGCGGTTCGCCGCCCTCCACACCGACGAGCAGGGTGTCTCCGGTGCCGACGATGTCGGCGACGGGCCCCGCCTGGACGAGTTGGCCACGGTCCATGACGACCAGATGCGTACAGGTCTGCTCGACCTCGGCCAGCAAGTGACTGGAGACGATCACCGTACGGCCGCCGGCCGCGTACCGGATCATCACATCCCGCATCTCACGGATCTGCGGCGGGTCGAGTCCGTTGGTCGGTTCGTCCAGGATGAGCAGGTCCGGAAGGCCCAGCATGGCCTGGGCGATGGCCAGGCGCTGTCGCATCCCCTGCGAGTACGTACGCACCGCGCGCTGCAACGCGTCGCCCAGCCCGGCGATCTCCAGCGCCTCGTCGATGTGCGCGTCCTCGGCCGGGCGGCCGGTGGCCTGCCAGTACAGGTCCAGGTTGGCGCGCCCCGACAGGTGCGGCAGGAAACCCGCGCCCTCGACGAACGCACCGACCCGCGACAGCACCGGCGCGCCGGGCCGGATCGCGTGCCCGAAGACGCGGATCTCACCGGCGTCCGGCCCGATCAGGCCCATGAGCATGCGCAAGGTGGTGGTCTTGCCCGCGCCGTTCGGCCCGAGCAGCCCGAGCACCTGGCCCTTCTCGACGCGGAAGGAGAGGTCCCGTACGGCGTAGCGGTCGGCGGACTTGGCGTACCGCTTGCTCAGACCGGTGATCTGCAGCGGTACGTCCGCCAGGTCCGGGTCGGGCGCGCCGGCCGCGGCCCGTCGCCGCCCGACGAGCAGGAGCAGTACGGCCACGACCGCGCCCGCGGCGGGCAGCGCCCAGGTCCACACGGGCAGCGGGGCCGCCGCGCTCTTGACCGCGGGCGCGGTCGGCACGCTCAGGACGCCGCCGCTCTCCCCGTCGCCACCGCCTTCCAGGGAGGCGGTGTACGTGGCGGGCTCGGCGGGCGAGGCGTACGCGAGGTCCGTCGAGGAGAGCACCAGGCGCAGCCGGTGTCCGGCCGCGAACTCGTGGTCGATGGCCGGCATCCGCAGTTCGACGCTCTTGCCGGCCTTGGCGCCGGTGATGCGGTACGGCTCGGCGAGCCCGGCGGGCAGCACCGGCCGGCTGCTGCCGTTCGGCCCGATGTCGTACACCTTGGCGAAGAGCACCGCGTCGTCGCTGGTGGAGCCGATGCGTACGCGGGCGGTCGGCGCGCCGGTGACGCGCAGCGGATCGCGGAGCGGCTGCGACTCGAACCGGGCGTACTGGCCCGGGGAGTCGAGGGAGAGCCCCGCGCCGACACTGGAGAGGCTGTTGAGCGCGCCGACGCCGGGCACGGTGGAGATGGACGGCGGGCTCGCCCCGGCCGGATTGGCGAACCGCTGTTCGCGGCCGGTCAGGCGGACCGGCCGCGGATCGTTGTCCAGGCCGGGGTAGTGGTCGCCGCTCGCGCCGCGCAGCCGGGCGGCGCCGTTGGTGGAGTCCACGGCCCCGCCACGGCTGACGCGGAACGCCGGCCCGGTGTCCGCGCTCTTCTCGTCCTTCAGGTAGCGGTCGAACCAGGCCTTCGTACGGTCGGCGAGGCGGCCGGTCTCGCGGTCGCCGCCGTCGTGTCCGCCGGCGAGCCAGTCGACGGATACGGGGGCGCCGTTCGCGCGGAGTGCCTGGTACATCGCGTCGGCCTGGCCGAGCGGGAACAGCGAATCGGTTCTGCCCTGCATGAGGAGCGTCGGAACCTTGATCCGGTCCGCGACGGCGGAGGGGCTGCGGGCTTCGAGGAGTTCGCGGGCGGCGGCGTCGGGCTTGCCGGAGACGGCGATCCGCTCGTACATCTCGCACAACTGCCGCTCGAACCGGCCGCAGCCGTCGGTGCTGTCCTGGGGCCGGGGCGCGGTCTCCGCGGCGGACTTCCCGCTGCCACCGGCGCCCGATCCGCCGGTACCGGTACCGGCGTCGCTACCGGTGCCGGAATCGCTGCCGGCGCCACCGCCGTTGCCGGCTCCCGAGCCCCCCGTCGTCCCAGCCGTCGCAGCCCCCTCGCCCCCCTCAGCCGCACCGACCGACCCCGTCGAGAAGAACATTCCGGCCCACAGCTTCTTGAAGACGCCGTTGGGAAAGAGCGCGTCGGCCAAGTTCCAGTACGTGATCTGCGGGGCGATCGCGTCGACGCGCTTGTCGTGACCGGCCGCCAGCAGCGCGATCGCTCCCCCGTACGAGCCTCCGGCCACGCCGACCCGCGGGTCGCCCGCGCCGTCGAGCCGTACCTCGGGACGCTCCGCCAGCCAGTCGATCAGCCGGCGGACGTCGGCCACCTCCCGGTCCGGGTCGTTGAGCCCGATCTTTCCGGTGGACTTGCCGAAACCGCGCGCCGACCAGGTCAGCACGGCGTACCCGTCCCGCGCGAGCTGTTCGGCCTGCCCGCGTACCGACTCCTTGCTGCCGCCGAAGCCGTGCCCGAGGAGGACGGCGGGACGGCGGCCGGTGCCGCCCGCGGTGAAGTAGGACGCGTCGATCCGGACCTCGCCCTCCCCGGGGCCGCCCGTCTCGCCCCCGCCGGCCCCTGCGCCACTGCCTTCGTCGGCGCCCCCGGCGCTCTCAGGCATGGCGAACGTCCGGTCCTCCCGGTGTACGGCGGGCGGGTCGTCCGCGGCCACGGCCGCCCACGTGCCTGACCCGGCGAGTACGGCCAGCACGGCCGCCGTCGCGTACAGCCGTCGTCCGCGGAGTCGGAAAGTCATACGGTGAATCCTAAGGACGTTCCGCTGCGGGCCACCGAGCCGCCGGGGCGAACCCGTACACCTCCTCCGGCAGTACGGCCGCCGCCACGCGTACCGCGCCCGTAGTACGGACAACGCGTCCGTGCGCCCCGTGGCCCTCTGTACACCGCACAACCCCGCCGCTACAAAAGACGATGTGGGGGCGGGCCGGGTCGGCCCAGGGGAGGCGGCAATGCGCAGGATCGCCATCGTCGGCGCTGGGCAGGCGGGGCTGCATCTCGCCCTGGCTCTCCTCGCCGCGGACTACGACGTCACGCTGGTCACCGACCGTACGGCGCAGGAAGTGCGCGCCGGGCGGGTGATGTCGACGCAGCTCATGTTCGGCCCGGCGCGGCGTCTGGAGCGCGCCGCCGGGCTCAATCTCTGGGACGCGACCGCGCCCGGCTCGGGTTCGCTGCGGGTGACGGTGTGGGATCCGCCCGGGAAATCCGCGCTGACCTTCACCGGGCAGTTCGACGAGCCGCCGCACTCCGTCGACCAGCGGGTGAAGACGGCCGGCTGGCTCGGTCTGTACGAGGCCAGGGGCGGCCGGGTCCGGTACGGCTCCGTCACACCCGCCCTGCTCCCCGCGCTCGCCGCCGAACACGATCTGACGATCGTCGCCTCCGGGCGCGGCGACCTCACCCGGATCTTCGCGCGCAATCCGCTGTACTGCCCCTTCGACCGGCCGCAGCGCACGCTGGCCTGCGTGTATGTGCACGGCATCGCGGCGCCGGCCGGTGAACCGGAGCCGCAGACGCGGATCAACGCGGTGGCCGGGGCCGGCGAGGTCTTCGTGCTGCCGGCGCTCACGACCGGCGGGCCCTGCGGCATCGTGCTGTTCGAGGCCCTGCCGGGCGGGCCGTTCGACTGCTGGCACGACCAGCCGTCGCCGGACGGCTGTGTGTCCCGCGCGCTGGGGCTGCTGCGTACGTATACGCCCGGGGAGTACGAGCTGTGCAAGGACGCCGTGCCCACGGACGCGGGTGCGACGCTGTACGGCGCGGTCACCCCCGTCGTCCGGCATCCGGTGGCCGAGGTCGCGCCGGACACGTACGTCCTGGGCCTGGCGGACGCGGTCGTGACCAACGACCCGATCACCGGCCAGGGCTCGAACACCGCCGCCCGCGGCGCGGCCGTCTACCTGGACACGATTCTGGAGCGCGGCGACGCGCCCTTCGATCCGGAGTGGATGCGGTCGGCCTTCGCCGCGTTCTGGCGGCACGCCCAGCAGGTCACGGAGTTCACGAACCTGATGCTGGAACCGCTGCCGCAGCATGTGCAGCGTCTGCTGGTGGCCGCCGCCGAACACCCCGCCGTGGCGCACCGTTTCGTCAACGGTTACGCCGACCCGGCGGACTACCACGACTGGCTGATGACGCCGGCGCTCGCCGAGGCCTACCTGGCCACCGCCACGGCGGGCACCAAGAGGTGAGAGCCGGCAGCCCGCCGGCCCTCCGCTCTCAGCCTCTGCCGCCGGTCTCCAGCGCCAGCGTGAAACGTTTCTTGTCCTTGCGGGTCGCGCCGAACCGGTCGTAGAAGCGGATCGCTCCGGCGTTCCAGTCGGGCGTGTTCCACTGCATCTCCGCGACGCCCAGCGCCTTGCCCTCGCCGATGACCGCCTCGACCAGCAGGGCGCCCAGCCCGAGTCCGCGGTGCTCGGCGCGCAGGTAGAGGCAGTCCAGGCTCAGGTATTCGCGGCCCTGCCAGGTGTCGAAGGCCGTCGAGCAGGTGGCGTACCCGGCCAGTTCGCCGCCGGACAGTTCGGCGACCAGGCAGCGCAGCCACTGCGGCCGCGGCCCGAAGAGTGCGTCCGCGAGCCGTTCCTCCAGGTCGGCGGCGGGCGGTGCGGACCGTTCGTACGCGGCGTGCTCCGCGGCCAACGCGACCACGTCCGCCAGATCCGTACGGACCGCGTGGCGGATCACCGGGGCCCTCGTCATGGAGCACCTGCCGCGGCACGCTGCATCTCCACGGCTCGTGTGGGCTGTTGTTCGTCATTCATACGCAGCATCATGCGCCATCCGGCCAGAACGGTCCCCCGGTATCACGGCGGGATTTCCGCGACGGCGGTGACCGGCGGGACGCCACGGGCCCGTCCGGCCCCCGGCGCCCCGGCCGCCCGCGCCGACCGCCCACGCCTGCCGTGCCCGTGGACCCGTCACGCGCCGCCCGCGGATGTCCGCCGATGTCAGTGGTTGCTGGGGAAGCCCAGGTTGATGCCACCGTCGGACGGGTCGGGCCAGCGGGTGGTGACGACCTTGCCGCGGGTGTAGAAGTGCACGCCGTCGTTGCCGTAGATGTGGTGGTCGCCGAAGAGGGAGTCCTTCCAGCCGCCGAAGGAGTGGTAGCCGACCGGCACCGGGATCGGCACGTTCACGCCGACCATGCCGGCCTCCACCTCCAGTTGGAAGCGGCGGGCCGCGCCGCCGTCCCGGGTGAAGATGGCGGTGCCGTTGCCCCACGGCGAGGAGTTCATGAGCGAGATCGCCGCGTCGTAGGTGTCCACCCGGACGACGGACAGCACCGGGCCGAAGATCTCGTCGCGGTACGCGTCCATCTCGGGCGTGACGTTGTCGAGCAGCGAGACGCCGATCCAGTGGCCGTTCTCGTGGCCGGCGACCGTGAAGTCCGTACCGTCGACGACGACGTCCGCGCCCTGGGCCGCGGCACCGGACACGTACGAGGCGACCTTGTCACGGTGCGCCTTGGTGATGAGCGGCCCCATCTCGGAGGCCGGGTCGTCACCGGGACCGATGGTCAGCGCGGCGGCCCGCTCCTTGATCTTTTCGATCAGCGGGTCGGCGGTGTCGCCGACGGCCACCACGACGGAGACCGCCATGCAGCGCTCACCGGCCGAACCGTACGCGGCGTTGATCGCGGAGTCCGCGGCGAGGTCCAGGTCGGCGTCGGGCAGGACCAGCATGTGGTTCTTGGCGCCGCCGAGGGCCTGGACGCGCTTGCCGTTGGCCGTACCCGTGGCGTGGATGTAGCGGGCGACGGGGGTGGAGCCGACGAAGGAGACGGCGGCGATGTCCGGGTGCTCCAGGATGCGGTCGACCGCAACCTTGTCGCCGTTGACGATGTTCAGCACGCCGTCCGGCAGGCCCGCCTCGGCGGCCAGCTCGGCCAGCTTGAGGGCCGCGGACGGCACCTTCTCGCTGGGCTTGAGGACGAAGGTGTTGCCGCAGGCGATGGCGAGCGGGAACATCCACATCGGCACCATCGCCGGGAAGTTGAACGGCGTGATGCCGGCGACGACACCGAGGGACTGACGGATCGCGGCCACGTCCACGCGGGTGGAGACCTGGGTGGACAGCTCGCCCTTGAGCTGCTGCGGAATGCCGCAGGCCAGCTCGACGATCTCCAGACCGCGGGCGACCTCGCCCAGCGCGTCGCTGTGCACCTTGCCGTGCTCGGCGGTGATCAGCGCGGCCAGCTCCTCGCGGTGCGCGTCGATCAGCTCGCGGTAGGCGAACAGCACGGCCGTGCGCTTGGCCAGCGAGCTGGTGCCCCAGGTGCGGAACGCCTCCTTGGCGGCGGCGACGGCCGCGTCCACCTCGTCCACCGAGGCGAAGGCGACCTGCTTCTCCTGGGCGCCGGTCGCGGGGTTGTAGACCGGGCCGAACGAGCCGGACACGCCCTCGGCGGGCTTGCCGCCGATCCAGTGGTTGACGGTCTTCATGCGGGGGCCTTTCTGGGTGACGGCGGTGAGCGGGTGCCGTGACGGGGGCGGTCGGTGGGCGGTGGGCGGTGGGGGGGGGAGGTGGCGGTTCGGGGGGGGGGAGGCTGGCCGGGTCTGCGGGGAGCGTGGTTCAGAGATGGCGGCGGCGCGCGGTGGCGTGCCGGTCGTAGTCCTTACGGGCCTCGACCGCCGCCGGACGCGTCGCGATCTCGGCCACAGGGACATCCCACCAGGCTTGGGCCGCGGGCGCGCCCGGCACAGTGTCGGCCGTTGCGGTCTCGACATAGACACATGTGGGGCGCTCGTCGGCGCGGGCCGCGGCGAGCGCGGCGCGCAGGTCGCCGACGGTCGCGGCACGGATGACGTGCATCCCCAGGGACGCGGCGTTGGCGGCGAGGTCCACGGGCAGCGGGTCGCCCGTGTAGGAGGCGTCGGCGGCGCGGTAGCGGTAGGCCGTGCCGAAGCGCTCGCCGCCGGTCTGCTCGGACAGGCCGCCGATGGAGGCGTACCCGTGGTTCTGGACGAGCACGATGTTGATGTTGATGCCTTCCTGGACCGCGGTGACGATCTCGGTGGGCATCATCAGATACGTACCGTCGCCGACCAGCGCCCACACGGGCCGGTCGGGCGCGGCCAGCCGCACCCCGATGGCGGCGGGGATCTCGTAGCCCATGCAGGAGTAGCCGTATTCGAGGTGGTACTGGCGGCGGGAGCGGGCCCGCCACAGTTTGTGCAGGTCACCGGGGAGCGACCCGGCCGCGTTGACGATCACGTCCTGGTCGCCGACGGTGGCGTCCAGCGCGCCGAGCACCTGCGTCTGGGAGGGGCGTACGGAGTCGTCGGGCGCGGCGTAAGCGGCGTCGACGAGGGACTCCCAGCGGGCTTTGGCGGCGCCGTACTCCGCTTCGTACGCCGGCGGGACGCGGTGTCCGGCCAGGGCCTCGGTGAGCGCTTCGAGGCCGGTACGGGCGTCGGCGACCAGCGGGGTCGCGGCGAGCTTGTGGGCGTCGAAGGACGCGATGTTCAGGTTGACGAAGCGGACGCCAGGGGCGGCGAAGAGGGTGGCGGAGGCGGTGGTGAAGTCCGTGTAGCGGGTGCCGACACCGAGGACGAGATCGGCGCGGGCGGCCAGCACGTCGGCCGTGGCGGTGCCGGTGTGGCCGATGCCGCCCACGTCGGCCGGGTGGTCGTGGCGCAGGGAACCCTTGCCGGCCTGGGTGGAGGCGACGGGGATGCCGGTGGCGTCGGCGAGGGCGCGCAGGGCGTCCTCGGCCTCGCTGTGGTGGACACCGCCGCCTGCGATGATCAGCGGCCGTTCGGCGGCGCGTACCGCCCGTACGGCGTCGGCCAGCGCGGCGACGTCGGGCGCGGGCCGGGGCACCCACCACACCCGGTCGGCGAAGAACTCCTCGGGCCAGTCGTACGCCTCGGCCTGCACGTCCTGCGGCAGCGCGAGGGTGACGGCGCCGGTCTCCACGGGGTCGGCCAGCACCCGCATCGCCTGGAGGGCGGCCGGGATCAGCGCTTCGGGACGGGTGACGCGGTCGAAGTGGCGGGAGACCGGGCGCAGGGCGTCGTTGACGGACACGTCACCCGCGTACGGGACTTCGAGCTGCTGGAGCACCGGGTCGGCGGGACGGGTGGCGAAAATGTCGCCGGGCAGCAGGAGCACCGGGAGGCGGTTGACCGTGGCGAGGGCCGCGCCGGTGACGAGGTTGGTGGCGCCGGGGCCGATGGAGGTCGTGACGGCGTGAGCGGAGAGGCGGTCGCGCTGGCGGGCGTAGCCGACCGCGGCGTGCACCATGGCCTGCTCGTTGCGGCCCTGGAGGTAGGGCATGGTCTCCGGGCCGGCCTCCAGGAGGGCCTGGCCCACACCGGCCACGTTGCCGTGTCCGAAGATGCCCCAGCAGGCACTGATCAGGCGGTGCCTGGTGGGCGCGCCGTCCTGGCCACCGGGGGCCGCGGGAGCGTCCCGTTCCGTGTACTGGTGGGCCAGGAAGGTGACCAGGGCCTGCGCCACCGTCAGGCGTCGAGTGGTCATCGTGCGTCTCCCTCGGGGTGGGCTTCCGGGTCGGCTTCCGGGGCGTCGTTCAAGGGCGGGCGGGGGCCGGCTTCCGGAGCGTCGTACAGCGGCAGGCGGGGGTCGACGGGCTGGTCGGGCCAAGTGTCGCGGATCCAGCCGTGGTCCGGGTGGTCGCAGATCAGCCACGCACGCTCCTCCCCCGGGCCGGCCATGACGTTGAGGTAGTACATGGTGTGGCCTGGTGCGGCGATGGACGGGCCGTGCCAGCCGTCGGGGATCAGCACGGCGTCGCCGCTGCGGACCTCGGTGAGCACGTCCGTCCCGCGTCCGTTGCCGGAAGGGGTGACGCGCTGGTAGCCGAGTCCTTCGGAGCCGTGGGCTGGGGCGATCTCGAAGTAGTAGATCTCCTCCAGCTCGCTCTCCTCCCCCGGCCGGCACTCGTCGTGCTTGTGCGGCGGGTACGAGGACCAGTTGCCGCCGGGCGTGAGCACCTCCACGGCGATGAGCCGGTCGCACGCGAAGACGTCGGCCGCGCCGAAATTGTTGACCTGACGTGAGCAGTTGCCCGTACCGCGCAGTTCCACGGGCACGCCGCTCGCGGGGCCGTACCGCGCGGGCAGGCGGCGCGAGCAGCGGGCGCCGGTCAGCGCGAACCGGCCGCCGGCGGCGCTGCTGATCCGTGCCTCGGCGTCACGCGGTACGTACGCGAAGTCGGTGACCCCGCTGAACACGTCCTCGCGTCCGGTCAGTTCGAACGGAGCGCCGCCGTCGACCGCGACCGTACAGCCACCGTTCAGCGGCAGCACGATCCACTCACTGTCGCCGGCGGCGAACGTGTGGCTCCCGCCGGGCGGCAGCCGGAGGACGCGCAGGGACGTGTACCGCAGGGCCGCAACCCCGTCAGCCGTCCGGCCCGGGTCGGTGTCCAGCTCGTACGGCCCGTGCTCGTCGGCCCCGTCACGAGCCCTGATGTGAAACTCGGTGTTGCGCAGCTCGGTCGTCATGGCTGCAAGTCTCCTCCTCACCACTGACAGTTACCGCGGTCGCTGCCGGGACGCGGTCGTCGCCGGGTCGCGGTCATCCGGAACGCGGTCGTCGCCGGATCACGGTCGTCGCCGGACGCAGTCATCGCCGGAGCAGGGAAACGGCGGTGTCCACGGCCGCCGCCACGTCCCCGTCCGCCGGGTAGAGCAGCGAACGGCCCGCCACCAGCCCCTGCACGCTCGGCAGGCGCAGCGCCTTGCGCCACTTCTCGTACGCCGCTTCCTGGCCCCCGGCGCTGTCCTTGATGTCGCCGCCGAGCAGCACCGTCGGCAGCGTCGAGGTCTCGCAGACCTGCGCCATGTCGTCCGGGTCGTCGGTGACCGGCAGCTTCAGCCACGTGTACGCGGAGGTGCCGCCCAGGCCGGAGGCGATGGCGACGGCCTTCGTCACGGCCTCCGCGCTCAGGTCGTTGCGGACGTTTCCGTCCGCCCGCCGGGAGAGAAACGGTTCGACGAAGATGGGCAGCTCCCGCTCGGCCATCGCGTCTATGGCGCGGGCCGAGGACTCCAGAGTGGCCAGCGAGCCGGGGTCGCCGTAGTCGATACGCAGCAACAGCTTGCCGGCGTCGAACCGGAGCCGGGCGATGTCCTGCGGGCGGTGCCCGGTGAACCGGTCGTCCATCTCGAAGGAGGCCCCGGCGATGCCGCCGCGGTTCATGGACCCCATCACGACCTTGCCTTCGAGCGCACCGAGCAGGAGCAGGTCCTCCAGGATGTCGGCGGTGGCGAGCACACCGTCCACACCGGGGCGGGACAGTGCCAGGCACAGGCGCTCCAGGAGGTCGAGGCGGTTGGCCATGGCCAGCTTGCGGTCGCCGACGGCGAGTGCGCCCCGCGCCGGGTGGTCGGCCGCGATGATCATCAACCGCCCGCTGTCGCCGATCAGGGGGCGGCGGGTGCGGCGCGCCGCGGCCTGGGCGACGGCCTTCGGGTTCCGGGCCCGCAGCGTCACGATGTCGGAGATCCGAGTGGTCAAGGCGGTTCTCACCTTCTGGTGGGACGGGTTCGTACGGGGGCACCGGGCAGGGCGCTCGGATGGGCACTCGGGCGGGCTTTCGGCAGGGCGGAGGCTCGGTGACACTGAGAGGGCCGGGCCGGGCAGTCGGACGTAAGGCGGCCAGACGTACGGCGACCGCCCGCGCGCTCACCGAGCGGCGAGGAACTCCTCGACCTCGGCGCACGTCGGCATGGCGGACGAACAGGCCAGCCGCGACGCGACGATCGCGCCGGCGGCGTTGGCGTACCGCATCATCGGCTCCAGCTCCCAGCCGGACAGCAGCCCGTGACACAGCGCTCCCCCGAAGGAGTCACCGGCACCCAGGCCGTTGACGACCTCGACGGGAGTGGGCGGCACCTCGGCAGTACGGCCGTCACGGTGCATGGCCAGCACGCCCTTGGGCCCCTGCTTGACGACGGCCAGTTCGACGCCCATGTCCAGCAACGTCTGCGCGCACCGCTTCGGTTCGCGGACACCGGTGGCGACCTCGGCCTCGTCGACGTTGCCGACCGCGACCGTCGCACGGGCGAGCGCGGCCTCGTAGTACGGGCGCGCCCGCTCCCTCGCCGCCGCGCCGGTGACGCCGCCGGCACCGGACGCGCCGCCCTCGCCGCCCCAGAACATCGGCCGCCAGTCCAGGTCGAAGACGGTGGTGCCCGCCTTGGCGCGCGCTTCCAGTGCGGCGAGGGTGGCCGTACGGCTCGGCTCCTCGCACAGTCCGGTGCCGGTCATCCAGAACACGCGGGCGGCCCGTACGGCGTCGCGGTCCAGCTCTTCGGGGTGGATGACCAGGTCGGGCGCCTTGGGGCGGCGGTAGAAGTAGAGCGGGAAGTCGTCCGGCGGGAAGATCTCGCAGAAGGTGACGGGCGTCGGGTGCTCCGCGACGGGTGTCACCCAGCGGTCGTCCACGCCGAAGTCGCGGAGCGCTTGGTGAACATATTCGCCGAAGGGGTCACGGCCGGTGCGGCTGATGACCGCCGTCCGCCGCCCCAGACGGGCGGCGGCGACCGCGACGTTGGTGGCCGAACCGCCGAGAAACTTCCCGAACGTCTCGACCTGGGCAAGCGGAACGCCCGTCTGCAACGGGTAGATGTCCACTCCGATGCGGCCCATGGTGATCAGGTCGTACGGGCCGGTCTGTGCGGTCTGCCGCGGCTCGGTCATGTGCGCCCCTCCGGTTCGTCACTGAGCACAGGTCTAACCGGGCGCCCGAGACCCTGTCAATACTTTGTCCTTACATTCTGACGTCGAGGTCCGGGGTGCGGCGGTCGGCGCCACCACGGGGGTACCGGCCCGTACAAAGTCCTTAAGTCCTTATGTCATGACGAAGTCTTGACACTCCCCGGACCGGGATGGAGGCTGTGCCCCACAACCCAGCCCCGCGCCTCCCGGTCACCGGCGACCGGCGAGAGGAGAGCCGCAGCATGTCCGTTCCCCCTGCCGTCCCGCGCGTTCTGGACCGTCTGCGCATCGGATCGGCCCCCGACTCGTGGGGCGTCTGGTTCCCCGACGACGAGCAGCAGGTCCCGTGGCAGCGCTTCCTGGACGAGGTCGCCGAGGCCCAGTACGAATGGATCGAACTCGGCCCCTACGGCTACCTGCCCACCGACCCCGCCGTCCTCCACACGGAGCTCGCCCGGCGCGAACTGAAGGTCTCCGCCGGCACGATCTTCACCTCGCTGCATCACGGCCCGGACGTATGGGACAAGACCTGGGCGCACGTCAGCGAAGTCGCCACCCTCACCCGGGCGATGGGCGCGAAGCACCTGGTGGTCATCCCGTCCTTCTGGCGCGACGACAAGACCGCGGAAGAACTGGAGCCGCGCGAACTGACCACCGAGCAGTGGCACCACCTGAACAGCGGCATGGAACGGCTGGGCAGGCGGGTACGGGAGGAGTTCGGCCTGGACATCGTCGTGCACCCGCACGCCGACACCCACATCGACACCGAGGAACACGTCGAACGCTTCCTCGACGGGACCGACTCCTCCCTGGTCAGCCTGTGCCTGGACACCGGGCACTACGCGTACTGCGGCGGCGACAACGTCAAACTCATCAAGACCTACGGTGAGCGGATCGGCTACCTCCACCTCAAGCAGGTCGACCCGGAGATCCTCGCGGACGTCGTCGCGAAGGGCACGCCCTTCGGGCCCGCGGTCCGGCAGGGCGTGATGTGCGAACCGCCGCTGGGCGTCCCGGCGCTGCCGCCCGTCCTGGAGGCCGCCCAGGACCTGGACGTCGACCTCTTCGCCATCGTCGAACAGGACATGTACCCCTGTCCCGCCGACCAGCCCCTGCCCATCGCGCAGCGCACCCGCCGCTTCCTGCGCTCCTGCGGCGCCTGAGTCCCGACCGTACGGAGCGAGGAGTACCAGAAATGAGCCAGCAGCACGGAACGCTCGGCGTGGCCGTCATCGGCACCGGCCGCATGGGCGCCGACCACGTACGCCGTATCAGCGACGTCATCAGCGGAGCACGGGTGGCCGCGGTCGTCGACATCGACGCGGACCGGGTGAAGCGCGTCGCCGACGCCGTCGAGGGGTGCACGCCCTACACCGAACCGGCGGCCGCCATGGCGGACCCGGACGTCGACGCCGTACTCGTCGCCTCGCCGGGCGTGGCCCACGAGGACGCGCTGTCCGCCGCGTTCGCGCGCGACCTGCCGGTGCTGTGCGAGAAGCCGCTCACCCCGGACCCGGCTTCCGCGCTGCGCGTCCTGGAGGCCGAACAGCGGCTGGGCCACCGGCGCGTACAGGTCGGCTTCATGCGCCGGTACGACGCCGACTACCTCAAACTCAAGTCGCTGCTCGACCAGGGCGCGTACGGCCGCCCCCTGATGCTGCACAACAAGCACCGCAACGCCGGCACACCACCCGGCTTCACCAACGCCATGATGATCCACGACTCGGCCGTCCACGAGATCGACGTGACGCGCTGGCTGCTGGACGACGAGATCACCGCCGTACGCGTACTCCGCCCGACGCCCCTCGGCAACGCGCCCGACGGCCTCAGTGACCCGCAGCTCATCCTCTTCGAGACTGCCGCCGGGCAGATCGTCGACACCGAACTGTTCGTCAACTGCGGCTTCGGATACCAGGTCAGCTGCGAGGTGGTCTGCGAAGGCGGCACCGCGCGGATCGGCGACGACCACGGCGTGTTCGTCAACGCGGCCGGCAAATGGGGCGGCTCCATCACTCCGGGCTTCGTGGAACGCTTCGAGGAGGCGTACGACCGGCAGGTGCAGCGCTGGGTGGACGCCACGCGGCGCGGCGCGGTCGAGGGTCCGAGCTGTTGGGACGGCTACGCGGCGGCCGCGGTGTGCGCGGCGGGCGTACGCGCCCAGGCCGCCGGCGAACGTGTCGAGGTCGAGCTGGGCGAGCGGCCGGCGCTGTATCGCTGAGTCGCGGTCGGTTTCCGTTCCGTACGTGTCGTACGTGCCGTACGCGTCAGCCGTGTCGCCATTCTTGGCATAGCGGCGCGCCGTTGCGTTGTGCCGCGGTCGGCGCGCCGCTGCCTACGAGCGCGGCCTGCGTGCCGCCCGACTTTCGTTGCGACGAGGGTGCGGGCCACTGTCCGTTTCGGCGTGCGCGCTGCCGCTCGTCGCGGTCGGCACATCACGTCGCGTCGCGGCCGGCACAACGTCTCGCGTTACGTCCCGTGCAGCACCTCGCGTTACGGCCTGTGCGGCACCGCACGACCGCAGTTGGCGCGCCCCCTTCACGCCCCACCCGCACGCCCCCGCACGTCCCGGCCGTCTCGCCACCTGCCGCACGTCCCGTGCGCCGCCGCCCCACGCCACAGCGCGCGTTCCGGCCTGCCCCCGAACGATGACGCGGCACGCATCACCGGCCGAAAGGTCTACGTCAAGAAGAACTGGAGCCGCTGCCCATGGCCGCACCCAGCAGGCCCCCCACACCCCCCACGCCTTCTGCCCCCTCTACCTCGTCCACACCACCGTCCACAACTCCCGTGTGCACCACACCATCTGAACCTAACGCCTCTCTTCACCCTTCCTCCTCTCCCGCCCCTCCTGCCCTTCCCGACCCTCGCAACGCCAAGCGCTTCGTCCTCGGTATCGCTGCCATCGCCGCTCTCGGCGGCGCCCTCTTCGGTTACGACACCGGCGTCGTCTCCGGCGCGCTCCCCTTCATGGAGTCACACTTCGGCCTCACCTCACTCGGTGAAGGCATCATCACCAGCGCACTGTTGATCGGTGCCGCGTTCGGCTCGCTGGCCGGCGGGCGCATGTCGGACAAGCTGGGGCGGCGCACCGCGCTGCTGTGGGCGGGCGCGGTGTTCATCGGCGGCGCCGTGGCCGTGGCGCTCGCCCCCACCGTCCCCTTCATGGTCGTGGCGCGCTTCGCGCTCGGTCTCGCGGTGGGCAGTGCCTCGGTGATCACACCGTTGTACCTCTCGGAAATCGCACCCCCGCACATCCGCGGCCGACTGGTCTCCTTCAACTCCCTCATGATCGTCAGTGGCCAGCTGCTGGCGTACCTGATCAACGCGGTGCTCGCCCGCTGGGAAGCGTGGCGCTGGATGCTGGGCCTGGCGGCGCTACCGGCCGTTGCCCTGTTCGTCGGGCTGTTCTTCCTGCCGGACACGCCACGCTGGTACATCAGCAAGGGACGTACGGAGCAGGCCGCGAAGGTTCTGCGGCGCACCCTGCCCGCCGAGGAGGCCGAGGGGGAACTGGCCCGCATCGGCCAGGCCCGCGCGCTGGAGGCCGACGCGCGACGCGGCGCCTGGCAGGAAATGCGTAGGCCCTGGGTACGGCGCATCCTGCTCATCGGCGTCGGGTTGGCGATCGTCCAGCAGATCACCGGTGTCAACGCGGTCATCTACTTCGCACCGAAGATCCTGGAATCCACGGGCCTGGACACCAACGCCGCGATCGCGGCCACCATCGCGGTCGGCGCCGTCTCCGTCATCGCCACCGCAATCGGCATGTCACTGATCGACAAGGTCGGACGACGACCGATGCTACTCACTGGCCTTTCAGGTATGACCATCTCACTGGTCCTCCTGGGAGCCTCCTTCCACCTCCCGAAGTCCACCGGAGTCAGCTGCCTCGTCCTCGGCCTCATGGTCCTCTACATGGGCTTCATGCAGGCGACCTTGAACACCGGAGTCTGGCTGCTGCTCGCCGAAATGTTTCCGCTGACGGTGCGCGGCCTGGCCATGGGCGCGACGGTGTTCGTGATGTGGCTGGCCAACTTCACGGTGGCGCTGGTGTTCCCGGTACTCCTCGACACGGCGGGCGCGAGCATCACCTTCTGGCTCTTCGGCCTGATGTGCGCACTGTCCCTGCTCTTCTGCAAGCGGTACGCCCCGGAAACCAAGGGCATGGCCCTGGAGGACCTGGAGCACGAACTGCGCAGGACGGGTCGCGGAGGCGAAGACGGGAAGTGATGAGGCGAGCAGGTGAGGAGGCGCGGGTGTGAGGTGAGGAAGTGCGGGCGTGAGGTGAGCGGCGGTACGGAGATGTGAGGATCAGCAGCCTCCACCATCCCCCATCCCCCATCCGCCTGCCTCTCCATCTCCCCGACCACTTCTCCACCCATCTCCCCCTTCTCCGCCCCGTGACAGCGATGCCCCGTTCGTCACAGCTGTCACCATTACGCGGGTCTTCCGTCACAGCCGATCAACAGCCCCTCGCCCCTGCTCACCTGATGTCGTTCACCGGGCACAGGCTGAGTGATCACCAAACCGCGCGCGGTTCTTCCGTCGGCTCCCCCGGGTCGTCCCTGCGCGCGGCTGAGGGAGGTGCGAGACAGATGACCGACCGCAGACTCTGGTCGTACAAGGAGATCGCCGCACACATCCGAGTCCAACCGGACACCGTGCGGTCCTACCGGAAACACGGGCTACTGCCGCCACCGGACCTCGTGGAGGGCGGCAGACCGTACTGGTTCGCCGACACCATCCGCACCTGGGTCGCCCAGCGCCCCGGCCACGGCGGGCGCCGCGACAAGGACTGACGCCCCTCCTCCCCCGGGCCCCGCGCAATCGTCGCGCGGGGCCTCCGCACCCCGCCTGCGGCGGCGCTACGCTCGGCACATGCCGCGCATACCCGTACCGGCCGAGCCTGTTCGCATCGCTGTGATCGGTGGCGGCGCGATCGGCGGATTCGTGGCAGCACTGACCCGCCTGACCGGGCACGACGTCACGCTGTGCCTGCGCACACCGGTGGACCGGCTCGTCCTCGAAACGGACGGCGAGGTCATCGACGCCCCCGTACGTTTCGCCGTCGACCCGCAGACGGCCGAGCCCGCGGACTGGGTCTTCCTGGCCACCAAGGCCCAGGACACCGCC
This sequence comes from Streptomyces sp. NPDC045470, assembly GCF_040646595.1. Taxonomy (NCBI): domain Bacteria; kingdom Bacillati; phylum Actinomycetota; class Actinomycetes; order Kitasatosporales; family Streptomycetaceae; genus Streptomyces; species Streptomyces sp. NPDC045470. Next base: position 1,161,791 of record NZ_JBEZAN010000001.1, read on the forward strand.
GGCACCGCCGGCTGGCTGCGCCGACTCTGCACCTCCGGCACGGTCGTCGCCGTACTCCAGAACGGCATCGACCACACCGAACGCGTGGCCCCGCACGCCCCCGGCGGTACGGACATCCTGCCCGCGGTCATCTACGCATCTGTCGAATGCACCGCCCCCGGCCGCGTCAGGCACTACGCGGGCAACGAGATCCACGTACCCGAAGGACCGTTGGCCACCCGCCTCGCCGGTCTCCTGACCCCCTGCCGCCTCAAGGTCGTGCCCGTACCGGACTTCACGACGGTCTCCTGGCAGAAGCTCCTCGCCAACCTCGCGGCCAACCCTCTCACCGCCCTCCTCCAGCAGCGCATGGGCATCTTCACCGATCCCGGTATGGCCGCCCTCGCCCGGGACATCCTGAGCGAAGCGGCCGCGGTCGCGCGGGCCGAGAGCGCGGACATTCACGACGCCGACATCGACCGCGTACTGGGGATGTACGCGATGGTCCCACCGGACGGCGGCTCGTCGATGCTCTACGACCGCCTGGCCGGCCGCCCCTTGGAGCATGAACACATCACAGGTGCCGTGGTACGTGCCGGGGCTCGCCACGGCATCCGCACTCCGCTCAACGGGATGCTGCTCACTCTTCTGCGCGCGGTCGACCGCGAAATCGCCGCCGGTAAGAACACGGGCGAACAGCACGCGAAGCCGTAGGAAACGCCTCGCCACTGAGCTGTCGGAGCACCCGAGCGCCTACCGCCAGGGGTTGACATCAGTATGTCATTACATGCACGCTGCGGCGGGGCCTCGGCGAGCCCCGGGCGGCCACAGCCCCAAGCCCTAAGCCGCTCGATCCCGAAGCCTCACCCCCCCAAGCGCCGCGAAGAAACGTTCCCTCAACCGGCCGCCGTCCATCCAGACGACAGGAGCTGGCACATGAAGATCGGCCTGATCGGCACCGGACGCATCGGAGCGTTCCACGCCGAGACCCTGAAGTCCGTCCCCGGCGTGGACAGCATCGTCGTCGCCGATGCCGACGCGGCCCGCGCACGCGTGCTCGCGGACACCCTCGGTACCGAGGCAGCCGAGACTCTCTCCCGGCTGTACGCGGGCGGCCTGGACGGCGTAGTGATCACCGCAGCGACGAGCGCGCACGCCGGACTGATCCACCAGGCCCTGGACGCCGAGGTACCGGTCTTCTGCGAGAAGCCGGTGGCATTGGACGTCGCGGGCACGCTCGACGTCGTGAAACGTTGCAGCGCCGCCGGCACCGTTCCCGTACAGATCGGTTTCCAGCGGCGTTTCGACCGCGGCTACCGGGCTGCCCGCGAGGCCCTGCGGTCCGGTGACCTCGGCTGGGTCCACACGCTCCGCGCCTGCACCAGCGACCAGTCGCCGCCGCCCGCGGCGTTCATCCCCTCCTCCGGTGGGCTCTTTCGCGACTGCAGCATCCACGACTTCGACATCCTGCGCTGGCTCACCGGCCGCGAAATCGTCTCCGTGTACGCGCTAGGCGCCAACCGCGGCGACCCCTTCTTCGCCGACGGCGACGACGTGGACACCTGCGCCGCCCTCCTGCGCTTCGACGACGACACGTTGGCCACGGTCACCGCGACCCGCTACAACGGCGCAGGACACGACGTCCGCCTGGAAGTGTGCGGCTCCAAGGGCGCGCGCATCGTCGGGCTCGACGACCGGGCCCCGCTGCCGAGCGCCGAACCGCACGTCTCCTGGCGGCAGTCCGCCCCGTACGCGACGTTCATGGAACGTTTCCGCGACGCGTACATCACCGAGCTGGCCGCCTTCGTCGACGTGGCCGCCGGCCGTACGGAGAGCCCGTGTTCGCCTGCCGAGGCCCTGGAGGCGCTGTACGTCGCCGAGGCGTGCGACCGCTCCCGCCGCTCCGGCGAACCGGTGAGAGTCGCGGATGTGCGCACCGCCGCGTAAGGCACAGAAGGCACAGAAGCCGCAGCGGAAGCGGGTGCGTACGACCCCGACGACGCGCGCTCCCTCGGAAAGCGCGGAGCGGAGCGGAAAGCCCGGGGTGAGCGGCGAGGCCGGAGAGCGCGCGGAGGCCGAAGCGGGCGAGGGAACCTGCCCCGCTCACCAGGACTCCGACGCCCCCTTCCGCGGACCTTCCGGAATCGGCGTCAACCCTTCCGCGCCCGCGCGCAGCCGCATGGCCACCAGCGGGAAGACCAGCACGGAAATCATCGCCGCCCCCACCATGGCCGCCGCCTCGCCGGCGTCGAGCACACCGCTGTCCTGACCGATCGTGGTGATCGCGACGACCAGGGGCAGCGCCGTCGACCCGTACAGCATCAGCGCGGCGCGGTCCTTGCGGCCCAGGTCGCGCGGCGCGAGCAGGACGAGCGGCAGTCCGCGTACGACGAGCAGCAGAACGAGGAAGAGCGGGAGCAGCAGGAGTGAGCGTCCGTTCTCGAACAGGGACGACAGGTCGAACTCGATTCCGGTGACGATGAAGAACAGCGGCACCAGGAAGCCGAACCCCATCGCCTCCAGTCGCCCGAGGATTTCCTGGCTGCTGTCCGGCGCGGCCTCGTGCAGGACGAGGCGCATGATGATCCCGGCCGCGAACGCGCCCAGCAGGATGTCCAGCCCGAACACCTGCGAGATGCCGAGCATCACGGCCAGCAGCAGAACGAACAGCCGGATGGCGAACTGGCCACTGCTGTGCAGCGTGCGGGCGATGATCCGGTAGAACCAAAGGGGGCTGGGCTTCAGAGCCCAGTAGACGGCACCGGCGGTCAACAGGGCGAAGGCGAAGAGCAGGATGGTCGATTCGCCGGGGTCACGTCCGCTGAGCAGCAGCGCCATCGCGATGATCGGCCCGAATTCGCCGACCGCACCGGTGGCCATCATCACCGATCCGAAGCGGGTTCCCAGGTCGCCGGAGTCGCGCAGTACGGGCAGGACGGTGCCGAGCGCCGTACTGGTGAGCGCGGTACCGACCACGATCGCCTTGGTGAAGTCGCCGGCGGCGAATCCGAGCGCGACGGCCAGGCCGAGCACGAGCGCGGCAATCCATGCGTAACCGGCGCGCTTGAGGGTGTCGCCGCGGACCTTGGCGAACTCGATCTCGTACCCGGCGATGAACATCAAGGTGGCCAGCCCGAGGTCGGAGAGGGCGTTGATGACCTCTCCGGAGTGCGCCCAGCCCAGGACGTCCGGGCCGATCAGGATGCCCAGCACGATCTCGAAGATGACCAGAGGTACGGGCAGCCAGCGGCCGAGACCGTACGCGAGGAGCGGAGCGGCCACGGCGATCGCCATGATCAATACGAGCGTTGCGGACTGCGACATAAGCCGCTTTTCTACCACAGAGGACAGAACGGTCTCACTCCGCAGGGCGACAGGCCGGACACCTCTTCCGACTCGTCGACCAATGCGCCCGTCCACCCCGCCATCGCGCACGGCGGACACGGCAGACACAGCAAGCACGTCAGGCCCGACGGATTCGACGGATACGGCGAACGCGGCGAATCCCGGGATACACCGGCATCCCGTTCCCCACCCCTCCATTGCCGCCCCTGGACGGCGCGACGACCGACACGCCGCAGCACCCGTTCAGCACTCGTCCGCAAGGAAGTCCGCTCGGGACCCGCCCCAGGACCACCCGCCTTCACACCCGGTGAAGCATCCCGGACCGTACGGGACCGCCGGAGCACCATGCAACCAGGCACCTCAACAGATCACCGAAGACCGCGCCACCCCTCCCCCCTGCCCCCATCGACACAAGCACACACCTGGCATCCATACCCCCTAGGGGTATAGAGTTGTGGCCGTCGGGAAGCACCGGGGACTCCCGGAACGTCGGAATTCCCGCGCCACACGTGCATGTCAGTGAAAACTTCGAGCACGGCGACCACACGCACCAAGGAGAAACCCATGACTGCCGAACAGACCAACGGTTCCTGCTGCTCCCCCGAGGGTTCCTGCAACTCCGGGGCCACCGACGTCCAGGTGGGCGATGTCACCACCACCTACAAGGTGAGCGGCATGACCTGCGGTCACTGCGAGGGCGCCGTCTCCGCCGAGATCTCCGAGATCCCGGGCGTGCACTCGGTGCAGGCGTCCGCCGCCACCGGCCTGGTGACCGTCGCCTCCAAGGCGCCGCTCGACGAGGCGGCCGTGCGCGCGGCGGTCGACGAGGCCGGCTACGAACTCGAAGGTCCGGCGGCCTGAGTCCGATGAGCGGTACGACCACGCAGGCGCGGGTCGAGCTCGCCATCGGCGGCATGACCTGCGCCTCGTGCGCGGCGCGCGTGGAGAAGAAGCTCAACCGGATGCCGGGCGTGAGCGCCACCGTCAACTTCGCCACCGAGAAGGCACGGGTCGAGTACGGCGACGAAGTCTCTGTCGACGATCTGATCGCGACAGTCGAGAAGACGGGCTACACCGCGCAGCGGCCCGCGCCCGCCGTATCCGCCAATCCGCCGGAGCCCTCCCCGGGCGGCACTTCCGGTCAGGGCGCCGCGGCCTCGTCCACCACGGAGGACGGATCCGGCTCGTTCAACGGCTCACACGACGGCTTTCACGACCGGGAACTGGCCGGGCTGCGCCAGCGGCTCATCATCTCCGCTGCGCTGGCCGTTCCCGTCGTCCTGCTGTCGATGGTCCCCTCGCTCCAGTTCCAGAACTGGCAGTGGCTGTGCCTGACGCTGGCCGCACCCGTCGTGGTCTGGGGCGCATACCCCTTCCACCGGGCCGCCTGGACGAACCTGCGGCACGGGGCCGCCACCATGGACACCCTGGTGTCTCTCGGGACGCTCACCGCCTTCGGCTGGTCCTTGTGGGCGCTGTTCTTCGGCGACGCGGGGATGCCCGGCATGCGGCACGGTTTCGACTTCACGGTGGTCCGCTCGGAGGGCTCCTCGGCCATCTACCTTGAGGCCGCGGCCGGGGTGACGGCGTTTCTGCTGCTCGGCCGCTACCTTGAGGCGCGTTCCAAGCGGAAGGCGGGCGCTGCGTTGCGTGCGCTGATGGAGCTGGGCGCGAAGGACGTGGTGGTACTGCGGGCCGGGCGCGAGGTGCGCGTCCCGGTGGAGCAGTTGGCCGTCGGCGACCGGTTCGTCGTACGTCCTGGAGAGAAGGTCGCCACGGACGGCACGGTCGTGGAGGGCTCTTCCGCCGTGGACGCTTCGATGCTGACCGGCGAATCGGCGCCGGTCGACGTGGCCCCCGGTGACAGCGTGACGGGTGCGACGGTGAACACCAGCGGCCGACTGGTGGTAGAAACCACCCGGGTGGGCAGTGACACGCGACTGGCGCGCATGGCGACTCTGGTCGAGGACGCGCAGAGCGGCAAGGCCGAGGCGCAACGGCTCGCCGACCGCGTCTCCGCTGTCTTCGTCCCTGTCGTGCTGCTGGTGGCGCTCGGCACTCTGGCCGGGTGGCTGTTGGCGACCGGCGATGCGACCGCGTCGTTCACGGCGGCCGTCGCCGTACTGATCATCGCCTGCCCCTGCGCTCTCGGCCTCGCGACGCCCACCGCCCTGATGGTCGGGACGGGCCGGGGCGCCCAGCTCGGCATCCTCATCAAAGGGCCCGAGGTCCTGGAGTCCACCCGCCGCATCGACACCGTCGTGCTGGACAAGACGGGCACGGTGACCACGGGACGGATGAGTCTGTACGAGGCCGTGCCGGCGCCGGGTGTCACGGAGGACGAGCTGTTGCGGCTGGCCGGGGCGCTGGAGCATTCCTCGGAACATCCCATCGCGCGCGCTGTCGCCGAGGGAGCGCGTGAGCGGCTGGGCACGCTCCCGGAGCCGGAACACTTCGAGAACGTGGCGGGTCTCGGTGTACGTGGCGTGGTGGAAAATCGTCGCGTCCTCGTCGGGCGCGAGCGGCTGCTGCGCGAGGACCCGGAAGGCGGGACGGCGTCCGGCACCCTTCCTGAGGCCCTGAGCGCCGCCAGGGACGCCGCCGAGACCGCGGGAAGGACCGCCGTGCTCGTCGCCTGGGACGGGCGGCCACGCGGCCTGCTGTCGGTCGCCGACACCGTCAAGGAGGGCAGTGCCGAGGCGGTACGCCGTCTGCGCGCGCTGGGGTTGTCGCCGGTACTGCTGACGGGCGACAACCAGGCGGTGGCCGACGCCGTGGCGGCCGAGGTGGACATCGACGAGGTGATCGCGGAGGTACTGCCCGAGGACAAGGTGGCGGTGGTCGAACGGCTCCGCGGCGAGGGCCGCAGCGTGGCGATGGTCGGCGACGGCGTCAACGACGCGGCCGCCCTGGCCGCCGCCGACCTCGGCCTGGCGATGGGAACCGGCACGGACGCGGCCATCGAGGCGGGGGACCTGACCCTCGTACGCGGCGACCTGCGGGTCGCGCCGGACGCCATCCGGCTGGCCCGCCGGACACTCGCCACGATCAAGGGAAACCTCTTCTGGGCCTTCGGCTACAACGTCGCGGCCATTCCGCTGGCGGCGGCCGGCCTGCTCAATCCGATGATCGCGGGGGCGGCGATGGCCTTCTCGTCGGTCTTCGTGGTCAGCAACAGCCTCCGGTTGCGGCACTTCCGCTGACGGATGCGCGCGGCGCGGACTTTTTTCGCCTTCACAACTTCCCTACAACTGACACAGCACCCATACGGAAGGGTCTCGATCTGCAGATCGAGGCCCTTGACCGCATTCGCCCAGTTATGGCAAGAGACCCAGATCACACCGCTTCGAACGTAACCATTGTGGGGGGTCGCGAGTCTAACCGTGCGGTGCAGGCACCTCGGCGGGGCCTGTACCGCAACGGCCAGGCTGGTCTTGGGGGACTTTGCCCGGCAACGCGTGGCCGGGGCGACGTGCCCGGGGAGCTTTGAGCGGCCCTCCCGTACGTGCGCGTCCCGGCAGATCGCGGGCACCACCCTGAAGCGCCCGGACGGATCCCGTGGGGGGAATCCGACCCGGGGAACAAGGGAAGCGCCCCGCGCTCCGGACCCGTGGGGGGATCTGGAGGCGGGGCGCTTTCTGCTGGACGGACCGGCCCGGGCCGCCACACGGGCGGCCGGCCGGTCAGCAGCTGTCCCGGCGGACGGAGTCGCTCAGCGCTCCTCGACCGGGACGAAGTCGCGCTCGACGACTCCGGTGTAGATCTGGCGCGGGCGGCCGATACGGGAACCCGGCTCCTTGATCATCTCGTGCCACTGGGCGATCCAGCCGGGCAGCCGGCCGAGCGCGAACAGCACGGTGAACATCTCGGTCGGGAAGCCCATGGCCCGGTAGATCAGACCGGTGTAGAAGTCCACGTTCGGGTAGAGCTTGCGCGAGACGAAGTAGTCGTCGGAGAGCGCGTGCTCCTCCAGCTTGAGCGCGATGTCCAGCAGCTCGTCGGACTTGCCGAGCGCCGAGAGGACGTCGTGCGCCGCCGCCTTGATGATCTTCGCCCGGGGGTCGAAGTTCTTGTAGACGCGGTGCCCGAAGCCCATGAGCTTCACGCCGTCTTCCTTGTTCTTCACCTTGCGGATGAAGGCGTCGACGTCACCGCCGTCGCGCTGGATGCCCTCCAGCATCTCCAGCACCGACTGGTTGGCGCCACCGTGCAGCGGGCCCCACAGCGCGTTGATGCCGGCCGAGATCGAGGCGAACAGGTTCGCCTGCGAGGAGCCGACCAGGCGCACGGTGGAGGTCGAGCAGTTCTGCTCGTGGTCCGCGTGCAGGATGAGCAGCTTGTCCAGAGCGCTGACCACGACCGGGTCGAGGTCGTACTCGGCGGCCGGCACCGAGAAGGTCATGCGCAGGAAGTTCTCGACGTAGCCGAGGTCGTTGCGCGGGTAGACCACCGGGTGGCCGACCGACTTCTTGTACGCGTACGCAGCGATCGTCGGGAGCTTGGCCAGCAGCCGGATCGTCGAGATGTGGCGCTGCCGCTCGTCGAACGGGTTGTGGCTGTCCTGGTAGAACGTCGACAGCGCGCTGACCACGGAGGACAGCATCGCCATCGGGTGGGCGTCCCGCGGGAAGCCGTCGAAGAACCGCTTGACGTCCTCGTGCAGCAGGGTGTGGTAGGTGATGTCCTGCTTGAAGGTCGCCAGCTGGTCGACGGTGGGCAGCTCACCGTTGATCAGCAGGTAGGCGGTCTCGACGAACGTGCTGCGCTCTGCGAGCTGCTCGATCGGGTAGCCGCGGTACCGAAGAACCCCGTTCTCACCGTCCAGATAGGTGATCGCGGATTTGTACGCGGCAGTGTTGCCGTAACCGGAATCCAGGGTCACCAGACCGGTCTGGGCGCGCAGCTTCGAGATGTCGAAGCCCTTGTCGCCGACGCTGCTGTCGACGACCGGGTAGCTGTATTCGCCGTCCCCGTAACGCAGTACTACAGAGTTGTCGCTCACGTCATCCCTCACCGACGTTGTGCCTCTTCTTCGAGGTGCCCTGACTGCCTATACCTTCCCCCATTTGGACCTTGGCTGTGCACTCGGGGTCGGCCATAGGGCCTGTGGGCGGCACTCAGTGCCGCTCCAGCTGCCCATCCTGCTCCCCTTCGCCCCGATTGGGGAAGAGGTGACCACGCACCGCACCGACGAGTCGGTGGCGCAGCGCGGTCCACCTTCGACCGGCGGACACGGTGCGTACAGCCTGCCCCAAAGCCTTGCGCGAGCCGACCAGCACCACCAGGTTCTTCGCCCGGGTGACGGCCGTGTAGAGCAGGTTCCGCTGCAGCATCATCCACGCGCCGGTGGTGACCGGAATCACCACCGCCGGATACTCACTGCCCTGGGAACGGTGGATGGTCACCGCGTAGGCGTGCGCCAGCTCGTCCAGCTCGTCGAAATCGTACGAGATCTCCTCGTCCTCGTCCGTGAGCACCGTCAGCCACTGCTCGTCCCGGTTGATCTTGGTGACGACACCGACCGTGCCGTTGAAGACGCCACTGTGCCCCTTCTCGTAGTTGTTGCGGATCTGCGTCACCTTGTCGCCCACCCGGAAGACCCGGCCTCCGGAACGCCGCTCCGGCGCTTCGGGCCGTGCCGGGGTGAGGGCCTGCTGGAGGAGGCCGTTCAGCGTGCCGGCACCGGCCGGGCCGCGGTGCATGGGGGTGAGCACCTGGACGTCCCGCCGCGGGTCCAGGCCGAACTTCGCGGGGATACGACGCGCGACCACGTCGACCGTGACCCGGCCGGCCTCCTCGGAGTCCTCCTCGACGAACAGGAAGAAGTCGTTCATCCCCTCGACGATCGGCAGGACGCCCTCGTTGATGCGGTGGGCGTTGGTGACCACGCCGGAGTGCTGGGCCTGGCGGAAGATCTGGGTCAGCCGTACGGCCGGGACCGGGCAGTTCTCGGCGAGCAGATCCCGCAGCACCTCACCCGCCCCCACCGAAGGAAGCTGGTCCACGTCGCCCACCAGGAGGAGGTGGGCACCCGGCGGCACCGCCTTGATGAGCTTGTTGGCGAGCAGCAGGTCGAGCATGGACGCCTCGTCGACCACCACCAGGTCGGCGTCGAGCGGCCGGTCCCGGTCGTACGCGGCGTCCCCGCCCGGCTTGAGCTCCAGCAGCCGGTGCACCGTGGACGCCTCGGCGCCGGTGAGCTCCGCCAGCCGCTTGGCGGCCCGGCCCGTGGGAGCCGCGAGCACCACCTTGGCCTTCTTCGCACGGGCCAGCTCGACGATCGAGCGGACCGTGAAGGACTTGCCGCAGCCGGGCCCACCGGTGAGCACGGAGACCTTCTCGGTGAGCGCCAGCCGTACGGCGGCCTCCTGCTCGGGCGCCAGCGAGGCTCCCGTACGGTTGGCCAGCCAGGCCAGCGCCCTGTCCCACGCCACGGTCCGGAACGACGGCATCCGGTCCTCCTGCGTCCGCAACAGCCGCAGGAGCTGCGCCGCGAGAGAGGTTTCGGCCCGGTGGAACGGGACGAGGTAGATGGCCTTTATGGGGCTGCCGCCCTCCGGCGACGGCACGGTCTCGCGGATCACTCCCTCCGGGTCGCCCGCCAGCTCCCCCAGACAGTCGATGACCAGCCCCGTGTCGACCTGGAGCAGCTTGACCGCCGCGGCGATCAGATCTTCCTCCGGGAGGTAGACGTGCCCTTGGTCGGTGGACTGCGAGAGCGCGTACTGCAGGCCCGACTTGACCCGGTCCGGGCTGTCGTGCGGGATGCCGACGGCCTGCGCGATGCGGTCGGCGGTCAGGAAGCCGATGCCCCAGACGTCGGCGGCGAGGCGGTAGGGCTGGTTCTTGACCACGGAGATCGAGGAGTCGCCGTACTTCTTGTAGATGCGCACCGCGATGGAGGTCGAGACGCCCACCCCCTGCAGGAAGATCATGACCTCCTTGATGGCCTTCTGCTCTTCCCAGGCGTCACCGATCATCTTCGTGCGTTTGGGGCCGAGCCCGGGCACCTCGACGAGGCGCTTGGGCTCCTTTTCGATGATGTCGAGGGTGTCGAGGCCGAAGTGTCCGGTGATGCGGTCGGCCATGACCGGCCCGATGCCCTTGATGAGGCCGGATCCGAGGTAGCGGCGTATGCCCTGGATCGTCGCGGGCAGGACCGTCGTGTAGTTCTCGACGGTGAACTGCCGTCCGTACTGCGGGTGGGAGGCCCAGCGGCCTTCCAGCCGCAGCGACTCCCCCGGCTGCGCGCCCAGCAGCGAACCGACGACAGTGAGGAGATCGCCGGAGCCGCCCGTGTCGACACGCGCGACCGTGTAACCGGTCTCCTCATTGGCGTAGGTGATCCGCTCCAGGACCCCTTCGACCACGGCTGGAATGAACATGAACCGACGGTACCGCCGAGGTCCGACATCGCGTTCGGGCCTGTGGATAACTCGGTCGGAAGGCTCTGTGGTGCGGCCCGACGACTGCTGTCCGGCGACTCCCACAACCGTCACGGACAACTTCGCCGCGCCGGATCGCCACCCGCGCCGAGACGCTTCGAGGGGCCCGGTCCGAAGACCGGGCCCCTCGATTCCCCCTCCGTGCGGCCCCCAGATCCCCCCTCGGATCCCCCCGGTTCCCTCTCCCCTCGGGAGCCTGACGACAAGTACGACCCGCCGGGCCCGGGAACGGTTGCACGGATCCGTTGAGTTATCTCATCGTTACCTGGCGTGCATGATGTGACGGGCGAACCGCTCGACGACTTCGGCCAGCACCTCCGTCCCCGGCCGCTCCCACAGCGCCGGATTGAAGATCTCCACTTCGACGGGCCCCCGGTAGCCGGCGGCGTCCACCTGCTCCCGGAACCAGCGCAGGTCCACCACGCCGTCCCCGAGTTGCCCCCGCCCGAGCAGTACGCCGGCGGGCAGTGGCGTCACCCAGTCGGCGAGCTGGAAGGCCGCGATACGGCCTCCGGCGCCCGCGCGGCCGATCTGCGAGCCGATCGTGTCGTCCCACCACAAGTGGTAGGTGTCCACGACCACGCCCACCTGCTCGGCCGGGAACCGTTCGGCCAGCGCCAGGGCTTGGGCGAGGGTGGACACGACGCAGCGGTCCGCCGCGTACATGGGATGGAGCGGTTCGAGCGCGAGGCGCACCCCTGCCTCGGCTGCGTGCGGGACGAGTTCGCCCAGTGCGTCGGCGACACGTTCACGGGCACCGTGCAGATCGCGGCTGCCCGGCGGCAGCCCGCCCGAGACGAGCACGAGGGTGCTGGTCCCGAGAGTGGCAGCTTCCTCGATGGCGGCCCGGTTGTCGGCCAGCGCTTCCGCGCGTTCCTTCGAGTCGAGGGCGGTGAAGAAACCACCGCGGCAAAGGCTGGTGACGGTCAGCCCCGCCTCCCGTACGAGCCGGGCGGCGGCGGCCACTCCGTATTCCTGCGCAGGAGCGCGCCAGAGACCGACGCCGCGTACTCCCGCTTTCACGCAGCCGTCGACGAGTTCGGGCAGGGACCATTGCTTGACGGTCTGCTGGTTGATGCTGAAGCGGGAGAGCAGAGCTTCGTCCGCTTCTTCCGAACGAGGCGGCAGGGCGCTGCTCATTCCGTACCTCCGTACACCGAGGCGAGTCGGCGCATACGGGCCGCCGCCAGCTCCGGGTCCGGGAACAGGTCCAAGGCGTCGGCCAGTTCGTACGCCCGCTTCAGGTGGGGCAGCGAACGTGCCGAGTGGAGGCCGCCGGCCATCGTGAAGTGCGCCTGGTGCCCCGCGAGCCAGGCGAGCAGGACGACGCCGGTCTTGTAGTAACGCGTCGGCGTCTGGAAAAGGTGGCGGGAGAGCGCGACGGTCGGGTCCAGCAGTTTGCGGAAGCCGGCGGTGTCGCCGCCGTCCAGAAGGCGTACGGCGTCAGCCGCCAGCGGAGCGAGCGGGTCGAAGATGCCGAGCAGCGCGTCACTGAAGCCGTGCGCGTCACCGGCGATCAGCTCGGGGTAGTGGAAATCGTCGCCCGTGTAGCAACGCACGCCCTCCGGGAGGCGCCGGCGCAGCTCGACTTCGCGGTCGGCGTCCAGCAACGACACCTTCACACCGTCCACCTTGGCGGGGTGCTCGGTAATGATCTGCAGAAACGTGTCGGTTGCCAGGTCCAGGTCCGGGCTGCCCCAGTAACCCTTTAGAGCGGGGTCGAACATCGGGCCGAGCCAGTGAAGGATCACCGGCGCGGCGGCCTGGCGCAGCAGATGCCCGTAGATTTCCACGTACGGTTCCGGTCCGGTGGCCGTCGCGGCGAGCTGCCGGGAAGCCATGACGACGGCTTGGGCGCCTGCCCCCTCCACGAGTGAGAGTTGCTCCTCATAGGCGGCACGGACATCAGCCAGGCTCGCTTCAGGCACGGTCAGTTGGTCCGTGCCGACTCCACAGGCGATACGCCCGCCCGTTGCCGCGGCTTCGGCGGCGGAGCGGCGGATCAGTTCGGCTGCCGAGGACCAGTCGAGGCCCATGCCGCGCTGCGCGGTGTCCATGGCTTCGGCGACGCCCAGGCCGTGCGACCAGAGGTGGCGGCGGAAGGCCAGGGTGGCGTCCCAGTCGATGACGGCAGGGCCTTCGGGCGTGGTGTCGGCGAAGGGGTCGGCTACCACATGGGCAGCGGCGAAGACGGTACGGGATGGGGTAGGAGGTGTGCCGGCCGTGGATGGCTCGCTGGATGCACCACTCCCCCGACCGCTCATCGCCCGAGCTCCGGTACGTCCAGGCGGCGGCCCTCCGCCGACGACTTCAGTCCCAGCTCGGCGAGCTGGACACCGCGCGCGCCCGCGGCCAGGTCCCAGCGCCAGGGTTCGTCCCGTACGACATGGCGCAGGAACAGTTCCCACTGCGCCTTGAAGCCGTTGTCGAATTCCGCGTTGTCCGGTACCTCCTGCCACTGTTCGCGGAACGGTTCGGTTGCCGGAATGTCGGGGTTCCAGACCGGCTTGGGAGTAGCGGCGCGGTGCTGAACGCGGCACTTCCGAAGCCCGGCGACGGCGGAGCCTTCCGTGCCGTCCACCTGGAACTCGACCAGTTCGTCGCGGTGAATCCGCACCGCCCACGAGGAGTTGATCTGCGCGACGATGCCGCCGTCCAGTTGGAAAATTCCGTACGCGGCGTCGTCCGCGGTGGCCTCGTACGGCTTGCCGTTCTCGTCCCAGCGACGCGGTACGTGGGTGGCGACCTGGGCCTGCACGGTGCGTACCCGGCCGAAGAGTTCGTGCAGGACGTACTCCCAGTGAGGGAACATGTCGGCCGCGATGCCGCCACCGTCCTCGGCCCGGTAGTTCCAGGACGGGCGCTGCGCCGACTGCCAGTCGCCTTCGAAGACCCAGTAGCCGAACTCACCCCGCACGGAGAGGATGCGCCCGAAGAACCCTCCTTCGACCAGGCGGCGCAGCTTGAGCAGGCCGGGCAGGAAGATCTTGTCCTGTACGACGCCGTGCTTGACGCCGGCCTCGTCGGCCAGGCGGACCAGTTCCAGCGCGCCATCGAGACTGGTGGCGGTGGGCTTCTCGCAGTACAGGTGCTTTCCGGCAGCAAGCGCTTTCTTTACGGATTCCTCGCGCGCGGCAGTGATCTGGGCGTCGAAGTAGATGTCGACGCTGTCGTCCGCGAGCACCGTGTCGAGATCGGTGCTCCAGTGCTCCAGGCCGTGGCGCTCGGCGAGCGCCCGCAGCTTGGGTCCGGCGCGGCCCACAAGAATGGGTTCCGGCCAGATCACCGTGCCGTCACCGAGATCCAGTCCGCCCTGTTCTCGCAGTGCGAGGAGGGATCGGACCAGGTGCTGGCGGTATCCCATGCGTCCGGTCACGCCGTTCATGGCGATGCGTACGGTCGTGCGTGTCACGGTCCGGCCCTTCCTTACGGAGCACTCCGCTCACGGGGCACGAGCGCGGTACCAGCGCCGACGCGCACGGCGGGCGGAGGACAGTGGTTGACGTTTCATGACGACGATGGCCAAGCCGACGGCGAGCGCGGGCCAGAAACGCGTAGTAAGCGCTTTCCATCGCCGGAGAAGCTAGCCTGCGGCACGAGGCAAGGACAAGAGGCACGACAGCGGGCGGGGCGATCGATGGCAGTGACACTGGCGGATGTTGCGGCGCGGGCGCGGGTTTCGACGGCGACCGTCTCGCGCGTACTGAACGGCAACTACCCGGTCGCCGAGAGCACCCGAGCGCGCGTGCTGCGCGCCGTGACGGACCTGGAGTACGTGGTCAACGGCCAGGCCAGCGCGCTGGCCGCCGCTACTTCGGATCTGGTGGGCATTCTCGTCAACGACATCGCCGACCCGTTCTTCGGAATCCTCGCCTCGGCCGTGCAATCCGAGGTGAGCGGTGGCTCGGGCACGCCGACGGCCGACGGAATGGGCACACGAACGGATGACGGCGGTGCGCGCCGTCACCCCGGTCCCCCGAACCAGATGGTGCGGATCGACGAAAAGCTGGCCGTCGTGTGCAACACCGGTGGCTGCCCGGAGCGAGAACTCACCTACCTGACGTTGCTCCAACGGCAACGCGCGTCCGCAGTCGTTCTGACCGGCGGCGTGGTGGAGGACGCCGATCACGCTGAGGCTGTCGCCGCGGCACTGACACGGCTCGCCGGTGCGGGTACGAGGGTGGTGTTGTGCGGACGCCCGCCTGTTACGCCAGGGGCAGGCGGCGGGCAGCGCCCTGAGGCCGGTCCGGCCCCGCAAACGCGCACCACCGTGGGACGCTCCCATGACCGTGCCGCCTCTCATGGCGGCCTTTTCGCCCCGCCGCCAGTCCCCCCGCAGCTCGTCACCCTTGCCTTCGACAATCGGGGTGGCGCCCGACGTCTGACCGAGCACCTGGTCTCGCTCGGCCATCGGAACATCGGATACGTCGCCGGGCCGCCCGGCCGTACCACTACCCGCCACCGCCTGGAGGGCCACCGGGCCGCCCTCGCCGCGCACGGCATCCCTGACCCGGCCCACCGCACCGTCCACGGCGCTTACGACCGCGCCGCCGGCTACGACGCCGCCCTGGAACTGCTGCGCCGTGACGCTTCCTTGACGGCCGTCGTCGCGGCCAACGACACCGCCGCTCTCGGAGTGTGCGCCGCGCTGCGCGACCGCGGCCTGCGGATACCCGGCGACATTTCCGTGGCGGGCTTCGACGATCTGCCGTTCAGCGCGGACGCGGCTCCGGCGCTCACCACCGTACGGCTGCCGCTTCAGGAGGCGGGCGCGCGGGCCGGGCGGTTGGCGATGGGGCGTGAGGCGTCGCCGCCGGGAGAAGTCGCGACGCTCCGCGGCGAGTTGATGGTGCGCGCGTCCACGTCCGTCCCATACTCTTGACGCAGTCAACCTTGACTGGGTCAACGGTAAGGCGGGATGCGCCATGTCAGCCCACGAGGTGCAGGAAATCCGCAGGTTCAACCACTTCTACACGAACCTCCTCGGCGCGCTCGACTACGGCCGCCACCTCTACACCCCGTTCACGCTCACCGAGGCCCGGGTCCTTTACGAGATCGCGCACACCCAGCAGGTTGACGCCGCCGACCTGCGCGCCTCGCTCTCCCTGGACGCGGGCTACCTCAGCAGGCTGCTCAGCAGGTTCGAGGAGAGCGGTCTGATCACCCGCGGCCCTTCCGAGCGGGACGGGCGGCGGCAGCGCATCATGCTCACCGAGGAGGGCCGTGCGACAGCGGACCTCCTGGAGGAACGTTCGTGCGACTCCGTGGGAACGCTCCTCAACCGACTTGCCCCCTGGGACCGGGCGCGCCTCGCGGAGTCGATGGCGACCATAAGAGAGCTGCTCGGCGACACGGCGGAGCGCCCGGAGCCCGTGCTGCGGCTGCGCGCCCCCGCGCCCGGCGACCTCGGCTGGATGGTGCAGCGCAATGCGGCCCTGTACGCGCGGGAGTACGGCTTCGACCTCGACTACGAGGCGTTGGTGGCCCGTATCGTCGCCGAATACGGCGAACATCGCGACGCGCGCTGGGACCGCGTCTGGATCGCCGATCTGGACGGCGAACGGGTGGGCGCCGTCATGTGCGTACGGGACGGTATCGACACGGTCATCGCCCCGGCGGACGAGACGCCTCCTCGAACGGCCCGGCTGCGGCTGCTCCTGGTCGAACCGGAAGCACGCGGGCGCGGCGTCGGCCAGGCTCTCGTGTCCGCGTGTGTCGGCTTCGCCCGCCAGGCCGGCTTCCGCGAACTGGTCCTGTGGACGAACTCCGTACTGAGCGCGGCGCGCGTCCTGTACGAGCGCGCGGGCTTCGAGCTGACCGCCGAGAAGCCGCATCACAGTTTCGGGCGGGACCTCGTCGGACAGGACTGGCGTTTGCCGCTCTGATCTGTGTTCACATGGTTCTCATGAGCGATATGCGATATGCGTTCTCGACACTCGGAGTGCCCGGGATGCCGGTGGGCGAGGTCGTGCAGCTTGCGGCCGGCGCCGGATTCGACGGGGTGGAGCTGCGGGCCCACCCAGAGGAACAGGTGCATCCGCGCATCGGGCTGCGCGAACGTGCAGCGGTACGTCAGCAGTTCGCCGACGCCGGAGTGAGCATTCTGGCGGTGTCCGGGTACGCGCGAGTGGCCGCGGCCCATGACGAACGTGGCGAGGAGGAGCTGGCGGCGGAGCTGACCGAGCTGGTCGTGCTCGCTTCGGACATGGGAGCCAAGTTCGTGCGGGTGTTCCCTGGTGGGGGTGACCGTCCCGTCGCGGAAGCCGATGCGGAGGCGGCCCGGCACCTGGCCGCGGTCGCGCCGTTCGCGGCGGAGCGGGATGTACGCGTTCTTCTGGAGACGCACGACTCGCATCCCCGCGGTGCCGACGCGGCGCGGATCGTGGGCCCCGTGGGGCACCGGCACATCGGCGCGCTCTGGGACGTACTTCACCCGTGGCTCGGCGGTGAGGCGCCGGCCGACACGTTTGCGGCGCTCGCCCCGTATCTCGGGTTCGTGCAGGTCAAGGACGTTGCTTCGGCCGAGGACGCCACTCCCCTGGCGCTCGGCGCGGGCACGGTCCCGCTGGCCGACTGCATCGGGGCGCTCGTCCGCGCGCAGTGGGACGGTTGGCTGTGCTGGGAGTACGAGAAGCGGTGGTACCCACGCGCCGCCGACCTTCCCGGGCTGCTGAGCGCGGGGCGCGAGCACCTGGAGCGGCTGGTGGCGTCGGCTGCGGCCTGAGGAGCGCGGCATCGGGAGGCCGTGCCGCGTGCGGCCGTTTGTCGCGCCCGGCCGCGCGGGTGTCGTTCGGTAGAAGGCACCACGTGTTCAGGTACGCGACGGCGGCGGGCGCCGAGCCGGCCCGGACGGGCAGGGATACGGAGGTGCGGGGGCTTCGGAGGTACCGGGTTACGGAGATACGGGGAGTACGAAGCCGCGGCCGTACGAATCCCCGCCCACCACGCCCGTTCCCAGAAACGTTTCTGCACCACTCGCTGCGGCCTCAAGAACACATCGCCCCACATCCGTACCTTTTCCCGTATTCACGCCGAACCGGGGAACCCACCCGGCCCGCCGACCGTCAAAACGGTGTGCTGTGTGACCCCGCAGTGCGGTGTCGGCCTCGCTGCTGGCTGCGTTGCTGACCACCCTCTCCGCCGCCTGCGGCCGGCAGCACCCGCCACCGGTGCACCCCCTCCAACGCGCCGGTGGCGGATCACCGCCCCCCGGGCCGGGCCGTCCGTCACCGGCGACCACCGCGTCCCCCGACTGGCAGAGCCGTCGAACATTGACCGGCCATCCTTTTCCGGCTACTCGTGACTTCTTGGAAGTTTCCTTCGGACCGCCGGGGCAGCACTCGGCGAGGAAGCTTTCCGGAAGGAGCGCCGATGCACTCCAGACGTACCGTCCTGACCACCGCCGCGGCCGCCGCCTGTGCCATGGGTACGGGCGGCGGCGCCGTTCACGCCGCCGCTTCCGGCCCGCGCGCCTCCGGGGCCACCGACGCCCGTGCTCGCGCGGCTCGGCTCGTTTCCCGGATGAATCTGGAGGAAAAGGTCGGCCAGTTGTTCGTGATGCGGGTCTACGGGCACTCCGCGACCGATCCGGACCCCGCCGACGCCGAGGCCAACCGCAAGGAGATGGGGGTCTCCAACGCCGTCGAACTGGTCGCCAAGTACCACCTCGGCGGCATCATCTACTTCGGCTGGGCGCACAACACCCGCGATCCCCACCAGATCGCCGACCTCTCCAACGGTATCCAGCGGGCCGCCGCCGCCCAGCGTGTCCCCGTACCGTTGTTGATCTCCACCGACCAGGAGCACGGGATAGTGGCACGGATCGGCGCGCCCGCCACGCTCTTCCCGGGCGCGATGGCGCTGGGCGCCGGGCGATCGCGCGAGGACGCCCGTACGGCCGCACGGATCGCGGGCGAGGAACTGTGTGCGATGGGCATCCGGCAGGACTACGCGCCGGTCGCCGACGTGAACGTCAACCCCGCGAATCCCGTGATCGGCGTACGCTCCTTCGGTTCCGAGCCGAAGGCGGTGGCGCGGCTGGTCACCGCGCAGGTACAGGGGTACCAGCGCGCCGGGGTGGCCGCGACGGCCAAGCATTTCCCCGGGCACGGCGACACCGGCACCGACAGCCACGTGGGGCTGCCGTACATCCGGCACACCGCCGAGGAGTGGGAGCGGCTGGACGCCCCGCCGTTCCGGGCCGCCATCGAGGCCGGCATCGATTCGATCATGACGGCGCACATCGTCGTGCCCGCCTTCGACGCGAACGAGGACCCGGCCACGCTGTCCCGTCCGATCCTCACCGGCGTCCTGCGCGAGCGTCTCGGTTTCGACGGTGTGGTGGTGACCGACTCGCTCGGAATGCAGGGCGTACGGACGAAGTACGGTGACGCCCGGGTGGCCGTGCTCGCGCTCAAGGCGGGGGTCGACCAGTTGCTCAATCCGCCGGACATCGCCGTCGCTTTCGCGAGCGTGCTCAAGGCGGTACGGACGGGCGAGCTGACCGAGCAGGACATCGACGAGAAACTGATGCGCATTTTCCTGCTCAAGGAGCGGCGCGGGCTGTTCGACGATCCGTACACGACGCACCGCGCGGTGGAACGTTCCGTCGGTACGCGGCGGCACCTCGCCACGGCGGACCGGATCGCGGAGCGTACCACCACGCTGCTCGTCAACGACGGCGGGCCGTTGCCGCTGTCCCGGCGCGCGCAGCGGCGTCTGCTGGTGACCGGCGCCGACGCGGCATCGCCGTCCGGGACCGGGGGCCCGCCCACCAAGGTGCTCGCAGAGGCCTTCAATCAGCTGGGTTTCACGACGACCGCGCTCCCCACCGGCACCGCGCCCACCCGGGAACTGATCGACCGGGCGGTTTCGGTGCTCCGTACGCAGGACGCGGCGATCGTGGCGACGTACAACGTCACGGCGTCGTCGTCGCAGCGCGCCCTGGTCGCGGCACTGCTGGGCACCGGCAAGCCGGTGGTGCAGGTGGCCGTGCGCAATCCGTACGACATCGCGCAGTTGCCGGGCGTACGGGCGGCGCTGGCCACCTACTCCTGGACGGACGTGGAGCTGCGGGCCGCGGCCCGGGTGATCGCCGGGCGGCGCGATCCGCAGGGGAAGCTGCCGGTACCGGTGATGCGTGCTGATGCGCCGGGGAGCGTTCTCCACCCGATCGGGCACGGACTGTCGTACTGAGCCGACGGTGCCGGCGGCGTAAGCGGTACCGACAGTGTCAGCGGTACTGGCGGTGTCAGAGGTGTCAGTGATGCCCACGGCGCCCACGGTGAATCTTCGTACGGGGCTTCGGCGCTGCCGGGCTCCGTACGGACCGTGTACCGCCGGCCCCGCAGCGCTGCGTACTGCGCGGCCCGTACCTCGTGCGCAATGCGTCCGTTACGCCTGGCGTGCCCCCGAATGGGCGGGCCAGGCTGAGGTGCACGCACCGGGGGACGCAGGGGGCCGCGATGCGCAGGGTCAAGGGGTACGGGAACGGCGCCGTGGATTGCGTGATGGCGGCTCTGCTGCTCGTGGCGTTGTCCGCCTGCCAGCGCGACGGCAGTGGCTCGGCCGCGAACGGTGACGGAAATGGGCAGGGGAACGGAAGCGGGGGCGGAAGCGGCGGTGCGGCCACCGCGTCTCCGTATCCGTCTCCGGCAGCAACGTTTCTCGCCCCGGGTACGTGCAGCAGCCGCGGACGTACCGTCTTTCACCAAGTGTCCTGCCGCAGCGAGAGGGCCGCTGCCCTGGTGCTCTCCCGGCACGACGGTCCGCAGGCGCAGGGCCCGCTGTGTCCGGAACGGACGGACTTCGTGCTGCACATCAGCGAACGCCGGCCCGCTTCCGACGAGAACGGTGACGGCGCGGTACCGCAGGGCTACGCCTGTATGCGCAATCTGGAAGCGCCGCACCCCGGTGATCCCGGCGGGGGCGGCGGCCCGCGCACCATCGTCGGGGACTGCGTCCGCCCGTCGCGGCAAGGCGAGGTGAAGGAGACCGCATGTGACGGGACGGGGGCTCGGGCGCCGCAGTTCACAGTGACAGCGGCGGTCCGTTCTCGTTCTGCCTGTCCGGCCGACACGGACTTGTACGTGCAGTTGGGCGGCGGGGCACCGGTAGGGTGCGCCCGCCGCCTGTGAACCGCCGGCCCGTACTCCAGGCCGTCCCTCAGTCGTGACGCGTCTCGCGTCATACGCCACGCGCCACACGTCACAAAGAACGCGTCGCACGAGACGCATCACACGAGACGCGTCACACACCGCGCGCCGACATCACGGACGCAGCATCTGCATCTCCGAGACGTCCCGCTTGTCCAGCTTCTTGTCGTACGGGGCCAGCGGCGCGGCCTCGGCGCCCTGCGGAGCGTCGACGTCCGCCCAGTCGAGCAGGGCCTCGGTCGCCTTCTTGCGGTCGGGCTCCCGCAGCTTCGCGATGTTCGAGCCGTGGTTGCCGCCGGGAACCTTGTAGACGTACGAGTCCTCGGAACCGGAGCCCAGCCGGAACGGCTCGGAGCTCCACGGGTCCCACTCACCGTTGACGAACATCATGCGCTCACCGTGATGACGCACCCACCGGTCCACGTCCCGCATCGCGTTCTTGTCGAAGTGCAGGGGGATGTCGCGCGGCACGAAGGTCCGGGAGTTGTTGATGCCCGGGTAGCGCAGCAGGTCCTTGAGGTGGTCGTACTTGTAGCTGGGCTCGCCGAGCTGGGTGCCCGCCTGGTAGTAGTACGGCAGATTGCGCTCAAGGCCCTGGTCGGTGTAGCTGTCGAAGCCACCGACCTTGTCGATCCACTTCCACAGTTCGTCGGTGGTGGCGGTCTTCTTGGGGACCTCGGGGCAGGCGGTGGCAGCCGGCTGGTACTGCCAGAAGCCGAACACCAGGTCGGTGACGAGGACCTCGTACGCCTTGTCGATGGTGCCGACGAGCTTGAAGGTCTTCTTGTTGTCCTGCGCCCACTTCGCGTAGCGGTTGACGATCTCGCCGCGGCGCAGCAGTGCCTCGCGCTCCAGCGCCGCGAGGTCCTTGCGGCACTGGGCGGTGCCGACGGTGCGGAGGAACCGGTCGTACGCCGAGTCCTCCTTGTTGTTCACGTCGTTCGGCGCGACGTAGGCGACGGTGCCGTCCATGTCGTCCGGGAAGAAACGGCGGTAGTACGTGGCGGTCATGCCGCCCTTGCTGCCGCCGGTGGATATCCAGTTCTGGTCGTAGATCCGGTGCAGCGCCTTGAAGATGCGGTGCTGGTCGTTGGCTGCCTGCCGGATGGTGAGCTTCTTCCAGTCGGCGGGCTGCGGCCGCGACGGCGTGAAGTACCGGTACTCCATCGACACCTGGTTGCCGTCGATGATCTGCGTCGGTTCGCTGCGCCGTACGTCCGTATTGAGGTTGTAGCCCGAGGTGAAGAAGACCGTGGGCCGGTCGACGGACTTGTGCAGCAGGGTCAGCCGCTGCTGGAAGGTCCCCTTGGAGGGGTGCTGGTGATCGATCGGCTGGGTGTAGTTGAGGACGAAGAAGCGGTAGCCGTCGACCGGCTTCTCCTGGACGAGACTCATCCCCGGGATCGCCAGGATCCGGTCCTTGATGTCGGTCGCTTTCGGCTTCACGGCGGTGGCCGCGGTCGCCGACGCCGTGCCCGCACTCGCCGTGCCTATGAGCACCGCGAGTGACAGCAGGCATCTGATGGCCTTGCGCATTGCACCCTCCCCTTGGGACAGCAAAGGTCGGGGTGAACCTATCGGCGCGGCAACGGTCCCACCAGCCCCTTCTTTTCGGAGAGGAACGGTGGTAAGTGGTCGCGCCACCCAGCGCCCAGCGCCCGCCGCCCGCCACCCGGTGCCCGCCGCCCGACGTCGTCGTCCGTCGACGGCGTCCGGTCAGCTCAGCGGCCGACCGGACGCCGGTGCGCACGGCACCTTGGCGGGCAGGGCGTCGTCGCGGGCGTTCAGGCAGCCACCGGCTCTTCCTCGCCCGTGAACGCGCGCCACAGTTCGGCGTAGCGTCCGCCCCTGGCGAGGAGTTCGGCGTGGGTTCCGTCCTCGGCGACCCGGCCGTGGGCGAGGACCACGACCCGGTCGGCGCGGGCCGCGGTGGTCAGGCGGTGCGCCACCACGAGCGTCGTACGCCGTCCAGACAGCCGGTCCGTGGCCTCGTTGACCGCGGACTCGGTGGCCAGATCGAGCGCGGCGGTGGCTTCGTCGAGCAACAGGATGTCGGGATCGACGAGTTCGGCGCGGGCGAGCGCGAGCAGTTGACGCTGGCCTGCGGAAAGGTTACGGCCGCGTTCGGTGACCTCATGGAGATAGCCGCCGTCCAGCCCGGCGATCATGTCGTGGGCGCCGACCGCCCGGGCCGCGGCCTCCACCTCGGCGTCGGTGGCGTCCGGGCGCCCGTACGCGATGGCGTCGCGCACCGTACCGGGGAACAGGTAGGACTCCTGCGGTACGACGCCGAGGCGGTGCCGGTAGCCGGTGAGGTCCAGTTCGCGGAGGTCCGTACCGTCGACGCGGACAGTGCCGGCCGTCGGGTCGTAGAACCGCGCCACCAGCTTGACCAGGGTGGACTTGCCCGCACCGGTCTCACCGACGAAGGCGACGGTCTGCCCGGCGGGGATGGTCAGGTCGATGCCGGAGAGGGCTGTGACGGTGGAGCTGTCGGAGATTTCGGAGGCGTTGGAGCTGTCGGTGGCGTTGGGGCTGCTGGAGGCGTGTGAGGCTCCCGTGGCTTCGGAGACGGTGCCGGTTTCGCTTTCGGAGGCGGCACCCCCGTACCGGAAGTGCACGTCCTCGAAGGTGATCTCGCCCGCCAGCTCGCGCACCGCGCGCGGATTCTCGGCCTGGGGTGTGGTGGTCGGCTCGCGCAGCAGTTCCTGGATGCGGCCGAGCGAGACGGCGGCCTGCTGGTAGCCGTCGAAAACCTGCGAGAGCTGTTGTACGGGGGCGAAGAACAGGTCGATGTAGAGCAGGTACGCGACCAGCGCGCCCGCCGTGAGGGTGCCGGCGCCGACCCGGCCGGCGCCGACGATCAGGACGAGCGCCGCGGCGACGGAGGACAGGAGCTGGACGAACGGGAAGTAGACCGAGATCAGGAACTGGCCGCGGATGCGGGCCGCGCGGTAGGCGTGGCTGCGTTCCGCGAACCGGTCGGCGCCGCTGCGCTCGCGGCGGAACGCCTGCACGATCCGCAGTCCGGCGACGCTCTCCTGGAGGTCGCCGTTGACGACGCTGATGCGTTCGCGGGCGAGTTCGTACGCCTTCACGCTCTGCTTGCGGAAGAAGTACGTACCGATGATCAGCGGCGGGAGGGTGGCGAAGACGACCAGGGCCAGCTGGACGTCGATGACCAGGAGCGCGACGAGGATGCCGAAGAAGGTCAGTACGGAGACGACGGCGGTGACCAGACCGGTCTGCAGGAACGTGGACAGGGCGTCCACGTCCGTCGTCATCCGGGTCATGATCTTTCCGGTCAGTTCGCGCTCGTAGTAGTCGAGGCCGAGGCGCTGGAGCTGCGCGAAGATTTTTACGCGCAGCGAGTAGAGGACGCGTTCGCCGGTGCGGCCCGTCATGCGGTTCGAGCCGATCTGGGCCGCCCACTGGGCGAGTACGACGAACAGCGCGAGGCCGGCGGCCGTCCAGACGCCCGCCAGTTGTGCGCGCCGTACGCCGTCGTCGATGCCGTGCCGGATGAGGACCGGGAGCAGCAGTCCGGCGACGGCGTCGACGGCGACCAGGGCGAGGGCGACGGCCAGCGGGCCGCCGAAACCGCGCAGGAGCCGGCGCAGACCGTAGGACTTCTCGGGGCGGGCGGCCCGCTCCTCGTCGATGTCGGGGGTGTCGGTCGCGGGCGGGAGGGCGGCGACCCGGGCGAGGAGTTCCGGGCTGGCGGCCATGCCGGGCGCGGCTTCGGGGGCTCCGGCGGCCGTGCCGGGCCCGGTGTCAGCTTCCGTGTCGAAGCGTTTCCACAAATGGGGAGTGATGCCGTTGACGCGGTGGTCGGGTACCGCTTCGGACGGAGCGGCCGCGCCGGAATCCGCCGTAACCGGGCGTTCCAGCAAACCGCTCGCCGCGGACTCTCCGCCGAAGCCGGGGCGCTCCAGGCTGGTACCGCCCAGCTCGCCGGAGCCTCCCAGCTCATCGACCCCACCCGGCTCGTCGGCACCGCCTGGTACACCGGTACCGCCTGGTACACCGGTACCGCCCAGCTCGTCCGGATCGGTCAGCAGGCGGCGGTACAGCTCGCAGCGGCCTTCCAGTTCCTCGCGCGTACCGATGTCGACCAGCCGGCCGCCGTCCAGGACGGCGACGCGGTCGGCGAGGGCGAGGGTGGAGGCGCGGTGGGCGATCAGCAGCGTCGTACGGCCCGCCATCACCCCGCGCAGGGCCTCGTGTATCTCGTGCTCGACGCGGGCGTCGACGGCGGAGGTCGCGTCGTCCAGGACGAGCAGCCGCGGGTCGGTGAGGATCGCGCGGGCCAGCGCGACGCGCTGGCGCTGGCCGCCGGAGAGGGTCAGGCCCTGTTCGCCGACCTCGGTGTCGTACCCGTCGGGCAGGGCGGATATGAAGCCGTCGGCCTGTGCGGCACGCGCGGCGATACGTATCTGCTCGTCGGTGGCGTCCGGGGTTCCGTAGGCGATGTTGTCGCGCAGGGAGTCGGAGAACAGGAAGCTGTTCTCCGGTACGAGGCCGATGGCCGCGCGCAGCGACGCGAGGCTCAGGTCGCGTACGTCGTGGCCGCCCACCAGAACCCGGCCCGCGGTCGTGTCGTAGAAACGGGGCAGCAGCAGCGAGACGGTGGACTTGCCGCTGCCGGACGTGCCGACGACGGCGACGGTCTCGCCGGGCTCGATGCGCAGCGAGAAGTCCTCCAGCACGGGCCGCCCGTTGCCGTAGCCGAAGGAGACCTGCTCGAACTCGACAGTGGCCGGCGCGTCGGCGGGGAGTTCGAGCGCGTCCTGGCGCTCTTCGATCATCGGCTCGGTGTCGACGAGTTCGAAGACCCGCTCCACACCGGCCCGTGCCTGCTGTCCGACGGTCAGCATCATCGCGAGCATCCGCACGGGCGCGACGAGCTGCGCGAGGTAGGTGGAGAAGGCGACGAAGGTGCCGAGGGTGATCTGCCCGTTGGTGGCCAGCCAGCCGCCGAGGGCCAGCATGGCGACCTGCCCGAGCGAGGGCACGGCCTGGAGGGCGGGGGTGTAGCGGGCGTTCATCCGTACGGTACGGAGCCGGCCGGCGAAGAGGCGGCGGCTGACCGTACGCAGCTTGCCGGTCTCCTGCTCCTCCTGGCCGAAACCCTTGACGACGCGGACACCGGAGACCGCGCCGTCGACGACGCCCGCGACGGCGGCGGCCTGGCCCTGCGCGTACCAGGTGGCGGGGTAGAGACGGTTGCGGCTGCGCTGGGCGATGAACCACAGGGCGGGGGCGACGGCCAGGGCGACGACGGTGAGCAGTGGGGAGAGCACCACCATCACGACCAGCGAGATCGCGAAGAGCAGTACGTTCCCGATCATCATCGGCAGCATGAACAGCAGGCTCTGGATGAGCTGCAGGTCGCTGGTGGCCCGGCCGACGACCTGGCCGGTGCTCAGTTCGTCCTGCCGGTGCCCGTCCAGCCGCGCGATCGACCGGAACATCCGGGTGCGCAGGTCGTGCTGGACGTCGAGCGCCAGCCGTCCGCCGTAGTAGCGGCGTACGTACGTCAGCGCGTAGACGGCGAGCGCGGCGACGACCAGCAGAGTCGCCCACGGGGCGAGCGGGCGGTCGCGGCTGACGATGACATCATCGATGATCAGCTTCGGGATGAGCGGGACGAGGGCCATCACGCCCATTCCGGCGAGTGACGAGCCGAGTGCGAGCAGTACGTCCTTCTTGTACTGCCAGCACAGGCGCGTCAGCCGCCGTGCCCAGCCGCCGCCCTTTTCCGCTGGACCGCTCCCCGTCCCCGTCACGCGCTGCCTCCCGCGTCTCGTCGTTCACCAGGAGGCTCCAACGCCGTGGGCAGCGGATTTCATTCCGCCGCAACAATCGGGAACGGGAAAACCCTTGACGCCGTCAACGATTAACGGCCGCCGGGCCGCACCGTCAGGCTGTAGAGGCGGGTGATCTGCTTCGGGCTCTCGTTGTCGTCGCTGACCAGGATGACGCGCAGCCGCCCGCCGGGCGCGCGGCCGGTGATCGCCATGCCCTCGATGTTGTCCAGCAGCGGATTGGTCTGCGGCTGGTGTGCGGGGGCGCCCAGGGAGGGGCAGGCGCCGAGGTCGGCGAGGAGCTTCTTGCGGGCGGGGCGTACCGCCTTGCCACCGGGGAGTGCGCCGATGCCGCTGACGTCGCTCGCCCGGCGCGGATCGGCGAGGTAGAGGCGCACCGTGTTGCCGACGCCGGCGGTGAAGCCGCGTTCCAGGACGAGCAGCCGGCCGTCGGTGAGCGCGGCGATCTCGGAGACGCCCAGTCCGGCGTCCACCGGGTACGCGTACTGCCTGCTCAGCCGGTACGGGGCAGGGCGGGTTCCGGAGCCCTGCCGCTGCCAGGTCTGGAAGCGCAGCAGGGGGCGTCCCGCGCTGTCCTTGCCGTCGCCGGTGAGCTGTCCTTCCATGGCGGCGGTCAGCGTGCCGCTGCCGGGGGCGAGCGTGAGGCCCTCGAAGGTCTGGTTGGACTGGGCGCGCCCGGCCGGCGCCACTTGGAGCGCCTCGGGGAGGGGCAGCCGTCCGAGGAGCGCGCCGGAACGGTCGTAACGCCGTACGGAAGGTTCCGTCTCTGACGAGACGAGGTAGCGCCCGCCCGGTTCGACGGCCAGGCCCTCGGCGTCGAGAACGGCCCCCTTCTCGTCAGTGATCTTGGTTGTCCGTGCCGGCCGGTGGCTCCGTCCGTCCAGGCCGATCAGTACGGAACGGTCGGAGAGGGCGGCGAGGGAGCCGTCGGTGTCGCGGGCGAGTGCGGAGAGGTTGCCTACGAAGGTGCCCTGGAAGGTGGTCTTGTCCAGGGCGTCGGAGTAGCGGTCGAGGGAGACGGACGGGGAGCAGGGATGGCCGCCCGCGGCCGAGGAGCGGTCGTTGTGGTCCGAGGGCGCCGAGGATCCCGAGGAGTCCGAGGTCTGGCCGCCGGCGGCTGAGGGGAGGCCGCCGCCCTTGTCCGTACGTGCCGATGCGGTGGACGCTCCCGGAACCGTGGCGGACGAGGCGGTTCGGCCCGCGGTGGCCGAGGCCGAGTCTGCGCCGGCCGATGCCGCCCGGCCCGGCCCCGCCGCCGGTGTCCCCTCGGCGCACGCCGTGAGACAGCCGGCGGCCAGCACTGCAGCGGTGACACGGACAACCGCGGAACGTACGCGCACGAGGGGTCCTCCCGTTCGTCGACGCCCGGGGGCAGGCGTGCCCCCGGGATGCGGGCAGGCCCGACGCGGGCACGCCCCAGTGTCGACCCTTCCCCTCAGCGGCGCGCCGCGAGCACCCTTCGGACAATCGGTCCCGCCGCGTCGCCGCCGTGACCACCCTGCTGGACAACTGCGGCCGCCGCGGCGTCGTTGCGGTAACCGAGGAACCAACTGTTGGCGTCGCCCTGGCCGTCGGCCTCCGCCGATCCGGTCTTCGCGCCGATGTCGCCGCTGAGTCCGGCCATCGCCCGCGCGCCGGTGCCGCTCACGGCCGTACGCCGCATCATGGCGCGCAGCTGCGCGGCGACCGAAGGGGGGAGGGCGCGGCTCGCGTGGGCGACCGGCCGGCCGTCCAGTTCCGGCGAGACCAGGACGGGCTGGGAGAAGTACCCGGCCTTGGCGGTGGCGGCCACGGACGCCATGTTCAGCGGGTTGGCCTGGACGCGGCCCTGGCCGATGAGCGCCGCCGGGGTGTCCGCGCCGTCGCTCTGCGGCACGCTGCCGTCGAACGTCGGTATTCCGGCCTTCCAGTCCTTGCCGAGTCCGAAGACTTCCTGCGCCTCGTTGCTCAGGTCCGTGCCCGAGAGGCGGTCGGCCAGGCCGATGAATGCGGTGTTGCAGGAACGCGCGAAACTGTCGGAGAACGTGCCGCCGCTGATCGCGAACATGCCCTGGTTGTGGAACGAGCGTCCGCCCGCCGACGCGTACTTCGGGCACTCCACGCTCTTGCCCGCGGAGACCAGGCCCTTCTCCATCAGCATCGCGGCCGTGACGACCTTCATCGTGGAGCCGGGTGCCAGCCGGCCCTGGAAGGCCGCGTTGAACTGGTCCGTACGGTGGTTGGCCACCGCGAGGATGTCCCCGCTGCCCGGCTTGACCACGACGACCGACGCCTGACGGTAGTCCTTGACCGCCGCTTCGGCCGCGCGCTGCACATTCGCGTCCAGCGTCGTGCGCAACGTTCCTTCGCGGCCCTTGACGACGGTGTGCAGCGTCTTGCCCGGCTGACCGCTTTCGCCCATGACGCGCACTTCGATGCCCTGGACGCCGCCCGCCTTCTCCCCGTAGCTCTCCCGGAGGGCGGGCAGGATGACACCGAGCGACGGGAGGGCTTCGGCGTCCAGTTCGGTGCCGTTGCGGTCGACCGCCTTGACGGGCGGCGCGCCGTCGGAGCCGGTCTGCAGGCTTTCGCCACGGTGCAGGGCGGGGTGGACCACGGTGGGCTGCCAGTCGACGAGCGCCTTGCCGGTGGTCTTGCCGCGGACGACGCGCAGTGCGGAATCGTACGACCAGGTCGCGTGCTCCGGTACGCCCTTCCCCTTGCCCTCGTCCTTACTCCCGTCCGTACCTTCGGCCTTGTCCTGGCCCTCACCCTTGCCCTTGTTCTCGCCCTTGCCCACCGAGAGTTCGGCGGTGACGTGGAAGGGGACCTTCGCGCCGTTGTTCTGGCCGGCCTCGAAGGTCACCTTCGACACCAGGGCCTCGTCGTGGAAGCCGGTCAGCGCCTGGCGCGCGCCCTCGGCGTTGTCCGTGAGGAGGGCGGCGGCCTCGGTGTCGCCCTTGCTCCAGGCCGCGAGAAAGTCGCGCGCGGTGTTGCGCACTTCTTCCTCGCTCGGCGGACCGGTCTGTCTGGAGGCGGTCGTACCGGCCGTTGACCCGGACGTACCGGAGTCGCCGCCGGCGAATGCCTCGTAGACGTTGTACGCGCCCACGCCGGCCACGCCCACCATCGCGGCGAAGACGCCGCCGACCACGTACTTCACACCCGTACGCACAGTTCCCCTCCCAGGTCAGACACACCGTGCGTGTCCGGACACTATGTGACGGAAGCGGTCACAGATGTCTCGTTCAGGGGACGGATTGGTCACTTTCGGTCCAGACCAATGGCCGGACCAGCGCCCCGGCCAGCGCCCCGGGCCAGCGGCCGACAGCGACCAAATCAATGACTGCGTCAAGGAAAACGGCCCAGATCGCTACGTTCGACGACCTGGACCGTTCCGAGGGAGATCCTGAACCGTTCCCGGCTACTCCCCGGCCGCCGGGCCCACGGCCTTCTGCACCGTCAGTTCCGCGAGCCCGGGGCGCCGGCCGTCCTTCGTCACCTCGGCGCCGCGCATCGTGAGCCGTACGTAGCGGGCCGTCGAGCGCCCGTCGTACCCGGTGCCGTACCAGTGCTTGCCGTCCGTCGAGACCTGCGCCACGTACGAGGCGGGCTCACCGTCCTTCCAGCGCGGAGTGATCTGCCCGATCCGCGACAACTTGCCGAGGTCGACGGTCAGGGTGCCGTCGGGACCGTCCGGCGTCCAGGAGGTGGACGCGTTGCCGTCCACCGCGGCGCCCGCGTACATACCGGGCTCCTCCGACGTGGCGCGCGCCGTGGTGCACCGGGCTGCATTGTCCGTCGTCGCGAGGTCGGGGCGGCGGGTCTTGAGCGTCAGGGGTACGCCGCGGCTCACCACGCGCTCGCCCTCCGGCGACTCGACGCGCATCGGCGCGCCCGCCGTCAGCCGCACCGTCGTGCTGTGCGCACCGATCTCCACGTCGTACGTACGCCCCTGCCAGCGCAGCCCGCGCAGCGTGACGCCGTCGGACAACTGCGGCGGCAGCATCGGGTCCAGGTGCACCCGGTCCTCGCGCATCCGCAGCCCGGTCAGCCCGTTGGTGAAGGTCTGCAGGAAACCGCCCTTGCCGGTGAGGAAGTCCTGCGCGGGCGAACCGGCGTGCGGGTCGCCCGCACCCGCCTTGTCGCCGCGCGCCTCGGAGAACTGGTGGAAGGCGCCGCGTACGAACGGCTTGATGGAACGCATCATGTACGTGTACGTCGAGCAGCCCGGCTCGCCGGCTCCGGCGGCGGCGACGGCGTGCACCGAGTCGGTCATAGCGGGGCCGTCCGGGTCGGTGAGAGCGGCGTAGTGGTCGAGCGTGCTGACCTTGGCGCGCTGCGACATCGGCCATTCCAGCGGGTACATGAGCAGGACGGTGTCGGCCTGCTTGATCATCGTGTTCTTGTAGCCGTCGTACTGCTGGAAGACGTCGCGCTTCGCGTCGTACGGGATGCGGATGCGGTCGGCGATGTCCTTCCAGGCCGCGGGGACGGACCGGCCGAGTAGTGCGGCGGCGCGTCCGGCGTTGCGCAGCGCGGTGACTGCGCCGGCGTTGGTGAAGACGCCGTCGTTCACGCCGTTGCTGTATTCGTCCGGCCCGGCGACGTTTTTGATCGAGTAGCTGCCGTCGGTGTTGCGGGTGACGCGCGACGCCCAGAATTCCGCGATGCCCTTCAGTACCGGCCAGCCGCGTTCCCGCAGCCAGGCGGTGTCCTTGGTGGCGAGGTAGTACTGCCAGGCCGCCAGGGACACATCGCCCATCAGATGGTTCTGGGTCTTGCAGTGCGGCGGTTCCCAGCTGTGGCACTCGTTCCAGAGGTCGCCCTTGCTGCCGCTGGTCCACGGGTAGAACAGACCCTTGTAGCCCAGCTTCTTCGCGTTGGCGGCGGCTCCGGCCCGGGTCTTGTAGCGGTAGTCCACGACGGACTTGGCCAGGTCGGGGTGGGCGGCCAGGAGTCCCGGGTACATCCAGGTCTCGGCGTCCCAGAAGATTTCGCCCGCGTAGTTGTCACTGGTCAGCCCGGCCGGGCTGATGCTGTCGCTGCTGCCGGGACGCGTACTGGACAGCAGCCCGTACTGCGCCGCACGCACCCACGCCTGCACGTCCCGCTGTCCGCGGCCCTTCACTTCGACATCGCTGCGCCACAGTTTCCGCCAGGCGGCGGCGTGCTTCCGGTACAGGGCGTCCCAGCCCCGGTCCGCGGCCCGCTGCGCGGCGGCGGTCGCGGCGGCGCGCGGAGCACGGGAGGTGAGGGCGGTGTCGACACCGACGTACTTGGTCAGCTCGTAGGAACGCCCGGCCCGTACGGGGAACGTCACGCTCTGCTGATTGCTCAGGTCCTTCGCCGCGCCCGCGTGCTGCGCGGTCGCGTCCAGCGGGCGGACCTGGGGG
Organism: Streptomyces sp. NPDC045470; assembly: GCF_040646595.1. Lineage (NCBI taxonomy): Bacteria > Bacillati > Actinomycetota > Actinomycetes > Kitasatosporales > Streptomycetaceae > Streptomyces > Streptomyces sp. NPDC045470. Next base: position 1,193,917 of record NZ_JBEZAN010000001.1, read on the forward strand.
CCGGGGCGCAGGGCCGAGGCGATGGCGCCGTCCGTGTTCGTGCCGTCCGTACGGAAGGTCACGTCCATCGTGCGGCCGCCGCCCGGCCGCGCGCCGCCGCCGGTCTGCGTCATACGGCGCGCGCCGCGTCCGTCGAGACGGTCGGTGGCGGTGGCCCGGCCGTCCCAGTGCGGTGTCATGCGCAGCCGTACGGCGCCGGTGTGCGCGCTGGTGCGGTCCGCGAGTACGTCGTACACGAGGTCGGTGGCGCGGCCGTCGGCGGCTGTCCATGTCAGTGACGTACGGACCAGTCCGCAGCGGATGAACTGCGTCTGGCGGTAGTTCGAGAGGCGGCCCGCCGGGGTCGAGGAGTCGAAGGTCTGCGGGCGGTCGCCGGCGGCGGTGACGTCGAGGCCCGTCCACGTCGGGAGCGCGGCGATGGCCTGGCGGCCCTTCAGCTTCTCCGGGCCGCGTGCGTACAGGCCGGAGACGAAGGAACCGTCGTAGCGCGGTGTCTTCAGCGGCCAGCCGGTCGTCTCACCGGGGGCCGTGTAGCCGGCGCCGTTGGGGGCTATCCGCTGGCCGAGGTAGCCGTTGCCGACGAAGGCGTGGTGGCCGTCCTCGGGGTCGATACGGGTGGCGGTGGGGGTCCAGCCGTCACCGTCGTCCGCGGCGGTCGCGGCGGTCGCGGCGGTCGCGGCGGTCGCGGCGGTCGCGGCGGTCGCGGCGGAACGTTTCCCCTCGGAGGGTCGCGCGCCGGACCGGTCCAGATCCCGCGGAGCGCAGGAGGCACTGGACGGCTGGGCAGGCCCAGCAGGCCCAGCGGCCTGCACCGCCGCTGCCGTCGGAGCGCCCGAAGTCGACGTGGATGCCGGAGTGGATGCCGCCGCCGACGCCGGTGGCAGCGTCGTGACGAGGGCCCCCGCGAGGAGCGGGGCGATCAGTTTGGCCGAGTGAGTCATCGGTCTCCGTCGCAAGTGTCCAACCGGTGCGGCCGTGCGCTCAGCACCACGGACCACACCGAGAACATCATCAACAAACGCCCCAAAAGCATCGGAGCGCCCCACCCGCCACATGACGGAGTTCACAGGATCGCCCGCTGATTGGTCAATAGCCCACTCCATACGGCACACTTTTAGACTGACCAGTCAGATCAAAGGAGGGGCCGTGGACACCACCCGCCAGGGGGCGGCGGTCAACGCCAGGGGAATCGGAGTGAAAGGCCCGCGGGGGTGGGCGTTCAGAGACGTCCACCTCACCGCGGACCCGGGTGCGCTGATCGCCGTCGAGGGCCCTTCGGGCTCCGGCCGCACCTGTCTCCTGCTGGCGCTGACCGGCCGTATGAAGCTCGCCGAGGGCCACGCGACGGTCGCCGGCTTCCCCCTCCCCAAGCGCATGGGTACGGTGCGCAGCCTCACCGCCATCGCGCACGTCCCCGGGGTCGCCGACCTGGAACCGGCGCTGACCGCCGGGGAACACCTGGAGGAGCAGGCCCTGTTGGGCCACCGGATGGCCGGTTCGCTCGGCGCCCGGCTGCCCTGGGGCCGCCGCTACAAGGAGGCGACGCGGGCCCGCATCGAGGCCGCGCTGGCTGCCGTCGGCCTCGACCCCGCCACCCTGCCCAAGGGACTGCGCACCGCCGTACGGGACCTGGAGCGCATCGAGGCGCTGCGGCTCTCGCTCGCGCTGGCCGTCATGCACGGCCCGCGGCTGGTGGCCGTCGACGACGTCGACCTCAAGCTCTCCGAGGACGAGCGTTCGCTGGCCTGGCAGATGCTGCGGGACCTGGCCCTGCACGGCACGACGGTGGTGGCGGCGGCCAGCACCGCCCCGCGCGACGCGGTCGTCGTACGGACCGCGCCCGCGGCCACCGAACCCGCCGCCACCCCCGCCCCCACTTCGACCACCGGCACGGCCGGTACGACCGACATCCACGAGGAGGAAGCAGCCCATGCGCTCGCCGAAGCTCGCCGCGCTTGAGCTCAAGCGCTTCGGCAGGGGCAAGCTCCCCCGGCTGGGCCTCGTCGCCCTGATGCTGATCCCGCTGCTGTACGGCGCGCTGTACCTGTGCTCGTTCTGGGATCCGTACGCGAACCTGGACAAGATCCCGGTCGCGCTCGTCAACGACGACCAGGGCGCCACCGCCGACGGCAAGAAGGTCCGGGCCGGCGACGAACTCGTCAAGAACGTCAAGGACAGCAACACGTTCAACTGGGAGGAGGTCAGCTCCGCCGACGCCGAGAAGGGCGTCGAGAACGGTACGTACTACCTCTCCCTGACCGTTCCGAAGGACTTCAGCGAGCGGATCGCCTCCAGCTCGGGTGACCACCCGGAGACGGGTGCGCTCCAGGTCCGTACGAACGACGCGAACAACTACATCGTCGGCTCGATCTCCAAGACGATCTTCTCGGAGATCCGCGCGAAGACGTCGGCGAAGTCGTCGCGGCAGTTCTACGACAAGATCTTTGTGTCGTTCTCGGATCTGCACGACCAGACCGCGAAGGCCGCGGACGGCGCCACCAAGCTCGACGACGGCCTGGGCAAGGCCAAGGACGGCACGGACAAGCTCGCCGACGGCCTCGGCACGGCCAAGGACAAGAATGGCGAGCTGACGGACGGGCTGGGGAAGCTGGACAAGGGGTCCGGTGACCTGAGCAAGGGCGCCGGGACGCTGCGCGACAAGTCCGGTGAGCTGAGCCAGGGCGCGGGCGCCGTGAACAAGGGCGCCAGGGACCTGAACTCGGGCCTCGGCACCGCTCAGGCCAAGGGCAAGCAGCTCAGCGACGGCGCCGGCCGAGTGGCCGCGGGCACCAAGCAGCTCGCCGACAAGGTCAACGGCATCGCCAAGCAGGATCTGCCGTTCCTGAAGGCGCACAGCAAGGAGATCGCCGACAAGGCGCGCGTCGTCGCCGACCTCAGCAAGGCTCTCAACGACGACCTCGGCAAGCTGCCGGGGAACTCCGCCAAGGCTGCCGCCGAGGCACGGAAGAACGCTGAGGACGCCAAGTCCCTCTACCAGGAGAGCTGCGGTGGCGCTTCCGCCGACAAGGCCGACTGCGCGAAGCTGAAGGGCATCGCGGCAGGCACCGCACTCGCCGCCGACGCAGCGGAAAAGGTTGACGGAGTCATAGGAAAGCTGGACCTCCAGCACCTCCGTACGCAGCTCGGAGAACTGCACAGGGGTGCCGAGCTGGTCGCCGACAAGGCCCCGGGCATCGCCGGCAATGCGGAAAAGGCGATCGGCCAGATCAACGAACTCAACGCCGGTGCCCAGAAGATCTCCCGAGGGGCCGGGCAGTTCGTCCAGGGCATCAACGCGCTCGCCGACGGCAGCGGCAAGGTGGCGGACGGTACGGGCAAGATCGCCGACGGCAACGGAAAGCTCGCCAACGGTGCCGGTGACCTCGCCAACGGCGCAGGCCAGCTCCACAACGGCATCGGCGACGCCAAGAACGGCTCCGGAAAGATCGGCGACGGTCTCGGTCAGCTGGAGGACGGCGCGCTCGACCTCAAGGGTGGCGTCTACAAGCTGAAGGACGGCTCCAACCAGCTCGCCGGTGGCCTGAACAGCGGTGTGGACAAGATCCCGGACTACGACAAGAAGGACCGCGACGCCCGTACCGACGTCATGTCGAACCCGGTCGAGCTGGCCTCGAAGTCGATGCACAAGGCGCCCAACTACGGCACCGGACTGGCCCCGTACTTCATCCCGCTGTCCCTGTGGGTCGGCGCGATGGTCGCGTACATGCTCCTCGCGCCGCTCGGCAAGCGGGCGCTCGCCGCGGGGGCGCCGGGCTGGCGGATCGCGCTCGGGTCCTGGCTGCCGGCCTTCGCCATCGGCGTCGTGCAGGTGCTGGCCCTGATGGCCGTACTGCACTGGGGCCTCGGCCTGGAGATGGAACGCGCGGGGGCCACCATCGGCTTCCTGTTGCTGGCGACGGCCGCGTTCACCGCCATCATCCAGTTCTTCGGCGCGCAGTTCGGTCCGGCGGGCCGCGTACTGACCCTCGTCGTGCTGATGCTTCAGCTGACGTCGGCGGGCGGTACGTACCCGGTGCAGACCAGCCCCGGATTCTTCGGCGCGATCCACCCGTTCCTGCCGATGAGTTACGTGGTGGACGGCCTGCGCCGGCTCATCACCGGCGGTGACCTCGGGATCGTGTGGCAGGGCTCGATCGTCCTGGCCGTCTTCACCATCGCCGCGCTGGCGCTCACCTCGCTGACGGCGCGCAGCCGGCAGGTCGTACGGATGAAGGACCTGCACCCGGAACTGAGCCTGTGAGCGTGCGGACCCAGCACCGGGGCAGGCACGGGAGCGGCGCCGTTCGCGGCGCCGTTCGCGGCGCCGCTCCCGGCGCCGGACCCGAAGCCGTCACCCCGGCCCACGGGCCCCGCCGCGGCGCCACCCGGCGCAAGCTGTTCGACGCCGCGGTCACCCTCATCGCCGAGCAGGGCTTCTCCGCCACCACGGTGGACGAGATCGCCGAACGCGCCGGTGTCGCCAAGGGCACCGTCTACTACAACTTCGCCAGCAAGAACGTCCTCTACGAGGAGCTGCTGCGGGACGGCGTCGACCTGCTCGCCGCCTCCCTCCGGGACGCCGCCGACCGGGCGGTGCGGGTGGACGGCGGTACCCGGGTCGACGCGCTGGACGCGATGATCCGGGCGGGCCTAGACTTCATCGCCGGCTCGCCCTCCCTAACCCAGCTCTACGTGGCGGAACTGTGGCGTACGAACCGGGTCTGGCAGCCGACCTTGCAGTCCGTACGGGGCCGGGCGGTCGCCGTCGTCGAGGACGTGCTGCGGGACGCCGTCGACGTCGGCGAGCTGACCGAGGAACTCGACGTCCCGCTGACGGCCTCCGCCCTCCTCGGCATGGTGCTCGTAGCCGCACTGGACTGGCTGTCGTTCCAGCCGCACCGCTCGGTGGAGGACGTGCACGCCTCCCTGTCGCGGCTGCTTCAGGGCCGGGTCAGTCCCCTCCGCACGGACTGACACCGTATTCACACGGACCAGCCGAGCACGCGTCGTACACGCAGGTCAGAGCCCCGTCCCCGCATCCACCGGATGCGGGGGCGGGGCTCTCGCGTGAGACTGGACGGGGTACCTGAGACCGGCCGGGGTACGTGTGACCGGCCGGGCAGGCGGCAGACGAGCCGGGGAGTGCGGACGTATGAGCAGACAGCCGCGGCTCCCCTGGGTGATGAACGATCCGCTGGTCAACCGCGGAACCGCCTTCACCGCCGCCGAACGTGACCGTCTCGGGCTCGTCGGCCGGCTGCCCGACGCGGTGCTCACGCTGGACCAGCAGGCGCGGCGCGCGTACGAGCAGCTCCGCCGCCAGCCCGACGACCTGGCCGCGTACAACCATCTGGAGCAGTTGCACGACCGCAACGAGGTGCTTTACCACCGGCTGCTCACCGAGCACCTCGCCGAGCTGCTGCCCATCGTCTACGACCCGACCGTGGGCGAGGCGATCAAGACGTACAGCCATGAGTACCGGCGCCCGCGCGGCGTCTTCCTCTGCATCGACCGGCCCCAGGACTTGCGCCGCTCCTTCCAGGAGCTGGGTCTCGGGCCGGACGAGGTGGATCTGGTCGTGGTCACCGACGCCGAGCAGATCCTCGGCATCGGCGACTGGGGCGTGCACGGCATCCAGATCGCCGTGGGCAAGCTGGCGGTGTACACGGCGGCCGCGGGGATCGATCCCGCGCGGTGCCTGCCGGTGGTTCTGGACGTCGGTACGGACAACGAGACGCTGCTCAACGACCCGCTGTATCTCGGCGTACGGCACAGCCGGGCGCGCGGCGAACGTTACGACGCCTTCGTCGCCGCGTATCTGGACACGGTCGCGACGCTGTACCCGGACGCGCTCCTGCACTTCGAGGACTTCGGCGCGGGCAACGCACGGCGCTTCCTGGAGCGGTACGGCGAGCGCTACCGCATGTTCAACGACGACATGCAGGGGACCGGCGCCATCACGCTCGCCGCCGTCCGGGCCGCACTCGACGTCACCGGCGTACCGTTCCGCGAGCAGCGCGTCGTGGTGTTCGGGGCCGGGACAGCCGGCGTCGGCATCGCCGACCAGCTACGCGAGGCCATGGTCCGCGACGGCCTGGACGGCACCGAAGCGACCCGCCGCATCTGGCTCGTCGACCGGCCAGGACTGCTGCTCGACGCCATGGACGGGCTGCGCGACTATCAGCGGGGTTACGCCCGGCGCAAGGAGGAGGTCGAGGGGTGGGGGGACGGTGGAGCTGAACGGGATGACATCGATCTCCTGACGACCGTACGGAACGTGCGCCCGACCGTTCTGATCGGCACCTCGACCGTACGCGGTGCCTTCACCCGGCAGATCGTGCAGGAAATGGCGGAGCACGTCGAGCGGCCCGTCATCTTCCCGCTCTCCAACCCGACCGAGAAGATCGAGGCGATGCCGTCGGACCTGCTGCGCTGGACCGGCGGCAGGGCGCTGACGACAGCCGGCATCCCGGTGGACCCGGTGGAGATCGACGGCGTCCGGCACGTCATCGGCCAGGCCAACAACGCTCTCGTCTACCCGGGGATCGGGCTGGGCGTGGTGGTCTCGCGCGCCGAGCGGCTGACGCCCGGGATGCTGCTGGCCGCCGCGGACGCGGTCGCCGGGCAGGTCGCCGGGCGTGCCGGTGGCGGCCCGGGAGCGCCGCTGCTGCCGCAGGTGGAGAATCTGCGTGCTTCTTCGGCTGCCGTCGCGGTCGCGGTGGTACGGACGGCCGTCGGCGAGGGAGTCGCGCGCGTGGCTCCCGAGGATGTCGTCCAGGCGGTGCAGGACGCGATGTGGCAGCCGGAGTACGGGCAGACGCCGACACCATCCGGTTGACGAGCCGTCGGCCCGCTAGGTCTAATGGGAATGCGTGTGCGCGTGACGTCGGCCAAAGAGCAGTGGGCCGGCCGGCAGTCGGGCGACACACCTTTTCTTTTAGGGACGACGCCATGAGTTCATACTCCACAGGCTGAGCCTGACATCAGCGCGCCGAGTGCGCGCGGCGGTGCGTCACATGCCTGGGCACTGTTCCGGCCCGGTTCCCACCTTCTGGTTTTCGCGTTTCGGTTTCGTTGTTTCGGTTTCGGTGTTCTGCGTACGGCGTGGAACTCGCGGCATCCCATGACACGTACGACACGTAACCGATGACCTCTCCGAACGAGGGCGCGTGCGGCGACTGCCGCACGCCGTGAGCATGCCTGCGCGCTTCCCCCGCACTGCCATTCCTTCTCTTTCCCTCTCTTCCTTCCTCCCTTTCACCTTTCGGAGAGCGACACCAGCATGTCCCAGTCCTTCAATCAATCGGTCATCGCCGAGTTCCGGGCCAACGGTGGAAAAGTCGGTGGCCCGTTCGAGGGCAGTGACCTTCTTCTGTTGACCACCACCGGCGCCACCTCCGGCAAGCCGCACACCGTGCCCCTCGGGTGTGTCCGCGACGTCGGCCTGTTGCTCGTCGTCGGGTCGAATCTCGGCGCACCGGACCACCCCGACTGGTACCGGAATCTGCTCGCGCGCCCGCAGGTGCGGGTGGAGTTCGGCACCGAGGCGTTCGAGGCCATCGCGGTGCCTGTCGAAGGCGAGCGCCGCGACCGGCTGTTCGCGCAGGTGGTGGCCGTGGCTCCCGGGTACGGCGACTATCAGGCGGCGACGTCCCGCACGCTGCCGGTCGTGGTGCTGGAGGCGGCCGAGCCCGAGTACGTGGCAGCGGACGGAGAGAATCCGGCCACCGTCACCTCGCTCGCCGACAAGCTCGTACAGGTGCACACGTGGTTGCGCGCGCAGTTGCGACACGTACGCGACGAGGCGGCAGCCCACCTCGCAGCGTTGGCCGCTCATCAGGGGCCGGGCGCGCCGCCGGCTCCGGGGCTCGGGCTGCAGATCCGGCAGCACTGCCTGGCGTTCTGCCAGAGCCTGGAATTCCACCACACCGGCGAGGACGCGCACATACTGCCCGCCGTCGCCCGCTACCACCCCGAACTGCGGCCCGCCATCGACCGGCTCCAGGAGGAACACCGCACCATCACCCGCATCCAGAACGACCTGCTGGCCCTCCTGGCGGACATCGACACCGCCGATCCGGAACGTTTCCTCACCGATCTGGAACGCATGTCCGCCGCATTGCGGGCCCACCTCGCTCATGAAGAGGAGCAGTTGATCCCAGCGCTGGCCGACATTCCGTGGCCGCCGCCCGCACCGTAACCGGCCGGGGCGGACAGAGCGACCAGGGCCGCCAGGCCGGGCACAGCGACCGAGCCCGTCATGGCGGGCACAGCGACCAAGCCTGTCATGGCGGGCAGAGCGACCAGGACGGGCAGGCCGAGTAAGGCGAGCGGGACAGCCTTCAGCTTCTGGGCCGCGCTTTGAGCGCGCCCGGAGCCGCCGGCCCCACGCACCACACCATCAGGACGACCAGCGCGCATCCACCGTACTGGCTCGCGGTGGGGCGTTCTCCGACCGCAGTTCCGAAGCCGATCGCCAGCACCGGCTGAACGAGCAGCAGCGCGGCACCGGTATCGGGCGGCAGTTTCGGCAACGCGGGCGTCACCATCAGCCAGGCGAGTACCTGCCCGACGAGAGCCAGTACCGTCAACCAGGCCCAGGCGCGACCGTCGAGGGACAGGTCGATGCCCGTCCACGCTCCTCCCAGGAGCGCGGCGGCGGTCGCGGCGGCCGCGGTGGACGTGCACACCGGGCCGACGGTGTGTCCCTGCCCGCCGCCGAGTCGCATCAGGAAGAGGTACCCCGCGTATCCGCAGCCGGCGATCAGCCCGAACACCGCTCCCCGCGCGGGGTCACTGCCCTGGACCGGAGCGCCGACGGCCCCGCTGGCCAGTGCGATTCCCAGCAGCATGACGGGGGCCACGGCAACGAAACGCCGTGGCACGGGAGTACGGGTGAAGAGCCGCGCCAGCAGCGGGTAGATCACCACCTGAATGTTGATGATCACGGTGGTGACGGACGCTCCGACGCTGTGCACCGCCGCGGCCCAGAACACGAAGTCGACACCGAGCGCCAGGCCTGCGGCCAGGTCCAGGCGCCGCAGCCGCCACGTTCGCCGTCCGGCCGTCCGCCGTTCCGCGAGCGCGAGCGGCACCAGGACGGTCAGTGCGATGGCGCAGCGGAAGAAGGCGGCCGTCCCCGCGCTCGTACCGGACAGTTCGACGAAAGCTGCGGACGCGGAGACGCAGAGGCTGCCACCGATCACCATCCATACGGGCATTCCGCGTATGCCGCCGTCGGGCCCCACTGCACCGGTCCGGCCGGTCCGGTGACCGCCGCTCCCTGAATCCGTCATTTCTCCAATCTGGCCCCCACCACTCATCAACAAAAGCGACGTTCTGTCACCACAACTCGGTACCTCCGCTTACGAGTCACTAACCTGAGCGCGTGATCAACTTGGAGCGACTGCGCGCCCTGGCCGCGGTGGACACCCACGGATCCATCGCACGCGCCGCACAGGCCCTGCACATCACGGCGTCCGGCATGAGCCAGCAGCTCAGTAAGCTGGAACGGGAGTGCGGGCACCGCCTCTTGGAGCCGGAGGGACGCAGCGTGCGGCTGACGCACGCCGGCCGGGTCCTGGCGGATCACGCGGCCGCGGTCATGTCCCGCCTGAGCACTGCCGAACAGGACCTGGCCGCACTGGAGACGGAGGTTCTGGGTCCGCTACGGGTCGGCGCCGTGGGCAGCGCCATCCGTACCCTGCTGCCGACCGCGCTGGCCACTCTGGCCGCGCGCCATCCGCGGCTCACTCCGTCGGTGCGCGACGGCGAAGTGGCCGACCTGCTCCCCGCTCTGCTGCACGGCGAGCTGGACCTGCTGCTCATCGAGAACTGGTCGAACCGGCCACGGCACATCCCGGAAGGCGTCGCCGTCCGGACGATCGTCACGGAGGAGGCGCAGGTGGCGCTGCACGCGGACCATCCGCTCGGCGCCCGGATCGTCCTGCGCCTCGCCGACCTCGCCGGCGTTCCGTGGGCGGCGTGCCCGCCGGGGGCGGAACCGCGCGAAGCGCTCGTACAGGCCTTGCGTACCCACGGCGTCGAGCCGGAGATCCGCTACAGCGTCGGTGACCACGCCACCCAGCTCGCCCTGGTGGCGTCCGGTCTGACCGCCGCGCTCATACCGGACGCGGTGCGGCAGCAGGTACCGCCGGGCGTGCTGTGCGTACCGACCGATCCGCCACTGCGCCGCCATGTGCAGGCGGCCTGGCGCCCTCGTACGGAAACGCCGCCCGTCCGCGCCTGCCTCGACGTTCTCACGCACGCGTCCCGGTCGGAAGAATCCGCCACCGTGCTGAAAGCCGCCTCCGAGGAGAACCGCACGGACGGGCGCGACGTGGGTTAAGTTGACCACCGCTGACGCAAACCTTGGCATGATCACCGGCAGAACCCCTGCCGAGGGAGGGGCAATTCATGGCAGAGTCCGACATCTCGGGCCATGTTTCCGGCCAGCCACCCACACCTCCCCCGCCCCCTCCGCCTCCGCCGCACCCGGGTGCGGCGGACGACGGACCACGGCCGGTGCCGACGACGCCGGAGGAAGCGATGGAAATCGGCCGCCGCTACTTCCGCGAAGTCGGGTCACCCGGCGGCCCGTCCGGCCTCTTCGTCCACGAATTCGACGTCGGCTACCTGGTACGCGCGAGCTGGCCGGCGCCGGCGGACCCGCAGGCACCGCCGACCGACCCCGGCGGCAGCAACGTGGCAATCTCCAAGGTCAACGGCGATGTGACCCATCTGCCGAACCATCCGCCGGAGGAAGCAGTGAAGATCTACCACCGCTGGTACCGGCCCAGTACGTCCTGATACGGCACCGCTCGTGACGTACAGGCGATTGAGCCGCTGATGCGAATAATGCCGGTGGCACTTCAGCGTCGCACCGATGTCCGCTCTCGTCGTGGGGGTTGGCAACATCTAGACTTTGGCATGAACATCTCTTTGTGCATCAGGTGACGGCACGGACAACACGGGGGCGTTGTGGGAGCTGGCGGATTCCAGACCGAGGTGGAGTCGCTGAAGACGGAGGGCACCAACTTCGTCAAGCTGGGCGAGGACTTCCAGAGCTCGGTCAAACGGCTGATGGACGGGTTGAGCGCACTGGGCGCGGGCCCGCCCGGGACGCCGCCGGCGGGCGGCGGCCAGAAGGAGCCGGAGAAGTCGTTCGGTGAGCAGTTCGTCAGCGGGCTGACCACGTTCGACAGCAAGGCCGGGGCGCCGCCATGGGGAGATGACGAGATCGGTGAGAAGTTCGGCGTCGTCTACGAGGGCGTACGCGACGGCATGTACGAGTCGATGGGCCACCTGTCGTCGAAACTCGAAGAAATCGGCAAGGCGCTGAGTTCCATGTCCAAGAACTACACGGCGGGCGAGGACTTCAGCGAATCGCTGATCAAGCAGCACATACCGAACGAACAGGGCTGGTCGGACCCGCTCGCCGCCCCGAAGGTCAGCGCACGCCTGGACGGGCCGGCGCACCACTGAGCCGGGGTGGGCCGGGGTGAGGCGGTGCGTTCGGTGGGTTCGGGGGCGGTGGCTCACCGCGGTCGGTACTGGACTCCGGGTCGCTCGTCGCTTCCGGCAGCTCATCGATTATCGCGGCGATCGTCGATTCTGCCGGAGCCCGTCGATTCTGCCGACGCTCGTTGACTCTGCCGACGCTCGTTGTTTCTGGGCGTTCGTCGCTTCAGGCCGTACGCAGCGCCTGGCCGTACGCAGCGTCCGGCCGTTCGCAGCGTCGGTCCGGGCCCCCGGGGTCCGGAGGCTCCTGGGCGACCGCCGCTCCTGAGCCCGCACGCGTCACCGCGCCGCCGCCGTCACGCCCACCGGCCCACCGCCCACCACCACCGACACCGCCGCACAGTGGCCGCCGCCGATCCCCGGCGCGCCGAACACGTACTTTCACGGGGGAGCTCCGCCTTGTCTCTCATGCTGCCGGACTCGCTGGAATGGGTCCTGGACATGCTCGGCTTCAACTGGCCGACCGCCGACGAGGACAAGCTGATCGAATGCGCCCAGGTGTGGCGGCAGTTCGCGGCCGAGGTCACCACCCACCAGACGCGCGGCCACACCGCCGCGAGCAACGTCCTCGCGGCGAACGCCGGGGACGCTGTCGAGGGGTTCAGCAAGGCGTGGGAGAAGTTCGGGTCCGGCTCGGGCTATTTCGACGACGCCCGCCAGGCCGCCGAAGTCATCGCCTTCACCCTGGAGTCCGCCGCAGCACTGGTCATCGGCATGAAAGTGGCGGTCATCGCCCAGTTGGTGATCCTGGCCGCGGAGATCATCGCGGCTCAGGTGGCGGCACCCTTCACGCTGGGTCTGTCCGAGATCGGCGCCGCGGCCGGCACCCTGGCCACCCGCGAGATCGTCCGCCGCATCCTCAAGGAGGTGGCCAAGCAACTGCTGGACGCGATCGCGGAGGCCGCCAAGGAACCGGTCATCTCCGCGCTGGAGGCCATGGCCTCCGACCTGATCGCCCAGACCGTCAACCAGAACTTCGGCGCCCAGAACGGCTACGACCTCAAGCGCACCGCCAAGGAAGGCATCGCCGCCGGCAAGGACGCCCTGAAGAACACCGGCGAGACGCTCGGCGAGAGCCTGCGCGACGGCGCCGGCCACCGGGCCGGTCACCGCGCACGTCACGGCCTGGACTCCGCCGCCGGTCACGGCGACGGCGCGGGAAGCGGTGGCCCACATGCGGGGGACGGGGGCACGGAGGACGCCGACGGAGGCGGTGGCAGGTCCGGGGGCGCGGCAGGGGCCGGAGGTGGAGCCGGCTCCGGTGAGGGAGGTGGCCGCTCCGGTAGCGGGGACAGTGGCGGGAGCAGTGGCGCGGGGGCCGGTGGCGGTACGGGACCGGGCGTCGGAAACGGTTCCGGCACGGGTGGGCCCGGTACGGGTAATTCGGGCATGGGTGGTTCCGGTACGGGTGGATCCGGCAGCGACGGCGGTTCCCGGGCGTACACGGGCGGGGGCGGGACCGGCGACGCCGCCTCCCATGGGGGCGGGGGCACGTCCCACACTCCTCGTCCGGGTGACTCGACCGTCGGTACGGACGCGGAGTCCGGCCGTACGCCCTCCTTCGCGTCCGACAGCTCCGCTCCGGGCCCGGACGGCAATCGCGACGCTCCCCGGGCACAGCCCCTGCCACCCCCGGACCAGCGGTCGCCCTTCGACGCCGGATTCCAGGGCGGAAACGATCACAATCCGTACGGCGGTGCCCACACCGGCAGCCCGGACGGGCAGAACACGCCGGCCGCCGACCACAACATCCCTCAAGAGGCCGTCAGCACCCAGCCGGCACCGGACCGCACCCCGGACGCGGTGCGTCCGGACCCGCACGACAACCCCAACAACAACATCACCACCCAACCCGCTCCGGACACCCCCCCGGACGCGGCCCGCTTCCATCCGGACAACAACCCAAACAACGTCACCACCCAGCCGGCACACGGACCGTCCCCGGACGCGTCCGCTGCCGCTTCCCAGCAGCAGCACACGCCCGCCCACGAGCCGATGGCGGGCAACCCGCCCAGCAACAACGCCGGAGACGGCAGCGGTAACGGTGCGTCGGACAACTCCGGCAACGGCAGCAGCGGCCGTGCGTCCACTCCCCATGTAAGTGCTCCCTCGCAGGGCGCTCCCGTTCAGCACTCGCCGTCCTCCGGCCAGCCGATCCAGCACCGCGACCCGGCTCCTGGCGACCCCATGCCGACGGTGGACGAGAACGACACCTCCGTCTCCACCCAGTCGGCCGCCACCATGACCGCACCGGCCCCCACCCAGCACACCACCGACCCCAGCAGCGCCGGAACACCATCCACGCCGCAGCAGTCACAGCAGCCGCAGCAGAACGTCACCCAGTCCGCCGGTCCGGTCATGGGCGCGCCCACCGTCCCCACGCAAGGCACCACCACTCCACACAACACCAGCCCCACTCCCACTTCACGCACCGACCGTCGCCCCGACGGCTCGCAGGCCATCCGCGACATCAGTCAGCAGCGCGACCCCGAGCGTCCCGCCTACAACCGGCGCCTCGACGGCCCTGTCCGTCCCAACCGGACCGAGACGCCCAACCGGACCGAGGCTCCCGCCCATGCCTCGTCCCAGCAGAACTCCCACCAGAACGTCCAGCCTCAACAGCACCAAACACAGCAACAGACACCACAGACACAGACACAGACACAGCCACAGAACGAGCATCCCCATCCCCCACACCAGCCCCCCGTCGCCCAGGACCCCAGCCGTCCGAGCATTCAGCATGTCCGCGCCGGCCTGAACCACGCGCCGAGCGGGCTGTACTCGCCCTACCCGCACGACCAGCAGGCCCTGGAAGCGAACTTCCCGCGAAATCCGGACGGCAGCCCGCGCGCGTTCAACGACCCGTTCCAGCCGTGGGCCCAGTACCAGAACGACGGGGGCCCCACCGTCCTCGGGCGCTCCAACAACTGCGCCGACTGCACCCGTTCCTTCATGGAGTCCTGGTACGGCAACCCGCAGGTGTCCGCGGTCCGTACCTACGACCCCGACGGCAAGGGCGGGATCGACCGGGCCTCCGGCGAACGGGACGGTACCCGCAACATCGAGCAGTGGGCGGGCACCCCGTTCCGCCATTCCGGTCCGAACTCGCAGGACGCGTACGCCAACATCGCCGACGAACTGCGCCAGGCCGGACACGGCGCGGCGGCCGCCGTCCTCGTCACCTGGCCCAATAACCCGGACGGTTCGGGCGGGGGCGCCCACGTCTTCAACGCCGTCAACCACAACGGGCAGGTCGTCTGGGTCGACAGCCAGACCGGTGAGATCAGCCATCAGCCCATCAACACCGCGGCGGACGGCGTCTGGCACCTCACCCTCGACGCCAACCGCGCCCCGTACGACCCCACCCAGGCCCAGGCCCAGAACCACGCCCAAGCCCAGAACCACGCCCAGGCTCAGAACCACGCCCAGGCTCAGAACCAGACCCAGCAGCCGAATCCCCAGAACCAGCAACCGAACCCGCAGAACCCGACCGGCACACCCGACCCCGCCGACCATGTGCCGGCTTCCCCGGCGCCCAGCACCCCCGGATCCGAACCCTTCCACGACGCGTACGCCTCCGACACCTCTGACGGTGCCCCTGACAACGCCTCCGACGACATCTCAGACGACGCCCCTGACGACACCTACTACGCACCGTCTCTCGACGACCTGCGCAACGAGCTCCGGGACGGCGAGGGCGGGCTCCTTCCCCCGGACCCACGCGACCAGCAGGCGCTGGAGGAAGCGGTTCCGCTGGCGGAGGACGGCACCTTCCAGCGGTACCCCGATCCGTACGGTGAGTGGGCCGACCTCCAGAACGACGGCGGTATCACCGAACCGGGCCGGGACGACAACTGCGCCGATTGCAGCCGTTCCTTCCTGGAGACCTGGTACGGCAATCCGCAGGTGTCCGCGCCCCGGATGGACGACGGCGGCTTCGGGGAGCGGGACGGGGAGAGCAATGTCGAGCGCTGGCTGGGCGCGGAGTTCCAGCACGCGGGTGACGACGCCCGGTCGTACGAGCGGGTCGCCGAGGACCTGCGCAACGCCGGGCACGGTGCCGCGGCCGTCGTCTGGGTCGGCTACCTCGACGAGGACGGGGAGCCCGGCTCCTCCCACCTCTTCAACGCCGTCAACTACAACGGGACCGTCGTCTGGGTGGACACCCAGTCCCGTGAGGTGATGAGCCGCCCGATCAACACCACGGACGTGGGCGAGGTCTGGCACATTCCGCTGGACGCCGATGCCCGGCCGCTGTACCCCCCGACGGAGGCCGAGGCTCCGGCCTCGGACGCCGACACCGCGGACGCCAACGCCACGTACGGGGACCCGGCGTACGGGGACCCGGGCGGCCCCCGGCCCGCAGCGGAATCCCGCCCCCGTACGGACCCCGGCGGCATCCTCGACCCCGACCCCGAGCATCAGCGCATCCTCGAATCGGCCGTCCCCCGTACCCCGGAGGGCGTACCGCAGCGCCACCCCGACCCGTACGAAGGGAACTGGACCGACTACATCAACCAGCCCGGAGCGGACGCGCCGGGCCGGAGCAACAACTGTGTCGATGTGGCGCTGTCCACGGCCGACACGTATGCCGGCACGGCCACCGTCGCCGGTGCCCGTACCCCCGACCTCACTCCCGGCGGGGTGCCGTCCGACCGTGGCGAAGCGGGCGGCCGGGACCGGCTGGAGAGCGCGCTCGGTGCCCGTTTCACTGACTACGGCAACGGTCGGCAGGCTTTCGACGGCCTGGCGGACACTCTCCGGCGCTCCGGTCACGGCTCTCAGGCCGTCATCGTCACGCAGGGCGCGGACGGCCGTGCGCACGCGTGGAACGTCGTCAACCACAACGGCACGATCACCTACATCGACGCCCAGACGGGCCGCCGCGGTGACGCGCCCCTGCACAGCGGCGACCACGGCGTCTTCGCCATCCCGCTCGACGCCAACCGCAAGCCCGTGCCCGTACCCGGGCCCGTGACGCCGCCCGCCGGGAACGGCGATCCGGGTGCCCGGCGCGACGTTTCTCCCCGTACTCCTGAGCGGCGCCCGCCCGGGAATCCCGCGGGGACCGACGGCACCGGCGACGGGCCCAAGAGCATCTACCGGGAACCCGGTATGCCGGACGGGCAGTCGCCCAACCACCTCCCGGAAAACGTCCGGGTCCTGCCGGACAAGGGCCAGCAAGAGCTGCGCGAGAACCTCGATGTCTACGAGACGGACATGGACACCGTCTACGACCGGGTGCGCGACTGGGTGGCCGACGGCAGCGTCGAAGACCTCATCCGGCATCTGACGCCCGAGCAGGGCGAGCCGGCCGCCGGGCCCGACGGATCACCGGGCGACAAGGGCGAACCGGCGAATGAACCGCCTCGTTCCACCCTGACTTCGGAAGAACTCGGCAACCGGCTCGACGGCTTCGCGGATCTGGACGCCGGTCAGCGGGGCGCGGTGGTCTCGATTCTCGCGCGCCTGAGTCTTTCCTTCCACGAGAGCCACGCCGTCGGGGTCTCGCCTTTCCCGGTGGACCGTCCGTACAAGTGGGAGGACGATCCGGAACGCGAGACGCCGCTGCCCCGTGACAAGAAGCGGCAGAGCAACGACGCGAAGGCCGCGGAGGAATCGCTCTCCCGTGGTGTGAAGCAGCACCGCAAGGCGACGTTCTTGGACGGGAAGGACTTTTCCCGGAACGTACGCGATCACCTTTTCGAGACGCTTCAGGACGAAGGACGGGACCGTTCCGAGCTGAAGGAGGCGGCCGGCGGAGAGGGAGCCACCCATACGCGGCCGGACTTCACCGGGCGGAACTACGCCGTCATCGAGGTGTACGACCCGGTGTCCGGGAAGACGAACTACATCGTCGACAGTTCGATTCCGCCGGGTGAGAAAGGGGTGAGCACCGCGCATTCCGAGCCGCACCTCGTGGGATATGTGAAGCGGCTGAACGAGGCGCGGGGCGGTGACCCGGACCAGCACATCCAGATTCACGCCATGTTCACGGAGCGCGAGCCCTGCGGGACCGTCAAGGGCGCCGGACATGCGGAGTGCTCCCCTTACTTGGTGCACCACTCCGACGGAACCACGGTGCACTACGCGACCACGTACCGCAGCGGAGCCTGGGTTCCGGACCCGGATTCCGACGAACCGCAGAACATGACCAAGGCGGACATCAAGCGCATGGTCGACCAGGAGATCCAGGACCATCTCAACATCGTCGGCGAAATCTGGCTCGAATTGCGCGACGCCCAGCAGGCGAATGCGTCGGGGACGGGACCCGGGTCGGAGAACTGATGCAAGAACGGAAGAACGGGGTTCTTCTTGCACCGTATCCATGGCAACTATCGCGATTCCGCAATCCAGTAGGGTGTGACCATGACCGACGGACATGACGAGGAAGCCCATGTCGCCGCGGCCGGCCGGGTTCTGGAAGAGCTTTCGGCGTTCGGCCGCGGGAGCGGAGTGGTCCGGGTGGCCGGTCCGCCCGGTTCCGGGAAGAGCCGGGTCCTGGAGCTCGTCCGCCGGGAGGTGTCCGAGGCCGTCACGGTCGACTGTGCCGGGCTGCGCGCCGACGACGTGGTCCTCCGCGTGCTGGACGCTTGCGGGGTACAGCGTCAGCACACGGTCGGCAGGGAAAGCCTCGACGCCCTGGTGAAGCGGGTACGCGGCAGTCACACCGTGCTGCTGGCGAACGTGCAGGGGGCGGGGACGCTCCGGACCACCGACGAACCCGGGCGCATCGCGCGAGCCATGTCCCGGCTGGGCAGAGCGCGACGGGCGAACGTACACGTCGTCATGGAAACGGCCGAGCCGCGCCGCGCGGCGGGCAGCGGGGCATCACCCCACCTCGTCCGCATGGAATCCGGTATTTCCCTTCCCTCCCCCGAGGCGTTGCCCGCCGAAATCCGCGCCTTGACGCTGGGGGAAATTCCCGTCGTCCCCGTCGACGCCTGGAGTGTGCTCTGCGAAAGCCTGGGGATGGACGGCGAACGCAGCGCTCCGGAAGCGCTCGAAGCGCTTCTGCGGCAACACACCGGCTTGCTGCGACGGGTGCCGGACGATCCCGTCACGGGCGGCGGCGTGGCATTCGTCCATGAAGGAGCGGCCCGCGCGCTGCGTCCGTCCGGCCCGGAGGCTGCCGCGGCACACGTACGGATCGGGGAACTGCTCGGAGAACGGCTCTCGACGCGGCCCTGTCCGGAAGGCTGGGCCGGTGGTGATGCGCTGGCGCGGTACGCCGCCCGGGCCGTACCCGGCCATGCCGCGGCTTCCGCGCGCCTGCGCGAAATGGCGGAGGACCGCCGGCTCCTCGCGTGCCTGTCCCCCGCCGCGGTGATGGAGGCCGTACGCGCCGTTTTCGGCAAGGATGTTCCGCCGGACACCGTCGCCGCGGACCTGTGCTTCGTCGAGCGGTTCGCCATGGAGCCGATGCGACAGAGTGAATGGGCCTTCTGGCTGCATCACTTCGCGATCGCCCGGGGGGACGGGGCGGGCGCGGACGCCGTACTGGCTTCGGGTGTCGCGATGCGGTGGCGGACCCTGTGGAGCGATCTGCGTCCGGTGGGGGTTTTCCATGAAGAGGGGAACTTCACCGAAGCGGGCACCCTGGCCCGTCCCTCCGGCATCAGCGAACTCACCGCTACGGAGCAGACGGTCCGCGCGTCCAGCGACGACCTGGGAAGCACGTGGACGTGGTCCCTGCGCTCGGGACAGCGGCTGAGCGTGCCGGACGGTGACGGGGAGGAAACATCGGGCCCGTCCGTCCGGCCCATGGTCAACACCGCCCGCGGCTGGCGCCCCGCTCCGCGGGCGACCGCGACCGCCCGCATGCCGCGCTGCCCGAGGGACATCACGGAGGGCGTACGGGTCGGGAACCTCGCGGTGCTCGGCGGTCGCCGCGGTGTCTTCGCCGTGGAGTTCCTGCCGGACGACCCGGCCGCGCCGGCGGACGAAGCCCCGGTCGAGGGCACGACCGGTGAGACGCCCCCCTGGTACGCGTCCCCCCTCTTGGACGTCCACGCCCGCTCGGTCGCGCCGCGTCCGCTCGCCGACGCCTTCAGGGACCCGTCCGCCGAACTCCTCGCCGCGGTGTTCGGCGCGGACCGTATCCTCCGCCCGTCCGAGTCGGAGCTGCCGGAGGGGTTGCGGGGTACGGAGGCGGCCCGTTGGCTCGTCGGGCGCGGGGTGCCGTTGACGGAGATGCTCACGCTGGACACCCGGCGCCTGCGTACCGAAGGGATCCAGGAGCTACCGGACGCCGACAGCAGTGAGCCGCACTACCGGCTGGGCGAACTGCTCGGTGGCGAGCTGCTGTTGGACGGCACGACCGGTCACGTCCGGTGTGTGTCCGTCAATGTGGAGGAGCAGCTCGCGGCGAGTTCCCTGCCACAGTTCGTCGCCCTGGTGTGCCTGATGAGATGGCACCGCTTCCTGCTGTCCGCGTCGCTCACCGAGGACGGGCGCGAGGCGCGGGCGGAGCTGGAGGCATGGCTCGCCGCGATCGATCCGGCGGCCGCCGCCGGGGAGGTCTGGGACACGCTGCTCAACGAGCCGGGGCTGGAGCCGTAGGCACCCCCGCGCACCGCACACCGGCCCCGCCCCCGACCCAGGAACCAGAGGAAGCCCATGCCCGACACCGGATCTCCCGGCGCCGACCGACCGGTGCCGGCGAACGCCGACGAAGCGCTGGCGATCGCCCGTACGGAGTACGCTCCCGTATGGCCCGACGGCACGCCCGCCCCGTTGCGGGTGCACGAGTTCGACATCGGGTATCTCGTGTACGCGAAGCTGCCGCCCCGGCCGAAGACCGCGCCGGACGGACAGCGCCGCCCGCCGCGGAGCCCGGGCGGGACGTGCGTGGTCGTGGCCAAGGACACCGGGGAGATCAGCAGCGTGCCGCTCCGGCCGCCGTCGGACGCCATCGCGCTGTACCGGAAGTTCTACCGGCCGGACACGCTGTAGTCCGACACACCGCAGTCCCACCCGCCGCAGTACGACGCGCCGGAACCGGGTAGCAGGACCGGCCGGAACCGGACAGCAGGGACCGGCCGGAGCGGGACAGCAGAACTCAGCCCCTCGACGCCGCGATCTGCCGCGACATGATCGTCGTGAGCTCGTACGCCGTGTGGGAGGCCGCCACCGACGTCATCTCGGCGTGGTCGTAGGCGGGGGCCACCTCCACGAGGTCGGCGGAGACCAGGTTGCAGCCGGCCAGGCCGCGCAGGATCTCCAGCAGTTCCCGGGAGGTCAGACCACCGGCCTCCGGGGTGCCGGTGCCGGGGGCGTGGGCCGGGTCCAGGACGTCGATGTCGATGGATATGTACAGGGGGCGGTCGCCGATGCGCTGACGGAGCTGGTCGGCGACCTCGTCGACGCCACGGCGCATGACATCCGCAGAGGTGACGATGCCGAAGCCCATCTTCTCGTCGTCGTCGAGGTCCTTCTTGCCGTAGAGGGGGCCGCGGGTGCCGACGTGGGAGAGGGCGGAGGTGTCGAGGATGCCTTCCTCGACGGCGCGGCGGAACGGGGTGCCGTGGGTGTACTCGGCGCCGAAGTAGGTGTCCCAGGTGTCCAGGTGCGCGTCGAAGTGGAGCAGCGCCACCGGGCCGTGCTTCTTGGCCATGGAGCGCAGCAGGGGCAGCGCGATGGTGTGGTCGCCGCCCAGCGTCATCAGGCGGGCGCCGGTGTCCAGGAGGTCGTCGGCGGCGGCCTCGATGGTCTCGACGGCCTCGTTGATGTTGAAGGGGTTGGCGGCGATGTCACCGGCGTCCGCTACCTGGGCGAGCGCGAAGGGGGACGCGTCCTGGGCCGGGTTGTACGGACGCAGCAGGCGCGACGCCTCGCGGATGGCGTTGCCGCCGAAGCGGGCGCCGGGGCGGTAGGAGACGCCGGTGTCGAAGGGCACGCCGACCACCGCGACGTCGGCCGTGCCCACCTGGTCGAGGCGGGGCAGCCGGGCGAAGGTCGCCGGGCCCGCGTAGCGGGGGACGCGGGAGGAGTCGACGGGGCCGACGGGGCCCGCGGGGTCCTGGGAGGCGCCGGAAGCGGCGGATGCGGTGGTCATGGGGTGAGCGTAGGCAGCGGGGCCGGGGGTGCCCATGGACATTTGTGGCGATGTACCGCCGGTCGATGGACATCACGTCCATCGCCGGGTGCTTCAAGGGACAATGACCTCATGCCGATACTGCCGCCTGTTCCCAGCCGCACCGAACTCGTCGACCATCTCGTACGGACCCGGATCGCCGGTGAGGTCGCCACTCCCCGCGAGAACAATCTCGACCACTACCGCAAGCTGGCCGACGGAGACCGCCACTACTGGCTCGGACTCGAACTCGGGGACCGCTGGACCGACGAGCAGGACGTGCTCGCCGTGATGGCCGAGCGGTGCGGCGTCAACGACGACAGCCGGCACCGGATGGGCCAGGACACCATCGATCCCGAGCTGACGGTGGACGCCCTGGACCGCGCGGCCGCCCGGCTGCGCAAGGCCGCCGCCGGGCGTGAACGCGTGCTGTTCGCGACCGGGCACCCGGGCGGGCTGCTGGACGTGCACCGGGCCACCGCCGAGGCGCTGCGCGCCCAGGGCTGCGACATCGTCGTCGTGCCGGACGGGTTGCAGGCGGACGAGGGGGTGGTGTTCCAGTTCGCCGACGTGGCGATGCTGGAGCGCGGCGCGACGCTGTGGCACACCCACTCCCCCGCGCCGATGACCGCCGTACTGGACGGGCTGGAGCGGGCGGGCGAGGCGCTGCCCGATCTGGTCATGGCCGACCACGGCTGGGCCGGGTGTGCGGGCCGGCGCGGTCTCGACGCCATCGGGTTCGCAGACTGCAACGACCCGGCGCTGTTCGTCGGCGAGGCGGAGGGCACGCTACAGGTGACGATTCCGCTGGACGATCACGTCCTGAGCCCGCGGTACTACGACCCGCTGACGGCGTACCTGCTGGGCGCGGCGGGGCTGCTGGGCTGACCGGCCCGGGGGGGGCGGCACGTGGGACGCACCACGTGCCGCGCCCCCGCACACCCGCGCCGCTCCTGACCTCAGCGATGCCCCGCACTCCCGCGGCGCTCCTCGCTCCCGCGCCGCGCATCACTCCCGCGGCACCCGGATGACCCCCTCCTGGATCACCGACACCGCCAGTCGCCCGTCCGCCGTGAAGATCCGGCCCTTGCCCAGTCCCCGCCCGCCCTGCGCGGTGGGCGACTCCTGGTCGTACAGCAGCCAGTCGTCGGCCCGGAACGGCCGGTGGAACCACATGGCGTGGTCCAGGCTCGCGCCGACCACGTCGCCGACCGCCCAGCCGCCGCGCCCGTGGGCGAGCAGCACCGAGTCCAGCAGGGTCATGTCGGAGACGTAGGTGACCAGGCAGATGTGCAGCAGCGGCTGGTCGATGGCGCCGTCCAGCTTGCCGTGCGTACGGAACCAGACCTGGGAGCGCGGTTCGCGCGGCTCGCCCGCCGTACCGAACGGCGGCGCGTCCACGTAGCGCAGGTCGACGGCGGCCCGCGCCTCCAGGAGCCGCTGGGCCACGCCGGGTTCGCGGAAGCGGTCGGCGTAGCGGGGCAGCATCTCGGCTGCGGTGGGCAGGGTCAGCGGATCGGGTGCGTACGGCATCGGCTCCTGGTGCTCCATGCCCTCCTCGTGCACCTGGAAGGAGGCGGAGAGGTGGAAGACCGGCTGGCCGTGCTGGACGGCGACGACGCGGCGGGTGGTGAAGGACCGGCCGTCGCGGATGCGGTCGACGGTGTAGACGATGGGCGCGCCGGGGTCGCCGGGCCGCAGGAAGTAGGCGTGCAGGGAGTGCGGCGGACGGTCCTCGGGGACGGTGCGCCCGGCGGCGACCAGGGCCTGGGCGGCGACCTGTCCGCCGAAGACCCGGGGGACGACGGACGGGCGGCTGGTGCCGCGGAAGATGTCCTGCTCGATGGGCTCCAGGTCGAGCTGTTCGAGCAGGGCGAGCAGGGCGTCGTTCACGCGCGTACGGCTTTCGTTCGGGCTGCGGCGCGCGGGCTCGGACGCCGGCGCGGCAGCGGGCCGTGGGGCCTCACAGCCCCATGGACTTGGCGACGATCGAGCGCATGACCTCGCTGGTGCCGCCGTAGATGCGGGTGACGCGGGTGTCGGCGTAGAGGCGGGAGATCGGGTACTCCTGCATGTAGCCGTAGCCGCCGTGCAACTGGAGGCACTTGTCGATGACGACGGCGGCGCGCTCGGTGGTGAAGAGCTTGGCGGAGGCGGCGTCTGCGGCGGTGAGATCGCCCGCGTCGTGGGCGTCCAGGGCGCGGTCGACGACGGCCTGCATGGCGTCCACCTCGGACTTGCAGTCCGCGAGGACGAACTTGGTGTTCTGGAAGGAGGCGACGGCCTTGCCGAAGACCTCGCGCTCCTGGACGTACTCCTTGGCGAACCGGACGGCGGCGGCTGCCTGGGCGTAGGCGCCGACGGCGATGCCGAGACGTTCCTGCGGGAGGTTCTGGCCGAGGTAGGAGAACGCCTTGCCCTCCTCGCCGAGGCGGTCCTCGACGGGCACCTTGACGTCGCTGAAGGACAGTTCGGCGGTGTCGGAGCTCTTGAGACCGAGCTTCTCCAGCTTGCGGCCGACGGCGTAGCCCTCGGAGGTGGTGTCGACGACCAGGAGGGTGATGCCGCCGCGGCGGTCCTCCGGGGTGGGGGCGGCCGTACGGGCGCAGACGATGACGCGGTCGGCGAGGACGCCGCCGGTGATGAAGGTCTTGGCGCCGTTGAGGACGTAGTGGGTGCCGTCCGCGGAGAGCTTCGCGGTGGTCTTCATGCCGGCCAGGTCGGAGCCGGTGCCGGGCTCGGTCATGGCGATGGCGGTCATCATGTCGCCGGAGACGAACGGCGGCAGCCAGCGCCGCTTCTGCTCCTCGGTGGCGTACTTGAGGAAGTACGGGAGGCAGAGGGCGGTGTGCACGCCGGAGCCGCCGAAGCTGACGCCGGCCCGGGCGCACTCCTCGGTGATGACGGCGTTGAACTTGAAGCTGGTCTGGCCGGCGCCGCCGTACTCCTCCGGGACCTCGATGCCGAAGACGCCCAGTTCGCCGAGCTTCTTGTAGAAGTCGCGGGGCGCCTGTCCGGCCTGCAGCCACTCGTCGTAGACGGGCACGACCTCGGCGGCGATGAAGTCGCGGATGGTCTCCCGGAACGCCTCGTGATCCTCGTTGAACACCGTACGACGCATCCGCCGCCTCCTCAGGTCCGCCGGCCGGCCACCACCGACCCCTCGACTAAGCGCTTGCTCAGCCGAAAGCTACCCGCCGGTCAGTGAGACTGTCCAGAGGCGCCCGAAGGGGCGGGGAGCCCCCCGGACCCGCCCGCGCCGTCGCCCGCACCCCCGCTCGCACTCCCGCTCACGCGCCCGCTCGCACCTCCGTCCGCGCCCGCCGCCGCGAACGCCCCCCGGGCCAGCCGGTGCAGCAGCGCCGCCATCTCCGTACGGCCCGGGAGGGCGCCGGGGCGGCTGAGGTGCGGGGTCGAGTTGAGCAGGCCGAACACGGCGTGCACGGAGGCGCGCGCGTCCGCCTCGGCGTACGCCGGGTACACCTCGCGCACCACCTGCACCCACAGTTCCACGTACTCGCGCTGGAGACGCCGCACCCGCTTGCGGTCGGCCTCGCGCAGCCGGTCCAGCTCGCGGTCGTGGACGGTGATCAGCGGGCGGTCGTCGAGGGCGAAGTCGATGTGCCCCTCGATCAGGGCGTCCAGCACCGCGGCGGGGCGGTCGCCACCGGAGGCGGCGCGGATGCGGCCGCCCTCCAGCAGTCGTTCACTGATACCGACGAGCAGCTCGGCCAGCATCGCGTCCTTGCCGGCGAAGTGCCGGTAGAGGCCGGGCCCGGAGATGCCGACGGCGGCACCGATCTCGTCCACGCCGACGCCGTGGAACCCGCGCTCGGCGAAGAGCCGGGCCGCCTCCTTGAGGATCTGCTCGCGTCGGCTGGTGGCTGCCGGGGCGTGTGTGCTGCTCATACAACCGATTGTAGACAGGCGGGTTAGTGGTCGTTAACCTGGGAGAAATGAAGTTAACGCCCATTAACGGCCGGGCGATCCCCGGCGTCCGCAGCAGCCGTACGAAGGAGCTGTGGTGAGGGAGCCGAAGGAGGCGGGGGCACGGATGCGGATGGACCCGGCGGAAGTGGCACCGGTGCTGGACAGCACGGCCGACCCGGCGTCGGACACCTGGCGCGCCAACGAGGCCGCCCACCAGGAGCTGGCCGAGGACCTGCGCGCCCGGCTCGCCGCGGCCCGCCTGGGCGGCGGCGAGAAGGCCAGGGCCCGGCACACCGCGCGCGGCAAGCTGCTGCCCCGCGACCGGGTGGACGCGCTGCTGGACCCCGGCTCGCCGTTCCTGGAGCTGGCGCCGCTGGCCGCGGAGGGGATGTACGGCGGTGCCGCGCCGGCCGCGGGCGTGATTGCGGGCGTCGGGCGGGTCTCCGGCCGCGAGACGGTGATCGTCGCCAACGACGCGACGGTCAAGGGCGGCACGTACTACCCCATGACGGTCAAGAAGCACCTGCGCGCCCAGGAGGTGGCGCTGGAGAACCGCCTCCCGTGCCTGTACCTGGTCGACTCCGGCGGCGCCTTCCTGCCGATGCAGGACGAGGTCTTCCCCGACCGTGAGCACTTCGGGCGGATCTTCTACAACCAGGCCCGGATGTCCGGCGCGGGCATCCCGCAGATCGCGGCGGTCCTCGGCTCCTGCACGGCGGGCGGCGCGTACGTACCGGCGATGAGCGACGAGGCCGTGATCGTGCGGAACCAGGGCACGATCTTCCTGGGCGGCCCGCCGCTGGTGAAGGCCGCGACCGGCGAGGTCGTCACGGCCGAGGAGCTGGGCGGCGGCGAGGTGCACTCCCGTACGTCCGGTGTCACCGACCACCTCGCCGAGGACGACGCGCACGCGCTGCGCATCGTGCGCACCATCGTCTCCACGCTCGGCGGCCGCGGCCCGCTGCCCTGGACGGTGCGGCCCGCCGAGGAGCCCAAGGTGGACCCGGCCGGGCTGTACGGCGCGGTGCCCGCCGACTCCCGTACGCCTTATGACGTACGGGAGGTCATCGCGCGCGTCGTGGACGGCTCCCGCTTCGCCGAGTTCAAGGCCGAGTACGGCACGACACTGGTCACCGGTTTCGCGCACATCCACGGCCACCCGGTCGGCATCGTCGCCAACAACGGCATCCTGTTCTCCGAATCCGCCCAGAAGGGCGCGCACTTCATCGAGCTGTGCGACCAGCGCGGCATCCCGCTGGTCTTCCTCCAGAACATCTCCGGTTTCATGGTCGGCCGCGACTACGAGGCGGGCGGCATCGCCAAGCACGGCGCGAAGATGGTCACGGCGGTGGCGTGCACCCGCGTCCCCAAACTGACGGTCGTCATCGGCGGCTCGTACGGCGCGGGCAACTACTCGATGTGCGGCCGGGCCTATTCGCCCCGCTTCCTGTGGATGTGGCCGAACGCGAAGATCTCGGTGATGGGCGGCGAGCAGGCCGCCTCCGTCCTCGCGACGGTCAAACGCGACCAACTGGAGGCGCGCGGCGAGGAGTGGAGCGCCGAGGAGGAGGCCGCCTTCAAGGCCCCGGTCCGCGAGCAGTACGAGACCCAGGGCAGCGCGTACTACGCGACCGCGCGCCTGTGGGACGACGGGGTCATCGACCCGCTGGACACCCGCCGGGTGCTGGGGCTGGCCCTGACGGCGTGCGGCAACGCACCGCTGGGCGAGCCGGGCTACGGCGTCTTCCGGATGTGAGGGGAGTGCGGGGAGTGAAGGAACAGATGAGCATGTTCGACACCGTCCTGGTCGCCAACCGGGGCGAGATCGCGGTCCGCGTCATCCGGACGCTGCGCGCGCTCGGCGTCCGCTCGGTGGCCGTCTTCAGCGACGCGGACGCCGACGCCCGCCATGTCCGCGAGGCCGACACGGCGGTCCGCATCGGCCCGCCACCGTCCACCGAGAGCTATCTGCACGCGGGCCGCCTGATCGAGGCCGCGCACCGCAGCGGCGCGCAGGCCGTGCACCCCGGGTACGGCTTCCTCGCCGAGAACACCGCGTTCGCGGCGGCCTGCGCCGACGCCGGACTGGTCTTCATCGGGCCGTCCGCCGAGGCCATCGAGCTGATGGGCGACAAGATCCGCGCGAAGGAGACGGTGCGGGCGGCCGGCGTGCCGGTCGTGCCCGGCTCCTCCGGCAGCGGACTGACCGACGCCCAACTGGCGGACGCCGCGCGCGAGATCGGTATGCCGGTGCTGCTCAAGCCGTCCGCGGGCGGCGGCGGCAAGGGCATGCGGCTGGTACGGGACGAGGCGCTGCTCGCCGACGAGATCGCCGCCGCCCGCCGCGAGGCCCGCGGCTCCTTCGGCGACGACACGCTGCTGGTGGAGCGCTGGGTGGACCGCCCCCGGCACATCGAGATCCAGGTGCTGGCGGACGGCCACGGCAACGTCGTCCACCTCGGCGAGCGCGAGTGCTCGCTCCAGCGCCGCCACCAGAAGGTGATCGAGGAGGCGCCGTCCGTCCTGCTGGACGGGACGACCCGGGCCGCGATGGGCGAGGCCGCCGTGCAGGCCGCCCGTTCGTGCGGTTACCGGGGCGCGGGCACGGTCGAGTTCATCGTGCCGGGCGACGACCCCGCCTCGTACTACTTCATGGAGATGAACACCCGCCTCCAGGTCGAGCACCCGGTCACCGAGTTCGTCACCGGCCTGGACCTGGTCGAGTGGCAACTGCGGATCGCCGCGGGCGAGCCGCTGGCGTTCGGGCAGGACGGCGTCCGGCTGACCGGGCACGCCGTCGAGGCCCGGATCTGCGCCGAGACGGTGTCGGTCAAGGAGGGCGCGCGCGGCTTCCTGCCGTCCGGCGGTACGGTCCTGGCGCTCGCCGAGCCGCAGGGCGACGGGGTGCGCACGGACTCCGGCCTGGCCGAGGGCACCGAGGTCGGCAGCCTGTACGACCCGATGCTCTCGAAGGTCGTCGCGTACGGCCCGGACCGCGCGACCGCGCTGCGCAAGTTGCGCGCCGCGCTCGCCGAAACGGTGGTGCTCGGCGTCCCCACCAACACCGGCTTCCTGCGCCGCCTGCTGGCCCACCCGGACGTCGTGGCGGGCGAGCTGGACACCGGGCTGGTCGAGCGCGAGATGGACGCGCTGGTGCCGCGGGAGGTGCCCGCCGAGGTGTACGCGGCCGCCGCCGCCGTACGGAACGCGGCGCTGGAGCCGGTGCCGGACGGCGGCTGGGTGGACCCGTTCGCCGTACCGGACGGCTGGCGGATCGGCGGCCGCCCGGCGCCCGTCGCCCACCAGGTCAAGGTGCCCGGCCACGACCCGGTGGCCGCCACCGGAACCGGCCACGTCACCGCCGGCCGGGTCCGCGTCACCGTCGACGGTGTCGTCCACACCTTCCACCGGGCCGGCGACTGGCTGGGCCGGGACGGCGACGCCTGGCACGTCACGGACCACGACCCGGTCGCCGAGACGCTGCGCGGCGCCGCCGGAGCGCACGGGATGGACGCGCTGACCGCGCCGATGCCCGGCACGGTCACCGTCGTGAAGGTGACCGTCGGCGACGAAGTGGCCGCCGGACAGGGGCTGCTGGTCGTCGAGGCGATGAAAATGGAACACGTCATCTCCGCGCCGCACGCCGGCACGGTCAGCGAGCTGGGCGTCTCCCCCGGCAGCACCGTCGCCATGGACCAGGTGCTCGCCGTCGTCGATCCGCACGACCAGGCGCCGGACCCCGCGCCGGCGGCCGCCCCGGCCGAGGAGGCAACGGCATGACCGCACCCGGACTCCCCATGCCCGTCCCGGCCCCCGGCCTGCCGGCCCGGGTCCGTATCCACGAGGTCGGCGCCCGCGACGGCCTGCAGAACGAGTCCGCCGTCGTCCCCACCGAGGTCAAGGCCGCGTTCGTACGCCGCCTCGTGGACGCCGGGCTGACGACGGTCGAGGCGACCAGCTTCGTGCACCCCAAGTGGGTGCCGCAGCTCGCCGACGCCGAACAGCTCTACCCGATGCTGGCGGACCTCGACGCGCGGCTGCCCGTCCTGGTGCCCAACGACCGCGGCCTGGACCGCGCGCTGGCCCTCGGCGCCCGCCGCATCGCGGTCTTCGGCAGCGCCACGGAGTCGTTCGCCAAGGCCAACCTCAACCGCACGGTCGAGGAATCGCTGACCATGTTCGCCCCGGTGGTCGCCCGCGCGAAGGAGGAGCAGGCGCACGTCCGCGGCTACCTCTCCATGTGCTTCGGCGACCCCTGGGAAGGCCCGGTGCCGGTCGCGCAGGTCGTGCGGGTCTGCCGCGCCCTGTTCGACATGGGCTGCGACGAACTGAGCCTGGGCGACACCATCGGTGTGGCCACCCCCGGCCACGTCCAGGCGCTGCTCGCCGCGCTGAACGAGGCGGGCGTGCCCACCGACCGCCTCGGCGTGCACTTCCACGACACGTACGGCCAGGCGCTGGCCAACACCCTCGCGGCGCTCCAGCACGGCGTCAGCACCGTCGACGCGTCGGCGGGCGGCCTCGGCGGCTGCCCGTACGCCAAGAGCGCCACCGGCAACCTCGCCACCGAAGACCTGGTGTGGATGCTGCACGGCCTCGGTATCGAGACCGGGGTCGATCTGGGCCGGCTCACCGCCACAAGCGTGTGGATGGCCGGACAACTGGGCCGTCCGAGCCCGTCCCGCACCGTCCGTGCCCTCTCCCACAAGGAGTGAAGGATGTCCCTGGACCACCGCCTGTCCCCCGAACTCGAAGAGCTGCGGCGCACGGTCGAGGCGTTCGCCCACGACGTCGTCGCTCCCAAGATCGGCGAGTTCTACGAGCAGCACGAGTTCCCGTACGAGATCGTGCGGGACATGGGCCGGATGGGCCTGTTCGGCCTGCCCTTCCCCGAGGAGTACGGCGGCATGGGCGGCGACTACCTCGCCCTCGGCGTCGCCCTGGAGGAACTGGCCCGCGTCGACTCCTCGGTGGCGATCACCTTGGAGGCGGCCGTCTCCCTCGGCGCCATGCCGATCTACCGCTTCGGCACCGAGGAGCAGAAGCGGGAGTGGCTCCCCCGGATGTGCGCGGGTGAGGTGCTCGGCGCCTTCGGCCTGACCGAGCCGGACGGCGGCTCGGACGCGGGCGCCACGCGGACCACCGCCGTGCGGGACGGCGACCAGTGGGTGATCAACGGCAGCAAGTGCTTCATCACCAACTCCGGCACGGACATCACCGGCCTGGTCACGGTCACCGCCGTCACCGGCCGCAAGGACGACGGCAGCCCGCTGATCTCCTCGATCATCGTGCCGTCCGGCACCCCGGGCTTCACCGTCGCCGCCCCGTACTCCAAGGTCGGCTGGAACGCCTCGGACACCCGGGAGCTGTCCTTCTCCGACGTACGGGTCCCGGCCGTCAACCTGCTGGGCACCGAGGGCCGCGGCTACGCCCAGTTCCTGCGCATCCTGGACGAGGGCCGGATCGCCATCGCGGCGCTCGCCACCGGCCTCGCCCAGGGCTGTGTGGACGAATCCGTCCGGTACGCCAAGGACCGGCACGCCTTCGGCCGGCCGATCGGCCACAACCAGGCGATCCAGTTCAAGCTGGCCGACATGGAGATGCGCGCCCACACCTCCCGGCTGGCCTGGCGGGACGCCGCGTCGCGCCTGGTGCACGGCGAGCCCTTCAAGAAGGAGGCCGCCCTCGCCAAGCTGTACTCCTCCGAGATCGCGGTGGACAACGCCCGCGAGGCCACCCAGATCCACGGCGGCTACGGCTTCATGAACGAGTACCCGGTCGCCCGGATGTGGCGCGACTCCAAGATCCTGGAGATCGGCGAGGGGACGAGCGAGGTGCAGCGGCTGCTGATCGCCCGTGAGCTGGGCGTGTAGGCCGGCATCCCGTACGGCTTTCCGTACAGCTTTCCGTACGGCGCGTACGGCACAGGGCGGGACCGGTGCTCCGGTCCCGCCCTGCTGTCGTCGCCGCCGTCAGCTCACTTGCGCCACGGCACCTGCGGGGACCTGTAGTAGTCGAAGCCCATGGCCTCCCAGCGGGGAGCCTGGGACGCCAGCCGGTGCTTGTAGGTGTTCCAGTCGTGCGTGGACCTCGGCGACCAGCCCAGCTCGGCGATGCCGGGCATCCGCGGGAAGGTCATGTAGTCGAGGTGCTGGTCGGTGGAGAGGGTCTCCGTCCAGATGGGCGCCTCGACGCCCATGATCGATTTCTGCGGCGCGCCCTTCAGGTACGTCGCGGGGTCCCAGTCGTAGGACCGCTGGACCTCGACGTACCCGGCCCACGCCTTACCGAGCTTGGTGTCCTTGGTGTACTTCATGTCGAGGTAGGACCGGTCGGCCGGCGACAGGATGAGCCCGGCGCCCTTCCGGGCGGCCGCCGCGACCTGCTCCCGCTCCTTGGCGGGGGTCTTGTCGTAGCCCCAGTACTGCACCGCGGCGCCCTTGGCGGGCGTGACGGCGGTGAGCTGGTGCCACCCTATGACCTTCTTCTTGTGCTTCGTCACCAGCGGCTGGACCTTGTTCATGAAGGTCACGTAGTCGGCGTGGCTGGTGGAGTGCGCCTCGTCGCCGCCGATGTGCAGGTACGGGCCGGGGGTCAGCGCCGCGACCTCACGGAAGACGTCGTCCAGGAACTCGTACGTCACCTTCTTGGGCACGCACAGCGAGCTGAAGCCGACCTCGACGCCCGTGTAGATCGGCGGCGCGATGTTGTTGCAGTTCAGCTTCGCGTACGAGGCCAGCGCGGCCTGGGTGTGTCCCGGGGTGTCGACCTCGGGGATGACCTCCATGTAGCGGCTGGCGGCGTACCGCAGGATCTCGCGGTACTGGGCCTTGGTGTAGTAGCCGCCGGGGCCGCCGCCGACCTGGGTGCTGCCACCGTAGGTGGCGAGCCGCGGCCAGGAGTTGATCTGGAGCCGCCAGCCCTGGTCGTCGGTGAGGTGCAGATGCAGCTTGTTGTACTTGTACAGCGCAAGCTGGTCGATGTAACGCTTCAGCTGATCGACCGTGAAGAAGTGCCGGGACACATCGATCATCCCGCCGCGGTATCCGTACCGCGGGGTGTCGGAGATGGTGCCGCCGGCGACCTTCCAGGGGCTGTGCTGCTTGCTGCGCTTCTCGACGGACGGCGGCAGGAGCTGGCGCAGGGTCTGCACGCCGTGGAAGAGACCGGCGGGCCGGGCCGCGGTGATCGTCACCGCGTGCCGGGTGGAGGTGAGGCGGTAGCCCTCGGCGCCGAGCGCCTTGGTGTCCTTGCCGCCGAGGCGCAGCACGATGCCGTCCCGGCCGTCCTTTCCGGTGACCGGCAGCGGATAGCCGGTGGACGGGCGCAGGACGTCCGCCAGGTAGCCGGCCACCCGCCGGACCTCGCCGGACGCGCCGGGCACCCGGATCCGCGTCCGGTCGCCGATCGTGTAGGGCTCCTTGCCCGGCTTGACGGAGGCGGGCGCCGGGATGACCTGGTCGAGGGCTATCGGCTTGGCGTGGCGGGCGGACGGGCTGCCGCGGTCGGCCGCGGCGGACTGCGCCCCGGCCGTCGACAGGCCGGCCGCCGCCACCAGCAGCAGCGAGCAGAACAGTCTGCTTCGTCTCACGAGATTCCCTTCGGTGGGCTCATCGTGCAGGGCCGTGCGTGGACGTCGTACGTGGCATGGAGCAACCGAACGTCAACATTGAGTACCGCGCACCCCCCTAGTGGTCAAGGTGACACCACGTCTGACGCCATTCGGCGTGTCGCTTGCCCGATATCGGGCAGGTTTCTTGCGTAACTTGATCCGACCCATCAGTATTCATCGGGTGCTCGATCGCCGTTCGCCTCATGAGGATCTCGTCGACCACCTGGTGCGCAGCACGCCGCTACAGCGCGGCGAGGCCGCCCGGGTGGTGCTCGACGTCCTCGCGTACTTCGACGAGACGACCGAGGACTACGTCCGCAGACGCCATCGGGAGCTGCAGTCGCAAGGGCTGCGCAACGAGGCGATCTTCGAACGGATCGGCCAGGAGCTGCCGCACCGCGCGGTCCGCCCACCCGAGCTCTCGGCGCGCCAGCTGCGCCGCCTCGTCTACGGCTGAACCGGCCGAGCACCCCGGCGCGCGCCGCATCGTGCGCCACCTGTCCAACTGCCTGACCGGGAGGGTCACCACATGTGCGGGATCGTCGGCTACATCGGTAAGCGGGACGTGGCTCCGCTGCTCCTCGAAGGACTGCAGCGCCTAGAGTACCGCGGGTACGACTCCGCCGGTATCGCCATCCACGCCAAGGGGACCGGCAAGGCCGCCGGCGGCCTGAAGACCGCCAAGGCCAAGGGCCGCGTCCGCGAGCTGGAGTCCCGCCTGCCGAAGCGCTTCGCGGGCACCGCCGGCATCGCGCACACCCGCTGGGCCACCCACGGCGCCCCCACCGACGAGAACGCGCACCCGCACGTCGACACCGAGGGCAAGGTCGCCGTCGTCCACAACGGCATCATCGACAACGCCGACGAGCTGCGCGCCAAGCTCACCGCCGACGGCGTCGAGTTCGTCTCCGAGACCGACACCGAGGTGCTGGCCCACCTGATCGGCCGCTCCCAGGCGCCGACCCTGGAGGAGCAGGTCCGCGAGGCCCTGCGGGTCATCGAGGGCACCTACGGCATCGCCGTGCTGCACGCCGACTTCCCGGAGCGCATCGTCGTCGCCCGCAACGGCTCGCCGGTCGTGCTGGGCATCGGCGAGAAGGAGATGTTCGTCTCCTCCGACGTCGCCGCGCTGGTCTCGCACACCCGCCAGGTCGTCACCCTCGACGACGGCGAGATGGCCACCATCAAGGCCGACGACTACCGCACGTACACCACCGAGGGCTCGCACACCTCCGCGCAGCCGACCACCGTGGAGTGGGAGGCCGAGTCGTACGACATGGGCGGCCACGACACGTACATGCACAAGGAGATCAGCGAGCAGGCCGACGCGGTGGACCGCGTGCTGCGCGGGCGGATCGACGACCGCTTCTCCACCGTGCACCTGGGCGGGCTGAACCTGGACCCGCGCGAGGCGCGCGCCATCCGCCGGGTCAAGATCCTGGGCTGCGGCACCTCGTACCACGCGGGCCAGATCGGCGCCCAGATGATCGAGGAACTGGCCCGTATCCCCTCGGACGCCGAGCCGGCCTCCGAGTTCCGCTACCGCAACCCGGTCGTGGACCCCGACACCCTCTACATCGCGGTCTCCCAGTCCGGCGAGACCTACGACGTGCTGGCGGCCGTGCAGGAGCTCAAGCGCAAGGGCGCGCGCGTCCTGGGCGTGGTGAACGTGGTCGGCTCGGCGATCGCCCGGGAGACCCACGGCGGCGTGTACGTGCACGCGGGCCCCGAGGTCTGCGTGGTCTCCACCAAGTGCTTCACCAACACCGTGGTCGCCTTCGGGCTGCTGGCGCTGCACCTGGGCCGTATCCGCGACCTGTCCGTCGCCGACGGCAAGCGGATCATCGAGGGCCTGCGCAAGCTGCCCGGCCAGATCCAGGAGATCCTGGAGATGGAGGACGAGGTCAAGAAGCTGGCGGCGGAGTACGCGGAGGCCAGGTCGATGATGTTCATCGGCCGGGTGCGCGGCTACCCGGTCGCCCGCGAGGCGTCGCTCAAGCTCAAGGAGATCTCCTACATCCACGCCGAGGCGTACCCGGCGTCCGAGCTCAAGCACGGTCCGCTGGCGCTCATCGAGCCCGCCATGCCGACCGTGGCGATCGTCCCGGACGACGACCTGCTGGAGAAGAACCGCGCCGCGATGGAGGAGATCAAGGCCCGCAGCGGCCGCATCCTGGCCGTCGCGCACCAGAAGCAGGACAAGGCCGACCACACGATCATCGTGCCGAAGAACGAGAACGAGCTGGACCCGATCCTGATGGGCATCCCGCTCCAGCTGCTGGCCTACCACGTGGCGCTGGCCATGGGCCGGGACATCGACAAGCCGCGCAACCTGGCGAAGTCGGTCACGGTCGAGTAGTCGCCCGGGGGTGGGGCCGTCCGGGGGGCGTCCCGGGGGCGCTCGCCTTTGGGTGGGGTGTCCACCCGGGGGTGAGTGACCGCCCCCGGGGGGGGGGAGACCGCCCGGGGGGGGCTGAGCCCGCCCGCCGGTGAATGACCGCCCGTGGCCGTGGGGTCCTGTCCACCTCGCGGTCGCGGGCGTCCGTCCGGGGGACGGGCAAGGTAGGGGCCTCACGGCTGCGGCACGGTGTGAACGTCCTGGG